>NZ_BIML01000001.1 GCF_004001065.1 Paenibacillus xylaniclasticus
GTTGGAAGCCGAACTGGCGGATAAAGCATATGACACGCAAGATGCTCCTTCGAATGAGCTGGAGAAACAGCTTCACCACATTTGGAAGGACATTCTCGGAACGGGGCAGATGGGCATTCATGATACCTTCTTCGAATGGGGGGGCGATTCACTCAGCGTGACGCTGCTTGTAAACCGGATTCGTAAAAGTGTGCAAGTAGAGGTAACACTGCAGGAGGTGTTCCGAGAGCCGACGATCCGAGGACTGGCTGAACTGATCCAATCGAAGAAGCAAAGCCATCTCCGGCTTGAGCCTCTCACAGCGGCAGGAATTGAAGATATCAGCATCGAACCTGCTCCGAAGATGGAGGTATATCCTGTCACTTCCGCTCAGAAGCGATTATATTTCATCGACTTCCTCAATGGGGCGGGGACAAGCTACAATGTTCCGGTTGTACATCTTCTTACAGGCAATCTGCAGCGAGCTCGAGTAGAGCATGCGCTTCATCAGCTTCTTCTCCGGCATGAAGCATTACGTACTGGGTTTACCGTTGTCGATGGAGAAGTTATGCAGTTCATTGAGGATTCCTCATCATTCGAGCTAGAGCTCGTGGAGCTGAAAGAGGACGACGTGGAGCCATATTTGCATTCGTTCATCCGTCCGTTCGATCTGAAGCATCCGCCTCTTATAAGAGCGGCGCTCGCTTCCATCGGACAAGATCGGCATCTGCTAATATTAGATATGCATCATATCGTAACGGACGGCTTGTCCATGACGATTTTGACGAAGGAATTCGCCGAGCTGTACGAGGGTAAAGAACTGCCTCCTCTTAAAATCCAGTACAAAGATTTTGCAGCGTGGCAGCATAAGCGACAGCTTAGCGATTCTTATCTGAGACAGGAACAGTTCTGGCTGGAAACACTTGCTGGTGAGCTAAAGCCGCTGGAGCTGGCTATCGCTTATCCAAGACCTTCTACCCGAAGCTTCGAGGGAGCTATTATCGAGAGTGCTCTTGAGCCCGCTGTAAGTCTGCAGCTGAGAGAGCTGGCTGCACAAAGCGGTACGACGCTGTTCATGCTACTAATGGCTGCTTACTCGATTCTGCTCTCAAAGCACAGCGGCAGGGAGGACATCATTATAGGAACACCGATCTCGGGAAGGGTATCCCAAGATGTAGAAGGCTTGATCGGCATGTTCGTCGGCACGCTTCCGATGCGATATTTCCCTTCGAAACGTACCGATATTGTAACTTACTTGTCTGAAGTGAAGGAGCGGACGCTGAAAGCCTTCGAAAACCAGGAATATCCGCTCGAAAAGATGGTAGAGAAGCTCGGCATCCAATGGGAAACGAATCGAAATCCGCTATTTGATACGATGTTCCAATACGACCACTACGGCATGCACGAGATCGTTCCCCTGACGGAGCTGTCCGTCACTCCGTACTCCGTTGAACAGCGTACAGCTAAGTTCGACTTGACCATGTCCACTTCCATGGAGGCGGACGTACTAAAGATAAAGCTGGAATATGCAACAGCGCTATTCAGTCGTCCGGCGGCACAAGCTTTGTTGTCAGACTACATCAAAATTGTGACGGCGATCGTCAGCAATCCGAAGCTGCTAATAGGAGAGATCGAGCTTGAAGCTCCATCACTAGGTGATGGTGAAGAGGTAACAGCGATAGAATTTCAGTTCTAGACTCTAATAGTAGAGAAGGGGCTTGTCTAGAAGTTAGTCAGTGCAAACGGACTACCGGACATGCCCCTTCCTTCATTTCATCTTTAACGAATTCACAAACAGATAGATTATTGCAAGTAATACATACATTAGGCTTAATAGATCGCTTGCGATAGTGGCGCTCGTCATTTCAGGTTAAGGTGATTATCCCCTCAAACTCCTTGATGTCATTTCAGACATTATAGAGTTATTATGCTTACTGTTATTGTAAATTAACACATTATTACCCTTACCCCAAAACTATTATCGTGGTAAAATAGTTCTAATTTTTTTCAAATCATATTGTGAGGTCGAAAATCTTATGAATTTGGGATCTATATTGAAAAAAACGGCGATTCTAAGTACAGCTGTTGCCGTTACAGCGGTTGCTGCCCTACCTTTATCGAGCCAAGCCTTCGCCGCAAGCAGCAACGTGCAGCTTAATACCCAAACGAGAACCGAGCAAGATATTAAAACGAAATGGAAGCAATATTTGCCGCAAAAGTTTACATTAGATACTCTGTTTGCTGTAAAGCCTAAAGTAACCTCGCCATACAGCGCCGGTCAATTGAACAGCAAGGTACTTCAAGACGCTTTGAACGCGACCAATTTTGCCCGTTATCTCGCTGGGCTGCCTGATGACGTTACGCTTGATATGAGTCTAGAAACGCAGCAGCAAGCAGGAGCGGTACTGTCGGCTCGTCATGGTGCAATTAGCCATTGGCCAAGCAAGCCTAGCGACATGGCTGACGACTTCTATCAATTAGGATACGATGCGGCATCCTCCAGCAATCTGTCGGCAGGCCGAGACTCGCTCTATAATACCGTAATTTTTGGGTTCATGGCGGACAATGGAACGAACAACCTCGATACTGTCGGCCATCGCCGGTGGATCATAAATCCGCAAATGAAGAAAACGATGTTCGGACTAGCTTATAATCCGAATTCGAAGTACGGCTATTATTCAACGATGTACGCGTTTAATAGAGACCGCGCCGAAGATGAAGTCCAATATGACTATATCGCATGGCCGTCGGCAGGAGCCTTTCCAACCGATATCCTGACCGCGAATGACCCGTGGTCGGTATCATTGAACACTGATCTTTATGATAAGAATAGAACGAGCGAGATCAAGGTGACCATCAAACGGGAGAGCGATAACAAAACGTGGTCGTTGGAAGCTGGAGACCGAAACTACGAGGGAGACTACTTCAATATTAACACCGGCTATTATGGAGTAGACTTCGTCATTATTTTCCGGCCGGGCCATATAGGCTCCTACTCGGCGAACGATGTATACCAAGTGACAATCGATAATATTTATACTACAAATGGTGAGAAAACGTCGATTGCGTATAAGACCTCGCTCTTTTCAATTCAGGCAACCTATAAGAATACGAAAATGTTACGGCCAATGCTTGTCGGACAGACTATGAAATTTCCTGTTCTAGGCAGCCCAAGCCGCTACGTTTCTTCGGACAGCAGCGTCGCCAGCGTGGATAGCAAAGGCGTCGTAACAGCTCATAAGAATGGACATGCTGAGATTACAGTCGACGGATATTTAGGTTATAACAATCATACAATTAATGTTTATGTCCTAAACCAAGAGTATGTGCAGCCTGTAAGCTCATGGGCGAAGTCTAGCATCACGAAAGCAATCGAATACGGCATCCTATCTACGAATCCGTACTACGACGATCTTACTTCCGCCGTCACGAGAGAGCAATTCGTCGACTATATGGTCGGTATGCTAAGTGTGTTAGATCCTGACTTAAATCTCAATGATGACGACAGTAAGAAGTCACCATTTACCGATGTTGATGACGATCAGAGCAGCGTGATTTGGGCCTATGAGAATGGCATCATTAGCGGTACCGGGAAAGGTAAGTTCTCTCCAGATGCGACGATAACGAGAGAGCAAGCGGCCGTGCTGCTGTTAAACGTTTATCATTACCTTGGCGGCCAAGACAGCAGCGGCGCCAAAGTGACATTCGCAGACCAAAATAAAGTTTCCGCATGGGCCAACTCTGCCGTACAGCGCGCGGTACAGCTGTCACTGCTTGGCGGTGTGTCGGGTAACAAGTTCGATCCGCAAGGTAAGTATTCCCAAGAGCAAACGATCGTGACCATCCTTCGACTGTACGAGAAGTTTATGAAATAAGTGATGTCTGCCCATAGCTCATGTTGAATATTCTCTATTATGATTATTACACCAAGCACCATGATGTCATTCTATTTGACATTATGGTGCTATTTTAATTCCACGACTTACATTTCGAGTATATTTGACACAAAACATTGTTTTTCTGCTAGACAGTGTAAAGGTTAAAAGGATAAAATTGGTCTGTTGGTTGAAAGGGATATGAGACTAAAGCACCACTTCAATCAAGATTCAACCCATTCGCAGCTCGAGATTACATAAGTTTACACAATAATCATACTATTTAAGGGAGTTGAAGGTAATGTCCATTACGTACACGCCAAATTATGGGTTCGGATTCAACATTACGCTCGGTTTAGGTCAAGATAACAAAGCGGTCAACATTACAGCAGAAGACATTAGTGACATTAAGACAAAAGGCATACATTTTGAGCTTCCAGCAGATACGACGGTCGAGTTGGGCAGTCTATCGGATCTGATCGGTTGGTTAAACCAGCAATTGAAAAGCATCGGCGTGGACGTGTCTCTTCCTTCCGCCGCATCACCAGACTGGCCGACTGTAATCAAAAACATCTTCGATGGCATTCTCAATACAAAAGTAACCGTCACTAAGCTGTGCCTCGACCAAGATCCTCAAGATGCGGAAGGCAATTATCCACCGATTCGATTGATCTTGGCCGTTACGGGACAAGCGGTCGACCCTAAAAATCCTGATACGCCTAAGCCAATTCAAATTATTGACGGTCTGTTCAGCGTCATCGGCGGCGGCATATCGCTGGATAGAAATTATACGAAATCAGAAGAATCAGCAGATACGAACGATGATCAACCTGACAAGCAATAATTGCTAATTCCTTCGTTATTCGTAACGCGGGCGGCCTCGCTCTTCACCAACTTTGGCAGGCCGCTCATTTTTGGTCATTGCAAATGGGTTAGGGGATATAAGACATGAAATATCAATCCAAGACTGAAGGCGTCTTCTATCTATTCAGTACGATGCAATTCGACGTAGGGATGCCCGTTCGCCTATACGGGGCGATACAAGTTACAACCTCCGCAGATTTATATTTCGTGTTATCCAAACATTTGCCGTACGATCCGAAACTTGCGCCTATCGAAGAGGTTACGACTTCCATCGCGAATCCTCTCGGTTTAAAAGGCGTCGTACTCGAACAACTTGATGTCACTTCCCATATTTATAAAGATGCGAATCAGAATATGACGGCGGATACCTCGCTGCAAGCTTCGGCCCGTTTTCCGAATTTGCCAGGCTTCAACCTAGCTGGCGGTATCGTCTTCGAGAAGTCGTCTCCGCGGCTTGCGATCATCCAGTTAACGGCCAATCCTCCCTTAACGTTATCCCAATTCATCACTCAGGTCATTGGGGGAACGTGGGACTGGGCGGACAGCGTGACCAATCAGTTCGCTTTTCAATCAGGGATGCTGTATGCGCTCTCGGCTCCGCCAGACGCTCGACCGAATTATTGCTATGAATATATCAATAACAATCAGCCTGCCAACAAGATAACTTGTTATCCCGGCTATCATGCAGACGCCATTGTGCGCATATTCGGCAAGTACGATTTTCGAATTAGCCTTAGCGTAACAGGCAATACGATCCTATTAGAAACGACAAGCTTATCGAGCTTCGATTTCGATTTCATTACGTTAACCAATACGAACTTGAAAATAAGCACTCAGCCTAATCATAAATATTTGACGATCGGGACGGACGTCATCATTCTGAACACCTCTGTAAGCGGCACTGTCAACGCCAGCTATGACCTGACGCAAAGCGCATTCGTTGGCAATGTCAGCGTAAATCTCGGCAGCGTGGACTTGCCCACCGAGAGCGGGACAAGTTCGAAAGAAGTAACATTAGGGGTCGAATTTATGTGGACGAAAGACTCAGGGGCCGGCAGCGGATTCAGAATCACTAAAATTAGCGGATTGCCCGTTAATTCATTGAATTGGCTTTCGAAATATTTAGAAGTCTTGAATAGGGGCGGCGGCTGCGCCAAGATCGTCACCGATTGGATGAAAGGACTGACGCAAACTTCACTAACTCCTAAGCTAAACGGCAGTCCTTCCAAGACGTCAGACGGAAAGATGCTGGTCCCTCTGAAGCTCACTTATACCATTATGGCGTCGGGACATACGATAGCGTCTAATGAAATATCGTTCAAGCCTGTATTCGACATACCTAATAGTTTGAAAGAATTACCTATCGCGATCTGGCAATCCATTCTTGACAGCGCGGGTACGATCATTCCGCAAATCTTAAGTCAACCCGATACATATAAGGCGATTGCCGAATATTCTGCCCTGCGCGGCGGAGCGAGCGCGGCGGCACGATTTATTTGCCGCGCGCTAGAGAACGGTAATGAGAACGTTGCCCGATCACTGGCAGATGAATTCGCCGATCTAGTGGGCGGTGCCGCACTGGCGGAAGCAGCCGAGCTCATCGCCGCTCTATCGTCGGTCGCCATGCTCGGCATTCCATCCCTCGTGTCCGGTTTGGTCGGTTTGTTCAAATCGTTCTGGGATTGGATAACCGGTGAGGATAAGCAGAAAAAGAGAGAAGCGGAGCAAAAGCTACAGGAGGCAAGGGATAAAATCCAGAGCGCGCTCAACATCATCTTTAATAAAATCGATCAAATCCAAGCGATGATTCAAATTCAGTCACTCAACGTCTCGCTTGATGCCCAGTCAAATTACACCGCTGCATGGATGCTGAACGGCAGCGTAGAGGACAAGCTCGGAACGGGAGCTGTGCTGCTATATGCGTTCAGCTTGCTGCAAGGGACGCCAGGAACGGATGCTGCCGTGTGGCCCGGTACCAGCGTCAAAGTATTGACGAACGATCAAATGTCTTATCAGATCCCGCTCCAGCAAATTCCGAATCTCGAGCATTATCGATTCAACGCATCCGTCGTCTCGACTGTAAGAGGGCTGACCTTCCTGTACGACAGCACTAGACAACAGCTCGTGGATGCCATCGATCAGCTCGACGGGATCGACAATGGCAAGGCCAAGCAGTATGCTTCAGAGCTGCGCGAACAGGTAAACCAGCTCACGGCCTACAACACTTCAGGTATCGCGTCGAAGCCAGTATATGCTCATTTCAATATGCCGACGTACTTGCAAGTCGGACAGAGCATTATCGGCGTCAATACGAGGTTGAAAGGTTAACATGGATTTGATACCACTGAGGAATGATGGGTCAGAAAAGGAGAAGGGGACATGGCGAACAACATGATTCCAACGATTCTCAAAGAGAGATATTATGCAAACCAGCTATTGAACGTCGACGATTTCAATAGAGAGAGAGATTTCCACATCGCCAGTCGCGAGCTGCTTTCGAGCTTCTTCATCCAAAGCGGTATTCTGCAAGGACTTGACGTATCCCAAGGAAGCCAGAACAACGTGCTGATCTCGCCGGGCGCAGCAATCGACGAACGAGGAAGCTTAATCCTATTAACGGATCGCGCGCAGCTGGCAGACAACACAATTGTCGCACAATCCGGAAGCGTGGCGATCGATCTTAGTGCGGACGTCTATGCCAATAAGACGTGGCTGCTCGTCATACAGGCCCATGATACGCAAGTTGCGGATAACGCGCTGCAATGCTGCCCGATCTTGACGCTTCTCGAACCATCAAGCGCATCGCCAGATAGTACGCAAATACCGTTGTCTAAAATTACCGTCACTTCTACTGGCACAACGCCGGAAGACATTACGATCACGATCTCACTCGATTCAAGTGTACGCCAACTCTCCAAATTGCAGGCGATACGCTTGCCTGAGCTATTAGCGTCACAAATCCCTGATTTGGACGCGAGTAAGGTCGTCTCCGGCGTGCTGGATGCTGCTCATATTCCTGATCTGGATGCAAGCAAGATCGCTTCCGGTTTGCTGGACGCTGCTCTTATACCTGCTCTGGATGCGAGTAAAATCGGCTTTGGCGTGCTGGACGCTGCTCATATTCCTGCGCTGGATGCGAGCCTAATCGCGTCAGGAACGCTGGATGTCGGCCGATTGCCGAGGATTCCTGCCTCCCATATCACAGGCTTGCCGACCTCGGAATTGATCACGTATTGGGCGTCTAATACCGCAATATACAGCAGCGGGGGAGTATTAGCGGCGTCCTCCTTGGCAGTGAGTAAGCCATCTTGTGTTATCGGTCTGCTGAAGATCGAATCGGATCAAGGCAACACCTATATCAGCCTTGGAATGGGCTTTCCGAGTACGGTCATTCGTTTCGATTCCGATCAAATGTCGAGAAGTACTATGTCCTTTCACGTCTATTCGGATCGTACACAATATAATTTATCCCAGGAGGGAGGCGCGGAAGGGGAGACGGCGACATCCGTACAATTCGTCGGACTGGATACGTCTTACTGCTTCTCGCTTCTTGTTCCAGAGAATGAGCTGCCTGCGGAAAACCAAGGGAAAATATGGAGCTTAGTCACATTTGGTACGCAAAAGGTATCCGCTGACTCTATGTCGTCGAACAGCATCTCGGACATTATCCGGAACATCCGAGATGCGATATCGCCGTTTTCCTATATCGCATACGCAGTTCCAAGCAGCATCAGTGAGCTAAAAGCCTCTCTCGCACAGCAGCTCAAATCCGATGGCCTATCAGCTCAGCAGGCTGCTCCGATACTTGCAGCCCATGCTCCTCAGCAGACGGTGGGCAACACAGCCGAGTTCCTGAAGACATTAACAGAGGTGTTCCCAGAAACGATGAGCGAGCCCTATCAAGCTGCCTGGGCTTTAAGCGCGGCAAGCATACCGGCCGCTGAAGCAATCTCGGCAATCGGGGTATTCTATCATCACCTAATTAGCGTGAGTGATTTTCTGCAGCTCATATTAGGTGCATATCCGCCCCCTGTAGTCGCGGCGCAAATATCAGCACAGCAATTATTAGGAGCTTCTGCCGCGGATGCGGCTCTCCCAATCAAGCAAAGCAGCCCGCAATTTGACTCGCTGCCAACTCAATTGGGCATCGTCTTGCGTATACACTTCGACGCTACGTCGAGCACGCCTCCATTAATGGCACACGCGCTTCGCGAGGCGGATTACTCTAAAGACGATGTCATATCCGCACTCGTCTTTCTATTTCCGACTGTACCCCAAGAGGATTTACTTAACGTCGTGAATTCGGAATTCGAATCGTAAGAAGGGGAGGTTCGCAGATGACAGATACCCAACTCACAATAGAGCCTGAGGTTCTCAATGCAGCCTATCAGGCTTGGATGCTTCGACTAGCATTTCCGACAGCTGCCGCAGTCGACATTGCGCAAGCCATCAAATCGGTCTATTCGTCTTTTAACGCAGGTGAGATGGCACTTATGATCAGATATGGTGCGCCAACGCCTGTTTATCCCGACATGGGCGCATTAGAGCTCGGAACGCTGTTGCTTTCACCAAGCTTATATCCGGATACGACCGCAGAGCAAATGCGAACTACCCTTCAGTCCGCCGGTTTCGAACTCAATGAAATCCGGCAGGTAATCGACCAATTGTACGAACAGCCGAACATCATCTATCCGCCGACAGGCTTAAAATTAACCTGCAATGGTTCATCCAGAGCACTGGATTTAACATGGGAGGCTGTCACATTACCTGCGAAGATGCAAGACAAGACGCCGACCTACAACGTAGCTCTATTCACCATAAATGATCAACAACATGCCATATCTACCTACGACAATGTTCAGGAGACAAGCACCAGCTTTTATGATAACAGCAGCAGATTGCGAACCAATGAACAATACGTTGCGAAAGTCCAGACCGTCGTCGAATCGTACCAGAGCGACTGGAGCGAGACATCGGCTCCCGCAACGTATTATGTTTTCAGCGCACCTCGGAACTTTAAGTATCTAGTCAACGACCCGAACACAATCATTTTATCCTGGGACCCTTTTACCGAAGTTGAACAGATGGATATCTATATTTTCGACACGGAAACCATCAAGACGGAAACCATCAAGCCTATATCTCCGCAACCCCCAGTTTATTTCAACGGCGGCAATGAAGTGAAAGTGGACCTTAGTTTTCTCCCGCCTGAGGCGATTACGTCGTTTCTGGTCAGAGGTTTATTTAGAGTCAGCACCTCCAGTGAATTAGTGCCGGGACCATGGAGCGATCCCGTCGTGTTCACAAGAAGACCGCAGCAGCCTCAGAACCTAGCTTATACTTGCTCGTATGCTACGAATGAGTGCCAAGTCACATGGCATACGGATAAACCTGGAATTACAGAATACCTTATTCAACTACTAGGCACCAATAATTCCGTCATATGGGAGAAGCGAACAAGCCAACAAGCCATTACGATCCCTTTGAACAAAGATACGATCAATGCGAATCGGCTTCAAGTGGCGGCGATCTGCTATAGACCTCAAAGTGCATTTACACAAATTGCGTTCACTCCCGTTCAACCGGCTAACTGGTATCAGGCGACGAAGCAATCCGGACTTCAGAACATGAATAAACTGGTCGCTCTCAATCACGATGGGAAAATGTGGGCGTACGCTGGCCAATACCAAAACAGCGTATACTGCTCAAGCGACGGAGTTAGCTGGGAGTGCGTCACTAAAGAGGCTCCTTGGATAGGGCGGCGCAGTTCGGCAGGTGTATCTTTCATGGAAGGGATGTGGCTATTCGGCGGGGATACGGTCAAAGGCGCTGCCAATGATGTATGGGTATCTTCTGATGGCATTAACTGGAAATGCACAACGCCCAACTCGTCTTGGCAGCCTCGCTTTGGGCATTGCGCTGTTGTATTTAACAAAATGATGTGGATTTTCGGTGGCATGGATCATAAAGGTAACGTCTATAACGACGTATGGGTATCAAGTGACGGGTCCAAATGGATTGAGATCACTCCTAATGCAGGCTGGAAGCCGCGCGATTCCGCGGCAGCTGTCGTCCATCAGGATAAGATCGTTTTGATGGGCGGCTCTAACTCTGGTAAAAGTTTGGATGACGTTTGGGCAACCTTTGATGGAAAGAGCTGGTGGAATGTGACCCATGGTCAGTGGATTTCCCGATTCGATGCGAAAGCCGTCTCCTTCGCGAACAAACTGTACTTGATTGGCGGAACGAACTCGGAGATGAGAGAAGTCAACGACATGTGGGTGACACAAAATGGTAGCCAATGGCAATTGGTCACACAAAAAGCGCCTTGGGCAGGAAGATGTCAGCAAGGAGTTGTCCTCTTTAAGGAGAAAATCTACATGTATGGCGGAATCAACTCTTATAATTTATACCAGGAAGACCAGTCCGTATGGTATTACACGCTATGGTGAATAGCAGCAGAATGGGAAGTATAGGCGAAAACGAACACTACATGAGGCGACCGGCCATTAGAGCCGGTCGCTGTTTTTATATTTTTTCTGCAATATTCGCGACACGTTATTTATTTGTAGACGCCAACAGGTCCATCGTCTAATGCTTAAAACATGTCACGAGTACTAAGTCATCTCCTTTCACCACGGGTATTGAGACTCTCTCGGATACCTATAGACAGGATGGATACGCTTAAAGTTCAATTTGATAATGGTAGCGCTTCACCATTAATACACCTTATAAATCATGATCGTTACTGTATTGTTATTAACGAAAAGCATGCTCGCAGCACTAAATAAGACAGCAAGTAAGGAGACATTCATAAATCTGCAAGCATGGACTATTGGGATCAAAGAAGGAAGAAGCACGCCGACGTAAGACCTCCCTATATAGTACACTGCATTAATATCTTAAGATTGAAAAAGAAGAGGATAGTTCATTTTTACTGTTTTTCATTAAATTAAAATCATTCTAAAAGACGCTGTTGAAGATCGTTTCCATATGGTATACCTTTCATAACAATCTTTGGGGGGGATGTAAAATGGAGTGGACCAACGTCAGAATCGAGGAATTGATTACCGCGAATATCCGCAAAACGTTACGAATGGGCAGCGCACCGATCGATCTTGACAGCTTGCTGGAAAGCGATCTCGGCATGGACTCGATCGACATGCTGGACCTTCTGCACGGCATTGAGAAATCGCTGCACGTTACGATCGAGCTGTCAGATTTCGCCGCTTATTTCCGCGGACCGCTGAGCGAAGAAGCATTTCGCGATGAGAACGGCTTAATGACGGAGGAAGGCTGCCGTCAAATTGAGAAGGTGCTGCCGCATGCGAGCGTGGAGCCAGGCACGCACATCCGTCATCTGTTTAAAGTACTTCGAGTTTCCGACCTCATCACATTCGTGTCGTTTAAAGCCGGCCTGCCCGTCTCTCAACCTACCTGAACTCTCTTACGCGCATCATCGGGATTCGCATTAGGCTTTACGAATTCGTAGTTTTGGGGGAATGGTTATGTTAAGTGACCAACAGGTTGTCGTTACAGGGATGGGCATTGTGTCGGCCATCGGAGGAGACGTCGATTCGTTCTGGGAGGCGATCGCCTCCGGTAAAAGCGGCATTACGAATGTCGAACATATCCTTGCTTTGGACCATTGCAAAAGCAAGCTTGGCGCGCCCATTCTCTCTTTTGACGATACCGGTCTGCTGCTGGAGCAGGGCTATGACGACCGCGGAATACGTTTGACGCTAGCTGCGCTCGAACAAGCAACCGCACAATCTCGTTATCGGGAAAGCCTAATTGATTCGGATCGCGTCGGCGTTGTGATCGGCACATGTGCGGGAGGAGTCGGAAGTGGACAACGCTGGCTTCAGCAGCAGCATGGCGGAGGGCATGACCCTGAGCCTCGGCTGCTTCGCATGTATGACTATAACACGGCAGCCGAGGTCGTCAGCCATGTGCTGAACGCACGCGGTCCAGTTATGACAGTCTCGACTGCCTGCGCTTCCAGTAATAACGCAATCGGTGTCGGCTGGGACTGGATTCGCGAAGGTAAGGCCGACATCGTATTCGTCGGTGGCTATGATAGTCTGCTGGAAACGGTATACAGCGGCTTCCATTCTGTTGACGCGCTCGACTCCTCGCCGTGCCGGCCCTACAGCGCGGATCGGGGCGGCTTGTCGCTCGGGGAAGGGGCAGCCTTCCTCGTACTTGAAAGCCGTAAGTCAGCGAGAAGGCGGAATGCTGCCATTAAAGCGGCGGTGCTCGGATACGGGCTTGCTGCGGACGGGTATCACCCGACAGCGCCGCACCCGGAAGGCGCCGGCGCCGCAAGAGCAATCCGAACGGCGCTTCGGAATGCGGGGCTTGAGCCTGGGCATATCGATTATATTAACGGGCACGGCACCGGAACGCTGCAGAACGATCAATCGGAAACGAATGCGATTATGTCGGTATTTGGCAGCGATGCCAGTCGTGTGCCGGTCAGCAGTACGAAAGCGGCAACCGGGCATACGCTCGGCGCGTCCGGCGTTATCGAAGGCATTGCAACCATATGCGCGATGGAGCACCGCTTTATTCCGCCGACAGTAGGATTATCGAACCCCGATGCAAGGCTTCCGCTTAACTTTGTAGGCTGCGAAGGACGGTCTGCGGATATCCGTTACGCCTTGTCCCATTCATTCGCCTTCGGCGGCAACAACGCTGTCGTTGTATTTGCGCATCCGGATGCCGAGCTTCCTTCTCAAGCCGTCAGACAGCAATCGGTCGTCGTCACCGGCATTGGCATCGTCACGCATGCCGGCGTCGGCAAAACCAACTTTTGGCATACTTTAACGAGCAAAGAAGAGCAGACGAACCACACCAAGCAGCTGCATCTGTCTATCTCGGAAGATATAGAGACCGATATTTCTCAATCGTTCGATCGAAAAGATATTCGCAGAATGGATCGGAATACACTGTTCATGCTGTACGGCGTGCTCGACGCCCTTCGAGATGCGTTGCTGCCGATCGAAACGGATTGTGCCAGACCGCAAACGATCGGAATCATGACCGGTCATGCTCATAGCGTCTTCGAGCATTTTACCGAGCTGTATCGTCCAATGCTGGAGCCAGACGTACGCGTCCGACCATCCGTTTTTCCAAATTCGGTATATAACGGAGCAGCCGGCTATATCGCCTCGCATTTTCAGCTGCTTGGACCTGCGAGTACGATCAACGGGGGGGCTGCCAGCACGGCGCTGGCGATTTGTCATGCATACGACAGGCTGCGCAACGGTGAATGCGACATCATGGTATGCGCAGGGTCCGATATCGTCAGCGAAGATACGGTTGAAGCATTCCGCAGCGCGGGATTATATGGCAGTGAACCAACCGGCGAAGCGGCGGCAGCCGTCGTTCTGGAAACCGAAAGCAGCGCCCGAGCGAGGGGGGCGCGTATTTATGCCCGTCTGAACGGTTACGCCATCAAATCGGATGCCGTGCTGTCTGACGGTCAATTGCCGAATAGTGACGCATTGGCGCGAGCGATATATGACGTGCTTCACAAGGAGGGGCAACGAACGCTCGAAACCGTCTGGGGGAACTGTAACGCAGATGACAGGCAAAGGCTGGAGGAACTGATATCCAATGAACGGGCGGCCTGCGCAGAGGAGCTGAACTACAAGTCTATTCGAGAACAATTCGGCCAGACGAATGGCGCTGAAGCAGCGCTCACGTTAGCAGGTGCTGCGCTAACATTGAAGCAGCAGAAGGAGCCGACGCTTCGACGCCGGTGCGCTGTCGTCAATGCTCGCAGCGGCAGCGGGGCGGTTTCCATAGTGCTGGAAGAGGCCGAACAGCGGCATAATGTTCACAATGAAGATCATTTGAGAGAAGGAGTGCGATAATGAACGTAACTCAAATTATCGGCACCGGTTCTTACTTGCCCGGTGAACCGCTAAAGGCGGAGCAGCTGCAAAAGGTTGTCGGCCATGTAGCCAAAGATCTGACGGAAGCGCTTGGCGCTACGGTTCGTTATTGGGCAGTTGATCCAAATACGGGTCAAATACAGGAAACAAACACCGATATGGCAGCCAAAGCGGCGATGCTCGCGATCGACAATGCGGGGATCGAAGCAGATGAAATCGATCTCATTGTTAGTGTGACGGCGACGCCGGACTATTCGCTGCCGGCGAACGGACCAATCATTCAAGATAAGCTGGGTATACGAGACTGCGCCGTCATCGAGCTGCGAGCCGGCTGCAACGGTGTGGCACAGGCCATTACAATTGCAGATCAATTCATACGTACCGGCTATTACCGAACCGCTCTTATTATTGGAAGCGAGCTTACGTCCTCGTACTCGGTGCCTTCCTATTTGAACGGTGACGAGAGCCTCACGAAAAACGATTTGCTCAATCTCGTCATGTTCGGTGACGGAGCGGGGGCAGTCGTACTGCGCGGCAATGTGGACAGCAGTGAACCAGGTATTATCGACACGTATCTCGCCTCAATCGGCGTAGGTATCGAGCCAGGCTTTCTGCTCCCGGCGGGCGGCTCAAAGCATCCGCTGAATGCGGAGGTTGTACGGGAGGGGTCTCATCGTTGGTACCACGACTATAAAGCGGTCTCGCGTATGGATGTGAAGATGGCGGTGGAGGCAATGAAAGGCATATTGGACAAAACAAATACACCGCCGGAGGACATCCAAATGATCATTGTGCCGCAAGCGAATTTTAACCGAATTAAGGAAGGTGCCAAGACGGAGGATAATCCGCTTGCCGCTTATGCCGACCGATTCTTCGTTAATGTCGATCGGGTTGGTAACACTTCGGCTGCCGGCGTCCTCATTGCGCTGGATGAGGTAAATCGCAAGCAGCTGCTGCGCCGGAACGATCTGTTCATGATCGTAGGGGCGGAATCTTCCAAGTGGCTATGCGGCTCCATTCTGCTGCGATGGTCGCGAGGCGCATGATCAGGAGGGCAGTCCGTCTAGAACCATTCCGTTTGAATGTCGCCGCAGCTCCATCTTACTTCATCGGGATCGCTGTGCTCGTTTCACTTGTGAGCGCTCTGGAGTCGATGAGGTTTTGGCCGTTTGCTCCGTTTCTATGGATACATGCGGTATTGTGCATCGCGCTTGCACTAGTCATTCGGCCGGACCCGTATGCGATTGCAATGCACGGCGGCTTTCAAATGCGATGGAAACCGGGAAAGGCGTTTTTAATCGGATTGTCGATTGGCATTGCCTGCATCGCAGCTTACTTAGCCATTTACTGGGCGCTCTATCATACACTGCAAGGCTCGTCAGCAACAGACGCCAATTTGTGGAGCGTCATGCGCGAGGTGTTCCGCGACAGCACACTGCAGCATGGCGATACGGTCACGATGCTATCCGCTTTCGTGCTGCTTGGCCTATGGGCGCCGATTGGCGAAGAGCTCTTCTATCGAAGACTTCTCTATGTCGGGCTAAGACAGCGTTGGACATTCACGGCAGCAGCGTTCGTCTCTGCAGCCTTCTTCGGGATACGGCATTCGCTTCAGCTGTTGTATTTGCTTCCCGGCCATTCTTATCCTTGGCTGTCTGGACTTGCCTATTTCGTATGGGCAGGGATGTTCGGCTACCTCTTCGCCTGGCTGTATGAGAAAAGTCGAAAGCTATGGGTACCAGCGGCTCTGCACGCGCTGAACGTGCTCTGGTCGCCGGTTGTCATCTATATCATGATCTACCGGTAATCGTCTCGTGCAGCCGCTTGCTGGAGTAGGAAAGGATGAACGTATATGTCCGATAGCCGCAATCGATACCGTGTCTCCGATCAGCAGATCGAGAAGGATATCGCTTGGTGTGAGAACGCATGGACGCCGCGGATGGTCGGAAGCCGTACGATGCACGTCATCGAACGGGGCACGGGTGTCCCGCTTGTTCTAATCCCCGTCTTTACGGGAACCGAGTTTATTTATTTGCCGCAGCTTCGCTCGTTATCTAATACGTTTCGCGTTCTGCTCTATAAGCGGAGGGAAAGCGTATGCGCTGTCATCTCGCTTGAAGACAGAGTTGAAGAGCTGCGCGATTTGCTTGATGCACATCGAATCGAGCAGACTCATCTATGCGCGCATTCCGACGGAGCAATGGTGGCGATCGCCTTCGCCGCCAAATATCCGGAGCGTGTCCTGTCGCTGGCGCTATTTTGCGTAGCGGACATCTATCGAATACCTCCGCAGCCGTTCATGCAGCTGTATATGCAACAGCTGGAAAAGCATCCGCTTGAGCATCTCGTACCGGATTCCGTCCTGAAACGGCTTCTCGCCTATTACGGCAGCAGCAACAGCGGGTTTACGCTGAAGCAGATCGCGGCGCAAACAGCGAAAATCGCTGACTTCGCCAAATTTTTCAAATATTCCATGCTGCCGCTGCTGCTCGACTATGACGGGCGAAAGCTTGCTCCGCGCGTCACTTGCCCCGTGCTGCTTATACACCACGCCAGCAAAGACCGTATATTGCGCATGAAGCAGATGGAGTCGCTTGCCAGCCTTTTTCCGGATTGCCGCGGTCTCCGAATCGTGCAGGGCGGCGGTCATATGTTCCCATACTGCGCCTCGGAGGAAGTAAATTATTATCTGGAGCAATTTTATGACGAGCTGGCTGATCATGCTTTGGATACGCCGCACATTGTTACGATTGACGAACCTGCTGCACTTCATAGTGTGCTGGTGGGACGGAAGGCGAGCAATCTTGCTCTACTCGTAAAGCAAAGGCTGAAGGTTCCGCCTGCGTTCGTCATTACGGCTGACGCACTTTCAGCAGAGGCAAAGCGGTGGGGCGCACCGCTTCGATCGGCTGATGCAGATGCAACGGACGTGAGCGCAGCTATGCGAAGCGCCACTATTACTAAGCTAATCAGGGACGGAGCGCTGTCCACCTCGTTCGAGCGGGAGCTGAAGGCGGCTTACGAGCAGCTGCTTCAGAATACCGGCGGCTCACCGGTAGCTGTTCGCTCGTCGTCCGCACTGGAGGACTTGGGGGAAGCGAGCTTCGCTGGTCAATACGAAACGATCTTAAATGTTACTTCCTATACGCAGCTGTTAAAAAGTGTGAAGCAATGTCTGGCCTCATACTGGTCGGAACGTGCTATCGGTTACCGGATGAACGCGAAGCTGGAGGATGGAACGATCCGTATGGGCATCATTGTTCAGACGATGTTGAGTCCGGTTTCATCGGGCATTTTGTTTACGCGAGATCCGAGAATACAAGCGGGAGAACCGCGAATGGTTGTCAATGCGGTATGGGGGCTTGGGGAGGCTGGCGTTTCCGGGACGGTGACGCCCGACGAATACGGCATTGACGCCAAATCCGGTAACCTGTTGTACGTATCGGTGGGGGATAAAGCGTTCAAGCTAACCGGACGTCAAGCGGGCGGCGTCGAGGAGCAAGCTCTCACGGCAGAAGAAGCGAAGTCGCGCGTGCTCTCCGACGAGCAGTTGTCGCAGCTTGCTGCGATCGGCCGAAGGCTGGAGCAATATTTTGACGGTCCGCAGGATATCGAATGGGGATTCGACGGCGTCCATTTTCATGTGCTACAGACACGTCCGATCACGGCATTATACAGTCCGTGGACGATTGATCGCAGAAGACACGGTTATTTCATTCGTTGGGGTGCTGTGCTGGAGTGGGGGAAAACGCCGATAAGTCCGATGACAGCATCGATTTTGAACGAAATTAATTTCGACAAAGGGCTGGGTCCAATCGGCATACACATGCGGAAGGATGTTATCCGGCTGTTCGATGGCTATTTGTACTCACAGGTTGCCATTAAGCTGACTTGGCGATGGCTTCTTACGCCATTTAAGCTCTGGAAAGGGTACAGAACGTTGCATCAATCGTTCGATCATGAGGTCGATGCTTATTTGAAGCGAATCAGGCCAATGATTCAGCTTGATGCTTCTAGCTGCTCAACCGATGAGCTGCTGCATGCCATACGCTCACTATCCGGCGTCATCGGTGATGCATTCGCCGAAATCATCGTCAAATATTTAGGCATTTGTATGCTGAGCGAGCTGCTGCTCGCCCGTTACTACAGATGGCTGAGCGGCGACTGCGAAGCGGGAGGGCACATTCCGCTGCTGCACGGCTTATCGAATAAATCGCTCGAATCTGACCATCTGCTATGGTCGCTCGCAGATGAGCTGAGAAGAAATGAGGAGCTGATGACGCTTCTTGAAAGGAACGAAGATGCCGCGGCTGCAATGCGCGCCTCGGCAAGCGGCGCCCAGTTCATGGATAGACTGCATCGCGCGCTCGACGAGGTTGGGCACCGGCTGCAGGATCTCGATATTACTTGCTCAACGTCCAAGGACGATCCCGAAGGCGTACTGATGCTGCTCCGTACAATGGCGGTAGCCGGCACGGCTAATCCAGCCGATGAGCTTGCAAGCCGCTCGAAGGAGCGCGAAAGAAGGCTGGAGCTCATACGAACGGCCGTCCGGCGCCGCCGGTTCACCGGCCGCTGGTTCGAGTCTGTCTACCAGCTTGCTGCAAGGTATAACGTCATCCGGGAGAACAGGCCGTTTTATCTAGGGATCGGCTGGCAGCGACTTCGGGAGCTGCTGCTGGAGCTCGGAGACCGTTATGTCCGAGAGGGCCGGCTTAAGCGTGCCGACGACATTTTCTACATTCGGCTTGAAGAATTAGTATCCGTCCAATCTACCTTCAGCTTTCTGAACATCGCCCAATCGCGCCGCAGCGAATGGGAAGGATGGCGAAGATCGTCAGCACCAGATGAGATTAATCCTCCTGTATGGCGGCGTATTGCCGCACGTAGACCGAAGATCATCCCAGCCGATATGAGCGGTGCTGCACTGACAGGAACGCCGGGCAGTCCGGGAACGGTTACAGGACATGTAAGGATTGTAAAGGGGCTCGCTGATTTTCCTTCCGTTCATCCCGGCGATATTATTGTTGCTCCTTCGACGACACCTGCGTGGACCGTCTTGTTCGGCATAGCAGCAGCTATTGTAACCGATGTCGGCGGAGCACTCTCGCATGCTGCTATAGTCGCTAGAGAGTATCGAATCCCAGCCGTGCTCGGTACGGGTAATGCTACAGCTGTGCTGAAGAACGGACAGTTGATCCGAATCGATGGCTCCTCCGGTCATATTACAGTACTCGATAAGGAGCCATCCCCTTGAATTGGAATAGACGATTTCTTGTCCTCTCGCTGCTGCTGGGCAGCTTGCTCAGCGCACTGGAGTTTACCGTTATTGCGTCCATCGCGCCATTGCTCGTCGCCGAGCTGGATAAGGCAGACTGGTTCGCATGGGCGTCCTCCGGCTACATGATTTCATCTACAGTGTTTACCTTAATTGCAGGTAAGCTGTGCGATCGGATCGGACGCAAACCTACGTTTATCGCCGGCACTGCCATCTTCGCCGCAGGCTCGATTGCGTGTGGGCTGGCTCCAAATATGCTCGTATTCATAATGGGCAGGCTCGTTCAAGGATTAGGAGGAGGATTGATGGTCCCGGCCAGCTCGACGATTGTCGGTGATTTATATGAGGGTCAGCGGCGCGTCAAAATACAAGGGGGATTCGCAGCGACTTGGGGAATATGTGCAATTGCAGGCCCAGTAGTAGGCCGTTTCGTCGCGGTCCAATGGGATTGGCGCTGGCTGTTTCTCGGGCTTATCCCGATTTCCATCCTCATAATTGCTATGATTTCGTTAACGATGCGCGAGACGATCATCAGTGAGAGCCGCACGCCTCTCGATTACAGGGGCATGGTGCTGTTATCAGGATCGATTTGCTCGTTGCTGCTGCTGTTCGAGACATCCGGGATGCTTCAGCTTAGCTTCTTTCTTACTGCTGTTATCCTGACTGGTCTATTGATCCGTTCCCTACGCGCTGCGACCGATCCGATTATAGAGCCCAGACTACTGCGGAGAGCCGATATTAACGTGATGTACGTTGTGGCAACGGTGATGGGGGCCAATACGTTTGTTGCAATAACATTTTTCCCTTTCACCGAGGCATGGGCGCTCGGTAAACAAGCAGCCGACAGCGGTCAGCTGCTTATTCCGCTAACATTAGGAGCGGTCGCTGCAACGATCAGCTGTGGAACACTTGTGAGGCTGTTATCGGTCAAAACGCTTCAGCTTATCGGGTTATCATTCATGCTGCTGGGCGATCTGATCGTGTGCATACTATCCGATTCATCGTCTGAACGGCTAGTCTCTGTCTCAGCTGTCTGTATCGGTGTCGGTACAGGATTGCTCATGCCTCTGCTGTCCTCTTATATCCAGCAGGGAGCAAATTGGTCGGATAAAGGGATGCTGACGGCATATCTTTCTTTTTTCCGTTCGGTCGGCGGCTCGCTGGGCGTCATTGCGGCTGCTTTCTTGTTTAAACAATCATTGCCCGCCAGCTTCGATTGGGTTAGCTTGAATAGTCCGGATATTCATCATGAAGCAATTGCTGCCGATTTGAACTTGCCGATTTCATTCAAACAGACCGTTATGAGCGGAATGCATACGGTATTCGGGCTGTGCGCCGCACTGTCGGCTGCAGGGATAGCAGCTGTGGCGATAATTCCACTTCAGTCTGTTATACACCACAATAAGGAGAGTGATTGGAGTGACGGCGAACGAATGTGACGTTCTTATTGCAGGAGGAGGGATTGCCGGAGCAACACTTGCGCTCATGCTTGGACAGCAGGGCTTCAAGGTGACCGTCATCGAGCGTCAGAACCAATTTCCTAAAATCTATAAAGGCGAGTTTCTACAGCCCATTTCGATTGAAATATTGAATAAGCTCGGTATTTTGCCGCAAGTCGCTGCTCACTGCGTCAAAGTAACGAAAATGAGCTACGGCATCGGAACAGAGAAGTGCATTACAGCGAGCTACGAGGACCTCGACATACCGTTTCGGTACGGATTAAATGGCGATCATTATTTGATCCATGAAGAGGTTCTCAACGCAGCGAGTTCACTGCCTAACGTCACGATTATGCGAGGAGTAACCGCTCGTCGTCTGCTGCGTGAAGGCGGCCGTGTTGTCGGTCTTGAAGCGGCGCACAACGGCGACAAGCTGACGTTCGTAAGCCGCGTGCTCGTCGGCGCGGACGGAATTAAATCAGTCATCCGCGAGCAGCTGGCTGTTCCATACGAACTGTTGTCATACGAGGAGAAGAAGGCCAAAATTTGCGCCTACACGCTGCACATGCCCGAGCCTCCGGAGGATGAAGTCGTATTTCTGTTCGGCAAAAGCAGTGGATGCGGAATTTTTCCGCTGTCGAACAATCGCATACGGATGTACTTGGCGATGACGAATGAGCTGTGGAATTCGATAAAGTCTAAAGGAGTGGAGGCCCTCCGCGAGATGGCAGCCGACTTTTTCCCTGCTTATAAGGAACAAATCGATCAGATTGAAGATATGAAGCAGATACAAATCATTCCATCATTTCACCTCCACACGAAAAGATGGGTGGCAGATGGAGCAGTTCTGCTCGGTGATGCGTGCCACGCGGTCAGTCCTGCACTGGGGCAAGGGATGAATTTGGCTATCCAAGGGGCAGACACATTAAGCCATACAATTGGAGAAGCATTGCGTATAGGAAGGACCGATGCCCAGACGCTTCGCCGTTACGAATATGAACGAAGAAAATTTGTCCGTCTCATTCAGCAAACGAGCAGCATTCATACGTATGCATGGCTTGTAAGCAATCCCGCCATCCAGACCGTACGCAACCGCCTGTTCAGACGAATCGGCAAATGCACATCGATCAAACAGACTCAGTTGGACATTGTAGCGGGCTATCGGAATGAGCACCCGCCGGTGAGTCAACTGATCCGGTTAATCGGCTTAGCACCTGCGAAATAATGGATAAAGTAATTAATAATGACCCGAACCACCAATTTAGCTACAACATTAATGGTTCGGGTCATTAATTATTTATAGGGTTTATTATAAGACGCTGTCATTGCTGTAGTCCGATGCGCAAATTCCTCTTAACACGATTTCGAGCTGCGCGCGAAACGATTCCTTCGGACTATAAGTATCGCCATCTCGAATCCAGTCAATCGTTGTATGAAAGTAGATTGCGAAGAGCAGAGAAACCGTTTGAACCGAATTTAGATCAGAACGTAATTCCCCGGAAGCGATGCCATTCTTAATGACTTCTTCGATGGCCGCCATCGCCTCGTTATAATTTTTACGCTCGCCAAACGTATAGCGGTACATAAATTCGTGCATGAAGAGCGAGACGTACAGTCTGTCTTCTTCATGGACGTCTGCCATCGCATCAAAGATCGCGTACAGCTTGTTCACGGCACCGTCAGCCTCGCTGATCCGCTGCTCGATCGCCTCCTTAATGAGCTTCACTCGTTTTTCACCGAAATGCGCGAGCAGCGCGTTTTTATTCGCAAAATGATTGAACAGCGTCCCTTTGGCAACATCAGCCTTCTCTGCAATTTGCTCCATCGTCGCCTGCTCAAAGCCGACCTCAGTGAACAAAGCATACGCGGCTTCGACGATCTTTTGCTTCGTTTGAATTTTTCGTTTCTCGTATCGTGACATTTCACTCAAGCGGTCATCCCCCTAAACCAATCATTCAGAAAACTTACAATATCAGGTTGAAAATAGCCAGTCGCTGATTTAAAATGTACCGTAGTACAATGTTGAACTGGAGTATAAAATATATGTTACTGAATTGGGCACGAATAACGTAAAAGGAGGTCCATTATGTTCCGAAGACTCGGACTGCTTGCTTCGAGCTATCCGAAGGCAACGATTGTGCTCTGGCTGCTTGTGCTAGCCGTCTCGGTACCCTTCAGCTCCAAGCTTCAGGATAACCTAGCCGGAGGAGACTTGGCAATCCAGACGAGCGAATCTGCACAAGCAGATTCGTTCATTGCGGAGCATTTCGAAGGCGTATCGGCGTCACGGCTTATTATTGTAGCAGAGAGCAAAGAAACGTCACCGGAAGCTTCTGAATTCCGACAATTCGTCGAGCGGCTACGAACGGTCACCGCCGGTAATCCAGACGTGTCGAGCATTTCCGATCCGTATGCTGCATCACAATCCGGTCAACTTGACTCTGATGCCAGGAGAGCGTTCATTTATGCGAATTTGGACATGGAGGAGCAGCAAAGCCGTAAATTCATCAAGCAGCTACGCGAAGATATAAAGGACGTTACGCCGGACGGTTATACCGTGAAGCTGACCGGATCACCCGCAATGAATGCGGAGGGCAGCCAAATCGCGAAAAATAATGTGAAGACGGTTGAAAAAATCGGGCTGCCGTTCGTTTTTATACTGCTGCTGATCGTATTCCGTTCAGTCGTCGCCGCACTGTTGCCGCTGCTTACAGGGGTAATCGCTATTGTGCTGGCGATGGCTGCCGCCTTCTTCTTCTCTAAGCATATGGATTTAAGCTCGTTGTTGACGAACATTATTACGATGCTCGGTCTCGGCATTGCAATCGACTACGCCTTATTTATTACACAGCGTTATCGAGATGAGCTTGCTTCCGGTAAAGATACGGGGGAGGCTGCGGTTAGCTCCGTAGCAACCGCCGGCCGCTCGGTCTTTTTCGCCGGCGTCACGGTAGCGATCAGTACCGTATCGATTCTATTCTCGAATACAGCATTCGCACGTTCCATCGCATTAGGCGGTACGCTCGTCGTAATTGCTGCTGTCGTGGTATCCGTAACGCTGCTGCCCGCGGTCCTGACTCTCATAGGCAAACGAATTGATGCGCTCGCGATTCCATTTCTGCGTAGGCGTAAGGAAGGAGGAGGCTCGTGGCGTAAGTCGGTCATCGCCATTATGCAGCGGCCGCTGCTGTATCTGGTGCTTGCACTCATTCCAATTGGCGTTTTCATTCCTCCATTGTTCCAGATTGAGCTGCATCTTCCGGCGGCCAACTTTAACGAGCTGCCGGAAGACAGCGAGGCTCGACAAGGTATGGAGGCTGTTACGGAGCAAATGGGGGCAGGGACATTATTCCCGGTTAAGCTGCTGCTGCAGTCAAGCGGCAATGTATTCGAGCCGGCTTCTATGGCTGAGCTTAGGCGGATAACCGATCAAATCCATACGCTTCCGAACGTCAAAGAGGTACAGTCGATTCTGTCATTTGTGACGCCGGAACGAACGGCAGAGCAGTGGAGACATCTAATCGAGAGAGGCGACGAGCTGCAGGAGCCGATCAAAAGCCGCATGCAGTCGTTCGTCAGCCGGGATGCGCGATCGACTTTACTATATATTGTGCCTGAGATGGAGGCGAGCTCGGCAGCAACGAGAGCACTAGTTGACAGCATCAAAGATCACATTATGCCCGGAATATCATCGCAATTTACAGGAAGCGTTACGGGAGCAACGGCTTCCGGGCTCGATTATGACGCCGAAGTGCTGAGCCATATTCCAATCATCGTCAGCTTCGTACTCGTACTAACCTTCTTGCTGTTATATGCCGCTTTCCGGTCGATCGTTATCCCGCTGGTAGCAATCATCATGAATTTATTTGTGACAGCCTCGACATTCGGTTTTATCGTCCTTATGTATCAGTACGGCTATATGCCTGGAGCCGAGTCGTTCCCGCTTAATATTAACACTCCGCTGACATTGTTCGTGCTGTTGTTCGGACTCAGTATGGATTACGAGGTAATCCTTATTTCCCGAATGCGCGAGTACTACAAGGAAACCGGACAGCATGAAGAAAGCGTTACGGACGGGATCGTCACAACTGCAGGAATGATTAACGGTGCGGCATCGATCATGGTCGTCGTGTTCGGGGTTTTCTTGTTAGCAGATTTTCAGTTAATCGAGGAGCTTGGCGTAGGACTCGCTTTTGCGATTCTGATCGATGCGTTTCTCGTTCGCACGCTGCTGGTGCCAATTTCGATGAAGCTGCTTGGCAAGTATAATTGGTGGAGCTTCACCGACTGGCTGTCCGCGATCTTCACCAAGCAGCGGGCGTCTGTATATGACAGCCAGGTGAAGGAGGGCAAAAACGGTTCATAAGATCGCACGCCTACTTTTCAGCGATGGCAGGGGCTGATGAGACTTGCCTGCGGCACAGTTTTGTTCGTTACGACGAGAGCTTGCTTTCACCACAACGATGCTCCGTACATATACATAAATGTCCCAATTTATTATTGGTTAAATAAAGGTGTGATCTAATATGTACGGTAGTGGATATTATAACGGGCCGAAATATCGACAAAGAATCTCACTGCAGCAGGCGCAAGAAATCGCCCTCAGACATGTATCTGGGCAAGTTATTCATACCGGGATGGATTTTGAGAATGGCGTCTTCATTTATGAGATCTTCATATTGACACCGCAAAATAAAATTTTCGAGGTTGAAATCATAGCTAGGACGGGACGGATCTTAAAAATTGAAGAGGAAGATGATTGGGATTGATCTAAATGATCGAAGGCTATTGCCGCACATAGACTGAGGGTCAGCGGCCGTTAACGGCCGCTGACCCTCGATTTTTTTGATTTATGGATTACAGCCGATCCGCGAGCTGCTGAAGGCGATATCATCGAACCACAGCGTATCGCTGTCTCCGCCATAGCTTTCCCAGCCGAGCCGGAAATCGGTTGGCTTCGGACGATACGTCGTGCCCCAGCCGTTCGCGTCAACATCAGGAGTCGGCGTGCTGTCGGCACGCAAGCCCGTTATTTCCTCGTCATTCAGCCACGTGCGGATGCCGTCTGCGCCAACCATTACCTCTACACACATCCATTGGTCGGTCGGCAGCGGCTTGCTGAGCGCAACACCTGCCGGGCTTTGTGCAGGAAGAGTAGCATCATCATTCTCACGGTTCCACTGCAACGCTGCGTTTTGTCCGCCCATGCGAAGATCCTTGCCCGACGTCGTATCCTTCATCGCGAGGAAGGTAACGTGACCCTGAGGGAGTGGAGTTGTATGATTAACCCAGAATCGGGCGTAATAGTTCGGTCCTAGATTATCAAAAGCGGTAGTATTGGTGAGAAATACGTGGTTACAGTAGTTACCCCCACCGTTAACGCGTATCGAGGTGCTTCCGGAGTGAGCCTTCGTACGGTCGACGGTCACGGTGCCGGTTCCCGAGCAATTCGGCGTCGTCACCGACCAACTGCCGGACGGTGAACTGCCGGTTTGGTTTTCAAAGCTGTCGCAAACCGCAGCTCCATTACAGCCTGTTGGATTGGTTGGATTGGTTGGATTGGTTGGGTCTGTCGGGTTCGTTGGGTTCGTTGGGTTCGTTGGGTTCGTTGGATTCGTCGGATCTGTTGGATCTGTTGGGTTTGTCGGATTCGTCGGATCTGTTGGGTTTGTCGGATTCGTCGGTGTGCTGGAATCGCAAGAAACGCCGTTAAAGCTCCAGTTGGTCGGAGCATTCACCGTCGAATCGGAGTTGCTGGCTTGATAACCGAAGCTCGTGCTTGCACCAGGGGCAAGATTTCCGTTATAGCCCGCGTCGCTAGCCGTTACAGTGCCCGAGGTTCCGGTCAATTTCGCGTTCCACGCATTCGATATCGTCTGACCTGAAGCGAGCGTAAAGGTCGTGTTCCATGTACTGATCGGCGACGTCCCATCATTCTTTACTGTAACGGTCGCTTGGTACGCGCCAGGCCAGGAATTTTCAAGCTTCCATGTAACCTGACAATCGGCAGCTGAAGCGGCAGACGTCGATTTCATTACAAGAGCCATCCAAACGGATGACAATAGGATACTTACAATTAAGCAATAGAGAAATGTCCTTCTGGATTGTTTCCGGATCGAGCTTTCCATTACTTTAACTCCTTTCGAATTCTAATTATCGAATGTACATATCACATCTGTGTGGAATAGGTTAGGCCTCCTTTTCCGACCAATCGCTAGAATGAATGATGACTAATACCGTATTAAAGCTTTGTGTAAGCATTGTCATATTCTCCCTTGACAACAACAACCGTTACCGATTCCATGCTGAACTATATGAGCGTCGTTATATTCTGTTCTTCTTCTCACCCCCTAATTGCTTACGAATATCATTATACGCCCATCGGACTAAAAATAGTTTATTCTATCAAAAATGTTTATTTTTATATGTTCCAATGAGTGGATTTTCTCCATACGTACCGTGCCAAATTTGGAATAGATCAAAATCCTTCAACTCCGTATGTCTTAGAAACTTTTGAGGAGCAGGTGCAAGTATTATTAGAGGAGAAAGCTCCGGGATTTAGCTTCACGTTCGGTATCCCCCCGATAGATGTGATTCAGGCTATGAAGCAGCGCGGGATATTTGTAATTGGGACGGCAACAACCGTGGAAGAGGCTGAGCACTTAGATGCAGCGGGTGTTAACGCCATAGTAGCTCAAGGATATGAAGCTGGAGGTCATCGAGGGACATTTATAAATCCGGCATCGACGTCTCTAATTGGCACCATTGCTCTCGTTCCACAGGTTGTAGATCATGTCACCATTCCAGTCATCGCAGCTGGAGGAATTACAAACAGAAAATTCTCTCATCCCATGAGAACTCTACTGATGTCACCTACGCATATTCGGGTAAAGCGGCAAGAGGGATACGAACTCAATATATGCGTGATATTGAGCGCTACCCTGGAGCCATACCTGCCTATCCGATTCAGAACAGCTTGACAAGAGGCATTCGACAGACGGCTTCACAAGCAAATGATGCTGAGTATATGTCACTTTGGGCAGGGCAAGGTCTTAGGCTAGCGCAAAACATATCAGCTGCAGAAGTCGTCAACCAAACGATTGAGCAAGCTAAAGCTTTAGTGAATAACAGCTTTCACTGCCGCCGGATTTGAAACTTCAGAACAGAGCAAAAGGCTAGCCGGTTTATTGATTTAGAGGAAATTAATAGGCATAATAGGATGGTCAGATCCAGAGTAAAAGGGAGTGGAAATCCACGAATGATAAGAGCATCTGAAGACAACGAATATTATATCCTTACAAGTCCCACCGTACTGCCAAAGGCTACGGGATTTTTGTGGAACGACAAAATGATGATTCAAGTAAGCTGCCGCGGCTATGCGACGTCACAATTTATGCAGCCGGAACCAGCAAAATATTCCCACGCACCGAATTTGGAAGCAAAATCGTTTATGCAGCCGGAGCAGCCATACTATGCCCATCATCCAGGTCGATTCGTATATATTAAAGACGAAGCGAACGGACAGCTTTTTTCAGCGCCTTACGAGCCTGTGCGCTCGCATTACGACCGGTATACGTTTGCGGCAGGCAAGCATCGGATCGTATGGACTACCGAAAGCGATGAGATCGCCGTCGAGATGAGCTTGAGTCTGCCCCGAGAGGAGGCAATTGAGCTATGGCGGGTGAAGGTAAAGAACGTTTCGGCTAGAGCTCGTAATATCAGCGTCTATCCGTATTTTACGGTCGGATACATGTCGTGGATGAATCAATCCGGCGAATACAACGAAGATTTGCAGGCGATCGTTTGCTCTTCGATTACGCCATACCAGAAGGTCAAAGACTACGATATGATCAAGCTGCTGAAGGACAAAACTTATCTGCTTGCGGAGCGGAAGCCACATGCTTGGGAAGTGAGCCAGGAGGCGTTCGAAGGAGAAGGCGGGCTTGCTCGTCCAAGCTCCATCGAGAACGAAACGCTGGGTAACGGAGACGCGCGGTACGAAATGCCGACGGCGGTGCTGCAATATCGAATCCAATTGGCGGCGGGGGAGGAGAGCGAATTCCGCTTTCTGTTTGGCCCGGCTAAGGACGAAGACGAGATTGCACAGATCCGGCGCAAATATTTTACGGATACGAACGCCAATGTCGAAAACGGTTTTGATCAAGCAGAGCTGGAATATGCCGAATATGTGAGAGAAGGCCAAGGCTGCCTCGAGATTAGCACTCCCGATGCTGATTTCGACAATTTCATCAATCATTGGCTGCCGCGGCAAATGTATTATCACGGCCTAACGAATCGGCTCACGACTGACCCCCAGACGCGCAACTATTTGCAGGATCATATGGGAATGAGTTATATCAAGCCTCAGATCGCCAGACAGTCGTTTCTTACCGCATTAAGTCAGCAACACGCAGACGGAGGGATGCCGGATGGTATTCTGCTGCACGAGGAAGCCGAGCTGAAATATATTAACCAAGTGCCGCATTCGGATCATAACGTTTGGCTGCCAATTTGCATAAGCGCTTATTTAGACGAGACAAATGATTATTCCCTATTGGAAGAGCAAGTACCTTTTGTGGACAGCGAAGAAATGGCGACCGTATCGGAGCATATCGATCGAGCGATGCAATGGCTAATACAAGACCGCGATGAACGCGGCCTCAATTATATTCACCAAGGGGATTGGTGCGATCCGATGAATATGGTCGGTGTCCGAGGCAAAGGCGTATCCGGTTGGCTGACCATTGCAAGGGCTTATGCGTTCAACATTTGGGCGGACATATGCGAGTCTAGCGGCCGATTGGAGGCTAGCCAAGCGTTCCGAATCGCAGCAGCGGAGACGAACGAGGCTGTCAATCGCTATCTGTGGGATGGCGACTGGTATGCACGAGGAATAACAGACGACAACGTAGCGTTCGGGGTTAAAGGTGACAAGGAAGGCCGAATCTTTATAAACCCGCAAGGCTGGGCGCTGTTAAGCGGTGCAGCAGATGACGAGAAGAAGGAGAAGCTTATCCGGTCCGTCGAAGAACAATTGGAAACCCCATACGGCGTCGAAAAGCTGGCTCCTTCATACACCGCCATGCGTGAGGATGTGGGACGGGTTACGCAGAAGCATCCGGGTACTGCAGAGAACGGGGCGGTATATAACCATGCAGCGGCATTTTACATTTTCGGGCTGTATGCTGTCGGGAAACAAGATCAAGCTTTTCGGCTGCTCCGCAAAATGATTCCTGGACCCGATCACGAGGATATCGTCCGGAGGGGTCAATTGCCCATATTTATCCCGAACTATTATCGCGGGGCTTATCGGCAATTTCCACGCACCGCCGGCCGTTCCAGTCATTTGTTCAATACAGGCACGACGGCTTGGGTATACCGCTGCTTAATCGACGGTTTATTCGGCCTAAAGGGCTGCCCATCCGGACTGCAAGTCAAGCCTCAGCTTCCGACGAATTGGCAGGAGGCTGCCGTTAAGCGCAAATTTAGAGGAGCGCTTCTCCATATCCAAATGAAACGAGTTGAAGACGTGCAGTCAGTAGAAGTGTATGTGAACGGCGAGCTTGTTCCGTCGGGCATTCTTCATCATTTGCAGCCAGACGTCGAATACGACGTACAGGTCAAATTACCTCAATTCCAGTAACATTTCCACTTCGCCTACAATATGATGTGTCTAGAGGTGAGGTGAGCTAATGGCAGTCGTAAAAGCCAGGCAGCAGGATATCGATATGTTGGCAAGACTGCTTCGAGCGGAAGCGGAGGGCGAGGGCGAGATGGGCATGCTTCTGGTCGGAAACGTAGGCATTAACCGAGTTAGAGCGAACTGCTCCGATTTTAAAGGACTTCGTACAATCCCTCAAATGATTAATCAGCCGCATGCGTTCGAGGCGCTGCAGCATGGGATGTTCTATCAAAGCGCCAGAGACAGAGAGCGCCGTTTGGCACAGCGCGTTGTCGATGGAGAGCGGTTCTGGCCGGCTAAATTTTCCCTATGGTATTTCCGCCCAGGTACGTTCGAAAGCCCCGGCCCATGCCCGCCAACCTGGTATAACCAGCCGTTCGTCGGGCGATGGAAGAAGCACTGCTTCTATGAGCCAACCGCCCAAGAATGTGAAAATGTATATAATACGTTCGGATGACGAGAACCGAATCGTAATGACAAAAGTGAAGCTGCTGGTATGGCGGCTTCACTTTTGTTGTTAGGTTATTCGACTATAATCTGTCCCACCATATTGTCATGACCTTGTCCGCATTGAATACTGCAATGAAACTCATACGTTCCGGCTTTATCCAATTTAATCGTCGCGGTTTCACCGTTCTTCAGATTGATGCCTAGATCATCACTTTGCAAGCCGTGAACTCCCGTCTCATTGTTCAAGGTAAGCTTAAGCGTATCGCCCACTTTAGCTCTAATCTCAGGCTCACTGAAGGACCAGTTGATCGCATTCTCTGTAATTTCCTGTGTAGTTCCGCCGCCTTCCTCTTGCGTCGGAGCTTGCGGCGTTTCGGTGTTTGAATCATTGTTGTTGTCCGAGCCGCCGCAAGCGGTAAGCGCGAAGAGAGCCATTAGCGCGAGAACCACCCACAATTTGACGAAATGTTGTTTCATGTCGAGTAAAACCCTCCTGGAGTTAGAGTGAATCATTGCTAGTATGTCCATTGCCGGCTGAACTAATCCTTAAGAGATGCAGCGTTCTCAATAACAAGCGGTAGAAGGAATTCTCGGCATAATTGTACTTGTCCCCAGCATACATTCGATGTAGAGAAGCAGCAATGCTCCCGTCAAAACGGAGGTGTGCGAATGGCTAAATTAAGTTTACACTCGCCAGCGAAAGGCGTACTAATGGGAGTGGGAATGACCGGTGGCTGGCTCTTGGCCGATCTGCTGCTTCCAGAGCCTTGGGGAGACGTTGTCTTATTCGGGGCAATGGCAGTGGTGAATATCGGAATCGGGTGGAAGCTTGGAAGGCTGTACGACTTACATAATAAGGAGGCAACCGTCGCCGCCGATACGAAGAACGAGGCTAATTACGAAATTCAATCTTAAGAAGAGAGCTGACGCTACGTCATCGCTCTTTCGACTTTGGAACAAGAAGTCGAGAGGGCGTTTTTTTTCATGTTCAAGATAATGGGAAGTGAAGCTGATGCAAATTACATAATTTCAACGAATTAGGAAATACCTTAATTAACGAAGATTTCGAGAAGCACACACTAATAGAGCATGGAGGTTTCACCGTGAAAAAAATTCATTCAACACTAGGAGCAGCACTTGCTGTATTGCTGCTGCTGAGTGCTTGTAGCGGGAACAAGAACGACGAAGAGGCCGCACCTTCTCCAGCGCAAGAGCCTAAGGGCGGTGTAACAGGAACCGTCTTTAAAAACTGGGGCTCCTACGGTTATACGCTGGCCAATAACCGCCACGCTCCTTTCAAGGAAATTACCGCCGATAACGTGAACGATCTTGGCATCATTTGGTCCGCTGACTTAAAGACGCTCGATCCAGATGTCAAAAACGGAAATCAATCATATCCCGTCGTTGTCGATGGGGTCATCTATATCACGACTTCAGGAAATCAGGTGTTTGCGTTTGACGCTGTGACAGGGAATACGATCTGGCATTGGAAGCCCGATGCGGAGCAGGCAGCGAACTTCTCGAAGGCAGGGATTATCGCGAATCGCGGCGTAGCGGTAGGCGAAGGCAAAGTATTTACGCTTGCTGTCGATAACTCGCTAATCTCCTTGGATCAGAAGACGGGTAAGCTCATCAAATTGATTAAGCTTGGCGACTATATTGACGGAGTTACACTCGAGAACGGTTACTATGAGACTACAGCTCCCCAATACTACAAAGGCAATGTTTATATCGGAAGCAGCGGCAGCGACAACGGCGTACGAGGCTTCGTAGCCGCCTTCAAGGCGAGCGATTTGTCGCCAGCCTGGGATTCACCGTTCTGGACCGTGCCGCCCAAAGGGCAAGATTGGCTGGCGAACAGTAAGTTCCAGGGGGGCGGAGCTGTATGGAATCCGGTAGCGATCGACGAAGAGACCGACATCATGTACTTCGCGACAGGCAATCCGTCGCCAGATTTCTACGGTGCTGGTCGTCCCGGAGACAACCCAAACACCGACTCCGTCGTGGCCGTGAACGCAATGACTGGCGAGCTTGTCTGGGCTAAGCAGGAAGTTAGCCACGATATGTGGGATTATGACGCGTCCGCTTCGCCGATGATTATTAATGCCACCGCTAAAGGTCAGAAAAAAAAGCTTGTCGTACAAGGCGGCAAGAATGGTTTGTGGTATGCATGGGATGCGGCTACAGGTGATGTGGTCTGGGACGGTATCCCGTTCGCCAAGATCGATAAGAAGGATCCGACACCTGAAGGCACGATAAGCTGGCCAGGAGTGCTCGGCGGGGAAAACTATGCGCCAGAATGCTATCACCCTGGGACGAATTACGTCTTAATTCCGGGCATCGAATCGCCTTCCCTTTACAAATCAGCGAAGAGTGAAGCGGAAGCGGCTACCCCGGACCTTCCCGGCGCAGCGGCATTCGGTACGGCAACGGAAGAGGTGGCCGATGTTAAAGGATACGGAACCGTCACCGCGATTAATGTGGATACCGGCAAACAGGCCTATCAGATCAAAACAACAGATCCGCAGCGCGGCGGCTTAACGTGTACCGATTCCGGACTAGCATTCTTCGGTGAGCTGGACGGCAAAATTAACGCTCTCGATATTAAGGCAGGTAAAGTGATCTGGACGTTCCAGACGTCTGGAGATAACGTGCAGGCCGCGCCATCCATCTTCGCCGTCGACGACAAGGAATATATCGTCTTCACCACAGGCGGAACGAAGCCGAAAGTGCATGTGTTCGGCTTAGGCGGCGATAAGACGCAAGGGAAGGCGGGTACAGCTGAGACTGGCGGAGGCCATTCCGCTCAATAGCTCGAACCAAGCGGCCAAGACAGGACAAGTATAGTCTTGTCTTGGCTATTTTATGGAAAGGAGACACCTCATTTGACGTACATAACAAGAGCAAGGCTGCTGATCCTCTTTGCCACCGCATTACTGCTATGTACAGCTTATCGATCAGAAGCAACAGCACAGAAGGCAATCCCTCAAGGCACAATTGAGCTTGAACAGACGTCATTTGCCGCTAAATCATGGAAGAGCGACGGCTCTCACCTTACGGCTGTAAAGGGCAGGCTAACATTAGGCGAACGGCCGGTGGCCCATGCGCTTCTGCAAGTTCAACCGCAAGGAAGAACTATTGTGACAGAAGAGGATGGCTCCTTCAAGCTGCTCGTCGACCGCAGTCTAGTCGCCTCCAGACCTTTAACCGTACTATCGGTACATGACGCCAAGATTGCCGGCAAGCCGGTTGAGAAGGAAGAAGCCGATTCTATCCGTTCGGCCACTTCCAGGATCAACGTATACTATCCGATCGAGGTGATTCAAGTATCGCCCTCTGATACAGACAAGAGCAAAGTAAAGGTGCACGCTAGACTTAACGTCGAGAACGACGATAAAATTTCCTTTTTCAAAATCGATAAATATCGGATTGCAGGTAAAGTTACGGATGCGGATGGCAATCCAGTGAAAGGCGCTGTCGTATGGATCGATCGGGATAGCGGTGAAGGCTTCGCCAAGTCGACGCCGACGGATCGAAACGGGAACTATGAGATGTACTACTGGCCGGAGGAAGAGGAAACGAACCTTACCGTAATCGTCGGAACACGTCGTTACGAGCTGCCGAAAGGTAAAGTAATTCATCTACCTCATCACACGAGCGTAGACATTCGCATTCGTCTGCCAAGAGAAGGCCTCGTGCTCGACGACAGACCTCCTAATCTGGTATGCACGACCTCGAAGGGAGTGACGTACACCGGTCTGCTCGCCGGACTTGACGTACCGACCGGAACCTCTTATTCGGTGACAATTCCCGATCGTCAAGGAAGGTTTGTCGTGACGGTATCCAAGGATGTGTGGGAGACACGACCGCTCTTTTACGAGACTGTGCTCACGAGGTTCATCGCGCAGGACAAAATATTTGAAGCTGGGGACGAGCTGCCTGATGGATTATTAGAGCCGGGCAATCAAGATCCGAGAGTTTCCGCTCGTCTGCCTCGATAAGAAAAGGAGGGAGCAGGAGCATCGCTTTGTTCGAAGGAGCTGATCCGTTCAATAATTGTTGACCGATCGGGAGACCACTTGCATACAGGATCTGCCGCTCGTGCGTCTCCGGTCCACAAGAAGGCTTGACAACGGCAGCCGCCATAGTCAAGCTCGCGGCGTTCACAGCTTCTGCAAGGCTCGGGCATCCAATCGTATCCTCGAAACGCGTTAAAGGAAGGGGAGTGGTACCAAATCCACGCTAATGAGCGTTCCTTCACATTCTCGAATGACATGCTCCGAATTTCGGAGGCCGCTGTGCAGGGCAATACCCGACCATCGGGAGCTATCGTAAGCGAGAGTTTACCCCAGCCGCCCATGCATGGTTTAGGGAATTCTTCATAGTAATCGGGTAAGATCCATATCAGTTCAATTTGATTGCTGAATCGCTCACTCGCCCGAGAATAAACAGCTTCGGCTTCTTGCAGCTGCTCCCTTGACGGCAGCAATTGCTGAACATTGCTTAGCGCCCAGCCATAATATTGAGCATTAGCCAGCTCCAGCCGCTGGGCTCCCCATTCTACACAGAGCTCGATAATCTCTTCAAGCTGATGCAGATTAGCCCGGTGGAGTACGACGTTCATATGTAAAGGAAGCCCGCTTGAACGAATTCGCTGTGCGGCTTGACGCTTCAAATCATAGGATCGGAAGCCTGCGATCGAATCAGCCAGCTCCGCAGATGCAGCTTGAACGCTCAGCTGAATGCTATCTAATCCTGCCGCTACAAGCTGCCGGATACGTTCCTCGGTCAAGCCTACGCCGCTCGTAATAAGATTGATGTACATTTCCGCATCCCTGGCATGTCGCACGAGCAATTCTAGATCTGACCGAAGAAGCGGTTCTCCGCCTGTGAAATGAATCTGCGCAACGCCCAGCTCGCCGGCTTGCTCCAGCACATTGATCCAGTCATTCGTCGACAGCTCATTCTCTCTGCGATGAAGCTCGATAGGATTCGAACAGTAGGGGCAGTGAAGCGGACAGCGATGGGTGACTTCTGCCGTCAAAGCATAGGGGAAATTTACGGGCATAGCTCTAACCAGCCTCTCTCCGCTGCCGAAGCGATAAATTCGACGATATCGTCACCTAGGCCATTCTGAACGAATCTCGCTTCGAGCTCCTCGATCATTTGTGCAATCGTAAGCTGACCGTCGCACAGCCTTAGAATCGCTCCCGCCGCCTCATTCAGCTCAATGACCCGCTCCGGCAGCAGCAGTAACTCCAACTGCCGGACTTTGTCGTATTTCATCCTTCCAGGACTGCGCAGCCTCGGTCGATCCGTCATAGTCAAGGCGTTCATCGGCCGTTCTCTCCAATAGGGAAAGCTAAGGATAACGCGTCTAGAAGTGCCCAGAGGACGTTACATTTAAACTGCAAAGCACCGATCGCCTGCTCTTGCTCCCGACGATCTCTGCATTCGCGTAAGACGAGTCTTAATCCGTGTTCCGCATCGCGCGGTGCTTGGGTGAGCCGTGCTTGAAAGTAGGCGAGCCCTTCGGGCCGTATCCATGGATACAGCTGCTCGAACACGCCAATTCGCTTCGAGACGAGAGTAGGAGCGAACAGCTCCGTTAGAGAGGAGGCGACGGCAATAGGCCATGGCTCCAGACGACAAAAGTTCACGTAAGCATCGACGGCGAAGCGGACGGCCGGAAGGACGTGACGTTCATCGAGCATTTCATCTCGAGGAATGCCCGCCGCTTCTCCTAGCCGTATCCAAGCTTCAATGCCGCCCTCGCTGCCACCTCTGCCATCATGGTCGATGATTCGCTGAATCCATTCGCGGCGATCCTCGCGGGACGGCAGCTTGGACAAGATCAGCGCGTCTTTAACCGGAATATTCTTCTGATAATAGAACCGATTGGCGATCCAAGCCCGCATTTGAACGGGTGTCAGCCTGCCTTCATGCATGGCGATATGAAAGGGATGCTTATCGTGATAGCGTTCCTCTCCCACCTGACGCAAACGCTGCGTAAATTGTTCATTCGAGAGCAAATACGATTCCAACCGTTAAACCTCCATTTCCATCCCGTCAAACCCGATTTCAATTCCTAAGTCGGTCAGTACTCGCCGTGCCGGCGAATGCTCATGCAGCATCGGATTCGTGTTATTGATGTGAATGTATACTTTGCGGCGTGCATGCAAACCTGCGAGCCGCTGTGCGCTTCCGCCAGGTCCGGAAACGGGAAGATGACCCATATCGGCGGCTTGCAGCTCCGATACGCCAAGCTCGCGCAGCTCATCGTTCGTCCAGAAGGTACCGTCCAGCAAAATACAGTCAGCATCTGTCAGATGCCGCTCAAGCGTTATCGTCCATGCCTCGATGCCTGGCGCATAGACGACGGTACCGCCTGTTGACAGGTCTGTAATGCGATAACCAACATTCCAAGGTTCCTGCTCCTGTCTAGTGACGTCATGAAGTGCATTCGCCGAGACATAACGAGGGGGCTTATCGCCCAAACAGAATGGACATACCCATAATTTTCCCTCAAATAGTGAAAAAGATTCCTCCAGCTTCGTCTCATGCCATCGAAAGCTTGCGTACGGTTCCACGATCCGTCTCACCGGAAAGCTGGCTTCCAGCGCAGCTAGAACAGGCCGTGCAGCATAAACGTCAATGGACGAGCCTTGTCTAAGCTGAAGAAGTCCGGTTGTATGGTCCAATTCCGCATCCGTGAGCAGGACAGCTTGAATGGGGGAGCTGCGTAAGGAAGGACCCGGATGGAGACAGTCGTTCTCTTCGATCTGAAGACAGACATCCGGGCCAGCGTTGAGCAGCATCCATTGTCGACCATCCGGGCTTACGGCAATCGAATCATTCCTTCGTGAGCGGGAGGACGGATCGCCAGATCTTACGCGTCTGCAATGAGGACAGGCGCAATTCCATTGCGGGTATCCTCCTCCCGCAGCAGAGCCTAGCAGCTTAATAATCATCGTTACGCCCCTTATAGAAGAGATGCCGGCTATCTATGATCATTTGCGATAAGCATAGGCCGTTACTTCTGCGCAAAGCTCGACAATTTTAAAATCAGGCTTCACCCACATACCTATTACACCTCCTCTTGGAAGTTCAACACAAAACCTGTTTCATTGTATGTCGGCATATGAATGTCCAAGAAGTAAAAAAACGATGCACGGTCTCAGCTGCACTTCGAAGTGAGACCTGCATCGTTATTCATCGATCATATACTTAGCGATCGCGCTGCGGGTTACGGTTACCAAGAAGGCCGAAAAGCCCGAGCAGGCCAAGCCATCCAAGCCAATTCCATCCCATTCCTCTGGAAGAGCCTGTATCCTGTGCGCGATATAAGTCACTCGTGTATGACTGCGCACGATAACCTGTATCTCGGTCCGCCGTGACACTATCGTACTTGTTCACATTCGGATCAAGGTTAAAGAACTGACTGCCTGTTCCTGTTCCATACACGCTGACGTCATACTGGGAAGTAGAGCTCGTCCTTAGACCATTGCTGGTCGACTGAGCATGCATTCCATGATCGGATCGATTAACGGAGCTTTCATTGCCCGTGCTGCGTGTTACACTACCCATCCCATTGCCAAGCCCGCCGTTGCCTCCATTTGGCGTATTCGAAGCAGCATAGGCCGCTGAAGCCGAGGCCGGGAGCACAAGCAAAAAAGAAATGACTGCCGCCCATATTCCACATAATATCTTGCTTCTCATGACCTTACCTGCCTTTAAAGGTTAGTGTTTTTTCTTTGATTAAGGTTTCACAATTGCAGCAATTCTATACGAAGCTTGTACTATGACAAGAAACGAATGTATATATTGGTAACCAAGGATAGTGATGAAGGAGTGTGATCATGGAAACGCTGCTCGCCTGGATGCTAACCTTGTCATTAGGCTTCGATGCTCTAATCGTTTCCGCTTCATTAGGTCTGAGAAAAGAGACAAAATATAAAATAAAGACAGCGCTTGTGTTCGCTTCAGCCGAAACGCTTATGCCAATTGCAGGGATGATGATCGGAGGTGCTCTAGGCCATTTGTTCCAAGGTGCACTATCCATCATGGGTGCTCTATTATTAATCGGGGTAGCAATCTATTTCCTTTTTCTTGAAAAGGAAGAGGATGAGCATGCAGCGCTTGGGCATCAGCTCACTGGATGGCCATTAATAGCGGTAGCAATCGGCATTAGCTTGGACGAGCTCGCCGTAGGCTTTAGCGCCGGCTTGATGCAAGCACCTATCGTATTGACGATTACTCTAATTGCTGTGCAGTCGTTCGCACTATCGATGATAGGCATTACCTTCGGAGCCAAATTCAAGCCATATTTAGGCGAATGGGCCGAGAAAGCTTCGGGCCTTATGCTTGGACTCATTGGTTTATGGATGCTGATCGATACATTACCTTCAACATAGTACTTACGAATAATATTCAAGAGGCCGACGGGTGATCCGTCGGCCTCTTGGCATGTATGGTCCGTTTACACAGGACTAATTTTAGCTGCAATCCGATCCAACGCTTCTTGTACAGTAGTCGGGAGAGGCAATGTCCAATCTGCGGGATTGCCTGGCGTATAAGCTACCCCGAACGCGTCATCCACTCGAACTAATGTCGTATTCGCACCTACAAGCGTCACACGTGAACGGATCGGGATCGAATCCTCAGTAGCTCTTACTCTCGTTATGACATTGTCTACACCATTGACGATCAAGCTTCCCGAGTTAGGAAACGGATTAAAAATATTTTCCGTAATGGCGAAGCTGGATAAATTCAACGGATCAATCGGAATATGCCCAGATTGCACGTTAATAATGACGTTACCGTTAATTCCACCGCCGACGAGATTCACCTGTGTATCTGTTGTCGCTTGAGAATTGATCGTAATATTCCCGCTGGACACAAATGAGGCGAACATGGACATGTTTATTCCGTTCTGCGTATATCCGCCAGACAGCATTGAATCGCGAATATTGACTTGGTTAACGGAGGTAGTCAGAGCTGTGAACACAGGAGTAGGGGTTATATTAACGCTGACGAAAAATAACTTGCCGCTGAAGCTGCTCGCTGTTACAAAGTTAAAATCAAGCGGCCCAGACAGCAGCGTCAAATCTGCGAAGCCCGAACGGTTGTCGTTAACAAAGCCCGTTTCAAACCATGAAGGATCGTTAATATCGAAAGGGATAGACAACCTGGTCAGCAGCGTGCTGGCCCCAATCAATTGTACGTTTGCTTTCAAATGAATTAGTGGCTCTGAGTAATTGCCCGGGCCGATAGAAATCGCATATCTTTTATTGGGCGTCGCGTCTGTAATGGAGGCCATCGCTGCTGTAACCGTCAAGAAGGGATGGCATTCACTGCCGTCAGCGGCTGCATCATCTCCGGCTTTGTTGACATATACGATTTGTGTCGCAACGGGAAGCGGCGGCGTGCATCCCGGTCCAGGAGGACCTTGAGGACCCTGTGGACCAGGAATTCCAGGAGGACCGGGAGGACCAGGCATCCCCGGAGACCCCGGCTGGAGCAAGACGAAACCAAGCACGTTTTGAACATTCTGAATAGAGGTCATGAGGCTGTTAATGACGATTTGCTCGTTCTGCAGCAGTTGGAAGGTGACGGCAAGCTGCACGAGCGTCAAATTGATATTGTTAACGATGTTTAGACTAGAAACCGGAAATTTCTTGAGAATCGAATTAAATTCGTTAATAATCGTTGTAATTTCGGTCTTCACAATTGGACACAGCTTCGCTTTATTCAACGTTCGAGACATTCGTCGAAGCTGAATTTTTAAAGCTTTAATATTGTAGGCGTCCTGATGCAGGATGACAGGCTGCATACACCGGGCAATCTCTCTTAAGATATGTCTAATCTTCAAGACTTCTCTATCAGTCAGCCAATTATTGCAAGGCCGCTTCTTGCAGCATTTGCACAGGACAATACATTTCTTATATCCCGACTTTTTGCGCCGAGCAGTCGACGCGTTTATACTCGGAAGCTTTCGAAGGCGCAGCCTCATATCATCCTCCCCCTCAATATACTTGGAAACATTGTATGTAATTAGGTCTAGCCCGTATATGCCATTAACACGATCATCCAAAATGTTGGATAAAATGAAGTAGGAAGAAAGGCTTTTGCGCGATGGAAAGTATTGTTGAGAGGAAAAGAAAGCGTTACAATTGGAATGTACGCACGTACATAGCTGTTATCGTATAGGAAGGGAAATGAATGAGACATGAACAGACAAGGCTTTAATCCATACCTTCCCTCTTGGGAATACATACCGGATGGTGAACCGTATGTTTTTGGCGATCGTGTATATGTATACGGTTCACATGACCGTTTCAACGGACATGCTTATTGCTTGAACGATTACGTCTGCTGGTCGGCTCCGGTCAATGACTTGTCGGATTGGAGATATGAAGGTGTCATTTATCAGAAAACCGACGCCCCCTATAACGAGGACGGCGATATGTGCCTCTTCGCCCCAGACGTCGCATTGGGACCTGATGGAAGATATTACTTATATTATGTATTGAATAGGAACAACTTCGTATCCGTGGCGGTATGTGATACTCCTGCAGGGAAGTACGAATATTACGGGGATGTTCATTACCCTGACGGCACACTTCTTGGAGCTAAAGAGGGCGACGAGCCGCAATTCGACCCCGGCGTCTTAGTAGAAGGGAATAACGTCTACCTGTATACCGGATTTTGCTTCCAGAATGATACGTCCCGCTCCGGTCCGATGGCGACCGTGCTGGAGCCGGACATGATTACGATCAAGGAAGGCCCAAAGTTTATTGCACCAAGCGCTCCTTATAGTCAAGGATCAGGCTATGAGGGACATGAATTTTTTGAGGCTTCTTCGATGCGCAAGATCGGAGATACCTATTATTTTATTTATTCATCCATTCTATTTCACGAGCTATGCTATGCGACAAGCAAGCATCCTACTCATGGATTCGAATTCCGCGGTACGATCGTTAGCAATAACGATACCGGTATCGATACTTATAAGCCGGCCAATAAGCCGATGTTCTATGGCGGTAACAACCACGGCAGCATTATCGAGATTAACGGCCAATGGTACGTCTTCTATCACCGCCATACGAATGGAACGAACTATAGCAGACAAGCCTGCTTAGAACCAATCCAGGTGTTAGAGGACGGAACGATTCCTCAAGTGGAGATGTCCTCTTGTGGTCCGAATGGCGGTCCGTTAGTTGGAAAGGGAGAATACCCTGCATATATCGCTTGTCAATTGTTCTGCAAGGAGGAAGAAGCATACACGGCAGGTCCCGGCGATTGGATGGACAGCCGGTTTCCGAAGATTACGCAGGACGGCAAGGACGGGGACGAGGAGAATGGTTATATCGCCAATATGAGAGACGGCGCCGTAGCGGGCTTCAAGTACTTCGATTGCAAAGGGGTGCGACGCATTTCGATCCAAGTACGCGGAGGAGAAGGCTCCGTAGAAATTATGACAGCATGGGACGGCAAGCCGCTTGGAAGTATTCCGATCCAGACGAGCAACGACTGGAAGCGATTCTCGGCTGACATTACAATTCCGGATGGCGTACATGCCCTATATTTCAAATATGTCGGACCAAGCAGAACAAGTCTGGCATCGTTCACGCTTGAATAGCGAGGATGGGAATATGGCGATCACACCCTGGCATCAACCAAGAAGTGATCGCCAATTTGCTATGGATTAATCGTTTGAATACACATTCATTTCTAGTAAACGCTTATTACGTAACTATTAGTAGTAGGTAAAGAGTTGGTCACATCGATGTACGCCGTTGCAGTCGGATACAGTATGATGTCATAGACATAGAGCCCAGGCTGCATCGAGATATAGTGTATCCGTCCCTGTCCCGAAATCTGGATGCTCGATGTATACACGTTGGCCGATGCCGAGCTTGAAACCAACAATTGATACGCCCTAGCGTACTTACCATCCGTATTGTCAATTCGGTATGACTCTGTTGCGTAAGGCCCTAATGTACGATAGAAACTTTGGCCGGTATCAATAGGGGTATAATACGAAGAGGCTGTTATCGAAGCCCTTGCATCTGCGGCTGCATTAGAAGTAGCCGGCAGCGTGCCGAGAAGAAGAACAGCACCGAGTAATGCAACAGAGCCTTTCTTTAACCATTTTTTCATCATCATTTATCACCCTCCTAAATGTCCCTATCATTGGACTGGCCAGCCCTTTATATAACTTACCGTTACTCATTATTTTATGGAATAGGGAACTGGAACCATTTTACTTTTCTGGTCTATAAGTAGGTGGTTTGATTCTTTCGAAATAATCGCGAAGAGGAGACTGTAGAATGTTACTGGAAAATGCTTCCACTCTCTCTGAAAATTCGGGCTTCAAGTTAAATCAAACCTCTGGCTATTTTCAAAATCTCGGTGTGGATGTGATGGCCTTCGACGACATTTATCCAGAAGGACATCAGTCCGGTGTAAGTATCATTATGCACGGCAATCGCGTCGCTACGAACGGCGATATTCGGTTCGAGCAGACGCCCGGGCAATGGCAGCCGGTCCCTAAGCAGGGGAAGCGTGATCTCGATGAAGAATCGAATACGATCACGACTTCACTGAGCTTCCCGGACCGTTCGAGACACTTAAAAGGATTCAACCCGATGATCTACCCAGACTTCGAGTTCAATTACAAGGTTATCGTTAAGGGTGAAGGCTCGTCGCTCATCGTTACCGTCGACATGGATCGACCGATCCCTGACAAATATTGCGGCAAAATATGCTTTAACCTAGAGCTGTTTCCCGGCGCGCTGTTCGGTAAGCCTTGGATTATGGACCACAAGCATGGAATTTTCCCTGAACAGCCGAATGGTCCCGTTCGATCGCAGCCATCCAACTATTCGCATGCCGGAGATTTCTGCGAAGCAGATGCCCGTGCGGATCTGAAGCTTCTGTCGGGCGACAACAAGGAATACAATCCGATCATTGCCGATGATCTCATTGCCGAGCCGTATGCAGTTGGCAAACGGTTCACCGTTCGGCCCGAGGACCCTTACAACCGCTTTACGATTGAAAGCCAAAAAGCTGAGCTTAAGCTGTATGACGGGCGAATGAACCATAATAACGGATGGTTTGTCATTAGCAGCGAAGTACCAGCTGGAGCTACGAATGATGCAATTCGATGGATCATTACACCCCATGTCGTAGAAGACTGGGTTTATCCGCCTGTCGTACAAACGTCGCAGGTAGGATACCATCCAAGCCAATCGAAAATCGCAATCATTGAGCTTGATAAACGGGAGAACAGACGGGAAAAACCGGAGCTTGTCCGAATAACCGAGACAGGCGAACAGCTCGTGCTTTCAGCTGAAGGACAGGAATGGGGGCAATTTCTCCGCTACCATTACTTGAAATTTGATTTTACAGCGGTAAGGGAAGAAGGGCTCTACAAGGTTCGCTATGGTTCGTCGGAGTCATCCGTCTTCAGCATCGCAAGCGATGTTTATGACCGAGGCGTCTGGCAGCCGGTGCTGGAATATTTTCTGCCTGTACAAATGTGTCATATGCGGGTAAGCGAGAAATACCGTGTATGGCATGGCCTCTGTCATCACGATGACGCTAGAATGGCCCCGGTGAATCTTAACCACTTTGACGGATACGTACAGGGGCCTTCAACTCTGACCCGATACCAGCCAGGCGACGTTGTTCCAGGGCTGAATATTGGCGGATGGCACGATGCCGGCGACTTTGACCTGCGCATAGAGTCACAATCGGGGGAATTTTATACACTCGCTTTAGCGTACGAAGCCTTTAATGTCTATTACGATGCGACAACGATTGACCAAGACCGACGAGTTGTCGAAATTCACCAGCCTGACGGTAAAAACGACATCTTGCAGCAAATTGAGCACGGCGTCCTGTCTGTAGTGGGAGGCTATCAAGCATTAGGACGGCTTTATCGGGGAATTATCGAGAACGATCTTCGGCAATACGTACATCTTGGCGATAGTGCGGTCATGTCAGACGGAATTCAAGGGAATGCGGACGATCGCTGGGTGTTTACGGAGGATAACCCGCCGAGAGAGTTAACAACCGCGGCCCATCTGGCAGCCGCTTCCCGAGCTTTGAAGGATTTCAATCCCGCGCTAAGCAGCCAAGCCTTACTGACGGCTTGTGAGATATACAATGTTACGGATGGAACGGGTCCTGCCAGAATCGCCAAAATTCATGCTGCTGTAGAATTGTACCTGGCCACAGGCGAACTCGTCTACAAAGACTATCTTATGTCGGAAGCCGATTATATCGCCGAATCTATAGATAAGGTAGGCTGGTTTGTCGCTCGTGCCGAGCAAACGATGAATGATACTGGCTTTACCCGAAAGCTGCGAGAAGCATTGCCCGCTCTGAAAGAGCAGTTAACGAAGCAAAGTGCCGAGACGCCGTACGGAATCCCATATCGTCCGCATATTTGGGGAGCGGGCTGGGGAATCCAGCGACTAGGATTCGAATACTTTTTCCTGCACAAGGCTTATCCCGATCTGTTCGATTCCGAACTGATATTCAATGCGCTGAACTTTGTATTGGGCTGTCATCCGGGTTCCAATACGATGTCATTCGCATCGGGCGTAGGTGCCAAATCAGCAACGGTAGGGTATGGACTAAATCGGGCTGATTGGTCGTATATTCCAGGCGGCGTCATATCGGGTACCGCACTAATTCGTCCAGACTTCCCTGAGCTGCTCGTGTTCCCGTACCTGTGGCAGCAGGTGGAATATGTACTAGGAGGCGGATCATCGCATTTCATGTTTATCGCACTGGCCGCCCAGCATCTGACAAAAGGTACAGCCTAATCAGCAGAGTTTGTCGTATACTTGCCACTATCGACCCGAACCAACAAGAGCTGCCATTTCGGCAGCTCTTTATAATATATACATATTTATACTACATGCAAAAAAATGGGCCTTCATGATTAAATAACAACAATCAAGTCCTATGATTGCCTTATGCGCTCAATCGAAAGGGATGAAATGTGTCGATTCATACACTTAATCCCTGCAAAAGTCCCGTCTGAAAATGTGGAATCATGCTCCATATCAGCCTTTTGGACCAAGATGTTAACTTCTTGTGAAGCGTGTAGACGTTTGAAATAGTTTTTGTTATGCTTCATTATGTAGCAAGAGTTGTTACAAAATTGAGCTGAATATTTTTCGTATTCGCTCAAATTTCTCCGGGTTCATACAAAATGCGATGGAATCATTGAAATTTTACACCATGCAGTAGGGAGATTTCATTAAGGCACAAGTATGGACATATTGATACATTATGTATCTTTTGTCGATGCAGGAGCCGCCTTACGTTAAATCCAAAGGAGGACATGCCTCATGTTTATGCTGAATGAGATCATTGCTAACAAGCATCAGGAGATCGATCTGAAAAAAAAGAATCAGCCCGTAGAGAGCCTCAAAGCGAAAGTGCAGGAAGCAAGAGCAGTTCGCGACTTTTATCGTGCATTGTCGGCTCCGGGAATTTCGCTTATTGCAGAGATCAAGCGTAAATCGCCATCTAAGGGAGAATTCCGGACTGATTTTGACCCTGTCGCATTAGGGCGCATCTATTCTCGGAGTGGGGCAAGAGCAATCTCTGTTCTTGCGGATGAAGTCTTTTTCGGCGGTGGCGCTCATATCGTCGAGAGGGTAGCCAACGATAATGAGGTCCATCTTCCTGTCATGTATAAAGAATTTATTATTGATCCGTACCAAATCTATGAGGCACGTTCAGTAGGTGCCGATGCCGTTTTATTAATCGTCAGATGTATCGATAAGCCCGGTATGTTAGCCCAGATGATTGAGCTGGTTCATGAACTCGGCATGAACGCGTTAGTCGAATGCTTCACCGAGGAGGATGCTGCTAAAGCGGTCGAGGCGGGTGCTCGTATTTTCGGCATTAATAATCGTGATCTACAAACGTTCGAAGTAGATCTGAAACGTTCCGAGCAGATTCGATCTGTTCTTCCGAAAGACGCGTTAACCGTTAGTGAAAGCGGTCTTTCCTCGCGGGAAGATGCGCTCCAAGCAGAAGCTTTAGGGTTCGATGCCATGCTGGTAGGAGAAGCACTATTAAAAACACCAGACATTGAAAGAAGGGTGAGAGAGTTCTCAGGACTTGATGCAGCAGCACCCAATAAAGCTTAGAAAGAAGGGATCCCATAATGAAAGGCTTTTACGGCCAATTTGGCGGCGCTTTTGTAGCGGAGACGCTAATCCGAAATCTGGAAGAGCTGAGCAGGGAATATGAGCGTGTGAAGGACGATCCGTCATTCCTGGCGGAAGTCGATCAAATGCTGAAGGAGTTTGTCGGACGACCTACCCCGATTACCCCCCTTCACCGAATGACCACTGATCTGGGAGGGGCGAAAATTTATTTGAAGCGGGAGGACCTAGCCCATACAGGCGCACACAAAATTAACAATGCGCTTGCTCAGGCTATACTCGCTAAACGGATAGGAAAAAAACGAATTGTTGCGGAAACGGGTGCCGGTCAGCATGGTGTAGCGGTTGCAACGGTCTGCTGCTTGCTTGGACTTGAATGCGTCATTTATATGGGTGCGGTAGATGCGGAGCGGCAAGCTCCTAACGTCGACCGGATGAGAATGCTCGGAGCGAACTTAAAGCTGGTTCAACTCGGACAGAGAACATTGAAGGATGCAATCAATGAAGCTATTCGCGATTGGATCGCCAACGTGTCCGATACGCATTATTTGCTTGGCTCGGCGGTTGGTCCTCATCCATTCCCAGAGATCGTCCGGGATTTCCAATCCGTAATCGGCAGAGAAGCCCGTGCTCAAATTCTAGAGAAGGAAGGGCGCTTGCCAGATTGTGTTATCGCCTGCGTCGGAGGAGGAAGCAACTCAATCGGCATGTTCAGCGCATTCCTGGATGATGCTGATGTTAAGCTCATCGGTGTACAGGCAGCCGGCGATGGACTGGATACGAGTCGGCATGCAGCACCCCTTATCAAAGGAAAGCTGGGCATCGTACAAGGAAGTATGACTTATATGCTGCAGGATAAGGATGGGCAAATTCTTGAAACCCATAGTATAGCGCCGGGGTTAGATTATCCGGGAGTCGGGCCGCAGCATAGTTATTTGAAAGATATCGGCAGGGTGGAATATACGTCCGTTAATGACCAAGAGGCATTGCATGCCTTCCAATATCTATGCCGCATGGAAGGGATTCTGCCTGCCCTTGAATCGTCTCATGCAGTAGCACAGGCGTTGAAGGTTGCTCCTACGTTGAAGAAAGATGCGATCCTCCTCGTCAATCTGTCCGGACGAGGCGACAAGGACCTTGAGCAAGCAATTGCAGCCATTAATCGTATGAATGAAACGGAGGTGCCGGTATGAGCCGTATTGAAACGATGTTTGCCCGTTTGAAGGAGCGTGGAGAACGGGCCCTCATTCCTTATATTACGGTCGGGTATCCGACGGCTGAAGGCTCGGAATCGCTCATCCGCACGATTGCAGAGTCGGGCGCTGACATGATTGAACTAGGTATTCCGTATGCCGACCCGCTTGCAGACGGCCCTACTATTCAAGAGGCTAGTCTAACCGCAGTCCATAACGGAATAACGTTAGCCTCGTGTCTTGAAACGGTTCGTTCTTTGCGTGAATCCGGTCTTGAACTCCCCCTTGTTCTGATGGGCTACTGTAACTCCTTGTTAGCCTATGGGCTGGAGCGCTTAGCACATGATGCCAAAGCTGCTGGTGTTGACGGCTTCATCATTCCGGATTTACCGTCCACGATGGCGCAGCCTTGGGTGGACATATTCGAGCCTCACGGCTTGGATGTTATTTTCTTCCTGGCGCCGACGACGACAGAGGAGCGCGCGGCTGCAGTTGTGAGACAGGGACGGGGCTTCCTTTATTGCATTTCTGTAACAGGTGTGACAGGGGAACGAAAATCACTTCCTCAAGAGCTGCCTGAATTTCTGAATCAGGTTCGTAAGGTTACCTCACTTCCGCTGGCAGTCGGCTTCGGCATCTCTGGAGCACATCATGTGCGGGAAGTAAGCGAATATGCAGACGGAGCGATCGTCGGCAGTGCGCTCATTAATCTGATTCGGCAGACGCCTCCAGAGCTCGTAGAACAAGAAGTGAGCCGGTTTATTGCCGAGTTAAAGCAAGCGACCCGCTTAACGTCTGCTCAAGTGTAGAGAGCAAGTGCAGTAAATTGGTCACAGATCGAAATTTAGAAGTTTAACTAGATAAAAAGCTTGGAGGCATTCGAATGCGGCGATCTTTGATTGTCGGCTTTGGAAGAGCGGGAAGAGGGCTTCATTATCATTGCTTACGAAAGGCCATCCAATTGGAGACAGGCAGCGCCCTGTTTGATCCCTCTATCGGAATCATTGATCCGCAGCTGGCGGAAATCGGTATTGCTGACCCGAATTTAGAGCTGTTCAAGGATTGGGATGAAGCCAAATCCCGATTCCAGCCCGACCTCACCGTCGTGCATATCTGTACCCCACCGGAGCTGCATGCTGCTGCACTGCGGCAGGCCGCCGAGCATGGTTACCACACGATCATTATGGAGAAGCCGCTAGCATCCAGCTTAATCGAGTTGGAAGAAATTCAGCAGCTTCAATCTGCATACCGCTTGGACGTGTTGGTCGTTGCCAATTGGCTGTCAAGCAGCTTGACCAAACGGATTCAGCAGCTTCTTCAAACTGGTGAGCTAGGTCCGCTTCGCGGCATAACAGCTTATCAGAATAAGCCGCGGCTGTCGCGTACTTTAGCTAACTCCAGTCACGGTAATGCTTTTGATGTCGAAATACCGCACATAGCCGCATTAGCATTAGCTATCGGAGGAATGACAGCAGAGGTCGTCGCAGCAGACGTTGCGGACATGCGAATCGGACAAGTTCAAATCCCGAAGATGGGCTCTGCACATATTACGCTGCAGCATACCGATGGGGTCGTTACCCGACTTAGCTCCAATCTGGCTTCGCCGGTTCGCGAACGCGCCATTGAGCTGGAGTTTGAGCGTCATACCGTCTGCGGCTACTACCCATCGGGTCAAGATGATAGCTATTCTTGGCTGCGGATGTACACGAAGGAAGGACAACTAATTTCGGAAGAAATCGTATTTGATGATCCGCTGACAGCAGTGTTCGAAGATTTTTACAGCTATTTCAACGGACACGGCCCGAAACCGGTAAGTGATCTCTCTTTTAATGCACATGTAGTAAGAACGATCTGTCAGGCTAAGTCGTTATGCGGCCTGATGAGTCACAACGAGTCGAGTACGATCACTGTGGCAGCACAACGATAAGGAATGATCAATGAGGTGATGATGTGAGTGTAGCTTTTTATTCAGGAGCCCGTTCATTTGAAAGGCAGTGGCCGATTATCGAGCAAACATTGGATCGAATACTGGACAACGGACAGTTCACCAATGGCCCGATTGTAAAAGAGCTGGAGGAGGCGCTAAAAATATATACCGGCGCCAAACATTGCATCGCCGTTGGCAATGCTACGGATGCACTCATTCTAATGCTTCATGCTGCAGGCATTGGTCCCGGCGATGAGGTTATCGTACCATGCTATTCGTTCTTCGCCACTGCATCCTCAGTTGCCCATACAGGGGCAACCCCCGTATTTTGCGATATTGATCCCGTTACGTACAGCATTGACGCAGCCGCCATTGAGGAGAAGATTACCGAGCGGACGAAGGCGATCATGCCCGTTCATCTGTTCACCCAGATGGCTGACATGGCCCGGATTCGGGAGGTAGCGCGGAAATATAATTTGCTGGTGCTGGAGGACAGCGCCGAGGGGATCGGTATGTTCTGTGAAGGGAAGCATGCGGGCTTGCTGGGGGATTGCGGCGTCATTTCTTTCTTCCCGACCAAAACGTTAGGTGCTATTGGCGATGCGGGGCTGCTGTTGACGAACGATGATGAACTAGCAAAGCAGCTGCGTAGGCTTCGCATTCACGGTCAAGAGGAGGATACGCCTTATATTTATCACAGGATCGGCTTGAACAGCCGGATGGATGATGTGCAAGCTGCTGTTCTTTCGGCACGGCTTAGTTCCCTGCAGCACGATATCGCCCGCCGCGCATGGCTAGCTTCCTTGTATGATCAGGAACTGGCAAAAATTCCGCAGGTTACTCCGCCGTCCATCAAGCAACGGACGGATGCTGCAAATCCCGTCTATTACGTGTACCTGATCGAAGCGGAAAACCGCGATCAGCTGGTGTCTTATCTCAGCGAGCTTGGCATTGGTACGGAAGTGTACTACCCAATCCCGCTCCATCTGCAGCCTTGCTTTGCACAGCTTGGCTACAAGACAGGAGATATGCCGGTTGCTGAACGGGCTGCCCGTCGTGCTGTCGGACTGCCGTTATATCCAGATTTGATGGATGAACAGGTCATGGAAGTATGCCGTGCAATACGGAGCTTTTACGAAGGCGGGGTGCTATGATGAAGATTCCTTTTTTTAATTATCCGTTAAGATATGCTTCGGATCGCGAGGCGATCAAAGAAATTGTCTATCGCGTCGGCACATCCGACAACTTCATTTTGAAGGAGCATGTGCAGGAGCTAGAAGAACGCATAGGTCAGTATACGAAGGCTAAGCATGTCATTGCTGTTGCGAATGGAACGGCCGCCCTGACGATTTTGCTGCGCGCAATGGGGGTTGGACCAGGTGTTGATGTGCTTACGCCGGCCTTTTCCTTTATCTCGACGGCTAGCACGATTTCGCTGCTGGGGGGCCGTCCCGTCTTTGTTGATGTTGATCCGAAGATGGGGATGATGGACCCGGAAGATCTCGAAGCTCGAATTACGCCAGCAAGTAAGGTCGTCATTCCGACTCATCTGTTCTCCGTAATGGCGGACATGGAGAGAATAGCACAAGTCGCAGAGCGGCATCAGCTTACGATTCTGGAGGACAGTGCTGTGTCGCTCGGTGCAAGTGTGAACGGTACAATGGCCGGTACATTAGGCGATGCGGGACTGTATTCCTTCTTCCCGGCGAAGTCTCTTGGCGGAATCGGTGATGGAGCCGTCATCGTGACAAATAACGATGAGCTTGGTCGAACAAGCCGTATGCTGCGCAATCACGGTCAGGACGGCATTCACCGTTTCCTCCATCACAAACTCGGGTACAACATGCGGATGGATGAAACGGTAGCCGGTTATCTGTTGCACAAATTCCAGCGCTACGAACAGCTTCTACAGCGCAGGAGAGAGATTGCTTCGCGCTATCATGCAGCATTCGCGGAGTGGTCTTCTCAAATCAAAATCGTAACCGATAACCATGACTCCCGAGTGTATTACACGTATGTCATTCAAGCCGAGCATCGCGATGATCTGCAAAGAAGCTTGGCCGAACAGGGCATTGAGACGCAAATTTACTATCCGCTGGCGCTTCCGCTTCAGCCGGCATTCTCATATCTTGGGCACAAAGAAGGCGAGTTCCCGAACGCCGAGGCCATTACCAAGAGCTCTCTCGCACTCCCGTTGTATCCGGAAATGCCAGATGACCATGTCGAGCAAGTTATCGAAGCGGTGATCGGCTTCTATACGAAGGTTAAAGTCCATGCCTAACCCGTATCGCATCGAGTTGTCCGGACTGGGGGACGAAGCCGGTGCTTCACTGGAAGCTCAACTGCATACTCACTTGGAGCTGGGATGGAACGAGATTGAGCTGCGATCAGCAAATGGACAAGCGTTCTCCGAATGGGACACTGCTTTCTACCGCCAGGCTTGCCGTGCATTGAGTGCTTCCGGTGTGCGCGTTACCGCGGTAGCCTCACGTATCGCCAATTGGGAGCGGCCGATTACCGGCGATTTCGAGTCGGATATGGAGGAGCTCAAACGTGCAGCCGACAAAATGCGTGCAATCGGTGCGCGATATATCCGGGTTATGTCATATCCGAATGACGGTTTGCCGGAAGAGGAATGGAAGGCAAGGGTATTGGACCGCTTTCATCGATTGACTGACGCGGCGAAGGATGAAGGTGTCGTTCTGCTCCATGAAAATTGCTCAGGCTGGGCGGGAACGAATCCCGACAATGCTCTTGAGCTTGTGGAGACTATTCGAAGCCCTTATCTGCGGTTAATGTTTGATACCGGGAACGGGATTGCTTACCGTTACAATACTTTAGCCTATTTGAAGCGGGTATGGCCATACGTCGAGCACGTACACATCAAGGACGGTACATTACATGGCGAGGAGGCGGTATATAGTTTTCCCGGCGAGGGTGCTTCACAGGTGCGGGAATGTCTGCTTTGGCTATTGGACCACGGGTATAACGGCATTCTAGCGATTGAGCCGCATCTTCATCTCATTCCGCATTTGAAGCAGACCGGTGAGGGAGCAGACCTAAGCGGCTCGTATATTGCCTATGGACGTCGATTGGAACAGCTGCTCGAAGAGCTGTACATGACTTATGGCCCACGACATGTAAGCATGGACTCAACGGCTGCACTTCAAGAAGAAAGGCAGGTCAACCGATGAAGGAAGGAGCTCAAGAACGGCTCGTTACGGCTGAGTATGTCGATTTGCTCATGAAGCTGCTGCAGACGAATACCGTTTCGCCCATGGAGACCGGAGAGCCATCCGAGCTGGCGGCAGCGATGGACTTGTATGCACGATTTGCCGCAGAACGGTTGAACGGCGAGGTTGTCTATTACAAAGCGCCGCAGCCTGAGGAAATCGACAGCTTCTACATGCCTGTAAGTGTACAGGAGTGTGCCGATCGAATGGGACCTAGCTTCTGGGAATCTCAGCCGAGCATGGTGATAAGGCTTGGCCCGAAGCGGCCCATGACGCATACTTTAATGTTTAATTTTCATATGGATACCGTCGCTGGTTCATTCCCCGTCTCCTTTGACGGGGAACGATTTATCGGACGGGGCGCTGTCGATATGAAAGGTCCGGCAGTTGCTTTGCTTGCCGGCCTGGAAGGAGCGATTAATGAACATCCGGCGTTAACTGATAACCTTAGTATCCTGATTCAATGTGTCAGCGGAGAGGAAGGAGGAGCGATGGGGGTCTATGGCACGAAGCTGCTGGCGGATCATGGCTACATTGGCAGCCTGAACCTGTTTGCTGAGCCTTCCGCCGGGGTTTATTTTGACAAGTCCACCACCTCCATGACAGCCCGAATTGAAGTCCTCGGTATCGATGCGACCGATGATGCGCCGCATCTGGGACATAACGCTACGCTTCTGCTTGGCTACTTGGCTCAGCGATTGTTGACCGAGCTTTCTCCAACAATTACGGAAGAGGGAGGCAAAATGTGTCTGGCAGGACTCCATACCGGCACCATGCACAATAAAGTGTACGGAACCGGCCGGATGCTTATCAATTTCGCGTATACCTCGACGGAGAGCGGGCAACGGATTCGAACGATGACCGAGCAAGCATTCGCGCTGTTGCTCGATCAATTCGCTGAACAATATCAAGACAATCCGTTCAGTCGATTGACGGCGGAAGCAGCCAGCGACATATGTAAGCTTACTTGGCTTAAGCAAGGGCTGCCCGTGTTAAATAACCGCAGCGAGGCGTGGGAAGGCTTCCTCGCCGGGCTTGGCTGGCAGCGGAACCCAGAGAAGCTTGAGGACAATGCTTTTACATGTGATGCGATGTGGGCACAACGGGAGGATACTTACACGATCGTCTTCGGACCTGGAAGCTTAAGCGCGAATCTTGCCCATGCCGAGGGAGAATTTATTACGATTACAGAGATGGAGCAGTATGCGAGCGAAATAATGAAGCTGCTCATCGCTTGCGGCGCGGGACATCCGAAGCTCGCATTGCTCGGAAGGAAGGGAGAGACCGTAACATGAGTCATGAGGTTAGAGTAGAGCGGAAAGAGCTAAGGCGATTTATTGAGCACGTATTTGCAGCTTGCGGTGTTTCAGAGGAACATAGCCGCACAGCAGCGGATGTGCTGTGCTATGCGGATGAGGCAGGGTTTGATACCCATGGCGTTGCGAATTTAGAACGGATTTATGTAACGAAGCTGCAAGGAGGGCGGATTAACCCAACTGCTGAATTTATGATCGTCTCTGAGACTCCCGGGATTGCAGTGATGGACGCAGGACAAGGGCTCGGGCTGGTCGCCGGCGTTCACGCGATGAATCTAGCCATCGCTAAGGCACGTCAGGTCGGGGTCGGATGCGTAGCGGTTCGCAATTCGTCCCATTTCGGCGGGGCCGGTTATTACGTAAAGCAAGCGCTTGAAGCGGGAATGATCGGCATTGCGATGAGCAACTTAGGAGCACAGACGATTGCAAGGCCTTTGAACGGTACGGTGAACATGCTTGGCTCGAACCCGATTTCCATGAGCGCACCTGCTGACAGTCTACCGCCCTTCGTGCTGGAAATGGGCACGACCGTCGTTGCCACCGGTAAGGTGCTTGCCGCCAAGCGCAAGGGAGAATCGATACCGGAAGGATGGCTGGTCGACGATAACGGCAAGCCGGTTACCGATCCAGAAGCTTACTATAACGGAACAGGGCACATCCAAATGCTAGGGGGATCTTTAGAAACAGGCGGGGCCAAAGGATACGGTCTAGCCGTCATGGTTGATATTCTTTGTGGAGCACTATCCGGCGCGAAAATGGGGCCTGATCCAAGCCTGCTGGACCCTAACAATGCTAATGCAGGTAAAGTAGACGACGATGTAGGCCACTTCTTCCTGGCACTTGATGTGGCCGCTTTCCGCCCATTGAAAGAATTTCAATCCTCAATGGATACCATGCTGCAAGCTTTGCTTTCATGCCCAACGAGCTCACCGGAGAAGAAGGTCGTATATGCGGGCTATCCGGAAGCGATGCATCAGAAGAACAGCAATTCGATTGCCATTCATCAGCAGCTGTTTGAATCTCTTGAAGAATTGGCAAGCCGCTTAAATATCCCTTCATTAGCCTATTCAATGTCCATCTCATAACAGTGTTCAACAATACGACTATAAAAGGAGGAAATTCATGTTCGTGCGTGTTGGAATGATTGGAATGGGTGTCATCTCCAAATTTTATGTAGACGCCTTGAAGAACCGTCTTGACAATCCGCAATTGGTAGCGGTATGCGATCTAAGCGAGGATCGGCTACGGCCCTTTAAGGAGCAAGGTCTTCACTGCTTTCTAGATTATAAAGAAATGCTTCGCCAAGAAAATATCGACGCCGTTATCGTCAATGTACCCAATGATAAGCATTATGAAATTTGCCGGGATGCCTTGCTGGCCGGCAAGCATGTTTGCTGTGAGAAGCCGATGACCCTAACGCTCTCCGAAGCGGAAGATCTGGTCCGTTTGTCCCGTTCCACCGGGCGAACGATGTTTACGGCATTCCATAGACGCTATAACGTTCATTTTGTACGTGCACTTAGCAGCTTGCCGAGAGAGGATATCGTCTCCGTATCAGCCAGCTACTTGGAGAAAATTGAGGACCATGCCGGCTTCGATCAATGGTATTTGGAGCCGGAGCGATGCGGCGGCGGCTGTGTTGCCGATAACGGGCCGAACGTGTATGATACGCTCGCTTTCTTCCTGGGACGGTTGACGGTAGTTTCTACTGATATTGTCCGCAATGAAAGGAACGTCGATATCGAAGCGAAGGTGGAGCTCGTGACGCAGACCGGCATTCCAGTTTCCGTCCATTTGGATTGGGCATATCCCTATGGGGAGAAGAAAGATGTCATCATCCAGTTAAGTAACGGCGACACGATTACGGTAGATATGCTGGCTGGATTTACTGAGTTTAAATCGTCCCTTTATCACGAATACGAGGAAATATTAAAAGACTTTGTTTTCCAAATTCAAGCTGGGGATTGCCACGGCGAGGATGGCCTTGATGCGGTCCGCCTCGTTCACGAAACCTATGGCATGGAGGCCGTTACGAAATGAGCCGTACAGAGAAAAGGCTAGTAGAAGGGGTCTTCGTCAAGCTGCTGTTTCATAAGCAGGAGGATCGGGGAATGCAGCTCATCGAGTTCGATACACGGTGCGTACGCCAGGGTGAAATTCATGAAATTGTGACCACGACGGAACGGACTGCGGTATGCGGTGACCGGATCAATCATGTCGGATTTTTAGGATTTGTTGAATTGAGCTGCGGCGGAATCATCCAACGGGGTGACCAAGTACGAGTCAGAGATCGTGTTATTGGTCAAGTAATTGGCTTCGACGAATGCCACTTCCCTAATCATTACAACATTTTGATCGCTTCTGATGAATTGTTGGCGGCAGATGATCTAGATTTGTCCGTAGAGACGGCAATCGCCTTCGGCTAAGCGGGCCATTAATCGTTCCAAATATCTGATCTGGATCAACAGTGCCACAGAATGAATATAGGAGTGAGTCGAATGCATCTCCAATTGAAAATCAAAAACAAAGAGGCGAAAATCGGAATTGTTGGCATGGGTTATGTTGGTTTGCCACTAGCTCTTGAATTTGCCAGGGCAGGATTTCCGGTAACGGGGATCGATCTCAACGAGGATAAGGTTCGCATTTTGAATAATGGCGACAGCTACATTGTAGGGGTAGATCATTTCCACGATGTTATCACCGAAGGAAAGTTTCGGGCCACAACAGACTTTCAAATCATAAGCACCATGGACGTCATCTGCATATGCGTACCTACACCACTTAGTAAAAATCAGGATCCTGACTTAACTTATATCCGATCGGTCGTCGAAGAATTGAAGAAATATATGACGACGGAAACCTTAGTTGTATTGGAAAGTACAACCTATCCGGGCACGACGGACGAAATAATCGGCAAGGAACTGGCGAACATTGGTCTCCATGCTGGCAACGATTATTATCTGTGCTATTCGCCGGAACGGGTAGATCCTGGTAACAAGAAATACAGCATTCGCAACACTCCGAAGGTCATTGGCGGAGCGACGCCGAAATGTCTGGAGCTTGGGGAGATGCTGTATGCTTCCATCGTCGAATCCACCGTTAAAGTGACCTCGACGCGATCTGCCGAAATGTCCAAGCTGTTGGAAAATACGTTCAGAAGTGTAAATATTGCCTTCATTAACGAAATAGCGCTGCTCTGCGACAGACTCGGCGTTAGTGTATGGGAAGTTATACAAGCAGCGGCAACGAAGCCCTTCGGCTTTATGCCGTTCTATCCGGGTCCTGGAATCGGCGGACACTGCATTCCGCTTGATCCGATGTACTTATCATGGAAAGCTAAAGGCGAAAATTTCTTCAGTCGGTTTATTGAGCTGTCCCAAGATATGAACCGGAACATGCCAAGGTATGTGGTACAAAAAATTTCAGATGTTTTAAATGCGAAAGGGAAGCCCATTAACGGATCAAAAATATTACTGCTTGGAATGGCCTACAAGCCTGACGTGAACGATTGGCGCGAATCTCCAAGCTTGGAGGTCTATGAGCTGCTTCATGCCAAAGGAGCCAAGCTGACTGCCAACGATCCGTTCTGTGACACGATTGTAACCGACGGAGGATATACGATTAAACCGGAGACTGTCATCGATAAAAGTAGCCTGCCTGGCTATGATTGCGTCGTTCTGCTGACGGCTCATTCCAGTTATCATCTGCCGGACATCGTCAACTCGGGTGTACCAGTGCTCGATACGCGAAACGCATTTGCAGGGATGAATATGCCGAACGTTGTCCGAATCGGCGACGCCATGCCAGCATTGCAGCAGAAGGAGCGGACGCTGATGAGCGTCTGATCGAAATTTATGACAGGGAGGAAGCATATGTTCAATCGGATTGAAATAACTGAGCAAGTGAAGGAGCGTCTGGGTGGCATTAACGTGTACGGCTGTCGGCTTCAGCTAAGTCCTAAGGAGGCAGCAGCTGACTATTCAGATTTGTGGGAGCAAATTCATAGCCGCTGGCGGGGCAAAACAAAGGCCGAGGTCGCTTCAACTCCGTTAGTGGCAGTGTATTCTCAGTTTTATGCCAGTATTGGATTGGATACGAAGAAAACGCCCCCATCTGTCCAAAATATGCTCCAGCGCTTCTTCATCAAGGATGAGCTAGAGAGAGTACCACTGATACATCCAATTGTGGATGCCGTCAATATCGCTGCTTTGCAGCATCTCATTCCTCTTGGCGTATTCGATGCAGATTGTGTCAACGGACCTCTGCGGTTGACCTACACCAAAGGAGGAGAGCCATTCCAAGGCTTGGGGGCAGCTGAACCCGAGCTGCTGCCGGAAGGTCTGCTTGTGCTTGCCGACGATGAAAAAACGCTATCCCGGTTCTGTTACCGGGATAGTGAGGTACAGAAGGTTACCGATAAGACACGCAATATCTGCCTACTAGGCTGTCAGGTGCCGGGCGTTGATCAAGAAATTGTGGAGCAATCGTTACGGACGGCAATCGAGCTGCTGGAGCGGAAGTACCGATGGGAAGCCGCTGAGGAACTGAGCAGCGAGAGGGTGTAAATGGTGGGAGCGACGAACAAATGGATAGGCCTTCTGCATCGTTATGACGCTGCAATATGGATACGGGTGGCAGGTAACGCCATCAACGCCATGACAACCTTTATTATCCGCCCGTTTCTGGCTCTATATCTGTTTGATAAATTAAACGGTTCCATCCTGGACGCGATGCTCGTTATTGGATTGCAGCCTTTCGCAGGAATGCTTACCGGGATGTTATCAGGCGGTTTAAGCGACCGGTTCGGACGGAAGCCTGTTATGATTGCAGCGCTATTCATTCAAGTGCTATGCCTCGGCGCCTATTCGCTGGCGGATAGTGTATGGGCCTTCGCCGTCATTACCGCTATAATCGGCGTCGGCTCCGCTCTATTCACGCCGGCCGCCAATGCAATGATTTCGGATGTGGTGGAGCTCGACAAGCAGGCTGAAGTATTCGCTCTGCTTCACACCGCCTCCAATGTCGGAACCGCAATGGGTCCAGCCATCGGACTAATGCTGTTTCAATGGAACCCGAACGTCGTATTTTTGGGCAGTGCGTTCGTGCTCTTAGCTTATATCTTTCTCGTATTATGGAAAGTTCCAGAATCCTATAAAGCTGCCCGCAAGGTAGAAAAACAGGCTGTGAGCAGCACTTATTCCCGTTGGACAGACCATAAGTCTCTTTATGCGTTGATGCTTCTAGCAACGCCTATCGGACTAATCTATGCGCTGGTTATTTCGATGCTTCCATTTCATCTCGGGGATCACTTTAAGCAGCCGGAAGATATTCTAGCTTCGCTCATGACACTTAACGGCATACTCGTCATCGCTTTGCAGATGTGGCTGGTTAAACGTACCGAGCGCTTTGCGGCAGCGTCCATCGTCGGTGTATCGTATGCCATGTTCGCCGCCGTTGCCTTCGGCTATGCTTACTCGCCGTATATTTACTTGTTATTCATTACCGAAACTATTTTCTCCGTAGCTGAGATGTTGATTGGTCCTCATTTGCAGAGAACCGTATCCGCGATTGCACCAGAGGAGAAACGGGGATTCTACTTTTCTATCTTCAGCTTGCACATGCATCTTCCGCTCGCTCTCGGACCGGTCGCTGGCGGACTTCTTTATGAGGCTTTCGATGGTCAGGTTTTATTTACAATGCTTGGCTTAGTCTTCGTGACTGCCGGAACGCTGCAGACGATATTAATCCGCAGGCTGAAACATAAGCTGCACCGAGATGAGCATACGAGAAGCAGCTTAATTGAGCATAAAGCGGAGAAGAAAGTACAAATATCTGCACCGTAAGCATGGTTGACGATACACAGCATGATGCACTTTCGTCAGGTGCAATGTACTGAAAATCGTTGTTTAGGAGGCGGCTCTTTTATGAAATCAGGACAGGTTATCGCAATCATTCATCGGTTTGGAGATTACGTTTTTGGCGGCTTCGTAAATTACACGAACGTCATTAATCACTCGGACAATCGGGTCATCTATTTCGTCAATCAGAGAGGACATAAAGATATTGAGGCCTATGCGGACCAGGCCGCTGCAATATATGAGCTTGAAGATATCGAGGACTATGAGGCTCTCGAGGTTGCTGCCGCTGAAGCCGTGAACTCGTATGGACCGATCGACCTGCTGATTGCTTTGTCGGAATTTGATCTGATCAATGCTGCTAAGCTTCGGACTAAATTCAACATACCAGGCATTTCGGAACAAAGAATAGCGCTCTACCGCGACAAAATTGTAATGAAAGAACGTGTAAGAAGAGACGGGATACGAGTTCCAGAATTTTTGGATTACACCTCAACGGACGATGCCGTAGCATTTGCCTCACGTGTCGGCTATCCGATCATGCTGAAGCCTAAGCGAGGGGCCGCCAGTCAAGGGGTCAAAAAGGCTGACAACGAGTCTGAGCTTAAGAAAATATTAGAAGAGATCGAACAAGCAGGAGAGACGGACAATTATCAATGTGAAGAGTTCATCAACGGACCTATTTTCCATATTGACGGCTTGATTCATAAGGGGCAGCTGCAGTTCATCGCGGTGTCCCAATATGTGAACGGTTGTTATGCTTTCTCGCAAGGAATACCGAATGGTTCGTTCATCGTGACAGACAGGCTGGAGCTCAAAGAACGGATGACCCGCTTCACCGAGAAGGTGCTGCATTCTCTTGAGCTTCTCAATGGCTGTTTTCATCTGGAGGTCATCGACCGCAATAGCTGCGAAGCCGTATTCTTGGAAATCGGTGCGCGGATGGGCGGAGCCGAGACTCCATTCTTGACGCAGGATCTTTACGGAGTGAACTTGTGTGAGGAATGGATTAGAATCGAGCTCGGCACCTTTACGCCGCTGAAAGTGCCAGAGAGCGGTGTGCATGGCGGATTACTGCAATTCCCTGAGCCTCCAGGTACACCTGTCGAAGTCATAAGCGTAACGAGCCTGCTTGGAGTCATTCCTGAAATTTATCACGAACGGATTCCAGAGCCAGGTGAGATCATGGACGGCAAAGGCTCTTATTATCATATTAGCGGCAGATATATGTTTCGAGGCGACAGCGAAGCACAGGTCGAACAGGCAATTCATCGTGCGATCGAATGCTTCCGGATCGAAGCGAAGCCGCTGGAGCAGGTGCAAGCATAATCGTTCATACAGTAGGATGAAGAGAGGTGCGGCCGAATGAAAAACATTTTACTCGTCAGCGATCTGGGAGGGTTTCCGCCTTCCGTTGAAACGTTATCGAAGCTGGCGAATGTATCGGTATATGTTCCGCGTCCCAGTGCGGTAACGAGGAAGTATATGGAGACCGTTCACCGCTATGCGCACGCTGTTCTGCAAGAACGTACGGCCTTCTCTCCGAGCGGATATGTCCATCCGGATTGGGTCACATTCAAGGGAGCGGAGCCATATACGTTATCGGATGATGAGATGGTAGAGGCTATTATATCAGCTGCTAGGAAGTTCGAGGCGGACGGAATTATTTTCGGCGGAGCGGAAAATATGGTGCTGTCCGTTGCGCGTGCAGCTGAAGCGCTCGGTCTGCGGTCCGCAGGAGTCATGCCTGCACGGAGGGCGCGCAACAAGCTAACGATGAGAGAGACGTTCCGATCAGCAGCTGTTCCGTCGCCAGAATTCCGCGCCATTAACAGCGAGGAGGATTTACGAGATGCGGTACGTGAGTTAGGTTATCCGCTTGTGCTGAAGCCAACCTACTTAGCTTGCTCCATCGGCGTAACGCTGCTTGATGGCACACGTGATCCGATTGAAGTGTATCGGCAGGTTCGGCAAAGCATCAGCGCAGATTCAGGCGATCTGCTCCTATTCAATGATGATTGCCTCTTCATTGTAGAGTCCTATATGGAGGGCTGCAACGCAGATTGGTATGACGATCCGAGATTCGCCGATTACGTTTCGGTAGAAGGGATGATGGTCGGCGGACGTTATCATCCGATTGCGATTACAGATAAGGCTCCTATGCATTCGAGCTTCACGGAGACAGCTCACATTGTACCGAGTGTGCTGGACGAGGAGGCAAGAGCCATTATCGTGGAAGCTTGCCGGAAGGCGAACGAAAGCTTAGGACTGGAGAATTGTCCAACCCATACCGAAGTAAAGCTGATGAAGAATAGGCAGGTTGGCATCATCGAGACTGCAGCTCGGTTTGGTGGCTGGAACATTATTCCGCAAATAAATCAGGTTTATGGTCTAGATCTTACCAAAGCTTGGGCGGAAGTGATTCTGTATGGTCAGACAGACGAATTGCCTGCGACGTGCTTGGCTGAATCGTCCATATCCCGCTGCAACGTACGGATCTATCTAGAGGACGATGTCACGATCAAGAGCAATCAGTCCTACCAATATAACGGTCACACGCCTTTGGACGAGCTGTTGCCGCCTGGTGTGAAGCTTGTACAAGAGAGTGAAATTGCTTTAGGCTCGACCGTAAGTACGATCCCAGAGCTGAACGCGATGAGCTTTGTTTCGACGCTCGATCTGGAAGCTGAAGATTCTCGATCGCTAGGAGAAGCTGTTCAGCAAATTCGCCACAAGGTACGGTTAGATGTAGAGAAGCTTCCGAATGTAAGCATAACGCAGGAGCTGCCGCCTAAATCCTCCGCCAATGAAACGAAGGAAGCTTTGCTGACGGGAAACCGTGCTTAATATTTTCATGCATCTATCATCCGCGAACACTCATACGAGTGTTCGTTTTTTTGTTACACTACAAATATGTTCATCAGGGGGATATAATGAAACACAGTTATGGAGGAGATTTTTGAAAGGAGCTTATGATCTTGTCTAATTTCAGGGCCTATTTTAGTTTCGTCAAGCCCTACTGGCATCTAGTCATACTTACAGTCGTTATCGGCGTCATAAAGTTCGCTATACCATTAACTTTGCCTCTTATTCTGAAATATGCGGTAGACGACGTATTATTATCATCGCAGCCTGATAAGGAAAAGATAACAAGACTGTTTACGATGATTGGAGCTGCTTCGGTATTGTTTGTCGTTATACGCTATCCGATTGAGTATTACCGGCAATATTTTGCGCAGCTCATCACCTCTCGAACCTTATTTGATATTCGGAATAAACTGTACTCGCACTCACAACGTTTATCGCTGCGTTATTATCATAATCATAAGTCTGGCGAGATTATTTCCCGCATGATGAATGATGTGGAACAGACGAAGAGCCTCGTGGAGACGGGGATGATGAATATATGGCTGGATCTTATCACGCTCTCCATCGCGTTAGGAATTATGAGTTACATGGATGCCTCCTTAACGCTCGTAGCGATCGCGATTCTTCCGTTTTATGCGATCGCCGTCAAGCTGCTCTATAAGCGTTTGCGGCAGTTAACGAAAGCGAGATCACAATCCTTAGCCGAAATGCAGGGCTACCTGTATGAGCGGATCAATGGAATACCGGTCATCAAGAGCTTTACTTTAGAGCAGCACGAGCAGCGGCAGTTCGGCCACAAAAATGAACAATTTCTTAAACGGGCAATTGCACAGACCCGATGGAATGCGCTTACGAACGGCATTATTAACACGTTAACTGATATCGCCCCGCTATTAGTCATTGCATATGGCGGATATCAGGTCATCCAAGGTCATCTCACCGTCGGGGCATTCGTGGCATTCTTCGGATATTTGGAGAGGCTCTATAACCCACTTCGACGAATTGTCAATTCTTCGACGGAGCTTACGCAAGCTAGTGCGTCACTGGAACGTGTGCTGGAATTTATGAGAGAGCCCTATGATATTGATGATGCTCCTCATGCCAAGCCAATAAGGGATATACAGGGACGAATCCAGTTCAACGATGTATGGTTCAAATATGCCGATGAATCCGACTGGGTGCTGAAAGGGATTACCCTTGACATTCGTCCTGGTGAAACGATCGCGTTCGTCGGGATGAGCGGGGGAGGCAAATCGTCTATCGTCGGGTTAATTCCGCGCTTATATGATGTCCAACAGGGGACAGTCACCTTTGACCATGAGGATGTTCGTAATCTTACGCTGAATAGTTTACGAAGCCAGATCGGCATCGTACTGCAGGACAATATTTTGTTTAGCGGCACGATATACGAGAACATATTGCTAGGAAGACCTGACGCTACAGAGGAAGAGGTACGAGAAGCAGCCAGAGCTGCGAATGCGCATCATTTTATTGAAGAGCTGCCGCAAGGATACGATACACAAATTGGCGAGAAGGGCGTCAAACTATCGGGCGGACAAAAGCAGCGGGTCGCTATAGCGCGTGTATTTCTGAAAAATCCGCTTGTCATTATATTGGATGAAGCGACATCGGCACTGGATCTTGAATCCGAGCATCTCGTCCAGGAATCACTCGAGCAGCTGGCCCGCCAGCGCACGACGATCATCATTGCCCATCGACTGTCGACGATTACCCATGCGGACAAAATTGTTCTCATTGAACATGGTGAAATTAAAGAGGTAGGTACGCACCAGGAGCTAATGGAGCTAGATGGCGCTTATGCGCGGCTGTTTAGCATTCAAAACGTTGGAGAGTAAGAAGTAGTGTAATCTATTTAAGAGCTGCCTTATTGAGGAGCTCTTTTTTTTCTGCCGCTCCCTATATTGACAATCTGCCATCAATATCCATACAATATGAATGAATCATTCATTTCGAGGTGATATATGGCTGACGCGAGACTTCATAGCATCTATTTTCATGCAGGCAGACTTTTCAATACCAAGCGTTACGCGAATACGAAAGTATCTGAAATTGCTGCGGCTGCTGGCATTGCCACGGGCACGATCTACAATCTATTTACTAGTAAGAAGGCCATCCTGACCTTTGTCATCCGTGCTTCATTGGACAAGGATTACCTTGACTCCGATATTTCGCTTCCAATCGAAGATGCCGACATGAACCATCTGAACGACCTTTGCGTAAAGCTGTATAATCGAATCTTCAACGATGTTTTACGAATCGTGGATGAGGAAGGGGCAATTATTAAAAGCTTCAAACAGATGATATCCGATATTTTTGACATGAATGCGGACGTCTTGCTTGCAACTGGCAATATCGAGACGAACGCGAGCATTCTACGCGAATTGGCTAACGCCTTTTTCCCAGCGAAGGAAAGGTTTTTCCAAGTCTTCGAGCATAATTTAACGATCTACATGGAAGCAGGCGAAATTCAAAAGCTCGATTACCCGCGCGTCCACGTTCAATGTATCAACGACATATTGACCTGGTGGGCGATGAACGCAAACATCTTAATGCCCGACATCTCTGTACCGCGCGATAAAGCACGTGAAACTGCTGTCGATCTCGTGACGAGGGCATACTTCATTGACCCTAATTAAATCCGGCACGCTCTACGCGTGCCAAATAAAATGAACGAAAATGAATGAATGGTTCATTCATAACAATCGCAAAAGGAGATGCTCTTATGAAAGCAAGCTTCAGTATGCCTGAAATGTCCAGTTCAACCCCAAGCACTTTACAGGTCATGCGGCGCTATCTGACAATCAATGCGAAACATTCCTCGATTCTCGTACTAACGATCTTTTTCTCGTTATTGACATCCGTCGTATTAGGTTTTATGACGCAATGTCTTCATGCCATCATAGATGATTACGGCGTGAGGGGCACCATCGTTAATAAGCAAACCGTCATGTTATTCATCTCTCTAATGTTATTAATTCCCTCGCAATATTTGCAGCAATTTCTTGGTATTAAATACAGCGAGCTATGCGACCGTACGATGCGCGATAAAACATTTACGATCGTCGCCAAAATCGACAAGCAAACTCTTGATAGCCACACGGTGGGTGACATCCTGTCACGTGCCAATAGCGATCTAAACCAAATTAACGGTTCCTTGCAAAATTATTTCTCCGTACGGCTGCCGCAGCAAATCATCGGCCTCGCGGCGCTATTCGTATCCCTCTATATAAACTGGCAATTAACGCTGTTCTCGCTTGCCATTGTGCCGGTAATCGCAATGCTGCAAGTAAAAATTTCCAGCCCATTAACCCGCTACGTGCAGCAATGGCAGCAAGCCGCCGGCGAATCGCTGTCTATTGCGAATAACTTGATGGGCGGTTATGAAATCGCTAAAGCGTACAATTTAGCCGAGCGTATACGTCACCGTTACGATGCAGCGGTGGATCAATCGGCAATAAATGGAATCAAGGCCAATCGAGCGACCCTATGGCTATCTCCACTAGGACAGGTTATGTTCTTCCTTCCTCAAATCATTATTTGCGGCTTTGGCGTATATTTGGCCAGCATTCATCAAATCAGTTCAGGGGGCGTTATGTCCGTCATTATATTAAGTGTGTTTATCGGAAATCCGATCGGGGACCTCTCATCCGTGCTTGCCAATTTCAAAACAGCGCGAGGTTGCGCTTCAAGGGTGTTCGAACTGTGGGATCTGCCGCTTGAATCGACGGGTGGACCCGTAACAGAGCCGGAAGGCGACGTTATCCTGTTCAATAACGTTGTGTTCTCCTATCCGAACAAGCAGCTCTTGTTAACAGGAATAACGTTCTCCGTCAAGCGTGGTGAACATATCGCACTTGTCGGAGCAAGCGGCTCGGGAAAGTCAACCGCAATAAAGCTGCTCATGGCGCTTTACCGCAAGCAGGGAGGCGATATATCTCTATTCGGCCATTCCATAGAAGCATGGTCAACGGATGCGCTTCGTGAACAAATCTCCTACGTTGGACAGGAAGCGTATCTGTTTGCCGGGAGCATATGGGACAACGTAGCGATTGGAAAGCAAGGAGCATCGAACTCGCAAATACAAGCCGCAATCGATGCCGCGCTGCTTAACGATATCGATTTGAATAGAGAAATTGGCGAACGCGGACTTCGTCTTTCCGGCGGACAGCGACAACGAGTCGCGATCGCCCGGGCAATGTTGAAGGACGCTCCTGTCCTCGTACTAGACGAGCCTACCTCCGCGCTAGATACACAAAGCGAAGCATTGGTGTCGGAAGCGCTACGGCGGCTTATGCAAGGACGCACCACAATCGTTATCGCACACCGGTTGTCTGCGCTGCGAAATGTCGATCGCATTGTATGCCTCGAAGAAGGACGAATTGCGGAGAGCGGTACACATGAACAACTGATGGCGTCTCAAGGCGTCTATTATCGACTCTACAAATCGCAGGAGGAGACCATATGAAATCAGCATTATATAACATCCGACACACCTTCAAAATGATGGCATGGTCATGGCGGTTTATTCGGTCGTGGCAAAAGCGATATTGGCTATGCTCCACACTTAGTGTTCTACAGAACGCATGGATGACGATCACCTCCGCCTACCTAATAGGACAGACGACAGCTCACGCCGCATCGGGTAACTTTGCAGCGATGCTCAATACAATCGCCATAGTTACTGTCATTATGATGATTGGCATTATGGTCATTACGTCGGTAAATTATTACACTTCACAAATCTATGTCCTGGGCCTGGCACAATTACGCAAAGCGTTGTTCGCCAAATTAACCGGGATGCCCGCAGCGGCAGCCAATCGCCATCTATCCGGTGATTTGACCAATCGGATGAGCATGGATGTAGAACATACAGCCTCGTTTTTCGGTCCCATGGTGACTGGTAATCGTAGTTTATTTGCCATCCCTGTCAGTATTCTGACCGCGATAGTGATTTGCATCGTAAAGCAGCCCACCATTGGCATCATGAATCTCATTTTTGTACTGATTAGCATCTATGCGAATCTGGCATGCATTCGACGAGAATATACATGGCATACGAAACGAGTGGGCATCCTGTCGACTTTAACGCAGCGAATGATCGACGTCATTTCAGGCAGCATCACCGTGCGTATGTTCGGACTTTCTTCGCATTTGCAAGAGCAATATCGGATAGACTCTGAAACAGCCTATTCCTATTCAATGCGCGGTGCTCACTATAACGCGATGCGTTCATCTTCGAGCTCTGCGATCCAATGGAGCGCGATTATGGTCACTCTTGTTGCAGGGAGCTTGTTCGTTCATATGGGCATGACCGATTTAGCAACGGTAGTGTTCATTGTGCTCCTCCAGTCGCAAATCAATAATGACGTGTTGTTGATGACTAACTCTTACCATCAGCTGCAATACGCAACGATTGCCGCAGCGCGCGTCAAGGAGATCCTCGATCATCCCGATGAACAGATGAGAGAAAATAAGGCTCTACCGAATCTAAACAGAGAGCATGCGATCGATATACGATGCGTCACGGTGTCGTATGATAATCAGCTTCCTGTCCTCAACAATATGTCCTTACAAGTAAAGAGCGGCGAGAAACTGGCTATTGTCGGCAGCAGCGGCGGAGGGAAGACGACACTGATTCGCTATTTGATGGAGCTTGCAGAAGCGGATCAAGGGGATGTTTATTTATTCGGGCAGCCTCGAGAGTGGTACTCACAGAAAGCGGTACGAGAGCTTATTGCCTATGTACCTCAAAACTGTTATCTATTTGACGGTACGATTCGAGATAATATTGCCTGGGGCCATTCCGAGGCAACAGATGAGATGATTATGCACGCCATTCGCGAAGCTGCTTTGGAGGAATTTATCCGGCAGTTGCCCAACGGTTGGGATATGCGTGTCGGGGATCAAGGCGCTCAATTATCGGGCGGTCAGAGACAGCGTATCGCTATTGCACGTGCAATTGTAAAGGACGCGCCCATATTGCTCTTAGATGAAGCAACATCTGCACTGGATGGTGAATCGGAGGAGCACGTGCAGCTAGCACTGGAGCGACTCATGGAGGGACGTACGACGATTGTAATTGCGCATCGTTTATCCACGATCCGCAACGCTGATCGTATTATCGTAATGGAGAATGGAGTAATTGTAGAAGAAGGTAACCATGACCAGCTGCTGATGCATTCCGGGAGATACGCACAGCTTTACCAACTGCAATTTTCTCAACATCCATATTGAATATATCTCCATACTAATTAACTAATTTTCATAAAACGATGCATATATAGAAAAAGTAGATTGATATAAATGGTAATTCGTATTATTCTTTGTGGGAAGAGATGGAAACGCAACAACAACGGCTTGCCGCAAAGTGCGGTAGAAGGGAGCTTACTATGGCAAGAGAAGCACTCATCAAAAGAACAACGAAAGAAACTGATATTACTCTTAAGCTTAATCTCGATGAATTCGGAGAAAGCAGCATTAATAGCGGAATCGGCTTTTTTGACCATATGCTCACGCTTTTTGCTTTCCGGGCGGGGATAACGCTGCATGTGGATTGCCAAGGCGACCTAGAGATTGATGGGCATCATACAGTAGAGGACATTGGAATATGTCTAGGTCAAGCTATCAAGAAGGCTTTAGGGGATAAAAGAGGAATCAACCGTTACGGCAGCTCGCGCATTCCGATGGATGAAAGCTTAGCAGTAGTGGATCTAAGCGTAGCGAATCGCTCTTTCTTAGTATTTAACGCAGAAATGCCGTCCCCACTGGTAGGGGGATATGAAACCGAACTTACCGAAGAGTTTTTTCACGCTGTAGCGAATAATGGCGGCATTACGATTCATATCAATTTGGAATATGGTAAAAACACCCATCATATTAATGAAGCGATTTTCGTTGCATTCGGCGATGCACTGAGGAAGGCAGTTCAAATCACAAGCGATAGAATTCCGTCTACGAAGGGCACGTTATCAGTCTAGGATACTTACAAATACGTAATTCGTATGAAAGCGGCTGTAAGGGCATGTCCGCCTACACTGCCGCTTTACTCATCTTTCGATGCATAATTGAAGAAAATACTACCACTTATATGTTTGGTTAATGTAAAATCAAAAACATATCATTAATGTAATTTTTATAGCCTCAACTGATAAGGAGACATCATGACTGCTGCCAAGATTCCTACATAGCAGATGGTTTTGGATTATATTAATTGCCCTAATACTAATCCTTAGGTTTTTCATTAATCCTAATTAAGAAGTTGAAAAATAAAGGAGAAATCGTCATGGCAGAACAACGCATCGTAAAATGGGGCATTATGGGGCCGGGAGGCATCTCCGACACCTTCGCTACAGAGCTGCCGTACGCGCCGGGCGCAGAGCTTGTCGCTGTCGCGGGACGCTCGCTCGACAAAGCGCAAGCGTTCGCAAAGAAATTCGGTATTCCTCGAGCATATGGCAGCTGTGAAGAGCTCGCTGCAGATCCGGATGTCGAAATCGTCTATATCGGCACGCTGCACCCGGTCCACAAAGAGAACGCGCTGACGCTGCTTCGCGGCGGCAAGTCTGTCCTCTGTGAGAAGCCGTTCACCATGAACGCTGCCGAGGCGAAAGAGCTTGCGGATCTGGCTAGCCATAAGTGCTTATTCTTGATGGAAGCCATGTGGACGCGGTACCTGCCAGCGATCGTGAAGGTTCGGGAGTGGCTGGACAGCGGTGTAATTGGCGATGTGCGCATCGTGAAAGCTGAATTCGGCTTCGATGCGGGCTGGAATCCCGAAGGCCGGTTGCTGAATAAAGAAAAGGGCGGCGGCACGCTGCTCGATGCTGGTATTTATCCGGTGTCGTTCGCGTCGATGGTTTACGGCGGTGAACAGCCATCCAAGATCGCGAGCTCTGCCCTGATCGGTGAGACTGGCGTAGATGAGCAGTACTCGCTTCTATTCGAATACGAGAACGGTCGTACTGCAAGCCTGCATGGCTCGGTTCGACTAGCGATGACCAACGAGGCCGTCATCTACGGCACAAAGGGGCGAATTGAAATTCCTCAGTTCCTGTTCGCTAAGTCTGCTGCACTGCATGTGAACGGAGAAGAGCCTGTCTTCTTCAAGCAAGACCTCGAACCGTCCGGCCACTTCTATCAGGCGATCGAAGCGATGGAATGCCTGCGCGCAGGTCGCAAGGAGAGCCCGATCATGACCGTCAATGAGACGGTTCGTATTATGGAGACGCTTGACCGAATCAGGGAGCAATGGGGACTTAAGTATCCAAGCGAAGCGTAATCGAATGAAATAAAAAAGTCGCGGAATCGCGGCTTTTTTGTTTCTTAATATATGCTACAACAGCATTCATTCTTTCCACGCCGTAATGACGATGCTGCCCATCACGTTGGAAAAGCTATCCATCAGGCGTTCATTTGTCATCATCATCGCAATGGCATCCGGCTTCGAGAATAGCTCATGATCCACGATTCGCAATGGATCGTTATCACTGGTCGGTTGATTCAAGGGTTGAAAAGGGGACGCTGAGTAATGATGAAACCTCGATTGGCTTAGAAGCTTCATCCACTCCTGAACCGTTCGCATATGATGGAGTCCGTAATAGGACTGGAGTTTTTTCTTCTGCTGTGTAGTTAATTTTTGGGCAAATGCCAACTCACGATCGTACAGCACCCCTGCCGGTTTCAGCACTCGCCAATATTCACGAATCGCAGCGCTACCTTGGGTAAAGGCTGTAACCGACTCTGTAAAAACAGAATCAAACGTTTCATCCGAAAAGGGCAGGGAAGTGACATCCGCCTGAACGATACGGACAGGAATTCTGCTCATGCTCGCACGCTGGATCGCTTTATGAATCATATGCCTGTTCCGGTCTATAGCGGTCACGTTACAGCCTAAACTGGCTAAATAACACGCAGTACGACCTGTTCCGCATCCAGCCTCCAGTATTTTGGTACCGCGAGGAAAACCAATTTGTTCAATTAATTGTTGAGTCGCCTGGAAGCCGCCAGGATGCGCGCTTCCTTCGCCGAGCCGTGCTAATAGTGTATGATAGTCCAACACCTTCTCACCTCTTCCGATATCCTATGCATAACTGCCGCAAGAAGAGCACATCTTGTGCCTTCCACAGACAATCGTACAGTCCGTATAGCAGACATTCTCATAATCTAACATATATTAGCTGCAGGTTAGGAGGGACGAAATATTGCAGGAAGTTTATCCAATATCCCATCAGACGGTCTACCCGTACATCGGACGAAGGGTGAGTGCGGTTACGTATGATGGAAGGCATTTTATCGGAACGATAAAAGCTGTAGATGACGGTAAGCTCATGCTGTCAGATTGTTGGGTTGACAATAAACCTTTATCGTTCGCATCCGCTCAGAGCGAGAAAGTTTCCACAAAGCAGATCCGCTCCATGCATACAGCCAGACTGTCGAGTTATTATGGTGGTTATGGCGGCTACGGTGGCTGGGATGGATACGGCGGAGGAGAATTCTTTTTTTCGTTTGCACTACTTGCTTCCCTTTTCATTTTGCCTTTCTTCTGTATTTGATTAAGGCTGGCGATTTTTAATAGCGAAGAGAGGGAATACGGTGGCACCCAAGAAAACTCCTATTAAAAAAGAAGCAGAGAAAAAAGGTATCACGGTCAAAAAAGCTAACCGGTATATCGGGCAGCCTGTGTGCGTGCTGCTGAACAACGGTGAGTGTTATGTAGGAACAGTTCAAGCGATTCATGACCATCAACTGCTCCTGTCCGAATCGAGAAGCTGTGGGAGAGTGAAGCCGTCGAATCGGTCCAAGTCACCTGAAGTCCAAGTATCGGGACTGCTGGATACGTTGATAGGAGGAATCGGCGCCCTCAATTCTTTGGGGACAATGGCAGCAAGCTTATTTAAACCGAACGTTTCCGGTCCGTCATTTGTGCCAGGTACGGGAGTTCAAAAACAAGAAGCTTCGGTAGGTCCGTTAGGGCCAGCAGGCGGGGGACAGGACGGCTTTTACGGTTCTTTCCAACAAATGCTGCCGACAATCCAATTCGGACTTAATATGGTGAAGTCGATTATGCCTTTAATGGGCATGTTCAAAATTTAATGCGAAAGCCCGCGATGTTCGCGGGCTTTCACTTATAATAAGACGAGCTTACAAGATATGCAGACTTTTCCCCTTATCCTCAAATGTCTGTTTAAACTGTTCGAGCATAGGGCCGGATTGTTCGTCACCGCTAACAAGAAGCAGCTTCAATGTAGGATGATCCTGCAATTGTCCAATAAACGTTAGATCGTTGAGCGGATTGTTGGATAATCCGACATCTTCGATGGCCGGAAGCTCCAGCAATGGCTGTAATGAAGTGATTTGATTGGATTCTGCGTCCAAGGTTTTAAGATTAGATGCCCCAGATAGCGGCTCGATAGAATCGATGTTGTTGCCAACGAGCGTTAACCATTCTAAATGGTTCAGTTGACGAAGCGGCTCGAGATCCTGAACTCTCGTATATCTAACATCCAAATGCTTCAAGCTTGATAACCCTTCAACGCCTGCTAACGATGTCAGTTCATTTCTCCAAATATATAGCTCTTTCAAATTCACTAACGTATGGAGAGAGGATATATCTTCAATTTGGGCTGGACCGATCGTTAGTTTATTCAGATTGATAAGGGTGTGCAGTGGACTGACATCCGAAATATTACTAGCGGTAATTGTCAGCTCTTTAAGCTGCGTCAAATGGCTAAGCGGAGTCACATCCGAGATGCTATTTCTCTCCGTAAAGGTTAACTTGTTCAGATTCTTCAGGCTGCTTAATGGAGCGACGTCTGATAAAGCTTCGTGTCCTGCAATCGATAGCTCCTTAAGCTGGGTTAAGCGGCTAATGCCATCCAGCTTCTGCACGGGTGCGTCGATCTCTAATGAGGTTAATTGACTTAATGAACTTAACCCGCTGAGATCGCTGCCGATAAAATTCACGGATAGTTTTTTGAGCGATTTGATCTTTCCTAACGGCGAGATATCTTTAGCATTGCTCTTAATGTCGAGGCTCTCTAAATGTTTAAGCTTGCTCAGCGGTTCTAACGAGCGAATATCTCCCTGAATCGTCAATGATTTCAAAGCTGTTAGCTGCTCAATTCCGCTAAGATCGCTTGGCTCATATACGACACGAGGCGGATCTAAATCGAGGATATCACTTTCCAGATGGGTTAGCTGCGCAACATCGCTTTGCAGAATGGGCAACTTGGAGTTCAGCTTGCCGATCGAAGACCTCACTAAACTTTCTAGTCTGGAGTCTTTAAACTGCAGGCCGTTAACGTCAATTCGCTGTTTCGCGTTACTCCAGAGCACTTCGGCTCCAGATACAGTACTTACAAATCTCAATGGAATAAGCGTTTTACCTTTCACAACGCGAGGCACCGTATCGATGACCACCTTGTTGCCGTTAACTACTGCGTTATTTTGATTCATCTTCATTTGAAGCTTTAAGCCTGATTTCGTTCCTGTAACCGTCTTGCTTCGTGCGTCCCATGTGAGCTTAATGCCAAGCGCTTCGAATAGCGAGCGCGCCTCGACAATCGTTCTTCCATTCTCCACAAACGGCGCTATGTTATAGGCGATTTGATTGCCTTCTACAAATATTGAAAGGTTGTGCTTGCTTTGTGCCGTCGCGTGAGTAGCAGGCAGAACAAGCAGGAAAGCAAGTATGAATGTTACAGCTTTTAATCTCATTACTCTAGCTCCTATCTATGGTGTATATATTATTCGACGTAAAATTCCACGTTAAGTTGCATGGTAGTTGTTGGTATTCACTAGAGCTGTAAACGTGTATGATTTCATCTAACGAGGGCGATGCTCAAAATAGAGAAAACAACGAAAACGGAGACACATTGATTATGAAAGCATTTATTCTCGACCGAGACGGAGTCATTAATGTTGGCGGCAGCATTAATAAGAAGGAAGAGTTCATCCTTATTGCAGGTGCAGCGGAGGCCATTAAGAAGCTAAACCAGCTCGGATATGAGGTGTTCGTTGCTTCTAACCAGGGAGGGGTCGGATTAGGTTACATGTCTAAATCAGCTTTAGCTAAACTTAATGAGTATATGCTGGAGCTCATTCGCGCCGAGGGTGGAGTAATTCGCGATACCCGCTACTGCATCCATAAACCACATGCTCGCTGCCGCTGCAGAAAACCAATGCCTGGCATGCTGAACGATCTCATTGAAGCCTATGGAATAGATCGATTATGTTCCTTCATGGTTGGTGATCGGGATACCGATATACAAGCGGGAAAAAGTGCCCGTCTTCAAACTATATTTATCGGTCAAGCAGCCCCCCGTGGAGCCAATCCTGATTATCAGTTCGAGAGCTTAGCGATTGCAGTTACAGAACTTCATCGAGCAGGGATCATTTGAGATGATCGAACCTTACTCGTTGATACAAGAAGACAGCCGATTTGTTGCTTGTTCGGCTGCCTTCGGAATGGGAAAGTCAGCTTCTATGTCGATGATCAGCTGTCTGATAGGGCAGAGATGATATCCTGCGTTGTCCGGTTACGCCCGATACGTGGAAAAATGAAATTTGTTACGTGTTCATGCCCGGCTTCGGTAAAGCCCGTCATCGCATCAATTGCCAATATGAGCTGATATCCGTGCATAAAAGCTTCCCGCGCAGTCGTATCGACGCCAAACTCGGTCGCGATGCCGCATAAGACGATCGTATCAATTCCCCGGCGGCGTAGCTGAAGATCGAGCTCTGTTCCATAAAAGGCACCCCATTGCTTCTTCGTAATGATATGATCGGTCTCGGCGACGCGCATTTCCGGGACGATTTGATCCCATCCCTCAGTCAGATTCAGGGGAGGTGCAGGAGAATCCAGCTTTGGACGAGGGAGATCCTTCATATCTTTACTCGATACTCGGACCAGTACAACCATCGAGCCCTGCTCACGGAAAGTTTCTGCCAGCGCAGCGGCGTTAGACACTACCTGTTCAGCGGAGTAAGGGGCGTATTGATTTCCGATCCATCGTTGAAGATCAATGACAACTAATGCTGTTCTGTTTGGGTCCCATAATCGTTCCATACTTTTTATTCTCCTCATCTCATCGATTTGACCATAAGTTCATTTTTTAAGACATACGGTCATTTGACTTCATGTTTATAATTTTGTACGATGATTCATAAATCGTCAAGGGTGGGCATTTTGTTATGAGTGTGTCTAGGGAAGAGGTATTAAAATCGGCGACGAAGCTATTTAAAGAGCAAGGGTTTCTTTCGACGACGATACAGGATATTGCCGAGGACTGCGGTATTGCCAAGGGGTCTGTATACAAATATTTTCCTTCCAAGGAGGACCTGTTCAGTGAGGTTTTTGATCAATGTCATAACGAATATTTTGACCAAGTAAATGAGCTGAAGCGATATCACGAACTTTCGCCAGAAGAGCAGTTCCTGCAGCAGATTATTCTACGATTCCGTTATTTTATGGAGTACAAGCATATTTTGGTCGAATTCACAGAGCTCCCGATCCAACAGGACCCCAAGTTCCAACCGTTGAGACATAAGGTAAGAGGGCGGCTCATCCGATGGCATAAGGAGTGCTTAATACAGGTTTATGGCGAAGGAATTTATCCGTTCCTGTGGGATCTAGTTTCCATCTATCGTGCGATTCTGAAGGAGTATTTATTTTGGATCATATATGAAGAAAAGACCTTATCGCTCGAGGAAACGGCAAAGTTCATTTTGGACAAGCTCAATGTGCTCGTTAAGCATATGACGGTCTCCAACGTGAAGCCTTTGCTGAAGCAAGCTTCATTCGAGAGGTATTTAAGCTGGGGGCTTGAGGACCGCCATGGGGACAAAGAGCAGCTGCTTACCGAGATGCTCCAGGAGATCGATTCGGCCATAAATGTTCTTCCATCCGGCGCCAAGCATCGATCCGAGCTGAAAGAAATCGTACAATTTATCCAGAACGAGGTTCGCAAGACAGAACCGAATTTCCCATTACTACAGGCTTCACTCTACTATTTAGAGAAAGAGAAGGAGCTTAAAAGTCAGGTCATCCAGCTGAGGAATATTATTGATTCAAGCAGGGGGAAATAGTAGAGTGTATAAAACTATTAGTAATAAAAAGCATTGACATAAAGACTAGCTAGAACTAAAATTTAGTACTAGCTAGTACAAAAGAATGGAAGACAGTTCAATGTACCTCCACAAAGTTAAAGTAACATATGCATGGTGACTTAATTACAGGGGTATGCTATTCATATGAAGCAGGATTTTACCAATGTACTTGAGATTATGAAGTTATATCGATTAAGTCATCGGAGAGTACATCTAGAGCTAAGTTCTACTTTAAGTAAAGCTGGACTTACACCTTTGCAGTTCAATATTCTAGAACTCCTTTATGAACAAGGCGAGCTAACCATTAGTCAGCTGATGAATCAACTATGTGCAACAAAAGGTAATATGACGGTCGTAATAAAAAACATGGTTGATAAGGAATGGATTTATCGACTTCCTTCTGAGTCGGATAAACGAAGCAGTATTATTGGATTACTTCCCGAGGGAAGAAAGAAGACAGAAAGCTATTTACCCATTCATCACGAAACGATTCGGAAAATGTACGAGTCGTTCTCGAATGAAGAATTGATGATGTTTGGAGATTTACTCCACAAAATAAATGAAAGAAAGTAGGAATATGTGATGGCCAAAAATATCGCTTTTGTTAACGGATCCTTGCGCAAAGGATCATTTAATCAAAACATTGTAGAGTATGTGAAATCTAAACTTGAAGCGAAAGGATATTCAGTAACTCAACTGAATTTTTCGAATCTACCGCTGTTTAATCAGGATATCGAATTTCCAGCACCTGAATCTGTTGCCGCTATTCGCGAAGAACTGAAAAAAGCAGATGCTCTATGGATTGTAACGCCAGAGTATAATGGTAGTGTTCCTGGACCTTTGAAAAATATGCTGGATTGGATTTCTCGTCCTGTTGAAATTGGAGTATTCGGTGCGCCAGATTTTGTGAAAGGTAAATTGGTTGCAATCAGTGGTGCAGCAGGAAGCTCGAAAGCGGCATACGTTATGGAAGAATTAAAAGGTCTTCTTGGACGTATGGCCATGAACCCATTAGAACAGCTGGCTGGTATTGCATTGACAATGGAGGCTTTCCAAACAGGAAAATTCACTTTGTCAGATGCGGATAAAGAGCTGTTGGATACGCAAATTGAGAAGTTCTTGGAAGCACTCAATTCCTAATAAAAATTGAGATAAGAACATTGAACAGTTGCCACATAACTGTTCAATGTTCTTTTTTTGTTTTACTTAGTTGAATCGTGCAAATGTCGTCGAGAACAGATTTGAAAGAGTATGAGGCTTAGACGATCTTAATTTTCTATAAAAAATTGGGGAACTTGATAGATTTTATGGATCTATTTAGATATTATTCAAGTAAACGTCAGCGCTCCACTGGCGGCGATATAGCTTACCGATATGATAGGCATGATGATTGGTCTCATCGGTTGCTTCTTCGGTTTTAATATAGAATCAAAAAAGTGAGGACTTTAATTTGAACAAAGTGGGGTTAGTTTTAGGCGGAGACGAGGTTCGAGGTCTAATACCTCTGAACGCAATCACAGTTGTCTTCATTTAGCGGACATGATTGTGCGACCAGATGTAGGCCAGTATGCAGCCTTTGATTTTACCAAATCGATGGAATGTATTACTGCGGGTGAACAGGCCAAGGATGCACGAGTATCAGAATTGATACAGCTGCTAACTTAAATGATCAGTCGTCATAGGTTCCAATACTGCGTCATACATAGACTTCGTGCCACTTTCCCCAAAAGACAAGCAACAAATTAAAATCGCGTTACTGCGGCTTTATAATAATACGGAACTGGTGACCGCTATGACTTTCCCTATATGGATCGATCTTGGTTTTATAAAGCTCCACCCGCATGCGGTATTCGAGACACTTGCATATTTTATCGGATTTCGTGTGTACTTGTACACCCGAAGCAAGGACAAGCTCCCGATTATACAAGGGATGTGGATCATCGTCGGAGCTATTCTTGGGGCTGCCATCGGTTCTAAAGTGCTGTATTGGCTTGAGGACCCCTTGCAGACGATTGAGAACTGGCACAGCTACTCCTACTTAATGGAGGGCAAGACGATAGTCGGCGGTTTGTTAGGCGGGCTGATCGGTGTAGAGTGGACTAAGAAGCGCATCGGCGTTACACGCTCCACCGGCGATGACATGGCTGTACCGATTATCATCGGCATGATAATCGGCCGCATCGGCTGCTTTATGACCGGGCTAGATGACCATACCTATGGCACATCAACTGCTTGGATAACAGGTATTGATTTTGGCGATGGCATTCGCAGGCATCCGACACAGCTTTATGAAATTGCTTTCTTACTTGTGCTTGGCGGGATGCTCCTAAGATGGAAGAGAAGAGCTGTATTACCTGACGGAGCAATCTTCCAGCTGTTGATGACAGGGTATCTCACGTTTCGTTTCGCTACTGATTTTATTAAGCCGACACCTCATCCTTATTTCGGACTTAATAATATACAGCTTGCCTGTATCGCAGGACTAATTTATTATTCGACATTAATCTATAAGTGGCAGGGGAAACCGAAGCATACACATCCAAAGGAGCTGTAACGATGGCGACGAAAAATAGACCGTATATTTTCTACGAGCTTACGAACAGCATCTGTTCAAAATGTTTGCGCAAGGTTGAAGCGAAAGTCATCATTGAGGACAATCAAGTATTCTTGCTCAAGTATTGCGGACAGCACGGGCGGGAGAAGGTGCTCATCGCAAGCGATGCTGATTATTATAAGAAATGCCGCGAATTTCTAAAGCCTGCGGAAATGCCGGAGCAGTGGAACACACCGATCCGCTACGGCTGTCCATACGATTGCGGTCTTTGTCCAGATCATGAGCAGCACAGCTGTCTGACACTTGTTGAAGTTACGGAACGCTGTAATCTGCAATGTCCGATTTGCTATGCGGAATCCTCACCGTATAACGGTGCGTGGCGCTCGTTAGAACAGATCGAGGCCATGCTTGATGCTATTGTCCGCAATGAGGGTGAACCTGACGTTGTACAAATTAGCGGGGGAGAACCTACCATTCATCCACAGTTCTTTGAAATATTGGACATCGCCAAAAGCAAGCCGATCAAGCATATTATGGTGAATACTAACGGCCTCCGTATAGCTCAGGACCGCGGCTTTGCCGAGCGGTTAGCGAAATATATGCCTGGCTTTGAAATTTACCTGCAGTTCGACAGCTTCCAAGAGGAGGCGCTGCTACAGCTTCGCGGTGTTGATTTGCGCGATGTCCGCCGCCGTGCGCTAGAGCATTTGAATAAATTCAATATTTCGACCACGCTGGTCGTTACGCTCAAGAAAGGGCTGAACGATCATGAAATCGGCGACATCATTCAGTTCGGCCTTAAACAGCCTGCCGTACGCGGTGTAACCTTTCAGCCGATCCAAGCGGCAGGTCGATTGGAAGAGTACGATCCGGCAGTAGATCGTCTAACTCTAAGTGAAGTGAGACAGGGGATTATTGATCAATCCGGTATTTTCAGCGCGGAGGATATTATTCCGGTACCATGCCATCCAGATTGTTTGGCGATGGGTTACGCCTTGAAGCTAGACGGGGAAGTGCTGCCGCTTACCGGACTAATAGATCCCCAAATTTTACTAGAGGGCGGCCGCAATACGATCGTATTTGAGCAGGATCAGACGCTAAAATCGAAGATATTCGAGCTATTCTCAACAGCTCATTCACCTGTCTCTTCGGCACTCTCGTTGAAAAGTCTGCTTTGCTGCTTGCCAATGGTCGCTGTACCTGATCGGATTAACTACGACAATGTGTTTCGTGTCATCATTATGCAATTTCTAGATCCATACAATTTCGATGTACGCTCCGTCAAAAAATCGTGCGTACATATCGTACACCCCGATGGACGAATCATTCCCTTCGACACGTATAACATGTTCTATCGTGGAGACCAGGAGAAGAAGTTAGCGAAGCTCCGAGATGAATTTGATATGCGCCCGGGAGGTAAAGTCAATGACTGGAATGAATGATGAGGAGAATAAAAATAAGAAAGTTATCCGACAAAGTCATTCCGACCATATCAAGCAGGTGTTGCTCGGAATCGGGCTATTGGCCGCTTTGCATTCGTTACTTTTTCTAATTCCTACAGCATTCTTTTTTATCAGCTTTGCACAAATCTTGTACCTGGTTCCCGCAATCTTAATTTTTAATAAAAAAAGCGGTATTGTGCAGGGACTGCTGATCGGTGCGGGGATTACGTTTCTATTGAACGTAGCCTGCTTCGGTCTCTTCGCTAGCGGCTATATTCGTCTTTAGATACATACGCCGGTCATTTTATATGGTTACTGTTAGAAAATTTCGAAAAAATGTCGCAATAAGCGGCATTTTTTTTATTTTTTATGATACGAGTCTTACAAGAAGTCATAAATCGTTCAAATAAGAAGGCCTGCTATAGCACTTTCGAGTCATTTAGGTTGAGCCATAACAGGATACAATAATAAAACAATTTCAAAGCGAGGATGACCACATGAGAAGGATCATGCGATTAAGATGGGCAATATGCGGCTGCTCGATTGCGTTGCTAGCTGGATTCTCTAGCAGTACTTCCGGGCAATCAGTGGACCCATCTGGCAAATTAGCGAGCCCTCCGTTGTATGCCACAGCATCACAAGCCAGCAGCGACAAGATACAACAGCTTATTGACGAGGCCAATGAGGGGGACACCATCGTCATTGCACCAGGTGAATATGTCGGTAAGATTGAGGTGAATAAAAGAATTACACTGCGCGGAGATCCAGGTGCGAAACTCATCCATGACGATGCAAGTCCAGCTGTACGAATTACGGCAGAGGGCGTACGCTTATCCGGACTTACGATCGAACAAAGGTCACTGGAGGAATCAGCTGCAGTCGAGTTGGCCGCTTCGAGGGTTACATTAGATCACTTAGACGTTATCACCCATACGTTCGGCATACGGTTGCGAGAATCAGACCATAATCAGATTCTCGATAATAAAATCACGTGGTTAACCGATGCTGATACAAAGAAGGTGAAAACGTCCATCAAACGCAACGGGATAGACCTGTTCGATTCACATTATAATGACATACGTGCAAACCAGATCTCCTCGATGAGTGACGGGATCTATATGGAGAGCAGTCATCACAATACCGTATCGGACAATAAGATCGAGCATTCTCGCTATGGCATTCATTGCATGTATACGGAAGGGACGATCGTTCGAAGCAATATCGGCACGTATAATGTGACGGGTGCAATGATCATGGGGGTAATGGATGCAGTTGTGGAGAACAATTCGTTCACGAAACAAAGTGAGAATGTGAACTCACAAGGTCTTCTGTTATTTGATGTTCATTCGTCGAGAATATCCGGGAACAACGTAGAAGGTAACCGCGTTGGCTTCTATATTGAAGAATCGAGCGATAACAGCATACGAGACAATCGGATAACTCGCAATTTTGTTGGCGTGCAATTGCTCGAATCGAAGGAGAACGAATTAACAGGGAACGATTTTATCGCCAATGTTATTAACGCCGAAGCGATTAGCAGCACGAACAATCGTTTGTCAGGAAACTTCTGGGATACCTTTGATGGCATCGACACAGACGGCGACGGACATAGCAATATAGCTTATGCGATTAATCCGTTCTTCCAGCAGATGACTTCCCGTACGCCGCCATTCCAGTTGTTCTTCCAATCGCCAGGTATGCTGTTCCTCGAGGAACTAATGGAGACTGGCAAATCAACATGGACGACAGATAAGGCTCCTCTCATGAAGCCTTCGGGAACCGTCGCAGATTCCCATCGTGTAAATTACAATTCAGTCATTGCAAGTCTGCTTATGCTGGCTATAAGCCTACTAACTATATACAATGCGGGGGTTAAACGAACATGAAAAAAACTTGGAAATCGATGCTCGTTATTCAATGCTTATTGATCGCTCTACTCTTAATGACGGGCTGCGGAGAGTCTAAATACAAAGCGGTTGCCATTAATGAAGAGACGGACAAATGTGACAATTGCAACATGCAGGTCAAAGATGATGCATTTGCGACTCAGCTTACGACCAAGGAAGGCAAAACGTATGTGTTCGACGATATCGGCTGTATGAACGAATGGTTAACCAAGCATTCCGACGAGAAGATCGGCGCTTCCTTTGTCCGTGATTACAACAATAGCGAGTGGATCAAGTACGAGGACGCTTACTATGCTTATGACCCTTCGTTCCGTTCACCAATGGCTTATGGAATCCTTTCTTTCAAGGATAAGGAGTCTGCAGAGCAGTTCGTGAAATCGCAGAACAAAGGCATCGTGATGACAAGTGAAGAGCTAGCGAATCATTCATGGGCTCGGAATACCGAGATGATGCACGGGATGATGGAGATGGGACAAGAGCACGACGAGCAGGCGCATTCAGAATCGGCTGCAACGATGCACATGGACAAATCCGATGAAGGCAAGGTTCACAATTAATGCACGACTTTAGAACAATTGCCGCGCGTGAAATAAGAATGGGATTCCGTAACGTTTGGGCTTATTCGTTCATGGCTCTCTTTACGGTATTCACGATCATATTACTGCTCATTAACGCCCGCAATGCGGTCGAAGGCTATTCCGGCGCAACGAGCTCGATGCTTAATTTGATTCTATATCTCGTTCCGCTTATGTCGCTGCTCCTTGGCGCTTTCTCCTTAACAGCTGAGAAAGAGGAGGGGAGCTGGCAGCTGCTTTGGGCTTATCCGTTAGGGACGCTCTCCTACATACTCGGAAAGTATGCAGGGCTGTCATTAGTACTGTGGACGATTATGTTTTTCGGCTATGGGCTTTCGGGTTTATTAGGCGCAGTTGCGGGCAGTATGTTTGCCTTCCATGATTTTATGTTGTTCGTCATCTTCTCCATGGGATTATCCTTCTTATTCTTAGCGATAGCTTTGTTGATTGGAACATTCGCGCGCAATCGGTGGCAAGCATTAACGATCTGTGTAGCTGTCTGGTTCTTCGCCATCATTGGATGGCCATCCGTGCTGTTGGCCGTGCTCGGGATGCTCCCGTTCATGTACGTAAAACCATTGCTGGTCATCCTTACTTTCTTGAACCCGGCTGAGCTTGTCCGATTGTTCGTTATCGTAAAGCTAGGGGGCGGCTCCATTCTAGGCCCCGAATATTACGAATGGGTCGGCTGGATCAGTAAGCCGACAGGGTCCGTATGGTTTGCGTGTATCGTTTTATGTTGGGCGACAGCTGCTTCGGCAGTATCATATATCATCTGGGAGAGAAGGCGTTCGCATGGATAAACCAGTCTTATACGTCGATCATGTTCAGAAGACGATTAAGAAGCAAGCGATCATTCATGGCATTAGCCTTCAAGCAGCCAGGGGGAGTACGATTGCTCTATGCGGCGGCAACGGCGCAGGCAAGAGTACGCTGCTGCGGATGATCGCTGGCATCTCACAGCCGACAAGCGGCTCTATTACAGTGGCTGGAGTGGAATGGAAGGAGAACCGGAAGCAGTATGCCAGACAGATCGGTTATATGCCGGATGACTATATGTTTAGTCAGGGCTTGTCAGCACAAGAAACTCTGACCTTCTGGTCTTCCCTTCGTAAAGTCGATCCAGCTAGTGTACAAGACTTGCTAAAGCTCGTCGGCCTAGCGGATGTACAACGCAAGCTAGTGACCTCCTTCTCCAAGGGGATGCGTCAAAGATTGTTATTCGCACAAGCGCTATTAGGGAAACCCCCTTTGCTTATTATGGATGAGCCTACGAATGGGCTGGACCCTTACTGGATGGATTCCTTTGTTGAGCTCGTCAATAAAGTCAAGGAAGAAGGACACACGGTCATTTTTTCAACCCATCAGATGCATGTAGCCGATGCTGTTGCCGATACGGTCATTTTTTTGAAAGAAGGCAAGGTTGCACGAAGCGGCACTATAGCCTCTTATCGTAAGGACGATGAAACATATGGACTACACAAAGCATTCCGAGAACTTTATGGCTATGAAGCTTAAGTCCATGATGCTTAAGCAGCGCGGCAGATCGGTGGGGCACATGAAACGATTGATACATGTTACGACGTGTATAGCTGCAGCCGTCACGTTAGTTACAGCCACTATATGGGTGCTATTTCAACAATCCAATCCGGAAAGACCGCTAATGGAGATAGGGAAAGAAGCACCTAACATTACGTTAACCACTCTTGAAGGAAGCACGGTTCGCTTGTCCGAATACCGCGGCAAGCCTGTCCTGCTCCAATTCTGGGGCTCATGGTGCACCTCTTGTGTGAACGAGATGCCTGTGATTGACCAATACTATAAGCAGGGCAAGGTAAATGTACTCGGAATAAATGTAGGACAGTCGCGCGGCACAGTAGCATCGTTTATACAATCACTTGGAGTATCCTATCCACAGTTTCTTGATCCTTCCGGCACAGCTGCAGAGGCCTATCGCGTAAAGGAGCTGCCGGTTACATTCTTGATCGATTCCAATCAAAAGCTGACTCGTATTATAACAGGCGAGTTAACGAATGTATCACAGTTAGAGTCGCGGAGTCGTTGAGATGAACGTTAGAGGCTGATCAAGTTCTTGTCATCATTAATGAGCAAGAACTTGATCCCATTCCCGACAAAATAGCGAAGCGTGTAGGGGAACTATTTTACCATCGTCTATAAGGCGGCTTGCTAACATCCCATATCCGAAGCAGTGCATCTCCAATAGCCGTTCCAGTATGTTTGCGCTCGCTAGGATAATTACGATAACCCGGATAAAAATCGAAGCGAAAAAAAGTGTCATCGCTTGTCACAAGGTCGGACTTGTTAAGATGATGGCCAAACGGGCAATCCCATATGTAAGTTGCAATCCAATTGTTATTAGAATCGAACAGCTCGAAGCTGCCTTGAGGTCCGGAAGGCGACCAGTCGCGACCGCAAGCGCAGAACCACATTTTAGTTCCTGCGTTAATTACCGTTCCTTCCATCTCCTCGACTGGAATCTCATCATCTTTATTACCGTACTTATAGAGCTTTCCCCATTCTACCTTCAAATTGCGGATCGTAACATCGGCATTGTAGTTGTCGATTAACAATTCCACATACAAACTATACGCCACTAACAAAACCTCCAATTATTTTTTAAATCAAGCTGAATAACAACAAAACTATATATTATTATCGGTGCCATACAGCGGTATTTTAAAGTACTGTAAAAAATGTGAAGAAAGAGAGGACAAAAGAGTGAAGCTGGATAAAATATCATTACTTCGTGGCGAACAACAGCGGTTTATTCCGCAAAAGATATTTTACCCGATCATTTACTTCTCGAAGTACAAAATATGTTCAGGGGAAAATTCTATATATTCCAACTTCAGTAGAAAGAAAAAAGTGGGAAAAAATACGGGTCACAGAGAGTTTCTACTTAAACAAAACAACGAGATTAGGGAATTATCCCACAAGGGAATGAGCCTAGATCAACTTTCAAGCTCATTTTGTCTCTCCTATGATAGTATAAAGAAAATTGTCTATAATACAAAGAAATAACAAACCAAGAGCTCGAGTATCTAACGCGAGCTCTTTTTATACCTTTTATGAATGATGCTGACGATAAGAGAAAGGAGAGGGGCATGAGTGATTCCATGAATCAATATGAACGTTTTCGCAGTTCCATTCCTCTACTAAGAAACATTGCAAAGCTTGAGCAAGTTCACAAGGGATACTCAAGTAATGATAAATACATCGTACATGATAGCAATGGTCATCCCCGATACATATTAAGAACCTACAGCATAGATCAGGATAAGTACAAGAAATTGGAATTCAATGGATTGAGGATGATGGAAAAGCATGATGTGAAATGCTCTAGACCTATTGAAATTGGTGTGCTACCTGAGCAAGACCTCGGTTACATGATCATCTCATTCATTGAAGGAAATGATGCATCAGCAGAATTATTACTTTTAACGGAAGAAGAGCAATACAACATCGGTATACAATCGGGAGTCGAATTAATAAAGATCCATCAGATTATCTGTCCTGATAACATGCAGTCTTGGGATGAAAGAATGGCCGCAAAGCATCATCGATACAGAATGGAATATTCCAAATGCGGAGTTGCAATAAATAACGAAGATAAGTTGTTATCCTTTATTGATAACAACTTATACTTAATGAAGGATAGGCCCAATATTTTCCAACATGATGATTACCATATTGGAAATCTTATCGTTAAGGACGGGAAGCTTTCAGGAATTATTGATTTCAACAGGTATGACTGGGGAGATCCATACTTGCAAATTACAACTAATATTAACCCATTTTAAGGGAAAAGGAGAGATTATTCATGAACCAAGAAAAGAATGATCAGATTCGTCAAAATGTACGCAGTCGTTATAAGGAAATCGCCTTGCAAGATTTAGAGCAGAGTTCTTGCTGCTCGCCAGCTTCAAGTTGCTGCGGAACGGCCGATGACGTTTCTTCGCAGTTGGGCTATTCAACCGAAGAATTAAATGCAGCTCCGGAAGGTGCAAATCTCGGCCTTGGTTGTGGTAACCCACAAGCCATTGCGGAGCTAAAGCCCGGAGAAGTCGTATTGGACCTCGGCAGCGGCGGCGGTTTCGATTGTTTTTTAGCGTCTCGGCAAGTAGGGGAAGCCGGCTATGTAATCGGGGTCGATATGACACCGGAAATGGTGAGCCGCGCGCGCAACAACGCCGTAAAAGGCGGTTTCACAAACACGGATTTTAGACTGGGAGAAATCGAGCATTTACCGGTTCCAGATCATACGGTGGATGTTATCATTTCCAACTGCGTCATTAATCTTTCGCCGGATAAACAGCAAGTTTTTAATGAATCGTTCCGCGTTCTGCGATCCGGTGGGCGTTTGGCCATTTCCGATGTTGTAACGACAGCAGAACTTCCGGCGGAAATAAAAAATGACCTGGATGTTCTATATACAGGCTGCATATCCGGCGCTTCGTCCGTTGACGAGTTGAAAGTGATGCTTTCACAAAGTGGATTTATGGATGTAGTGGTAGAGCCAAAGGAGGAATCTAGGGAGTTCATCAAAGATTGGGTTCCCGGATCGAAAGTGGAAGATTACATTGTATCTGCTGTGATTAAAGCAACTAAACCTTAATTAACTTATCGCAGACGGTCTGTATACAACATAAACATACATGTGAGAAGAAACAGTTGATCATGATTATCGGCTGTTTCTTTTTTTAGACGATAAATTGTTATCAAGTTCTTGTCAAAACCAAATGACATAAGCTTGAAAAATTACCGATGAATGGCAAGAACTTTATTACATTACTGAATAAATTCGAATTGCAAGATGCAGCGTCTGCAGCCAACAGAGTCACAAGTCGGGGTTTTTATGTCGGAGAAGGGACGGTAAGTGCGTCCGGAAAGGAAAGAGGATCTGCCATCATAAGCAACTGTAAAGTATGAGATGAAGAGTGCGGTGTCATAATTGATGAGAAAATCGATCGACTTTTTTGTCAAATTAATAGCCACATATACCTTTCATAGGAACATGCTTGTACATATCTTATCAATAAGTCTATAGAATAGGAGACGTGAAAGAATGCCCGCTAAACTTCTTGATTATAAAGTCAGCCAACCTAGCAATGGAGAGCCTGGCGGTGTACTGCCTGGTGGAGTCCAATTACCGTATGTGTTAGCCTCGTCAAATTCGATTATACTAGCTGATGTCGGCATATATCTTAGTAGCGGTCCACCCAATCGTATTGAATTAGGCATTACCGTCGGGCTTGGCCATCCACAAAACGATAAAATAGAGATGACGATCGAATTTCTTAGGGACGAGGGTGTAATTTGGATTGGGAGATATGAACTTCCAGGGGTTAACGACTTTGAAGTGAATGAGCTACATCTCATCACCACGATGGGCGCTGATTTCAACGCACCTGCGGGGTTTCATGTTTATAAATGTCGACTAACACCTATAACTTCGGGCATTGTGCGAATTGATGGACCCGTCACACTGAGCGGAACAGCGTATGCAATGACTTAACATAGAGAACAGTTGAATGTGGGTTTTATAGACATATGTACAAAATACGAGTTTTGTGAAAAAGTTATACATTAAAAAAGACTCCTCGTAAATTCAAACCTTCAAACCATCCGTCTTCCCTCTTCATATAAAATATCAAAGGCCAGGCTTGACTTCCCTGACCCGCTGACTCCTGTAAATACTACGAATTACCTTTTGGAATGTTCACATCAACATTCTTGAGATGGTGAACTCGTGCACCTCGTATTTAGATGTGGTTCATAGTAAACCTCCGGCTTGTGATTATTTCTCGACTACCCGATCTCGATAATCGTCAGAATATTGCCGTCAAGATCAAAAAAGTCAAATCGTTTCGGCTCACCTTCGCGATAACCGGTCATCCTGACTCCGCTTTCCTCCAGCTTAGCCCGTACTGCGTCCAAATCCCTAGCAGCAAAGTTAAAAGGGCAGTAATTCTGATTCACAATGTAATCCTTCACCTCGACAAGATGAAAGCCTACATTGTTGCCTACGTTTAAACCTGCAAATCTTTGATTCTCCCAACGAACTTCGAATCCAAATACTTCAGTATACCAGTCAATCGCTTTCCTTAAATCCCGCACTGGCAAAAAGACCGCATCAATTCGCTCGACCAATTTCTCTTTCTGAAGTTCTCTCATAGACTTCCCACCTCATTGTCAAATTTATAGATTATGATGTTGGCTTCGATATTATGGATGCCAGTCATATAAAAAAGCTAACAAAATCAGAGAGAAAATAATAAAATAGATATCGTTTAAGTGCATGGCGAATTGAGCAGTAGCATCGTCAGTGGTTAAAACACATCGGCTGTTAGCTTTAGCAGGGATGAATGCAAGAGATAACATACGAAAATTGAAAAGACTCGGTAAAATCCGAGCCCGCATTTGCAAAATATTTTAATATTGACGGAGACCCTTATTCTGAACTGTTAGTCCTTGGAGGACTTTCTGACACTGAACTTAAGAATAAGCTTAATTTATAGAAGAACCCGTTAGGAGCCGGAGCGCGTGCGGCATTTGTCAATGTTCGCTTGTGAGTCTCCCATGACGTAGAGATACGTGCTGAGCGCATGATAACATGACACCGAATGCTTAATAGGGTACAAACCGGAGTTGATTTCGATGCCAGGCTCGAGGTGGCGGTAACCGAACAACTCGATTGGAACCGTTGGTACAACGTCCGGCTTATTAAATACGCGAGTATTCGCAATATTCATCCGCTCGAACGCCTCTACGAATGCTCGATCCCCTACACGTGGGGAGGCGAATGTGACGAGCTCTACGGCGATATTTTTGCTTCCGGCCAAGAAGGCGTGCAGTGTCGCGAGCGAGCTGCCAAGACTGTGCCCCGTCACGACGAGCCTCGTACCTGAAGGCAGATGGTCAAGCGTCTCGCTGAGCAGCTCCGATGGCCGGCTTGGATCAACGTACTCGACTTTCATGCTGCGGTATAAGTTCGTGAAGCCTACTTCTGTCTTACCACCGTTCGGTACTTCGTGGAACGTCTCCAACTCGAATTCGAAGTCCATCAGCCAATCGAGCGCGCTTTCCGTTCCACGGATGACGACAGCCTGAAGGGTTGCGTCACTTAATGACTGGGCGATATATCCGGCAAATTCCTTCTCCTTCATCGACCCCAGCCGAGGCGTCATCGTTAAGTTCGCGACCCGCTCCCAACCTACCGGAAAATCATTAGGCGTCCCGGGCGACCGATGATTGGTTTTGTACATTTCGTACGCAGCTTCTACAAATTTCCCCCAGCTAACTAACGGCTCCATATTCACTTGAACGGAATCTCCCATTATGACAATACTCCCTTTCTATGGTCTAAATAGGTTTCTAATCGATTAATTCTATAGAAAAAGGAATTAACCTTCAACTGGCATGGAATATACTCTGGCGTATTAACCCCCAACATAATTGCAGGTGTCAATAAGCGCCTCTCTTAAAGGGATATTTCTGTAACCGGATAGTAATTTTTTCCTTCTCATAGTTAATCTTTCTTCTTCATGCAACTTTACCTCCTACGAAATCGTTAAGATAATAAAAGATGATAGATTCGAATATTCAATATATACTATGAAATAATTATTAAAGGAGAACCCCCATGTCATCGAAAATTAAATCGTTCTTCCTCACCTCCTGCTCTGTCATTGTTCTGCTTTCGACATTCAATAACACAGCACCCACTGCTTCAGCAGCATCCAAGCCTGTCACGATAATGCTCGATGGATACCCGCTTCCGTTCCCAAATACGCCATACGTGACCCAAGGAACGACAATGGTTCCGTTCCGGGCGATTGCCGAGGCGCTGAACATACAAGTGACTTGGTCCAATGCCTCGCACACGTTAACGGCTACAAAAACACGTGATGGCTCCAAAATAAAGGTTATCCTCCGCAGCGGGGACAAGAAAGCTATCGTGAATGGGCAGACGAAGCAGCTTAACGTCGCGCCAGCGTTGAAGAACGGCTCCCTGTTCGTACCGCTCAGTTTCTTCAGTACACAGTTCGGCGCTGGTGTCAGCTGGAATGGTAGCACGCAGACGGTCACAATCACTTCCCCCGTAGAGAAAATATTTACAGAAGCATTCTACGCCATCCGCTCTTATGACGAAGTCAGGTTCGTACCGAAGTTTGATGCAGTTTCGTTCGGCTGGACGAGGCTCGATCCGAATACCGGTAATCTTACGCTCACTGGCCAAGATTTTTATTGGCCGAAGCCAGCCGGTGATGTTACTCCTGAATCGATAGTACAAAGTAAGGTGCAGTCCGGAGGCGAGGCGAAATTGATGGTAGCCGCAATGGACGGACACGGTGAATTAACGAAAATGCTGCACAATTCCACCATGCAGGACAACACCATCGATCAATTGATCGCACTAGCTGCCGACAACCATTTTACAGGCATTACGCTTGATTTCGAGGGGCTTGGCTTAACAGGGGATTATATAGAGGCTCAGCAATCGTTCAACTCCTTCGTGAAGAAGCTGGACCGACGCGCAGAAGCTGCTAATTTGACGTTATCTCTTGCCCTGCATCCGCTCAACAGCTCTTTCCGCGGTTATGATTACAAGACACTAGCTTCATATGCCGACGAGATCATCATTATGGCGTATGACTATTCAACTGAAGATGGCCCAGAGCCAATGAACAAGGTCGACGAAGCGATTCAGCTTGCTCTGAAGCAGGTAAGTGCATCAAAGCTTGTACTCGGTATTTCAACGAACAGCGAGAATGCGCAGACAATCAATGATAAAATCGGGCTTGCCAAACGGTACAGCTTGAAGGGCATCGCGATCTGGCGTCTCGGTATAACCGGTGAATCCATTATGACAGCGATGCATAAATCCATCGTGATGAACTAAATCTACCTCAAGTTATTGCTAGAGGCTGTTCTGAAAGTCAGTGTAAACGGACGGATGAACCATCCCTCTCTCAATTCATATATATATATAAATATATAGTATGACCTACCCTTTAAATTATTATAATCAAATTTAATTAATTGATCTTCCATCAACAACGTTATCCTGTAAGGATGTGCTATTTTCCTCTTTGGTGATTAATGTTACAATATATAAATCTATTAATTATGTGGAGGATTTATATATTGCAGAAACTAATCTTTTTCGTAGGCGTTGCTGGTACTGGTAAGACGACGGTTGCACGCAAGCTCGCAGCTCGTATTCCAGCGTCCTTCCTTGACCGTGACACAGTAGGAGGACGCTTCGTGGAACATATTCTCATTCAGAACGGTCTCGACCCGAACGACCGTGATTCCGAATTTTATAAGGAAAATCTCCGCGATCTCGAATATGACACGACCAAGGATATTTGTATTGAGAATCTCGCCGCTGGTCAGAACGTATTTATGATCAGTCCCTTCACGGCGGAGCTGAAGAATAAGCAGTGGATCGAAGACGTTATCGCTTCCGCAGGTCTCACCCGCTCCGAAGTCGATGTGAAAGTTATCGTCGTTACGCTAACGGACATGGAACTGCAGAAGAATCGTATTATCGATCGCCAGACCGTTCGAGATCAATGGAAGTTGAGTAACTGGGATTCGTTCGCTACACGCGTGCAGTTCGTACCGGAAATTAACTGGGACATTCCAGCATCTTCTATTACGGTCTTCGACAACAGCGGAGACTTAACAGATGAGAAGGTTGAATCGCTATACCGGTTCGTTACCGAGAAGCAGCCGATTTCGCTGTAATACATACTCTCAACCTTCTCAGGTTGACCGAGTCATCAGCGGCCTTCTTTGAGTAAAACAAACAGCCCTTTTCGTATCCATATGGATGCTGAAAGGGCTGTTTATTTTGCTAGGAGCGATCAAGATCGTTTCTTCTTGGTCGAAACTTCTATTAATCGAGCTTCTTCTGCTTCGCTATCTTTAATAGATGCACCACCGTATCGAGCACGCTCATAAAGAGTAACGACTATCTCCGGAAGATCTCGAATTGAAGCATCCGCACTCTTGAGCTCATGTGCTGTCTCACGAGGTGTTAAATGCGGCTTCGGGTGGTAGCCTTCTTGCTCTCGCGCAAGAAGAGCTGTACGGTACAAATATCGGATACGGGCGGCGTTATCGGGTAATCGGTCCCATTCATCGGCGTGCCGCGTTGGTCTAAGTCCGGAAGCGAAACGCTTGAATCGGTCGGACAACGGCGTATGATTAATCTCTTCCGTCTCGTCCACGTAGCCGGCCTGTGCTGCAGCCATACGTTCCTTGCCCATGATCCGCTGCATCCACCGCTCCAGCATCCGAACGACGAAAGGTAATTTTCGTATGACCCGATACAGCGTCCAGATCGCAGCAGCAATGATTAAGGCCGTAAAGAAGTAAATCGCTACTTGTCCCAGCATCTCGATCCAATGACTCGGTTTGCCTGAATCGAGCGAACTCAGAACTTGCTCTTGGCTGTTCGATATCGGTCCGGGCTTATCGACATAGGGCGCTCTGTTCAGCCACTCTTTCAATTGATTCAGAATCTGTGACAGAAGCCGACGAAGCCAGGCACTTATATCCGATAGGAACGATACGATTAATATCAAACCGCCAATAATCGTAACAAGAAGTCGATTGTGCCAAAGGATCGATTGAGATACGCCTCCGCCGCCGTTACGATCAGCGTACGATTCCCTTCGAACCGCGTTCTTATTAAATAAGAACAGGGATACCACAAGCGTCACTGCACCGCTGACGTTCAGAAGACGCGAGTAGAACGACACGTTAGGCTCCTCTTGCAGAATAAATGAAACTAATGCATACATTAGAAAAGAAATAATGTACAGAACAAGCGGCGCTGACCAGACCGCTCCGTCACGAGGCCGGAACGTACCAAATATGATAATGCCAACAAATACGAGATCGCTTAGAAAGGACACTTTCGATGTCCCATATACTAGATATACATACGAGAGCGCGAGCAGCACCGCAATCACTTCGAGCAGCCAACGTCTTCGTCCGGCGAACAACCGGGCGAGTAGTTCTCCCGCTGCGAAGACGAACGGTACGGTCAATATCCATTGCAGCCGCTCGTCGGTCGGAACCGCATACAGAGCAAGCGCGATAACAGCTGGCAACAGCAGCATCGAGATGAAAATAGCCCGTAGCACAACATGTAGTGCTGTGTGCCGGAATCGAGTGAGGCTAGTCATGATATATTCGCCTCTCTTTCAGACCAGAGCCGTTGATAGACGACACGATGACCATCAGCCTCCAGCCGCCCTGCCGCTTCATATACCCGTTCATCCGTATAGGTAGTTATTACAATAATATCGGTTGCAGTGTCTAATTTGTTCACGAGCTCAAGTAGGTACTCGTGCAGCGGCATTAGCCTCTCAATCTGAAGCAGCGCCATCGTCTCATACAGCTGATATAAATGCGGCTCTCCGCCTGAAATTGGCACATAGACAAGCGATTGCTTGTCATCCTCCAAGCAGCCATTGCTGCCGAAGCCGACCTCCATACCGCTGCGGATAAGCTCGTTGGCGATGCCTGCAGCGATGCGAATGCCGCTCTCGATCGTTTCTACGTCTACTATGTCTCGCCATACCCCTGCATGATCTTCGACATTCAAAACAACAAGAACCGAATAATCGGCCGTCGTATCAAGCTGATGAACCTGCAGCTCGCCTGTTCTTGCTGTTGCATTCCAGTTGACGAGCCGAAGCGAGTCAGTTGGCCGGTAGGGCCGTACGCCAATGCGCCTGAACGGGTCCTCGACCACCCACCGCTGCACCGACAGCTCGCCTTGCCAGCTTCGTGCAGGCAGTGTAATGTCTTCGGGCAGCAGCGGAATCGGGTATACAATCATTCGATCTGTGAACACGAGCTGCTTCGTTTGCGCGCTAATGCCAAGTAGATCACCCGCTGTTAACGTCACGGTCGACAGCGTATATACGCCGCGCTTAGCAGCCGTCACCTTATGCGATCTTCGAATTCTGCGCCAAGGCATGAGACTGAAGAAGCTTTTATGATTTTGCATAAACTGGCCCGTGCTAATGTCCAAATTCGCCGCGGGATCGGCGCCGAAGAGCAGCGAAGAGCTAAGCAATGATTCGACGCGAAGCCACGGAATCGGAAACCACTTCTCGTTGCCGATGGTCTCTACCATCAGCACCTCGTCTCCTTCGAAGCATACGCTACGATCGAATTGCCGATCATAGGTAACCTTGCGTAAGGCTACCCTGCGATATATAACATGCTGAATATAGATTATTACTACGCTGATAATGATAAAACCGTACGCCGTCATAAGCTTCCCGCTCCTATGAACGAAGCGGCTCGGCCGGCACCTCGACGCTGCCCAGCACACGCTCGATCAATCGTTCGGCGGCACTGCGGTCGCCTCTTGCCCGTGCTGTGCTTTTGAGCACTAACCGATGTGCCAGCGCTGGCACCGCAAGCTGCTTCACATCGTCCGGCGTGACATAATCACGTCCGGCTAGCGCCGCTTTCGCTTGTGCCGCTGCCATTAGCGCCTGCATGCCGCGTGGACTTACGCCGGTCGCGACCTCTTCAAGCTTGCGCGATAGCTCGGCTATCTCGACGATATAGCGCAGGATGTCATCGCTCACCTTAACCTTCGCAACCGAACGCTGAGCTTCCACGATTGAGGTAGGGTCCGTGACAGGCAGCAAGCTATCGAGCGGTTTATTGTCCTTAAATCGACTCAGGATGTTAATGCTCTCCTCTGTCGTCGGATAACCCATATTCAGCTTGAACAGGAAGCGGTCAAGCTGTGCCTCTGGAAGCGGGAAGGTCCCTTGCTGCTCAATCGGATTTTGCGTAGCGATAACGAAGAACGGCAGCTGCAGCACATGCGTCGTACCATCTATACTGACTTGCCGCTCCTCCATACATTCCAGCAGGCTCGATTGCGTTCTCGGTGTCGCGCGGTTGATCTCATCGGCCAACAGCAAATTCGTAAACAAAGGACCGGGCCGGAATTCGAATTCCCCCTGCTTCTGATTGTAGAAATTAATGCCGCTTAGATCAGATGGCAGCAAATCCGGCGTGAACTGTACACGCTTGAAGCTGCAGTCAATCGAACGTGCCAGCGACTTTGCGAGCAGTGTCTTGCCAGTGCCCGGCACGTCTTCGAGTAGGACGTGCCCGGACGTAAGGAGTGCAATGATGAGCTGATCGACGATCTGCTCCTTTCCTACAATAACTTGACCTACATTACGGCGAATTTGTTCCGCCAACGACTGAATAACATTCACGCTCATAAACGAACTCTCCCTTGAAGTTATAATGGTGTTCGTAAAATCGGTCTTACGTAAGCGTACTTGGCCAGAATACGAGACGCTGCCCATCCCGCTCTGCGCCAATACCAAGCAGTTCCACTCCTTGATCCGTTGATAGAATCGAGCTACCGTTCCATAGCTCAACGACGATTTTGCTCAGCCGTTGACGGCGCAATATAGCTGACAAAGACAGCCGAAGCTCCAGCAAGGATGAATCCATTACAGCCGCTTCACCGCTAATTGTATGTATCCGCCTGCCGTTATTCTCGATCCAGTACAACCATTCGCCACCGCAAAGCACGAGATAATGACCAGCCTTTCTCGCGAAAGAACAGCGCTCTAGTTTCGGCCACGGAGCAATCAAGCCATAAGGATTCGCAGGATCGATCGATGACAGCACGGTGACGCTGCGGTCTTGCGAATCCGGCACTGGCGATCGGATCGCCTCCGCAATATCTGGCGTCGTAAATTGCATCGCTGCTTCTCCATCGACGAACTTGCCGCGAGTAATTGTCCCCCATTCCTCCAGCTGCTTCAATACGGGAAGTAGAGCATCCCATGAGAATGGCGTTAACTGGCTGACAAGCTCCTTCGTCACGATGCCGCAGCTATCCAGCAGATGCCGGACCCAGTGTATCGCTGACGATTCTGTCGCATTCGACAATGCGGAGTGAGCTTCCGAACGTTGTACTTGCGCTTCTGTCTCGTCTCGCTTTGAAGTCTGCGATGCGCCGGAAGAATCCGAATTGTCCGACAGACTACCGGTCCAATACCATCTGCCAAGACCGGAGCCGCTGCGAGCCCAGTCGCTCTTCTTCTTGCTCGCGTGCAGCCGCAGCGGAGCGAATTGGTCGTTCGAGGCTTGTCCTTCCCAGACGAGCGACAAGAGGCCGTTCAGCGTACCAGACGGCGCCTCCCCTATATCTCGGGCAAGCTTCGCCAAGAAGCTCGCTCCCCCTGAACGAAGTGCTGCAAGCAAGTCCGGCCGTAACGAAGGCTTGGTGTCGAGCGCAGATACATATGGCTCATACAAAGGCTTACTGTCCGCCAGAAAGAAAGCGATGCGCCCTTCTTTCTCCCCATTATCCTGCTTGCCCAGCCAAATGACATCCCCTGTTGCGCACAGAAGATCCAGCAGCTCCGGACGGTAATCGATCATACGGGACGGGAAAATGATCGTTTCCCAGTGCGACAAAGGCAAAAAGAGCCCTTGCAGCCTGCTAATGATCGTTCTAAGCCCTTCCTCGCCGCGAAGCTGCGTGCCGCTAAGCACATGCTGGCGCATCGCCATCTGAACGAACCAACGGTTCGGATGAGCGGGCTTAATCCGATCACGCGCCTCATGAATGGACAGCCGAATAAGCCGTTCGGCCGTTCGGCGTCCTGTCCACAGCCGTTCATCCGGTCCTGAAGCAAACGGTGCCTGCTCAATTAACTGTTGATCCAGCAGCAATGCAACGGCTTCCCTGGCAGCCTTCAGCGTTAATGCCGGATATCGTTCACACAGCTCCGGCTCTGTGAACGATATTTGATGCTCAGCGAATCGGCCAATGATGAAGGAGACAGACGCAGGATCATGCGGAAACTGGCTGTACAGCTCCTGCTCATCCCGGCATATCCAACGAAGCGTTCGCTCCGCCGAGGTCGGCACGACCGTTTCGGATACGGAATCTGATTCGGATACAGCAGTAAGCTTAATCGTATTCAAATCACTTAAATCAACAAGGACGATCGCACCACGACTGCTCAGCTCTGCCACCCATGCGAGAGCCGCTTCACCGCCCAGCTTGACGATTTCATCCGTTCCCATGTCGCCTCGGATTTTAAGCCATGACAACAGATCGTCCGAAGAGGATAGTCGACCGTCAGTATTCGATAACCGTTCACGCTCCGCTTCAATTACCTTAACCGATAAGGCGCTGCGAATGGCATCGTCTCCGAATACTTTGCCGGCCAGCTCTTTGCTAACATTGAGCAGCTGCATTCGAATGACGTCATCCAAGCCGTCTCCTTCGTAAATCCTCATGTTGACGTATTCTGCAATAAACTGCGTTGCCATCGGTGATGGATACTGCGTCTCGCGAATGACGAATTCCAGCTGTCCATTACCAATCGCTTCAAGAATACCTCGCAGCCCGTCCACATCAAGATACCGGTGCAAGCATTCTCTCATTGCTTCATCTAAAAAAGGAAACCGCTCGGCGTACGGCATCGCTTCCCGCAGCAGTTCTTCACTGCGGAGCCGTTTCTGCCACAACGGTGTTCGATTAAAGCTTCGGGACAGCAGGAGCGAAGTTTCTGCCAAATGGCGAAATGCGATAGCTAATAGCGGCGATCCCGTCACCGCCTCCGTGAGCAGCGTTGTCACATTGCCCGGCATGACATGCCAGATTGACTGCAACCATGAAGAATCCCAATCAGGCAGCACAAATTCTATGCCATTATCCTTCGCATTGCCGTACAGCTTATATGGAAGCAGCTGTTCAAACTGCCGCTCGATCGCAAGTAGCCATGTTCGATTAAGCCTACGGCCGAACCAGTTATGGACAATAACGTGAGTCTGATTCGAAACGTCGCGATAGTGCTCCACAATAATGGTACGGTCGGTTGGCAAGCCGCAGAAGGCGTGCTGTGCACGGATATACGCGACCAGCGTCTCCGCCGAAGCGCCATCCAGCCCGTAACTGTCCACTAACCAATCCGTTACAGAACGATCAACTAACGGATCATCATCATCCGCACTGGACACTTCCCCGCTTCCGTCCCTTAACTTTAATCGTTCCGCTGCCTCACGTATGAACTGGCCAATCTTTAACCCCAGCTCGACGGATCGTCCGTCGGCCTCGTTGCGCCAGAACGGAATTTCACTAAAGCTGTTCGGTGCTTCCGTCACATATATACGGTCTCTATCGATTCGCCGGATCATCCAGCTGTTCGTACCGAGCTGGAACACATCTCCGACTCTGCTCTCATGCACATATTCCTCATCAAGCTCGCCTAAATGCACACGGCTGTCAAGATGATGAACCGGATAGGCAGAGCTGCTCGGGATCGTGCCCGCTCCCGTCAGCGCCGCAATGGCGCCGCTCTGTCTGCCTGTTATCGTATCGGTCTCCCGGTTCCAATCAAGCAGCGGTCGAGCGAACGGATAAAGCCCGCTTAACACTTGCAGCATAGAAATTAATCGATCATATGGCAATGCAGCGAAGCTGTCGCTGCGGACGATAAGCTCATACAGCTCACGGACCGTCCAATCTCGGCCTGCCGCCATCGATACAGTGTGCTGTGACAAAACGTCCAGCGGATGCTTCGGAATGGTGATCGGCTCGATATCACGATCCGCAATCAGCTTGGACAGTACAGCCGCTTCCGGCAAAGCGCCGCGGTGACGAACGATCATCGCCCCTCGACTTATGCCGCCGACCGAATGACCGGCTCGTCCGATTCGCTGAATTCCCGATGCCGCATTGAATGGCGGGTCGATCTGAATTACAAGATCGACATGCCCGACATCGATACCAAGCTCCAGCGATGAGGTGGCGACGATACAGCGCAGCTCGCCGGATTTCAGCATTCGTTCTGCTTCAAGACGACGCTCTTTCGCTAGACTGCCGTGATGAGCCCGGCTCAGCTCATAGCCTGCCGCATCGTTAAGGCGTAGACAAATTCGCTCGCACAGCCTGCGGCTATTCACGAAGATGAGCACGGTCCGGCTGCCTTCCATTAGCGCGAACAGACGCTGCAGCAACGGCTGCCATATCGCCTCGAGCGAGGTCATCGGCTTCGTCTGATCCGGCATCGTTAATTGAACCTGCATCGGTTTAGGCATGGTACTTTCAACAATCGCGACAGATCTAGGCACATAGCCTAGCGGGTGAACGGGCCTCTCGAGCGATGGATCAGCCAGCATCGTATCGCATTCATCTGCTTCTTTCGATTTCGAATCCGGTTCCCAGCCGCCCAGAAACCGGGCGACTCGCCACATCGGCTTCTGCGTAGCGGAGACGCCAATCCGTTGAATAGCCCCGTTGCACAACTGAACGAGTCTCTCCAGCGATAATGACAAATGCGAGCCGCGCTTATCGGCCGCCAAGTCGTGAATCTCGTCGACTACAACGTACCGGACCGTACGCAGCATATCCATACCGCTCTTTGACGTCAGCAATATATACAGAGACTCCGGCGTCGTCATCAGTACGTCGGGCGGACGCTTCGCCATTGAAGAACGCTGCGACGGCGGCGTATCTCCCGTTCGAACTGCGCAGCGTATGCCGGGCCACATCGTATCCCGCTCCGCCGCAGCACAGTCAATCGATTCTATGAAAGATACCAGATGCTCGAATATATCATTATTAAGCGCTTTCAAAGGTGACACATAAAGGACGCGAACACCTCGAGCTTCCTTATCCACTTGCAAGCTCGAGGAGTCGGTATCTTTGGCAAGCTTATCACGTACAACGGCATCCAGACACGGCAGCAAGGCCGCCAACGTTTTGCCCGAACCGGTCGGGGCGGCAATTAACGTGTGTTTACCGTCTTGTATCGCCCGCCATGCACGTACCTGCACATCGGTTGGCTCTCCGAAGGCACTTACGAACCATTCGGCTATGACGGGATGAAACGGCTGCAGCGGCACTAATGTCACCGAATATCAACTCCTGGAAGCCTTATCATACTCCTCATTATATCAGCATACTTAGGGACATTAAAACAGTCAGGTTACAAATTTTACAACGATTCCCTTCCCTCATCCGGCCCAGTTGTTCTCATCTGCACCGTGGGCGTATAATGATGAGGGATGAATGTTACTTTTTTTTGGTAAGGAGCTGACCCGCCATGAACGTCATTAAGATCAAGGACCGACAGGAGCTGGATAAGAAAGTGCCGCTCATGCCGTGGTACGTTGAGAAATTTATTAACTACAAGCTGCCCGACCTTTCCCCCTCCTCGCTGCTTGAATACGTGCGGGATTACGATACGTTCTTCTCTTATCTACTTGCCGAAGGGCTCGCTGAGGGTCCGACTGTGAAGGATATAAAGCTTGAAGAGCTGGAACGACTTCATATGGACAGCATCGATTCGTTCCGAATGTTCCTCATGACAAGGACCGAGCATACGAATATGCGCGTGACCGTGACTCGAAAGCTGTCCTCTCTGCGCTCACTGTTCCATTATTTAAGCCAAATTGCCGAGGACGAACAATTTTATCCGCTGTTGAAACGGAATGTCATGGCCAAAGTATCCATTAAGCGAACGCATAAACCGAAGGATACGGCCGCGAAGCTTGAAGGCAAGCTGCTGCAGGAGCAGGAAATTGACGAGTTTCTCTCCTATGTACAGCGCGAATATGAGAACGACATTGCAACGAACAAGCAAGCGCTGTACAGCTATCACATTAATAAAGTTCGAGATGCCTGTATCATCAATCTCATTCTGCATTCCGGTCTGCGTGTATCGGAGGTCGTCAATCTGAATGTGGAAGATATCGATTTGAAGAAGAAGCTGACATACGTATTCCGTAAAGGCAAAAATGATGACACATTCAAGACGCCAGTCTATTTCCGGCAGGAAGCGGTCGAGCAGCTAAGTGCATATTTGAGCATTCGGGAGACGACCTATAATGCGCCCAAGCGGGAGAAAGCTTTATTTCTCGCCGTCGCCAACGGCAAGAAGGAGGGCTCGCGTATGACGAAGCGGGCCATTCAAGAGATGGTCATCAAATACGCAAAGCGGTTCGGCAAGCCTTATCTGTCCGTCCATAAGCTGCGGCATTCATTCGCGACCGACTACTACTTGCGCAACGATATATATAAAACGCAGGAGCAGCTTGGACACGCATCACCGGAGACGACACAAATCTACGCCCATCTGACCGACCGAACGATGGCTGAAGCAATTGATCACAACACTTAGCACTAGTTACAGCTGCAATAAGCTGGTGCACCAGATGAATTAATCAGCTGACGAGGTGAGACTTTCAATGAAGCTTAGTATATTAGACCAATCACAAGTCGCCGAAGGACGCACCGCTGCTGACGCACTGAGAGAAACGACGCAGCTAGCGATTGAAGCCGACCGGCTTGGCTATTACCGGTATTGGGTATCCGAGCATCACGCATCAGGCGCACTGGCGCATTCCAGCCCGGAAGTGCTGATCGCTCATTTGGCGGCGCATACGTCACGTATTCGTCTCGGCTCTGGAGGGGTCATGCTCCCTCATTACAGCGCCTATAAGGTCGCCGAAAACTTCCGGCTGCTCGAAGCGCTGCACCCTGGCCGGATCGACGTCGGACTTGGCCGCGCTCCAGGCGGCATGCCCCTGTCAACACGCGCACTGCAGGAAGGGAAATATACGAGCATCGACCGATATCCTCAGCAGGTTACAGACCTCATTACTTACTTGTATGATCAAGCAGGACCGACACATACGTATCCGAATCTGTTCGCTTCGCCGATCATCGATACCGCTCCTGAAATATGGCTGCTCGGCTCCAGCGGCGAAAGCGCAAGGCTGTCCGCACAGCTAGGCCTGAGGTTCGGCTTTGCCCAGTTTTTCGGCGTACCAGGCGGCGAGGCGGCTGTCCGCAGTTACAAGGAACAGTTCAAGCCGTCTGCACTGAATGACAAGCCGCATGCTTTGGCAGCCGTATACGTCGTCTGTGCCGATACGCAGGAGGAAGCGGAACGGCTTGCGACCAGTACGTCATTATTCTTCTTAATGCTCCATCGCGGCGGCAATCTCCGTTATTTCCCTTCTGTGGAGACATCCGAGTCGTACCCGTACGACGAAATCGATATTGAGCTGATCAATAACCGCCGAAGCCAGATCATCGTCGGCACGCCGGACGTCGTGAAGGAGAAGCTCATCGCAATTCGCGAACGATTCGATGCCGATGAGCTGATGATCGTCACGAATACTCACAGCTTCGAAGCACGGATCCGATCCTATCGACTCGTAGCCGAGGCATTCGGGATGAAGTAAACGATACAAGGGCTGACTCATCGCCATATGGTGATGAATCAGCCCTCTTTATTCCTTAACCTGTCCTGCTGTTTAAGATCTCATTGAATGACTGCTGCATAAGCAGCTGGGACTGGACGAGGTTAGCGTATAGACCGCTCGACTTCATCAGCTCCTCATGTGTACCTTGCTCGGTTATGCGGCCATCACGAATGACAATAATGAGATCCGCATCACGAATCGTCGACAGACGGTGCGCGATAATGAACGCCGTCCTCCCCTCCAGTACCCGCTTCAACGCCGATTGAATATGCTGCTCCGTCTCCGTGTCGACGCTCGATGTCGCTTCGTCCAGAATGAGAATACGCGGATCGCTAAGCAGCACTCGACCGAATGCGAGCAGCTGCCGTTGTCCGACAGACAGCTTGCTGCCCCGTTCTTCCACCTGCGTCTGATACCCGTCCGGGAACTTGCTAACGAACTGATCGATGCGTACACTCTTCGCTGCCTCCAGCAGCGCTTCTTCGGACGCATCCTCGTTACCGTAACGCAAGTTTTCTTCAATCGTCCCGGAGAAAATAAACGAGTCCTGCAGCACAATGCCCATTTGACGTCGAAGGGATTCAAGCGTAACGTCTTTCACATCATGTCCGTCGATCAGTACTTGACCGTCAGTCGCATCGTAGAAACGCATTAGCAGGTTGACAATCGTACTCTTGCCTGCTCCCGTTGGACCGACAACGGCGATACGTTGACCCGGCTTTACGCGAAGATTAATACCATGAAGCACTTCCGGTTTGTCTGGGCCGTAGCGGAATGAAACATCTCGAAACTCGACCTCACCTCGAATTGAAGGAAGCTCCTTCGCTTGTGCCGTATTTTTAATCTCCGGCTTGGTATCTAATATTTCGAACAGCCGCTCCGCTGAGGCCATCGCAGACAACAGTTGACTGTACACTTTGGACAGCGCGCTAAGCGGCCCCCAGAACCGCCATAAATAGTTAATGAATGCCATGACGAAGCCGACCGTCAGCGCATCATCCATGACGCGCTTCGCACCGAACCAAATCACAATACATGTCCCGAGCATCCCGATTAACTCCACGATCGGCCATACCGTCGATTCCAGCCGGACTGCACGCATAAACGCATTTTTATTATTTAAGTTAATGTCATTAAATTTGGCGTTGTTAACCGACTGTCGAGAGAACGCCTGTACGACGCGAATACCTTGAATCGTCTCATTTACATTGCCGTTAATGGCAGACATGGTGCGGCGGGACTTCGACCAGGAGCCTTCAATCTTCGGTCTCAGCTTGGCAACCACTAGATAAAGCAGCGGCATAGTAGCAAAAGAAAGAAGCGTAAGCTGCCAATCCATCCAAAATAAAATTACGACGATACCGAGCAGATGCGTCACTTCCATTACGGTTGTGATCAATCCACCGTTAATTAATTCCCCAATCGCGTTCGTATCGTTCGTAATACGGGACATAATTTTACCGGCTGGACGACCGTCGAAGAACCGGAACGAGAGTGTTTGCAAATGATTAAACAGCTGCTGACGCAAGTCGAACAACACTCGTTGACCGGTAAAATTAATCAGCTTCGTATGAAGCCAGCCGAACAACCAGCCGATTAATCGGATGCTTAACAAGGCTATGCCGGTCCACATGATGAAATCATAATCTTTCTTCACGATGCCCTCGTCGATAATAAATCCTAACATTAGCGGCTCAGCAAGACTAAGCACCATGTTCAACAGAACGATAACGATTACGAAGCCTAAAGTTCGCTTATATGGCAGCACATACCGGAATAATCGGCGCAAATAATCGAACTGAAACGGTCGTTCTTCCAGCTCGTCTTCCGAATCCCACTCGACTTGACTCACGGGCTTTCCCCCCCAATGCATTATCAAATATGATTAATTATTAATACGATTAATTTCCCATCAAGTAATGTATCCGATAATTCCTATTCACCCGACGCCACGGCCATCTCCTGTTTCTCCAACAGCTTGCGGAAAAATCCATCCTGCTCATTCAACTCGGCATGTGAGCCTTGCTGAATGATACGTCCATTGTCGAGTACAATAATGCGGTCAGCGCGGCGAATCGAGGACAGCCGCTGGGCGATTATGAAGGTGGTGCGATCCTGCATCACCTCGAGCAGCGCCTCATGGATCGCCGACTCCGTCGCCGTATCGACGGATGCCGTCGCTTCGTCAAGCACGAGTATGGGCGGATTCATTAGAATCGCACGCGCAAGGGCAACGCGTTGCCGCTGACCGCCCGATAATCCGACGCCGCGTTCGCCGATAAGCGTATCGTAGCCATACGGCATATTGATAATAAAATCATGAATTTGCGCGCGTATCGCTGCATTCTCAATCTGTTCTTGAGTCGCTTCAGGGAACCCATAAGCGATGTTGTCGCGAATGGATGCCGAGAATAGAAATGTCTCCTGCGGCACGATGCCAATGCTGCGACGAAGGCTTTCCAGATTATAGTCACGTACGTCGATACCGTCGATCCGCACTGCCCCCTCCGTTACGTCGTAGAAGCGGGACAGCAGCGCGATCAGACTGCTTTTGCCCGAGCCGGTTGCGCCAAGCACTGCAATCACCTCACCTGGCTTAACCTCCAGATTAATGTTATGAAGAACAGGAGCAGAACCAGAAGCAAAGGCGAACGAGACTCGTTCGAACGAGACCGCCCCTTTCATTGTATCGGTACCGGCGCCGCCAGCAGCCGGGGATTGAATTTCTACCTCCGTATCCAGCACCTCGAATACGCGAGGAGCAGCCTTAATGGCCTGCTGTAAAATGTTAATTTGCCAGCCCAGCATATTAAGCGGCCAAATCAAGCCCCATGTATACCATTGAAATGCCATGAACGTACCCAGCGTCATTTCGTCCTTGGCCACGTATACGGCACCGAGCCATATCATAATAAGAAAAGTCAATCCTCCCAAAAAGCCCATTAACGGGAATGCTGTCGCCTCCAGTTTGGCACGGTACATGTTCGTATCGAAATTGTGCTCATTGCGCTCGGAGAACTTCGTTCGTTCCTTCCCTTCTCTTGCGAACGCTTTCACAACTCGTATGCCGGAAATATTCTCCTGCAGTGTCGTTGTAAGTCTTCCCATCTGTTCCCGAATATTTCCCCACGCAGGACCGACCTTGCGGCTAAATATCCACATGACAAGCAGAAGCGGCGGAATCGGGCTAAGCGCCAGCAGCGTTACTTCCCACTGCATGGACAGCATAAAGATTAACGTTCCGACGAATGTGAAGATGCCGGTAATGAGCATCATCGCACCGAAGCCAACGAAGTTTTTGACGGCCTCGATATCTCCAGTCATCCGTGACATTAACTGTCCCGTCTGCGCTGTGTCATAATATTTGAAGGGCAGCCGCTGCAACTGGGCATACATTTGCTTCCTTAGTGTAAAGACGACGTTCTGACCAACCATTTCCTGCGTATATCCCTGGCCGAATGCGCCTAAGCTCTTCACCAGCTGAATACCGAATAACGCAAGCGTTAATAGAATAACAACCTCCATGTCCCCCTTAGCGATTCCGTCATCAAACACTTTACGCAATACCCAAGGAGCAATTAGGTCAATAATGGTTGCGAGCAGCATTAGCGCGATCGCTGCCGCCGCCCATTTGGCGCTCGGTCTTACATACTTCAACAACCGGAGTAGTGTTGCCATCGTCTTATCTCTCTCCTCTCTAGACCTTCCCTTCGAATTGCAGCAACAACAACAAAAAAGACCTGCATCCAATAAGGCACAGGTCTTCTCGTAAACGACAAGGCAAACGATAGAGTCAGCTCTGACGTTATGCACAATGACACGAAAAGATAGAGCCTATAACTGCGTAATTCATCCGTTCAATGTTCATTGAAGCAAAATTCTGATTACGCATGTTCAGCCCTCCTCTCGTACTAGTCGAAGATTTTGTTGTCAATACAAGCAAATATTAGCATCGATTTCCGCTATAAGCAATACCTTAATCTCATAAAATTTTAATAAATCTATACTTACAAATCCCGATGCTCGATCAAATCCTCCGGTCCAATGCCGCCTTCAACCGCGAACTCGAAATCTTCGATATCGTATATTTGTACCGGGACTTCCGCGTCGATCAGCCGTTCCTGAAACTCAATCTGATCGGATAGAATCGGTATGCCAAGCTTCATGCCTGTCAATAAAATCTCCGTCTCGATCGGATCGAACAGCTCACCGTATTGGGCATTGTCGAGCGAATGGACAATCGTGAACTGAATTTTATCATCGAGCAAGAGCGGAGCGCTTTCGCGCCACGGCACTTGAAGCGCCTTTTCAATTTTCTTACGATTTAGCGGATCCTCGAAAAAAGCGATTAATTCGCCGATCTTTTCTTTCACATGTCTATCGTCAGACGGGTCCTCCATTACAGGCTCAGCACCGTCCTTCATATCGTATAGCTCAACAATTGTTGAATAAGGAACGACATAATCAACCGGACGGCTTGGCACGAGCAAATGCCCGTAGGTAGCCACCATCACCGCTTCAATTACAAAACGCCGTCGCATCTAGCATCCTCCCAGTCTTACATTTCAACATCATTATACATGTTTCGAAAGCTCGTACCTAGTACCATTCGTTGATTTATTGACAGCTTATATATCCGGTTTGCGCAAGGGAGTGCCGCAACGGTACAATATAGGATATGAATCTGACCCAGGAGGCTAACCTGCCATCATGCTAGATACGAACTCTATCCAATCCGAAGACATCATTATTGTCGGCGCCGGCCCTTGCGGACTTGCGGCCGCGTATGAGCTGCAGCAGCTTGGACTGCAACCGCTTATTATCGAAAGCCGTAACGTTGTCCACTCTATATCACAATATCCGACCTATATGAAATTTTTCAGTACGCCGGAACTGCTGGAGATCGGCGGCATCCCGTTTACGACAGCCGGAGATAAACCGACACGCCAGGAGGCGCTCAATTATTACCGCACCGTTATGCTGCGTCATAATATCCGTGTTAATGCTTATGAAACGGTCAACGAAGTGATACAAGACGAGGATGGAACGTTCCTCGTCCAATCAACAGATAAAAGCGGCAGCACCAGATTATATCGCTGTAACCGCGTCATCATCGCCACTGGATACTTCGATCATCCGAACACACTCGGCATACCAGGAGAAGAGCTGGACAAAGTGAGCCATTTCTTCCGCGAAGCTCATCCCTATACCCGCATGAAGGTCGTCATAATTGGCGGAAGCAACTCCGCAATCGACGCGGCGCTTGAGTTGGAGCGGGTCGGCGCAGAAGTAACCGTCGTCTACCGCGGCGAGGGCTATGCGTCCGGCATTAAGCCGTGGGTGCTTCCGCTCTTCGAGAGCTTGGTAGCGAAGGGACGTATTCGGATGATGTTCCGCTCCCGCGTCGTTCACATCGATCTCTCAACGGTCACCGTCGAGCACGAAGGAGGGAAAGAACTGCTGCCGAACGATTTTGTCCTCGCGCTTACCGGCTTCCACCCTGATCGCGTATTCTTAACGAAAATCGGTGTCACACTCGAAGAGGACGGCAGTCCGAGCTTCGATGATTCGACGATGGAGACGAATGTGCCAGGCGTATATCTGGCAGGCGTCGTAGCATCCAGGAAGCAGGCGAACGAAGTATTTATCGAGACCGGACGTTATCATGGCCGATTAATCGCGAGCCATCTCGCTAGTCAGATGAACCGTTCAACCCGCTAACGTTCACTGTTATCAATAATATTAATATTATGAATAATACAACCTTCGCATTTGCGGTGATTGATGTCGCACGGCGAAGGTTGCTTTTATATCCGATAATGACCGAGCTACAACCTCATTTGCAGCTTCTGCAGCTCCCTCCAGCCAATTCGAATGAGCTGCTGCTCCTCGAATGTACGAAGTACCTCCGGATCTTGCAGCAGCCTTACATCCCAACCGCGCTTTTGCGCCTCTGTGTGGAAAGCGTTCAGTTCCTCGGTCGGATCAGCCGGATGAATAATAATCTCAGATACCCCTGGCTGTAATCCGGTTAACAGCTGGATAAATTGCGCCCGATATGACTCATAGGTTTCGTTGAACTGCATCGCGAATGGCAGCCCTAGCAAATAATCCAGCACGACAACGCCGCACGCTTCCGCTTCCTCAGCCCGCTTCTTTGCTAGCTCTGCCAATTCCGGAGGCGCTACTTGTCCGGTCTCCGTCAGCAAGTTCCGAGGTAGACGGAATGGGAGGCCGTACTCCGCACACACTTCGAATACCTGTGTCAAAAAGTCGCGTCCCGTCTCCAAGCCATACAAGCTGCCCATATGATTGTCAGCATGGGTCGGCCGCAAGCCCAGCTGAAGCGCCATCTGTACCTGCGCGATCAGCTCTGTCTTAACCTGAGCAGGGTCAGCTTGTCTTTCGAACGTCTTCGCCTCTTTTGGGAAATACCCTTCTTCTGTAACCAACGACTCGACAGCTGCCGTCCGGCATACCGGCCCCCACTTGTAGGCGTCCCATTCGCTCGTAAATGTGAAATGAATGCCTACATCAACCTTTGGATTTCTCGCGCTCCATAGAGCAGCTTCCTTCGCCCAACCGCACGGCAGCATTAACGTAGCCGACTGGATGAATCCATCGGATAACAGCCTGCTAATTGCCTCGTTCGCTGCATGACATAAGCCAAAGTCATCTGCATTCACAATGACCAGCCGTTCGCGTTCACCATAACCGAGTAATTGTGCTGTACTCCTCATCGCGCTCATCCTCCGTTCCATATCCCTACCAAGAACAGTATATGGCGGAGGCTTGTACGATCATTCGCTTAAAGAACTACGAAGAATGTCTATCAGTAACGGCTCGTTCATTTGTATCCACCGGCAGACAGAATCGGCATGGCGTATTTGTCCTTCCCACACCGCAGGTTCATCCAATCCTTCCGACCTTCTTCCGGCAAAATGCAAAAATACGTCCAGCATGCGCAGCTTCATCAATCCGGGAATCGCATCCGCTTCTTCTCTCGTCAGCTTACGCGTCTCCCCAAACCCACCGGTGTATTCCGCAATGGATGTGATCCGTTCATGTTCGGTTCGGTCCGCATGAATGAAATCGACGAGCACGACTGCCGGCTCCATCGCACGCAAATCGATTGTACAAAACTCGAAATCAAGAATACCGACAATACAGTCATCGACGGCCACAGCATTGGAGAAATTCAAATCGCCATGAATCCACTGATGCGGCAAAGAACGAATCGATTGAAGAAAACCGTTCATACTCTTCCTTATCTCTAAGATGCGATGGATGGCCTCCATCTCCTGCAAGCCAAGCTTCGACCGTTCGGCTAGTGAAATAATATTCTCATTACTCCAGTCCGCATAAGATTGGTCGAGTTCATAATAAGGTTTATAGACCGGTACACGATCGGACTGGTACGAAGCAAGTGCTGCGCTCAGTAAACCAGTAGCCCGCCCTAGCGACCGGATATGCACTGCATTGCGCGAAGACGGACGGTCGCCATCGATATAACGAAATAACGATGCCAGCTTCCCGCTGTTGGATACGGTAATCGTGTTTCCGGCCATATTTCGGATCGGCTCTGGCACTTTAAGTGCGAAATTTAATTCTATTAAATAAAAGAGCATATCATGCTCTAACGCTACAATGGAGTTGTCTTGGTGATTATCATACACCCGAATTGCAAACCTGCCGACAACTGATTCGATGAGACGAGTCGTATTGTTCATTCCAGAATGACGTATAACAGCCTGCCATTGCTCAAGCCCGTACTGACCGAGAATATCGGCAATAACTAAATCAACTTGATCCATTTCTTGGCTGCCGGTCAACTGACGTTTCTGCGAATCTATACTTCCGCTGTTATTCAAAGTAAGCTGAGCCCCTCCTTAATTCGCTGCATCAAATATTAATTACATTAATAAAAGATTTTAGGCAAACGGATACCCTATTCCAGAGATACCGAAAGCTATGGCTCGTAAATCATTTTGACCGTCATGCCACCGTCCACCGTCAGGTTCATTCCTGTCACGAAGTCGTTCTCTCGGTCGGTCAAGTACATGCAGGCGCGTACAATATCATCAGTCCGCCCGACGCGCCCGGCTGGATGCTGTGCATGATCGACCTCCCTAAGCGCGCTGTAGTCACCTGTCTCGATCCAGCCAGGACTAATACAATTGACGCGTATACCGTCCGTTCCTAGCGACACCGCCATCGCATGCGTAAGCGATACAATCCCCCCCTTAGATGCGGCATAAGCCTCTGTATTCGCCTCCGACATCGCCGCCCGTGTAGAGGCGATATTGACGATTCGCCCGCCAGTTCCTTGCGCCTTCATGACCATCGCTGCAGCTCGCGAGCATAGAAACGTTCCTCGCAGATTCGTATCGATGACATCATCCCACTGCTCGATCGACAGATCGTAAGGCGATACCGTATGCCCGAAGCCAGCGTTATTAATAAGAACATCCACCGTGCCAAAACGTTCAACCGCCGCTTGGAATAATCGTTCGATTTGATCCGGGAACCGAAGATCGGTAAGCTGAAACATGATCTGGTCTTCGCGAATCCCCTTCTTCCGCAGCATGTCAATCGTATGACGGCCCGTTTCCTCGTTCCGATCGGACAGGACAACGCGATTACCTGCCGCTGCGTAAGCAGCAGCAAGCGCCGAACCGATGCCGCCTGCCGCTCCTGTAATGACAACCGTATCGACCGGGCTGCGCTCGGCTTGTTGAATGCTGTCTCGCATCTTAATTCACCTTCTCCAATTCCGATTCACCCGTAAGTCGATCGAGACGAGCTTGAAGCGTCTTGCGCCAGCTTGCGGAGAGCTCATCGACAGCAAGCAGCTTACGGATGCCAGCCAGGTCTGATTTATTATGGTGCATAACAAGATTCGCCTCGGCGATCGTAATAGCAGCGTCATGCCTTTCCTCGATCACGGCCTTATCCCCTGCCTTTACTTCTCCTTCGATTAACACCCTGAAATAAAATCCGGTATACCCCGTCGCTGTAACCCACTCGCCTAATTCCGGAACGCCATGTCTGGCGCCAAGCTTGAAGCAAGGCTGACGCGGTTGGCTGACCTGCAGAAGAGCGGTGCCGATTCGCACCTTATCGCCGATGCACCAATCTTCTTCATCCCGACCGGACAAAGTGAAATTTTCTCCGAATGAGCCCGCCTCCAGTTGACGGCCCAACCGTTCCTCCCAATATGGATAATGATCGAAGCTATAGACACATACTGCTTTATCAGGACCGCCGTGATTAACCAAATCCGCTTGACCATCGCCTGGCAGTCCGTCGAACGATACCTTTATCCTGTCTTGTACCGATTGCTTGCGAATGCCGGAGACAACAACCTTTTCTCCATGCTTCAGCGAGGCTGGAAGCCCGACGTTCACGGAAATAATCGTCGCATTCGTACCTTTCATTTCCCGATTCCCCCCTTATTGCTCGCTGTAATAATCTGCGCTCATTATACCGAGAAACGCCAAACGATGGCAATTGCGGCGTTCCGTCGCCAATACTTCGACACAATTTGTCCACAATTTGTCACGTATCTGTTGTCGAAACCTTGACAACTGTGTATTTTTATGCGTTTCCCCGGGAAATACCGCATACTCATTTCCCATCCAGAAATAGCGGTCCGAATTTTCTTTCAATTCGTTGAAGCTCCAATCGGGTACGACGTGACGATAGACGCAATTTACTCTCGAAACGTTTCCCTCGAATAATCGATGCAGCCCAAGCGAGCGCTGCTACAAGAAGGAATGTATAGCCAACAGAATAGCCGAACAACAGTATACATCCGCTGGCGCTGCCAACCATGCCAATCCATGCCGTCCAATGAACGGCTGTGCTAACCCATCCTAGCCGCCAAGGCGCGTCATGCAGTTCCCTCCTGCTGCCACCGAACAAACGAAGACCAATCGGAATAGCACAGGCCGCTTGTACGGATGCTATCGCGAGGCCGGCTATCGTCAGAATCCCCTCTCCCCCGCTTCCATTCAGACCGAAATAGACGGCTCCTAGAATACCGGATATGAAGGCAGCTGCCGTAATAGCTGCGGATGGCTTACCCGTATGGACAGAGACCTTACTTAAGCGGCTTTGATCCGGTAGCGCTCCATCCCTGGACATGGCAAACAATGAACGCGACATCGCATTCATTCCTTGCATACCATTTAGGCCGATCGATACTGCAAGCAAGAGAACGAGCAAAAGCTCCCACCCTCGCCAAACGCCGATAATCGATGCAAGCCAAGACGCGAAGGACAGATTATTCCATGAGGGATTCAGCGGTAATGTAACCGTTAAGATACAGAGCAGAACGAAGCCGATTAAGAAAACATAGACTGGAGCTAGAAAAACAGACCATGCGCTGCGCACTCGCGGATCAGCCGTCTCTTCAGCGCCAGAGGCGGCCCCTTCGCTGCCAATAAACATCCGTTGAAGCAGCAGCATGCCAATTATCCAGTCCGTCCACGATGAAGACATGGTGTCGGTGCTGCCCGTCAGTTTAATGCTGTTATCAAAAATAGACTGCGCCGGTACAACACCTGGCCAAGTCGCCCATGCTAGACAAGCAATAAGAGCGGCAGCGCCGCCTATACCAATCCAAACACCAACGGACTGCAGCATTCCGCTGCCCCGTGATCGAGCAATATTGAACCACCACTGTATTAAATAGAATAACGCCATCCACACGATAGTCGTCCATTCAGCTTGCTTATAACGGAGTAATGAGGACAAATAGTCATCTATCATTTGCGCACCAAAAAAATTCATCAGCATCAGCATCGCAGCACTGCCGAGTATGTACAGCCAACCAGCAACCCAGCTCCACCTAACCCCGCCTAGCGCAAGTGACCAGTGATAAGGACCACCCGCAGTCGGAAAGGCGGAGCACAACTCCGCCATCGCAGCCCCAGCAGCGATGCCGAACAAGCCGAGCACAAGCCACCCCCAGCCAGCGACCGTCATACCTCCATATTGGACAGCCAATCCATATAATGCTGCAGTACCGCCAAGCAACCCTAGCTGATTAAAAGAAAGACCGAACGAGGAGACACCGCCCCATCTTCTCCTTAATAACTGCGGATAACCCATCCGGTTCAGCTCATCCTTGTCATACACGAATTGAGCATAGTTAGAATTTCCATATGATTGATGTCTCGAAGCCCGAATGGCAAGATTCGCTCTTACTGCACCGCCTAAAGCCAACAAGCACAAGATTCCGAACGCTGCCAACGCCATTAATCCGACGATCAAGCTGTTCACCTCGACTTCTTAAGTTCGTTGTCGTACGAACCTCATTGCTTCCATTGTATGTAGCGGAAGGTGTAATCAGCACATAAGTCAAGTCTTCTTCAGGGACACTGATTGCACCATATAACAAAAAAGCTGTCCGCATCGGCCGGTTCTCCAGCAAATATGCGAACAGCTTCTATACCTATTTCTTCCTCACTAAAATACTAATGCCTTATCTGTAGTTCGTCCAAGACATAATCTCGAACGTTAAATATATCGAACGGCTTAACTATAAATTTGGTTACACCCAGTTCTATCGCTTCACGTTCCTTATTCGGATCATCTAATGCAGAGATAATCGCGCACGAGACATCCGCATTGGGATTACCGTCCTGCTTCCGCCATCTACGCAATAGCTCGACGCCGTCCATACCGGGCATCTTCATATCTAATAACATCAGGTCTACAACGCGACTGCCGGCAAGCTCCAGCGCTTCTTCGCCACTTGCAGCCTCGTATACGTTCAACCCGGACGCTTCAAGCACTTCCCTCAGCATCAACCGAAGCATCGGTTGATCATCCACAATAAGGACGTTACACCCATCTGTACTTCCGGCATCGCGGCGAACAGACAAGGTCTTATCAGCTGTCGTACATTCTGGTTCTGTCTCTGCTTCAAGCAAACGCGAAGCTGGAACCTCATAGCTCGACTGATGAGCTTCGGTACTCCCCAATTCTGCAACTAAAGCCGTACTTCCTCCAACGATTGAACTCTTCCGCCGCCGATGAATGACGAAGAGAGCGAAGAGCGCAACCGCTGTAGCTACAACTAATATAATGGGCAGCATGCTGCATGATTCCCCTTCTGCGTCGATAAGGTAACATGTACCCTTATGAAACGAATTGTTGTTCTGCCGCCTCATCGGGTTATGTATTAGTCATTGACTACCATTGGACCAAGCGGTCCATCCTCGTTTATGATATCCTGCAGCTCATACACGGATATCGGAAAATAGGCAAAGCCGTAAACATAAGCTGTAAGCTCATACAGTTGAAAGTAAATAACTAATGATCGATCCGCAATATAATAGTCTTGATCCGGGCGTATTGACTTGAACGGCTCAAGCGTATCGATTCTACGCTCCTTGATTTGCTTCGCTACGATATCAGACAACCGCTTTACGTAATTCGAACCTGGCTTGAACAGCTGAGCCAGCGTATAAGCTTGCCCGTTGTCGGTATTAAACGTCAGCGACTTTTGCAGCGTCAGTCCGTGTGCTCCACCCGTGTACGCATAGTTATACAATGATAAGCTGAGCACGCCCTTCTCGTTCGTCTTCGTCTCGAACCAGCCGATCATCTCCGATCGTGGATCCTCGAGTGAACCTTGCTCCGAGATGAGCTGCTGTACACCTTTTCGAATATCTGTGTTAATGAAATGGTCGACAGCTTGAGTGGCGGCACCAGACACGACAGGGATGTCCAGCGTAACCTTCTCATGCTGGGAATGATAGGTTTGAATGACTAACGGACGCTTAAACGCCATATGGAAGCCACCTTTCGATAGGTTGGGATGGTCCATTGTATGCGTCTAACGAATCCGATCATGACATCCTGTATATACCGCCGCTAATAATGCCCATTCAAGCCATACGATGTACACTCCGGTTATTGTTACAGCTGTCGGCGCTCCTGCTCCGTAAGCCGTCTGCCTTTCACATCGAACAGCAGCTTCCCGCCGCTTAATCCAAAGATACGGTCAGCGAAACGTTCCGCATAATCGCCGCCGTGAAGCGCTGCAATTACGACTAATCCCTGTTCCTTACACAATCGCTTCAAATCAGAGAGAACGCGATCGGCAGAATGCGGGTCGAGACCCGTCACCGGTTCATCCGCTAATATTACCTTCGCACCGTGAACAAGTGCCCTCGCGATGGCGATCCGCTGCTTCTCGCCGCCGCTCAAATGAGTTGCTTTCGTATGCGCTTTGTCGAGCAGTCCAAGATTCTCGATCGTATCCATCGCACCCATATAATCATCGCCGCGAACCATTCCGGTCCACCGTCTCCACAGCGGTGTCTGATTAACCGAGCCGATAATAACGTTGCGAAGAGCGGTCTTATCTTTATATAGCACTGGCGATTCTTCAAGGTATGCCGCTTCACGCCGAACCTTAATCCGTCCGCTAAGCGGATTGGCCGTAATGTTCTTACCGTCAAAATGGTAGGTGCCTTTAGTCCACGATTCCCGCATCGCCAGGCAACGAAGCAGCATTGACTTGCCGCTGCCGCTCGCACCTTTTAACGCAATGAACTCACCGGACTCAATCTCGAAGCTAATGTCGTCCAAAGCTTTGGGTCCGCCAGGGATTTGCTTCGTTAGATGCGAAACTGAAATCATAGCTTAATCTCCTTTATACCACTGCGAATGTCTGCTTCTCCACACACTAAGTTGAATCCCAGCTTTACATTCAATGAATGAGAAAAGAAGCGATTAGTTTATCTATTAATCTAGTTTAAAGTAAACAAAAAACAGTTTCCATCCGAACAAATGTTTGGTATAATGAAAATAAGAACAAACGTTCGAACCCAACCATATTATGCACTTAAAGGAGGCGTATCATCATGAAGCGCTGCATGAATTATCGTTATGTGGAGAAGTTAAGCCCGTTCCGGGATTTAACGTTCAAGTTTTATACGGACGGCAAGCTAACAATCATTGACAACGGGACTGGCGCTTCGGTTGCGCCGAATGAATTGCGAAGAGACAGCTTTGACTTCTATGTACGGAAACGTATCGAATATATTAAGAACGACCTTACAGCCAAGATGCTGAAATATGCTTAAACCTTATGCGGCATGCCGATGTACCAAGCATGCCGCTTCTTCTTTACCGTCTGGTATCTAATTCATGCTATATCGTTTCTTTGTTAATGCCATTAAGGCTTGGTGGACGTTCCGCTTGCTTTCTCTCCTTCGGAGTACGTTCTTCTTCCTTCAGACTCGCCTCGTTATGCTGATTGTTTATTTTTCTGCTTTTGTTATAAGGCACCTCGTTCACCTCCGCATGTTAGCATTCGCTCCGCTAAGTATCATTATTCCGTTTGACGAATGACCTTCCAATAGGGTAGATTGTTGACAGGAGGAAAGTGCAGCTACGCGGTCTTTCTGATAAAGGAGTCGTGCCCAAGATGAAACAGAACATTTTCTTCGATCTGGACGATACACTAGTCTATTGCAACAAATATTTCCACCTGATTCTAGAACAGTTCAGCGACTCCATGCTGACATGGTTCAAGGGATACCCGGAAATAACAGAACAAGCCGTAAAGGACAAGCAGACCGAGATCGATATCGCTGGCGTTCAGGTGCTCGGATTTAAGAGCGACCATTTTCCTCAGTCGCTTATTGATACGTACAGATATTTCTCTAATCTGACAGGCCGCAAACGTTCCGCTGTTGAGGAAGATTTCTTATGGAAGCTTGGCCAAAGTGTATATGAACAAGAAGTGGAGCCGTACCCATTCATGGAGGAAACGCTGAATAATCTAGCCGAGGCTGGACACAAGCTTCATCTATATACAGGCGGCGAGATGCTTATTCAACAACGGAAGATCGATCAGCTGCAGCTAGCGCGGTATTTTGATTCCCGTATATTTATTCGTCGGCATAAGAATAATGAAGCGCTTGAATCCATCCTGAGTGAAGGCAATTTTGACCGCGATCATACGTGGATGATCGGCAATTCAATTCGTACCGATGTGGTGCCTGCACTAACCGCCGGGATTCATGCCATTCATATGAAGGTCGATACGGAATGGGCCTACAACAATGTTGACATTGCTGTTCAGCCTCGCGGTGCATTTTTAACCTTGCAGCACTTACCCGAAGTACCTCCTGCAATCTATCGTTACGTAGAACAACGTCATTCATGAAATACGATGAGGCTTGCTGCCGTCAAGCGGACGCGTGACGTGCAGCAAGCCTTATTGATGATCAATCATACAGTAATTAACATAATATCCATTATGTTAATTATCAATTGCAAGCTCTCCTGTATCCCGATTAACAAGCACAATGCGACCTTCAAATGCTTCACCGTTCGCCAGCGCCAGCTTCAGCTTAGTTGTCTTCCCCTTCTCAATTAACGCTTTGACTTGTGAATCCGTTAAAGATCGCCCGAAGCTTTCCTTCCAGATGACAAATTTACATCCTTCTCGATAATGAGAGCATCCATATCCTTTGCGCCCCATAAATATCGTACCGCCGCAACCAGTGCGTGGACAAGTGCCGATAACGCCTGACGTGCTCTTGCTTCCAGCCCTTTCTCGATCCGCACCTCCACGCTTTCGATTGCCTGAAGGTTCGCTCGTCTTCAAGGAGCGGCTTCGCTGAACCGTTCTGCCGCCCGCCTCTTCTGATAACGATCGCGCTTCAGATGAGCTTCCTCCGCGCCCCGTCTTGTTAACCCTTGCTCCTTTACGCCCCTTGACGGTACCAGGCGATGAAGCTTCGTCGCTTTCGAAAGACGTTCTCGCCGCTCTTGCTTGACGCCGTACCTGCTCGACGATCTTCGAAGCGAATTGCTTTACTCGCTCCATAAATTGCTCGTCCGATGCCGTACCGCGTGCAATCTCATTCAATCGTCGTTCCCATTGCCCGGTCATCTCCGGCGAAGTTAACAGTTCGACGCCAGCTCCGCGAATCAGTTCAATTGCGGTGCGGCCTTTTTGCGTGATCATAATTTTCTTGCCTTGCATCACAATATAACCAACCTGCTTCAGACGTTCAATCGTTGCTGCTCGAGTTGCAGGCGTACCAAGACCGGAATCCTTCATCGCATCGCGCAGCTCTTCGTCCTCAATCTGCTTGCCTGCGCTTTCCATCGCCTTGAGAAGCGTTCCTTCCGTATAATGCTTCGGCGGCTGCGTATCCTTCTCTTTCACGATCGCATCCGAGCAAGTGACTAAGGAACTGCGATCGATCGAGAACGGCTCGTCGACCTCAACCTCCTCGTCTTCTCCCTCTTCCTTCTCTTTGCCTTTGGCCGACTTCGTCTTCTCCTTCTGCATACCGGCATAGATTAATTTCCATCCGATCTCAAGCAACTGCTTCACCGTCGTCTTAAACATCTCACCTTCAACCTCAGTCAGCACCGTATGCACCTTATACTCAGCAGGCGGATAGAACTGCGATAGAAAACGACGAACGATCAAATCGTACAGCTTCTTCTCATCTGGATTTAAGCCCGATGCTTTGCGAAGTGTTGGCAAAATGGCATGGTGGTCCTCAACCTTGGCCGGATTGCAAATAAACTTGTTCCCTTTATGCACCAGACTGCGGTTAGCGCCATGAGCGAGCTCTTCATATTCCGTGCCTTGCAGCATGGACAGTGCTTTATGCATATCCGGAATATTTTGTTCATTTACATAGTTTGAGTTTGTCCGCGGATAGGAGATAACTTTATGCTTTTCATACAGCGACTGCGCCGTATCGAGCGTTTTCTTCGCTGAGAAGCCATAACGACTGTTTGCTTCACGCTGCAGCAGTGTCAGATCGTAAAGCTTGTTCGGATAATCCTTCGTATCCTTCACTTCATACGAAGCGATCCGGGCGGGCTTGCCCTTTACCTTCGCGGCGAGCGCATCCGCTTTCGCCTTATCGGTCATTCGGTCTCCCTGCCACATCCCTTTGTAAGTCATCAAGCTCTGGGCGAAATGACCTTCAAGCTCATAATATTTTAATGAAGTGAACGCTTCGATCTGTTTCTGCCGATCATAGATTAGCGCAAGAACTGGTGTCTGTACTCGACCAACGGATAGCAGCACGTTATGCTTCGTCGTAAATGCACGCGAGCCGTTCATGCCGATCAACCAGTCAGCTTCACTGCGCGCACGAGCTGCTTTCGTTAAGTTGTCATATTCCGAGCCATCCTTCAACTCCTCGAATCCACGTCGGATCGTCTCTGGTGTCAGATCGGAAATCCATAGACGCTTAACGGGCTGCTGCAGCTTCAAGTGCCTCTGAATAAGTGAAAAAATATGCTGTCCCTCACGCCCCGCATCACAAGAATTAACAAGTAAGCTGCTTCTCTTGGCGAGCTCTGCAATAACCTTCAGCTGATCGATCGTCCGAGGATTCGGTACAAGCTTGAAATTATCGGGAATGATCGGAAGATCGTCAATTCTCCACTTCTTATATTTATCGTCATAGGCCTCTGGTTCAGCAAGACCAATGAGATGACCGATTGCCCATGTAATAATATACTGTTCGCCTTCTAGGTAAGTACGGTAGTTTTTTGCTTTTGGATCGATTGCGGCCGCAATATTACGTCCCATATCTGGTTTCTCCGCAATGATAAGTGTCTTCAAATAATCGCCCCTTCACTAATCGCCTCATGCAAAATAGGCTGCATTGCAGCAGCCCTAATTCGTTCTTCGAATTATTGAACGTGAACGTATTTAGTTATAGTCTTCCATATAGAGCGTACGCCATCCGACCAATGCGGGTCCTCCGCATACTCACGGTTAATCCACGTGAAAGGGTCTGTTCCTGTTGGCCGATTCTTACTTAACCGCGCGATCGTTCTCGCTGCTATTTCAGCCGATTTGTGAAGCGTCGTGTTATATTCTTGCCAGCTGTGAAACACGTTGAATGGATTGTTAATGATTTCATTTGCACGTTTATGACTGCGTGGGACAAATGCTTGCTCCTGGCCAGTTATAGCGAACAGCAAGATCGGGTCAATGTCAAACTGCTTAGCAGCGTCAAATATGGATTCCATATGTTCAGGCTCAGATAATAACGAATTCTTTCCATTGAGGTATTGCGCAAGCCGCTTTCGGTCTACCTCGTGATACTGCAGCTCCTCAGGAAGCTCATTCAAGCTCAGTTGCGGCTCACTTATTTCTGTTACTTCAGCAGGTGCCGGTACAGCCTCTTCTGACTGTGTAAGCGACCACCCATACATGAGCGTCGCTGCGACAAGTACCGTGCTGAGCAAGCCGTAAACTATCCACCTTCGATTGCGTCCAGCAGGATGCCCCGTATCTAAAGCCTCTGATTTAACGTCAGAATCGTCTTCAGCTACCGGGTCGGGCCGTGTGAATGGCAATACAACAGCTTGTCCTTCCGACATCGACTCTAACGGCGCCGCCGCCTTCATCAACTGCTCAGCCATCGAAGGCCAGGCCGCATACTCACCGCTAGATTCCTTCATTCCAGCATGAGCGTCGCGAATAGCTTCACGGAGCGAATCCGGCTGAACGGTTGCGTTCAGTTGCTGCTCCACCCATGTGTGAAACGGCCCAAACAACGAATCGTCCTGCAGCTCCAGCCTCAAGCACGCCTCGACGATATCGTCTGTTCGGACAGGACCAGCACGCTCGACGAGTGCGGTTCGGATGAGGTCCGTTGTCAATCGCTGCCGAACATCATCCGCGAATTCAGGCAATCGCTTGAATACAATCCTTCTTACCGCATCTGCAACAATATCCGCATGCTTGTCCTGCGGCAAGTCCGAAAACTTCTGCTGGACGTATCGTTTAATATTCCGTACTTCAGCCTGCGTTAATATAAGTGCGCTATTGGCGGACATCGTAACCTACCTCCGCTACAATCGGATCATGGCTGATAAGCGATTACTCCGATTTTAGCATATCTTCCTTCATGTTGGGGAGGGGAGATTTCGTATACGCTCTTGAATTTCTTCCGACAAAATATATGCGCTGATTTGCTCCTTCTCCGACATGGTGAATTGAAACTCACAATCGGTACCTTCATCATAGGGCACAATCTGCGCGATTTGCCCTCCTATCGTCGTCACCACATACACCGTAAGCTCTTGGATTCCGGGAGGGACCGGCGTTCCTGGCCATAGCGTAGGGATAAGCTCTATATCGACCCATTGCGAATCGCGCCTTTCTATACGCGGCGAGAATCCGACAAATTTCAGCTCAGTTATAACATCGTTACCGTACTGAATCATTACGATTTCCTCCTAAGCAGCATACACCTGAATACATCTTGTCTCCTAATAGCTTATCACATTTGTAGTGAAGTCGATAATAAAAATAAGCACAAACGTTCTTCTGAACGCTTGTGCTTCAAGCCTGAGCTCTCCACTGCAACCTATTAAGGAAGCATCGATGAGCCCATCAAATATTTATCTACCTCGCGAGCAACCTCGCGGCCTTCATTGATTGCCCATACAACAAGACTTTGACCACGGCGCATGTCGCCTGCTGCGAACACTTTATCGACGTTCGTGGTGTACTTGCCATATTGAGCTTTCACATTCGAACGACGGTCTTGCTCCAGACCAAGCTCGTTAATAATCGTGTTTTCAGGTCCTTCAAAGCCGACAGCGATCAAGACGAGATCCGCCTTCCACACCTTCTCTGTACCTGGAATATCCGTATAAATTCTGCGTCCCGTCTCGTCAACCTTCCGCTCGATTTGAACCGTGTGGAGCTCTTTCAGGTTGCCGTTCTCGTCGCCGACGAACTTCTTCGTCAACACTGAGAATGCACGAGGATCTTCGCCATAGAGCGCCTTCGCTTCTTCATGCGCATAATCCAACGTATAGACGTTCGGGAATTGAGGCCATGGATTGTTCACGATATCGCGCTCCAGCGGCGCCTTGCCAACTGTACCGAATTGCGTAACCGAGCGGCAGCCATGACGCAAAGCCGTTGCAACACAGTCCGTTCCCGTATCGCCGCCGCCAATAACGATAACGTCCTTGTCCTTCGCCGATATATAATTGCCGTCTTCAAGATTGGAATCCAGGTAGCTTTTGATCGTACCATTCAAGTAATCCATGGCCTGGTAAATACCCTTCAGCTCACGACCTTCAATCTGTACGTCGCGCGGTTTCGTAGCACCGCCGCACAATACGACTGCATCGAACTCGTCAACCAACTTCTTGGCAGGAATATCTTTGCCGATTTCTGTATTCGTTACGAACGTAATACCTTCCGCCGCAAGCAGATCAACACGACGTTGTACAACTGCCTTGTCTAGCTTCATCGTAGGAATGCCATACGTCAACAATCCGCCGATCCGATCCGCACGCTCATATACGGTCACAAGATGTCCGGCTTTATTCAATTGAGCTGCTGCCGCAAGACCAGCAGGACCAGAGCCGACCACCGCAACGCGCTTGCCTGTACGATTCTTCGGCGGTTGAGGTACGACCCAGCCTTCCTCAAAACCGCGGTCGATAATTGCCTGCTCTATCGTCTTGATCGTAACAGGCTGTCCAATCAAACCAACTGTGCATGAGCCTTCGCAAGGTGCAGGACATACACGCCCTGTGAACTCAGGGAAGTTATTCGTTTTATGAAGCCGATCGAGCGCCTCACGCCACAGACCACGATAAATTAAGTTATTCCACTCTGGAATCAAGTTGTTGACTGGGCATCCTGAGGCATTGCCTGCCAGCTCCATACCTGTGTGGCAATATGGCGTTCCGCAATCCATACAGCGTGCGCCTTGCGTACGAAGCGCATCTTCGCTCATGTGAAGATGGAATTCTTCCCAATCTTTAATCCGCTCTATTGGATCGCGATCTGCCGGCAGTTCGCGTTTATACTCCATAAATCCCGTAGGTGTAGACATGATCGCAACTCCCCCATAAATATTTTCCCGATTCATTACCATTGAACAACTAGACTATAGCGGGAATCGAACAATTGTTCAATAACAATCTTTGCATAAGAGCGACTGTTTCAATATTTGATAGGGAAAATATTATCATTAGAATACAGGCTTTACAAATGGATTATCCGTACAATCATTTGTACTATTATGCTCTTGCAGTTAAACAGAATGCTTCTAGCAATGTTCGTGATTTACTGTCTTACCAAGGTTAAGAATCGATAATTGTACGGGTTTTTCTCATCCGTCACGCCTACTTTAATGTCTACAATCTTCCATTTTGATTCATCATATTCTGGAAAAAAAGCATCTGTGCCCTCGAATATATGATCAATCTCCGTGACAAGCAGTTTGTCTGCATAGGGAAGAAATTGGTCGTAAATCTCAGCCCCACCTATGACGACTAATTCCTCTTCAGATCCGTATTTGTTCAGCGCTTCTTCCACTGATCCGACCGTTTCTGCCCCTTCGAATGCAAGTCCCTCCGAACGGGTCAGTACGACGTTTCGACGGTTCGGCAGCGCTTTCGGGAACGACTGGAACGTCTTACGGCCCATCACGACAGTTTTGCCTGTCGTATATGCTTTGAAATAAGCCATGTCGGCTGGCAGCCGCCACGGAATTTTATTGTCAATACCGATACCCCGCTGCCGGTCCATCGCCCAAATCATGCTGATCGTCATTGCTGTTTCTCACTCTCCTGTCTCCAGTCAGACCCGCTTTAAACCGCGATAGGTGCTTTAATTGCCGGGTGAGCCTCATAGCCTTCCAATCGAATATCCGACACCTCAACGTCGAAGACGGATTGCCAATCACCTTGCAAAACAAGCTTCGGCAACGGCTTCGGTTCGCGTGTGAGCTGCTCTTGAATTGCATCTAGATGGTTAATATATATATGGGCATCTCCCAGCGTATGAATGAACTCTCCCACTTCCAATCCGCATTCTCGCGCAATGAGGTGCGTCAACAGCGCATAGGAAGCAATATTAAACGGAATACCGAGGAATATATCTGCGCTCCGCTGATACAGCTGACACGACAGCTTACCTTCCGCTACGTAGAATTGGAACAGCGTATGGCAAGGTGGGAGCGCCATCGACGGTACATCCTCTGGATTCCACGCCGAGACAATAAGACGGCGCGAGTCTGGGTTCGTCTTAATCGATTGAATGACGTCCTTCAACTGATCGATCGTTTCACCCTTCGTCGTCTGCCAAGCGCGCCATTGCTTGCCGTATACGTCGCCCAACTCCCCATATTTAGCGGCAAACTGATCGTCTTCCAGCATAAGCTTCGTATACCGCGCCATTTGCTCCTCATATTGGATGGCGAACTCCTTGTCTGTCTGCGAACGCAGCCCAAAATTCGTCATGTCTGGGCCGTCATACGCATCGCTTTCAACCCATCGCTTAAAGGCCCATTCATTCCATATCGTATTGTTATGCTGCAGCAAATAACGGATGTTCGTATCGCCCTTCATGAACCAGAGCAGTTCGCTCTTTACAAGTCCGAAGGGCACCTTCTTCGTCGTTAGAATCGGAAAGCCTTCATTCAGATCAAACCGCATCTGGTAACCAAACGTCGAGATCGTCCCCGTACCTGTACGGTCGTCCTTGCGAGTCCCGTTATTCAGTACATAACGTAACAGCTGCAAATACTGCTCCTCATTATGACTCATCTGTCTCATTCTCCGTAATCAATTTATTCAAAGGATAACTTAATTGTATCATAATCGCCCATCTAGGGCGACTGACCGAAAAATATGACGCTAGATCTAAGAATGCCCTTTACGCTCATCAATCCTTTTCCGTCTGAGAAGATAACGATCACGGCCGGTTATGTACAGCTCCTGCTCCTCCTCGGTCTCGGGTATAACGCCTGGCACCACCGTCGGACGGCCATCATCGCCAAGTGCCACAAAGACGAAAAAGGCTGTTACTGCCGTATTGCGGACACCTGTCTTCAAATTTTCAGTTACAGCCTTCACGTATACCTCAATCGAGCTTCGATGCGTCCAGGTCACGAACGACTCGACGATAATCGCATCACCGACCCGGATCGGAGCGACAAAATCTATACTGTCAGTCGATACCGTAACGACTGCTGTTCGAGAGTGCCGCATTGCCGAGATCGCCGCTACCTTATCCATATATTCCATCACAATGCCGCCGAACATCGTCTGGAGATGATTCGTATCCGAAGGAAAAACGATCTCTGTCAAAATAGCACGTGATTCAGAAGCACGTTTCTTATTCCCCGTTGATGCCATTTCGTTGGTCATGCACAAGCCACCTTTTCATAAAAATAGACTGTGATGCGCTGACCTTATTATATGTAGCTTTACATTAAAAAGAGGCCTGCGGCATTCATACCGCAGACCTCTCAATCACTTCAATTACTTCGTGAATACGTGGATTGGGTGGCCAAGTGCCACTTCCGCTGCATCGAGAACGATCTCACCAAGCGTAGGGTGAGCGTGGATCGTCAATGCAATATCTTCGAGCGTAGCACCCATCTCAATCGCAAGACCAAGCTCAGCAATCATGTTCGAAGCTTCAATACCGACGATTTGTGCGCCGAGCACAAGGCCGTTATCCGCATCGGATACGATCTTCACAAAGCCTTCCGTACCGTTAAGCGACAGAGCACGACCATTCGCTGCGAATGGGAATTTGCCCACTTTCACGTTGTGGCCTTTTTCTTTCGCTTCTTTCTCCGTGTAACCAACTGCCGCGCACTCTGGATCGGAGAACGCAACTGCAGGAATGCACTTGTAGTCAACGACGCTAGGCAGTCCAGCGATCGCTTCAGCAGCTACGCGGCCTTCATACATTGCTTTGTGAGCAAGAGCTGCACCCGGAACGATGTCGCCAATTGCAAAGATGTGCGGAATGTTCGTACGGCCTTGGTGGTCGACCTTCACAAGACCACGGTCGGTCAGTTCGATGCCGATCAGGTCAAGACCAAGCTCACCATCCGTATTCGGACGACGGCCTACCGTTACGAGCAGATAGTCTGCTTCCACAACTTCTTCTTTGTCGCCAACCGTATACGTTACTTTCACGCTGTCTGCTGTTTGTTCAGCCGATTTAGCGGAAGCTCCCGTTACGATGTTAACATCTTTCGTTTTGAGCTTCTTCGCAACGATGTTGGACATATCTTTGTCGAAGCCAGGCATAATCGCGTCTGCGCCTTCGATGATCGTCACTTTCGTTCCGAATTTGCTGTACATTTGACCCAGCTCGATACCGATGTAGCCGCCGCCGATAACGACTAGGCTCTTCGGAATTTCTGGCAGCGACAGTGCTTCTGTCGAGGACAGAATGCGACCGCCATAAGGGAATGCTTTCAGTTCGATTGGGCGGGAGCCCGTCGCGATAATGCAGTTTTTGAAACGGTAGCGCGGTGCTTCTTGATCGTTGAATACACGCGCTTCGTTCGCATTGATGAACATAACTTCGCCGTTGAAATATTCAACTTTGTTCGCTTTGAGCAGCGATGCAACGCCGCCCGTCAGCTTTTTCGTTACGCCGTTTTTGAACTCTTGCACTTTGCTCCAGTCAACATTAACATCGCCAACCGTAATGCCGAACGCTGCGCCGTGCGTAGCTGCTTCGTATTGGTGAGCAGCCGAGATGAGAGCTTTAGAAGGAATACAACCAACGTTCAAGCATACGCCACCTACGTTTGCTTTATCTACGCAAAGTACGGATTGACCAAGCTGTGCTGCACGAATTGCCGCGACGTAACCGCCAGGGCCAGCACCAATGACTAAAGTATCGATATCAAGAGACGCGTCTCCTACTACCATTACGTTACACCTCCATGATGAACAGTTCAGGCTGTGCCAGTAACTGTTTGATGTAGTTCAAGAAGTTTTGAGCTGTTGCTCCGTCGATGAGACGGTGGTCGAAGCTGAGCGACAATGCCATAACAGGCGCAGCTACGACTTCGCCGTTCTTCACAACGGCTTTTTCAGAGATACGGCCCGTGCCGAGAATCGCAACTTCAGGGAAGTTGATGACAGGCGTGAAGAACATGCCGCCAGCGGAACCGATATTCGTAATCGTAATCGTGCTGCCTTTCAGTTCGTTAGGACCGAGCTTGCCTTCGCGGCCGCGAACGGCCAGATCACTGATCGTGCTTGCAACAGTGTAAATATTTTTACGGTCAGCATCCTCGATAACTGGAACGATCAAGCCGTTCTCCGTATCGGTTGCGATGCCGATGTTGTAATATTTGCGCAGTACAATTTCTTGTGCAGCCTCGTCCAGCGTTGCATTCATGATCGGGAATTCGCGGCATGCTGCTACGAGCGCCTTCACGATGAACGGCAGGTAAGTTAGCTTAATGCCTTTCTTCTCTGCGAATGGTTTATACTTCGCACGAAGAGCGACGAGCTCCGTTACATCGACTTCGTCCATCAGCGTAACATGCGGCGCCGTGTACATCGATTTAACCATTGCGTTCGAGATCGCTTTGCGAATGCCTTTGAACGGAATGCGCTCTTCTGGACGATAAGCAGTTCCAGCTGCTACCGGAGCTGCCGCTACGGCCTCTTTCTCTTCAGCTGCTTGTGCTGGTGCTGCTGCCGCTTCGACAGAAGCAGCTGCCGCCGGCGTAGCACCGCCGGATTTGAATGCGTCGATATCCTCACGCGTTACTTTACCATTCTTGCCAGTGCCCGTCACCGCCGTGATGTCTACGCCTTGTTCGCGGGCATATTTGCGCACGCTTGGCGTTGCCAACACGAGTGCGCCGCCAGCCTGCGGTGCAGGAGCAGGTGCTGCTGCTTGCGCTGGTGCCTCTGCCGGAGCTTGTGCTTCAGCCGCAGGAGCAGTTGCGCTGTCTGCCGCAACCGTAGCGCCTTCTGGCAGCTCGCCGGTTACATCGATAATGGCAACTACTTCGCCGACATGGCATACTTGGCCATCCTTCGCGAACACTTCAAGAACTTTACCTTCTACCGGACAAGGCACTTCTACGATTGCCTTATCGTTCTGAACTTCCATCAAGATGCTCTCATCATTAACCTCGTCGCCTGGCTTGATGTGCATTTTGACGATTTCGCCCTCATGCAAACCTTCGCCGAGCTCCGGGAACCGATATTCGAACTTAGCCATCCGAATGTTCCTCCCTCATGTATCTATAACATACCCGATAAATAGGTCATTAAAAGTTCAATACTTGTTTTGCTGCTTTTACGACGCGTTCAGGCGACGGCAGCCATGCATCTTCGATCTGTGCAAAAGGATATACCGTATCAGGACCCGCAACACGAAGTACTGGAGCTTCGAGGTGCAAAATAGCTTTTTCGTTGATTTGTGCAATAACCTCTGCAGCTACGCCGGAAGTTTTCTGTGCTTCTTGTACGACGATCGCGCGGTTCGTCTTCTGGATCGATTTCACCAGCGTATCGATGTCAAGCGGCAGCAGCGTACGAAGGTCGATAACTTCTGCCTCGATGCCTTCTTTCGCCAGCTCATCAGCAGCTTTCTTCGCCGTATGAACCATCATGCCGTAAGCAATAATCGTAACGTCTTTACCTTCACGAACGACGTTCGCTTTACCGATCTCAACCGTGTAGTCGCCTTCAGGAACTTCTTCACGGAATGCACGGTACAGATTCAAATGCTCCATGAAAAATACAGGGTCATTGTCACGGATAGCGGAAATCATCAAGCCTTTCGCATCATACGGATTCGAAGGCACGATAACTTTGATACCTGGCGTTTGCACTGCAAGACCTTCAAGTGAGTCCGTATGCAGCTCAGCCGCTTTAACGCCGCCGCCGAATGGCGTACGGAATACGATTGGCGAGTTGTAACGGCCGCCGGAACGGTAACGCATACGGGCAGCTTGTACAAACATTTGGTCCATAGCCTCATAAATAAAGCCAACGAACTGGATTTCTGCAATTGGGCGGAAGCCCTGCGTGCCTAAGCCGACCGCCATGCCGGCGATTGCGGATTCAGCCAGGGGCGTATCGAATACGCGCTCTTCGCCGAATTCCTCTTGCAGCCCTTCCGTTACTCGGAATACGCCGCCCACCTTACCAACGTCCTCACCGAAAATAAGAACGTTAGGATCCTGCTTCAATTCAATGCGCATCGCATCGCGCAGCGCTTCTAACATATTCATTTGAGCCATGATCGATGGAATCCTCCTTCTGCAGTTTAGTCGTTATTATTGAAAGTCAGCCTTTTGCTCTTCAAGCTGCTGGAATGGTTTCTCGAACATCGAATCGATCAGACCAGGAATCGTCATCTTCTCCGTCTGCTCGGCTTTCTTGATGTGCTCATTCACCGTAGCTTTCGCCTCATCTTTAACACGGTTCGTGTCTTCTTCCGTCCAGAGACCTTTCGCTTCCAGGTATTTGCCAAAGCGTACGAGAGGATCGCGCGTTGCCCAATCGTTCTCTTCATCCTTCGTGCGATATTTCGTCGTGTCGTCTGCCATCGAGTGCGGACGATAACGGTACGTAATCAGCTCGATCAGCGTTGCGCCTTCGCCATTGCGGCCACGCTCTGCAGCTTCGGATACTGCTTTGTATACCGCGAGTGGGTCCATACCGTCGACTTGAACACCTTTAATACCTGCTGCTACTGCTTTATGAGCAACAGACAGCGCCGCTGTTTGCTTCGCATACGGAGTCGTAATCGCATAGCCGTTGTTTTGTACGACGAAAATAACTGGGAGCTTGAACACGCCAGCGTAGTTCAGTGCTTCGTAGAAATCGCCTTCAGACGAACCGCCGTCGCCCGTATACGTGATCGCAACGCGCTTCTCACCTTTTTTCTTAAATGCCATCGCCACGCCCATTGCATGAAGCACTTGCGCGCCGATAATGATTTGCGGCATCAGTACGTTAACGTCCTGCGGAATTTGACCGCCATGCTGATGGCCACGGGAATATAGGAAAGCTTGGTACAGCGGAAGGCCATGCCATACGAGCTGCGGCATATCGCGGTAACCAGGGCAAATAAAGTCTTCTTTATTCAATGCATATTCGCTGCACACCATCGAAGCCTCTTGACCGGACACCGGCGCGTAGAAGCCGAGACGGCCTTGGCGTCCAAGGTTAACGGCGCGCTCATCCCAAGTACGGGTGAACACCATCCGGTACATGATTTCTTTCAGCTGCTCGTCGGACAGAGCCGGAACCAAATCCGGTGCCACGATTTCGCCTTCCGGCGACAAAATGGACAACGGTTGAACAGGTTCGGACTGAACTTCGTAAGACGGTTGTTTAGTCACCACTTTGCTCATCGTAAACGCTCACCTCATATTAATATTTGAATATCGCATGCGTCTGTTATAGAATTATTATAAACCTGTTTTGAGAATATGGTCAAAACAAAAAACATAAAAACCGCGGTTTTTTAATGTTTCAGGCGGTTTTTTAATGAAATTGTATATGTAACAGAACTTCTTTATTAGTGATACAGAATAGTACACCGAAGCGATCATTCACTGCAGAACGCCATTGTTTCTCTCTATTGTTTGCCCACTAACAGAGGTTCTCATGCAGAAGAAAGGAGTCATATCCATGGATGATAAATATTTAAAACGTACAGTGAACAAGGAGACGGTTCCAAGCCGTTATTTGCCTGAAGGGGAACGCAAGCTTCGTGTATTTCTGCCGCCTGGTTATAATGAAGTATTAAGTTATCCGGTTGTTTTCTGCCAAGATGGCGAAGATTTCTTCAACTTCGGTCGGGTGGCGACAATCGCAAACCAGCTTATATTAGATGAGGGAGTAGAACCTTTCATCATTGTCGGCGTTGATGTCGACAAAAGCGTAAGGACGGAGGAATATTCGCCGGACGGTAACCGATATGCGAATTACGTCCGTTTCTTTGCAGAGGAGCTTCTACCTTTCATCGAAAGCAAATATCCTGTTCGCCGCGAACGTTCTGAACGACTGCTTGCCGGTGACTCGCTAGGCGGAACGGTATCGCTGCATATTGCGCTTGAGCATCCGGAGCTTTTCAACCGCGTCCTCTCTCTGTCTGGCGCATTCTATCCTGCATCCCGGAATCTAATTGCTGCAACGAGCGATTTATCTTGGCTTGATATCTACATGACCGTCGGACTGCAAGAGAATGCATATGAAACCGACCGCGGGATTTACGATTTCGTTGCACTTAACCGAAACGCGCGGATATTATTTGAGGAACGTGGAGCGAAGACGACTTACTTCGAACGCGACGGCAAGCATACTTGGGGCTTCTGGCAGAAGGATTTGCCTGCGGCGTTAGCTTATTTCTTGGATCGATAGAATCGAGAGGTGTATCTCCTTACATCATTGCTGTCGAGATCGCGTAGTATCAAGTTCATGAAACGATATAACCGCTGTAAGGCATTGATTCACTCTTCTGGAGATACACCCCCCCGTACAAAGAAGTAAAGCAGCTAACTTTTGAAGCCCAAACGAGCTCCAAATAGTCACTGCTTTACAGACATGAAAAACTTATTCAAAGAAGTACAAATACACATCTTCTAGATTAGGTCTCACAGCCTCCATATATCGTCCAATTGGTTGTGGAGGCTCTGAGCCTGCTGAGCCAACAATACGCACCGTAACGCCCGATGCATCACCAGAAATATTGCTTATTTTATATTGCCTCTGAATGACTTCAAGTTCCTCTGCCTTAACCTGCACTTCAAATACTTTTCCATTAACTTGTTCAATCGCCTGCGTTGGCTTTCCTTGAAAGATAAGCTTGCCTTTTCTAAGCAGCAGCACCTCTTTTGCTACATACTCGATATCTGTTACTACATGTGTAGCCAACAATACGATTTTGTTCTGAGCAATTTCTGAAATAAAATTCCGAATCCGTATTCGCTCTCTCGGGTCAAGTCCAGCCGTCGGCTCATCAAGGATTAGAATATCCGGATCATTAAGAAGGGCCTGAGCAATCAAAATACGCTGCTTCATTCCGCCCGAATAAGAGCCCAGTTTCTTATTTCGAGACTCGGATAAATTAACTACCTCCAGTAATTGTTCAATCTTGTCTCTCGCAGTCTTTTTCGTTAATCCTTTCAACGCCGCCATATACCAGAGAAATCTGTGACCTGTAAAATCATCGTAAAGCCCCTGCTGTTGTGGCATATATCCGATTCGCGAACGGTAAGCAGCTCCCAAATCTGATACTCTTTCACCGTTAAACAATACTTCTCCCGAATCAGGCTTCAGATTATCTACTATGATGTTCATAAGTGTAGATTTACCTGCGCCGTTAGGGCCAAGCAATCCATAAATTCCAGGACTCAACTCCGATGTGAATCGGTCCAACGCCTGGTGCTTCCCTTTATTGTAACTTTTGCTGATCGAATTAATCGATAGAAGCACGAGATCACTCCCTTGCTATTCAGATTCGTATAGCGCAGCCAACTCATAAATAGCGCTAGCGCTGACACGCAAAGCATAAGACCTGAATATATGCCGAGCGATGCAAAGGATTGAGCATCGGCAAGACGATCGAAGAGCGTAAAGAAACCTGAAAAGGTATAATTGTTTATTTCCTCGAAGCCAGCTAATGAAACAAGAAACGGAATAATGAAAATGCTCGATATAAGCAGCAGAGCAGGCGCTCTATTCTTCATAATGTTGGTAACGTATAGCATACAAATGCAGACAATCAAAGAACCGAATAGCTGTAGGGCGAACACTCCACATACGAAGGCTTTGATTGTCATCACAGCTTTCAGCTGCCCATAAACGTTAATACTTTGTACCGGAGCATTCCAGTCAATCGCCGGGTAATTGATTATAAGGTTATAAATCGAAGGTGCGTACAGAATAATACCAATCGTAACCGTTGCTGCGAAGGCGATCATATGCTTAATCACAAATAACGTCATCCGGCCGCGCTGCGTGCCTCGTATTATGTTTATCATTCCATTACGGTAATCGAGTGGGAATATCGCGCTGAGCGCTCCTGCTAACAAGATCGTAAAGATACAGCCATTCACGAGATCCCGAAATGAATTTCGAAACAAATAGTTGGTTGTAAGCTCATTGAGCATACTTCCGGTAATCCCTCTTGTATCCTTTATATCCTTTAAATATAAATATTGATTGTATACCCGATTAAAAGCTTTTTCCTTGAGCGCGATAAGATCCAGCTTCTCTTTCTCCTCGATATATTGCGCAGCTGAAAGGTCCCCATCCCTATATTGCTTCAATATGAGTTCATATTGCAGAGGCAGTTCATCAAAACGCTGTTTTTCATCAAGAATCATTTGCTCATTAGACGTTTCTAGCGTACCCGTTAAATCAGTCAAATAGCTGTTATAATAGGCATCCTCTTCATTAAAATTGAGTTCTTTCTTATCCAAGTCGAGATATCCAAGCAGCAAAGCTGCTAGTAGTACTACAAACGCTTTTCCAGTAAAAATAAATTTATACCATTCATGACGAAACAATTGCACCGAGGCTATCGGTCTCCGTAATTTGTGAAACGGCTGTGCAAGCCTGTGCAGGATGTGAGAGGTTGAAGCCGACGGCATTCGGAGCGAAAATAGCATAACGCAAACAGTAAATAACATCACAATTATTGCCACAAATACGAAAGCAGCGATTCCCGGATACCAAATAGGATATCCCGCCACATTCAAATTTCGATATACAGCAAGCAGATCGTAAGCATTATAAAAGGCCAACACATTTATGTACTTAAAAAACTGAAAGTTGGATAATGGATGAATAAAGCGGTAGGTTAAATATTCAAACGCAAAAAAACCAAAGAGACTAACATATACAGAGAGAATATTGCCAAGTCCTATGAATAACATCGCAATAATTATGGCCACAACAAGATTGACAATCACCTTGCAAGCGATGAATAGAGCTAGATACTGCCCTACGGTAAGCGGTAAATTGCAATAGCGAAATGACTCCATCGACTGCACATACCGTGATAAATCGCCAAATCCGTACAGATGCTGTGCGAGCAGCAGTAACTCTCCATAGTAGATGACTGACAGAAATACCGACATAGTGAGCAGCGCTATAAGCTTTGAAACGGCTAGTGGCAGCCTCCCCCTGGCAGTCGACCGTGCAAGCTTAATGAGTCCCAAATCCTTGTCCTGTTGAAATAGATAAATACATAATAGAAAAAGCAGTACAACAATTAGCAAATCGGTGATTGAAAATGTTGTCGCAGACACAATACCCCATTCTCGACCCAACTGCAAAGGAAGTTCCTTCAGTTCGGCGAAGTCCTTCGGAGTCTTTACAATATTGCGGTAAGAGAATGAATGTTCATTCTGAAATATGGAAACGCTTAATAAATTGTCTGCCTGTTGTTTAATTCCGTCTAAATAGACGGTATAGTCACGCATAGCCTCGAATTGCTTGACCAATTGCTCGGTTATTATAGTATCCCGCTGCAGTTGATCCAAACGTTCGTTATAGCCTCTGCTATAGAACAAATCCATGATAGATGGCGACTCACTCTTTATTCGCGCCAGTTCCGCCGCCATCGCCTCATTATCCGGATTCCGGGCAGCCATCGTAATCGCTTGAAATAGGAGCAACTCCGAATATTGCTGTTTAATCCGCGCATACCCCTGCTCCACAGGCATTGCGGTATACTCCCTCTCTGCCCGGTCGTATGCTTCTTTATTAGCAATGATAAACCCGTTTTTATTGTACTGATCCGTAATATAGAGGTAGCCATTGCCAATCAGGAGTATCGGAATTAGAGCAACCAGAAGCCGCTTATGGAGCCATTTCAGATACTCATATCCAATAAGCTTCATCTGATACCTCCTAGATACAGGCATTTAAAAAACCGGATTTTCCAATAATGGCTTAAAAACAGCTTTACCCGTTCCGATTTCCGTTTTATCTAAATATTCCATGACCTTCTTGCCGTCCTTCGTATACTGTATAAACATATAGCGGTCATCTCCGATCATGAATGAATGATCAATCGGAAGGAACGACATATCGATCTTGTCTACAATCTCATACTGTTTGTTATACACCGTCAATTCATGTGGAACGTCTTTTAGCTGATCTTTTAAATCATCCATGAACAAATACGGGAAAACAGGTCTAGCATAGAAATAATCGCCGCTTACATAATAAAACGAGAAAAAATCTCTCTGAATCGGAAGCTCGCTTGAGTCCCCGCCTTCCAAATTTGACGCGAATACAGTCCGATGCTGTTTGTCCTTTAACAGTTCTACTGTAGGAGGAACGTTCGCATTAACCGTAATATTATACAGTAGATTTTGATTATAAATCCCTTCTAACTTAGCCATATGACTATCGTCGCTGGTAAACATTCTTGTTGTCGTCTGCTTCTCAATGTCATACCTCATCAAACGAATCGAGAGTCCAGACAATTCATAGAAATAAATGTTTTTCCCATATGGCAATATATCGGCTATCACGCTATCCGAGCTTCCTGAATAAATTGGCGTTGGTTTTTTGGAGCTATTCAGGCTTACTTGCATCAATTGCGAGCTTCCGTTTGATTCTTTATTGAAGCTTCTCAAGGAGTAATAAAGCATCCCCCTGTGAATTGCCACAGATTTCGGTACAGCATCGAACACCCTTTTCACCTTGCGGGTCGAGCCGTCTTTGGAAATTTCAATAAGCATGGTTTTGAACTGGTTCTCGGCATCTTTTTCCCATACTTCTCCGCTTTCCAAGGTATAAAGCTTTTCGTTGTAATAGCCTAGAAAATTGTTGCGAAACGCAGGGTCATGCTTTACATAGGCAAAGCAATTTCGAACCTCGCCTTGATTAGATGGATGTAAGCAATCGTTCTCCGGGCGGTTATCGAGCAATACCGGTTGCATATTATTCTTATCCGCGTAGTAGAGCAGGGAATCATTTAGAAAATAATATCCATTCTCTGTTGGGGTTACAAATATACCATCGCCCTGCATATGAAACAAATAAGGAAAATCAGTCGAACTATTATAGTCGTTACTATAATTTCGAGTTTCTTTCTGGCATGCCGTCATAACCAATCCAATTGACAACAATATACTCATTATTCGTAAAGCCCTTCCAAGCATTATTCACACCTTCAGTCATCTTGTTTTCATTGAAAATAAACCGAAAGAAGTTGTGAAACTTCTTTCGGTTGCACGGTGCATTAGATTTATAAATCTGTTAACGCTGCCCAATTGTAGTTCTGGTAGCTTACTTTGTGAGTACCTGATGCGTACCTCGGAATAGCTGGTACATGTTTTGCATTTGCTGTGGCTGCCACGAAAGAAGTGCCAGGTTTTTCAATAGCCCAAGAAACAGCATCTACTTGATAATTATTATAGTAATAAGAGAAAGCAACAGTTGCAGCTAATCTGGCTGTCGTGCCGAAATTAGTGATGGCAGTAGCACTATTGCTGCCATAATTAAGAGACCCGGTTGCAAGATAGCCTCCAATATTTCCGTATTGAGTCGAACCCGCCGCCGAAGCACCACTGGTAAAACTCAAGGACGCGCAAAGCAATGCACCAATTCCTAACATCAATCTTTTCTTTAAGCTTTTCATCATATTCCTCCTATTCTATTATTGGGATACGAGCATATATTAACATTTAGTTTCTTATTTGTAAACACCTTCCTTTTTTGTTTTGCCAAAAAATCGAAATCGTTTTCGTTAAGCTCATTTAAAGTGTATGTTAACCGATCTTCAAGTTTGTTTTTACTTCCACCTATTATGCTACCATTTTTATGTCAAAAATCAACATGATTCCAGGTTTGAGTCATTCAATTAATCTATAACAGACATTCTTAATTCTACAATCACTATTCTATTTTTCTTTTTTTATTATTCCTGTTTTTACCTTAAAAAGATGATCTGATCACGATATTTTCATTGCATCCACTAATAAATATATATTTGTAATAAAAGCATATCTAAATCTTATATGTAAATATATAGATATTCCTGAAAATAAAAGTTGGATGCAAATCAATATACGTGTCTTCTATCAAGCTGGTCCAGTGTTCCAGCAATCTCCTATTGCTTCGGTACACACGAGCTTGAACTGGAAGAAAGGGGCGGTCTAGAAAGTCAGCGATATAACTGACTTTCTAGACCGCCCCAATGATATAGCTACTACATCGCTTTCTCTTGGCGAATCTTCGCTAGAAGTCGATCTGTGCCTGTCGAGACGAGCTCGTACACTTCTTCGAAATTGCCGGTATAATAAGGGTCCGGCACATCGCTCATTCCGGCTTCCGGAACAAGGTCCAGCAGCTTGATCAACTTTGCTCCACCAATTCCCTGCTCAGGCAGCGAACGACGAATGTCGTTCATGTTGCGCTCGTTGCTCGTATCCATGCACACGATATAATCGAACGTCGAGAAGTCGCTTCCTGATACTTGCCTAGCGCGAATCCCTTCATACGATATTCCGCGTTGATCCAGCAGCTTGCGCGTCCCTTCATGCGGAAGCTTGCCAATATGCCAATCTCCCGTTCCGGCCGAGTCGATCTGAATCATCTCCGCCAATCCCGCTTCCTGCACTTTGCGTCGAAATACCGCTTCCGCCATTGGCGAACGGCAAATGTTACCCAAACATACGAATAATACCCGAGTCATCGATGCCACCAGCCTTTCTTTACCGAACCGGCGCCTGCCTCTCCTGCTGCTGCGAGAGTTGCACTAGACTCATGAGGTACCCGTGCAGCCTGATCTTTTGCAGCCTGCCTCTCCTGCTTCTGATGATGCTCAGCACGATCATACACCGATTGAGAGAACGCGTGCTTAAGCGATCGTTTCGGTAAGCTCCATTTGTAGTATACGGACAGCATCCGCATCACGATTATAATGACGAACAACAGCAGCAGCTCGACGGTCGTTTCGAACCACTTGTAATAAATACATAAGCCTGCAGCCATCGCCCATACGGCATAAATCTCATCCCGCAGCACAAGCGGCTTCCTGCCAGCAAGCACATCGCGAATCATTCCGCCGCCAATACCTGTCAGCATAGCCGCTACCAGCACCGCGCTTACCGGATGATTCATGTGCGTCGCATATAGAGCACCTTGGATCGCAAATGCCGACAAGCCAATCGCGTCGAAGAACGCCTCGCTTCTTCTCCACTTCTTCAGCCAGGATACCGGCATCACGAATGCAATAATCATCGAGATCATCGCAATTTTGAGTAAATCACTTTGATTCCAAAGTGTCGACACCGGAATTCCGATTAACAGATTGCGTACAACCCCGCCCCCGAATGCCGTTACAAGGCCGAGCACGAATACACCCAAAATATCGTACTCTTCCTCCATTGCTACAATCGCTCCGCTGACCGCGAAGGCGATCGTACCAATAATACTGAACACGCCGAAAATATCCATGTCCACTTGCTCTATCATTGCCTCCGATTCTGTTCGACCGGCGAATGGGCGCCGGTATCGTCCAACAATCATTGTAATCGCGCGCGATCATTCGCGCAAGACGACAAATTTCGCAACATCTATATCCCTTCCCAGTTACTAATCGGTTATAAAATAACGCTCATTCCCGTCGTTGCGAAATCAACACCTTCCGGGAGCGAGTAACTGCTGCGCAGATCAATATCATGAGAAATGTGTGTAAACAAGGTTCGGCCTGGACGAAGCTCTTCAATTAATACAAGCGCTTCTTTAACATCATAGACCGAACGCGTTTCAAACGGATATGGCTCTTCATAAAAGCTCGTACCTAGAATTAGCAGATCCAGACCATAAAGCGGCTCTAGCTGTTCTTCGGTTAGTGCGATGGCGTCTGAGCAATATGCCCATGATATGCCCCTTGAAGCATGATCAAATCGAAAGGCATACGAATAGCCGTTCTTACCGTGATTCACACGCCAAGTTCGAATATGCCAACCGCCGATCGTTAAGCCCGCATCCGCTGAATCAAAATGAATTTGCCTTTGCAGCCAAGGGAATCTCGCTAATATTTCACTGATCGTCACCGTCGGAGCGAATGCCTCTCCTTGCCGATTCGTCCAGCGGCAAGCATCTGCCCACTCCACCAGTCCCCCAATATGATCAAAATGGGCGTGAGTAATAAGCATCCGGTCGAGTTCACGCAATCCGGATGCTTCCATCTGCTTACCCCAATCCGGACCGCAATCAATCCACATATGGCCGAGCTCCTCATCTTCAATTTGAAGCGTGGAGCGATAACGCCGATTAATACCTGTATTCCTGGCCTCCTCGCATACAATGCAATTGCAGTAAACACGAGGAACTCCCATCGAATCACCCGTACCGCGGAACGTTAATTTCGTCACTGGATGCCGCTCCTTCCAATGTTCTCATGATTTTCATATCTTAATGAGAATTTTCTCACTGAAATCTCAGAAAGACGCTTAACCCCTGTAATACCGTGTTTTTCATTTTCTTTGGTAAACTTTAGGGGAGGCGCGATATGTTATAGTTATCCCAACAATTGCTGAACTTAAGCTACGGAGGGATATGATGAACTTGCACACGAAACCATGGCTCAAACGTATTGTCGGCGTCATGCTCAGCACGACCATCGGATTAACGGCGCTTGCCTTCGGATACTCCGACGAGGCTAAGGCCGCGACGCCTGAGGCCGAGCAGCTATTGTCCACAGGCCATATGTACTTAGGCGTTCCATATCGATTCGGAGCACCAAGCGGCATATCATCCGCTTTTGACTGCTCCTCTTTCACCCAATACATATTCAAGGAGATCGGAATTCATATTCCAAGAACAACAACTGAGCAAGCTACTAAAGGAACGAAGGTTGATAAAGCGTATTTAAGTAAGGGTGATCTTGTCTTCTTCAAAACGACGGGCACAGGCAAAATTTCTCATGTTGCGGTCTATGCCGGCAACAACAAAATATTGCATGCAGCTAGCAGCAGCGGCGTAACGGTTTCAAACCTTGGTTCAGCCTACTGGTCCAAGCATTATGTCACGGCACGCCGCATAATAAAATAATGATTAACAGCCATTTAGCGAACGACGATTCCACCTTATAGGTAGGAAACGTCGTTTTTTATTCCCTCATTTGCGCAAGCAAAAAGGCTCCGCGTCAAACAGAGCCTTCATCACTTCATCCAGCACCTCTCGAACGGCTCACTCATGCTCGCCTGAAAGGAAACTGCAGCATAATCGTCGTACCTTGCTCAGGCTTGCTGATAACCTCGATCTGGCCCTCATGCAAATCAACGATCCGTTTCGCAATCGAAAGGCCGAGACCAACACCGCCAGTTGATCGGGTTCTTGCACCGTCTACCCGGTAAAACCGTTCAAACAAGTACGGGATCTCGTTCTCAGGGATGCCAATACCTTTATCTGTCACATACAGCCGTACAGACTGCTTCACAGCACTTATTTTAACGTCGATCGAATCTTTACTGTACTTGATAGCATTATCAATTAGGATAACCAGCAGCTGCCGGATTTTATCCCGGTCGCCCTTCATCTTCACGCTGCCGCTCGCTGCATTAACCCGAACCGTTCTGCCGAACGTCACATGCATCATCTCTGCCAGCTCGTCAACAATCGGAACGAGATCGAACGTCTCGACATTAAGCCAGTCTTCCTGTTCCGCATCGGCTAGAGTCAGCATCGACTTTGTTAGGTTCTGCAATCGCTCGACTTCACGCGCGATCGCTTCGATCGCCTCGTCGCGTACCGCTGCGTCATCACGGCCCCATCGCTTGAGCATGCCCGCATAGCTACTAATGACCGTTAGAGGCGTCTTAAGCTCGTGAGAGGCGTCAGCGACGAACTGCTTCTGACGCGCGAAGGTACGATCCAGCCGGTCAATCATCTGATTGAAAGCTCTAACGAGTTGCTGCATCTCAGCGGAATCATCCTCTGGCTTTGCTTCAATCTTGCGCAGCTTACCGCTACGATCGATCTCACGCATCGTCGACACCATCTGCTGGATAGGTGACGTCAGCCTGGAGGTAAACCAATACGTACCGAATATAGCGAACAAAATCGCACCTGCACTCGTCACAGCCAACGCCACGACTAATATTTGCAAATACGTATCAAGCGAGTTTAGCTTTCGCATAATTTCGAGACTGGCAACTTGCGTTGGACCGTCATAGAGCGGAACACGCATGAACAGCACTCTTTTACCGCCGATCGTCATTTGACCCGAATCATGAGCCGTATAGTATTCCGCCTTCTGATCCATCAGCTCCTTATCAGAGCCTTCTTCATTCAATATGACGCCCGTTGGCGATACGATCCGAATAAGCTCGTTCACATTGTAAAAGTCATTAAGCAAATTCGGATTGTCATACATCGCTGCCGTCTGGGGGTGGACATTCTCAATTAATAGCTTGACCTTATCGGTCAACGACTGCTCCTCACTTCGAGTCGTAATATTGATGACGAACAAATAAACGAAGATATTAAACAGCAGCAGTATAAAAATAATCCAAAATATTGTAAACAGTGTGTATCGTTTACGAAGCGTCATCCATTCGGCTCCTTCAACATATAACCGACTCCGCGGACCGTATGGATCAGCTTATATCGGAACCCTTTGTCCACCTTCTGCCGCAAATACCGGATATAAACATCAACAAGGTTCGTTTCCCCAATAAAATCGTAGCCCCATACTTCGGACAATATATCCTCGCGTGATTTCTCTTCATTCTTATGCTCTGCCAAATAGACGAGCAGTTCAAACTCGCGCGGCGTCAAATCAACCGCCAGCTCCTTGCGGAACACTTTACGCGTCCGAAGCTCAATCGTCAAATCGCCAACCTTGAGTACATCCGAGCCTTCCGCTTCCTTCGCATGCTGAGCGAAGATCCGAAGAATATTCCGAACACGCGCCAACAGCTCTTCCATAGCGAATGGTTTCGTTACATAATCGCTCGCTCCATGCTCGAAGCCGCTCACTTTATCCGGAACTGTATCTCTTGCCGTCAATAATATGATAGGAACCGTATTGCCGCTTTGTCTCAGCCTGCGAAGCACTTCAATGCCATTCAAGCCGGGAAGCATCACATCGAGCAGCACCAGATCCCATTCACCCGATTGTGCCATCTCAAGCCCTGTTCGCCCATCAGAAGCGACACCGACCGTATAGCTTTCGTGCTCCAACTCAAGCTGCAACACGCGCGAGATGCCTTCTTCGTCTTCGATAACCAATATCCGTTCGTTCAATGAAGTTTCACCTGCTTTCTGCTGTCTGGTTAATCGACTCATCCAGATCCGTCCGACTATAATAACGCTACGACAAGCTTACTAAGTCGGCGGCGGCAGCTAGACGATATACCCGCCGCCCCGCGAACATAGGCACTACCCATCCAATAGCTTGTATGGGTAGAGGATGCTGGGGCGATCTCGTCTGGCTTGTCCGTCATGGAATCGGTACTTAGCAGCCCGAACCGGAGTATTCATCCGAATTGGCTGCTCGTATACCGCTTCTTTATTAACCTTATTGCTCACAGTTCGAAACAGTACGACGCCGATCAAGCCATATCGCCAGCGAGTAGCCTCTTAGAATTCGAGCATAATCTTGTCTAAAGTGGAGCACCCTTCAACTATTATGCCACCTGCGCTAACTTTACCCCAATAAATGGCTTATTGCAGCTGCATTGACCACTGTTCGACGTCCCACGTCTTCGTAACCCAATCCTCGTAAAATTCAGGCTCATGGGAAACGAGGATAACCGTCCCTTTATACTCTTTAAGCGCTCTTTTCAGCTCAGCCTTCGCCACGATGTCCAAGTGGTTCGTCGGTTCGTCGAACAGAATCCAGTTGCTTTCGCGCATCATGAGCTTGCACAGCCGTACTTTCGCCTGTTCGCCACCACTCAATTGATTTAGCGCACGCGTAATATGCTCATTCTTCAGCCCACAACGAGCAAGTGCAGCTCGTACCTCGTGCTGGTTCAGGTTCGAGAACTCGTTCCAAACATCATCCAGCGGAGTAATCGACGGCGCCTTAACCTCTTGAGCGAAATATGCCGGATGAAGAAAATCACCGCGATAGGTTTTGCCTTCGAGCGGTTCAATGATGCCCAGAATCGTCTTCAGCAGAGTCGATTTACCGACACCGTTACAGCCGACGATTGCGACTTTATCCCCACGTTCAATCAAGACGTCCATCTTCGGCAGCAACGGGCGATCATAGCCGATGACAAGACCTTTGGCCTCGAATACGGTCTTGCCGCTTGTTCGTGCTTCTTTAAATCCAAAGACTGGCTTCTGCGCTTCCTCCGGACGATCGATCCGCTCCAGTCGTTCGAGCTGCTTCTCGCGGCTCTTCGCACGGCCTGATGTCGAATATCTCGCTTTATTGCGCTGGATGAAGTCCTCTTGCTTCTTAATAAACTCCTGCTGCTTCTCGTAAGCCTCGATATGCTGAGTCTTATTAATATCGGCCAGCTGCAGAAACTTCTCATAGTTACCTGAATAACGTGTCAACCGTGCGAACTCTAGATGATAGACCACGTTGACAACTTGGTTCATAAAGCTGGTTTCGTGAGAGATGAGAATGAACGCGTACGGGTAATCCTTCAAATAGTTAGTCAGCCACGTAATATGCTCTTCATCCAAGTAGTTGGTCGGCTCGTCAAGCAGCAGAACAGTTGGCTTCTCCAGCAGCAGCTTGGCAAGCAGCACCTTCGTCCGCTGTCCGCCGCTCAGCGCTGCAACGTCCCGGTCCAGACCGATCGCGTTCAGGCCGAGACCGTTTGCCATCTCTTCGACCTTTACATCCAGCATATAGAAATCGCCAATTTCCAGCGCTTCTTGAATTTCTCCCATTCGTTCCAGCAGCTGCTCCAGTGTATCCAGGTCCGCATCTGCCATTTGTGCAGTGATCTCATTCAGTTCCTGTTCCAATTGCAGCAGCGGCAAAAAAGCATCCTTAAGAACATCGCGAATCGTCTTGCCCGGTTCCAGCTTCGTATGCTGATCCAAATAACCGTAACGGACCTTCGGCATCCATTCTACTCGACCACTGTCCTTAAGCAGCGATCCGGTCAAAATATTCATCAATGTCGATTTGCCCGTACCATTCGCTCCTACCAAACCGACATGCTCCCCGGCAAGCAGCCGGAACGACACATCCTTGAACAGCGTACGGTCGCCGAAGTTGTGCGTCAAATTCTCGACAGTCAATAAACTCATGTATATAACTACTCCGTTTCTTCAGTCAAATGTAGAATTAGTGCGGATTTTGTATCATCACGCCGGAATCATTGTACCATAACGGAGCAGCATTGTGGATAATCAAATGACGCTACACATTGCGCACGTCCGCTCTTATTTCATTCAGTACTGGCATGAGAGACCGTTCAAGCGTCTTGCGGAATGCTGAACGTGCGGTCGGCCACTGTCCGGACCAAATGAGACTGACCAACTCTGAGTATTCGATAAACGGTACGTGAGCCGACGGTGCTTCGGGAAACAGGGAAAGCCACTCCTTTCGATGCTTGAACGAAGTGTCTTTGTTCGCGATCCACAACACCTTCGCCCCTTCCTCTCTTGCAATCGCCAGCTCATCATGAAGCTTCCGAAGTCTGGCGGCAGACCACTTCGCCGGATAAGGGTCCGCTACAACGACAATTACAGCAGCACGGCGCAGCCAATCCAGACCTGACTTCTCGTCCCACGAGGAAGAAAGATCGAGCAGAGCTGTTCGACCTGCTAGCGCCGTTTTCTCTACCGCTTTACGAATCGCAATCTCTCCTCCCGGCTTTTGGAACAAGCCAGCATCACGCATGCAATACCATTCGAGCGATGATTCTCTATGCTTAATGAATATTTCATCCTCAACACGATTAGCGCCGCTGCTGATAAAGCTATCTCTCTCCACTCCATGCAATGCGGCCCATTCAGACGAATAACCTCCGAGCTCAAATGCTGCCATCGGCGTTCCCCTACTCGCAAGCAGCCGCGCGACAGTGAGGGCTACGAAAGTTGCCCCCGACCCTGGCGATACGGACAGCACCGCTGTCAGCGATGCTAATCGTGCGTCTCCCGTTCGGCTGCCTGTAAGCCGATTCACAACTCTTCCGCCTGGAATAGCCGCCGTTAACGCCTCCTCAGCTTGCCGCATAGTCTGATAACGCAGCTCTGCATTCGTCTGGATCATCCGGGCAACGGCGGAAAAGAACGGTGCAGGCACCTCATTACGAATGATAGGCGGACCTGCTGGAAACATCTCGAATCCAACCCCTCCGCTAATGAGATAATAGAGTACAGCGCCCAGTCCATAAATATCTGTCCTGGCATCGCTCTGAGTGCCCATTATCTGCTCCGGAGCAGCAAAGCCCGGTGTGCCGAGCAGCAGCGTATCTTCCAGTTGTCCAGCCTTGTAGTAACGGGCGATACCGAAATCTATGAGCCGAACGTGGCCGCTCTCATCAATCATAATATTCGAAGGCTTCAAATCCCGGTGAATAATTGGGGGAGACTGCTCATGCAAATATGCGAGTGCGCCGCATAGCGAAATGGCAATCGACGCGATCTCATCGAAAGACATGCTGCCGCCGCATCGCTCCAGCCTCTTCTCGACTGTCTCACCATGTACATAATCCATCACGACATATTCCAACCCGTTCGCATCCGGCTGTATATAATCAACGATTTGCGGCAGGTTCGGATGATTCAACCGCATAAGAAGACGTGCTTCCTCCGCCGACAGCTCGAATTCCGAGAACGAACGGCGCAGCTCCTTCACCGCACGCACCTTGCCTGGAAGTCTTACGTCCTCCGCCGCATATACAGTACTCATCCCACCTCGGCCAATTTCACCAATAATGCGATATCGTCCTCCGATTAATCGCTCTTCATCCGCCTGGCCCATTGGCTGCGTATATGGCTGCTCCATGTTCATCTGTATCACCCTTCATTTCCTTCAATTCATGAACCCTATCTCAAAAGCACAAAAAAATCCCGGTATAAGCGTCTTCACGCTGTATACCGGGATGCTTTCCCTGTGTCCTAGAATATATATGTTGATTCTATAACAGAAATCCATTTTGGACAAGTCCTTTTTCCCTCAGGAACGAAATGACTCGAATGAACTCCTGCAGTCTAGACCGAGTCTATCGCTTCGTCATGAACATCGTAATTTCCTCGCGGTTATGGAACAGCTGCTTAGCTCGGTGCACGATGAACGCCTCCTCCAGCTTCGCGATAACATCGCGGATCGTCTGCAGCGGCTTGCGGTGCATCAGCTTAATTGTAACGACTGCTGTCGCACCGTGCACGAGTGAGTCGGTTAACTCAAGCACGAGCTTCACCATTTGCATCGGGCTCCAGCTCATGTCACATACGAGCAGATCGAAAGTTCCCGGCTTGAACTTCACATCGGATGCGTTTCGTTTTAATATTTTTAAGTTCGGATGACGCTTTAAGGAAGGATGCATCTCACCCGGATCGACTGCCGTTACCTTCACACCGCGCTCGAGCAGGAGCGACGTCCAGCCGCCCGGTGCTGCACCGATATCAAGCGCCTCCCGGTATTGACTATACTGAAGGCCGAATGTGCGCTCCGCTTCGATCAGTTTGAACTTAGCACGCGAGATTTGACCTTCCTCACGATGAAATCGGATCGCTCCACCGGGCCAGTCCGACATAAGCTCCTCTGGCGTGCCGATTCCGTACATTAGCTGCTCCTTCACCGCATAAATCGACACGATCTGCTCTGGACTCCGTTGGTCCGGCTCCGCACCTATATCACGAAGCGCCGCATCGACCGACGTCTTCGTCTCAAGCACAGACCGATCGAAGACGCTCCCATCGGCCCGTCTAATATGAACCGCTGTCTGTTTATTCCCTAACACCGGCCTTGCTTGCCGTACCTGCTCGATCAGCCAATGGAGCGGGTCTTGATCGCCTGTCAGCAGCAGGGTACCGTCTATCGGCTGAATGTGACGAAGGAACACAGGCGGACTGTCACCGAGCATCCGCAGCGTCTCTTGCCGATCATACGGACTTTCAATAACGAACGTTTCGCCCGGGGCCAATACTTTCACTGCGGCTCCGGCGATCGTACGCCGTACTTCCTCCATGGCAAGCGGCGCGTAGCCTTGATTCGAGGTTCCGATCCATGCGGTTACCGATGGCGTATCTATACTCAATTGACGACTCCTTCCTGCTGAGGCAGCACTCGAATCCAAGGTCTGCCGTGCTGCCAATCCACTTCAATCGGAAGCTCATACGTGCTCGACAGCACAGAAGGCTGAAGCACGTCCTCCTTCGTTCCAGAGGCGGCAATGCGCCCTTCGTGTACGAGCGCAACATGCGTGAATAATGGGACGATTTCTTCAATATGGTGCGTTACGTAGATGACCGTAATATCCCGGTTTTTCAGCAGCTCAAGGTCGGCCAGCAGCTTCTCCCGTTCATACAAGTCGAGTCCGGCGCATGGCTCGTCCATTATGAGCAGCTTCGGCTCCTGCATCAGTGCACGCGCAAGCAGCACCTTCTTACGCTCGCCTTGCGACAGCGTTCCTAGCGGTTGATCCGCCGTATGCAGCAAGCCAACTTCAGCCAGCAGAGACTTCGCCTTGGCCTGTACCTCCTCCGGAATTTCTTGATAAAACCGAAGAAAAGCGTATTCCCCTGTCGCTACGACCTCCCAGACCGGATCGCGCAGTGTAAGCTTCTCAATCAGAGTCTGTGAAATATAACCAATTCTCTTGCGTACCTCGCGGATATCGACCGTACCGTACCGGTTGCCGAGCACGTCCACCGTACCGCTCGTCGGAAACTGGTACCCTGTAATGAACTCAAGCAGCGTCGTTTTGCCGGAGCCGTTCCGTCCGAGAATGACCCATTGCTCGCCTTTGTTCACATCAAGATTAACCCCTTGTAAAATCAATCGCTGATCGCGCTGGAATGTAATATCCTTCAAATGAATCAATCCAAGCTCCCCCTTCGCAACAAAACATTAGCAGCCCGAGCCGGTGTCCGAAGCCTCGTTCCTAGCCGCCCTCTCCCGCACTTCCTCAGGCATTGCCCGATAATGCAGCGTCATGCTCTTTGGCGCATGCTGCGCCAGTAAGTGATACATTTGCATCCGACCCGCTTCGCTGGACGTGTGCAAATAGACCTCTTGCGGATACACGCCATTCTCGACCATGTACCTTACGACCTCAAGACCTGTCGGCTGCCCGTACCCTAAATCATAATCAAGCGACAAAATGCCCACAGGCAAATTCGCCAGCAGCATGATACACTCCTCCGCATTGCGCGCAAGCACGAAGCCAGCAGGACATTTCCGATAATCGTCCAAAAAAATATGTTTTAACGTCCCGTCGCCCATAATACCATCGTCTCCAGCTGTTGTTGATGCGAGCCTGCTCCATCAGTTGGCGTCTCCAATACGAACGGCACCTTCGAAAACTCTGGCGCTTGAAGCAGCCATCGCAGCCCTTGCTCTCCAATCTTCCCCATACCGATCGCGGCATGACGATCCTTACGCTGTGCGGAGTCGTATCGACTGTCGTTAAAATGGATGGCAGCAATATGCGGCAGCACGCCGGTATTGGCCGCCTTCGCCAGCCACGACGCATCAGGCTCGCCGTTCCATACGCCGCTGGCGAACAAATGACACGTATCCAAGCAGAAGCCTATCTGCTGCGGCTGCATGCATAAGCTGCGTATCGTCGCCAGCTCCTCGAACGTCGTCCCCATAAACGCATGATCGCCTGCTTGGTTCTCAATAAGCAGCTTCGCCCGACCATCCCAGCGCGCTGTCACTTCGTTCAATGTGCGAATGATGCTCTGGTAGCCAGCAAGCGGCTCAGATCCCTTATAAATGCCGAAGTGAACAACTACGCCGATAGAGCCGCATGCCTCCGCAATTTGCAGATCGTTCAGGAGCGAGATGACGTTGCGGCTGCGCTGCTCCTCATCCTGTGCGGCCAAGTTCGTCGGATATGGAGTGTGCGCGATCGATTGCAGCCCATGTTCAGCGCAATATGCCGCACACCGGCTTGCATCGGTGCGATCGAACGCTTTGACGGAGAGTGCTCGCGGATTTTTCGAAAAAAATTGAAACGACCTTGCTCCTTGAGCTGCCGCTCTCTTGGCAGCCGCCAAATAACCGCCCCGCGTACTCACATGGCAGCCATAAAGCATCTTACTGCTCCGGCTGGCAGGAAGGGCAGAAGAACATTTTCTTCGACGCGGCTTCCGATTGCTGAATAGGTGTACCGCATTTGAAGCAAGGCTGGCCCCCGCGATCGTAAACACGACAGCGTTCATTGTAACCGCCCGTCAGTGTGTCGCCGCGGAACAGCGGTGAATCCATATAGCCGCCTGCGGCAATCGCATCGCGAAGCACCGATTGCGTCGCGCGAAACAGCCGCTCCCAGTCTTCGTCGCGAAGCGATGAAATTCGCGTGTTAGGCCGAATCGATGCGGTATAACAGATTTCATCCGAATAGCAGTTTCCGATGCCGGCAATTGTATGCTGGTCGACGAGCGCCGATTTCAGCATCCCCCGTTTGCCTTGGAACAGCTTCTTGAACGACTCTGCCGTCATTCGTTGATCAAGCGGCTCAGGGCCAAGCTCCCGGAACTGCTCGACAACTTCCTTCGCTGTCAACAGATGAACATATCCTAGCCGCAATCCAATTCCGAACAGCTTGTGGTTACCGAATGACAGTTCCACCTGTACTGTCCGGTCAGGACGGTCCTCATCATCCCCATAATAGAGCGAGCCACCGAGCATTAAATGGATCACAAGCCTGCGTCCATCGTCCAGATGGAACAACAGATGCTTGCCCCGTCTCTCGACGTAATATACCGTTCTGCCAATGACGGCTGAGACGAATGCGTCAGGGGTCATATTAATTGTTTTATCGCGTGTTACGGCAGCACCGGTAATCTGCTTGCCGGCAATTCGTTCCGACAGCATGCTGCGATACGTTTCCATTTCCGGTAGTTCCGGCATCCGTCCTCTTCCTTCCTGTCCGTACGTTTCCTTCTCTTATTACCTGATTCGCTCTGATATATACGATATAAGTGCGTCTAAGTCCGCACATACGACGTCCGCTCGGCAGCCAGCTTGCGCGGCATAATGCTCTAAATTATCGGCCGTCGTCAATCCGGTCAGTACAAGCGCCGTCGCACACCCTGCTGCAATACCAGCTCCGATATCCGTAGCAAGATTATCGCCGACGACCAGCGTATCAGCGGCTTCAACTCCTAGACGCTCCAGCGCATAGTTCATCAGAATCGGAGATGGCTTACCGATAACCGTTGGCACCTTGCCGCTCGCCGCTTGGAGCATAGCACCGATCGAGCCCGCTCCCGGAATCAAGCCGTGCTCGGAAGGCAGCAGCAGATCTGGATTCGTCATAACTGACTCGGCGCCGTTTAGCAGTTGCTCGACGGCACAGGCTATTTTGGTATAGGTAAGCTCCCGGTCAATTCCTTGCAGTACGACGTCAGCACCGCTGTCCACCAGCTGCAGTCCTGCATTCAACGCCGCTTCACGTAATCCGCTCTCGCCTATAATAAAAACTTTGGCTCCCGGACGCCGCCCCGCGACATATTCGGCAGCAGCTCCTGCTGACGTACAGACGTCCTCAGCCCTCGCAGGAAGCCCCATCCCCCGCAGCCTTGCTGCGAATGCTTCCGGCGACAGCGAGGAGTTATTCGTGACATAGCGATAAGGAATGTCGTTAGCTGTCAGCATTTCCATCAGCCGATCTGCCCCTGGAATCATTCTCGTTCCATGATACAGAGTACCGTCTAGATCTAGGAGAACGCCTTTAATCATACGTTGTGAGTTCGTCATACGCGTCCTTCCTCCGCTTGCGCAAGTACACGATCGATCCAGTACTCGGCGATAACGCCATCCTTGAGCGTCGGCACAATATCTGCCCAGCGATTATCACCTGTAAGACGAAGCACGAAATGATGTAATGCGCCGAAATGAGTATCCACCGCAAAGCCCATCGTCGACTTCTCGTCTGGTATAAGCGCAAGGGAAGAAGGTTCTGGCAGCGTACCTGCCATCCCCTTCAGAAGATGAACGGCCGGGACTGCGTCTCGTTCCAAATCGCAGGTGATCGCTCCTTGTGATCCGACGATCTGGATATCGAACGCCTCGGAGCCGAGTGCAACACGGGATACTTCCGCCATACCATTGACACCGGATTCAGTAGTCAAATGAATAACAGCCCAATCGTCAATCGACATCTCGACTAATTCGGTACTGCCGGCAGCTGCAGGACGGCGTTTCACATGAGTAGAAACGCGTCCGTTGGCGTTTGCAATCTCACCGAACCAATAACGGAATAAATCAAGGGCATGAACACCCAAATCGCTTATGGCGCCGCCGCCGGACATGCTTGTATCAAGCCGCCAGCTGACCGGACGTTCCGGATTCAGATAACCGGAGCGGCGGTATGCAATTTTACACTGCAGGATATCACCGACAACCCCTTGTGCTACAAGCTCCCGAATGCGCATCGCTGCCGGATGGTAGCGGAACGTGAACGCCAATTGCGAAGTCAAGCCTGAAGCGAGCACAGCTTGTTCAAGCGCGGAGGACGAATCGTACCGATCCGTAATCGGCTTCTCACAATAAATCGCTTTATCGCCCGCAATAGCTGCTCTTACATCGAAGTCGTGGCGATTATTCGGCGTACAAATATCGATAACATCAACTTGATCATCATGCGCTGCTTCCTCAGCGCTAGCTACGACACGTCTGAAGCCGATCGCTTCCGCCTGTGCGCGGTTACGTTCCGGATCACGTGTAATAAGCGTGTCGAGAACCGGGACAGCGGGTACCTTCTTCACAATCGGCAGCGCACGGAGCGCCGTCATATGAGTTCTGGCTATATTTCCGAAGCCACTGAAAGCAAATCGGATTGTCTTCATCTATGTATTATTCCCCCTGCTCTCTATCCTATCGGCTTACAATGCATAAAGCATATGTATAGCCTTCTTGCCACAATAACATAGCTGCCGCTATGTTGCCAAGCTGTACCGATGAAGCGTGCAGTCGAATTGGCAAGCCGTACGTTAGTTACCAGCAGTGCCGTTGAGCACACAGGAAGAAGCCTCCCGTGAAAGACGCTTCTTCCTATACATGCCCTTCAGCTGCAAGTGGGAAATAACCCGTCTGCTTCAACGGCCAGCCTTGCGGAGCAGCCTGTCAATGCGATGCTTTAGCGCGTCGATCTCTTTGCGGCGTTTACGGTCTGCCCGCCCCGATAGCGGATGGCTTAACGCAAGCTCCAGCGCGGCTCGGCTGTAATCCAGCGCTCGAGGAATATCTTTTACTCGATGCTCATAGTACATCGACAGCTCGACATGAGCATCCCAATTCAAGGAAACGGAGGATTGCTCGGCAGCCTCAACCGATTTCTCCCACAGAGCAATAGCATTCGACCAGTGCCCAAGACGTTTGTCACGTTCCGCTAACCGGTTCCACACGAGCGGCGTGCCGCGATCCGATGTACGGACGAGCTCAAGCAGCGGAAGTGCCGATTCGTGACAGCCCATACGTTCCAGCCACAGTCCGGTGCGGACAAGCTCCTCCGGCTCCGTCGGAACCGGGAACGCTTCACCAATTCGACCCGCCAGCAAATGTCCGAAGCGAATTGCGAGCGCGGCAAGCGACAGCATATCAATCTCATTATGTCGAAACACATCAAGCAGCGGCTTAGGATCACCATCAGCCAAATAAGCAAAATAACGTCCTGGAGCTTCTGATCCAGGCAGGTCATCCTCGCGAAAGACGCCCAACCGCTCTTCCTCCACGTGGCTGAGCTTGCAGGATACGAGTGTATTGCGCCAAATGCTGCGGGAAGGGTGCAAAAAATCAAGATGCAGCGGCTCCCACACCTTGCTGCCGAATCCGTTCATTATAAACCGGCTTTGCATTACCGGCCAGTCGAACGTCCGGCCATTATAAGTAACAAGATAACGGAAGCTCGGTAGACGTTCTGCCAGATCAGCCAGCATTGCACGCTCTTCTGCCGGATGACGAATGAGCGATTGCCGAACAACATATTCGCCATTATCGAAGAAGGCGATCCCCATCATGAACGGCACATTACCCGCGCCCGCCCCTAAGCCCGTCGTCTCCAAATCGAGAAACAGCACCTCGCTGCCATCGATCGGTCCCCCATTACCTTGAACAGAAGCGTCCGCCCCCATCACTTCCTCAATGCCATGAAATGCGGACAATGCCGGTGAGGCTGATTCCCATTCGGCAAAGGCGTGTATGCCATGACGGTATTCTATCGAATAACGCGTCTCCTTCAGTAGAAACTCACCTGACGCATTGCGTACAAGCCGTACGCCGTAGGGCTCCCATTCGGGTACAATTTCGGTTGATGCTTCTGACAGGCTCTTACAATCATCTAGATTCGCTTGTACTGTCGTAGAGCCCATAGCCGTATCCGTTGGATTATCGATGAGATCTCCGGTATTCGGTGCTGCCGCAGGCTCTGTTGAAGCACCTGCTCCCTGCACGGCGCTTGTACCTCTCAGCCGGTTAAACCGGTCACGAAACGCGTTCATCGTCCCGCACCCGCTTCCTCAAGCAGCGATAGCGCCTGCGTCTTGCCGAGCAGACCGACTTCCTCGATCGGACCGACGCATGCCGGACAGCCGCTCAAGCAGGTGCATTGCGAAATCAGCTTGTGCGCCCGCTCAAGCAGCTCATCATGTACGTCGAACAGCCGCTCGCTTAGGCCAATCCCTCCAGGATAACGGTCATAGAAATAAATCGTCGGCCGCTCTGTATGAACCGCCTTCACCTGCGGTACGACACGGATGTCGAGCGGATCGCACATCAGATAGACGGGCGCAATATGAACCAGGACGTTCGCAAGGCCAAGCAGCGCGCACTGCATCTCGTTCGTTCCTTTGCCAGCAGCCGCCTCCTCACTGAACGAAAACCAATAGCCGCTCGTATGCAGCTCCTCCTCAGGCAGATGAATCGGACCAGAACCGATATTCTCATGCGTACGAAGCCTAATTTTTTTGAATATGGTTGCCTTCGCATTGACGGTCACTTCACCATACGTCCGAACAATTCCGCCGCTCACACGCTCCTTGTCGGCGTGCAGCACCTTCAGCTCAACCGCCATATTCGCATCAGTGTAATAGTCAACATCAACCTGCCGCACATAGGCTTTCTTCTCATGATAATCTAGCTTCTCCACCTGATACTGAACGCCCTCATGAATATAAATCGCTTCTTCATGAATGAGCGTAGGCGCGCTAAACCGGTCTACTTCTCCCAGCACCCTGCTGCCCTCACTCATATCGATGATGATGAAGTTCTCCTGTGCGGCCGAGCGGAGCGAAATACCGTGCGCCGGGAACGACTGCTCCATCCAATACCAGCGGTTGCCTGCACGGTGCAGCACCTTCTCCTCGACAAGAAATTCGAGCATATCCTCAAGCGTCTCCGAGCCGAACGTCTCCCCCATCTCGAACGGCAGTTCATAGGCGGCGCATTTCACATGGTCAATCAAAATAAGCAAATTGTCCGGATGTATTAGCGCCCTCTCCGGAGGACGGTTAAAGAAATAATCCGGATTCTGAATAATGTATTGATCCAGCGGGTTACTGCTGGCTACCATGAACGTAACCGAGCTCGTCTGCCGGCGCCCTGCACGACCGGATTGCTGCCAGGTACTGGCTACTGTGCCTGGGTATCCGTTCAGCACGCAAGCCTGCAGCTGCCCGATATCGATCCCAAGCTCTAGTGCATTCGTGCTGACGACGCCTCGAATCTCACCGCTGCGCAGCCCCCGCTCAATCTCGCGCCGCAGCTTCGGCAAATAACCTCCTCGGTACCCGCGAATGGACTTGTCATTCACTTTGTCCTTAATAAGCTCCTGCAGATAAGTCAGCAGCAGCTCGACTCGTACGCGGCTGCGTGCGAATACGATTGTCTGCACGCCTTGACGCAGCAGCATGCCCGCCAGCTTACGTGTCTCCAGCACGCTGCTGCGGCGAATGCCCAGCTGCTGATTCACGACAGGAGGATTGTAAAATATAAAATGCTTCTCGCCCATTGGCGCTCCATTATCATCTACAAGTGTCACCTGCTCACCGATGAGCCGCTCCGCATGCTCCTGCGGATTGTCAATCGTCGCGGAAGCGCATATAAATTGCGGCGAGGAGCCGTAAAACCTGCATATCCGCTTCAATCGGCGAATAACATTCGCAACATGGCTGCCGAATACGCCTCGATAAGCATGCAGCTCGTCAATAACGATATAACGAATGTTCTCGAACAGCTTCACCCACTTCGTGTGATGAGGCAGTATTGCGGAGTGTAGCATATCTGGATTCGTCACAACGATATGCCCTGCGTTCCGTATCGCGGTTCGAACCGTCGGAGGCGTATCTCCATCATAGGTATGCGTCTTGATGTCGACCTCCATAATATCAGCAAGCTTCTGAAGCTCGGCGACCTGATCCTGCGCAAGCGCCTTCGTCGGGAACATATACAGCGCTCGCCCATCATCATTCTCAAGCAGCGACTGTAGCACCGGTAAGTTGTAGCACATCGTCTTACCCGATGCGGTAGGTGTAACGGCCACAACATGCCGTCCTTCCCTCACCGCCTGATATGCCTTCGCTTGATGCACATACAGCTCATGAATGTCACGCTCTGCAAGCGCTGCCTTCAGCTTCGGGTCCAGATCGGCTGGAAGCGGCGACGTACGTGCTTCGCGGGGCGGTATCGTATGCCAATGCGTTACATTTGCCATCAGCTCCGGGTCCTGCTTCAACTGCTCCAGCCATTCATCCAAATCGTTGGCTCGGCCCGTCCATCGGTTCATCCTTCATCCTCCCGTTATCCGTACAAGTAGTCTAGCTTTTATTGTACAGAATGCATGTTCGGCTGGCAATGGAAACGATGGACAGCACCTGAGTGACGTATATTTCCCCGCCTGCTACCGCATCTTATATCAAGGAATTACAAGAGGAGCTGCTCCGCTTGTTCCAATTAACCATTCCAACAATAATAACAGGAGGTTTCGTTCATAATGGCTAAACCAGATGACCGCAGCAACAACGCTTCCCGCATTCGGAATGCAATTGAGAATACGGAAGAGAATTTGCGTGAGGCGCAATCGTATCTAGACGAGCATGCCGACGAAATTTCACCGAAAGAGCTTAGCGATATTAAGCGCAAGAACAAAGGCCGCCATGCGGCAATCGAAGGCTTCCAAAACGAGCTTCAAGACGAGGAACCGCTCGAATCTTAATTGGACCGACGTCTATATGTACAAAGGGCGGCAGCCATCCGTGTTGGTACACGAGATGACTACCGCCCTTTCCCTATATCCCGACTCAATCCCGCCTCAACAGCGGCATTCCACTGAAAATTGTGCGCCGTCATAGGCTGCGAACGACGCCGGAAACCTTGTACGCGCTTCCTCTTCAAGCCGTGCTGCTTCATCTAGATCATAACGGGAGCTGAAATGAGTCATGACAAGCTTATGCGCGCCAGCTTCTCTGGCGATTTCAGCCGCTTGAACCGTCGTCGCATGACCGTACGCCTCCGCTTTTTCTTCCAAGCCGGCCTCGAACGTCGCTTCATGTACGAGCAAATCAGCTCCGCGGGCAAGGCGAAGTGCTCCGCTGCACGGCTTTGTATCCCCCAATATCGTAACGACCCGACCAGGGATACAAGGACCGGTTACGTCCGCGGAGCAAACGATTAGTCCGTCATCGAGCACAATATCGTCTCCGGCCTTCAGCCTGCCATACAGCGGGCCTGCAGGCACACCCGCCTCCTTCAGCTTGGCCGCGTCTAGCCGCCCTAGCCGGTCGCGCTCTACAATCCGATAACCGAAGCAAGGAACCCGATGCTCAAGTGCTGCCGCCTCCACGCTGAACTGCCCATCATCATAGATAATACCTTCCTCGACTTCGACATAATGAATGTCATACGTTATGCGCGTTCCGCTCCAATCCAACATCGATTGGAGCATTTCACGCAGCCCCTTCGGGCCGTACACCGTAACGGGATCAACACCGCCGTCATAGGCGCGTGTGCTGAGAAGACCGGCAAGTCCAAAAGTATGATCACCATGCATATGCGTAATAAAAATACGGTCGATCCGATTCAGCTTAATCGACGTTTCGAGCAGCTTATGCTGCGTCCCTTCGCCCGCATCGAACAGCCAGACTGAATTCGACGGCGAAGGAAGCCGAAGCGCAGCCGAGGTCACATTGCGCTGCCGGCTCGGTCTGCCTGCACCTGTTCCGAGAAATGTTAGCTCCAACCAAGCGCCTCCATCCTGTACTTGATGATCGCAAATCGCTGTAGGTGAATCTTCTACGTGCATTATTGGTTACAAACTCGCACTGCATACACCGAAGACCTTCCCGTTCCATACCCCTTAGGTGAGAAAAACCTCCGGACACCCGCCTCGTTGTGGCAGTGCCCGGAGGCTAATGTTTCGATTATGCTTTATCAACGTTAAAGTAACGGGCTTCCGGATGCGCGAACACCATCGCGGAGACGGAGGCTTCCGGCTCCATCATGAACTCTTCGGTCAGCTGTACACCGATATCCTCCGGTTTCATGAGCGTGAACAGAGGACCTTGATCCTCCAGATTTGGACATGCCGGATAGCCGAACGATACCCGAATACCGCGATAGCGGGCACCGTGGCGCTGCGCCATCGTCATGTCTACGGGATCTGGAATGCCCCAAATGTCGCGCATAATATGGTGCACGCGCTCCGCAAGACCTTCCGCGAGCTCGATCGCCGTCGCTTGGATGGCGTGAGAGAGCAAATAGTCGCCGTTCTCCTTGTACTGCTCCGCACGTTCGCGAATACCATGGCCAGCTGTCACAACGAGGAAGCCGACATAATCCATTTCTCCGCTGTCCACCGAACGTAGGAAATCAGCCAAGCATAGGAACGGCTCGACGTTCTGGCGAGGGAACGTGAATCGATGCAGCACTTTCGTCTGATCTGCTGGATCGTACACGATAATGTCGTTGCCGGACGATTGCGCCGGGAAGAACCGATACATCGCATGGGCCTTAATCGAGCCCGTTGTCGTCGCCTCATGGAAAATGCCATCAACCGTCCCCTTCAGCTGTAAAGCCTTCGGATCGCCTTCCGCAATCAGCTTGTCGAAGTTACCCTTTAAGCCCAGATGATGACCGATCAACGTCTGCATGTTGACATAAGGTACAATCTGCGGAATTGGAATATTACGCAGGACGTGGCGCTCCATATCTGGAGGAACCATGACCGGCACGTCCGTCGCCACATTCGAACGAACGGCGCGCGACAGCTCCGGCATTGCCTTCGGTTCTTCCGTAATACCGAAGCCTGCCGCACGTAGCTCTTCATGCTCCTGCTCAAGAATAGCCCTTTGCTCTGGGTTCACGAGCTTGTTCGCAATATCCAATCCGTCCATTGCATCCTTCGCGTAGAGCACAAGTCCATCATATTCCGGCGCGATCCGCGTCTTCGTGAACTTACGCGTCAACGCTGCGCCACCGACCAGAATCGGTGCATCGATGCCGGCATTGCGCAAGTCCTGTGCCGTGACGACCATTTGGGCAGCTGATTTGACAAGTAGACCGGACAGACCGATCGCATCCGCCTTCTCTTTGCGGTAGGCTTCAATCAGCTGCTCAGGCGGAACCTTAATGCCAAGGTTAATGATCTGATATCCGTTATTAGACAAAATAATTTCGACGAGGTTTTTGCCGATATCGTGTACATCGCCCTTAACCGTTGCAAGAATAATTTTGCCCTTAACGGACGATTCGGTTTTCTCCATATACGGCTCCAAGTATGCGACGGAGGCTTTCATCACTTCCGCGCTTTGCAGCACCTCTGCGACGATTAGCTCGTTCGCATTAAACAGCCGGCCAACCTCTTCCATACCTGCCATCAGCGGCCCGTTAATGATTGCAAGCGGTGCATATTTCTTCAGTGCCTCATCCAGATCGGCGATCAAGCCTTCCTTCGTACCTTCGACGATGTAGGAGGCAAGCCGCTCTTCCAATGTCAGATTCGTTGCCTTCTCCTTCTTCACGACCGTCTTATCACGGAACGCTGCAACGAACGCCGCAAGTGTCTCGTCGTTCGTATTGAAGATGAGATCCTCCGCCAGCTTCCGCTCTTCAGCCGGAATGGAAGCATATCGCTCCAGCTTCTCCGAGTTGACGATCGCATAGTCAAGACCAGCTTTCGTACACTCGTACAAGTAGACAGAATTCAACACCTCGCGGCCTGCCGGCGGCAAGCCGAACGATATGTTGCTAAGGCCGAGAATCGTCTTCACCCGAGGATACTTCTGTTTGATCAACCGAATACCTTCGATCGTCTCGACGGCGGAGCCAATGTACTGTGGGTCGCCAGAGCCGACAGGGAACATATTCGGGTCAAAAATAATATCCTCCGGCGTGACGCCATATTTGTTCACGAGCAGGTCGTAAGCACGGTCAGCTACTTCCAGCTTCGCTTGACGGGATACCGCTTGTCCGCGTTCATCGATCAGAATACACACGACGGCTGCGCCGTATTTATGAATGAGCGGAACGATTTTCTCAAACTTCGACTCGCCGTCTTCTAAGTTAATCGAGTTGATGATTGCTTTACCCTGCGAGTATTTCAATCCAAGCTCAATAATGTGATCGTATGTCGAGTCCAGCATAAGTGGAGCCTTAATCTTCTTCACGACCTGCGGGATGAACTGGTGAACGGCATACTCCTCATCCACGTCCGTATCCTGCAGGTTAATGTCGATAATTTGAGCCCCGTTCTTCACTTGAGAGCGGGCGATCTCTGACGCTTCGTCGAAGGAGCCTTCCTTAATCAGCCGCTTGAAGCGAAGCGAGCCCGAAATGTTGGTCCGTTCACCGACAAGGATCGGCCGGTTCGCATCCTCGATGTAGACTGTTTCAATACCTGTAACAGCCGGAAGGTGCTCGCCTTCCTTGCGGCGCGGCTCATAGTTAGCTAGCGTATCAGCCATCGCTTTAATGTGTGCTGGAGTCGTGCCGCAGCAGCCGCCCGCAATATTCAGCCAGCCGCTCTCTGCGAAGCCGGACATCTTCGCTGCAAGCGATTCAGGCGTCTCATGATATTGGCCATTCTCATCCGGCAGACCTGCATTCGGATAGCAGCTGATCGCCGCTTTCGAAATTTCGTTCAGCGTACGGATATGATCCCGCATAAACTCCGGCCCCGTCGCACAGTTGAGGCCAATGGAGATCGGCTTTAGATGCTCCAAGGACAGATAGAACGCCTCAATCGTCTGACCTGCGAGCGTCGTGCCCATCGGCTCGATCGTGCCGGAAATCATAATCGGCAGTTCAACGCCAGTCTGCTCGAACGCTTGGCGAATGCCGATGCTTCCAGCCTTAACATTCAGCGTATCTTGGCTCGTCTCAAGCAGAAGCGCATCAACACCGCCCTCGATTAGCGCAACAGCCTGCTCTTGATAGCTCTCAACAAGCTGATCGAAGGTTACGCCACCCGTAACGGATAGCGTCTTCGTCGTAGGGCCCATTGCGCCAGCGACATAACGCGGCTTGTCAGGCGTTGAATATTTTTTCGCCGCCTCAACAGCTAGCTTAGCTGCGACGAGGTTAAGCTCGCGCGCCTTCTCCGGAATATCGTATTCCTGTAGAACGACGCTCGTCGAACCGAACGTATTCGTCTCAAGAATATCAGCACCGGCCTCCAAGTATTGTTCATGAATCGATTGGATAACGTCAGGACGAGTGAGGACGAGCATCTCATTGCAGCCATCCAGCTCCTCTCCGCCGAAATCAGCCGCCGTAAGATTTGCTTGCTGAATCATGGTGCCCATTGCGCCGTCCATTATAAGAATGCGTTCTTGCATCAATTGTTTTAAGCTCGGTTTCGTCATGCATACACCACATCACTTTCGACAAAATCATTACCATTCAGTCTACCAGAAAGGACTAAAAGTGAAAAGGACAATTGGTCGACAGGCGATATATTTTGTTTTATAATATAGCGTATATGTTCGATATTTTAATTCCAATAGGAAAAGAGGGAATGTGTCATGGCTGAAATTCGTATTCGCAACACGAACGAACGCATTCAAGGTGACGCTAACGTCGGCGAGTTTCTGAGCAAGCAAAACGTCCTATTTGAGAAATGGGATATTTCGAAGCTCCCCGCACATTTGAAAGAGAACTTTACGCTTACGGACGAAGAGAAATCTGAAATCCTGAAAACTTTTGATGCGGAAATTAAAGATCTTGCTGCTCGCCGCGGCTACCAGACGTGGGATGTCATTACGCTTTCTGAAGCGACGCCTAATCTGGAAGAGCTGCTGAAAAAGTTTGAAGATGTCCACACGCACACAGAGGACGAAATTCGCGCAATTGTAGGCGGCCGTGGTATTTTTATTATTAAAGGCTCCGATGACATCGGATACTTCGACGTCGAGCTTGAACCAGGCGACATCATCTCTGTTCCAGAGAACACGCCTCACTTCTTCACGCTGATGGACAATAAAAAAATCGTTGCCGTTCGTCTGTTCATTGAGACAGACGGCTGGATCGCTTATCCTTTCGAGGACCCTACATTCATCAAAGCGTAATAGAGCCATTATTACAGCAATGAAAGCCCGCAACCAATTGGTTGCGGGCTTTTCTTCATAATGCGAGTCAGCTCATTATTCGATAATCGGAAGCAGCTGCTCCAGATTCGAGATTTCGTGTGTAGGGACAATTTCGTCTGTGCGCTTTACGCCGTGACGGTTGATCCATACCGATGTCATACCAACCGTGTTAGCACCAAGAATATCAGTCGTCAGCTTGTCTCCAACCATTACGCCTTCTTCCGGCTCGATACCGAGCTTTTCCATCGCATAGCGGAAAATCGACGCAGCCGGTTTGCCTTCGCCGAATGCTCCCGAAATGACGATGTGATCGAAGTAAGATACGAGATCCGGCACACCGTCCAGCTTTTCTTGCTGCAAATCAGGCGAACCGTTCGTCAGCAGCAGAAGCTTGTACTTGCCTTTCAAACGATCCAGCAGACGGAACGTTTCCTCATACACATACGAACGAGCACGGCGCTCCGCCGGGAACATCTCCGCAAGCTCTGCTCCTAGCGCCGCATCATTAACCCCCAATGCTGCCAAGCCGCGAGTCCAGGAATCACGGCGATAGCCTGGAGCGAGCGCCTGCATTTTACGGAACGATTCCAGCTCTCCGCCCGTGAAATTACCCCACAGTCCTTCGAATGGGTTAATGCCGATCATTTTCGTAAATGGGAACGTTTCGTAAGATTCATACAGCGCACGTGCTTCATTGCGTACCGCTTCCTCCAGCTTGACCGCGTCTACACCGGTTTTCTCAGCCGCGTAACGACAGGTCGCCTCGAACGCTTCCTTAACGCTGCGGTCGTCCCACAGCAACGTGTCATCCAAGTCGAATAATACTGCTTTTTTAGCCATCCTCTGTCTCTCCCTGATTGAGCATTCAACAATGATTGAACGATCATTAATTATTTATTATTAAAAGGCAGCTGATGCTGCTTAGCGAAAGCTTGCATACGCTCGGCAATCTGGTCTGTCGGATAACGATTGACGAACTGAGAGAACACCCAGTTGCCGCCGCGGTGACGTTCGATAACGACGTAGCCTTTGGAAACGTTAATCGCTTTAATATCGGACGCTTGCAGCGTTTTGAGTCCGGTGAACTTGCGGGTCTGTATATAGTTCGTTCCAACCTTAATGTGAGGGCGGCGCATGAACAGCATCAATGCAAGAAATAGATACAGACCAATGGTAACCCAATTAATCGATGCAATTGGCTCACTGCTGCTGCTGATCACGATGGTGTACATCGCTGTCAGCATTACAACAAGAAAAGGTCCGATATAGCTGCGGCCCTTGTATGTATCTGTTTTTTCCGCTGATGGTACTACGGACTGAAGGCCTTGCTTTTTACGCTGTTTATTGAGCTGCTTCATGTTATTACGTACTTTGCGTTCCCACGAACGTGACACGAATGATATCCTCCTTCAACCTTCTGCCTATAAGTCAAGCTGCAAATAGTCCTTATTTGAGCCCTCTGCTGAATTTCTTGATGAAACGTTTCGGATATTCGGACGGTAAAGAACTAACCTCGTCAAGCTTATCCCATATTTCCTGCGGCATCTCCCAGCCGATTGCGCCCATATTGTCTTCGAATTGCTCCAATGTACGGGCTCCGAAGATCGGCGACGTAATGCCTTTACGCTGCAGCAGCCAGCGAAGCGCTACTTGCGCAGTCGTACGTCCGAGCTCTCGGGCTGCTTGCTGTACAGCTTCCCGAATAACGAAATTGCGCTCCGTCCCACGAATCGCCCAGGAGCTTTCTCCGCCATTCGGATTCGCAAGCCGGCCTTCCGTAGGATGTTCTTTACCATAACGGTCCGTCAAGAACCCGCCGCCAATCGGCGCCCATGGAATGACCGCAATGTTCTCTTCAAGGCATAGCTCGAGAAGCTCACGATCCATATCACGGCTTACTAAGCTGTATTGCTGCTGAATCGAAACGAACCGGGCGTAATCTCGTGCATCACTTACAGCGAGCGATTTCATCAGATGCCAAGCGTAGAAATTGGAGCAGCCGATGTATCGCACTTTGCCGGAAGCGACAAGATCATCCAAAGCGCGAAGCGTTTCTTCAATCGGCGTTGCATGATCCCAAGTATGCACTTGATATAAATCGATGTAATCCGTTCCGAGCCGGCTTAGACTCGCCTCCACCGACTCAAAAATATGCTTACGGGACAATCCGCCGCCGTTCACATGATTCGCTGTAGGAAAACGTACTTTCGTCGCAAGAATTAGCTCTGGACGGCGCGATTTGATCGCTTTGCCCACAATCTCCTCTGAACGTCCGCCTACATACACATTGGCTGTATCCAGAAAGTTACCGCCGAGCTCAACGAATTGATCAATCATACGAATCGATTGCTGCTCGTCCGTCGTATTACCGAATGTCATCGTACCGAGGCACAGCTCGGATACGGCAATACCGCTATTCCCTAATAAACGATAATTCATAGGTTTCCCTCCTTAATATGTCTTTTCCTTTATCCATTTTATCGGTTACGTTGAATGAATCGTTCGCTCTATTAGTTATCGCATGAATTAATGCTTAATCCGCGGCTTGCCGCCGCTCTCATCTTCGCCTTCCCACTTAATGGAGTCAAGTTGATTGCGGAAATTGCCTTTAAACACTTCGAGGTATTTGCGCCGCAGCTGCGCACGCTCCTCCGTCTCCGCTTCAGTCAAGCCTACCGTTTTATGTTTACGAGACAATTCGTTAATCCGCGCAATGAGCTCTTCCATTATACGATTCTCCTTTCAGATCGGTCATGCAGCACTTCTTATTACTTTGACATTTTCGCTATTCGATTGTCAAGACGCCCACTAACGATTATAGATCGTCGCTGCCCTTGTCGTTCCTATAACAGCCTTTAATGAAATCAGCAATAAAACGAGCGACGGGCATTTATAGTAGAATACGTCTGAACATCCTACAACAAAAAAAGAGCCTGCTGGCTCCTTCGTCAATTGGATTGATTGATGCTAATGCGTATGTCATATCTCTTCACTTATATATCTTGTTTCATTATAGACCATGCTGCGTCATGGCTGCGAGCAGCCATAACTTAAATTAATTCGGAATAATTAGCTTCTGCCCCGACTGCAACATTTCTGACCTCATATTGTTGCGCTTCTTAATCTCGTATACTCTCTCACGTATATCTTTATCGCGTCCGATCGTTCTAGAAGCAATAGTCCAGAGCGTTTCCCCTGGCGCTACATATATAACGAGCTCGCCTTCCATTGGTTCAGCCGGACGCTCTACCGATGCATCTGACATCATGAGCAATAATCCGCTGAACAATAGAATGGCAAACCCGACCGCAACGCCCCATCTCAGAACGCTATAAATCCGTTCTGCTTTCTTCTCATTCGTTCGTCTCCCTTGAACCCGTCCTGTACGGCGGCGCACCGTCCTAGCCGAGCTATTGCCGCTTCTATAGTAGACTGCTGTCATCTCACTCATTCTCATCAACACCCCAAACGTTTGTTCTTATTACCCATAATATACCACGAACAATTGTTCGGGTCAACAATATTGCGGAACGTTTGTTCTCTTTTTGTTTACGAACGAATGTGCCCTCGAACTTATGTTTGTACGAACTCTGGTTCTGTGCTATAATTTGCTATAATCTTACCTTTGGAGTGATGATGGTGTCGAAGCTTTCCAACCGCCAGCAGGCAATTCTTGAATTTATCAAGAACGAAGTCCGGGATAAAGGCTATCCGCCTTCCGTTCGAGAAATCGGCGAAGCGGTCGGTCTCGCCTCCAGCTCCACCGTTCATGGCCACTTGGATCGGTTGGAGAAGAAAGGCTTTATTCGCCGCGACCCGACCAAGCCTCGCGCAATCGAGATTCTAGACGGCGACGTCGAAAGCACGGGCTCCTTCTCGCTTTCCTACGCCAAAGTACCGATCGTCGGTAAAGTAACGGCCGGCGTACCAATCACGGCAACCGAGAACATTGAAGACTACTTTCCGCTTCCGACACATATGGTCGGCGATCATGAAGTATTCATTCTGAACGTTGTTGGCGACTCGATGATCGAGGCCGGAATTCATGACGGCGACTACGTAATCGTGCGCCAGCAGCCTACAGCTACGAACGGCGATATCGTCGTCGCGATGACAGAAGATGATGAAGCGACGGTTAAGACGTTCTATAAAGAGAAGGATCACATTCGGCTGCAGCCACAGAACCCTACGATGGAGCCGCTCCGCTTGAAGCATGTGACGATTCTCGGCAAGGTTATCGGATTGTTCCGCGACATTCATTAAACGTAATACCTGTACTAGCCCGCATCGTTCCATCGGACAAGTCGATGAGAACAATGCGGGCTATTATATTACACCAAACTGACTTCAAGTACCGCTTCATGTAACGTTTATAAGAAATCAGTGTCAGCAATCAAGCAATGTCCATCTCACTGCTCGAGCATGGTGTTGGAGCGCAAGGCCAAATAAAAACACGGACGATGTCGAATCGTCCGTGTCGTATATGCCTTAATAAAGCGTTAAATATTGGTCGCGTTCCCATTGGTGAACTTGCGTCCGATACATATCCCACTCGATCTCTTTCAATTCGTAGAAATGAGCAAGAGCGTGATCGCCAAGAGCATCGCAAATGACTTCATTGCGCAGCATCTCTTGCAGAGCTTCAGCAAGATCGACAGGCAAGCTTGGAATGCCCTCTTCAATCCTCTCTTCTTCGCTCATAATGTATATATTGCGATCTACTGGTGCCGGGAGCGTCATCCGGTTTTTAATACCGTCAAGACCTGCTTTCAGCATAACAGCAAGCGCAAGATAAGGATTGGCAGCCGGGTCCGGATTACGCGCTTCCACACGAGTGCTCAAGCCGCGCGATGCTGGAATGCGAACCATCGGACTACGGTTGCTCGCCGACCATGCTACATAACATGGCGCTTCGTAGCCTGGTACGAGACGTTTGTACGAGTTAACCGTTGGGTTCGTAATCGCAGCATAACCACGAGCATGGTGCAGAATACCGGCCATATAATAGCGAGCTGTTTGACTTAGTCCAAGCTTATCGTTCTCGTCGTAGAACGCATTCTTGTCCCCTTGGAACAAAGACATATGACAGTGCATACCAGAGCCATTAACACCGAACAACGGTTTTGGCATGAACGATGCATGCAGGCCATGCTGACGAGCAACCGTCTTTACAACGAGCTTGAACGTCTGAATTTGGTCTGCCGCTTTAACTGCATCGGCATATTTGAAGTCGATCTCGTGCTGGCCCGGTGCAACCTCGTGGTGGGACGCTTCGATCTCGAAGCCCATCTCCTCCAGCGTCAGCACAATTTCTCGGCGGCAGTTCTCGCCAAGGTCCATAGGAGCAAGGTCAAAATATCCGCCCTGGTCGTTCAGCTCCGTTGTCGGATTACCCTTCTCATCTGTTTTGAACAAGAAGAACTCCGGTTCTGGACCGACGTTCATGGACGTAAAGCCCATTTCTTCCGCTTCCTTCAACGCGCGTTTCAGAATACCGCGCGGATCGCCTGCGAAAGGCGTTCCATCCGGCATATAGATGTCGCATATTAAGCGGGCGACTCTATCCTCTGTTACCCAAGGGAATACAACCCATGTATCAAGGTCCGGATACAGGTACATGTCGGATTCTTCGATCCGGACATAACCCTCAATCGAAGAACCGTCGAACATCATCTTGTTATCCAGAGCTTTCTCCAGCTGACTAACCGGAATTTCGACGTTCTTGATCGTACCGAGCAAGTCGGTGAACTGAAGACGGATAAATCTGACATTCTCTTCTTTCGTAATACGCAGGATGTCCTCTTTCGTATAGCCCACGAGATCAGCTCCTTCTTCGCATCAAAATTGATTATCGTAAAGTCTGTGGTACTCGCAGAAATAAGCACGTAAAACGCATATTCTTGAAATGATAGCGCTTTAATGCTTGTTATAAAAACGGGACAGCTGGCCTTGAATAAGCGAAGCTTTGCCCGGCCGCTTCTCTAACAGCTGCTGCTTCAGCATCCGATGAAGCTGGGCATCTGACAGCTCGCGGCGTTTCACTTCAGATTGCTCGTTCATAACGGTAGCTTCTTCCGATTCCATACTAAGCGGGTTCATCACTTGCTTGATGCCGGCGATATTAACGCCCTTCTCGATGAGTGATTTGATCTCCAACAGACGTTCAACATCATTAAATGAGAACAACCGTTGATTCCCCGACGTGCGAGCTGGAACGATCAGTTCATGCTGCTCATAGTAGCGAATTTGTCGAGCGGTTAAGTCCGTGAGCTTCATGACGATCCCAATAGGAAAAAGCGCCATATTTCTCCGTATTTCGTCACCCATTGTTCGCATCAACCTTCCAATACCCGAGATATGCCTTTATTGTAACGTTCCTAACATGGCACGTCAAGTTGTTGAAGGATTGATTGCAATAATTCCGCTTTCTGCCATACGGCTTAACGCTGTAAGTACACCAAATTTCACATGCCCATACGTCAAGCCGCCTTGCATATAAGCAATATAGGGTTCACGGATCGGTGCATCAGCGGAAAGCTCCAGACTTCCGCCTTGAATGAACGTTCCAGCTGCCATAATTACCGGGTGCTCATATCCAGGCATGTCCCACGGCTCTGGTACGACGTGCGAGTCGACTGCAGCGGCTTGTTGAATGCCTTGAACGAACGTAATAAGATGCTCTGCACTGCCGAAACGAATCGCTTGAATCAGGTCGGTGCGCGGTTCATCCCATGCAGGCTTCGTCTCAAATCCGAGCATTTCGAATAATGCAGCAGCGAATACTGAGCCCTTCAAGGCTTGTCCTACGATATGTGGGGCAAAATAAAACCCTTGGTACATTCCGCGCATCGTGTCGAGCATCGCTCCAACTTCCCCACCAATCCCCGGAGCAGTAAGCCGGTATGCAGCGGCCTCAACCAAATCCGCCCGGCCGGCAATATAACCTCCTGTTGCTGCAATACCGCCTCCCGGATTTTTAATCAGTGAGCCAGCCATCAGATCGACGCCAACCTCTGTCGGCTCTGTCAATTCCGTAAATTCTCCGTAACAATTATCGACGAACACAATGACATCAGGTTTAATAGCCTTGAGCCGGCGTACCATTTCTCCAATTTGCTCGACCGTAAACGACGAACGCCAGTCGTATCCGCGCGACCGTTGAATACCGACGACACGCGTACGTTCATTCATACGTTCCGCTACACCTTCCCAATCAACCGATCCGTCCGGCGTAAGAGCTACCTCTCCGTAACCGACTCCCCAATCCTGAAGCGAACCGGTTCCGTCTCCAGGCTTGCCGATCACCTTGTGCAGTGTATCATATGGTTTGCCCGTAACATACAGCAGCTCATCACCTGGTCGCAGCACGCCGAACAGTGCCGTACCGATTGTATGCGTACCGGAGACAAAATGCGGGCGCACAAGCGCTGCCTCCGCACCGAATACGTCTGCGTATACAAGATCAAGCACCTCGCGCCCACGGTCATTATAACCGTAGCCGGTCGAGCCGTTGAAATGAAAATCGCTTACTTGATGGCGCTGAAACGCTCGAATGACTTTCCACTGATTGCGTTCGGCCGTATAATCCAGCCGCGCAAAAATAGCGGAGACGCGCCGTTCGGCTGCCTCCGCCCAACTTTCCAAGTGTGTCCATACCGCATTATCTTGATGCATAACGATTATTTCTCTCCCTCTCTAAGTAGCCGCTGTTCAAGAAACGGCTCCAGCACTCGAGCATGCTTCTCGAAATCCTGCTTATTGACTTCCACTGTCATCAGGAGCCGTTCCCCGTCGACATCCTGACTCTTCACTTCACCTGTCCGATAGATCAATGCAATTAAATCGCCCCGTTCTGCCGGAATAACGAACGTACGGGTATCTCCTGCAAGCTTATCCTGCAACAGCTGCTTCAGTCTCTGCAGATCTGCTTCCTCATATGCGCTGACAACGATCGCATCGCCGCCATCGGGAAGCGTCATCCGCTCACCTGGTGGGCACAAATCTTTCTTATTGTAGACGACAATTGTCGGTTTGCCTGCTGCTCCGAGTTGATCGAGCACTTCTTCAACGACCATCATATGTTCATTGCGCGTCGGCGATGAGCTGTCTACAACATGCAGCACGAGGTCCGCTTCATTCACCTCTTCCAGCGTAGCGCGGAACGCTGCAACAAGATCATGGGGCAAATTTTGAATAAAGCCTACCGTATCTGTCAACACGATCTCTTTGCCGCTAGGCAGCTCAAGCGTACGCGATGTCGGATCAAGCGTTGCGAACAGTTGATTTTCTACATATACGTCCGCATCCGTCAGCTCACGAAGCAGTGTTGATTTGCCGGCATTCGTATACCCAACAAGTGCAACCTGTATGACACCGGACTTCTTGCGCCGCTCCCTATGCAGCTTGCGGTGGCGGACGACCTCCTCGAGCGAACGCTTTAGATCGGAAATCCGATCCCGGATATGACGACGGTCCGTTTCCAGCTTCGTCTCACCAGGTCCGCGCGTGCCGATGCCGCCGCCTAGACGGGACAAGTTTTTGCCATGTCCAGATAGACGAGGCAATAGATAACTTAGCTGCGCCAGCTCAACCTGCAAAATCCCTTCTCTTGTCTTGGCGCGCTGCGCGAAAATATCGAGAATGAGCTGTGTACGATCGATAATCTTCAGATCGAGTACTTCCTCAAGATTACGGACCTGTGCTCCGGACAGCTCTTGATCGAATATAGCCGTCGTCGCGCCGAGCTCCTCAGATATCGCGCGAAGCTCCTCGACCTTCCCTTTACCAATAAACCACTTCGTATCAACGGATTCTCGATTCTGAGTGATAGTTGTGAGTACTTCTACGCCTGCCGTCTCGGCCAGATTGACGAGCTCGTCAAGCGATTGCTCTGGATTCATGCCACTTCGCTTAACATCCGGCGTTACTAAGCTGATGAGCACCGCACGGTCCTTCATTCCATTATCCACTTCATGTGTAATATGTTTCATAGCTCGAAATCTAAGCTCCTTTATTTTACCCGGTTATACCTTCTCTTCGGCCGCTTCCGCCCGATGGCAGGTCTACTTTAAAATCTTCGGGGCGAATGGACATTAGCTCCAGCTTACCGGGAACACTGTTCGAATATTGGGTCAATAGCCGTACAGCTTGATGTCGGATCGCCTTCTCGATCATATTACGCACATAACGAGCGTTGCTGAAGGAGAATAGACTCATCTGTTTCTCCTGCATCAGATGCTGCCGCAGCTTGAACAGTGATTGCGGCAGCAAGATGTAATCCCGTTCCTTGGCCATAAGCTCAGCGATTTGCAGCAGTTGATCCACCGTATAATCAGGAAAATCGATCTGGATGGGGAACCTGGAAGGAAGACCGGGATTCGTAAGCAGAAAATGGTCAATCTCCGCTGGGTAGCCTGCCAAGATGAGTACGAATTGCGTACGCATATCCTCCATTGCCTTGACCAATGATTAAGTTTTTATGTGTGCCTATACTATTCTCTCCCTCTTCTTCGAACCATCTCAATTTAAGAACTGGTTCGATTGTGTCATCATGCAAAATCACTTTTTCGAAAATAATATTCATGATTTGACGTTTATCAGTTGATGTTAGCTCTTCTGACTTGAGTATCTTTTGATACTTTTCCAGTGTTTTCTGCATCGCATTAATCTTATCAGATTCTGCACTCTCAAACATCAAATGATCTCCAATAATGACTAATTCCCTTTCAATTTCCTCAACCTCTTCACGAACCTTAATTAACTTTTCTTCTAGTGCTTGCTTTGTCTTTATGATCCCTTCAGCATACAGATCGATATATCGTTCTATAGCAGCATTTTTCTCCTTAAGGTCTTTTTCTAAACTGACTTTCTTATTACGGAACTCCACTAACTTTTCCGTAGAGGAATTATCTTCGGAAATTTTCCTCAATAGTTCCTCTGGATTGCTAATGATGTCACACGCCAGATCCCACAATTTTTGGTCAATTTTATCAACACGCCAATTACGACCTCTACACACCTTATTAGACTCGCCATTTTCAAAAGCTTTTTTGGACTTTGCGGTACATGCGTAATACTTAATTAGACCTTCTTTTGTCTTTGAAGTTACGCCTGATGATACAGATGCTCCACAACGTCCACATTTCACAATTCCTTTGAGAAGATAGTCGTCTGAAGGTCTGCCCATTTTCGAACTATTCTTTGAGTTCTTCTTTAATTTAATTAGAATGCGGTTATACGTTTCTTCATCTATATACCGAGGGATGTCAATTTTGTACCATTCTTCTTTTGGTTTTTTTATGGTTGTTTTCTTCCCATGACTTTGTATTGTCTCAGTCTTACCATAAAAATAAGTACCCGTGTATAATGGATTGTTTAATATCCTACTTACCGTTGTTTGATACCATTTACTTTTCTTAGGAGCAGGATGCTTTCTGGACAGTATTCGTGCAATATCAGAACATGTCTTGTCTTGATTAAGTAATAAATCGACCATTTTGAGATACACTGCTTTTTCTTCTTCGTTTACCACTAACGTATCTAAGTCCTTGTCGTAAGTATAGCCATAACACCTATTCATTCCGGGAATTTTATTACTATTGACCATTTTTTTACGTCCGCGCTTGGTATCAGCGAGAATCTTAGCTTTATTATATTGAGCAACAGATCCTTGGATATTAAACATGAACATTTGTTCAGGGTTGTCTTTATCAAAGTCCATTTCAACAAAGTGAAGGTCGCAGCCCATCTCCCACACCCTATGGGCGATATTCTGTTGGAGATGGAGATAGCGACTCAATCTGTTTGGATGCAGGATAATGATACTTTTGCCAATACCCTTTTCAAGTAAAAACATCATATAGTTGAGCATCGGTCTATTGGGATTATCACCTGACTCTCCTTCTTCAATGCAAATAAGAAGTTCATCTTCCTCGATATTTAACTTAGTCTTTGCATGGAATATACAGCGTTCGATCTGAGTGTCAATTGAGTAATTATCGATCTGTCCATCAGAAGATACCCTTGGATAAATAATAGCCTTGATTTTTCCAATCAAGGCTTCAAGTTGTTGCCGATTAAGTTTCTCTTTATCTCGTAATATTATCAAACGATATCACCTTTCCAGTGACTTAGTTTTTATGTATGTATTATAACTTATTAGTCCGATTGTATACCAGTAGAATATTTGTTTAGTATCATCCTAATCCACTGCTCAAGTAAGGTATCGAATTCATTTTTAGATTCGTAGTGAATCTTACTTGAGAAACTAATCTTCATCTCCATATCGTTCTCATCGATCTTTTTTGCCATATGATCACCTCATAATTGACCATATGCAGTATTCAGATTGTCCGATTCATCGGACAAGTCGTCATTATTATACACCTGCCCAAATGATAGATCTGAGTTACTCATTTGTCTATTAATATCTTCCACAAACTTCTCAATATCATATGTATAATTAACTTTCTTGAGTCTGCCTTCAACTTTAACTCCAATCTGTCTACAGATCTCTCGATTAATACTCGACATTTTGCTTATGTTTGCATACTTTAAAAAGTCATCTATATGTACGAAGAAAACTTCATTAGGTTTAGGATTCTTTTTTGACTTATTAACACGATAATTTAGAACAAATCCAGATATAACACCATCCTTTGTTGATTCATGCATTAATGCCTTCACTTGATGAGGCTTAATCATGATGCCACTCAATTTATTTTCTGGGTTCTCATATGGTTTTGTACTATCGCTATACGGAATAAAACTTATGGATTCTTTCTGAGTGCTCTTTAGTTCCAATACAAACAAATGAGGTTTTGCATACAGAAGTGAGTCGTAAGGATTCTCAAGCGTAAACCTTGAAGAGTCATCTTTTTTCCATTTCATTGTGTCTGGCAGTCGATGATAATAGAATGATGTCTTCTCGCAACTTTCTTTCCATGACTGTTCAAATTTTTTTCCTGCGTTCAATCAGTCACCTCCTCTCCTGCAACTTTACGAACCACCTGAAAGTGCTCCATCAATATCTCTTTATCATCCAGTAATGCATCTCCGCTCAAGGTTTCTAAGTAATTGTCACCATGATAGATTTCTGCGTGAGTGACGCTGCAATATGTATATACCTCTTTCTCTTGTGCGTTTGGAACTCCAAATTCAAAGCGACTAAACTCAAATTTATCCATTTAAAATTCCTCCTGTAGTCCATAGCATGATTCAAATAGAGATATTGCACTGTATACAGCAGATTTACTCGGTAGTCCCATCAAGTCTTTGGGGCTTACATATCCTCTATATTTGATTCTATTTTCTGTGATTTTGTTGGCTGAGATGTGATAATTCATTGCATTTTCGTCACGGAATGAAAGTGTGATTTCATCGCCTGAATTGTCTAAATAGGTCAAGTAAATTCGCTTACTTTTCAACGTTTTTTGATTTTTCATTTATATCACTCCTTAACATATTCTTTCAAGATGAACTTCTTTTTTCTCAGCCCAACTCGTTTCAGTAAGTTCTAGATCTACAACTACAGGTACTTGCATCCATTCAACATCCTCCATAATTTGTTTTATATGTGGATAAATCCATTCCTCCCCATCGGCTATTAGAAATTGAATCTCATCGTGAATATTCGCTAATGGCTTCGATTTACAATTATTTTCTCTTAAGAATTTATTGATTTTGATAATAAAGTCTTTAAACATATCGGCACACGAACCTTGAACTAAATAGTTACCAACTTTATATGCTTTGTCAGTGTCAGTAAGATAATACATTCGTTTATACATATTAAGAGCATAATGTTTCTTTTGAATAACTTCTGAAACTTTTCGTTGATAATGCGCTACTTTTGGAAATGTGCTTGACCAGCCTTTAACTAATGCTTCAGCAATGTACATTTCAATTTCTAAGGCTTCTGCCGCTTTACTTGCACCGCCGCCATAATTACGCATAAAGTTGAACATTTTTCCTATGTATCTCCAAAACTTCTTGAAAGACTTTTCATCTACAGGTGCAGCATCGACATGTGTGTAATTCTTATATTTTTCTTCGCACTTATAATTCAAGGTAAGTAACGTATTATGAGAGGTTTCACTATGTACGTCAGTAGGAGTCCAAGGTTCTCCATTCTCTAATAACCAAGCAGAGTTGCCATTTTCGTCTTTTTCATTCCATCTAGCCCTGTTTTCCAATGTATCAAATTTGTACTCCTCACCAGTGTTATAGTGTTTACAATAGATCGGCATATAAGCCCTGCATAAGTTAACATCAGCTTCACCCAGTAAAAGTGTGTAATTGGCCTGCGCTCTTAACTCAATTTGAGATAAATCAAAATAAGCTATCTTTTTGTATATACCGCCCTCAGGAATAAATGCTCTCCTTGGAAAGAATATTTCCATTTCAATTGGAGCAGATCCCACACCGTGCACATCTTCGTATTTTTCTCCTTGCTCAGTTAAAATACGTTCTTTAGGAAACTGTTGCGCATCCGAACCAAGTCTACCTGACACAGTGTTAAATTGTCCGTACTGTGTATAAAAATGTCCATCATATTCCGCAACTTCTAAAATCCTTGATATGTATGTTGATTGCCACTTTTCTAGTCGCCTGAGTCGAGTTATTAACTGTGATACTCTATGTTCTTTTTGCCTCTTTAAAAATTTCTTATCTGTTGTGGCTGTCTCAATGCCCAATTCTTTCATAAAATAATCGGCTATTACTTTTGATTGAGCAACAGTGATGTATTCGCCAACAATCGACCACAATTCCTCATAGAGTCGTTGTATCTCATTATCGCATTTAATAAAAGAACTTCTGAGGTATTCCATATCAACTCTCATACCTACTCGTTCCATCGCAAGCAAATCAATAATTAATTTATTTTCCTGCTCAAGTATTTGTTTTTGATTTCGTTTCATTACTATCGGGTAGCACCTTGCTGCTAATTCTAAAGTGTAAATACCGTCACCAAAAATATATTCTCTCATTACAATCGGATCAACTTCTGCATAAGTTGCAGGAGGGTACTCTATAATCCAATTTTTATAAGTTTCCTCTACTTCTTTAGGAACTTCGACCCAGCGTTGATTTTTTTCTAATGTATATATATCGATTACACCGCGTTTCTTAACCTTGTAAACGTCTTTTAGTTTTCCAATGCCCCATCCTAAAGGTTTGAGTCTATTAATCAACACTTTACGTTTTTCATCATTTATTTTCTTCAATTCTTTCTTGACCGCTTTTTCAAACTCTTCTGCTAAAGGATCGATATATTTTTTAGACACTTCTTTTAGTCCTAATTTATCTCCACCGTCACGTGCTGAAACTGCATCAAACGAAAGTCTACATAGTCCCATTGTGTCCATTATGTTAGTTAATTCGAAAATCCCTTCGGCGTTGCCGTTTAAAGCCATATGTAAATCATATTTTATATTATGTCCAAACAAAATTTTTAGTTTTTTAGATAACTGTATCACTTGATTAAGAAATTTAGGATTGTGGTTAAATGCAAATACTTTACCTTTGAGACTTTCAGTTTGTTTATTCTTAGGCAAAAGGTATCCGAATACCCACATAAACGGCTTATCTTTCTTAATATGCAAGCCTGTTGTCTCAGCGTCCAGTACACCTACTGTCGGAGAATCTTGTTTGAAAGATTGCTCCAATTCTTCAAAATCCTCTATCCAGTGTTTTTCATACTTCGTTGTTATTGCTGTTTCTAATGAAGGTTTTATAAGCAACTGTCCATCACCCTTTATCACCTGTTAAAACTACAATTTGATTATCTATTATTTAATTTGGCTATTCGGATTTTAGTGTGTGAAGAAAGGCTATATAAGCCCCTCTTCAATGAGTCGTACAATTGTGGAAATGTCTGCTCCAAGGTTTCTCGGCTCCTCTGGTTTACCGAATGTGTTCCAATCAATATTAGGTAGCGGAGCGTGGATAAGACGTTTGGGCATTGTGTAGCCTTTATCGTATTTAGGTATCTCAATCCTATCGACACCTTTTGTGAAAATCATTTTTGCTCTCAACGCTTCAAAACTGTATCCACGACCTGTACGGTATGCCACCTTAATCAAGCCATTCAGAGCCTCTGTATAGGCGTTTGTAATGTGTTTGTGAGTGAAGTAGTTGAATATCTCTTTCTCCCAATTTTTGAGACTTGTGAGCAAATCTTTGAAGTATGGTCTCAGTTCATCTGGGAACCTCTCCTTCCACTCGGCATACCACTTGAAGGCATCGATGTAGTCATAATCATACATTTCAAACAAGCCTTCTTTAACCTCATAAGCCTTCGCCAATATTGGAAACTGCTTACTCCAACGCTCCAACTTTTCTTTCTCAAAATCGTTTAGATTGGCTCTGCGTTTCAATAGCACAAACCGTTCGTGCATTAGTTGCTTGCGCTCTTTTGCGCTCAATGTTTTACGATTTTCAAGTCTAACCTTCTCCAAGCCTTCATTCGCTTTCTTTACTACGTGAAACTTGTCAATGACTATCGGAACCTTTGGAATGACAATCTTACAGGCACTCTTATATGGTCGCCACATATCCATTGTGACCAATTCCACTCTTTCGATTTTAGGAAGTGCTTGAAGGCGTTTTACAACGGTTTCTAGAAGTCTGTCGCACACTAGGTCAATCATTGTATTGTTCTCTACGTCAGTCAGTACAAATCGTTCATCATTTAGCAGATGAACCTCGTCCATACCTAGCCAACGTGGTGCTTCTATTACCCTTCCTGCTTCTAAAACGGCAACATAATCATTGAATATGTTGCGTATGGTCTTCTCGTTGACTCCTACTTGCGTTGAAAGCTTTACAAAGGTGGTTTCTAATGATTCTCTTTCAATGTGTTCTACAAGCCTTCTGGTGGCTGTACGTTTGTCGTCCATATCTGGAAGAGGTTCCATAAAGGTTGAAGAGCAACTTTTGCACTTGTAGCGTTGGCGTTTAATCCATATTCCCACACGCTTACCGTGCATTGGTATATCCCAAAACATTTGCTTGATAATACCGTGCTTATGATGCTCGGTAAATCCACATTGAGGGCAACGTAATTCGCTGTCTAAAACGGTTTCAGCGTGTATGCCGTAGTCATATTCGTTCTCTTTAACATCGATTACTCTCAAATGCGGAAGGTTTAGAATATCCAATGGAAATCCTCCTTTAAGGGTAGCTTCGAATAATTCTACCACCATATCACGAGAATTTCCACAGTATATTCCGATTGTAGATAACTTTCCTTATTGATTCTCGTTTATTTTCTTCAATCCTATTATTTCAAATGCCTCACCTAATGTTCTGCATTCATTGTTGATAATTTTCCCGTCCTTTGAGATAGTCCAAACTTTCGTTGTTTGTGAAATTTCTCCACTCTCATTGAAAACGTATGGCATTTTGATTTGAAACTTTTTGTCAATTGCGTATCCAAGCCACAAAGATTCACCTTTTTGTTCCACATAGACTTCGCAAGATTTCGCATTATAATCATTGTTTATAGCCCTTGCAAATCTTTCAATATCATTCATTACAACTTCACGAGAAAAGAAAATCATTACAATCACCTACCATTTAGAGTGTGTTGCTTCTAAATTATACTTGTAAGGCAATCAGGGCTTCAAGTTATCTTTCAGCAGTAAGTTTTCAAAAATGCATTCAAGTACAGATACTGTTACAGAATTGCCACTCATTTTCCCAATCTGTTCTTTTGTAATCCCATTTTTTAACAACTTATCAGCATATTCTTTTTTGAATCCTTGTAACGCCAATAGTTCTCTTGAAGTCATAACCCTGTATCCTTTTTCGTCTTTGACAAAGTTTTGAGGGTTAGATAAATTACCTTGCTTGGTAGTTTGACAAATAATAACATCAGCATTCAATGAACTGTATTTCTTTTTTAGTCGAAATTCAGATATGTATTTCATTTGTTTATCAGTGTTTATGTAATGTTCTTGACTTACTTCATCATCATAATAGTCGCTGGCTTTCTTTATTAGTTGTATTGGATTGGGGAATGCAAAACTTCCATCATCTATGTCTTTTCTAATACTAACGATAAAAAGTCGATTTCTACTATGTGGAATTCCATAATCTTTACTATTTAACACTTTCCAATATGTATTGTATCCAGCATCATCTAGAAGTTCGACCATCATATCAAATTGATGAATTAGATTATTATTAACTAATGCTTTAACATTTTCCGCTATCATATATTTAGGTTGTTTATACTTGGCAATACGTAATGCATCAAAGAACAAGCCGCTTCTTGTTTTAAGACCTTCTGAATTATACAACCCATCTTGTTTACCCAATGCTGAAATATCTTGGCACGGAAATGAATACGTCATTAAATCAAAATCTAAAAGTTTATGTTCTTCAACTTTCGTGATGTCTCCCAAATTTTTCGACTCTTCTACATCGTGAATGATTGCATACGATTTAGATGCTACCTTATCAATTTCACAGTAATTAACTAACTCAAAATCAACTCCAATATTCTTTAACGCTTCTTCATACGCACCGATTCCCGAAAATAAACTAAGCAATTTCAATAACAACACTCCTACATCTATTATTTTTATTTTTTATTTTTTACACAGGATAATCCGAATTTAGATTTCTTGATACATAGTCTCTGTTTTCTATCAAAAATGCTCATTTCCACACGATTTTCCGATTAGCCTTGAATTTTTCACACTCAATTTTGCATTCGTTAGTTCTAAAAACCATTCCCTATCTTTAGTTGATAGCACAATATCGATTAAGTCATCTAATTGGTTCATATCCATACCATCAACATCCAATAACTCAAGATTGTAATTGTAAGCATCTATTTTAGCCATATTTAGATCTTTTATTTTGGGGTAGGTTTGCATGATTGAATATCAAGGAGCAGCAGAGTTATCAAGAATGTAACCAATCTTAACCGTACCGTTACTATAACTTGTTTTTATTTTAACCCAATCACCATTCTTCATCCTACTCTCCTCCTTTATTAAAACGGGACATTTCAATATGTATAGGTAGGCAATTGCCCACCATTTGAAATCATGCTTCATCCAAAAATGAATCTAGATTATTCTCTAGTTCCTCATCACTAATTTCGACTTTCTTTAGTATAGGTTTTACTTGAGTTCCTCGTTCAACTTTAGATGGAATTTCATATTTAACTTTAATCGTTCCATCCAATCCAAAATACATTCGTAATGCTGCTCTAACAATATCGGCAGAATCCATAAACTTAGGAAGGTTATCGAATGCTTCTCTTAAATCATCGTCTTTACCTTTTCTCAATCTCGCTTGCACTATTTCCATGTACGAACACCTAACTTCTCATAACCTCTTATCTGTGACAATTGATCAGCAAGAAGTTTATTAGGTAAGTCTAAATGTTCGTATATCGCGTGTGCAGCACCACCTCCGATAAGGTAATAGTCGAAGTGAAGATTTAAACTGTCGATCTCATTTTGAATTTGCATAGCTAATCCTTTAAACGCTCTCTGGATAAGTGGTGTAATATCTACTCCCTCATATATTCCACTTATCACATATTGGTCTAATTCATATCGAGCTGGTGACTTACCAAATTGATTTTGAATGTATTGTTCGAGTAATTTATAGGCTGAATCAACTCCCAAAAAGGCAGAAGTGGACTCCTTCATAATTTTCATCGTCTCTAGTCCGAGCAAGTTTAATGTGTAAAAACCAAGATCAATGACTAATATACGTTTCTTAGCCACTTCTTTGTTCTTAAGTGATCCATCGTTATTCAATAGGTAATCCATTGCAATGCCGTAACCCTGTGGGACTATTTTAATCTTTTCAATTCTCGGTCTAACTGAAAATGGATTATTGTTCGATAACCTTATTTTATATTTTTCACTTTCATTAATACCGTTTATAACGTTAGCCATATCGTCCTTCTGATTAAAGTAAAACTTAACTGGGAGACCAGTGATCGTATTCACCGCTTCATTCTTACTCAGATAGCCCACAGCAGCCTTCATGAATATTTCACTTACCCATGCATCAGACTTGTTGTTTTTCATAGAGAAGAACTTGAGATTGCTGTGTCGTATTGCTAAGTTACCTACAAAATATTGCTCATCATAGATCAAGTCATTTGCTTCATAATTCTGTTCGAACATTGGAGTCGGCTCCCCAATTATTGACTGTTGTAAGAAGATCCTGTCTTTGAACTTACCTTTAGTCCAGCCGAAGCCTAAATCGAACACGCATATGTTGCTCATTATACAACCTCCCTAGTTTCATTTGTATTCGCGGATCGCTCAGAAGCACACGATAGCATACAATGTATACAAATTCGTCTAAGGAGATTGTACCATAAACTTATGGATATGTATATTGTGATATTTTGCTTTAATAGGTTAATGAGATGTTATCTATTACACATTACGTCACCACTACTGTCTAACCTAGGATGCATTGCTGCTTGATATATATCAGAAAAAATGAGATATTGACAACCTGTTTCAGTGTCTTCAATAATACTTATCCCACTGGATTCAACTTTTTTACTAAAGCCAATTCTAATTAATGGATCATTTTCGCTAACTGTCGAATTGACAGGTGTTGCATCATAACTACTACAAGCAGTTAATATTAATGTGAATATTAGAAACGTAATAGATAATTTCATTTATTCACCTCTTGAAATTGTATATTATCTTATTTCTCGTTTCAAAAAACCCTTATATTTCAAGGTTTTTCAAACGTCTCTTTAGTCAATGTATTGTATTTCCGAACGAACTACATCTGGATTTTCAATAACGGCTTCAAGAATGCTTTGCATTGTGCCAGAACATGCCGTATAACCCTGTTTTGTATATTTTATCATTCGTCTCATTGTGGCTACGCCGTATGTTAATTTATGTAGCGCCAAACGATTACGACCAAGATCCCATAAAGTATAGTCTCCGCAATAAAGGTATTCCCCATCATAAGCAAGTTGCGTGATGGTGAAATCAAACGAGTCTATTAGATCTTCTGGATTCTCATAGAAAGCAATTTTTATCAATTGAATTATGTATGATTTTTTACCAATCTGATATGTGTACGTTTCCTGATGGTCATTTGATGCTGTCTTATTTGCTCCGCTGGCAACTAACTCTTCTCGAAATTTTTTTAATTTCTTTCCCGAAGAGAAGAAAAAGTCAAAGTCAGAATCAAGTTCGTGTGACACCAATGTTCGCCGTAATGCCCCACCACCAAGCCATACACCATCTCCGAGTTCGGGTAACTCATCAAGCACTTTAAACAATTCCATTTCTTCGATGTTAAAGTATCGTTCAAAAAAATCATTCGCATTATATTTCATAATTTTATAATCTCCTTTTTAAAATGACATTTTATCAACTTCGATTAATTCCAACAATATGAATTCCTAAGATGCTTAAAGTCATTTTTTATCGCATTGATCTTATGTAGATAAATGTCTGCATGACTATAATTCCAGAATTTATGTGAAACTGTATTTTTTGATGATATGATTGATATTTTCTAAGAAGTTCATTTCTCTTTCCATTTTCCAACTCCACTTGCTCTATTAAAATCTAGCTTTTAAGATCTTCAATCTTCCTCAGCAATCACGCATGGAAAATCGACGCTATTTTTCTGATTTATTAATTCTTGAATCGATTTATAAAGATAATCATCTAAGTCGGCGCAAGTTTTGCAATAATCTTCATCATAACTGTGACAACGAATATCCTTCCCATCCATCTCCTTTTGAGTAAGTCGACGAATAGTAATTGTATACGTATCATCTTCACCTTCACTTAACTCCAGACCGTTATCAAATGCGTATTCTAGATTATTTTCTTCTTCAAGGAACAGATAGTAAGCCTCATTCTTACTTCTGGCTGCTATGATATATCCATTAACTTCGTATGCGTTCATCTCTTAACAGCTCCTTAAATTTTTAACTTTCATAACATTAATTAATTCCAAGACTCTTTCGGATGAAACAAGCACGATACAATGTATGGCTCAAGCTCTTCACCTTCAGTTTCACTATTCTGAACAAGCATAAACATGCTCTTGATACGATGACGTTGTGGCAGTTCCTTATATAGTGCATCATAGCTGCTCATGTCTGAAGGGATCTCGATGTATTCGCTAGTGTAATATTTGCCGCTAGGTTTAAAATATGTAACTTTGACTATCTTTACTTCGCTATATGGAACATATTTAATCACATCTTTAATTTCATCATTCGTATTATCATCTCGCCACCAGTCATAATCCTCGCCTTTTTGCCATATGTCGTTTGCCGTTCTTTGTGTATACATAATATTTTTCGTTATAATTTGCCACATTATCTACTCCTTAATATTCAATATTACAATCTCAGATCCAAACGCTTGAAATGCAGTCTCGCTAGGTTTTTCAACCTTATATTTAATCTTCTTGTCTTTTGTTATCTCAAATTTCGTTTTACATCCAAGAGTCGTATGCCAGTTAAAATACACATAATAAGTTTTATACGGATCTCCTGCCTTAATAACAATTCCCTTAAGTCTAAATATGTCTTCGACTGCTGTCCCGCTAATTGGAGCAATGTTCCCAATGCCAACTTTATTACTTAATAACTCTTCAATTTCTCCCCAACTTCCGTCATTCCATCTTGCCAATTCAGTAATTTTCATTTTTCACCTCTTAAAATTAACTTTAATGCTCTCATTAAAAATAGAACCTCAAGATTTATCGGTATCTATTTCGTTGCAAATGCGTTCGAATTCATCTTTATCAATAACAACCATCATGACCACCGCGTTTTTCTGAGATGCTTTCAATCCCCATCCACTTTCAACTCTACAAGTCAATTCATCCCATTTCTTTCTAACCTTAAATTCCGTTAGTTGATTAATGTAGACACCTGATTTTCCATTATCTTCTAGTCTTGAAAACACACTTTTAACATCTGACATATTGACTTAGATTTATCATTTCTAATAAAATTAACTTTAATTATCTTCTATTAACATAATTGCCAATCCATCGTCATCGTACTTTCGAAGTACTTTATAGCCCTGAAGTCGTATTTGTTGAATGGTCATTTCCTGAAAGCCTTCGTCTGCAAAGTGGAATTCTGGATCGCATATGTAGGAGTTGAAGCCTTTCTGTTGCATTCGCTTATACATCATAACAAATGAGGTTGCAAAGCTTTCTGCTCGTTCAACTTCTGTCACGATTATTCTCCTTCTCTTGAAACTCACGTTTAGTTATTCATTTATCAATTTTACGTATTTAAGAAACTGCTCAACCTGGATATAGTCATAACATCTAACCGATTTGCCATTATCATCTATCCAGTAATCGATTCGAATTAACATTCCATCTATCTCAATACTATGAAATGTAAAATCATAACTATTATCTTCAAACACCAATTCTCCTATATCTAATTTCTTTCCATGCCACTGATTATTAAGTTGATATTTCATGTTTTCGACTATCTTGTTTAGTCCGTGTATATGACTTAATTGCTCGATCAATGTATTTATCCTCCCATCGCCATTTAAAAATCACATTTTATTCTATTGTAATACCAAAAGACTATCTTCATGACTTCTTCAAATAACGTGTTTTTAGTGGTAATATTCAGGCATAGATCTTTTTAGTGTATCGATGATATAAGGAATTGGATCTTCCGTCGACCTGATATGTGTATCAATTTCTAAAAGAACACTTTCTAGTCTTGTTATCTCCGCCAGTAGAACATTGATATTAATTCGGTCTGTATTGTCCAATGGATAATATGCGTAAGATTCCTTTATTTTTCGCACCTTTGAGTTCAAAATTACCCTCACCTTTTCGCTCTTTATTTATTGTGAAATGGGGTTTTATTGCAATTTACTTTTAAGCTGATTGATCTCATCTTTAGCAAAATGCCTCCACTCTGGAACATATTTATCCATAAGTTTTGAATAATTGAGGAAAAGATTTATATATTGTTCGATAATCTCGATCTTTGCTTCTTTTTGCTTTCCAAGATCATTGGCCACTTCGACAGCCCACTTATTGAGTTCGTGTTGGTCGATTGGAGGAAGTTCGTTATGCTTGATAACGTGCTTAGTTATTTTGTTCATCGTTAAAAGTCTCCTTATCATTATTATACTATGGTATGTTTAAATCTCGCAAACTCTTTATCTAACTCCGAACAGTCTAGCTCTCTACTCATAGTATTCCTCCATTAATTCAAATCGATATCGCTGACCTGTCGGGTTTTTAGCGACTTCCTCTACTTCAGACAGAAACATGTCCATTGGCCGTACAAATGTTTCGTAGTCACCGTATAAAGCGTGGTAAACAACCATCTTTTCTGCTGTTTCGGTGTGCCACGCAAGTGCTATAACGTAGTACAAGTTACCTTTGTAATGTCGGTATACCGAATGTATCTGAACCTCTCTCATCCCTGCTCACCGTCCCTTTATTAGACCATCAATCTCATGTGTTGGTATAAAACTGCTGTAACATGGTACTCCGTCTATAAAGTGACCTATTTTAATCTGCTTATCTAATTTAGTCAGTTCCATCAGGTCTTTACCTACGCGAACAATCGTTGCCGTCTCGCCATATATAGTATGGATTGTATCTCCATTCTTGTATTTCACTCTTATTCACCGTCCCTTGGCAAATTAATAACCGCATAATGGGTAACTCCGTTTATCCTGTAGCCACCTTGTCCGTACCAACGGTATACACCGTCTTGCGCATCTAACTCGTAGATGGCTGTTCTGGCAAACTTGCCGTTAGTCACTAGACACGGGACATTGCGTGGCGGCTGCATATCAAGCGTTTCTCCGTATCGCCTCCATACGATCACTCTTGCTCACCGTCCTTTACTCCAAAGTTCCTTCATTCTCCCACTCTGAATAACAATGATCGCAAAGTTGGTCATTAACGGCGTTCCTAGTCTGACAATCAACGCATATTTGCGGCTCTTCTTTCCCATCCTTTATGCGTTGTGCCCAAGCGATTACTGACAATACCGACGGGTAATCCGATCCCATTTCCTTCAATTTCGTTTCCAGCACCTCATACGCCCTGTTGAGTCGTTCATACTGCTCTTTGCGCTGGCGTATATCATCGATAAGGTCGATAATCATCTGTTTAACCCATCCGTCCGTCATACTTAGAAGTCGTTCAGCTTTCTTTTCTGGTGCGTCCATCTTCTTTATCCTCCCTACGGGGAAGGGTTACTTCCCTGTGTTTATTGCTCTTTCGGATAAAACTCATCACAAGCACTTTCATTTGCCTGACAATATTCAGATACTCCATCAATCCATGCGTACCTATCACACTTTCCGTCATTCCAAGAAACGCACTCGCAACAAGTTAATGGCTCCTCTTTCATCGTTCATCTCCCCCATGTTCCTCAATATTCACGAATGTTCATTATTCTTTTGGATAAATCCGTTCTGGTTCGATATCAAAACACTCACAAATATCGTTTAGTTCTAGGCCGATTGTGCCACCCATTAGCAAATGGACTTCCATGCCACCTTCGCTAAGATAATCGTCACCGAGCAGTTTAGCAAAATCCGTTATGTCGTAAGGGCTAAGCCACATAATCAGTTTTTCGCCGCGCCAATCCATTTCTTTGTCTTCACAAAACCTGTAAAGGTCAAGTTCGTTCATGGCAACCTCCAAGTTCTTCAATATTCATTGAATTACTTAACGATCAAACCTTTTCTGTCGCGATCTATTAATAACGGGTATCCGGATTTTGTGGTGGAAATCACCACTTTGATTTCCAGTTTTCATTGCGCATTATCGTCGTATTGTGCATTAAACTACTTCACCACAAATACAACATTCTGTGTGTGATGGTTCTTTTACATAATCTTCACCAGCTATCGTTGTCCAAACGATATCAGTGATAGGGTGTTTGCATTTGCCGTCACTTATGAACGCTAAAAATCTATGTCTACTTTGTTCTGCTTTGTATTTACACTTAGGACAAATCAAATATTCAAAAGCGAATATTTCACCAAATTCTTTGATTACTCTTCTGTCAATGTGATAAGTTTCACCTTTCGAAAAAGCTTTATTGCAACATGAACATGTGCGTTTTAATTTGCGTGAAGCAACTTTCTTTTTCATATTCTCACTTCCCCCTTACTGCACAATATGTTTCTACTATTCACTTACCATTTACTTGCAATAATGTATTCGGTCAAGTGGCTATTCCACCAAAAAAACCGAAGAGCCTTAATAACTCGTGTAAATGTAATCGGCACAGCCATTTTCCCAAATACTTGATATGTGTTTTCATGCCGCATTTCTCGCATAACCTATCATTGTTCATCCATACTCCCCTATTCATTTTGTTTTCACTATTTTATTATTTTGGGAATTCGGATTTTATGGTGGAAACAGATGATTCAGTTTCCAGTTGATTGCTACACATTTTCGTCGTGATGCGTAACTATTTCTCTTTCCTCTTTGGCTCTGTTAACGGTAAGCACTTGTCACAAACATCATCATATTTACTGTCTTTTGTGCTGTTTTCCCAACATATAGTACAGATTCCTTTAACTCTAATTGGCTCTTTCACCTACTCACCTTCTGTCGATTAGTGGGTCTACTATTCACTTATCCTTGTATCCAATTCTTGAAATAATGGATTACGGCAATCGGTCATTCCACCATAAAATCCGAAGAGCCATTATTTTTAATATCCTAAAATTATTCTTTCATCATCTCAAATGACCATCATATCGTATGTATTATCAGGTAATGCATAATAAATTGCCTTTAGTTTGAATTGCTTCAGATACTTCTGACAGTATTCACAAGGCTTAGAATAAAGAATATTGCCGCCTCGACTCAAGCCACTTGTGTATAGCACACCTCCGCTAATTATTTCTGGATCTAGTCGATGTAGAACATCAAGTTCACTGTGCCAACCCTTCAAGTTGTATCCTCGATATCCTAAGCAGCCCATCCTATTTCTGTTTAAACCTATTGAGATTAATCTTCCCCCTTTCACTAAGACAGAACAATGGCTACATCTTAGTGATACATCGTTTTTTAGTGCTTGCTTTAAACAGTAATTGATCCATCTTCTGTGTCTAGTCCCATGATTACTCACCTACAATCCCCTCAATCATTACTCGTTTATCGTCCCTGTGTCGTATTTTGCATCGACCAGTTGAAAGCATTTCGGTTAAGACTTCTTCGGTAAACTTATATGTATGATTTTTAATATTATACTTTTCACCAAACATCGGACTGATCGTTACTGTCATTCCATCCTTAAAACACTTTGATAAGAATGCCTCTGTTGCATTTGATTTGCTCATAACCCACTCCATGCGATTTGAATTGATTGTGCTAGAATAACTAAAAAGTTGTAAACCATATGTGATATTATCGTAATATATAATTTTTTCGTTTTATGATAGAAGTAACAGAAAACCATTCCCGCTGCAAAGTAACCGAGAAAGCCATATATGCTCATGTGTCCTGCTGCAAATAATAATGAGCTAATAGTAGCTGCTAAGACTGAAAAGTTCTCCATATTGCCTTGTAGGGTTCCGAAAATAATTCTTCGGAACAGATATTCCTCGATGCACGGCGCGAACCACACTGTTGTCAATGAAACGAATGGAATGAAATCTGATTGAATAATCGATGCTTCTGGTTTGCCAAGTAACAATATAGTCACTAAGTTAAGAACACCTTGGGATATTGAGGCATAGAATAGCACTTTGCTTAAGGTTTCATACGTATGCTCATCATTTAACACTTTATTTAAGTCGAATTGTTTGAGTTCATCTTTGTTAAGGTAAGCGATGATGAGTATAAAAACTAATGGAGCGATAATAACTGTGAAATTCGATGGATAAGTTAGAGCTAATAGATTAGTGATGATGTATGACGAAACAATAAATAAATATTTTATATTAATAATTGCTCACCTACACTATACAGGCCATTGCTTTAGCAATTTTCCTTTTGTCGTCTTGTAATTTCTTCAACTCATTTTCTAGTTCAGTTATGTATTCATCAATTGCAATCAACCTTGATTCACATGCGTGTTTTACTGATTTGGATTTAGTTTTATATATTTTATATCTTAATTCTGCCTTTTCAATTGCACATTCTAACCTGATTGAATGTAGTTTTGATTCAAGGGTCTCTTTTCGAATCGCTGACTCATTCTAAGTTTTGCATGAGAACTAAGCTTAATCTTACTAAGATCAATATACGGCGCTTCCAATGTATTTACCTCCTTCTATAATAAAAATGGGATTACCTTAATCTTCTAGGTAATCCCATAATAGCATTTGCATATTATTCTGTCAATTAGATTTTTTGTTTTATTATCCGATCATAGATTTTGAACCTAAGCATATGTTCATTCTCCATCATAGACATATCATACACTGCGCTATACTGATTGGCGTTATACATGGGGAAATAAGCATCCCCTTCAAATTCTGATTCAATATGCGTGATATAAAGACGGTCTGCGTAAGGCAGAAATTGATTATAGACTTCAGATCCGCCAATTATAAACGTTTCTCTGTCTTCAAGCACCCATTCATTTAATACTTCATCGACAGAATGAGCAACATGATATATTTGCTTATCATGTTCAACAGCCTTTAAAGTGCTAGAGGTCAAAATTACGTTTGTACGATTTGGCAAGGGCTTCCCGATTGATTCAAATGTTTTTCTTCCCATAACAACAATCTTATTGGTTGTATGCTGCTTAAACCATTTGAGGTCTGATTTGAAAGTTGTTCCCCAGGGCATCGATCCTTCAAATCCGATTGCTCGGTTTAGATCATGAGCGACGATCATCGATATCAAATAGCCACTTCCATTTCAATTTTAGGATGATGCTTGTAGTTAATGAGTTTAAAATCTTCAATTGTGAAATCATCAAAATTCTTAATATCTGGATTAATCCATAAAGTAGGTGCTTTGTAAGGAGTTAATTTAATCTGTGTTTTCAACGGTTCAATATGGCGTTCATAAATATGTGCGTCATTAATATTAAATGTAAGTGTGCCTATATCAATACCTGTCACCTGACTTACCATTCGTTGTAATACATAATATTGAAATACATTAAAGGGGTTACCGAGCGCGATGTCATTTGATCTGATACCAACGATCAGATGTAACTTTCCTGCTTTAACTAGCCATTGGTTATGCCAAACACAAGGATACAAGGATACATCGTGTAAATCATCAATGTTCCATAATGAAATTACATGTCTACGCGACGCAGGGCTGTGTTTCAATTCGTGTATCAGATTATGAACTTGATTGGTTACGCCTTGTGTTCTTAATATCTGTTTCCCCAATTGATAACCGTATGTTTTTCCAATGGAGTTATCGGATCTTGTCCACTCTTCCCATATCTTCACATTATTCTTGCGTAGATACGACACATCGCTTGTACGCTTCACGTAAAACCAAAGCAGCTCATGAATAGCCGACTTCCATGCAACATACTTAGTCGTTAAAATTGGAACCTCTTTATTATCAAGAATTATTTGCTTCGAGATTAATGATTTTGTATATGCTGGAGTTTCGTCCTTCCATTTAGTTCGTATTTGCTGGTCTTTATCCCAAATGCCGTGTACAATGATTTCCGATACTAAATCATTGTAAATAAGATCGTATTGACTCAAGTATATAATCACCTTTATTTCTTATTCGTAATATTGTACTATTTAGATATATACGTAAATAGGAGGTTACTTTCATACCTAATATGTACAGCAAACAATTTGTCGAAGCATTCAGACCAAAAGGAAGTAAAAATAAGCCTAAAGAAGAACAGGCAGAAATTTGATACTAAAGAGAGGGATTATCCCTCTCTTTTTACTTATTTATTTCAATCTGACGCTGAATCTCTAATTTTAATTTAGGCTCTGGTGCATATTCTAATTCCCACATTGGAGGTTTTATAAATTTACCGTATTCATTGTACCGAGGCTTATTGTCGTGCCACAATTTCCCCATATTAGCTCTATGCACAATATTAAAAGGCTCAGTTGGATCGACACTAATAAGAGTAAAATTCCCTTCATTAAAGTATTTTATATCAATCAGCGCATCTACTTGTGCAGCTAACACATCTTCTGGAATCGACTTATGAAATAGTTTCTCAAAAGAGATTGTCATCCGCTTTAATAACTCGAAATAATTTTTACGGAAATCATCTTGCTCTTTTGAAGTAGCATGAATAAGTTCGATCATTTCTTCTGCAAGGAATCCCATGCGATTCAAAACCATATCAATTCCCATAGGCGTTGGAGAATCTGGCATCTCATGACCAAATGCATTATGGAATTCTTTTACTTGTTCGTAATTTGATTTCTCCATTAGGACGATAAAAACCTCCTTTTATAAGGTGAACCTCATACTTACTTTTGAAATTCTAAACATAATAAGTATGAGGCAAATATTTTACCTTTAAGCCTCACATGAGGAGCATAATTTTTCTTTACTAAATTGTTGTGCTGCGTTTGTTCCATGCTGATAATACAAACTCTTAACACCATTCTCCCAAGCAAACAAGTACAATTCATTAATTTGCTTTGCTGGAGTTTCTGGGTTAATCATAAGGTTAAGAGATTGACTCTGGTCAATGAAAAATTGACGTGTAGCAGCTTGATCTAAGACAACAAATTGATCAATCTCGCTAAATGTCTTAAATACTTCTTTTTCGTGGTCAGTTAAGAAATCAAGATGTTGTACAGAGCCATCGTTTTTACGAATACTATCCCATACTTCTTTTGTGTCTTTACCATAAGACTGCAAAACATTTTTAAGATGAGGATTTTGGACAGTTACTTTAATCTTTGCAAAATCTTTTACATAGCAATTTGAAAAGAATGGCTCGATACTTTGCGATACTTGCCCTAGGATAAATGCCGAAGAAGTTGTTGGAGCAATCGCAGTCAATGTAGTATTACGACGACCATACCCATTTAAGATTTCAGGTTCTCCATAAAGTTTTGCCAATTCTTCAGAAGCTTTGTATGCGCGATTTTTAATGAAATTAAAAATTTGCGCGTTTAGTTTATTTGCTTCTAGGCTTTCAAATGGAATCATCTTAGATTGAAGATATGAGTGCCAACCAAGTACGCCAAGTCCCAATGCGCGATTTGCTTTCGCGAAATTATAAGCACGTTCCATGAAGTTAAATGATAGTTGCTTATCCTTATCTTTTGAATCTCGCATTTCTTCAAGTTTTGTAATGAATTCAGTCATAACAGAATCTAAAAAATATATCATTGTCTCAACTGCATCTGTATTTTTCCATTCGTCATAATGGAGCAAGTTCATAGATGAAAGGTTGCAAACAAATGACCACTTATCATTATTAGGTAAGCAAATTTCGACACACATGTTAGAGTGATTAATTTTCAATCCTTTATCTTTATAAACATCAACAGTGTTTTTATTAACTGTATCGATAAAGATTATGTATGGATAGCCAACATCAACTCGACGTTGAATTAGTTTAGCCCACAATTGGCGTTTTTTTGTGTCACCATTGATCATTTCTTTCATCCATTTATCTGTAACAGTTACTCCGTGTGTTAATTTCTGAATTGGGAACCCCTCAGTTCCGATCTGTAAAAATTCTTCAATGTCGGGATGCTCAATAGGCAAATATGGTGAGAAATGACCTCTGCGCGTGCTACCTTGTGAAACGACATCCATAGCCGACTCAAACAGTTTCATAAAATGTACAGAGCCAGATGATTGTCCATTGTTAGTAATTAACTCTCCACGATGACGTAATTCTCCAAAATACCCAGAAGTACCACCGCCAAATTTGCTCATCATCCCAACTTCAGACAGCGTATATAAAATGCTTCCCATATCGTCAGATACGTGCGATCCAAAACAACTGATCGGCAACCCTTTATTAGTTCCAAAATTGGCCCAAACCGGAGTAGATAAGGAGTAATAGCCCTTCTCCATATATCCATAAAACTTGTCGGCAAATCCTTTAATTTTTAAGATTTTTTCTGCGTTTTCGGCAATATCTCGAATACGCTGTTCTGGGGTAATTCCTTCGGTCAAATATCCTCGTGATAAAAATGTTCTACTATGTTCATTTAGCCATTTCATATAATAACTTTGCCCTCCAGTATATTATTAAAACAGGTCATCTGCTGTGATACTTTTCATTCGCTTGCTGTAATTTACTGAACGCTTTGCAAACAAATCTACATGTTTTGTTGTAAAAAGTTCATCCTCAAACCAACTAGTTTCTTCAATTATTCTCTTATTGACTTTAAATAGAGGATTATAGCCAATACTTTGAAGTGAATTATTCAATCTATTCTTAACAAATTCCTTAACTGTTGCCTTTGGTAGAAATTCCAAATCCCCAGACTCATAAATCCAATCGATAACATTTTCTTCGGATTTATAAGCCTCAGTGCAGGCTTTAATAACATGATTTTCAAATTTCTCATCAAACCATTCAGGATGTTCATTACGAATGATATTAATTAGTTCGATTCCAAAAAGCCCATGAATTTGTTCCTCTTTCGACGTTGCTTCAATTACATTAGACATGCCTTTAAAGATATTTTTATATTTATTAAATGCCATAATAATTAAAAATTGTGAGAATAAAGAAACATGCTCAGTAAATAACGAGAACAAAAGAATTGATAATGCGTAATCTTTATTATCTCCTGTGCGTGATAATGTTGCACTTTTCGTCAGATAATTAATACGTTGATATAAGGCAGGGATGCTTTCAATCTTCTCAAATTCTTCATTCAGTCCTAAGATTTCGAGTAAATGAGAATAGGCGTCGTGATGTCGCACCTCACTTTCAGCAAACGTATAGCCGACAGAACCTACTTCTGGTTTTGGGAGCCGACGGTACAAATCGCCCCAAAAAGATTTGACCGCAACCTCAACTTGTGCAATAGCGAGCATTGCATTTTTAATTATGGTTCTCTCTGCCTCAGAAACATTAATCTTAAAATCTTGGATGTCTGATGTATAATTGAACTCAGTATGTAGCCAATACGAATGTTGAATAGCTTCTTTAAATTTGATTAGTTCTGGATATTCATAAGGCTTTAAATTTAAACGATGTTTGAAAATATCAGGTTTTCTTGCTTGATTTCGTTTTTCACGGTAGATAATATATGCTTTTGCTGTAGTCTTATATTTTGATCTTAGCAGAGCCGTTTCTACTAAATCTTGCACAATCTCAACAGTTAGTTGATCATAATCACTGTTTTCTATTAATTCCAAAACATCTTGAGTCAGCCTCTCTGCTTCGGTAACGTCAAATTCACCTGTTTGAGTCCCTGCTTTCTCAATAGCGTTCGTAATTTTCTCCACATTAAATTCAACTATCGTTCCATTTCGCTTTGTAATTAAGTTTGGCAAGCCTATTTTCTCTTCCCTTCTAATGTTTTCTTTTTGGGAAACTTACACTAACCTACCTCTATATGCATCATTTTGAGGTAGTCGTTTTTGGTGCCGCATCCTTTCAAAGTCTGAAGTTAACATACTTCTAACGTTTGTTAACTTATCTAGAGAAATGAGCATATCACGATACATTCTCGTGTCGGCATTATCGATTGTCTTTTCCATCCCTCTTGAAATCAACACAATCTCATCGGTTAGTTTGACATGTACAGTATTAAAGAAGTTTCCTGCATCTGATTCGCTGTTAATTAAGTGTTTTCTGTGCATTCCTGATAGAATTAATAATGAATCAGATAACGTCTTATAATTAGACATGTCACCTTCCTGCCTAAAGAAACTCATCTTACTTATGACAACCAAAATATCGCTTCTTACTTTTGCTAAAATATCCATACGATCAATCCTCCTTGATGATAGGTCATCACCCATTAAAAACATAATTTCATGATCTTTTCATATCAACATATAGTATATTATCAATCTTCAAATTCTATATGTTGTATCATTGGATGTGTATTTTTATTACATCTCCGTCGTTATTAAAAGGCTCAATTCTAAATAGTATATCATATTCAGCAACTTCAACATTACTCTGTGTCAATTCGATATCATGACGGATCGTTGCATTTGGAACTTCAAACATAAATTCTACATCTTTATTCGTATGTTCCTCGCGGTAATAACCTTTACCAATCAATCTGCATTTTTTATTATTTTTGCGACCTAGAGTAATAGTCGTTGAATATTTAGGGCTTCCAGTCATACGCTCATAATCACTCAACTTATTATCTTCGACTTTACCAATAAACTTGAGCAGATTGGTATCCAGCAGTGCATCTTTAACCAGTACGAACGGATGGTTGGTAAGGTGAATCCCACTATTTTTTAGTGAATTTAAATTGGTAATCAATTTCCCATCCTCGTCAAAAACCATCACTTCTAATACTTCACGCTGACCATATTTCATACGATCACCCTCCTATTCTTCTTCAACTTGGGTTGGTTCAACTTTCGTGAACGTCAACTCATATGTATCGCCAGTCTTATAAAGCGCTGCTTCCTCTGGAGACACATTGCTCCACGAGATTCGAGTATTTGTCCTATTATTCTTCTCGTCCAACTTCACAAGGTTGATAATAGCGATAACCCCATCGCCATTTCCTGTGCCAGTGAGTAACGATTCATTTTTACCTTCGATTTGATATTTTGTCATGTTTACACTCCTTTATTTTTAATGTGGTGCTTAATGTTTTCAATAAATTTTTCGGCGTGGAATGCATTTGATTTCTTTTTATTAATCGCATATTTTATATTGATTGAAATGTCGACAATGAAACAAATTATTCCTGCTACTAAAAATGAATACACTAGAAATTCAAACACTTATGTCTCACCCCCCCCTCTCATTATTTAGATCGCACAAAGCCAGTAATAACAGTAACACCATAATCGATTAATTCTTGAGGATTTACATATTTATCGATTACAGCCATACTTCCATTTTTATCTCTAAAATAATAATCTTTATAAATGTTTTGATAGTCGTGCTTATGTCTTAAAAACTCAACATTTTCAGCGCCACATACTGCAACATCAAAATTATATTCTTTCGCAAATTCAATCAAAGCAGTGGTTTTACCCATTCCCCAATATTCTTTTTAGTGCTCAACAGTTGTCGCTTGATAGCCGCTTGTTCCAGTTGTCTTTTAAACCTTGAAACATTGTCTCTAAATAAATCAGATACATCTACGCTTTCCATTTTTATCTTCATCTTTGAATCACCTCCTCTCCCTGCTATAGTTCGCCAATAATATTTAGAACTACTGCTCCGACAATTCCGAAAACAACAGTTACAACTACACCAATCCAAAAACTCTCCCAATGAATAGATTGAATGAATTCCATAATGTCTTCATCACCTCCTTACCTCATGAAAGAACTGTTTTAATATCTAAATACAATTACTGAATCGCTCTAATATAGCAAGCATTTCGCATTTATCATTAATGGTTACAAGGGTATTTAACTTTCGAGGTGAAAATAGTGGGATTAGCCACTAAAATTTACAACGCTCGAAAATTACGTTTTGTGTGGTCAATAAGGTTACTGGTAAACTTTCAGGGTGAAGGTTCGCCCAATACCTCACGTCTATATAGGTTGACCACAAACTGTTCTTCGACCACGCCAGCACTTATCATCGCATCTACGTCATGTTCGCCCATACCGAACCATTCCTTGGCCTTCTTGATGATCGATGCACAAGCAGGGCACTCTTCGCCTTCTGCATACATGCCGACGTAATCATCAGCCCACGATTTGCAATATCCACGGTCACATATCATGGTTTATCACCTCCAGTACGTCGGACAGAAACTGTCCTCTTTGCAGTGAAATCAGCCGTGGGAACGTCTCTTGTTCAATACCGTCAATGAAGTCATCCCACTTCGATGCAATGAACTCCACGAACGAATCCGCACTGCCACGGTTCCTGTACCTTTGCATATATTCATCCTTCAATGAGCGGTCTGGATACACCAGTGTGTAATTGATTCCTTGCTCCTCCAATGCTTCTCTTACAACGTCATGTGAAGATACGCAGATATAATCAACATTTCCGATATTTTCTTCGATGTGTTGCATGTAGTTGTTCGGAAAGTCAGGATGTCGTATACCTTCACTGATCCATGAAAATGAACTACTGTCTGAGTCAAGCACTTTGATATCTGACCTGATGCACAAAGCGGTTTTACCGACACCAGGGAAGCCTGAAATCACCTTTGTCTGCATTATTTTCACCTCGAATGTTCAAGAAAGTTTTGCATTGCTACTTTATCGATTGGTGATGGTTTCACCCTGAAAGTTCAATAGCCCATTTAAATCAACCCTTTCTTATAATTGGCCTGCGCGACGACGATAATCACGATACTTGGTTAGTGTAGAACCTTCTCGTTTGCTAAGTGGTCGAATATATTTGAATTCTAGCCCAAGACGAACCGCTTCATTTTTTGCTTTACGCATAGCTGCTGCGTGATTTTCTGGAAGGTTCACAATACGAAAACTCTTATTTGTTTTTGAATCAATTGCAATTGCATAGTATTTTGTCATTGCTAATACTCTCCTTTTATTATGTACTTTTATATTTAAATTTAATTGTTGCTGATACGATATGAATCAATAAACACCTGATTTGTCTTCACAACTTCATATCTTGGCTTATAACGTATCCATTCATTAAGGTTAAGTGTACCGACAATATCTATTTTCTGACCAACTTCAACACCTTGAATGAACTCATCATCTGCCTTAAATCTCATTGCAACAAGTTTAGGTTTTATTTTCTCGTAATCTGATTCATCTAAAAACCAAGTTTCTGACTCATCTAAGCAACCAAGTTTTATTGTATTACCACCACCTATAATATTCTTTTGGATCACAACAAGATCTTTAATCAGAAATCTAGGTTCCTCAAAATCTTCACCTGAAACTCTACCGAATTCCATCACTTGCTTAATCAATTTCTCGCTAATGTCACTTGTTTCAAGTTCCAAGTCATATAATAATGATGTTTCAAACTTCACCGATTTTAATTTTTTATTTAATTGTTCTTTAAATCTACTCAGTTCATCTTTTTTAATTGAGACACCTCCAGCGCAAGCGTGTCCTCCACTATTCGTAACAATCCTCATTCCTGAGACTAGAGATAGGAAATCGAAATTGCCATATGACCTGAAACTACCTTGATATTCATCATCCGTCTCCCCAAGAATAACAACTGGACGTTTGTAGATGTTTGCGAGGTCATTTGCAATGAGACCGTTAAATCCTTTTCCTAGACTACCGTCTACAACGACGATACACCTATCATCTTCATTAACGCGTTCTCTTAGACGCTTAACAGATTCCTTTTGAATCCTTTTGCGCTCTTCATTTAGATCAGCCATTTCCTTTGCTATGTCTAATGCTTCTACAGGATCGTCAGTAGTAAGTAATTTTAAAGGTAATTCAATCTTATCCATGCGTGTAGCAGCATTAATAAACGGTGTGATCGAGTATCCTATGTCAGTAGAGGTTAATCTTACATTTTCCTTTTTAATTACTTTTAGAATGGCTCTCAAACCTTCATTATGTACATTGTTTAAGAAATGATTAATTAAAAAACGATTCTCATATTCTAGCATACTCATTAAATCGGAATACAAACCGAACGCCGCCAAATCCACCAAATTATCAGAGTAATTTTCATGAAAGTAATCATCAAGCACTTGACAAACTTTATATGCGATTAGAGAACCAGAGGTATTTTTATTCGGATAGTTACAATCTTTCTGTTGCGGATTAACTAAAATACAATACTCATTCTTCTGTGTGATTGTATGATGATCAAGAATGATAATATCAATGCCTCGTCGTGTGATCAGTTTGCATTCTTCTCTATCATTAGAAGAAGAATCTACGATGATTAGTAATTTAGTTTCCTCTGGGATATTATCAATTCCATACTTGATACCATGCCCATCCGACCTCTGCGAGTGAAAGTATGAAACTTTATCAGTAAAGTTCAATAAGTATCGATATATGATTGCTGTCGAACTCACACCGTCTGTATCAACATCGGCGTAAATTGAAATATTTTGTTTTTGTTCAATTGCTTGAATGATCCTGTTTTTCGCTTCCTCGATATTCTTTAGTAAATACGGATTATGAAGGCTATCTTCCGAAGGGTACATAAATTCAAACACTTCTTCAATACCATTGATTGCTGCCAACTTGTCTATTACGCTAAATGTTTCGTTGTATCCAATCTTAGGCTTTTTCTTTTTCCATTCAAATTTCAATTTTCACTCTCCTCTCTTTCACTTCTCAATACTACCAAATTATCTATTTAAAAGTCAATATTTTTAAAATTTTATTTATTAAAAAGTAATACTTCAGCAAGTTCAATCGCACGTTTAACGCTAACTGCATCGGAGTATAGTATCTGAGTTTCATCTTTATCCATGTTGTCCCATAGCCATTGCTCTTCTTCATCGGTGTATTGCAACCAGCCCTGATTAAAATACCCTTTAGGTGGATGCTGGAACTTGCTTATTAGGCCATATACTTGTTCACTTGAAAAATATAGTCCGTATTGATATGTACAATTATCTCTCTCATTTTCTTCTATTTGTTGCCTTCCGCTGCTTATAAAACATATGTACTCATCTTCAGATAAGACAAATGAGAATGTCATACCATCAAAAAATTGCGAATCATATCCAAAGTCTTGATTTATGTGGAAATCATATAACTGCCCATCTACTCTTCCTGTAACGTTACATCTATTTGTCATACGTTACCTACCTCCGATTTATAGTTAGAAGCGACATTTCGTTTTCTAGTTCAGCACATTACCAGAGTTATGATAATTATTTCCTATAATTCTAATATTAATTCCTTTAGAATACGGCTTAATGATTCTTGGCACTATTCTAACTTCTTCTTAGGGATTTTCTTTGATACTCGTTTATAAGCATCATTGATCAAGCAGTCGAGTGCCTTATTTGCCGATACTGCATCTTTCATAAATGGTAGGGAGTTAGATAATGTTGCGAATCCTTCTTGATCATAGTTTGAAATATATTCAGACAACGACTTTTTAGATTGCTTAATGAAGTTTTGAGCTAGCATGAGTATAAGCGCATCTTTTTCAATCTGTTTAATATTTATCACCTCTTAAAAGAGATCATTCATTTACCTTTTAATTGAGAAAAATCCTTTTATTTATTTGCTTTTCTAATAATCGAATTTTCGTCGAGTATGAATTTATCTACTCTTTCCCCAACCCATCCTCTGATTTCGCCCACGTCAATTTTTTGAAAAACTTCATCAGGACTATGTTGAGAAAGTTTCATTAGTTTATTTCCTTCTTCATCTAGCAACCATGCTTCTTTAATTACAAATTTTTTACTCACTTCTTCACCTCTTAAAACTGTTAATTTATCGGAATATAGGGGGTCAAGAGACCCCTATATTTATAGGATTTTATTTTGGAGCGATTTTCGGATTTCGGACAGATTTTTGCTCTCTCACCAGTTTTCCATCCACAAACACGTCTTGAAGCAAGTCAAGGTACTGATATTGTTCCTGTTGCTCAATTGTCATCCCATCCATCATGATAATCTTGTCAGTATCATAAGGATCATAGGTTACGACTAGACGGCCTGTTGCTGACTTCTTGGTCTTGTTCTTGTCCGTCACAGGATCTTTCTGAATGAATCGCTCTTCGCCGTTAACGACAACGTGAACAGATTTCATCGCAAAACCAAACGTGTCGCGAGTCTGGTACTGGTACGTAAACGATCCGATACCATACACAACGTTCGTGGACGCAAACCCTTTCGCCATCAATCCTTCAGAGATGGCCTTTGCTCGTGCAAGTGTAATCGAATCACCGTAGATTGCTCCAATATGAGGATCAAGCTCTTTGAACCCTTTACCGTTCACTGAGCCGCCAAAGATGTCCCACAGCAGTTCGATAACGCCTTTGCGTTCGTTCTGATTATCTGATTCAGGATCTCCACACAGAATCTTAACTGGGTCGCCGGAATCAGGACGAATAACCACTTTTCCGTCACGGTTCAAGATGTCATCTTTCAGTTTGACGAGTGTGTCGGTAATAACCTTCCAGAGATCCCACGTATCCGAAACAATGGAGAGGATACCTGTAGGATGAACTTTGTTGATTAGTCGGTCATATGTCTCGAATTCGTTCTCTTGACCACCTGCGCACATTACCGAGTGCTCAGTAGCGTTGACAGATGTGCCGACAATCTCGTTTTCAATATTCGCCCCATAGTACCGCTCAAGGAACGGAATTGCAGGAATCGTATCAGAACCAAGGAACGAAGTAAGATGTCCTGCTCCACTCAAAGTTGCTGCATCCGTCACCATACCTCGCTGAGAGAAGTCGTGCCCTTGGAAGTTAACAAACCCCAAATCTCCACCAGTAAGTTTGGCATAGTACGTGAGAAGTTTTTTATACTCAAATGCAATTGTTGCACTTGTCGATGGAAGCCAGTTTTCCGATGACAGTAGGGTTTCAATGTAGTTCGTCACCCAGAAAAACTTGGGGTTTGTATTTTCCACTGTAGCCATGGGAACACGAAGAGGAACGAGTGTTCCTTCTTTTACGGCCTTGATACGTAGAGGTAGATATCCGAGATCGTGAAGGTCTGCAATGTGCTGCCAATCTGGATTCGGAACGAACAACGTATACTTTACGAACCGAATGTATTCTTGAGCAGCATCAACTTAATCAAATCACCGTCATTTTCGTACTTTAGAGTAATTTGATTGTGATGATATGAGATTCGAGAAATCTCATCTCCGTCGATTCGAGTTTCACCATTAGGAAACGTTTCGAAGTTGACTACATTGTCGTTAAGTAGAATCAAGTTTTAGCCTCCAATTTTGAATAGTGAGTATAGTGTCACTTCGTAATCCTCAAACACCTCTTCGATGATCTGACTAACAACTTTCCAGTCACCATTAGCTAGGCCGCAGCCAATATTGTACGGAAGCGCCACTGATAGATTATTGCGTTTCGCGATCACTTTCAATTTGTAAAGGGCTTCTTTAAGGGCGATGTAATCAGTGTATCTGTACTTGGTTCTGCCGTAATTTAGTTGACCAAACAAATGTGCAACAAACTTCCCGTTGCCGATATCGACCAAATGGCATGTCCCAAGCAAGTCATACGGTTCTTTCCCATCACAGTAGTTCATATAACCAACATAGGCAGCCTCATATGTATCCCTAATCGCCCTTGCAACACCTGACCCCATGACCGACTGACAGTTAACCTGATGACCAATGATGTTCTCAGTCGCATTCATTAAGTCACCTTCAACTATCTTAATCACCTGTCCACCTCCATATTGGAATGAAAACATTTCAACTTTCTTTTCGTCAGACAGCAATTGATCCAACTTATCTTCCATTGCTTTTAGTTTTCGTTCTTCTTCTTTTACGTTTAAGAAATCGAGTTTGGCCTTCAGGTCTGCAATCCAATCCTCAATATGATAACCACTCACAATATAACTACCGACTAATAATCCAGCCACAGTTAGTACACATATAGGGTAATTCTTTACGTTCTACTGTAAATCGGTAGAAGTGTTCATTCTGTTCTTGTTTGATAACATTAAATTCTTTTAGATTTAGCATAATCTTCACCTCGAAAGTTCAATAATATGTTTTTATTATAACATTTCGAGTAATCGAATGAACTATCAGGGTGAAAATCATTACTTATAATCTTGTAAATCGTCTTCAAGTTGAATTTGGTCGAGACGCTTATTGATTATCTCTATATACTCTTTTTCGGTCTCGAAACCAATCCACTTTCGATTATTTAACTCACAAGCAACAGCAGTAGTTCCTGAGCCTAAGCAGTTGTCCAACACAATCTCGTTCTCATTGGTGTATGGTTTTATCAGATATTCAAATAATGCAACAGGCTTTTGTGTCGGGTGGTATTTATCTGTATCTAAATTAAATTCTAAGATATTTTTAGGATAACCTGTCTTTTCTTGAAACCACTCAGTGCTATAATTATTCATTGTAGTTTTTGCATTCGAACCTCTGTTTCTCATTTTATTGTAATCTTTTAGACCTTGTGGGTAATAGTTATGTTTATTAAACACGTTTATCTCTTCTATTTGCCTAAGAGGCTGTCTTTTAACATTAAGATAATTACCTGCGTTATTCTTCTTCCAATACCAAGTGTATTTAAAATTTTTAATATTACTGTTAATTAACATTGTAGTGAAAGGTTGGGAAGAGAATAAGACTACCGCTCCTTTCGCTATCCTGTTATACTCCTTCCATAATAAACCGAAGTCAATTATGTTATCCCATTTTGCCCAAGTAGTCCCATAAGGTAAGTCGCACAATATTAAATCTATACTCTTGTCTGGGATTAACTTCATACCTTCCAAGCAATCCATTTGATAGGCACGGTTTAGTTCAAGACTCCCTAAAATCCCTTTAGCCATTTACTCACTCTCCATTTATAATTAGTTAATTTATTTAACGTCCAAAGGTTATCAATCGTATTTATCGTTTTCTCCTAATACCCACTTTAAAACTCCTATTCTCGTATGGCACTTCTGTACTTTTTCACACATTTCATCAAAATAAATTTCCATCTGACTATACGATTTATGATAATTTTTTAATGTCTGTATTGTAGATTCAATCTCTTCTCTGATTTCGGCTTCACTTTTCAAATAAGCACCTCATTTTTACATTTATCTTTTCACCCTCAAAGTTAAAGAAACTACTTGTCTATCAATTTATAAATTTCTTACTCTACCACCCTGAAAGTTGCATACCTTCAAATCGACCAAGATAGACCCATTCTTCTCCATTTCTTGTCTTATATATTCTACCGAGCTGCAAGTCTTTTGACTTGATGTGATTTTTACTGTGTAGAATATCATTTAATTTGGAGAGTTCAAGATAGTCTGGTGAAGCTGTTGGAACCAAAACAAGATCTGAACCACTCCAGCCATATACAAATTCACCCTCAAGTCCCTTGCCCTTAATCGAGTTTGTATTTTCAAGGATATACAGCAAATTGGGAATCGTAATCTCAAATTCAAATCCTCGCGGATCGTAAACCCTTGTGTAAGTCTGTCTATGATTCCACCCTGTACTGTATCCACCTACTTTTTTATTTAACACAAACCCTGAAATCGGTTCATTTGGATAATCAACAGGTTCAATATCTTTATGTCTCCATAAGTTCCAAGAGGTCTCTTTACGTACTTTACCTTTTTCATCGATATAGATTACATAAGCAAGTCTCTGAGTATATGTATCGCTGCGATTCTGAAAACCGACTCTAATGATTTTTGGAATGAATATGTCTGATTTCATTTGATGCCATCTCCTTAACTAAAATATGGTCTACGATACACTTGTTCATTTAATCCTCCAGATTAGAGTAAAATCATTGCTTCATTGTGAATCCACATTATTTCTAATAAGAAAACCTATTACTATTCCAAGCGCCAATCCAATAAAATATACCAACACATTAACTTCAACTTCCAGAGTAAATCCCCCTCATTTTAGATGGATTCTTATCTCATGCTGTAGAATTATGCAGTCAGCATACTTATTAACTCCAATGATATCGTCCAGTGGGACAAATTCATTACCGATCATGTATCCGACTGGTATATCTTTATCTTCTAGATCGCTCAATATTTCAATAAGAGTAGATACTTTCATTCGAGATCAACACCTACTCACATTTCCGAGTTTATTTGCTCGTTTGCAAATCAATGTTAGGGATAATGGATTCAGGACGGAACACTACACGGTAATGGTACGGATCAACATTAGCGGCATCAGTCTGTTCCAAAAGAAAACTTACATTATCACTTAACCCGAGATAATGCTTCTTATATTCATTCTCTCCTACCTTACAAGTTACGCTTAGTCTACCTGCCGTATCAGTGTTCCCAAGAGAACAGAGACCTTCAATGGTCAGAAGATATGTATCCGTAATATCATTGAAAAATACAATCCTGCGCGGGATCTCAAATGAGTCGGCAGACTTAGAGAGATTTTCAGATACAATATCTGCTTCTGTGGAACATCCTGTCAAAAGAATAAGTACAGCAACAATTGCACTAATAAACATCTTTTTCATTTATATCTTCCTCTCATTTATTCGTGCAGTCCTATTCATTAGTCTTTGTTTTACTGATAGGGCTTCTTCAATCGAACTCAATGCTAGTTTGATATATGTGTCCTCAGCATAGTCAACTGACAATCCATTATGAATAGCCTCCAAGATATCTCGTACATCATGTAGCCTACTCCTATCATAATCGCATATATACTTTAGCACTTAAACACATCCCTATGAAATGTTCGTTTTATTGGATTTTGCCATCCCAATTACTCCATTGTTCAAGTGCCATCTGCAATGTTTCTTCTTCCTGTCTCTTTTCGGCTTGAGACTCCTCATATAGTCTCACTTGATTTTTTGCCATATCAACAAAACTTCCCCATTCAGACATCATATAGCGTCCAGAATATTTCCCACCAGACACTGACTTCGATTTTGTTTTACCGTTCTTCTTTGTTTTCTCAATATAGACTTCAACTATGTATATTCCTGAATTGTATGCGTCCTGCGTGATTTCAATTAAATATCGACTGCCTCGATCAGATATGACTGGAAACTTTTCAAGGTAGAAAACACCAAGTTTTTCGCTCGCCCATTTATCAAAACGTAACCATAAACTCTTCACCGACTCTCCTCCTTTTGAGGTTTCCATACCTCATATTTTTTCACTTCAACATACTTCTTAATGTGCCTTTTAAAATGCTCTCCACAAAAACGACACTTTCGACTATTCTTATTGATAATGTAATAACGCTGATTGTAATGATTTTCGAAGTCGTGATGGTTATTATCAAACATGCAGTGCCCAATGCGTGAATATGTATCAAAGAACCAATCGGTTACATCTATCATCTGATTCGGATGGAATGCGCAAAGCGAAAATCTTGTTGGACTGCCTTTTTTAAGACACTCAGGTAGGAAATATCCTGAAATCATTTGTCCGCTTGGATCAATCATAATTTGACTAGGGATGCTGATTTTCTTGTGAATATTTTTGTGAAAATCAATTACAGTGCCATCCCATCTACTCACCATATTAAACCATATTCTTATATTCGAATTTTCATATTTATTATTTCTGATTTTCTTTAGTAAACCGTATAGCTTCTTATTATACTTGCCATTTTCATCACTACCAAACGGTTTAATTTGCGACAAAACTCTATCCAGATCCAATTATTTATCACCTCTCGAATTCGCCGTTATAATAACTGACGTTTCCTATTCTCAATTACACTCAAATAATCATTGTAAAAGAATCAATAGCAACCCAGTCATTATTAATGTAAATATATTTAATTATCGTATCAGCGTCTTTTGACCTAGCATAAGCGGAACTCCATAACACTCGGTATTCGTTTGGGATTAAATCTACGCTATCATGTATATCAATCAATCCATAGTGAAGTTGTGCCGCCTCATACCAGTAATGGATGTGCGATAATTCACCCGATGGAGTTTCATAATATATATCGTCCGCTGTTACAACTACTTCTGCGACGTCAAACATATACCTTGAAACCAATTCGCAAGCATCTTGTACTGTAGTCATTAGCATCAACCTCCGGTTATAGAAACTATTAATTTGTATTGATTAACTTTAACACTAAAGTCTGATTCCGTGCAACGTCTCGATGAAAGTATTCTTTCATTACCTAATTATCAAACCAAAAAACAACCCTAGTTTCATATCCTTCCTGTTCAAAGCAGCGCAGAGAGGCTAGAATTGCCTTATACTCAGCGTTTACGTCATCAAAGGAATTAACACATTTTTCAAACTCATTTGAGGTCAACCATGAGTGGCTATGCCAATCTGGATCAGTAACCCAATGCTCTTCTTCATATTGAGATAAACCATCTCTAACCCATCTTTCCGCATCAGTTCTCTTGACTTGTCTTGAGTCATCTCTTTCCTCATCATCGTTAATTATGAAATATCTGTTCTCATCTTTCGTTTTCCAACCGATATTTTGCGGCAAACCTCTTCGATCAGCAATTGGTTTTATCTCTTCACCATATGCTCGAACGCCAGCCAGTCGAGCAAACATGTAATAATCGCGGCTAAGATTAAACTTACCGCCAAAATTCCACCAATACTCGCTGTCTTTCCCTCTGTACTCAATAAAAAGATGAATGTCGCATCCCATATATATTCTCTCTCCCATCTAATAATCTATTTTTAAACGCCATTATTTACTTGTCTGCAAATCAATATCTGGAATGATTGATTCAGGACGGAATACGATTCGGTAATGGAATGGATCGACACTAACTGCATCTGTTTGTTCAACAAGGAAACTAACATTATCGCTCAAGCCAAGAAAGTGCTTCTTGTATTTGCCCTCGCCAACCTTGCAAGTAACACTCAAGCGACCTTCTTTGTCATTGTTGCCAAGTGAGCAAAGACCTTCGATTGTAAGTAGATACTTATCAGTGATACCATTGAAGAATACCACTCGACGTTGTACTTCAAATGAATCGGCAGCAGTAGATAGGTTGCGAGACACCGTATCTGCTTCGGACGAACATGCTGTTAGAAGAATTGCCATAATACCCAATATAATGATCACAAATTTATTTTTCATTTTTATCTTCCTCTCTTAATTCGCAATTATTGAAATAGTTTGTAGCCACTGATCTTCTAACTTGCTAAACCAATCATCATCCGAATTGATTCGTCCAATCACGTACTGGATGGATTTGACCGTTCTGATCTCTTTCCCATTGTGAAACTCTTTGTTAATAATTTCTGTGATTACTTTTAGTGGAACCTGTTCTTCATATTCCTTACTAATTGTTTCGGCTTCTAAATATGTATACGGCACTCTCATGTGTGCTCACCACCCTTTAAAACTAATATTTTAAGATAAAATTATTCTTTGCTTTTCTCTTTACTGGGAACCTCTTATTTATTGCCCACACGATATCATTTGCCATCCTCATGACTAACGACAGTCTAGTGTTTTGGAGAACGGCGTACTCCATAAAACCTCCTACATTCACAACCCCATGAATTCCGTAATCACCGACTGGCGGCAAATCTTTGTTTACTCCTGCGCCTGCTCTCAAAGATCCTTTGAAAACACTAAGGAGTCCAACACTGTCTACTTTGCCTAAAGCTGCATCAATAGCAATGATTACTTTATCCTTTGGTAAATTATTGATGGTTTCTTGAAGATTCATTGCATGTACTGGATCATCAATTGTTCCTATCACATTCTTATATCCCTTTTTAACAAGTTCGCTTCCTACCAAAGGGGCTAAACTATCGCCTGTACACCTATCAGTCCCTATGCAGACAAAGTAAACATCATCGTTTTTTAATATCCGAGGTATCAGTGATTTCAATCCGATATGTATATCTTCTTTTTTGAATCCTTTATATATATTTTGTTTTGGTACTTTAACTTTCATTTATCAAATCACCTCTATTCTATCAATGTCAGATTGTAATAAAATTTAGTTTTTATATGACCATCGAATCATAATTAGTTCGATACAAACGTTTAGTTCAACCTACGTATCCGATGTTTGTGATATGCCCCATGCAGTAACAGGAGTTTTTGCAGGATGAGCTAAAAATTTCTTCCCTCTGAGACTAGAGAGGCCAAAACCTTTTTCATATACTACTTTTTGAATAAATCTATGATCGATTTCATTTGAGGTAAGAACTGCTTCTCCGTTATAATTAAGAAACTCTTCTACCATCTTTGTAATTCTACCTGTACCAACTCTCATCTTAATCTCTCCTTTTTAATTGGGTTGAAACCTACACAACCATCTTGCTATGTATTATATCGTATTGATATTTTGCTTTTTCACTTACCCATACCATCGGCTTATTTTTGTCTCGTTGTGCATCTACTACCTTATTCTTAGTGATCGTAAAATTAAGATCGAAGTATCGTACAATAACTGTATCACCGCCATCTTTTAGTTCAATTATCTTTCCTAATTCAATGTGTCGGCGAATTTTGTACTCAATGTCGTGATATGACTCACACTTTCTTGAACTAAATCCACATAACTGCGTATACTGTTCTAGCACACGGTTCGTAACCTTCATTTTCTAACACCATCCATTCATATGTATTTGTTTGCCTAATTACCATATTTCTCTTATGTGAGACTAGAATAGCACGTCTACTGAAAAGGTGCAAGCACAATTTTTATATATTTTGCACTTACACCTTCCAAGATGGTTTTATATAATTTTACCGTTTAAAAAACGTTAATATATGAGGCTTTTTTAAAGGCTAAGATCCCGTTGAAAGGGTGGTTTTATCGTCTAAGCAATTCGATATGTAAAGCAGTTTTTGTAGAGTTTTATGAACGTAGCCTCACCCAAATCTACAGGGGAATGCTTCTGTTCCTTAGAAAGTAGATTCTGAGCATCCCAGAGGGCATACACCTGTCTTGTCTGCCCAAACTTCCTTCCCTGTTTCTTGAAGTCTTCAACAGACTTATCTTTATCGAGAGCAATGATGATCTTTATTTCTATTCCAAGATCTTTAATCATTTTCACCTGATAGTCACTCAGATCGTCTCCACCAATAGCTACACAGTTTTGGAAACCAAATTGAGTAGCCCACCAACACGACTTTTCTCCTTCGAATATGATGACCTCTTTCTTCTCTAGAATGTAATACAGAGCATTATGCCAATTATAAAGTTCGATCATTTTATTAAAATTATAAAGATAGAGAAATTTATAGATACCTTTTTGTTTATAGTCTGGATCTATTGTTCTACCTTTGATCGATACAATATCACCAAATTGATTATATATAGGATAAATCACACGTTCACTATGTACATCAAACCCAACCTGAAAATCAACTTGTGTTTTATATGTTAAGCCATCCTGAATGTATGGATAGTATGGGTACATAATGTATTGATTAAGTATTGAATCAGGGTAAATCCGATTTTCGTCAAATTCTCGCAACGCCTTCTTATGTCGCTTTTTCTTTAAGTCTTTTAGCCATTTTAACGGATCTTCTTTCAAAGTGACGTTTGTTCTTCGTGTTAGAAAATCAGTATAACCTAAAGCACTACATATGTACTTTTTGGACTCGTACAAATTGTTTTTAATGTCCTTTTGATCATAACAATCAAATCGAATGTATGAAACAAGTCCAAAGATATCAATATCGGATATGCCTTTTGAACGTATGCGACACGACATGCGTTCGGTTAGATACACTTGAACAGATCTTGGATTATCAGAATTGAATTTACTAGGCAACTGGGCTTCATAGCGGTTGGAAGCGAATCTTACCCTCTGACACTCTAAGGCATTCAGAAGTTCTTCTACACGACCTTCATTAACAATCCTTTGCTTAATTTCCCATAAATCGTTACTCATTAAACCTCCTCTCCTTGTTAGTACGCGGTATTCGACTTACGCTCCATTTGAACCCAAGCAACTTCTTTAAAAGAGTTAATTGAATAATTTACTTCATAAAGAATTTGCTCATCAATCCCACCGTTACGATTCTTCGCCAAAAAAAGTATCATATACGTCTTTTCAGGATCTAGTTCATATTCCTTCTTTGTCCATTTGCCACTAAACTCATCCTTCTCCCAATTATAAGCAAATATTTTGTTCTTACTTCCCTTAGCAACTTCATCTCCATAGAGCAATCTTCCCATCATTACAACTGACGCAACTTCTACAATTTCGAGTGATTTTCCAATTGCGCTCAAATCAAGGTATCGATATTCCTTGCCAATCTTCAACTGGACAGTGGCAAGCATTCCGATATTATTAGCCTCGGGCTTAATGTTGTTAAATATATCTTGCGCAGCATTACTGAAGGCTTCCCATCGAGCTTCTTCTTTTGCAGAAGTGTCAGGTTTGAAAGTGTCAAGCAGAGCATAATTATAATTCAATGGTTTCATTATGTCTAAACGAGTCAGCATATCTTCAACACGATACTTTTTCATGTCATAGAATTTAATCAAATCATTTGGACGTTGATTTATCCACTCTTTTGCTGCTTTCAACTTATTCAATGTCTTTTCATCGAAATTTCCTTCAGATAACTTCTCGCGATTTACTGGATTGTGCAATATTTTTGATGCTACTGTCGCCAGGAGCAAATTTCTTGCTTTCCAAACATTCTCTTCGTTTGTATACATCTGTCCTTTTTCATTATTTTCATAAAGTGATAAAACGAACTTTTCCATTGCCAGCGAACTCTTCCCTACACCAGAACTAAGTACAAGATATATAAGTTCACCTTTCCTCCATCCCTTTATTTTCTTACTGAGTCTCGGAGAATCGTGCAATGGCAACCCCATAGCTTCGCCTTCGTTCATTTTGTTGATGGCTATATCTAAATCATCACCAAGGTTATATTCAACAACTTCACCACAATTTACTTTAGAAAAAATCTTACCGACCTTGTGTTGAAAATATGCTTGAACTTGTTTTAATGTCATTTTACATAACTTATTTACTAAGTTTTGATCATTAACATTAATTAAGTTTTCTTGTTGAAACATCCTTAAGCATTCATACTTTTGAATTTCATTAAAATGATATTCATCGTTTTGCTTATTTTTCTCACACTCGTCCATTAACTCAACAATCGATGCGTAGCCGCCATGCTCATTATATATTTCCATGTAAGATTTTTTATTAACTTCTTTTGGTTTCGAGGAAACGAAAGTGTACGCAGATACATCGTCAAAAGTTCTAATGCCGCTGGCGTACATTTCTCTACCGATATAATAGAAATCAAACCATCTTCTATTTGTGAATGTACTTCTCTCTATGTTATGAGAGCGATACTTTTCATATAGAGATGGCGTTTTCCATAAGTATCCTACAAATAAGGATTCATGCATGCTTGAAGGCGCTACGAATTGCTCTATGTATTTTGTAATAAACAACAACTCCTCTATTTTTACAGTAGGTGAGATATATCCATTTCATCATTGTGTTTTTTTGTTTTGTTAAAAGTAATTAATGATTTATCATCCTCGGTTAATGTTGTTGTTGCTTTTTCTATACGTTCTTGTTGCTTTATTTTGTCTTGTCTGTTCTTCCATGCTGTATTGAGACCATTCAACATAAGCGAGATACACTTATTAATATCACTTGCGTCTTTACCATCATGTAGCACATCACGAATAAACCATCTGATCTTCTCTTCTTGCAACTTATATGCTTCTAACATGAGTGCATAATCTGCACCTTGTTTATACCTTTTGACCTTTTTACCTTCAACAAAGTCATAACCATTCCGTAGTTCATGAAGTCGCTTAATATTTCTTGTTGGAACCTCAATAAGACCATGCAACTCTTTTATGTACTCATACAGATTGCTCCAATCAAGTTTTTCCTTTTTTTTAAGTTCTTCTTGCTGCTCATATATTTCAAGGCATTTCTCAGTATGAACATATCGTCTATTTGGGAGTTGAGTCATTAAATGCTTTTCATCTTTAACGATACATATTTGACATTTTACAGTAGCCAACTAATCACCTCACAAATACTCAAGTATGAACCGACTTGGAGCCATCGGTTTTCCCCTATGTTCGGCCACGTAACTCATATATAGTTTAGATTCTGCCCTTGTAATCAAAACGTACAATAACCTTCGCTCTTCTTCCAAGGCGCTATTGACATCGCACTCTGTATCCGAACATTCTTCCAGAGCAGATATGTGAGGCAATATCCCCTCGTTCATTGTGATCCCGAATACCACAGGGAATTCTAATCCCTTAGATTTATGAATGGTCATCAACTTAACTGTGTCTTGATTGTTCTTGTTTTTATTCTCTTTTTGAATCTTTGCATTTTTAATGACTCGATCAACGAATCTTATATATTCACCAACGTCCTCATATCGCTTACTTGAGTTCTCTAACTCGTCTAGTGTTTCTCTAATGATTTCACGATGCAGAGAGGTTGTTTCATTATCATCCTCGCCTACCAGATACCTCTCATAATCTTCCCGAAGCATTTTCAGAACTTGAATAGGTTTATACTGTACAATTTGAGGAATGATTTTCAATTTTGCCAAGACTTTTCGCTTTTGATAATCGCTCGATATTAAATCTAGAACATGTTCAATCGGTCTTGCAATAGGATTGCGCTGCTGAATAGAACCGATCTCTTTTACCTTGTCTTTTGCAATATATAATGTTGGCAGCATGTCTGAAATTGCATTAAAGTCATAAGGATTAATTGCAAGTCTCAAATAAGCAAGTAAAGATTTCACAGTACCGTTTTCATAAAACACTTCGTCACTGTTAAAAGAAGTAAAAGGGATATCATTTAACAGCAACTCTTCGAATATTGCTCTTGAATTTGAATTATTACGATAAAGAATAGCAAAATCTGAATATTTGTTTTCACCACTCGAAACCATTAGTTTAATATGTTTAACAATATGATCAGCTTCATGGTCACTTGTCGTAAATCGAATAAACTCAGGGTATACTTCAGACTCCTTGGAAGCCAAAGACTCTTTATTAAATCGAAGTTTATTTTTACATATAGAGTGATTAGCAAGGCCGAGAATAGTATCTGTACTACGATAATTAGTGTTCAAAGTAAATATCTTCGCATTAGGATATCTCTTAGGGAAATTCAGGATATTCTCAATTTTCGCTCCAGAGAATGAAAAAATCGCTTGGTCTGAATCACCTACCACAAGAATGTTATTTTTAGGATATGCGATCATTTCAATGATTTCACAACTAATTTTATTTGTATCTTGATACTCATCAACCATTATATATTCAAATCGTTCGCGCAATTCTTCAAGTAGAAGTAGGTTATTTTTTAGTAGATTGTATGTTTTAAGAAGGATATCGTCAAAATCAATTAGCATTTTTGATTCCTTATATTCTTCATACCTGAGCCAAATTCGGTAAATCTCGTCGTTAAAATCTTTAGCATCTTTATATTCTTTTAAGCCGATCATCTGATTTTTATAATGAGAAATTAAAGCAAGGACATCTTCAGCACGATACCTTTTATCTGGGATATTCAATTGCCGGAAGATCGTCTTAATTGTAATTTGCTTGCTCTTATCACTTGCAAGGATTTCTTTTGTCTCGCCACTCTCTCGGAGAATCTTCAGAAAGACTGAATGAAATGTTCCCGCTGTAATTTTCTTAAGTGAAGCTTTATCAGTCATTCCAAGTTTAGAAGCTTTAGAGATCATCTCTTGTGCTCCAGCTTTTGTATATGTAATAAGTAAAACTTTAGACATATCAATCTTATGTATCGATCCTAAATAGGCAAGACGAGAAGCAACAGAACTACTCTTACCTGCTCCTGCACACGCATTCGCTAAAGCTGCTCCATCTTTATGTCGCACTAGTTCTAACTGTCCTTTGTTTAGTTTAACGCCTCTACTCTCAAGTTCTCGGAAAAATAAAGCATCTTCTTCCCAATCACCAACTAGATTAATTGTAGATAACCCATCGGAGAGTTTTGCTTTTGGATACTTCAAATTTATCCATCACCTACCAATTGAAATTTAAGTTTTATTACCTGCTTAACGCCCCTATTGCTCTCTCGATCTTCTCAATATCTTGTTGAAGATTTTGGATTTCATTCAATTTATCTTCTTCCCGAAAATCCCTTCTATAATTAACATCAATCTCTTCGTTTAATTTCGTGAATCTCAAAAATTCTTTTATGAATACTATCTTCGAATTTAATTTATCTCTCTCATACTTCAGAATCAATATCGCGTATTCCAACTGATTATCCTCCTCACATGATAAAAGTATAATTTCATTGCGTCACTACCATAGTCTTGCTTTCATCATAAGTCTTGTGAAGAGGTTATTGGCTGCAATAATCAGCACTTTATCTGGCACACATTTCAAAACAATGTGGCTTTTAGTATGAGGATAAAACGTTATAATATCTCCTCTATCCCATACGCAACCAGTAGAATATATTCCAATCTCACTTCTTAGCATTACTAAAACAACCTCCTATATCAGCTCGTTTTCTATTTGTGGTACTACAGGCTGATTAGACAAATTAATGGAGGCAGCACCACCGTCATTAGTGATATTCAATTCAACCTTCACTGTCCAATTCTCCGTATGCTTTCCTAACCATTCAGATAGTTGTTCTTCGTTCTCTATGTATTTGACATCGATGAGTGACACCTTTTCATCATGATTCCAACTGAACGATTTTACCGATTGGAATTTGATATTTTCCACTTTAGGGGTTTTGCCTATTTCTTTTGCCGAAACTATCTGTTCGCCAGTCTTAATATTTCGTGTAACATATACTGCGTAGTTACTAGGGAATTTTAGCGCCACACCTTCACTCTCCTTATTCATGTCTCAAATGTTCTGCTACTCTATTCTTTGGAAGACGCATCAAAGTTACAATGCCGAAATCAGTTAACGCATCTTCGCCAACAATCGCATCCTCTGGAATCCATACCTCAAACTTCATACGATGATAGCCTTTGCTCTTCCCCTTCCTTGTAGGAGCATATACCGAGGCTTGATTACAGCCATAAGTAGTGTTTGAACCACGTTGCCGTGTTGCGAACAAGTAACCGCTTGTGACACCGCACTTTCTATCGGAGTTCCCCAAACTCTAACGTTATTAATAGTTTGATACAATTCCCCCAACTCCTTTTAAAGAATTTTTTCTTTTTTCTTTTTGCGAACAATAACTTCAACTTCATCTCCGTCACCAGTACGAAACGGATAACTTATTCCCTCAATACCATCCAGAAGATTTCCGGCATAGTAGCGAACTCCGAATGAATCTTCCAGAAGTCATTGAAGTCATTGAACATTATTTTCATCGATAGGCTCAACAACTATCTCCCCTTTAATTTTAAATTCTTGCATTTTCAACACATCCTCCACTATTGAAAAAGTCTAACCTATATCATCTTTTAAAAGAGTTGTGCCACACCTTTCTTTGTAAGTCCAGTATAGCACAACCTTGATTTTCCAGTCAATTTATAACAAGTATAAATTTATATATTTTAGATTTAATTTTCTTTATTTAACTTCCAATCTAGTTTTTCTGAACGCTCTATCAGTTGAATGAATTCAAGAGGCTGCCCTTTTTCATCTATGTAAATCAATTTACCATCGATCTTTTGCGCTTTAAGTGTTTTTTTATAGTCTCCCCAATTAACCTCTTCCTTTAAAAATTCAGGATTGTTTGCTTTTACAAACGCTACAAAATTAGGATCATCTTTAGCTTTGCTAACTTCCTTTCCATTGATCAATATCTCTGGCTGTTGCTTGGTGAATGTCAATGTTCGAAACGGGAGTTTAATTGTCTTACTCAGTTTCTTAGCATTTTGCGCCCTTTCCTCATCCAGAACTCTCATATGATATGCATGTAAATGAACTTTAAAGAACTCGATATCATTAAGATATTTTTTGCTCGCCTGCTCTCTCCACTCATCCATTTTTTTAATGAATGCTTCAACGCGCTCATTATAAATATACTCAATTTCTTCTATTTTTTGTTCTCTCTCATGAACAACAGAATCAGCCCATACCGCACTTCCATAATCTCTAATGCTCCAAGTCTGATCTTGTTGCAATTGTTGTACCTCATCTTCTTCTAGCAGCACGTCTTCTATTTGTTTATATAGTTTCATTCAGCATCCTCCTTAAAATATGGTTTTAAAAACAATTTATACTCGATACCATCCACTACCATACTTCTCATATCCAATATTCATTAATTTTTGATATTTGTTTCGCCAATCATCTCGTTCCTTTTCTAATTCAGCAATTCTTCTATTCATCTTTTCTATGTATTTGGGATCGTTGATTTTATACAATTTCCCAGAATCTCTAGCCAACGATCTTATCATTGAATCCTTTAAGACTTGATCATCTACCAATAGTTCTCGCCTTTTTGCTTTCTTTATTGAGTATCTACCTTCAGCATAAACCCCAACATATTCAGGTATATCGTGCTTAACTTCTTCATACAAACTATGAGGCATTACGAAATAATTAAAGTGTCCTACAAATGTTTTCTTCGCATCGCTATAGAAATCAAATTTTGATGCCTTGATCTCATAGCAGCGCCAAATACCCTTTGTATCGTATGTAAGATAATCTACTCGCTCACTTCCAAACCAACCAATAGTAACCTCAAAGCACCCAAATGTTCCCATTTTACTTGTACTGGCATACAATTGTTTTTCCAAGTGCTCTGTTAATTCAGTCTTTGCGATAAATAATAACCTCCAATATTATATTGAAGTCACGATTTTAAGTTCTTCAAAATTTGATTCTTTTTCTCTTCTTCTTTATTTAATCGATTAAAAATATTACTTATATCCGCATCCTCAAGATAACCATTAAACGCATTTCGAATATCTTCGGAACTTGCATTAATATTCATCTCTTTCAATCTATCACACCATTTATGAAGAACATTGACGACAGTGGCAACACCGAACTTGAAAGATTTGTCGATCAATTTTAATTCAATTGTAGAGTCGATATCTTTTCCTTGTTTTAATATCGACTCAACCATTTTTGAAACTTCATTTTCGTTTATGTATTTTACTATCTTATTCATATTGACTACTCAAACTTTGATTTATATTTATCGTGATTCAACTTTGCTTTATAATATATCTCATAATCATTTAAGTCTTCCCTTTTAAATTCTCTAATCGTTGTTTCTCTCACCTGATAATACGTACAGCGATAGCAATTATCCCATATGTTCAAATCGACTGTTTGTCCTTCTCTGCCTAATGCCCCAAATGGACATTGACAACCTACAGTTCCATCATCATATATAATATGAACTGGATGCTGGCACGTAGGGAATCTAGTTTGATATGCTTCAATCACTTGTGGAGAATAAACGCCATATTCTTCGCATTTTTCATGTGATAAATTTCCTAACTCATAATCGATGTAATCTTGTGGTTCCCAATGGGAATGACTGGCATATCTATTCCAAAATAACTCTCTCCCAGCAGGCTCTAAACTTTTAGCGAATTTAAAAATCTCGTCCTCGTATTTATATGGTGCGCTACCATACCACTCATCGTATTCTTCAATATCCTGATCGGCATCTTTTAATTCCCACCAACTAGGATTAGTTAATTTGTAACATTCATCGCAAAGATTAATCTGAGTTGACCAACTGTCAAATCCACTTCCATATCCTTTAGATGGTATGTATATTTGTTTAACATCCTTCTCTTGAAGACACTTAAAACAGGTGATTTCAGGATTAACAACGGCTATGTTGCTCATAGCATACCTCCTCTTAAAAATGCAAATTCAATACTTTATTTCTTCTTCAAAACCATTTTGTGAACTATAAATCAACTTAATGACTTTAGCTACTTTATTGCATCGAATGCAGTAATACTCTCTCTCATGTACACCGAGTTCAGGAACATTGTGTCTGTCTTGATGTACAAGGAAATGAAACCCTAACAAGCATTTTAATTTCTTATACAAGAATAATAGATATGATATCAATTATACCGTCACCCACCATCAAACTATCTTCGGCTGAATCACAACTCTATCATAATACGGAATATTCTCCAGTAATCTCGTCAACGCTTTAATTGCACCATCATATGTATTTTCCTTAATCTGTTCATTATTCAATATCTCTTGTTCCATAATCGCTCTGAATTGCGTATATAAGCGCTGCTTATCCTCCATCGATAGTCCTGTACGGAAAAATTCCGTCTTCGACCTGAACTCGATAGCGTCGAATGGAATATCAAGCGATATTAATTTCGTATCACTATATGTATATTGCTTCTCCATCCAGCCTTCGTTCGTCACTAATTCTGTTTTAGTCCGCAGCATCTTTATCACAGCAAAAATCTTTTAATCGATGTTCTTCCGTTGCGATATGGATAATTAAAATATATACCCTTATCCTTATTCTTTATTAAGAACTTAATAAATCTTTTTTGAAGAGTTGATAACTGTTCACCATACATTCTTTCAATAAATTCAATCTGCTTGTCAGGATTGCTCAGAGTGTCTGCAACCTCTTTATTAATATCCATCCTTCATCTCCTTCACAATAAATCCCGTATTTTATAAGTTTTCAATTAATCTTGTTGTCAATTCATTTTCAATCATGTAATCAGTTTCTATAGCCAGCACTTCTTCAATATCGGTTAATTCTAGATGTGGAAGTTTGGAATGAATATGCTGTGCCAATACATTCAAATTCAATTCCATTGCCTCTGCACCTCCCCTCCTCTTGAAATCTCCCTTTTAATGCCCCTATTTCTTAATACTTCTTATAACATCTTCTTTAGCCTTAATCATCACTTCGGAAGCACTCTTACATTTCAAATCGTTAGTCTTTAATTTATCAAGCCAGTAACGAGCGCTGCTTAACACTCGATCAGAAATTCCCATAAGCAACCAACGCCTCTTCTCTACTCTTTGTATCAAATAGGTTCTTCATATGTATTTCCAAGATTTTTGCGCTTGTGCTGCTTAAGCCGCAAGCTCTGGCAGCAAGGATCATGTAACCTAAAACTTCGTCTTCTGTATATAGCGTTTTGTTCCCACTTTCCACTAAGAGAAACCAAACCTCCTTAGACTTATCAAATCTTTTCATTTTATCTTCTATGTATAACCCCTCTGTGGAGGGGTGACTCTATGCCCAGTAATGAGCATCGTCATAATCAATTTCAAATTCATCTCCAATTCTACGGTTATTTACCTCATCCCACATTCGCACAGTCATAGTGCGCCCATTGTCAGATACTACGACAAAATGATCATGTTGAAGATCAATTTCTTCAGGGATCTCAACTCCCTCACGTTCCAATACTTTATACATAGTTGCGTTCGATCCAAAGTCACAAACATAATCAGTATAATCCTTCATAGCGCGTTCTGTAGCCATTCTGCATTCCTCCAAAAGTTTTTTGTTTTAATTGACTATATGTTCACACACGTAGTCCTATTTCTATTCGCCTCTTAAAATTTCTCCATTTTATCTAAAAGTAATGAATATGTTCTTGCCAATCCCACTCATCATTATCATTTTTACGAATAAGGCATGGAATTATGCAACAAAGTATGGCTTCATTATCAATATTTACATCGACATAAATCTCATGAGCCTTACAGCCTATTAAATTTTCAGACCATTTAAATACTCTAAAATATTCCGCTCCAGTATCAACAGTATTTTTAGTTCTTTTGAATATATGTTTGCCTGAAATCAACTCACCAAGTTTTCTTTCGGCTTTTGATTGTTCGTTTGCAAAAACTGATATCAATGTTTTCAGTTTATACACCTCTTTAAATCTTCATTTCACTGTATTTCTTTATTGTATTTTAGTTTTAAAATCAGCATAATCAACGCAAGCATTAGTGAGAGTGTGTTAGTCCAAAAGAACATATGAGCCGTATTACGCACAATCAAGTTTACTGCGTATACTTCCATAAACAATACTCCAACAAATACTAGTAACAGATAATTTAAGTTTAAATCCTTAACAGATTTTGTTTTAACAATTTGAACAATCTGGGGAATATATCCGAAAGATAAGATTAATCCTCCAAGTAACTGAAAAATATCAAATACCATTTAATCGTCTCCCAATTGGTGTCCCATCCTAAGACTACTTAGACTTCAACGACTATTTAACTTAATCGCGTACATAATATCCCCATACAATTGACTATTAGCACTCACACAATCGCTAGAAAAATTTCCATACTTTTTCTGGTTAAATAGGTGCTTGTATTCAATTAATAATTCAGGAATATTTTCTAATCCTTTCATGATTAGATATACTGGAGCAAGCAATACTAAATAAATAATTCCAAGCCAGTTTATAAACCTACGAAGAATAACTTCTCTATCATTATAGTAATACTCGTATTTCTCAAAAATTTTCTTCTTTCGGTTTTTAAATAATATGTTGTGTTGCTTGGTCGATAAATTAAATTTCTTATATCCTATACTCACAGGATCGAAATGTGTGCGTCCCACCAAAAGTCACCTACTTAAGATATATTCTTCCGTACAACTGCTTTTTAACATTGCTATAGCCGCCTCTTACATCTTCTTCATTAACTTCATTAGGAAACAATTGCTGCAATTGCTCCTCATCCATCAATTTGACTTTCAAAGTCTTATTCCCATTGCTGTCAAGCAACCGCGCTTCTTTAATTACAAATTTTTCTAGCACGTTCAACTTAAATTCCTCCTCTAATAAAATTCCTTTTCAACGTCCACCAAGCAATGACAAATCATATCCTGCGATGACAAACTCTTTGCAAAGCTTCCTATTACAGTCGTTTCCTAGATATGTATAGATTACATGCATTTGTTCTTCATCAAAGTCTGTGCCTAGTAGTTTGTTGAATCCTGCCCTCACAACCTTTTGCCATTTTGGAGACAAGCCTTTACAGCTTGGCCTTGATACCCAAGAAACAACTTTGCAATTGAAGTCCAAGTTACTTACTATGTCCTCTAACCTAAAATAGATATTGTTCTTTGGTTCGAGGATAAGCTCAAAATTCATATTAATAAATGCATTAGGGAAAGCGCCTCTGATACGATTGAGATTCTTCATTAGGTTAAACTCTTCAGTCAACTCCACTTAATCACCTCTTAAAATTCCAGTTTTAAGACCTGCGCTTAATCTCATTAATCATGTGATTCAATGTATCCCTAAGTGCTTCTGCTTCAGTTGTAGATAACGAAATGGAACTAGCGTCTCTTTTCTTTAAAAGTGACGAGGTGACATACATAAATATCTCTTCGCCACGAGAAATCTCCATACTGTATTCTGGAGTGTCACCATTCCAATAAACTTTTAATTGGTCTTCTCTTGAGTCGCTGCTGATAGTCAAAATACATCCTTCACTGTCCCATTTCTTTTCAATCAATTAAATCACCTCTTAAATGTCAAGTTTAATTGGGTATAATCTGCGGTGTATGATTTGGTGATATTCGCGTGAACGAGAGATTTCTCTGTTTCAGAATATTCATCACATCGTCCCAAGCTGGCGTATTCTCATGGATCATTCCTTGTTTGAAATATTCAATCATATCATCATCAGCAAAAGTTCCGTTCATAGGCGGTGAGAAACTCATCTCTACTACTCCCATCTAAAAATAAGATCTTTTAAATATTGATTGGACTTCAATTTAACCTTATTTGGGTATGTTTCATTTTCAATGTCTTCAATAAACTCATCCCATTTGCTACTGATAAAGTTGATGAACCCTTCGTTATTACCACGATTCTTAAACCGTTCAATGTATTCATCCTTTAAGGACTTATCAGGATAAACTAGTGTATATGCAATTTCGTTTTCTTTTAATGCCGCTCTCACTACGTCATGGCTTGAGACTAGAATAATATCAACTTTACCGATATTGTTTTTTATATGCTCCATATAGTTATTCGGAAAATCGGGATGTCTTGCCCCTTCACTCAACCAAGAAAACTGGCTAGAATCTGAATCAAGAACCTCAAATCCAAGATCCTGATTAAAGAAATAACTCTTACCGACAGCAGGAAACCCTGAAATTACTTTAGTGTTTTTCATTTTATATCTTCTCCCTTGTGGATGATAAATGACAAATTTTATTTCCCTACTTCCAATTGAACCATCTACGTTTCAGTTTCAATTTTATATCTCTACAACAATACTCATCGCAAGTGTAGACATCCATTCCTTCGTTGTAATAGTCACGACCAAGAATATCATCGACCAATTGCTTAAAGTGTTTGCGTAAATTGTCGTACTGTAACAATGAAATACGATCATCCGACTGGTAATCTCTTGTATTCCATACTGCGGTGGCTGCATATTCTCCGTTTTCAATTTGCGTTGTACATCCACATTTCCTGCATTTGATGCTTGTTCCAGTGGAACTACTCCATCGTTTAATAAAAGGCTCACAACCGCAGAACGGACATGGTTTCAACTTCATACAAGCCACCTTCAGTCTTTGAATTTTCTTATTACATCTTCATAAGTCACTCTATTATGTACTTTCAAATCATTACCCTGCTCTCCGCACTTCGAGCAGATCCAAGGCTGCTGAGGAGGATTAGACATTAGGTAGTAATCTGCATAAACCTTTTCGTGACTTCCATCGATACACTTATCAACCATCTTATGTCCTTTCCTTAGCCGCCTTGATACTCACAATAACACTCTTCACACATACCTTTATCCAATGCCCAAGTACCTTTTTCAACAGGCTTTTCTTCGCCACACTCGATGCACTCTATTACCTCGTAATCTTCATTCATTTATTACTTCACCTCTCCTAGTTTTCTTCCGCACACAGGACAAAAATTTATTTTCACTCCGTACAGAGAATGTGGAACACTCCCACCAATCACACTATCCTCTAAGTAATTGCAGTTATTAATAAATACACTATAATCACTCGTCTGACTTTTCATTAATGGCTTTCTGTCGTCTAAAGGTCTTCCATTGCAGTCTTCACACGTTTCTTCTTCCTTGAGTTTTAATTCGCTATCGTCAAACTCAGTATAAGGATAATCTCCGCTAATACAGTCGCTAATACAAGAATACCAAGCGTTAAGCGTACTGTTGAAATAATCTTCGATGCTTTCATAGCCATCGTTTAACTCTCCTCGTTCCCAAGTAACGTCCTGCTGCCAATCTAATTCAATTTTTACAATGCCACCACAGTCATCCTGTGCAAATACAGAGTCAACTTTTCTTGTTAACTTCATTTGTGCCCACCATACTCAGTTGAACTTTTAGGCTCTTTAAAGATCACGATATATTCTCCATTTAACTCCAATTCCCATAAGTAGACCGAGAATGCTCTTTACATCAACTTCGGCAGCACCTGTAATAACTCGGATGTTGATGCTATTTTTAAATTTTCATACAGTCTTCTGAAATGAGGATCACGCATTTGAATCATTAATTCAGCCATATTTTACACCTCTTCATACGTTCGTATTTTCTAAATAAGCACGAACACAGTCTATTTTTCTATTTGACACACACAATATATAGTATTATCATGGTACTGTAATCAAATTCCAGTAGAAAGCGAGGTGAGTAAATGTCCATCGATGTTTCTAGTGAAAGTACGCATGACCTGATTAACAAAATGATGTCGTCGGAATCTTTCAGGCAAGCAGTCGATCTTGAGCAGAAAGTAAGAAAAATGTTTCCGATTGAGAATATTCTGAGAAGACAACAGCAGTTCGAGCAAATGATGAGCAAGGTACAATCACCTGAGTATTTGGTAGCAACTCAGATGGACAGAGAAATCAGGTTTTAATATATCGCCCAGACTTGCAGTCTTAGAGGTCTGGGCTTTTTAATTTGTGATGAAAGATGAGTTTTATTATTCCTTTTCGATAATCTTAGCTTCTTTATGATTAAAGTCCAATTCAACTTTTGACGCGCCGTACAGCATGACAGCTATATCAGAAGCATCATACTGACAGTTCACTTCTTGTAGAAATGTACCGTCACTATTGTATAATTTCCATTCCATATTTATTCACCTAAATAGGGTATGCAACTTTCAGGGTGAAATCAGTGAGAAAACCCACTAGAAATCACCTCGCTCTAAAACCTCTGAAAGTGTGGTTAAATCCACTCCAAGAGATACAAACTTGTTTTCAACCTCGTCATAATAGCGATTGAATTCTTCCTCGCTTTCGAAACTGAAACTCTTGAATTCCATATCGTGGTCATACTTTGGCTTCTTAATCGTCGCTTCCGTACCGTATAATACCTTTGCTCTTAACACGTCGAATGAATACCCCTTTCCTTCCTTTTCTACGGATTTAATTATGTTGTTCATACTTTCCGTGAATGCATTGGTGAATGGATGCTCGAAATAATTGAAAATCTCTTCTTTGTGGTTGTTGAATGTACGTCTGATTGCTTTGAATTCCTTAAACTCCTTGGGTATTTCACTTTCCCATTTGGCAAAGCGTTCAAGGGCTTCTTGCTTGTTTTTTGACTGGTTATAAACGTCCCTAACGCCTTCTTTAAGCCAATACGCTTGTTTTAGTAATGGGAAACGCTCAAATATTTCATTTCGTTTTAGAGCCTCGTTCCAAGAAAGGTTTTCCTTATTGGAGTGGAGAAGCCACCTGTCTTTTGTCAGGAGTTTGCGCTCCTCTTTGGTCAGACCTTTCTTTATCGTCACTCGAATGTCTCTAAGCGCCTCTTGTGCGTACTTAACAACGTGAAACTTATCGATAACGATGAAACATTTCGGAATAAGTTCTTGAATGGCATACTTATAGCCAGCAGCCATATCGATTGTTGCAACTTCAATCTTCTCGTAACCCCGCATTGACTGGATAACTTCTTTAACGGTTTTCTTGGTATTGTCTTTCGAAATCTCTAATAGTTTGAAGTTCTCTGTATCTGTGAATACGCCACGCATCACTTTGTTTAAATGGGCTTCGTCAATGCCTAGAACCCTTGGTGCTTGAATGTATTTGTCATCATCCTTCTCAACAACAAACTCTTCGAAGTAACGTTTAACGCTTGTATGAGAGAGTCCATATTCGTCTGCAACGTTCGTGAATGGTCTTTTAAGTGAAAGCAGTTGGATATGCTCTTTGAATCTCTTGGTGACTTTATCGTTGCGTTCAACGCTATTGAGCCACTCGTAGAACGTCCCACCGCAAGCAGGGCATTTGTAGCGTCTGTGACGTATGACAATGCGTACAGCCTTACCGTGCATTGCTATATCGCTTACGGTGCGTTCTTTGACTTGGTGCGGTCTAAAAGCCATATCTGGGGCATCTTCGTCGCTTCTGTTAATCCAACCGCAACTCGTACACATATATGGTGGTTCTTTACACTCAACCGTAAAGCGATAAAAGTGTTCGTTTTGCTCTTGTTGGATAACGTTGAATTCTGGAATGTTTAACATAGTAGCCTCCACCTTGAAAGTTCATTTAATAGTTTTATTATAACAACTATTATGTGTTGAATGAACTTTCAGGGTGAAGATTATACTGTATTTCTTACAGAATGCTTTTCAACAACCATTTAATACTTTTTTCTACTTTTGCCTTGACTTCAGTTTGGCTCATATTAATGTTCAATTCTTCTAAATCCTGACTTTTGGTTATACAAGAATTCGTGCCGTGATACAGAGTAAATCTTCCCTCACCTTTATTTTTAAGCGATAACCCAAAATCTGCCATACAGTAGTCAATATTCAGATTAACTTTTTGAGCATCATATTCAACAAACTTAAAGTATTCTTTTATTTCAAGTAAATAATCGTCAAAACAAGAAGAAACCATCCGTGTAAAGTGATTTATTTTTTCTCTTTCAATGCTTTTTTCATTTAGGATTTCCTTTATAAGACTCATATATATTTAACCTGCCTTCGTATATTTTTCTAAATATGTATGACATAATTCCAATAATTCTTTTCTGTGCCTTCGGTTGTCTGGCAACAGCCACATATATCTATTTTTTGCTTCTCTCTCAACTTGACTCCATCCCATTTGAGCAGCTGCATCTGGCTTGATATTAACCCCATCCTGTCTCGGATGCCTTAACCTACCGTCTTGGTCAATGTAAAATCTCGCCCTTCCAGTAGATCCTAGTCTATAGGCATTTGTAGCTTTATAAATTGTTCCCTCATGTCCTTCTGTGCTATCAGCAAATGATAGTACAGCCCAAATCTCAGGTTTTACTTTTTTAAGTTCTCTGAAGCAACGAGCAATAAACCAACTTTCCGTATTTTTAGGGGTAATATCAAGTATATGTAACCTATGCAATTCAGTGACGTGATTCTTATGCTCTTCTCCAAACACACTCGCTCTCACTGCTTCACTGCAAGGAGTTGCAAACATCATACTTCCAATTAATTGTTCTCCGTCGAATAAACCAAAACAAGGAGATGCGCCATTGTGACAACCGTGAGAATAGTGATGCTCTTTGATGTAGTCTCTAGATACGGAAAACTTAACTTGTTTCACTTGATAATCTATCAATCACTCACTTCTTTCGTATTTTTTATTATTTTTACTCTTTACCTGATTTCACCTTGATGTTTCAAGAAACTACTTGCTTATCAATTTGCATATTTGGTAATTCGTCACCCTGATAGTTCAATATCCCCTAAATAGCACATACAGTGCAACCTTCTTTATTCTCACCATCGACATCATGTAGCCTTTTAATATCCCATGAATCAATTAGTTTTCGAATATCTCTGTTTTCGACTAATTCAATCATCTCGTCTAACGTATATGTATACTGGCCGCGTTCTCCATTTGTAATAGTCTGGTAATCCTAATCCTGATTCCTCTAGAATCCTGTAGATATGGTCAATTACTAAACCATCTTCTCGAAACGGAAAAACGACAGTAATGTTAGAATTTTTACTTCTTGACGAGTACCCTTCCCTTGTAGGTTCATCCGCACGAATACCTATATAACTAATGCAATGATCATCACCAATCCATTCCTCCATCGTAACAATCTTCAGCACTCGTGTACACCATCTTGCGTTAGGTGATGGAAGGTATCCCTTAAAATATTTCAGGTAATCATCAAATGGAGTTGAGTTATCTTCACCGTCGACCACTTTGTACTTTTTATCGGAGTTCGGATCGGCCTTAATCCGAAGAATTGGCTTACCTAAATATTTCTCCATCTTATCTAAGTAATCGTACACTTCAGGTAACTCAGATCCAGTATCCGTAAAATAAAACTCTAATTTGCCAAAGATTTCTGGACGAGTATTCTTTAAATGTATCGCCAATGCCGAAGAGTCCTTACCTCCACTTATACCACATATGTGTCTTGGGTTCTCTTTTGTACCCCTGTTCAAGCAATCACCTCTCCTGTTTTTCATCCGTTGAAAGTACACTTTCATTATATATTTTGGGTATTCGGATTATTTGGTTGGAATGGGCGTTTTAATTTCCAGTTCATAATGCGAATTTTCGTCGTACTACGCATCAAACAACTTGGCTGTGTTTTTGAATATCTGCTCCAAATCATCTGAATATTTGAATCGTTTTTTTGTTAAACTCAATCGACTTCCTAATGTCTCCGTCAGCATGTCTCATTGTTGCCGCTTTCCAGTCACAGAACATTTCCATTATGTCCAATAGGTTCATTTGTGTAATATCTGGCTCCTCTTGAAACTGTGAATATCCACATACAGCACATTTGTTAGGCATAGCGCCCTTGTATTCAGCAAAACAACCGTTGCATACGAACTTTTTATAGTGTTCTGGGTGGTGTGAGTTATGTTCATAGTGATGCGTCAATGCTTCGCCCATGCCTTTCAAGAAAGACTTATATTCTTCCGAACCGTATGTACTATTCTTTAACTTCGGTGTGTATTCGGTGAATATCTCAACCTCTGGAGATTCTAATTTCGACTTGTCATGCACTAAAGCACGTTGGATTAACTGATTAACAACAACCATCATAAACTCGCGAACCTGACTGATATGCTCCTTGGTGTCTCTAATGCAGTCCTCTTTTGAGTACTCCATTCCTTCACTCTCCTTCGCAATATGGGTAACCAATTTATTGAAATAATGGATTTCGATAAAGTATCATTCCACCAAATAATCCGAAGAGACTAAAAAAATTAGTATTTGATTGCCTTAGTACTCATCGCGCCCAATCCAGAATGATTCGCTCAATACCTCAACCTGATACTCATCTTCGTATTCTTCACGGATTTTCTGTTTTTTCTTTTTATGCAGTTTCGTAGCGAGATGCTGCTTCTTATCTTGTTCGGGAACATTGCGCCGTTTATTTTCTTTTAGCAACTTTCTCTTCTCCTTTTATACACCAAAATAATTCGCAATCTCATTCCAATTTTTAAAACGCTCAAATCGATGCTCGTTCTGATTATGCTCTGCATCAAACAATAATCCTTTTCCTCTGAAAGTTAGCAGGTTTTCAGGCTTGTCATCGATAAGGTAGTCTCCATAGCAAATACTCTTATCTATAGCATATACAATTTTATCCTTGTTGATAAATGGAAAATGTTTTTTCAACCATTTCGCCTTTGCAGGGATGATTGACGCCTCTCCTGCCGCCGTCGCTATAAAAACCTCATAGTCTTTTACTAGTTTTTCTAACACCTCTTGTGAACCTTCAATGACTGGGAGAGATTCAAATAATTCGGGCGTGAGTAGTTTATATATCTTTTCTTGCGCTTCCGGCTTCGTGATAACATGCCAATCCCACATAGTGATATCTGAAACTTTCAAGTGGTCATTATATGTATTATTATAACTTTCTAGCCAAGGATCGGTAAGATTGGCGATCACATTATCCATATCCACAAAAATTCGCTGCTTAATTTTCCGACATCTCCTTCTGCAGTATGTCTCGCACGCATTCAATCGTTTCATCAATGCGGCCTCGTTCATTAATTACAACATGGTCGTAATAAATCATATTATTAATTTCGTCATCATATGTTTTGAGACGCTTAATAATACTTTCTTCGCTATCGCCGCGGTCGCGCATATTTAATTCGACCTCATCTTTTTCTGCATATACATATATAGAGATACATTTTTCATGAACCTTTTTTAGTTGACGCATTCCGTGAATATCTACCACAACAAATGCATCGCCTTTTGATAACTTATTTTCATATTCTTTTCTAGTAAGACCATATTGATTTCCCGCATATTCAGTAAATTCAATTAGACCATTATTTTTAAGCAAATAGCTAAACTCGTCTTTAGTGATGAAAATATAATCTACACCATTCACTTCACCAACACGAGGTTCGCGAGTAGTGAAGCTAATGAGTTCATTATCCATAACAGAGCGCATAATAGTAGTTTTTCCGCTACCACTGACTCCTGAGACAAGGAATAGTTTATTGGTTATCATACCGTGTTAATGCCTCTCTCCTTATCAAGTTCAATTAACGTTAAAATACAATACCCAGCTAGATCCTTAATTGTATCATAGACTGATTCGTTTGCTACTTGTTGACTTGCGCCACCGATTAAATTCTCAAGCCTAAGCCACTTATCTTCCATTCTAATGAAGGCCGAGAGAATTCCATGTTTAGAGTAACGCTTTGCAAATGCGTCTCCATAGTCACTATTTTTACATATCAGCGTCGACTTCATCTCTTCAATTTTCTCAACGATCCATTGTTCCTGCGTCTTAATCTTCTTTCACCTCGTCTTCTGGATAAATAACCAACACTTTAAGATTACGTCTTCCAAACGCTAAAGCATCGTCTAAATCCTCCATGTAAATGTCAAGCTTTCCTTCTTTTATTGCTCCTCCGCGATCTTCACAGACAAAGGTATTATCAAAATAAGGTATGTAAAGTTCAGTTCCAAATGGCATAGTCTTTGGGCAAGCCGCCGTGCGGTTTTCTTCTACCTTCTTTCCACTTGCAGTAATACCAAACAGAGGATCTTTAGGTGTTTTACTTGTGGATTCTTCGTATGCCGTGTATGCAGTTACTTCAAATATCTCATATTTATCTTCTTTATATGATTCAACTATTACCTCTTGCTCGTTCTTAGGCTGAGTCTTCATCTCTATCTCGGTCTTATATCTCATTAATTTGTCGATTGGGTTTGCTGCTCTCTCCTTCGCTTCTTCAAAGTACAAAAAGAAGTGCGAAGCGATTAAGGATAAAGCAATCAGCGTCTTAATCATCTAACCTCCTGAGTGTTCATTTTTCAAGAAAGCCTTAGCTACTCGCGGATTAATGCTTTTACTAAGGCTTCGAAGACTAACTCTTATATGTTTATAATTGTATTTATTTTACCCTAAACTCATAACATACTCATAAGCACATTGAATTTTGCTATATCCGTGTTCTCTGTAATAAGTTGAGACAACTATTATGGGCTACCTCAATTATCTATCTTTAACTTTGACAGCATGACCCTTAGATGCAACAATTGTAACATCCTCAGGGTTCAATGATTCTTCTTCTAGAAGCCTATAAACTCCCGCTTTAAATTTTGCAGATTCTTCATCTTTTGCCACTACTTTTTTATCAAGAGTGATAGAGCCGCCTTGATCAACAACCGTTACTTCGTAAAGATAATACGCCATAGCGCTAACCTCCGAATTATTTAGTTTGTCTTTGTACTCAGTCCAATACCCACTTAAACTAGAAGCAACTGCGCTGCCCGATACAGGAATGCCTCTCATTGAAATTTCCACCTTTATCACCTTTTGAAATAAATTTTTTATTACAATGTGAGAATTTGTTTATATAACTCTTTAATTTCATCAAAATCAAACTCAGTAGTATCGGCTATTGTTCCTCCATCGAGAACTGCGTTGATGACTTCACGTACCTTTTTAGAGCCAATCGATTTGTCTTTAGATTTCTCTTGGCACAGCACAGTCAGTAGAGATTTAAACTCCTCAAACTCTAAATCAGGAACTTCGAGCATATTGTTTTTAGATCCGTTCTTCTCTTCTTCTGCTGGCGCTGCTTCCGCCTTCTTAATACTTGGGGGGGCATTAGTCACTCTTACATCCTCGCCAGTCTCAAGCCATCTCATAAGTTGCCTACCAGTCTCAGGCGAGATTTTAAAGTATTGTTGGTCAAAGATTGTTGTACGGTCTTTGCTACCATATGCATTATGCTCTGCATCAATATCGAAGAATGCAGTAAACTCATACTCCATACCGTCACGCTGGATTGGCGCAAGACCGACTTTGCGAACGCTTGATTTGCCATTACTATCCTTCTCGATTACATACTCCGTTTTACTACGCATCGTCACAATAATATGTATATCTGTTTGAAGCATCGTATCAACAAATTGATTATGTAATGGTGTTACATCTCGCCATGCCGTATAACTGTTTCCTGTACGTTTAGCAACATTCCCTTGTTGCTCAAGCAAACCACCCTGTCCTGCCCAAGCATGTGAGGCCGAATCAAGGATACATACTTCGATACCTTCACTATGGCACGTCTTAATTCCTTCAATGTACTTCTTAGGAGTAAATGGAGGTGTAACTGGAATTGTGAAATATTCGCCAATCTTGAGTCCATCAATTGTTAATCCGACATATAACTCTCCGCTACCATTCTCTGTATCAATGATGGCAATTTTTGACCATCGTTCATCTTCTGTGGCATCAGGATATTTTTCAAGCATCAGACCGTAAGCAATTAGCAATGATCCTAGCGTCTTTCCTCCACCTGACGGAGCTGCTAAACCAAGTTTAAGTTTTGCTTTTCTGCGCGATGCGCGTCTTAATTGGGAAATAATAATCACTCCATTTTTTTATTTTTTATATTGGATACTATTAAAACGGCAAATCTTCCGAATCATCCTCAAAAAGTTCCTCAGATTCAAATGGGTTCGTTTGATATTCAAAATCTCTCTCTGTATAGTAATCTCGCTTAAGGGTGCTGCCATCACCTTTAGTAATCTCTAGCTCTTTAATATAATCTTTGATAACGTAATTGTCTTGACCTTCAGGAGCAAATCCACCAAAATCATCTCCAGTTTCTTCTTCTCGACCGAGAACTACGCCAAAATTAATATTGCCACTTACTCGAATTGTGGAGCCAAACGTTAGTTTTTGAAAACTTTGAATAAGCTTTTGTAAAGATGAGTATTTTTCTTTATCTCCCTCATATTTCTTGGAATCGATTGCGAATTTGTATGGGACATGTCGCAGTTCATTATCTTTCTTATAGATAATATATGTATTAATAAATGTCTTGCCTGTATCATTATCCTCGTTTTCACAATCAACAAATACAATCTCTTGATCAAAAGAGGCTTCTTTAATGAAGTTATCAGCATCGAGATTAATTAGATCGTTAGTGACGTAAATTTGTTGAATTTTAAATATCTCTGGAGCCTTGCCGTTATATTCTGTGATTTCGATTCGACCGCGAATAAATACTGACTCGCCATCTTTTAAGTATTTTTTAATATATTCCACGGCATCGTATGGAACAAGTGTCTTATTCTCTTTTTTCTTTTTGCCATCTTCATCTCGTTCAAGACCAACCTTAATGGTATTCTGAATTTCATAATCATCTGTCCGCTCTTTATAGCGATCTGTCCATTTTACTTTTAGTGTCTTGCTGAAGTCACGTTTCCCTTCACTTGGGTCGCGATACACAAATTGAACTTCTTTTGATTTTGACCCCAATAACTCAACATGCACAAAGTCAGTCTTACTGGTCTTAATACTGAATTGAACTTTCTTCCAAGGGTTGCCGCCATCTTTTTGACCTTCAGTAAATGCCCCTTCTCGTGACACGCCTGTCACAATACCCTTTAATACGAAGTTACCGTATGTCGCCTTTTTAACATTTCCCATTAAATTAATCAATCTCCCTTTGCATTTTTAGTTTTTAAATCAACAATCGGTAAAGCAATCTATATAATCACTCAACTTGCGAGTGTTGATTTATTGGTCGGAGGTGTGAGGATCGAACTCACCTTTAACGCTGTATAAGAACGTCGCCATCCACCAGATCGCTTACCTCCGAGAAAACATCATAACTAGCATTTCAAATATTCGAAATTTAGTAAATTCTCTTCGTCATTGTTTGTTCGACATCTCATCGAATGAAGATTTATTTGTTGTTCAAAATAGAAATTGCCGACTGAGGTCACTTTGTATCTTCGTCCCATGACGTTTCACTTTCCATCAAGTAACAGTCGAAATACTCGCCATCAATTTCTAGTTCAGGAGTAGCCCATGTTGATGCTAGATATGTATAGCTATTATAATTAGGCTTGCCGTCTTTGAAAATAATTCCGCCTGTCCATTCCCAGTCACCGCTTAAACCAGCAGATACCGAATTCGCGTTCCTTTCTTTGATTAGTCTTGCAGCCTTATCCCAATCGAAAACCATCATCTCTCTACCTCTATTCGCTTCGCCCAACATAAATGCGCCCCAAGTGTTCATCTTCTTTTACCCTTCCCATCTCCCTTGAAATGTATATATTTCATTCTATTCTATGCTTCTCCCTTTCTTGTACAATCATTTCAGATAGTGGAGTTGTGCCCTTTAATTTTTCATCAAGCATACATCTCTTACTTCTTCCATAGTCATTACAGGGACATTTAGTTCTAAATCATATTTAACTTTTTGTTCTTCTTTTCTCTTTCTAAGATATCGCAGAACCCCATTCAGAGTTATTACCTCCCGATGGCTTATTAAAACACACTATCCACATCAATCCAAAACTCTTCTCCATTATCCAAAACTTTCACTCGCAGCGCATCTTCTTTTACTTGTAGCACCTTTGCAGTTCTACCGACATTGTATTGATTATCAGACCTTTCAATTTCTACAAAGTCGCCTACTTCATATAGTGACTGCAGGCGTTTTCGAACTTCGGGAATCTCATTCGTTTGATTGACGAAGTTTTCAAAATCTTCTCCTACGTTAGTCAAATTACTCACCTCCTTATTTTATTTTAATAGTCAATGGCAGGGTGGCATATCCTGCATCTCTGATAATTTATCTCACAACTTGATCCTTTTTCAAAGACTTACATTTATAGATAATGTCTCGATAAACGTGCGAGTAACCTTTCTCCCCTCATCGACTACAACCGCAGAGCCTTCACCTCATATTCTCTGCATTAGATAGCCCAACGAACAACCGCTATCCTTTCCATAACCAACACTGTTGCCAACACTCCAGCCACGCGGTATCAGATCACGTCAACAAAGAATTACGTGCTAACCGTTAATCGTGGATTTTATCGACCTTTGGAGTTTGAAACCTTAACTTTGAACTTAAAGATCTTTGAGTCTTAAACTTTAACCTATGAGAGTTGAACTTTGAACTTTTATTATCTTTTATAGGTAATTATCTACATTGTAAGAAATTTAGATAATAATCCATTGTTTAATCTTCAAAGGTTGAGCGGTATAACCGAACCACTCATGCGGTCTTTGGTTCGTCTGATTTCGGAGTATTGGCAGTGAACTATTATTTAAATTGAATCTGGTATTTCAATTTGCGTTATTGCATTAATGGTACTTAGTTCATAGTCTACATTCGTAAGGAATTCTTCAATCTCACAACTTAGTTTATCAATTTCATTTTTTAATTTTAATGGATCAATTAGCTTTGGTTCATTCTGTTCAAGAAATGGCTTAGAAGTCGCATCGTACTGATCTGCAGTCGGTTTTTTATCACTGCCAAATGTCGTTTTAATAAGTTCATCGAGACGACCTTTTACCTTCTCCTCTTCCTGTTCGTATTTCCGTATGGCTGCCGCATACTCATTGGTCAGTTTGTGTAACAATAACTGTTCATACTCAATAGATGATTTTCTTTCGATAGCTTCAGCGACCGTCATTTCCTTGCCGCCAACAGTAACAATTGTTTCTGCGTTTGATTTTACAATTGCTGCTTTTATATTGTTTCTACGCTTGATTAAATCATTTACAGATTGATAGTTGGACTTAACTTTGCTTTCATACTCAGTATTATCTTTGTAACCAACAATTGCTTTCTTACCAGTCACCAATCCAATATATGATGTTTCTTGGATTGCTTTTCTGATACGACTATCTAATGTCTTAAGTTCTGCGAGACCGCGAGTAATTGAGATTTTCAACGAACATCTCTCCTTAAATTTGAATTTTGATTTTTAACCTAACTCATATGTATTGACCACCTTCTGCATAATCAATAATAGCATTTTCCAGTTTTTGAAGTCAATACATATGAGTCTGTTTTTAATATTTTATTTTTTAAATCGATTAGCGCTCAATAATCCTTGCCAATCAAACGGTATCCGAGCTGCTAGATCAACTTAATTCCCTCCTCTTTCGGCCATTGAAATACTCGATTTATTACCTACGGAACGTCCAAACTGGATAATATGACGAGTAGATCGTCATATTATCCAAGGAGTCGTTGAGCTGCCATACGATATTCTTGAATATGGTTGCTGTTTAGATCAATGACGCTGTTCAAACTTGATCCTCTCAAATTATCATTAATCTCTAAAAATTTAACCTGTTTGGCAAGTTCATTTTGTCCCAATCTGTCAATATAATCCTCATAGGCTTCATTTTCTCGTTTTGTTAAATGATCTATAGCAGAAATGATATCGTCGCTAAATCCGTCAAACTTTAGATCATTTAATGTATATGAAGTGTTCTCAACGATGTCATGCAAAACTGCAACAATACGTTGATCTTCTGAAATTGTTGCCTTATGCATTAATCGCAGGGGATGTAAAATATATGGTCTACCACTTTTATCAGTTTGACCTTCATGCATCAATACTGCTATTTTAATCGCCTTTTCTAGTGTTGCCATATGTACTATGCCCCTTTTATAGTTGATTGTTTCCACTTGCGATAACCATAAGCAGTTGCCTCTAGATTGTCCAAATCTCCATCAAAAAAGTTGCCTATATATTCTCTCAGGTCGTTTGTAGTTTCAACGCAACTTTGAAAAATTCGATATACCTCATTATCCTCGTCAAGTTCGCAAATAACTTTTAACCACTTAAAGAAACTACCCACATCATCCTCCCATGTCTCCCAAAGTTGATCTTCTAGATAAGAACCCATTCAACCCCTCCGCTCTGCGACGACTATTTAGTATTTCACTTATAAGAAAATTATCCTACAAACAATGGTAGAATTGTAGGATAATTTTCTTCTAGAAAAAATTAGACTTGCAATGTGGACTATTTTATGCATATACATCAGATTTATGTCTTATTTTGTCGAATTCCGATAAAACACCGCAAATCACGCAATCATTCCCTTAAAGGCTTGACAACTGAAATTTCTTTCTTTTTTCTTGGATAATACTCTCCTTTTGCACTATTCAAATCTCTTAAGTCATACTTTGCTTTCGATACGATATTTTTGATTGCCATTCCTGTTACTACTTTAGAAGTTCCATTTGAAAAATAAACTTCATTCTTAAAAGAATCATAGCTAATTACTAAATCCATATTAACTAAATAACCATGCTGAAGGCACTTGAACTGAGGATAATTGGATTCAATATAAGCCCAAGCGTTATCACTCGGATCTTTTAGTTTAATAACTTTTCCATTGACAAGTTGTAATTCGCCTAATTGTCTTTTAGGTTTATAAAAGAACATTACATCAGACAGTATTTGCTCCTTAAATTCATTAATTCCAAAAGGAATAATTAAATATTCATCTTTCATTTCGTCTATAACTAATTTAAAGACATTCCCTACCGCTTTTTTGTCTCCAGACAATACTAAGTTCCTTAGAAATTGTTTTAAATTTTCTAACTGCACTCCAATACCGCCCTTTCTATACATACTTATATATCATAGAAGAACGCATCTTAAAATACTTAGATGCGTTCTTCCTGATTGATAAGTACGTATTATTTTTCTAAATCACAAAAAATCCAGAACTTAAGTGGTGTAATTTCTGGCAGTAATGTTACTACTGCTAAAAGCGCTGCGGCTGCGTTAGAAAATTTAAGTATCTTCTTCATTGATAATCACCTCCTATTTAAAATATATAAATCAACACAAATTATGAGAACTCTTTCTGGTCGCGCTTGTATGATAAAAAAAGCATCACTAGTAAAGAGACGAAGATTGAAATTGTAAACCCAATTAAAACAGATGATGATACATTGTACTCAAGTGAATAATAAACAAAAGTTAAGAATATCAATAAAAGAACCGACACAGTTATAAACTTCTTATATCCATGTCCTCTGAACATAAAACCGAATCCGCCTCTTGTCAACTTAACGTAAATAGCAACCGTTAATCCAATCGATGCATTCAGAGATTGTATCAAATATGTTTTAAGACCAAATGATTGATTAATTATTTCATTTACAGTAATAACATTATAATGACTGAATAATGAAGAACTTAATAGTGATACGAATCCGTAAGTCAATGATCCAGCTATTACAACAACTAAGGAATATGATACTTTCTTTTGATATATAATCCAAAAGCAAATAACAAAAATAAAAATGATAATAATAAAGGAAGGGACAATACTAAAAACGCCGTTAACTAATAAAAAATATGACAAAAGAGATGTTATTTCTGTAGTGATTATCGTTTCTTTAATATAGTATTTAATTTCCAAGTTAAATATTGAAAATATGAGCAATATGCATACCAAGTATTCCATAGAACTGAAGAACATATAGCCAGCAAAATTGCTCAACCTTTCCTCCATTTCCCCCGACCGCCTTCATATTTAATCCAATCAAATGAGAGTATGAATAATGATGTTATAAGAATTTTTAATTCTAACGAATAAGCTACTAGAATTAGAAATACGATGAATATTTTTCTTAAATAATCATTTTTCTTAGTATGTTTATTGAATGGGGTAAATAATAATGAAATAAACAGTGTCCACAAAAACGCAAATAACCAAAATTTATCCATATATGGACTTATTATTGGGGTTCCAATAATAACCGATGTTGTTACTAGATAACATAAATCTGGCTTAAAATGATGCCCTCCATTTAAAAGACGAATAAATACTAAACAAATTGATGAAAAAATCAAATCAGTCTTTTCGATCCAGTAAGAGGAGATAACTATCGATATAATTATCATTATGTACAAAAAAGTAATTTTTAGACCTTTTTCTAGTTCTATTATACTTGTTGAACCTTGATCAAATCTAGTCCTATTTTCGTCGTCAAGATTGTCATATATCCACTTAACAATTCTTTTACTTAATCGACTTATCAATATAACCCACACCTCATTTCCTATATTTAATATATCATGGTCTTAAAAGGAAAGTCAACAAAATATAAGTACTATTTCTTATACTTTATTTTTTATTTTATCTTCATGATTAGCAGTATCTCTTATTGTTCTGGAGCAAAACAAAAAACCTAGACACAGTATGTCTAGGTTAAACTGTATACCTGTTTTATTGTTTCAACATTCAAGAAGTCGTTCTTCAATCGATATACTCCACTATCCTTATCTTCGCCAAATTGAATAGCAATCTCGATAACATCAACATCAGTCAACTCGCCATTTAACAGATAGCGATCTTTAGCCATTGCCAACATACCAGATCGTGCAATATTGAGAGTTGCAGCGAAATTCGGTTCACCGATCTCATCTGCTATTTTCTTTAATCGACGATGTACCACGTTCTTATCAGCTTCGCTGTGCTCGCTCTTTACTCTAGTCTTAGCTAGTCTGACCACAAATTCATTGTCTACTAACTGAGCCATTGGTGACTTGATATTAGAACTTGTGTTACCGTTCATTTTTTCGTATTCTGACTCTCTGATTGCTTGCTCACACAATTTGATACATTTATCAGATACAATAATCGTCCTCTTGTTCCCTTCATCATCAATCAAATGCAATTGATTATTAAAAGCATCTACCGCATTTTTTGTAAGAAGAGTGATCTCACTGTTCGCAATACCTCTAACACCATTTCGTAAAAGCTCAATAATTACAGCATCAGAGGCATTGTGTCTACTATCAATAATTTCATCCAACTCTTTGTCAGTCCAAAATGATTTAACTTGCCTATTAACGAACTGTCTCTTCCATTCGGTTGAAACCATGTCTAGCGGATTGATGTCTTTTAAGTGTCCTTCGTCAATACACCAATCGATATACTTGCCTATCAAAGTAACGTTACTGTTGCTACTTGCCTCTGTCTTAGGTTTGTACATAAAAAACAAGCGACGAAGTTCCTCAAGATTGAAATCATAAAGGTCTTTTCCAAGCTCGCTTTCTATTAACCGAGATACTTTAAACATCCTCTGAAATATTTTTTGTGTACCTTCCTTATGGATCTCCAAAAAATCCCTCTTCAAATCTTCGTTGTGATATTTATCCTCGTAAATTACATTTGACATTTATCTTCCCCCTCACCAGAAGAGATGCATTGTTTTCTACAACAATGCATCGACTTTCTCCTCAAAGAATTTACGAATGCTGCGCTTCACTCGATTTGAATTCACTTTTCCTTGGCCCGCCATGAGAGTATTGAATTCCGAACCTTCAGTTTTTGACAGATCAATTGCATTGATGATTCTTACGATCTCATCAACCGGAAAATCTTTACCATACTTATCGTAAAGTTTTTTAGCTACAACCACAAACCCAACAAACATATTATGATGGTTAATCCAAGACACTTTTGCAACCTCGGATTTATTTGTGGTCAATTCGCTTTCGAATGAAGGAATCAAATACCCGAAGAATTTTTTTAAGGCCTCGGTAAAATCATACCTATCTTTAGTGTTTTTTGGCTCAAAAATTGACTCAATTGACTCAGATAGAATCGCAAAGTTGGTAAAGTAGAGAATCTTTTTATCCAATGTCGTCTTAATTGAAACTCGGTTTCTAAGCTCAGGAATATTCATCAAATCTTTTGTGATTTGCGCTCCAATAGTTTCGCTCATATAATTTTTTATCAGCGTTTTATCGAATCGGTTAACCGTGTTAACTTGGCCAAGCAAAAATTGCGCTTCTTGAAGAGGAAAGTGTTTTATAGCCACGTTTATAAAGCCATCAAAATTAGGGTTGTCTTCTAACACCTTGATCATCGCTGTGACACGATGAGCGCCATCGATCAGATTGAGCGTCGTCCCTTCTCCTATCGTTAAATCGCCGTTCGAATATTCAACATCGTCGTTACCATCAACCAAAATATTAAACAAAAGCGTATCTGCCTTGTATTTCCCCTCTGTCATTAAACGAGCGATGTTTTTTACGCTCTTTTGGTTTATGTCAATTTTCTCTAAGAACGTTCCATCTTTTTTAGCCTTCTTCTTAGACAATCTCTGTGTGTCAAAATTGTATGTCAATATCTTTGACAGCCATAACTTCACAACTTCTTGATAGCTCATAATCGTGACGTAATCTCTTCCAGATGGAGCTGCAATAACACCTTCAAAGGTGTACGGTAGCGTTAATTGCTCGACTACTTCTCTTTTATACCTCTCCGCATTTTTGATTTCTCTGGATGAGTAAAAATTTGAAGGGTTGGTGTCTTCATTTTTCGTAACAGTATAAAACACAGTTACAAACACAGCCTTTTCCTCTTCTGAAAGGGATTCAAATTTTGCAGGATTAACAAGTAATTCATCGAATACTCCTCTAGGAATCCTGTGATTGGCATTAAGAAGATCATCAATCTCTCTTTGCTGCTCCTTATTTTTGTTCACCTCAACAAGGACGCTAAAAACTGTTTCAAGAAAATCCTTCTCTTGAATGGCCTCACTCATCGTAACAACTCCTTTGTCAACTTACCGCCTAAATATCGATTTGCTATTTATCATTATACACGAGTTTTTTAAAATTTAAAACAAACAATAATAAAAAAGACATATGCAAGGGAACACACTTGACGCATGCCTCTTACGTATATCTTTTTGCCATAATAAAATCCACTTTCACAATCTACTCACACGTTTCTAATTCTCTCCTAAATAGCATAATTTTTACACCAAATAGCATTCTCTCCATAGATCTTGTCTCTACTTAGGATATATCTATCGCCCTTTAAGCCAGAATACTTCCATCTGTCTCGACCTAGATAATTTAAAACCTGTAAAAATTCGAATCCGTCTCATTCTTTAAGTAGACGTACAGAATTGACTTGCTCAAGAACCCAAATGCATTTGTTTCCTCAAACGTATCAAGTTTCATTTGCTCCAAAAATCGTTCCTATTGATATCTTAAAACCATGGTGTTTCATGGAATTTTATATAAATTACTCATGATATTCACAACTTCGCCCATGCGCTTTTGTGCCCACTCCTCGACCTGCATCTTAACAATGACACTCATTCTATTATCAGCCCGCTCACTTGTCACTACCTCTTAAAATAGTATTTTTATCACTTTTTAATTAAGCCCTCGTCAAGTAGTATCTGCTGAACTTTACTTTCAAAATCATTTTGCACTACTCCGTCGATCACAGAACTATGAACAATCTCATGAACAATCCTTCTAACCTCTTTATTAAAGTCTCTTTTCGAAACAGTTATTTCAAAATAATCATCATCTAGTACACTTGGCATGTCAAGTTCTACCGTAAACTCGATTTTTATCTTCATTTTTCACCATTCTTTCATTCCCTCGATACACCTATCTGAAATGGATTATTATTCGGATTTACCGTAAACATTTTGATATTGCACTTCTTCAATCTTGATAATCCCACTTGCTTCAGCTAAAGGAGCGTTAAAAGGTAACTTATTTAAATAATCCAGAGTTGTAATCGAAGATTTATATTTACACCCAATCATAGATCCGTCTAAATTAAACCGAACATACCTGTCACCGCATTTTATCACATATAACTTCTCCATTTATTACCCCCATCAAACTGACATTTTATTGGATTTTAGTCTTATCCACACGCTGACCACAATCATTGCAAATGTAAAATTCTATATTAAGACCACTTACCTCAACCTCATTTTTCCTATATCCGTTTTCATGAGTGCAACTTTGCCTTAATTCGTGCCAAATAGCCCTAATTTTCTTACCGATTGATTTTCTTTGTTGTTTTAAATTTTCTGATTCTTGATGGGTTACTTTCTTTGCACACTGATAACATAAATTATCGTCATTGAATATAAAATTTGAATTGGTTTGTTTCCCACATGTGGCACATATTTTCAAATATTCACAGCCTCCTCCCCATAAAATTGACCTTTATTCAGATTTGACCACTGTAAATTTATTACCAAAATCCTTAACCAAAATAAATCCTTCCCATGAATCTACTCCAATCATACAATCCTTAATAATAACTTCACTTTCACAAGGAAATCCTTCGCTGTCAATCCATTCTACTTTACTACCTATACAAATTTTTTCACCATTTCGATCTTTATATCCTGTGAATATTAAATTTGATAACTCTGTTTTTTTTCTCAAAATCTTTTCAACAATTTGAGCATAGTCCTTCATCAGTATCGTTTGCAAAAAAATTTTCATTACAATCACTACAGATTAATTTTTTGTATCCTTCCAATTCAATTTCTCCTTCCCAATAAAAGTGAACTTTCGTTTGGTTACTTAATACCGACGATCTTCCCTTTGACAACTCTGATTCCTTTGTCTTTTAGTTCATGTTTATCTGTGAGATCAATTGGACTACTACCCATGTATTCAAAGTAATATTGCTTTGCACAGTCTGGACTGCAAAATATTTCAGTTACAAATTGGCTGTACTCCAATTCCATCTTATCAGTTAATTCAACTTCACAAGTTTTACAGGTCAATACTTCATTCATCATTCTTTCCCCAATCTGTATGAAAGTCAGTTTTCATAATAAATCAATCTTCGTAGTCAGCCCACTCGTCCATATCTACCTGCTCATTACATTTAGCACAATAGATAATATCCTCATAGAAACCATCAATATGATCTGGTTCGATGTCGTAAGTCTTTTTGTGTCTTGAACCATTCTTTAGATCGATCCTTTGCTTCGCTTTAACAAAAATTTCAGTGTAGAAAAATCTTGTTTCTCCGCAACTCGTACAAGTATATCTCATTCCCATTCGATACTCCTCTTAAAATTCAGGATTTATTATCCATATCTTTAAATTCATTTAGCTCACGGTTGAGATTTTCCTAAAATACATCAGTTCTATTACTCTTTAGAGCTTGGGTTTTTACATCTTCGTTATGTGCACTAAATCCAAGAACTACTAGAGGTGTAAAGATTGCAATTGGTAGAATAGCCCAGAATGCGAAAAGCAAATAAAAGATATATACTGCTGCTCCCCATCCAAGGATCACCGTAATTCCGAAAGTGGCAATCCCAATCTTATCTAGTTTACTCATTCACTCACCCCTGTTTTGAAACAACTCTTTTATGTGCCTATAGCAGCTTATTTAATCTGTCAATAAGCCTTCTAATGTCTTCCTCATTGTAAATCGCAAACTTGTCATCGTCATCAAACATTCCATCTCTTCTTCCACAATTAAGATCCATTCGAAATTCATAACTGCTGTCCTTCTCCGCTTTAGCGAAAATCTCATCAAACTCATTTTCGTCTTCATCAATATCACCGACTACATCTTGATATATCCAGTCGTTAGTTAATGATTCAAGTTTACTATGTAGTCCTCTGATCGTACCAAGTGATTCGTATCTTGAATACAAAATTCCACTCGGTAACTTTAGAAACTCTGCTCTATTCACAATCCTCACAATCCATCCTCCTTTAGATGGTAAATCTAGTATTTCAATACCTCGCTTCTGTCTACTATCAAATAATTTTACCCCTTACTTTCATTAAATTTTTAAAATAACTATTTAGATATTGACTTTGAGGGCTTCCTACTTGACTTATATTTTTTTCGACTCACAACTGTAACAACAAATGCAAGAGATCGTTCCTTAAATTTTAATACAACATAATCTCCGTTGTTCATTCTCCACGAAATACGACCATCTGAATGCGGTAATAAACTAAGTTCTCTTTTTAATTTATCGACATTTACATTTTGTTGCTTACACCGCTTAAGAGCGTGATCAGAAAAAATAATTTTTATCACGACGTGAACACCTCAACTCCGCTTTCAAATTTTAGATAAACGAAACTACCGCTTGTCTAAATTGTCTCACATTCGAAATGAGATTCATGTAGTTACCTTAGCCCATTCATTATCAAGCGCATGTCTGCCATTAAATCCTCATCAAGCAAATTTGTTAGGAATATACTTCTCTCTACAATCTTCTATCTGCTAACAGTCAGGACTTTTCTTTCGCATTTCTCTCTGCAAGCGACTTAAATAACTCTCCCGCCTTTTCTACTTCCTCCTTGGTCATATCCTCACGAAGCATATCCTTGATCTTTTCAATAGTTTTATCTGCTTGTTTATCGCTCATTATTAATCCGCCTGATTAAATTATTATTTAACATCAAAATAATCAAACAGAGGTTTAAATTGCTCTTTTACTTTCTCAAAAGGGAAATTGTTTGTCATCCACACAATGTTCGTTGTAATATGATTTACAATTACAACCGTTAGTTTATCTTGCTGCTTTATTGTACACAAAAAATCATAAATCTTACTATGAGGAATCTCGCATTCTAAATTGATGTCGGGTTCTATATCAAATCCCCAAATCAAATTAATGCCTTCCATATAAGCCTTTGCGCCCATCGGCACAGTATCTTCGATTGTTTTGCCTTTAAGCGGTTCGTAAAGCCACTCTTCTCCCTTAACAACGAAAATATACTCCTTTTTGCCGTCAGGAAGTGTACCAATAACTGGAGTCATTGAATTAGTCGGAGCATCTGCTATAACTTCTCCGTACCCCTCCTTTAACCACCGCTCAAACATCTTTACGTTAAAATTCTGTCTCAATGAAGACACCTTCTTTTCTCTTATAAAATCTCCGATTTATTTCAACTACTGATGCAATCTTCGTACTAGATGCACTACCATCTCATAATCTTCCGCTGATAGTTTGCTAATTAGAATTTCTATTTCCGAGTCAATCAATCTCGGCAATTTCGCCTCATCAGCCAACAACAGCCAATCAATCGAAACATTTAACTTAGTAGCAATTGACACTAGTTGCTCTAAATTCGGCTCAGATGCACCAGATTCCCATTTTGAAATTGTAGAGTTATCAGCATAAAGAAACTCACCTAATTGTGCTTGAGTTAGTCCATTCAAATTTCTTAAATGCTTTAATCGAACTCCAAATGAATCCATAAACTCTCCTTTTGATACAATCAGTTTCTTATCTTCGTGCAATTATTGATAAGTATTGATGCACCATGCAATCGACCGTAATCTACAATTGTGAAGTAATCAGCATTTTCAATGGTCGCAGCCTTCACATCATAGATTTCTCCCCTAAGAGTGTTCAAGCCATCCCTAGTAACTTTAACCTTAAATGTATTAGGCTCCACTTTATCACCTCTTAGAATCCGTTTTTTAATGGTAACTACTAGCAACTCGTTCAGACATTAGTCCAATGTACCCTACTTCTTTATGTTTAAGATAGTAGCAGCGGTCAATTGCGTCATATTTCTTTGTGATCTCATTGCGTTCCAAAAATTCATCGTATCCTTCAATTGGTTCTTCAAGAAGGCATTGTTTAATATCTGCTTGAAGTTTATGTGTTTTAATCTTCTCCACTTTATAAACATCGAGCAATTTGAAAAACTCTTGGTTAATTGATACTCTCATACAAAAATCCACTCCTATCCTTTGAAATCAGACCTTCATTACCCTTCTTCTCACTCTAAACTGACTCCGATCAAACACTGGTGTTACTTCGCCAAAACTCGATGAGATAGATCCACCGTTAACATGAAACACATCGCCATCCCACATACGAATGTAGCCCCAATGTCCAAAATAGTCTGATTCTTTATCCGTGATATGAACTTCTCTGTTAATCATATTTTCTGGTTTCACATCTCTCACCGCCTCATACAATTAGATTTTCATTCCCTAACCTCTTCAATTTCCTCATTTGGAATACTTAGAATCGCCCTGATTTCATTTAGCTGCTTCTCATTCAACAACTGTACGCCTCGTTCAAATCGGGCGTAGTGGATGTAATTCAGCCCCAATACATCGGCAATATCTTTTTGAGTAAGATTGTGTGATTTTCGTATTGACTTAAGGTTCTTAATGCGAAAGCGAATCGTCTCACTTTTCTCATACTTTCTCTTCTCTCGGTCATTCTCCAGCTCGGAGTAATTCTTTTCAAGTTGTTCGTATTTCTTTCGTAAATCAAGTAGTTCCTGAACAACCTGTTCATATTCACCCTTACTCTTATTAAAATACCTCGCATTTCCACTTTCGTCTCGATATTGAATTATTTCTTCAACGGACACATCTAAAATTGAGCAAAACCTATCTAGCACATCGAATCGGATAGGTTCATCCTTGTTTATCTTTGCAACAGTCGATGATGAGAACCCTCCTTCTTTTATGAGATCGGTCAGTTTAATTCCCTTATAATCAAGCAAATTTCTTAGTGGTTCGTATGTTAGCACCTTTAGTTCACCTCTGACTATATATTAACATATTCGCATTCGTAAAGCAAACATATAATTTAATCGACATTTTTTCTTAACTAATACGAACATGTGTTTGCATATATTTGAACGTCATGTTAGAATTAATTCACCGCTAATCCACATATTATTACATAAATCGGGAGATGGTAACGTGAGTCAGAAAATGTATCAAGTGTATGGATGTTTGACTTTGCCGCTTGTCTTCAACATTAAAGATGAATCCGAACAAGCGGCAATAGAGTATGCAGAACGAATATTTAACTCGTCAAACATATTACGGATTGAAATGGATCTGGAGAGTAAAGATAACAAACACCATTTAATAATAGCGGACACATTTGATTTCTCTTGGTTTGAAGCGGAATCAAAGTAAACCACTCCCGACCTACACTATTCAGTGTAGGTTTTTACATTAGAGTGTCTGAAACGGTATGTTTGAAGTTAAACCACAATTCAGGATCGATGTAGTGTCCCAACTTATCTCGTATGCTTAAATGTAGGTGCGTACCAAAAGATCGCCCTGAGCAGCCACACAACCCAATTACATCACCCTTCTCAATTATATCGCCTACATTGGTTTTCAGAGCGCTCAAATGTCCAAATATAAGACGGAATCCATCGCCCGTTTTGATCATTACCGCATTCCCCAGACCTTCATGTAGGCCATTGTCGTGAGTTATCTTTGATACTACGCCGTTTACTGGCGAATGAATTTCTGTACCATCACTACAGGCAAAATCAATACCTTTATGCAGGTGCGAATGAGTTCCATCTATTGCTCCGTATCTTGTTGTAACTGTTCCTAGTGGTGATACAAGTATCTTGATCGTAACAAACTTGCTCATGCTGCTCACCTCATGATGATTAATAAAACAAGACTTCAATGACATTTACTAGACATATATTCTTTCTTCCACGTCACTCTTTTATTGTTATCCATCTCAGTTACTATTACCCATCCATCATTATGCATTGGTATCGCATTCTGTAGATAGTCTTGAAAATCTTTGTATTCGACAATCCGAATTTCTAATAAAACTAGCCATCAGTATTCATCCTCCAAGACTAAATTTATAGGAAAATCAATAATTGTCATTATGTTTTACACGATCATTCGCATTTACAAAATTGACATATGGATTAGTTCTGTACAGTTCGCGCAAATATGCATCAACGCAATGATTTATTTCATCTCCAGTTTCATCAAGTCCATTATAGGAAGTTAAACAGATCGAATAATACTTGGAAAGTAGGTTAACTGCACTGGTGATTTCATCAGTTCTAATTTTAAATTCTTTGATTACAGGTTCTCCTGCAATCCCCGTCGTGCAATCATAAGTTGCAAAAATTTCACCATTCTTCACAATGGCCTTGCCTCTAGGAGAAAGGCCAACATATTGTGTAAATTGTGCCATTCTAATCATCTCCTGAATTTATACTGTAACAAAATGCTCACAGTGTGCTTTATATTTGTGATACACGTCCAGTACCACTTTTGTATCGCGAGACTTAGGCTTAACGCGCTGCACCCAACTATCATCCTTTTGAAGCAACTCCAAAAGGTCTTGTTGAACATATGTCAATTTAATTCCTAGTACTTCTTGTGCGTATTTGATTGCGTCCATTTCTATATCTATCTCCTTATTTTATATTACTGAGCAATTGCCATTTTAGAATTCACTTTTGTCAGTATCTCTCGAATCTTTCGTTGTTCGGAAATTACATCAATCACCTCTTCTTTTGCAAGTTGCGACGAATACTCAGCTACTTTCCTGTAATAAAAATCGAGAGCAAATCCAGATAACTGATCTAATTGAACTACCTCATCAAGATTGTTATCGTAAATCTCAGTGGTGTATGATTGTTTACCTGTGCACGTGAAAGTAATTGTTAGATCGTCGTAAATGTATGATGAAGATAGAATGCTTTCGATATCCCCTGCTGTTATGTATTGACTGTTCGATTTAATAAGGTTGTAAAGATAGTCACGTTCAATAAAACGAAATCTTATTTGTTTTTTCATTTTAAACACGCCTCCAATTCTTTAACTTCAGGGTTTGAATATTGCTTATCAAATTCTTCCCATCTTCCGCAATCCATACATTCCATCGCTAAAACTTCATTCCATGCAATCACTTTACCATAAGTGCATTTGCAAACTTTGCATTCAAATTGTATCTTCAGCACAGCAATTCATCGCCTTTCGTTATGTATTGAAATTCACTTTTCAATGGTTTTCAATGCCGATTTAAGCCGATTTAAATTCTTTAATTTTAATCCTTGTTGCTTCTCCTCCCCTAATATGTTTTACTGCATTATGGTAATCCAAGTGCTGTCTGATTCGTATGTATAGTTCTGGGTTAATAATGCGAAGACGTTCTTCTACATCTTTATGTACAGTGCTTTTAGAAACATTCATTATTTCGGCAGTTTCTCTGATTGTTAACCTTTCTTCAAGAATTCTAATCGCGGTGTTCAATACTCTATTCTTAATTTTTTGATTAACCTTCATTTGACTTGTTATCATGAATATTCGTCTCCAGTTTTTATTATTATTTTTGGGTATTCGGATTTTATGGTGGAACACTAACATCGGAATTTCCATTTATCTCTCTGCTGCCATTTACCGTTTATATAATGGAGTCCCTTTGTGTTAGTTGATCTATCCAATGGAATAAAGCAAAAATGAACGCCGTCATTAAATTCAATGACAATAGTCTCATCGTCAGCCCAAGCATCGGGATATGAGGAAATATGATTTAAGCGAAATGCTTCAGGATTAGCAAGTAATGCTGTGATATTGCCTTTTTCTACCCAATCCAGATATCGAAATCCATCAAGCGATTGTTTCAAGAAAGAATCAAGTGCAAGAAGATGTTCTTTCAAACTGCTTTCACACCTCCAAAAATGGAAAATGACTTATATCAATTCCACCATAAAATCCGCAGAGCCTTATTTTTTATAAGACTATCGAAGAATCCTTTCGACACCCTACTACAGTGTGTACGTCCTTTGAGGCTCAGCTTCAAGCAGCATATATCCTTTTTCCTCTTCATCTTTCACCGCTTCCTCACAATATGCAATGACTCCCCAAAAACGATCAGGATATTCTGGTTCAAGTTGTCCAGGAAATACTTCATAATACTTTATGTCTTGAGAAGTGCCATTGCACCTACAAAACATACCACCTTGACAATTTTTCATCTTCGTTTTCACCCCTTGTTATTAGGTAGTAAAATATTCATTTTATTTCATTATAGTCTTCGCAAATGCAAATGTCAACAATATTTTTCGATATTTTAGTTTGATTTCTAGAAAAAAGAAAACCGCTCGACCCACGCTGGATCAGCAGTTATTTAGGGATATTTTTGTATAACAACTGAAACCATGACGTACCTTAAACCTTAAATAGCATTACCTTCTTGTTTCCAATTCGAACACTTGCCTTACGAGTTCTTTCCGCTTCAGTTAGTATAGATAAAGCATCGCGAACGCCAATTTTCTCAAAGAATATTCTAATGTCTTCCTTGTTCAGCAGACCCTCTGTTCCGCCCCAAATCTTATATGCCACAATCAACATCTCCTTTTTTATTTATGTAGTCACTAAAAGTTCTTGATTAGCCAAGTCAATGACACCAGTAGATATCATTAGAGCCGTATTTACTTTCATCATATCTGTCTTATCTAAACTTGCTATTTTATAATAGTCTAATCGGTCTTTATCAACGGTGCGAATTTGCTCCAATAGTACAACCGAATCTTTTTCAATATTATATTTATCTTTTGTTATTTCGACATGAGTTTTTAATTTTGCTTTATGAAATTGACCTGTTATGGCTGCTACGATAACTGTAGGGCTATAACGATTTCCAATGTCATTTTGAATAACAAGGACTGGTCGCAGGCCGCCTTGCTCTGATCCTGTGACTGGCGACAAATCAGCTAAGTAAATGTCACCTCGTTTAATAAAACTATTCATCAATCTCACTCCTACTCGATTCTATATATTTTAGTTATGGATTCAGATATTGTACGTCATCTACTCCTTAGTCTAGAGCGATCTTTTACTATTTTTGTTTCATCCTTTGACTAAAGTATAGTCAAATTACCTTACACTAACAAGCGAACATACGTTTCAAATTTAAATAAATTATAAAAAGTCAAGACCAATTTTTTCGGAGAAAATTATTGCGCGGTTTGACGTAATAATTTACGTTGACAATTCTTTAAATTTATGATAAGTCTACTAATCAAATATATTTTACTCCTCTTAATTTATGCTTATACTATGTTTAAAAACGAAACAATTGGAGATTTTTTAAAAGAATATTATAAGACAATACGTTTTTGAATAGGATAAAGATGACATATTAACCAATACTGAACGAAGGAAACTGAAGGTAGTGGAAAAGTATATGGGGGCGCATTTATGGTTTGATTGGACGTAGATTTAAAAGGGGATAGGTATGATTGCATAGCGTTTTACGAGGAAACAGTGATCAATACATAAGATTTTAAGGGTATTCGGATTTTATAGTGGAGAAGGGCTTATAACTCGCCCTTCTCCAATTTCTCAATCAAGGTGGAAATGTCGATACCAAGAAGTTCGCCACGCTCACGGACAACGCCTATAGGTGGCAGCTTTTCGAACATAGGGAAGTTGTAGTCTCGAATTTCGTAATCATCCATACGTTTTTAGTACTTTGGCTTACGTTCTTTTGCAAGACCTTCTGTGAAGAGCATTTTAGCTCTAAGGGCTTCAAAGGAGTATCCCCTGCCCAAACGGTTCATTACACGTATAAGGCTTACTTTGTATTCCTCCTCTATGATAAAACGTGTCTTTCATTACCTAATTATTGTTACACTAGATTAAACATGTTATAATGTACATTACTATTCGACATACCTTTTTTAAGGCCGCATACCTATCTCCTGCATAGTCATACGGCCTCTTTTTGTTATACGCCTATAAAAACTCGATTCTCTTTCTTGTACTCTTCATACAGACTTTGCAGGCCGCTAATCCTACCTTTGACCTGATCACGTTTCGCCCCTCCAGCGCCGCAATATTTACGATAAGGATCGCCCTTTTTGGTCACATTGGCGTAGTGCTGAAGAAATGGGACAACATTCTTTTCATTATTAAGAATCAATTTTACCATAGGTGGGATATTTACCTTTGTCACAAACTTATTTCGTTCGGGGAATGCTTTATAAATTACTTCATAAGCAGATGAGACCTTCTTTAAAACCTCTTGTTCAATTTCATTTTCACTGAAGAATTTTTCAATATCTCTTGTAGCAAATGAAACCCACTCGTAATCACCAGCAAGTAAAATAGATTGCAATACCGTAATTTCTCGATCCGACTTTTTAATACTGCCTTCGGGATAATGTGCCGTTATTGTGAATAATGGATCGCTGCTAACCATGCTATGAACATAGCTTTGAACGTTACTTGAAGCTGATACCAATGCCAAATGTTCGCGCGATACCGCTTTTCCGTTGTTCAGTCGGTAAAAGATTTCTTGAATTATAGCCTCTTCGTCATCCCCATCCTCAAGTTCTATAACTTTAAAACTGACGGTATAACTGTTTATCGCGTCCTGAACATCCTCATGTAACTCTGAAAACTTTTTACCCGTTAATGCATGTGTCTCACCTGTATCAAGTGTTATGTCCTCTAACTGAGTCAAAGCGTATAGGTCTCGTTTAAAATCATGAAAATTAGTTAGGCGTTGTTTGCCATCAATTACATCATACACGTTTATTGTTCTGTCCTCTACTTCTTTTTGATATTTAATAACATAAATGTCAGGTACGAACATTCTCAATGTGGAGTCAATGAGCAAAGACTTGTCTTCCACCTTCCATTGTCCTGCTGGTCGTTGTAGCGGATTATCGAAAGTAATCGTCCCTTTTTCGATCATTGTGCATATCTGTTTTATACTCCATGCAATTGTGCTACGCTTCATATATTTCACACTCCCAATTAATTGTTGTTATATTCGCCATTTCTTAGTCAAATCCTTTTATATTCGATTAGAACATCTTTCAATTCTTGTACCTCATGTAGCTCGTACCATCCTTTTAAACGTGGCAGTTTATAAAGGATCTTTCCATTCATATATTTTGCTTTTAATCCATCCATAGATATTACCTCCATATCAATACTTTGCCTTATTGTATGTATTATTACGTTTCTGCTTATTTTCTCTCGATCTTTTGCTGCGGTACAGAATCAAGACTATAAGCAGATCTATAGATAGCCAGCAAATAAGGACTTCTAACCATAACGGCAATAGTTTCACCTCATTTCAATTTGTTGGATCTATCCTTAAGTTCATCCAGTCTCAAATCTCTTTCAAGATTTACCATTGCTTCTCTTGCCCATACTCCAATTAACTCTATTCTTTTCAAATTCATTTTCTTATCAATATATTTTCTTTCTGTAATACGAATATAACCGTCGATTTTCTCCAATAAATCCTTAGCATGTTCATTTGTAATATTCTTTAAGTCTATTTTATTGATGATTTCAGATAAGATGAATTTGCCTTTAACCTTAATATGATCAGCACTATTGCTTAAGACTGTTACAATATCAATATTTATATTATTGTCTTTAGATATGATAATAAGACTTTCCTTAGCTAACTCTAGTGCTGTAATCAACTTATTTTCAAGAATAATTATTTTTCTTTTTAAAATATCTTTATTGCAGGTGGTTTTGTCTTTTATAATAGTATCTTCTTCAAAAACCGTTTCGTCTCCAGAATCAATTCTATCCCTAATTTCTACAACTTTATTCATTACTTCTTGTCTTATGTTCGGCCTTGCCTCTCCTTCAAATATCTTAAAGTTTCTCCACCCTCTGATGGTCGCCGTAAACCGTCTTACGTTGCTGTTGTTCTCATTATAACTCTCTGTTATTACGGCTCCTGCAACCCATTTATGACGAGAGATAACATTCCACTGTTTCATTTCGACCCTCCTCTCTCTCTGTATGAATCCCTTATTTCATTTGTTAAATAAATCTATTAATAATTTCACCAAGTTGTTCATGATCAATTTCTTCTTGACTGTTAATCATCGCTTCATTTTCATAGTTTTATTTATAGCCCTGTTATGAAATTCTGATTTCGTTAAATATCTTACGAGTGCATCGGCTGCACTCGTACTTTTTTGATCTAGCCTTTAATATACTAAGCGAAAATCGTTATAATCGACGGAATCAAAACCATGTTTATCCAAGAATGCCGCCTCATCGAATCCAATGAGGCGAAGCGCCTCGTCAACTGTTATCGAACCATTCGTAACAACTTCTCCGACAAGAACTTCTTTGTAATAAATTTTTATAATCGATCATCCCTTCTAATTTATTTTGAAAATTCCTCGTTTAATGCTTCAAGCATAAGTCTGGCATCGTCCTGAAGGTCGACACCATTGATATGTCTTATTACGTCCTCTATGACTTCTGAGTCATACTCTTTTTTGAGCTCGAACAACTTGTCTTCAAGTTGTTGATGAAGGTTTAATGTGGTCCACCACCATTCATAATTTTCTTTTGACACTATATAAGCGTCTAGTTCTTCATCGTATACAAACTGATCTAAGCCGCCAAAGTTGCCGATCAGTTCGTTTTCAAAGTGTTGTCCGGTTTTAGGATCAGTCAAGCTTAAGAAGTCATATTCGCCAGTTTCTCGGATATAAACTCTCATGGCCATGATAACCACCCTTTCGCTTCATCCACTATCTACATCTTATCGTTTTCTTACTGTTTCTGTCTCCCTTTCTTTAATTTAATTATATCACAACTAATTTTGCATGTAAATATGTTTATGTAAAATTAGTTTCCTCTCTGGGGTCTTTTTTTCTCCGCATACGCTTCCAATTCTTCGCGTAAATACAAGCGTGTCTTTCTTTCACTTCCAAACTCGATAAAATGTTTTATATGTCCAGTTGCTACGGCTTGATTAAATGCTGATCGAGATTGTTTTGTAATGATCCGCGCCTCGTCCTGCATGACTAAGTTTTCTTTTATCCACATCTTAATCTTCTCGCTACCAATTATACTATCCATTATCAAGTTCCTCCAGGTAGGGCTTATGATATTTTTCTTCTGCCTCCAAGCGTAATTTATATGCTTCTTCGGCAGTCGCTCTATCGCCAAGATATATTCTTTTGCCTTTTATTGTTAGTACTGCTCGATATATGACATTTCCCTTTTTGTCTCTACATTTAGTCACCCCTTTATAGCCGGAACTATTATTGCGATTCTTCTTCCTTTTCAAATTTGTCGTTAGCACACCTTCAACGGCAGATTGTTTTATGACTCCCATGCCAATTTTCGAAGTTTCTTTTTTTAGGCATCCACACGAACGGATTCTTTTTAATGTCAATTGGGATGTCGAAACAATCTTCCTTTTGCCGCACGTGCATTCACACATCCAACGCACCCGATAATCATTGGTTTTGATATCAGATTTTCCGATAACTTTAAGATGCCCAAATGTCTGATCGGTAAGGTCTTTGTACCTTCCTTTCCCGCCCATATCGCATCACTTCCTCCTATCCTATGGTTAATAAAAGACTGGTTTCATTTGGGAGTCCGAAGACTCCCGCTGTTATATATGGCTGCTGTTATGCGTAAAAGTAGGAATATTCTTCAATTACCTTTGCCTTCTCCTCAGTCGCCAATGCTTCAAATTCTTCTACATGCATTCTATAATCGTTCACCAACCACTCATTAAAATCTTTCTGTTCGTCATTCATTATAATCCGCTCCTTTTATATTTCCATTATACTCCCATAATCCACAACAATACATCCCGAGTCACGCGTTATTGACAATTCAATACATGATTTTTCAGAATGTGCTGATAAAAACCGTTAATGTGATTCCTTGCGTTCGGTTTCGTTTTGATATAAGTCTCCAGTTCATCATAAGTCATTGTTACAGCGTCTTTGTCGATATAGTCCAGGAAGTTTCCTACACGGCTTTTATACTGGAGCCAAGATGCCTTTTGTTTCGGATCGGTTTGCCAATCGGGATATTTGTCGTTTCGAAACGTCTCAAAATATGTATTATTGACTTCTTCCATGTGGAATGTTTTATATTGATTCTGCCATGCTTGAACCATTTTTTCGGTTACTGCCATTGTTAACCGCTCCTTTGTGCTACACTCCCATAATACCATGTTTGCCGATATTATGGGAGTGTGCTGTTGTTGACTGTTAAATATTAAATAGGATTATGCCAGACAACATTTTTGTAAATACTATAAATTTCTTTTACTTCGTCCATACTTTCAGCGTTCGTCATCATTTCCATGACATGAGACTGAAGCAACGATCCGCGCAAATGGATATTTTTATATCCTGCATATTCGCTTTGGAATCGCTTTAATTCTGCCATAATTTCTTTTTCAAATTCGCTTTTTTGGTTTTGTTTCTGCTTGTTGTTATGTTGGCTTTTAGGTAAGAAGTCTTTCATGCTCAATTCTACAGGTTTACCAGACAGTAAAGCCGATTTAACGTGATTGTTATACATTTGTCCTGCTACCGTTTGAGTCATTTGTTATTCCTCCACTGTTTTATTTTAATATGATAATCAAATAAGCATTTTAACGGCTGGTCTTTAGTTTAAAAATACATTCCACTTTTCCAACGCTCAAAAGTACAAAAGCCATGTTTAATCGTCGGTAGTTCATAGTAGTACCTATATAGTTCCGTATCTTTATATAACGTTTGCAATACAGTTTCAAATGCTGCTTTTCGTTGATTGAACTTTTCTTTGTTGTTTCCATACCATGTAAGAATATCATTAGGCCGTAATAAAAAGTTCATTGCTATATTACAAAGTGCTTCATAACTTTTCTTGCTTAATCTTTCTATATCACTATTTGCAATTTTTATATTATTCATTAAAATTAACCTCCAATTATTTTATTATTTAGAACTTAAAATGAGTATTTCAAGGGGGATTTCTCCCCCTCATTTCTATTCTTGAATCATGTGAGCGTTTAGCACATGTCCTTTACTTACTGGCTTATAGTTCTCGTAAAACCATTGCTTATCTACTGCCGATCCGAATCCTTTAACTTGCATGAACACTTGTGAATCGTTACACTCTTCAGCTACCACTACTGCACCTGTCGTAATGTTCTTATACTTTTTCATCTCGATCATCTCCTCTTTTGCTTATACATAATTATAACATGCACTTAATTACATGTAAATAAAAACTTTTACCGAATCCGTTTATTTTTTGCGTATGCTTCGAGATCCGATCTTAGATATAACCTTGTCTTGCGTAATTCTCCAAACTCTACAAAAGGAAGTATGTTGCCTGTAGCTACAGATTGATTAAACCCTGATACTGATTGGCCTGTAATAGTTCGAGCTTCGTCCTGCAAAACTAAATTGTTTTGAATCCATTGCTTGATATCTTCGCTGTTCATTTTCGTATCCTCCGATAATACATGAATACATTACATGCAATTAACTATACAACATTATTTGATAAAGGCAAAGAATCAAGTCGATCCTTTGCCTAGTTATGTTACGCTGCTAATAGATGTGGCAAAATTAGAGTATCAGCGTCAATCATAAATGGTACTGTACTCCCATTTAACTTGATTGTTATCTTTTCGCTTTCCTTATTTTTTAGCGCCTCTAGGATGAATTCTAGGTTGCAAGCAAGACGCATATCGTCTCCAACTTGCTTAGCGTCTAGAGTGCTTTCTAATTGATTTGATGTAGTGTCGTTTGATGCGGACAGTTTAAGCGATCCGCTGCTAATATTCATTTTGACTGTATTTGTCTTGTCCGTTACTTCCTTCATTACGGTTAGTTCTTCGATAAGATCTTTTTTATTGACCGTAATTTCAGTATTGAACGTTCGCGGAATGATTTTACTCACGTCTGGATACGTTCCTTCACAAAGTCGAACAATCATAGTCACATTATCAAATTGGATATTCACAAAACGATTATATTCGTCAACGATGAATGAGTATTCGCCTTTATATTGCTTCTCGGTGAAAGTCTGGATAAGGTCAATAGCGTTCGATGGAATAACCATATCATGCGTATAATCATTTGATTCGAGCGTCCGTAAAGCCATTCTATGACGGTCTGTAGCGACTACATTAGTATTACGGAATAGTACGCCTTTAAGGATTGGAGTTGACTCCATTGTACTGCATGCATATGTCATAGGCAGGATCTCGGACATTTGAGGGCGCGACAATGTGAATGCGTGTTGATTGAAATTGAAATTTTGTTTTTCTGGATACATTTCAGTTGATAATGCTTGATATTTTACATTACGCTTACCAGATTCAATATTATTTTCACTGATCGTGATATATGTATCATTTAGTTTTTGTACAAGTTTAATTGTATCTCTAGGAATGATATATGATCCTGTTTCAATTACTTCAGCGTTCTTTAGTATGACATGAATAGTTGTGTCGATGTCTGTAGCGGTCAGTTCAACTTTTTTTGAATCGGCTATGATAAGGATATTAGACAGGATCGGTACGCTGCTTTTAACTGGAGCAAGTTTCAATAAGTTTTTGAATGCCGTTTGAATCTCTTTCGTGTTAACTGTAATTTTCATTTTAATTCCTCCAATATGTATTTTTATTTTATAGAGGAGACTCGTCATATCTCCTCTAACTTGTTACCATTCCATATCTGCCGCATCTTCCAGTGCTGTTATCAATCCGTCAAAATCTTCAGATGATCCATACAGGGATGCAATTTCTAAAACTGTTTGAAGTGGTACACCATAGTCATCAGCTAATGATTCTAGATATTCACGTCGATTAGTATAACCGTTTTCTTGATATACGTTTGACATTTGTTTATCTCCTTTCTTTAGGTCTTGAATACATCTTATCATGCAATTAATTACATGTCAATCTTTTAATAGGTTTTTTAATATTTTGTTTTACTGAATCTTTTCTAGACTCGATCACCCTATAAATTCATAGTTTTAACAGGTGAAAAGAGGAGCATTAAGCCCCTCCTGAAATCTTTTGATTGCCCCATGATGAGGTAACTAAGCGAACAGATCCGTTTTCATCATACTCCTTCGTAATGATTGAATTGAATATATCTAAGCTGATTCCGAACTCATCGAATATGTCTGCATCCTCTTTGTATTCACATTGTTTCACGAACTCATTAATGCGCTGCTTAGCCATGAGCAATGCAAGTATGTTTTGTTCCAGCGTATTCAGGTAAGTAACAAAGTGGATCGTTGTTTTATTCTTGCTATTCAGCCTCGTAAACCGTCCAATATACTGCATCATATTAGAGATGTTGTATTGCAGTCCTTCACATATAACAACATCGCACGATGGGATATTGACACTCTCAGAGAGTGACATTTGGGTTGATACAAGTATCCCGTTCTTAGTTGCTTCAAACTCCTCTATGATGGTCTGACGCTTCTTAAATGACGTTTCACCAAGTATAAGGAATATTGGTCTATCTGGATAATCCCTCTTTAACTTACCGTAATAGTATGTGGCTGCATCTATAAACGTTGTACCGACTGCCACCTTATCGTTTGATGACCTCTTAACGATTCGGCTTACTCGATTGTATTTATTCGGCTCTTGATGTGCTTTATACTCCTTCAGCATATGAGGAATGGAAACACATTTCTGCATAAGTTGGATCTGCTGAATAATTCGAAGCATTGCATCTTTGCGGTAGTTCCCTGTCGATCCGTAGTAACTCCTCAACATTGAATGAAACTCTTCCATGATAAGTCTATATACATTAACTTCGCTTTCATTTTGCGTTATTCTGTGTGTTTTAAACTCGACCATATTTTTATTTAGTACTTCGAACATGTTGCGAACAATAATCGTCTTTTCAATAAGTTTGATCAACTTATCCGAGTGCATAATATCCTGATTTGCTTTCTCAACTCCAAATACCGTTGCTTTTTTAGGTGAGAAGCAAGCAGAGAATACACTTTGTTTATTTGCTGGAAATGGTTGATTGTAATACTTATTTCGCTTCTGCTTCCATTCTCCTGTTTTCTTATCCTCAGATAGTACCGTTTCACATTCGCACATGAGGTTAACGCTGCTTCCGTATAGGATCATGAATTGAGGATATAACTCGTTAGCGTTGTTTTTTGTTGGTGTGCCTGATGCTAGGAGCTTATAAGGAACGCGCTGGAATACGCTTAGAACGGCTTTAGTGGTCTGGGTGGATGGATAGATGCAACGGTGTGACTCATCGAGTATTAAAGAAATTTTACGCGCCTGACGCTTGATATACTGTTTTAAGTGACGTTGATACTTGACTAGCATGTTAAACGACACCAAAATGATATCAGACGGTCTGATTTTGTACACATCGGACAACGACTCTATTTTTACATATGATATACCGTAAGATGCTAGTCGATCAGTCCAAGTCATTTTAATCGATATGCTAGATGATACGATAAACGTATTACGAATAGGTTTGTGTTCATTCATATACTTCATCCACGTTATACCTGCTTCTGTTTTGCCCAACCCAACATTCCACGCTAGTAGCGCTTTATCTTTCTGAAGGACTTTCTGCATGTCTTCTTTCTGGAAATCCCTTAGTTTTACTATTTCATTTTTAACACTATTATATAAGTTGAAGTTATCTAGCCATAATTGAATAGTTTTTGAAGGCCGGATACTCTTTAGCGGCATAGACTGCTGTTGATACTTATTAATTTTTCGATTAATCAACTTCTTATATCGTTGATTTTCAAACTGATATAGGTCATTCGCAACCATATTTACAAAAGTATCTTCTTTAACGCCTGTATACCTAGAAAGGTATACTTTATTCTTTTGAGAATAACCTTTTAACTTTAGCGAATACTTGCCCATAACCAAACGAATTTCGTCACGGTCAATATTATGCTGGTTTTTGATAATCCGTTTCAAATAAGATAATACTTTAGGCTTCGTAATACGTACCTTTTCCCATTCCTCATACTTCATCCCTTCTGGCCTTACTTGATTGTAATATTTATCTACATACTCTATACATTTTGCATATGATTTATTAATTTTTGGATTACGTTTAATGTCGAATAGAAGTTTGGTTATTTTATGCTGAAATTCAATATCCTCGTTGTTATGCTGCATTTGTTCAAAGAATAATTTATGCTTGACCTTTTCTTTTTGTTGAATAACTGGTGCTATGTATTTGTTATAGATATTATCGCTGTTCACCTGCGTAAGTTCTGTTATATGTGATAATTGTGTTGAAAAAGACTGCTCCGTTGTTATATGTTCAGTTTTTTTGGAAAAGAACATTAGTTTGGTTCGGAATGAATCAACACCTACAGACTTAAACGAGTTAGAAGGTAATTCAATTTGATATATAAAGTTATACATTTGATCCATTCGCTTAATCATTCCGCTATCAGTGAAATCGTCAGCAAGGAATGAGACAGGAACAATTAACGCGAGTATGCCTGAAGGCTTCAGAAGTTCATGAGCTTTGATGCAGTAATACAATTGCGATAGATATTCGTCTTTGTTGATTTGCCAGCGTAAAGAAAATGGGGGATTACCTAGTACAATATCGAATGAAACATTGGGATTGTAGTTTCGAATATCATCTGCTGTTATATGTGCTTCTGGGTATAAAAACCTTGCAACCTTATAAGCTCTGATATCTAACTCGTTGCCATATATGTTAGATTGATTAGGTAACCAGTTAAAAAAGTTGCCCATTCCGCATGTCAAATCAGCGATCAAATCATGATTAGAAGGCTTTAAGCAGTCAACAAGGAATTTTGATAATGTGTGAGGTGTGAAAAATTGACCTTGCTCTATATCTTTTTTAGCCTCGGTATATTCATGGAAACTGTTATAGTCGGCAAACGATAAACCATGCAAAGATCCATTGCCTGTATAACTGTTATATATATCGGCTGCTGTTATATTGAACTTATCCGTCAAGTTGTTATCGATAAGATGCAGGATCTTGTTGTTAATTTCTTCGCGTTTATTTTGTGGAACTGTTATAGAGGAAATAGGATACATGTATTCACCTTATTTCTAGGAGTCAGCCACACTATTGACTGACTCCTATTATATAGTTCTGTTATGCTACATTGGAGGTACCGCAATACTCACGCGCAAACTTGTTTGCTAGTTGATTAGATATGAATTCAATTTCTAATTTTCCATTCTTTAATATTTTGATTGACTTAACCTTACTTAGTGTCGATGGTTCATATCGTTCAAAGTTGTTAACGTTTCTTTCATTGTTATAGCCCACATACTTATTGATTAATTCCTGATTACCCTTGATAGATCCATTCTCAAAATGTTGCAAAGCCTCAAATACTGCTTGACACTTGTCGCCGCTAATTCTATATTCTTTCCATATGGAATCATGATGAGCAAACCATCCATCAATAACCAGTTTACTATTCCTGATTATTATTTTGTCGCTGCTTCTAACTAGTTTCTTCGTCTTTTCTTTAATCTCATTTTCGGCTTTTTCGGTGAAATTAAATCCGCCTAGCTGTATAGTAATTTCATCAATAATATTCTCATATGTCACATTTGATTTGTACTTCTTTTGGATCTTTTCGTAATCAATTGTTATATTATACTTACTCGAAAAATAGTGAACAATTTCAAAAATAAAACGCTTATTGATATTATCAATGTTACGTTGTAAATCATAGACCGAAAATCCTGCATTGTAAGCTGTTGATTGATCGTGAAAATATGCGCCGTTACTTCTACCATACTTTTTACCGTGTTCCGCTGCTACTGTTTGGATTGCCTGTAATTGTTCATTGAGGCTGGTATAGGCTTGAATCATTTGTTGGTATATGTATTCTTGTTCTTTACAAAATTCTAAATCATCGGTTGAAATTTTAGAATCGGCTGTCACTTCGACGCTATCGAATTTAGATAGTAAATCGTCAAATGTGGTATTTGTCGTATTAATATTCGCCGCCTCCTCATTGTTATTACTGTTAGTAAAATTATGATAAATTACATTATCATTTTCTTGTTGTTCGTGCAAATAGTCGCTGTTATCGGATGCATTTGATGCGCTGAGACTTTCCGTAGCGTCATTTGCGACCGTTTCCGTTTGTTTCTGCTGTTCTGTTACTGGCTGGCTGTTATCGCCATTCTGACCGTTTAATAATGCTTCGACTTCTGCTGTAATAGATTGACCTGCTTTAGACTTGCCGATTAATTCGGATGCTTGAGCCTTGGAGATAATGAGATTAGTTGTATTCAGTTTCGTTGCAACGTGTAAAGCCCACAATTGACGTTTAGTCGCTTGATTGGATGGAGTGCTGCTATTATCGGCCTGTGCTGTTATTGGCTCTTCCTGTGCCTGTTCTGGCTGTGCGAAGTCTTCAGACGTTTCAAGTTGGATGGAGTCGGAAACCTTTTGTTTACGTGCTGTTTTAGTCACGACCGTTTTCTCAACGTACTCTGTTACCTCTTGAGATTCGATGATGGCGATATGACCATTCAACAGCATTTCATTGAGGCGGTTAACCGTAAGACTCCATTGCTTATCCCTACTCGTCGATGGTTTTCCACGCTTACCAACTTTTCCAAATACATTGTATCCGTCAATCGATTTAGATTTATATATAAATGCGTATTTAGTACCTTTGCTGTTGCCGCCAGTGTAACCTACTTTCATCACGAACATTAACCCTTCTTTGATGTTGTCAATTGTAACGCTCTTAATGTCTGTTTCAACCATTTTAGTAACCGTTACAGGAACTTTAACCGTTTTAGTTTCATATGCATCAGCAGAGCTCACAACGGCTTCAATACGGTTGATAAGGTTGTTAATCTTTTTGTCGCGTTTAATGCGGTTATCTTGGATATGGTCGTTACTTTCATAGCAAGCGAATACGCCTGTACCTTTGCCAAGGATTTGACCGTCTTTTTCTACGTGCCAAGAGCAATTATCAGGATTTCCATGTGAGAATGTTGGATATGTCTCGATAACTGTATATTTAGGTGCGATATTTTGCTTTTCAATCTCTTTTTGAATGAGTGCTGCACAATTGGCTTTTTCACTTGGAGTCGATGCGGAATCATTCATATGCGCCTCAAGCTTTTTGATGCGGTCAGTTGCTCTATATGCTTGATTGTTATAGTTATATTCTTTTACCTCATAGCCACTATAACGGTTACCGTATTGGTCGATTACGAGAACAAAACCGTTTTTAGATGCGATTCCGTCCCAGTGTGCTGGATGAAAATAATCGGTCATGGAATCGGATTGATCAGGAGAATAACCAAACACTTTCCATCCGCGATTAACGAGTTCATGCATGATATTTACCTTAGCTTCGCGTTTATCTCCATAGTACATAGTAATCGCTCCCTTATGCGCTGTTATGCGCTATGTATTGATTTCCAACACCCAAGGCTGATCCCTTGGGACGCTCACGGCCTAATGGACTAGTTTAGACTCGCCGTGACGAGTTTATTTAAATATTCGCTCGCTACATACGATCTTGTGCTATATCAAATTACATACAATTGCTTTCTATTTTCTATGTCCCATATGAATAATGCTTTTTTCTCTCTAGTGCAACGCTCTTCATTTAGCACTTTTACCGTCATCGGTTTTTCGCCTTCAATTTTCCAATCCACTACAGGATATTTGCCGTCGAAGCCGATTATCTCGCCTATATTATCAACGCCCATCGTAACCTTATCCAACCTAATCATCAATTGAGTTTCAATTTCAGAAGTATATTTATAGTCTAGATCCGTATCGAATTTAACTTCAGCTTCACCAATTGCCACGCAGAATGCTTGCTCTGGTAGTACTGTATTGTAAGATTGGAACATGATGGCCACTGCTCTGTCGATAATCTTATCTTTCAACATAATTATCATCCTTCTCGAATTTAGGGGTATGAAAGTGTTATTTCAAGATGTAATACCTTCTGGAAGTTTAACTTTCATATCTTTGTAGAATTCAATTGTAAACCTCCAAGCTTGCTCCGTAAGCGTGTCAATATTCATTGTTGGGTACTTACCTTGATAAGCTTTCATAGACGACTGCATAATGCTTTTAAATGCTTCTCGTTCTCCTTTTTCTTTAATTAACGCTTTGAGTACTTTCTTTTGTTCTGTCACTATGTATCAACTCCTATTTTCTTTTTACTATATATATATATATATTCGCCATTCGCAAAGAAAATCCTTCTTTTTTTACGAATATTAGATAATTTATTTTTAACTCTCACGAATCAGATACTCACACATCATATCAGCCGTGATTGATCCGTTTGCTATGCCTTCGCGGAATTCTAGTAAATCGGAGTTATAGAGCATGGCGACATCGGAGAAACATGATACAAGGTTATCGAAGGTTGGTTCATAGTCGGTGTAGTCTGCTGCATCGAGTGCTTGACGTATTTTGGCCGTGTTAAGGTTAGGCATGTGTTATAGGTTCCTTTCTAGATTGCTAATTTCAATTGTTCATTGTTAAACAAATTCGCAATCGTTTCTCTAATGATTCTGTCATCATCTCTAATGATGTCACCAGTCCATGCACCATAAGTATTTTCTTTACGGTCTAAAATGATATCAAAACGTTTCAACGGAATTAATAAATCCTTTTCTGGTACAACTTCAAATGCTCTGCATGAATAAATTTTTATATTACCTGTATAAAATCTTCTCGCACGTTCAACATCGTATTTCATTTCAATATGATACTGTTTGCCGTTTATAGCGACTTCAAATTGTTGATAAAAGGATTTGTTGTTTTCATTTATGTAATCACTCCTTATTTTATTTTATATCAGCATCGACTGCCTATTGGCTGTTATTGTAATAGTAATATTGTCCTGTTAAATATATTTTTGCTTAATCGTATCCGATATACCCCAGATTTGCCGTAAATACGACCATTCCAACGTCCTACAGGATAGCATTCAGGCTTTTTCGGTTGTTCGCCAAGTGTTTCGACTTCTTGTTTCATTTCAGCCGCCTTACTCTCTGTATTCTTAACGTATACTTGATAAGTGATTAGATCGGCTTGTGATACATTGTTTTTTATTGTAACACCTGTTATTGACTTTGCATCGTTTAATTTAGACTTTAACTCTTCGAGACTTGTGAGCATATACCATGATTTTTGTGGACGTTTTGTACTTAATGCGCCGAAAATTCCGTTTGATGGGACATCGTCCCATTTGTAGCCAAGTGATTTAATTTGATCCTTAACATCTATTGTATTACCAGACCATGACAATAAGATAGGATGTTTAGTGTTATACGGTAGGAGTGACACGGTTAGGACTGGTGGAGATGCAAGCTCCTTTTCGCGCTGCTCTTTGCCGTAGCATGCAGGACATTGATTGTAATTTGCTTCAGCCCATTCAACCCATAAATCAGCTTCTTTACGGTTGTTTTTTGTTGTTTCTTTACAAAATTCATTTTCACATGTTGCACAAGTACAGTAGGCTACAGCTTTAGCCATTGTAATATGCCTCCTTTAGGCAGATTATAACTTAACTTGCAATCAACTTGCAATCCTTATATATTGGCCTGCAACTCTTACGGTTAAATGAGTTTTTATAGTCGTCGTAACGACTGTTAATCATTATCTATGCATTACTATAATGGCTCATGTAATATAGTTTTATATTTATATTACACTTTTTTTATTTTCATAAATACGTCCTTTATTTATTTTACACTTCAATATCCCATTCATCTTGTACCAGATCCGTTTTTGATTGAGACATGTTTTTGATTACTAATATTGCACAAGTTACAATAACATTTGATATAATTGCGATTAACATAGTCTCTCCTCCATTATTATATTTAAGTTAGTTTGTATATCGACATCGGCTACCATGGACTGTATGCAATGCTGTGATCTCCTGTTGTTAATTCTATAATAGCACTTCGCATATGCAAAAGCAAGCATTTTTTTTAGGCTATTCGGATTATTGAGTTGAAACGAAACTGCCAAAATCCATTATTTCCAGAATAAGTTATCGAAGAAATGGAGGTTTTTTAAATGACAAATCAATTGGATCACAAATATCTGCGAGTAACTATGCCTGACGGATCCAAATGGGAAATACCAATGTCTGTGATAGCCACAAACAAGGGTGAAAATCACGAATATGAAGGCGTTGATAATATCGAAGAGTGCATCCATTTGGCGATGCATGAGTCGGATGAATCCCTTATTGATTGGGCTGAAAACGACATGAATTGGAGCGAGGTGGCAGACCACGCTCAGATGGTCGAGCAAGGAACGGTGGATTATGAAGATGGTTGGACGAACGGCGACAAGGAAGTAATCGTCTACGATTGATTAATATCATCTGGAAATTGATTCGTCGATTTCAACCATAAAATCCGAATACCCTTTTTTAAAAATTAATCTTTTGATATATAAAACAAATGGACGCTCATTTACGAGCATCCCTTTGGTCTTTTTAGTCTTAGCAGCTGTTAGATAGTAATGTCTTTGACACTCCTTAATCATCTCTCTTGTTTTTTTGGAGCCGATTGTCGTATCTCTTTTTACTATCGATTATGATTACGTCTATACCTCCTCTATCTCCATATGTACGCTTGCACAGTTTTTCAGCCGCTTTGTGTGCCTCTTGATACGTCGTGTATAATCTAGTTTTTCTTGTTTCCAACGATTTGAGCTGATCAATTACTAAACCTTGATACATATCAATGTCATCCTCTCACCCTCATCCGCTATCTGCGGCTTATTGGTATTAAAATATTTTTGCAATCACTACAGCATCTTTAATTAGGATTTCCTCTTCGTCTGGTTCGTCATGGCGCCCTTGTTGATTACCAGCAACGATATAGCAATGATAAGTGTCAAAATATCGGGAGCACTCTCGATCTAAATCTGCGCTACTTGCTCGACCAAATCCGGGATAGTGATGATCTGTAAGTGTTTCGAGACCCCATGCGCTAGTACCGTTTAGTTCTGGTAAATCGTCATATTCCTCGGATCCGAATACCGGAAACTCTCTCTCATCTTCGCGGTCTGGGTTATGTTTCGACCATTCGCACTCTTCGCCGATCTCACGAGTTTTGTCCTCGAATCGGATACCGATATAGCGGTACTCATCTTCGTGCTTGTCCCTAATTTGCTTAACAAGATCGTACATTTCATGGATGTTCATACCATAACTCCTCCTAACTACTCGGTTAATTTGATTGCATTGTTGCGATTTACCCATTATGCTGCCATAACTAACAATTCCTTTGCGATCTCTTCTTGATATAAGATAGTTACCGCAACGTTTACTCATAATGAGGGTACGACGTACTACTATTCCGCAGTTGACCACAGTAGAGATGATGCAACAACGGAAATTTTAGTAATCATTTGTCATCTCTTCTATTCGATTGTCGTTACACTAATTATAACATTTTTGAGGAGATTTGTGAAGTATGTTTAGGCATCTTTTATATTTTAGATTTAATATATGTGATATAGGTTTCTTATCAATAATAGTCGCGACCAATAAGAATTGTTTATTGAACTGTTAACCCGACGGCTTCATGTTACAAGGCCGATAGTTTCACTAGATGAAACAAAAATAAATCACAATTCGTTGAGAATGTCAAGACTTTTCCCCAATTTCTAAATTTTTTTGTTCGTACACTGTTCTTATTGACATTTCACCAAATATATGTTTATGCTATCATTCCCAACGAATGACTATTCGACGGGATAGCTCAAAAGCCTTGTGTATCAAGGGACGGGGGTATGTTTACATTATTTCGCTTACTAAAAGTAAGTGTATGCCGACCAACGGTTCAACTCACACACTCGACTTATTTATCGAACCGATAGAAAATTTCTATCACAACTCGTTAAACCACTAATATACAGCTTTTTCCATAAATGTATATTCAACCACCTTCTCGCTATCGTACTTTCAATCGTAAAAACCTTTATCTTATCAATATTTTAATCTTCCGTCCCAACTGGTAATTCCCCCATTTCGCATCCCACCTACTCATATTTCCCTTTATTTATCTACATTTTATCGATATAACCTCAATTTTTTACCTACACCTTACAATATACAATCCTTAAAAACCCTTATAATTTCTACATTTTTACCTATTATTATTTAACTCAATTTATCGACTCACCGATTGTAGTAAAATTACCTCTCGATTGCAGATCTGAACATCAAAAAAGAAGCAGCCATCAAACTGCTCCCAATTCCTTCTTCTGTCTTAAATATTCTTCCTCATATCGCTCAAACCGTCCATCGTATCTCGCACTCAATTTCAATTTATCTATCACATCTTTGCACTTTGTCACTTTATCCATGCAGATTGCATAGTCTTCACACACCCTAAACAATTCATAGTCATACTGGTTAACTTCTGCCCATTCGCCATCTACTTTCTTTCCCCAAGATGACGCTAGGAACTGATCCCTAATCTCCCACCAATAATCTTCAGCTACAACTGTATTGATTATATGATCTTTTGGATATTGTTTATCTTTCACTTTTTGTTTCTTACTCTGTACGGTTTCAAATGGAATTGTCCTATATATATTCTTGTCTTGTTCTACACCGCCACGCCTCTCACCTGATAACTTATACAACATTCCCTTTTGAATCATATCATTTGCATATGATCGAAAAGTCTTTTTGGAGACACCTAGCAAATAACCGAACTCACTTTCACTAATCCAGCGTCCAGATATTCTATTACCTTGCACATTAACATTGTTAAATCTCGAAACGGCAATATGTATAAATAGATAATTAATATTAATAGCATTATCAAACTCATCATATGTCAATTTATAAAATCCCTTATACTCAGGAACATCAACAAAAGTAATATTGAGGGGGAGTGTGTTTCCCTTTTTAGACATAAGTAGAATCTCATCTATATCGGCAGCTATAATACCGCGTTTAATTAAAGATAAAATACACTGTTTAATGATAAGCCTATTCTTGCTCTCAACAGAAGGATAGTATTTCAATTTTGTGTTGTGATGTATCATATCTACATTTATTTCAATCTTATTGTCATAATTCTTATACCTATGAAGGAAACAATACAAATACATTTCATTTGGAGATAACTCTAGTTTCTGATTTATGTATATATCAGTAAATACATCGTAAACGAATATTACATTTTCATTTTTACTGTTCAAACATACACCACCTCATTTTTCTCATCCTCAATCCAATCTCACCAATTTTATCCCCTTCCCTATGTATGTACTGTATATATGTTATTACTGTATATATGTATGTACTGTATATACAGGGCAATTCATTATAGTTTAACAGTAACGTTTTACCCTACCTAGGGTAATTTGTTTATGTTAAACATTAATATTTTTCCCTAGGTAGGGTAATTTATTATAGTTTAACAGTAACATTTTACCCTAGGGTAATTTATTAGTTTTTCTTTATGTTGTTTCATTAGCATCGTTCTTTATTTTGTCCTTATGATATTTATTTAGTGTTGAGTTAATTGTATTGGCTGCGAATATCTTGTGTACTTCCCATTTAGTCTTAGCATGCGGCACAAATTTTCTCTGAGCTTCTGTTGCTCGCTGAAGTTTCCATTCCGAATTCCTAATTGTATATGTATTTCTTGAAGCAAATTTTTCTACGTATGCAATCATATCCTTCATTGAATCTAATGAATGTTTCTCTTGCACAGAGCGATTTTCTTTATCCGTTAATACATAGTACATGACAAAAGTATTGTCCTTGTTTTCTATAACATAATGAGCATTAGATCCCATCGACAATGCATATGTGAGGTTATTCACTCTAAACCAATCCAGATTAGCTTCTTCTACTCTTGATTTCATGTCTTTATTGAATAATTTAATTCTTTGTGCCACCAACTCCATCTCTTGTTTCTTGCGAATTTCTTCTTCAAGCCGTTTTTGTTCAAGTTGCTTTCTTCTAATTTTCTCTGCTTTCTTCTCATCTTCATTCCGTTTCTTTGCTTGTCTATAAGTTTCACCGCTTTTCATTTTAGTTTCGAATAGGTCTGATATAGACATCAGGTCGTGCTTCTTGGTGATATCTTGAATGTCAATAATTAAGCAATCCTTTTTATTCTCAGCCAATCTTAGCCCTCGCCCAATTATCTGCTCATACAGAATACGGCTTTTTGTCGGCCTGCAAATTACGATTGTATCTGTTTCTGGAACATCGAATCCAGTCGTTAACGCCATGACGTTTATCAATACTTTTGTTTTTTTACTTTTAAATCTATGTATAATTGTTTTACGCTCTTCTTTAGATGTATTGCCATCCACATATTCAGCAGCAATTCCTTCGGCAATGAATTCCTTGAGAAGCTCTTTACCGTGATCGCAGCCAGCAGCAAATACTAATGTTAAAGTTCGTTCTTGTGCAAATTTCTTGTATGACTCAATGATCAATTGATTGCGCTCCGCATTGTTTACCGCCTCCTCTAACTCTCCTTGAGAAAAATCACCGTTTGTCGTCTTAACATGGCTGATATTAGTTTTGGACTGAACTAAGATTGCGTAAGGCTCAACTAGATACTCTGACTCTATCATATCCACGATAGATCGTCGGAATACAGGTTGACCAAAAACTGCAATACATTCTCTTGTATACGGCGTTGCAGTAAATCCAATTGTCTTTATATTTTTATTTATATTTTTTAATATTTTATCTATTTGTTTGGGCGCTTGATGAGCTTCGTCCACTATCAGATATTCAAAATCCCCATGTTTTAACATACGTTTAAGTCTATCGCTTTTTGGATGTGTTAATGATTGACGTGTAGCAACTACAATTTTAGCATCAATATTATCAATCTTGCCTTGAACTGATCCAATATCCAATTCACTATCAATCATTTGTAACTTTTCTTCTGCCTGTTCGCGTAATTCAGTACTTGGAACAGCAATTAACACTCTACCTTTAGTTTCTGCTGCCAACTTTGAAAAGATGACTGTCTTGCCTCCACCTGTAGCACAAACTACTAATGACTTTTGACACTCTTTCATTCTCTTAATTTCTCTTAAACATTCTTCCTGGTAATCTCTTAGTTTCAATTAATCAACTCCTCGTCTTTCCCATCTAATATCGACACCCACTTCTTATAGATATGTATTGGTATCTCTTGTTTCTCATTTTCTAATTTTGATATATAACTTTGTGACACTTCTAATATTTTGGCCAAATCCTGTCCTTTTATTTTCTTTTTGATCCTCATAATCATCAATTCTCTTCCCTTAAGCACTACTTGATCAACCTTTCTTGTAATATTTATGATAAACAAAATATAAAAAGATGCAGTCATCAAACCTGCATCCTCAATATAGCAAATTTCATTTTTTAAAGTCAATACATTTTAAATTTAGTTTTTCACTTAATTACAATCCAATTATCTCTTGAATATGCCGAACTAACTGATTATACGCCGAGATGTTCAATTCCTTCAACATCTTTAACGCTTCTTCTTTACTTACCAACTCTAGCACAGATTCATCAAGTTTCTTCATCATACGAATACCTGCAAGGTTAGCATAATTAGGTGTATTGTCTGTATAATGATCCTTCAAGACTTGAAGAGACTTATGTCTTGTCTGTTTCTGTGCTCTATCGAGTGATCCAGACTCATTAAGCTCAAACACAGGAGCAGTTTTCCTAAGTGAGTGTGTCGTAATATGTTCGCTATCAGGTATGCCCATTTTCTGTGCCAGTCGCTTCACACAGTCCAACACGCTGTCTGCGGTAAGCCCTTCAAATATTCTTTCATCCTTATCTACAACAAATTGCATTAATATATCATACAATTCTTTTTCGAATGGAGCTTCAACTAATTCTCCATCTTTATCAATGGTGCGAACAATATATAGACCTGGTTTCCTGCTAAATCTAATGTCTGCTTTTGTTATTGACAATAATGCATTTACACGAATACTTGTCACAGCAGCCAACAGAATAAATGCTCGTTTTTTTTCCGGATAATATTTTTCCCCTAAGGCTAATTCGGCCATTTGTTTCATTTGTTCGACATCTAGTATTCCATATTTGTTGTGTTTTACTTTTAACGGAGTTACTTTAAAAGCCATTGAATTAATATCATACCCGTAACCTTGTAGACGTTCATAAATCGCCTTAATTGCGTACATCTTCTTATTGACCGTACTTGGCTTACATCTTCCTTTAAGATAATTCTGATATTTCTCTGCGTGTTTTAAATTTAGTTTCTCATTGTTTACAGTTTCAATATCTGCTTTCGTGAGTTGATTTAGTGCCTTTCCGTGAAAGTACATAAAAAACTCTTCGATACTTTTTAAATATTCGACTTTTGTTCGTTTTGATTCGTACGTATCGAGAATAGTCATAATATCGGATTCAACATTGTTTATCCCAATATCCCGTACTTTAGCGAGGTTAGTGTTCATTATAATCATCTCCTATTCCCATCGATTGATAATTATATCATATATTCGATGGGAATAAATTGTCAATACCATATTTTATATTTAAACCTTTTTCTCACCAGAAGTCGGATATCCTTACATCGTACCCTCTGTTCCTCAAGAAGCTAATTACTACAACAATCGTGCTCTCATATGGTTCATAATCCTCATCGTTAAACAGCCTTGAAGCCGTATTCCGATGCACTGGTAACTCGCTTTGTTTAATCCCTTTAGAATCACACCACCGACCAAACTTAGTTCTTTCTTTATAGTCGTAAGCACTCATATCTTGTCCCTCCTATCTTTATACGATAAGGATGGACAAAACTCTGAAAAATTATACACGCCATATAAAAAACTGTGTGCATAATGACCAAGCATGTCGAGATATGCTATATCATGCAAGACCAAACAGTATCTTTTACACACATCCATTATCTTCAAAGGAGGTGCAAGTGAATGAATGATTATTTCCGAGACGTAGTTAGATGCCTTACAATTGATGATTTGCGCGTCATGGGATATCTTTTAGACAATGATTCAACTACGTCATTCAAAGCGATCAAGAGCAATGATGTACAGAAAGCAATCCAAATGTCAGAAGGAACTTATCGTCGAATTGTTTATCGTCTTGTCGCAAACCGTTTTGTTGACATTGTGACTATTCAAAAGAGGAACGCTATCTATATCACGAATTACGGCGTGTCAGCACTATCGGAATCTATTGAAGGAGTTGGGGCTTAATGTTGAGCGTAGTTGGATTAGGTCAGGCAGGTTCGAATATTGCTGCGGAAGCTCATAGCATGGGGATATCAAGCGGAGCCATTAACTTTTCACAAAAGGATCTCGATGCAGTTGAAGTAAAACATAAATTAAGACTACTTGGTTCTGAGGGGGTTGGTAAAAATCGAGATTCAGCCATTAAACTGTTTCAAGATCAATGGGAAGTAGCAGTAAATTTTATTAAAGATTATTTCGCCAATTCCAAAGTGGTCGTGTTCGCCTTTAGTTCTAGCGGTGGGTCTGGCTCAGGAGTTTCTCCCATCCTTCTCGACATTGTAAGACAACTAATGCCCGAAATCACATTTGCTGCCTTCGCCATATTGCCTGAAAGCAGCGAAGCAACTACAAGTCAGATCAATTGCTTGAAAACATTTGAAGAGTTGAATAATATCGATTGTGCAATCTTCCCTATCGATAACCAGCAAATTCGAAAATTTAATCCTTCAGTTGGCAAGAACAAATTGTACGAATTATCAAATCGGGAATCTATTAGATTGTTGAATCAAATCGTAAGTTACACATCTCTTCACTCTAAAAATGGGAATTTTGATGTCAAGGATCTAATTACCGTCCTCAATACAAGAGGAATAGCAACTATTTCAGAAGCGAACATCTCATCACTATCACAAGGAGTCGATTTAACTCCAGAAGGGGTCGCTTCTAAAGTCATTTCCTCATGGGTTACATCTCCGTTTACACCTATTCAGAACGAGAAGGTCACAAAGGCCGCGATAATTTTTGACGGTCAAGAGAGTCTACTAGAAGCGGTTAGACATGAACTGATGTTCAGCGGATTTAAGAATGGTATCCACGATCTATTTGAGGGATACTATCATGAGCATTCTGGAAAGATTGTATCCTTATTAACTGGTCTTTCATGGTGTTCCGAGCGATTGAATGATATTGAATTATCAATCAAGAACAATCAAGATAATTTAGTATCTACATTGACCACAAATGAGCAGTATCGATTTGAGGCAGATTGGATTTCTCAGGTAAAAGCCGTCACTAGCAAACCGACAAAGAAACAATCGATTAGTGATATTCTCAACAAATACAATCGCTAAAGGAGAGATGCCGAATATGAATAGCGAAATGATAAATGTACTGATCGAACTGAAAAATCAAGGAGTAGAAATTCATTTGACTGAAGAAGGTTGGAAGGAATTAATTAGACTCATGGAAGAGAGGAATCAGACTTCCAAAGTAAACGAGGTAATATAGGAGGAGGATTGTTTTGAGAAAACGCAATATCTTTATTGCAGCGGCGATAGTCACTGTATATATCTTCTGTCCAGCATTCCGTTATTACGCCATTGGAAGTTATATTGGTTACAAAATTCTATTCGATAAACCAATAAAGACCGTACAAAAGAAGCCTAAACATGAGTTAATTGGTTAGATTCCCGTCTTTCCTACCTTTCCAATTCCCTAATTTTCAGTCAATATTCATTGTTATCAATAATGCAAACAAGGGAAAGACGAAAGCATCACTTACCTTAAGTTAAAATTTTATATTCTTTAAACAACTCAACAACTTCCCTCAACTTACTTTCACTCAAGCCGGATTGTCTCATTATCTCTTTCTCAAAGAATTCGTAACTGATTTCCCAGTTGGGTTTTACGTATTTCCAATTATCCCAAATTGTCATTTGTAAATCACCTCTTCATCGTTTCTAATAATATTGCGCGAAAGGTCGTGTTTTAATCATGGTAACTACGATGGGCATGATTGTACTTGGAATTAAAGCAATTATTGCTGGACTCTCATCAGTTAGTCTCGCCTCGGGAGTAAATTGGTTTAATAAAAAGGTTTACACTTCAAAAGGTAAGGGTGGATTGCGCCATGAGAGTGATTTTGACAGCGAAAGATTCAACCGTTTCGACGTTAAATAAAACGCTCTATATTGAACGTCTAGATAGTGATTTTTTCAACCAACTAAACAAGGAGGTGATTGCCCTTCCGAAGACAGCAAGAAAGTTATTAAAGATTCTTACAGTAACAAATTCAATGTTAATATTACCATTAGTCACAAGCGGAACAGCTCTAGCATCGCCAGAAAATCCAGTCCCACAGGAACTAAAAGATTCATTACTCATTATAATGTCGGTCATTGCCACACTAGGAGTTGCAACAGCAATTATTACCCTAATGATAGCAGGTGGATGGAAGATGTTATTCGGGAAAAATCGAGCCGATCAATGGACTACGGACATCTTGCGCGGCCTTACTCAAGTTATAGCAGCTCCTGTGTTAGTGGCAATAGTAGTAGGCGTATTTACTCTCCTATTCTCGAATGTGCCAGCGTTCCAGCCAATGATAAACCCGATAACAATATTCTTTCGTCGATAAATCCAGCAATGTTTGCCTTTGCCCCATTAAGCGGATTGGCAAAAGAGATATTTCAACCAGACGGAGTCATAACAAAATTAGCAAAAGATGAGTCTTTTAAAGATAAAGTTATTGATAAAATAACTCCGTCTTTCCCTTCTCTTAGTGAGTGGCTTGGCGTCAAAGAAAAAGTCAAAGAAATTGCCGAGCAGATGCACCAACAAGCGTTGCTCACTCCTGATCCATTAGATGACAAAATTGACTTCCTTGAATATATGCGACATTACGTTGACAGCGGTGTAGTCTCAAGATTTATGCCTAATTGGTTTAAGGACTTTATGATTTTTACTATGGCAATGTTTAATCAGATCACGCACAATTCGGTTCAGTTTGTATTTACACATATTTATAAATTCGTCACAGAAGTTGTATTGTACACCCCTGAATGGATCTTTGGTAACGACTGGTTCCCTGCCGCCGTTTCGAACTATTCGATACTCAGCGTTGGCTGCATAATGGTGTTCGCTATGATTGAAGGAATAAAACGAATGCTAAATATGAGTCACACGAAATTTTCAGACACATTGAAGAAGTTACCGCTTGCTTTAGGAGTTTCGGCATCTACCCCGTTCCTTTTTTCTACTGGCCTAAAAACACTAAACAAATTCACAAAACTTATTATAGAACTGTCATCGGACACTATGATTACGCACAACGCCTCTATTTTTGCAATATCGCTTGCATTTGAACCAATCAATGTTCTTATGATGCTCGCTTTTCTCATAATTACAGTCGTGTTATGTGTACCTATGGTCTTGCTTCATGCACGAAGATGGTTCAATTTGATGATGCTTGGACTTCTTACGCCATTGGCAATGGGAGCTAGTTTATTTGATGCCACACACGGTTATTATCAGATGTGGCTGAGGAGTATAAAGAATTCGGCAATTGCCCAACTCGGCTATGCTGTCTTTGTTTCGATATTGGGGTTACTTATGTTTGGCACTCCTAACCCTACTACAGTGACAGGAGTATTCTCAAAATCCTTACTTCTATTAGGTGGGATTCACTGTATGGCATTTCCACCAAATTTCATAAGAAGATTCGATGATAATGGTTCAGGGTTTTACAAAATGAGCAAACAGTTAAAAGAGTACAGTGAAAAACAAATTGATTCAGTTAAAGGATTTCGGGAAATCGGAGAGAATGCTCTGGTCAAAGGAGCTTATATTGCTGGGAAAGGGTATCGTTTCTTGTTTAAGAAATGAGGTGTCTGAATGATTCTAAATCAATTACTTCCCAAAGGAAAAAAGATCCCTGAAATGAGTTATTATGAACTAAAGGGACTGTCATTTAACTATGTAAAATCATATCTGAACAACTTGATTGTTGCTGATCGAATTCTAGGTATTGAAGTCGTAGCAACTGAGAACTCGATGAATTCCTATTTCTTTATTGAATCACATAAGACAGATTTAAATCTGAATCCAACAAAGATTAATGATGATCCTGCTGGATGGGCATACGATTATTATTCAATCAATAGTGTAAAATCATCTATTTTCCCATTTCGAACTATCGAAAGTCCTTTATGGATGAATCTGAATGACTTATCAGACAAAGAACAAATCGTCATTCAGTTGCTGTTCATGAAAATTCCCCAAGAACGTGTCCTTGATATGCTTTGGTCACAATACGAGGATTATGTTAATGGTATTGAGTATCCCACGACAAATTTTCTTATTCGTTCTATTCAGCAAAGCATCCTTGAAATTATGTATAAAATCGAAGGAGGGTATCGTAAACACGAAAGAATTCCTGAGACTGAACAAAAATTATCAGAAGGAATATTCTCTTTTGAAGCGAGATTATTAATAGCAGCCGAAAACGAAAATCGAAATAAAGTCTTACTTGATAAGATTAAGGATGTATTTCAACAGCATAATTTCATCAACTCTTGGTCGTTCGTTAAAGAAAATGATAAATCATTCATCAAACACATGAGGTTACGACGATTTTCATTACTAAGAAAAAAACAATATCTTTCTTCATCAGAAATCGCGGGATTCTTTTTAACAGAGAATCTAGCGGATACGAAAAGTTCCATATTAACTACAGTAGAACATGCGCCTGTTATAATTTCTAAATCCGCTGAGGAAAATTCATCACCATTCACCATCTTTCCTTGTGGAGAGAAACAAAATCGGGAAAATGATTATAAAATTGCAGGTCTGATTAACAAGGCACTACGTAAACTGAATTTAATTTCCGATGAAGATGTAATAGTCCAAAAAATTCAACATGGAGCAACGGTAAAACGTATTACTTTTACCCTTCCTGTAGGATTAAAATTAACTACACTTCAACGAGCAGTAAACGATATACAGACTGAATTAGCACTGACATCCATAGGTATAACTCAAGGTTCCAATGCTGGCACTGCTGTATTATCCATACCGCAGATAGAACGTGAATTTGTTCTTGTAAGAGATTGTGTTGAGGATGAAGCATTTAAGAGATTTGCTAAGAGTGCCACTCTTCCCCTCCTGATCGGTCAAAGTGAGACAGGTGAGGTAGTATTTACAGATTTGGTTAACATTAAGCATTTACTCATCGCAGGGTCAACCGGTTCCGGTAAAAGTGTGTGTCTAAATAGTATGTTGACCGTTCTTCTGACCTTGGTTAGCCCTAATGATCTTAAGGTATTTATGATTGATCCTAAGATGGTGGAACTTGCTTCCTATGCAAAATATCCACATGTTCAACAAGTGTTCACTGACATGAATGACATTGACGGGGTACTTTGTTTCTTGTGCGAGAAAATGGATGAACGGTATGCAAAATTTAAAGAAAAATCATATAAAAATATTCAACAGTATAATCGGAATGAGGCAAATAAAATGCCTTACATCGTCTTAGTCATTGACGAAATGGCGGATCTAATAATGCAATGTGAAGACACTGAAAACCATATTGTTCGACTAGCACAGAAATCTCGTGCTGCTGGTATACACATTATTACAGCCACACAACGACCACAAAAGGAAGTGATAACAGGTCTGATAAAAGCGAATATCTATTCAAGGATTTGCTTTGCCTGTGATAGTGGTTTTAGTTATCGAATTGCTTTGGATGAAACTCCCCCATTTGAGTTGCTTGGCAAGGGTGATGGAGTATATCGTTTCGAAGGTGTACAGGGATTGCATCGATTTCAAGGGGCGCTCATTGCTAAGACCGAAGAAGAACAAGATTATATTATCGATAAGATGTCTTACTATTGGAAGGTTAAACCAAATAAAGAATTGATCGATATTGAATCTTCCAGAAAGAAAAAAGATGAACGAGAATTAAATGAATTTAAAAAATTGGTATTAGAATCAGGTGAAACAAGAATAACTGAATTACAGAAGATAATGAGTGTTCGAAACGAGAAAGTGAAGAAGTTAATGACTCAACTAATCAATATTGGCTGGATAAAACAACACAAATCGAGAGCAAAAGGGTATGAATTACTGTTGAACGACGTAGAGCGTAAACGTGAATTAGAAAGATTGAGGTGATTTGTATGATTATTAAAATCTGCGGAGTTCCTATTGAAGAAGTAGTTGAAAAAGGAATCGATATTAAGGCGAATATTGTTGATGCTTGGGAATTGGTTCACGTACCAGTAAACGTAGGGTTAGGTGCAGCAAATGTAGATATTAATCCAACGAACTTCCCCTTCCATCTCATTCATATGATGAAACCCCACTTTAATACATTAGTTGATTTTCTGTTTTAAGAGTCCAATAGGACTCTTTTTATATTTTATATTGACTTTTAAGGGTGAAAGTTGATATGCTAAATATGTAAGTTGGTGGTAAATGGTAGACAGCCACCTCCCTCCAACTTACCGAATTTTAAAGAGAGGGTGGTTAAAAATAAAATTATGAAAATAGGTGAGATTAAATGGGGAAATATAAAAGAATGAATGCTCAGGATGTGTATTACGATGGGCTTATTGATAACCAATATGAAATGTTCTGTGAGGAAACCCAAACACTATGTAGAAATAGAAAATCTATAAATGATATCGGTTGGGGAATATTAAAAAGTGATACTAGATATATAGAAGAAGATGATTGGGATGATGTCATTTCATTCAAAACAAAAACAGAAAAAAAGAAACATAGATAAGATCATTGATGAAATCTATTCTTCTCCCGAGGAGAAAGAATACTGGCGTAATCTTGATTCATTGTATAAAGGTTAGTTTTAAATGTTGAATATGACAGTTAAATTAAAATAGTTTGCAAGGAGGAATAGTTATCGCTTTAAATAAACAAGTACATATCTATAGTTTAGACACAAGTTCATTTTACACTGATGAAGAAATGAAGATACATAAACGTTTGACCAAAGCATATTTATTTAAAAGCAAACTCAGGAGATTGAAGGAAGATAATCACACTTCTCTTTCGTACATACTTAAAATCAATAATCATATTACAAATGTTAATCGTAAAATAAAAAAATATAAAAATATGTTTTATATGTTATTTCGCAATTTTGAAGGTATCAGAAAACTAAGACCAGATGAATTATCCGCAAAAAATATAATTTCAGTCTTTGATTCGGTTCTAACAAGAACGCTCGGCATTCAGCCGAATAGTATATCCACAGATATCATTATAGTCCAGACATATTTCTTCGACGTATTAGAAGATATTATTATTGATGGCTTCACACTGCATGAAGAAAAATATGTTTGTTTTACGGCGAGCGCAGGTCAGATTCGTACAAAGAAAACAGTATTTATTAAAGAATCAATCTATGATCGTTATAAGTACTCTTTAATGTGTGGATTAACAATTGAGAAAATAAATAACTTAGGCGGAGTAAACGTTAATAAATATCTTGCTTATCTTGCACTTTGCAACTCTGCTACTGATGAATGGAAGGATTTCGATATCACAAAAACCATTGTAGTAGACGACATGGAAACAATCGTCCAGACACTTGTAGATCATGTGGATGAAAAGACATACAGTGTAACTAGAAAAGTTATGGATGTTCCAATAAATCATACAGATGGATGCGGAATGATCTTGCCTAGAATAAGTAGAAAAAGTATGATGATTAGACTTCCTTGGGTAAAAGGCTTACTTGTCCCATTTCCTTTTGACAAATTTATTCGTGAAGCGAATAGAGGGTCATCTCAAAAATATGGGTTAGTAAAAGATATATATGGTAAAGAGTGGGATATTCTGAAAGACGGTATTCAGATTATCTTCACAAGGAGTCAGTTCAAAATGTCGAAGTATTATTCATCATGGAGCGAATATCAAGATCTTTTCATCAAACACAAATGTCAAGCTGGAAAATGTAACGAAGAAGAAGATATAATTGATGATGCTAAAATAAATTATCAAATGTTGCAAACTTTAAATAATATGACTGATGAGGAATTATTATCTTTATCTTTAACAACTCAAGAAACAATTAAGAAAATTGGTTCAGACCGAGAAACAATGCTTAAGGTACTCGGCGTAAGGAAAGCAAATGAAAATAAAAACTTTTATCAGCAAGCGCTAGAAATTTACCCAGAACTTCTATCTGATACATATTCAAAAGAAATCTTAAAACAAGTAAAGAAGAGTATTGTAAAGCACAGCAAAGAAGGAAAACTTTTCATCAATGGTAAATACACGTTTATCTGTCCTGATCTGTACGCTTTCTGCGAATATCTTATAAAGGGCGATAAGAATCCAAGAGGGTTATTAAGAGACGGGGAAGTTTATTGTAATCTGTACTCAGATGGTATCGAACTTGACTGTCTTCGTAGCCCACATTTATACAGAGAACATGCAATTAGAATAAATGTTATAAATAAGGAGAGAAGACGATGGTTTATCACCAAAGGTTTATATACAAGTTGTCATGATGCGATCAGCAAGATATTGCAGTTCGATGTAGATGGCGACAAGAGCCTTGTGTGCGCCGACGAGGTATTAGTAAAGTCCGCGAAGTCTCATATGGAAGGGATTGTCCCACTCTATTACAGCATGGCTGCTGCTAAAGCCAATATAATCGACAATCGTGCAATATATAATGGACTGAAGGCTGCTTACACAGGTGGAAATATTGGCGAGATTAGTAATGACATTACAAAGATATGGAATAGCAATAACATTGATTTAGAAGTTATCAAGTGGCTATGCGCGGAAAACAATTTTGTTATCGATTACGCAAAAACGTTATACAGGCCAACGAGACCAGAAGAAAAGAAGAAAACAATTACATCCTACACAAAACAAAAGACACCTCATTTCTTTATCTATGCAAAGGATAAAAAGCTGAAAGACGTTGAACCAATTAATAATAGCGTAGTCAATCGACTAGGAAATATTATCCCTAACCCAAGATTGAACTTTACAGCTAAGAATTTAGGCAAATTCAATCCTATTGTACTTATGCATAATCTTGATACAGAACTACAACAAGATATTATTGAAAAGTATACTGAACTAGATCTTAAAAAGAGATTTATGTCAATGGAACCAAAGAATGAAGATGAAACTTCTAGTGATTCTCTGTATATTTACACAGATATTCGGAACAAACTCTTGGAAGTATGCAATGATCCGATTAAAGTGACTGATGTGTTAGTTAAATATTTGTACATACATAAGAAAAGTAGCTATAAGACTACGTTGTGGTCAAGTTTTGGCGATATCATTGTTCAAAACATAAAAAACAACATTGAAAATAAACTTAGTGATGGTTATATCCTTTGTCAAGATTGTGGAGTGCGAGTCAAAGTAGTTAAGCAGCGTCAATCCAGATGTGACATATGTCAACATAAAATAAATATAATAAACGCTAGAAAAAGAAAAAAGAAATTTAAACAGAAAATAATAAATAAAAACTCAGCGTTCCACCCTATCGTGTCAAAACCGCATAGTTAAAGGGATTTTTATAATAACAAAATATTTAATAATGGTATTTAAGGGAGTAATAATCTGATGTACAAAGTGAAGAGAATTTTACTTCCCTAATAATAATCTAAAGGGAGAAATGAAAAATGAATAAAACTGATTTGATCAATAAAGCGGCAGAGATTTCTGAGTTATCCAAGAAGGATACTACTAAAGTACTTGACGCTGTACTTGAAGTGATTAGTGATGCACTTGCATCTGGCGAAGATGTAAGGCTAGTAGGGTTCGGTAATTTTGAAGTTCGCGAACGTGCAGCGCGTAAGGGACGCAACCCGCAGACGAACGAAGAAATTGAGATTCCTGCAAGTAAATCACCTGCATTTAAAGCAAGCAAATCGTTAAAAGAAAAAGTTAAATAAATACATATATTAAAACCCCTCTTTTTCATACATAGATAAAAATGGAGGACGTGTCTCGCGTTCTCCCCCATCCTACCTTGAAAGGTAATGACGCTTACTTATGAAAAAAGTTCTCGTTGATACAAATTGCTTGATAGATGGATTTGAAATTAAAGAAGAATATACATATGTACTACTATCTCATGTCAACAGAGAATTGGATAAGCATAAGATTTATGGCGACGGAGACCTAAAGTATCGTTCTCGTCGTGCTGTTCGCTTTATCGAAGACAATGAAGATAAGTTCGAATTTGATATTAGAGACTACAATGTTCAATTTGGCTCTGGATTTGATAATGAATACACAGACAATAAGATTATTCAAGCATGTCTAGATAATGACTATTCCTTAATGACGAGAGACTTGCTGCTAAAACAAAAGGCTCGAATGTATGGTGTTGAGTTGGTAGAATATAGTGACGGAGATGAAGTATTCAAGGATTATACAGGCGTTCTAGAGGTCGAATTAACAGATTCTCAACAGTCACACTTGTACGAAAATCTCAACATTAATACATATGGTCTAGTTAAAAACCAATACTTAATTGTAAAAAATAAGAACGGAGACTATATCGATAAATTTAGATGGAATGGGAAAGAGCACGCTCATATAAAATGGAAAAAGGTTTCAAGTCGCTATTTAGGCGATTCGAAGCCACGTAACCAGCGTCAAGAACTTCTATTTAATATGTTGCAAGATGATAATATAACAGTAAAAGGTTGCTTCGGTAAATTTGGCAGCGGGAAAGATTATTGTATGATCTCGCATGCTATAAGTTATATTGAGAGTCAAAAATTCGATAAACTTGTATTTTGCCGAAATCAGATACCTTTACGTGACGCTCCAGAGAGTGGCTTCAGGAAAGGTGACAATTTCGATAAGATGGTTGAGTTCGCTATGCCTCTTGCCGATGCAGTTGGGGGAGTTGAGATGCTTCGTCTCATGGTTGAAAAAGGACAAGTCGAATTGCAAGATCTCTCTCGTATTCGTGGGCGCGATATAAAGAATGCAATCATCTATGTCACTGAGTTCCAAAATAATTCTTCTGAACACGCACGTCTGTTATTGGGTCGAGTTGGCGAGAATTCGCAACTCTGGATTAATGGTGATCTCAAGCAAACAGATAGAGAAGTGTTTGCAATAAATAGTGGTATCCGAGCGATGACAAAACTACAAGGGAACGATCTTTACGGTCAAGTTACGCTTGATAAGACAGAAAGAAGTAAAACCGCTTCTTTGTCAGAATTAATTTAATCCATTCAGACAGGATTTTCTCCTGTCTTTTTTGTTGCGTCAAAATATTCTAAGGGAGAAATTTTGCATGGCTGATAATAAGAAAAAAGAACTCAATAAAATCAAAGATGATCTTTACGATCTCTATCCTAATGCAATCAGTATTAGCCTGACAATTGAAGGCGACAAAATTCTGGTGAGTCCAAAAGAGAAGTATGTTGGAGCACCTTCTAACGGGGAGTGATTGAATGACCAACTCCTCCGCTTTGCTTGAACTAGGTATCAAAAAGCGAAACAAAGAGATTGATATTAGTTGGGAAGAACTTGCATTAAAACATAGTAACGGTAAATTTTGTTCAGGTGAAACATACCGCTGCTGGGTAAAAAGACAATTAAAATTTAAGGGCGAACTTACTAAGAAGCAAGATTATCACAAAACCAGTGAATCCCCTAGTTATAAAGAAGAAGTCGAAATTCATCGTGACGGAACACAGAGTTCGAATAAACTTGTTCGCATGTCTATAGAACAAAGTAAGGATGAAAAATTCTTGCTTAAAGCACATGGTTATGATTTGGATTCATGGGAACTGATTAGTGCCAAATCAAACATTTGGAATGCTTATTCTAAGAGCGACGGTATTTCTACTCTTTATTCGAGTAAAATTTCAGTTCGTCCAAAACGGAATGGTTTCAATTATGACCGATTTATTGAATCATTAAGAGAAATTAAACCTTATTCAGTTCAATATCAAGAAAAATCGCCAATAACTGAAGCACATGAAAAGCGATTACTTGAAATCTCACTCTACGACACTCATTTTGGAGTATCTGATTATGAATACTATTTCTCGACTCAGCAAAGAATCGCTACTAAGATTGCATCAAGACAATGGGAAGAAATTCTCTTTGTTGTTGGACAAGATATGTTGCATAATGACAATTTTCGTGGTCAAACTTCTAGCGGTACTCTAATTGAGACGGTCGATATGGAAAAAGCATGGGATGATTGTCGTAAGTTCTATGAACCGCTCATTAAACTTGCATTCGAAAATGCTAATAATGTTAAGATTGTATATTCAAAAGGCAATCATGATGAATCAATGAGTTGGGCATTTGTTCAGCTTTTAAAGGCACTGTTTCCTTTTGCTAAATATGATGATTCATTTACAGAGCGCAAGGCACATGTTTTTGGAAATATTTTTATTGGTATTACACATGGAGATAAAGGACGTAAACAGTTGCACAACCTCTTCCCTGTTGAATTTCCTGAGTTATGGGCAAGAGCCAAGATCCGTGAAGTACATGTCGGACATCTACACGTAGAAGATGGCAGAGATTATTTTGGAATGATGGTTAGAACTCTCGCCACAAGGAATAAGACGGACAAGTGGCATCAAGATAATGGTTATATAGGTGCCCATAAGCGCTTTATGTTGTTTGAGTATAGCGAATCTGAATTAGAGAGCATTCACTATGTCTAAGTTGAAAGATATCAATGTAATTTTGCTTAATGATTCTGAACTCAAATCCAAAGAAGAAATTATCGCTGATTATTTAGATATTCTTATTACGTGTAGAAAAGCAGATGAGTTTTATCAATGTTTGTCCATGTTCTATGATGACGTGGTTATGAAAACAGGCGAACTTATTATCGAAAAACAAATACGCAAAAATGCTCAAATACTAGATGAGTTAAGAGAAAACCAATAACCCCACCCTGTCACAATTAATGGGTATGCACACTTTCAATTTGAAAGTAGGCCGATGCCTCCAACTATAAAACATTGGAGGAATGAAAATATGGATCGCTTGTATGAGAAAAACTATTTAGAATTAGTTGAGAGTCTCCCACAGTTCGAAGAGTATTATTTCTGGAGCCAACTAAAAAAGCGTCGCATCATTCTGAACAGCGAAGTTAATGATTCGCTTGTAGAACGTGTTATTATGCAAATTATAGAATGGAACGAAGAGGATGCTGATAAGCCAATCGAGGAAAGAAAAATCATAGAAATAGTATTGAATAGCCCCGGCGGTGACGTATATTTAGGTCTGGTACTTTGCTCTGTAATTGAAAAGTCCATTACCCCCATCTTGGCTGCTTCAATGGGAGCATCTATTTTAGCATCTGCTGCAAAACATAAGATGCGCTATGCATATGAAACCTCGAATGTACTCATTCATGATGGATCGACAGCCCTCATGGGAACATCTAATAAAGTAAAAGATCATATGCGCTTTCAAGAAGAGAAGGATCGTCAGGTTAAGGATATTATTCTGAGAAATTCAAAGATTACTGAAGAGAAATACGACAATATGATTGACCGTGAATGGTGGATTACTGCTAAAGATGCGCTAGAACTAGGTATGATCGATTATATAATCTAGGGTATAAAAATCCAATTTCATCAGATTGTTTTTATCAAAAAAAATTAGTTAGAAAAGAGTGTGAGCGCGTGACTAAAACAAAAGATGAATATGTTAAAGAAAACTTTAAAAAATGGAAAGAAGTGTACCGATTTCCTGCAGAATATGATTTTTATATTGAAAGCCTACTAGATTTACAGTGGAGCTTCAAAAATATTCCTAACGATCATGTGAAAACGAAAAAAGAATTGTTAGATATGATTATGAGAATACAAAACAATTTTCCGCTCAACGCCATAAGGCGCGAGATTTAGAAGTGAATTTTGAGATTATAAAAATGTTCGAATCCATTAGCCACAATTCTAGAAGTTGTGGCTCTTTGGTTTGCACATTTTTATTGGTGCAAAACTGGCAAGCGAGTTTATTCTGCTTATAAGAAGGATTGTAATGACGAATGGCGATTCTCCCTAACCATTCTCCCTCGCTTGTCTTGTTTAGGGAGCAATACTATACGGGAGAGATATATTAATGTCACAGAAGAAGTTTTCAAAAAAAGTAGTGTCTCTTAGTGGGGACAATGAAACCGTCTTAAAAATATGTAGTTGTTGCAATAAGTCAAAAAATGCTGAAAAGAATTTCTATAAATCGAATAGTAAATTTCATTCAGATGGTCGCGTTGGAATATGTAAAGATTGTGTTCGTGAAAATGTTAATGCGAATGATATTCTGTCTGTCAAAACGATGCTACTCCATTTAAATAGACCTTTCTTAGCGTCATATTGGGATAACGCTGTTTTAGAAGGTGAAAAAAAAGGACAGGAGCCATTCGGACTTTATTTGAAAACACTACAGTTGAATGGTATAACAAAGGATTTAACTTGGCTAGAGAGCGATCATGAAAATAAAGACAATATCCAAGTCTCAACGACATCCCAGGCTATTGATAATCAATTATCATCTTTAGATGACAGTAAAAATAGAGATGATGTAATAAGGCTAATTGGATATGATCCTTTTTTATATGAAAATCCAGATGATAAAAAGTCGCTTTATGACAAACTTGTTGATTTCTTAGACGAGTCAACACTTGAAGACAGTTTTAAACTTCCGGTTGTAATAGAGATAGTTAAAACATTTAATCAGATAGATAAAATGAACTCAGCTTTAGCATTGATGCTTGCTGATACTTCTTCAATGATGACTAATACAGGCAGTATAAAATCATTAATAGAGACTAAAGACAAGATGTATAAATCTGTTCTTGCCTTAGCAAAAGATAATGGTATATCTGTTAATCACAATAATAATAAAAGTAAGGGCGGTAACACGCTCAATGGAATCGTTAAGAAACTTAATGAGATCGGACTTGAAGATGCTACTGTAAACTTATTCGATCTAGAGACGTGTGAAGCAATGAAACAGATTGCCGACATTAGCCACAGAAGTATTCTTGATCAGTTATTGTTTGATGAAAATGATTACGCTGAAATGCTTGCCGAACAGAAAGAAATAATTCGAAAACATGACGAGAAGACAACTAAACTCGAAGAAGAAGTCAGACTTTTAAAAATAAAACTTAAAAGATTCGAGAGTTTAGAGAATGAATAGTCGCACCATTGTCCTACGTCTAAGAGAGGTAATTCAATGGATATTGTAGTGAAAAGTTCACAAGCGCAATTGTCTCAAAGGAAACTTGAGGGATATTTAAAATTGGCACAAATCATACAATGGGGACGTAGATCGCCTGTTAAATTTTGCGAAAGATTCTTTGGGATTGAATTTCTTGATGCTCAAAAATACGCTTTTATGAACACATGGTTAAAACCATATAATCTTTGGTGTATAACTCGGAACGGAGGAAAGGCATTAGCTTTAGATACACCTATTCCTACTCCAACAGGTTATAAACTAATGAAAGATATTGTTGTTGGTGATTCGGTATTTAGTGCAGATGGATCAATAACAAATGTTATCGCTACTTCTGATATTTTTCTAAATCATGATTGCTATGAGGTTGAATTTGAAGACGGAGAAAAAGTTATTGCCGATGCTGATCATCTTTGGTATGTACAAACAAGTCACACTCGAAGACTAATCAAAGAAAATAAAGATATAAGGACTAGAAGTAGTAAAAGTGTTCATATCAATCACAATTATGACAATATAGATAAAGATGGCTTTGTTGTTTTAAGAACAATTGATATGGCAAGTGATTTTGTGCATGCGAGAAAAGATGGTAGAGGATTAGAATTCAAATATCGCGTTCCAATTACTAAACCTATTCAGTTTAGCGAAAAACAATTACCTATTCATCCTTATCTATTAGGTGTGTGGTTAGTCGATGGGGACTCGAACGATATCAGAATAACTTCACATTTAAATGATTATAAAGAGTTATGTAATCATTTAAATGTGATCGGATATTCTACAAAAATATACAATCGAAATAATAATGTAGTTTCTATTGACATTAATATTAACGACAAAAAAGTACAGCCGAACGAGACTAAGGACATTTTTAGAAGTTTAAATCTTCTTGGAAATAAACATATCCCAGAAATTTACCTACAATCGAGTGTAGAACAAAGATTTGAACTTTTGAGAGGGTTAATGGACACCTATGGCTCCTACAACAAGTCGAATAAAAAATGTGAATTTTCGCAAAAGAGTAAAGTATTAATTGATCAATTTTCGAAATTGTTGACAAGTCTTGGTATAAAACACAATATTCAAAATAGAGTTACTACTTGCAACGGTGAAAAATTCAACTTATATCGAGTGGAATTTTATACAGATAAGTTACGATCTTGCTTTAGATTATCTCGAAAGCATAACTTGTTGCCTGATTCTTTAAATAAAAGGTCTAATAATAAATCCATTGTATCAATTAAAGAAATTTCAAGTGTCCCTACAAAATGCATTATGGTAGACAATTCAAAGGGACTCTTTTTATTTGGTGAGAAATATACGGTTACTCATAATTCGACCCTGAGCGCCCCATTTATTATGACTAAAGGCATACTCTTTGCCGGTCATAATACATATATTCTCAGTAATGTCTCTGCTCAATCTCAAGATACGTTCATGAAAATTGAGAAGATTGCAAAAAAAGAAATTAACAGTTTTACTGGCCTTACTGATTTCTTTATGGGTGAACTGGTTAAAAGTGCTGCTAACACTGATGGATTTACTCATGCTCAATCTGGATTCAATTACAAACTGTATAACGGTAGTTCTGTAACTAGTCTTAGTGGCGACATCAATAACAATAGAGGCAAAAGAAGCGCACTCAACATTTACGATGAATCTGGTTGGACAGAAGAAGAGTACGTTGTTGCTACTACTCCATTCCTTCTACAGAATGCTACCTTCCGCATGGGCGGCGACATTGATGTTAGTACCTTCCCTAAACAAGTTCCAAATCAGCGCCTGTTCATTTCTTCCGCTTCCAGTACAGATAGTTACTTTTATACTCTATACCGCGATTATGCGAAGAGAATGATGCTTGGTGATAAGGACTACTTTGTTTGTGATATCAATTGCGAAGTTATGATCAACCCCCTCTTTAATGGTAAAATATATCCGGTTTCATTGATCGAGCGGAACGAAATTGATGCGGAGATGAGAAAGAATAAAGAAAAGGCTTTGCGCGAGTTCTACAACAAATTCTCAATTGATGGTGGTGACAATCAAGTATTTAAAAGAGCTGTTGTGGTAAGGAACTCAGTCACAAGATTGCCAGTTATTAAAAACGATAATACACGAAAGAGACGTTTTGTTTTAGCATATGATCCAGCTCACCATTACGACAATTCGGTATGTTTTGTTGGAGAGATAATAGAAGATCCTCGTGTTGGATTCAGAATGGAGATTTGTAATGGGGTTAGTTTTGTAGATGTAGGTAAGAAGAAAAAAACTCCGATGCGTACTCCTGAGCAGATGGCTGCCATTAAACAAATGTTACTTGATTATAATGGGATTGCCCCAGATTACGAGAATATTGAGTGTCTAATGATAGACTCAGGCTCTGGTGGTCACGGTACAACCTATTCCGATTACTTGATGGAAGATTGGGTTGATGCAGATGGAAATCTGCACAAAGGTCTAATTGACAAGATAGAAAATCAAGAGTATGTATCTCGATTTCCTAATGCAGTTGATAAGTTAAAGTTGATGAGTCCTCAAAAATATAAAAAAGAGATGTACGATGCTCTTCTTGAAATGCTTAATCTTGACCTGATATCCTTTACTGCCGAATATGACAGTAAAGGCTTTTTAATGCTGCCAAGAGAAACAGGTAAGGATTTGGAAGTAGTCAATGACGAAGGGAAAATTGTATCGGAGAAAGAGATAATATATTCTCACGTTAAATTAGATTTTGAAGAAGAATTAGCTCTAAAAAATATTGACCTCGCAAAAGAAGAGTTGGTCAATATTTATAGACACAAAGGTACAAATGATAATTATCGTTACGATTTATCCACGGACAAAGCAGGCAAGATGAATGATGACCGCGCATATTGTTTGGCAATGCTTGGATGGTACTTACAGCAAGTAAGAAGACAAAATATCGTAAATAGAGTTCACGAGGAAATCGACATCTCATCCATTCCATCTCAAGTCTCAACGCTAAATATCCGACTTTAAGCATCTTTCAATAGAAATGAGGTGAGATATCCGTTTGACCAACGAAGTGATGATTAATCAGGTTGACCAAGATACCTTTCTTGCAACAGCTTATGAATATGAGAAAAAGTCATTAGAAACCGCAATGTATGATTATACTAATAAATCTAACTTTCATTCTACCTATTTTAATGAACACAGTGGCAATGTCTTAAATTTTAAAAGTGAAGATATTGATCGTCTTGCATTAAACGCTCAAACCAATTTGTCTAATATTATGCAGATCAATAATATTGTTCGCTACTTTGTAAATAAAAATGATATATTGGGCAAAGTTTATGAAGCAATTGAAACGAATGTGAATTCTGAGTATTCTCTTGCTTATCCTAATTATACAGAAGACGAGAAAACAATCTACGATAAAGTAGATGAACTCATTAAAGATTTCAATGAAAAGATTAACCTAGAACGTCTGATTAGAGAAGCTATTCCAATGACTTATCTTGAGGGGAATTACCCAATTTATCTGCGGAAAGATCCAAATGGTAGTAATTATCAGGTGGATTATTATCCGTTAGGAATCTGTGAAGTCTCTGACTATGATATTAGTGGCGAGCCATATCTTCTTATCAATATAAGAGAATTAGAAGCGAGACTTAAGAAAATTTATCAAAAAAATAAGAAAAATAAAGCCTTATTCTATAGCAATATGGAGGAAGAAATTAAGGATACGTATCCGCCTGAAGTGTATACTGCATTCATTAATAAAGAGCACTATGCAAAGTTAAATATTAAAAATTCTGGCTTGATTAGAATTAATAATTTGAAACGGAAATATGGACTCTCTCCTATTTTTAAATCATTAAAATCGGTTGTTCGACTTGAGAACATTGAACTTTCAGATGACAAAAATACACTTGTGCGCGGCAAGAAAATTATTTTTCAAAAGTTAATTAAGGAACTTGTTGTTCCTCCAAAAGATTCGAATTTGCAGAATATAACATGGAGTACCGCTCAAGCTAAAGCTCACATTGACTTAATGGCTGCACTAAATAGTAAAGGAGTATCTGTCTACACCGGATTACCTTGGACAGAAAGCGTGACATTCGTTGAACCGAAACTTGAACAAACCAATGTTCAAATTAAGAATAAGTATCGGGAAGATATTATGACTAGCGTTGGTATTGCATACCTCATTTCTAATAAAGGTGGATTTGGCTCTGCTCAAATTTCGATTACGGAACTTATGAAGATGATTAATAAGATCAGTGAGCAAGTGGAACAAATCTTAATAAAATGGTACAAAGGTATACTAATTGATAATGGGATTGATGCAAGATACTGTCCAAAGATAAAGGTCATTGACTCCGAGAAATTGTCTATGGATTTAGCAATGTCTCTAGCTAAAATGCTGAATAATGAACTTAATGCTTCTCTTGAAACAGTTTACAGGACTCTTGGACTAGATGTTAAATCCGAAGCGCGTAAAAGAGAAATTGAGCAACAGTTAGGATATGATGAAATCTTTAAGCCAAGACAATCAGTATACACATACAATGGGAATAATGACGATTCAGGTGGCAGACCAAGCGATAGTAAGGATTTAGATAAGAAAGATTATGATCGAGAGTACAATAATGACAATGGACGTTAATGTTCTATAATCTTGAAAAAAAAATGAAAGGTGGTGAGAAGACAAGCGTGGAGAAATTTATATTATCAAGTACTCCTATCGAGATTAGCGAATATCCAAACCATAAAGAAGCAACCTTTCTCATTTCTGTATTAGGTGAGTATAACGCTAACGGTGTACTTATAGAAGAAGCAGAAGGCGAAAAATATCACGATACTATAGTTGGTTATCCTATTGTCGCTTACTTAAAATATGATAAGAATGGCAAGCCTGAAGACTTCGGCGGTCATGAATTAAGGACAAAATACAACAAAGAAACTAAGAAAGTTGATTATTACTTTGCCACCTTTCCTATTGGATCGGTAACTAAATCATGGATTGAGGAACGAGAAGTTGAAGGTTACATTGGGACTAAGAAGTGTATTCTTATTAAATCAAAATTATGGAAAAGCAGGTTTCCTGAGTATTTTAAAGTATTCGATAAACTTTGGGAAAACGGTGGAATAGATAGTTCATGGGAAATTAGTTCATCTGAAGTTAAGAAGACAGGGAAAGGTAAAATACTTAAATCATTTGAGTTTATCGGAAATTGTTTACTTGGAACTAAGACACAAGGAGCTGTAAAAGGCGCTGGTGTCTTAGAAGTGGCAAGTAACGATGAAACTAACTATGAATTATCCAATGCGTTTTTAAGTGATATTAAAAATACACAACAAGGCAAAAAAGATATGTTATCTTTATCCTCCTCTACTGGTAATAGCAGTATAGAAGATGATAAAGAAGATACAAACGATGCTGATTTATTCAACGAAAAAGGAGGAAATACGAAATTGGGAAACGAGGATAAACTTACATCTTCGCTAACTGAAAACGATGTGTATCGTAAAGTAAGAAAAGCGATTAACAACTCATCTGTCGAGAAGTATTACTATCTAGCTATGATTTATCCGTATGAGTATCGAGCAATTGCATATGATTGGAATCGTGAAAAAGAATCAGATTTTGTTGAATTCTCTTATACGGTTAATTCAGATGATACTGTAAGTATTACTGGTCAAAAAGATGTTGAAATGATTTTTAAACCAAAGGCTTCCATTGAAGGTGAAGTTGCAGAACTGCAAGCAAAACTCGAAGAAGCAGAAAAACAAATCGCAGAAGCTGGAAAGTTGCTTACGGATGCGACTAAGGAGAAAGAGTCCCTTCAATCTCAAATTACTGAACTGATTCCATTTAAAGAAAAGGTTAATCAATTAGAACAAGCCGAAAAAGAACGTGTTCTTGCAGAAAAGAAAGAGGAATTGAAAGTTTTCGCACTAGAAGATGAACTGATTTCTGCCGAAGAATTGGATACAGATGAGAAATTGATCTCAATTTTCAAGGAGTTAACAGTAGATAATTTCGAAGCAGCACAAGAGCAAATTGAGGTTATTAAAGGACGTAAAGCGATTCAGAAGTTTAAAGAAAATAGAGAAATAAATTCTAAGCATAATAAGAATGACACTTATCTAGACACGAGCGAGAAAGATGAATCCGTCAAACCGAGAACTGACCTAAACAATGGTGATAGTGATGCAATTTTATCTAGTGCTGTCGAGATTGTTAAAGGTTATATAGCCAGAAAGTAAAATATTTAGGAGGAATAAAATATAATGATTAAACAAGTGATTGGTACTTCTTCAATTAATGAAATCTATGAAGTTACTGCCGCTATCAAGCGCGGCGCTCTTGTAACTAAGAATCTGAGCACAGGTAAGGCAGTGGCAGCTAGTGATACTGGTGTTGATGTATGGATTGTAGATGCAGATAATCAGCCTACGGGACACCTGTCTGATGTTGAAATTAGCCAGTATGATGAATCACTCGACACTATTTCAGCAGGTAGTCGCGCGGTACTGAAAAAATATCCAGTGGGCGCTCAAATTGCATCAGATCAAGTTGTAACTACTGGATTAACTGCTGGAGATTATGCCGTAGCAGGCACTTCAGGTAATGCTGGTAAGTTTGTTAAAGCGACAACAGGCAAAACGTCTATCTTTAAGTATCTCGGTACATATGATGACGCTGGTCACACACTTTATAATTTTGAAATTGTAAACCCTGTTACTCTGTCTTAATAGCAGTTTATCTATCGAAGGAGGAAACATATTTAATGAGTAAACTATTCAATACAGAGATTGCCTCTGCAATCCAAGAAAAAAATATTATTGAACTTTCTGAGCGCTTCAAGGCTAATGCTATCGATTCTAGTGACAAAGAGATGATCGAGGTTCTTGACGCTTTTGCTAAAGAAGTAGGTACTTCTGGCAAGAGTCAGGAAAATAATTATTTAGTGTCTGAACTCATCAAAAAGACGGTAGAGCCGTTGGTGTTTCAACCAGATAACAGCATTCTGTCAGATATCTTTAACATGGACACTATTGGAGAATTTGATGAAACAAAATATACGGGACTTCCAAAGAATACTATCAAAGTGTATGATTCGGCTCGCGGCGGCAACGTTCCTAAAAGTTATGTAGATCCTGGTGTATTTACTACTGTTAAAACTTCGCTTCAGGCAGAAACTGAATTGAATTATTCCGATCTTCGTCGTAATGGTTGGAAGTCGATTGCCAAGATGACTGAACTGACTCGTGAAGCGTTTGAACAAGAGATGTTTTACCGTTTGTTTGCTGGCGTAGACTCGGCTCTTGATGCGCTAACAGGTGATCAAGACATTGATACCGGTTCTGCTATCACTCAAACTAACGCAGACACTCTTGCACGTTATTTGCGCGATATGTCCGAAGGTAATCCTTTTATGGTGGGTCTGTCGAAATATATCGACGGGCTTGCTAAAATGACTGGTTACGAATCTTATCTTAGCGATGATTTAAAGAATGAACTAAATCGTGTCGGACGCCTAGCTATGTTTGACGGTGTAAAATTGTCTTCAATTCCTACTGCTAAGAAAACAGCTAAGGGCAATACGCTAATTCCTGACAAACGTATCTTTGGTATTGCTGGAGTAATTGGTGATGCTCAAGTGCGCGGAGAAATGCGTATGTATGAAACATATGATCATAACGCTGAGAAAGTACATCTCAAATTTACGGGATATGATTTTGATTATACAATTTACTTTCTAGATAAAATTGCTCGTATCACATTCGCTTAACATATAATAAGCAAAACGCCATGGCGACAATGATTATAATGGGTTGTCGCCATGGTTATCAATATCACAGGGAGAGATATTAAAATGGATCAGCTTAATGGAAAGATTCGTGTGTATAACTATGAACGTTCGCCTGTTGGTTTTCCAAGTAGTCACAATAGCAACGGAGTTTTTTTACGCGGCAGAAATGAAGATGAAGAGTTTGTTGTTGAAAGAGTTGACTTTGATGATATTGAAATAGAAAATTCTAAATCTGACTTATTCAAGGTTGGCCGCATTAGATTTCATCCTGATGAAGAAGATGAGATTTATCAAAAACTAGGGATTGAAGATCGTGAAAACATAATGACTGATAAATCCCTCATTGAATTTTTAATGACCGATACTGTTGAAAATGTAAAACGAATTAGCAACTTAAAATCGGTTACTCTTATTTCTCGTATGAAGTCTATGCTTTTTACTCTTGAGCGTAATGGCAAGATTCCTCCGCACCGGATCTCAGCAGCCGTCATAGAACGCGGTCATGAGTTAATTAGTGGTGGGAAACGAAATCACAATAGTGAAATTAATAAGATCCTTGAGGCAGAGAGGAAATCCGACGAAGATAATAAATTGAAAAATACTTTAGATGAACTTCGTGATGAAATTGCTAACCTCAAAAAAGAAAAAGAGCGAGAAATCGCTGCTCAGATTGCAAAAGACGAATTGATTGCCAAACAGCAACAAGCAATGGAAGAATTACTTAAGAAAGTTGAGGAGTTAACTACGTCTCAATCTACAAAACAGGATTCGAAAAATGAAGTGAAACAAGTCGGCAGACCTCCTAAGAGTCGGTAGGTGATTATATTTGGCGACGCCATTTCAAATAATCTACGATAGATTTATTAAAAGACTTAAAAATGACGAACAATTCCTTAACTATAAAGGACTGAATGATCAGGAGATTGAGCAGGTCGTCAATGATCATTTAGACAGTCTGCTCGAACGCTCCATTGAGGAAATATATAAGTTTGGATTACCTGATGCGAATTTGTACGATAGAGATGATGTAAATAAATTATTTAATTTTGATCTAATTCCTCAGGAAATTAGTTTACTCTCTGAACTTATGTATCTTTGCTATTTTCAAGAAGAGAGAAATAAGTTAAAGGTATTTAGTTTAACATTTAGAGGTTCAGAACTAGATGTATTCAGCCCTGCTAATGATCGAAAAACCTTTCTTGAAATGCTGAATAAGTTAGAATCTGATGCTTTTAACTCTATTTCCAACTACCTCAGTCGTGATCGTTTAACTTGGACTCAAAAGAGTATTTATCAAAATAATATAAGTGATTCCTCATGAATATTTTTGATATTCAAAAATATAAAAAATATGTCGAAAACGGAATTTATGAAAATATTCAATTAGAGAAATATGCTGATCGTTATTCTCAGCAAGAACAACAAAGTATTTCGTATCTAGACATTCTCTTCTCTTCAACCAGAGCGGAAACAATTACTCGCAATGGAGTTAATTATAAATGCATTGTTGATTATGATCGATCATCGAAGGCTCCTACTAGATCGGGGACGATAATTACACGAGAAGTTTGGACAAAATCTACTGATTATATTAACACGGGTGATCTTCTTGAGTATTCTGCAAACGGAGATAAATTAGAACAATACCTTCTTATAAAACAGAAAGAAACTCGTGATGGTTATCATCTTGGAATTATGCAGAAATGTGTTTCATTTCTCAAATGGATAGATGATGAAGGCGTAATCCGTTCCGCCTACTTTTCATTTAAAACTGATCCAGTTACAAATTTTGGCGTTCAAGATGGTCGAATACTGACTGTTGGGAATGAACGAAGAACACTTATTCTATCAAGAGATGAACATGTTGCAAAGTTCGAGAAAGCAATGAGATTTATTATTGATAATCGTGCATGGTCAATCTCTGCAATTGATACGATTAGCGTGAATGGATTAAGCATTGTTACTCTAGATGAAACGACCATTAGTTCGAATGATAATTTAGAACTTCAAATCGCTGATTATGTTGGTCGAGTCGCTAATTATGTATTAAGAATACTGAACGAAGAACGGTTCTCGATACGTGCTGGTAGAACACTTCAGTTAGAAGTAGAAGTAAGGAATAATAACGTTATTGTATCTAAACCCCTCTCTTTCTTTTCTAGTGATGAATCAGTAGCGACAGTTGACGAAAATGGCTTGGTTACTACTCTTGCAAATGGTACGGTGGTAATCACCGCAGCGCTCGCAGATTATCCAGATGTGTATGACACCATCGAAGGCACAATCGAATTCACAACGCACGATAATTACACTGTTGAATTACTTGAATCCCCTTCTCTCTTCATTAATAAGACAAAAACATTCACCATTCAAGTTAAAAATAACGGCGTAATAGATAGCAGCAAGTTCGTGTATTGGACTTTATACAATGAAGACAAAACGAGCACTTCGTCTGATGTTGCTACGATGATAAATTCGAGTACGACACAGATTACCCTTAAAGGTCTTGATGTGGGACATGTTTGGCTCAAGATAAGTATCATTGGCGAGAATTTATCTTTCTGGGTAAAAGTCGAAGTAAAAAGTTTGATTTAGTGTTTTGGGGGTGAAAATTTGACTAAATTTGAAGAGATGAATGAATATATAAACAGTATACTAACTTGGCTAACTGATAATCAGAACTTGTGTAAATTGATTTATTATAATGACATTAATCCATTAAGAAAACCGGATTTAAATGATGAAGACCGAATTGAGTTGACTTTAGATAAGATACTTCCTCTTCCTAAAATACCAAGTGATCGTCTTGTTAATGAAAATTCTTACTTGCTAGTTTACTTGGACAATATCGAAAAAGGCGGAAACATCTATTTCAAAGATTCTCTACTCTGCTTTGATATCATCTGTAATTTAAATCTTTGGCGTATGGTGGGCAGACTCAGGCCATATGCTATCATGCATGAGTTGGATGAGATGTTTAACAACAAAAGCACATTAGGAGTTGGTAAGACTCAATTTTATAGGAGTAGAATGGTTTGGTATAGTAAGGACTTTTGCGGTTATTCGTTACAATATCGGATCTGTGATTTTAGTTGAGGTGATCAACTAAATGGATATGGATAATATTGAGTTAAGACTGTTAATTGGTGAGCCTGTACCACTAGAAGGTGTAGGCGAGATACATAGTCCTTTAGTTAAAGATATTGTACGACTTGGACAAAGCACTTACAATGAATATTTATCTTACATCCTCGTGGATAAAGATAAAATATCAGTACAGGAAGATGAAAGAGACACTTTAACTACATTCAACGTTATTCTGTCATTATGTATACATGATCCTCACTTTCATAGAATTTATTTTAATGCACTTAAATTTTTCTTCAAGGAAGAGGTATTTCTTGGCCACAACGACAAGGAGTACTTTTTTTATTTGGGGGATTACTCAGATTGTAGATACATAACCAAAGATAATATTGAGATTATGCAAGCAATTATTCGAATCGCAAATCAAGTAAAAATCAAAGATGAAAAAGAGGAACAATATAATCCAGCAAACGAAGAGGCTGCTCGAATAATTGCAGAAATGCTTGAACGTAGAAAAAAGAAACCAAAGCCGAAACCGACCACAAACCTTCACAGCATTATATCAGGGTTAGCCTGTAAATCAAATAACATTAGTTATTTTAATGTCGGTGATTTAACTATTTATCAACTTTATGATAACTTTCATCGCTTAGAAGTAATTGAGAATTACCATTATACCTTAGTTGGAATCTACTCAGGAAATGTAAATGGCAAAGAAATAAATTTTAATAAGATCCATTGGACTAAAATAATTGAACAATAAAGGAGAATGATAACATGGGTGCTCCCAATTCATGGGTTATTCGTGACGTTCCAAAAATGACATTCGTCGATGTCAGCACTAGAAAACCTCTATTCTATCTTTCAGATTTGAAAACAAGTCAACTGGAGAATACTGCCGAAACTGTCTATGCGCGTGGTGGTACTGGTAATCCGAAAATCGTCGGTTTCTCATCTAATCGTGAAGCTAAGTTAAATGTGTCAAATGCGGTTTTTGATAATGCTGCTCTTGCAATGATGACAGGTAATAATGTACTCAAGGGTGCTAAACCAATTCAACAAAGAGATGTTCTTGTTGTTAACTCAAATTCTGCAACGCTAAAATATACTCCTGCGAACACTACTGGAGCCATTGTAGCAGTATTTAAGAAAAACCCTGATGGCTCTCATGGCGAAGAAATTAATTACACATCCACTACCGTTGCAACAGGTCAATATACTAGAACTGCTAAAGTTTTGAATTTCTTTGCAGGCGATCTTCCAAATAATAGTGAAATAATTGCATATTATAACACAAACACAGATGCTACTGCTCAAACTATTACTATATCTTCTGACAAATTTGCTGGTTCTTTTGGACTTGTGTTGGATGCTGTCGTAAAATCTCCGTATGACCAAAAAGACTATTATGCACAAATCAACATTTGGGCAGCGAAGATGGAAGATAACTGGAGTATCGCAATGGCCGCTGATGGAGATCCTTCGGAGCATTCTATGCCAATTGAACTACTAAAACAGGCTGGACGAGACGATCTTTATACTATCACTCTGTATGATGGTAATTTATTGACGTAGCTCTTATTAATTTTAAATATAAGATATTATGTTTTTATGTACTGGAATGGCGGTTCTTTCAGCCGCCTTCCAGAACCTCTTAAGAGAATATTGATAAAATTAACTGTATCGCTTTTTGATGGTTTGTATCATTGCTTAATTGTGAGATTTACGGAGAAAATCGTTACCAACGAACTAATGAAAATGATGTACTAAAAGACAATCTACTATAGGAACATAGTATAAAATCCCCCAAATTGCCTCTCGTGAATCATGAGATGATATTAATTACCTTATAAATAACTTAGTAAAACTACGTTACAACTTTCATCACTTAGCAGAGCATACCACTATAAAATGATGCTCTTTTGTTGTCCTGTCGTGAGTGTCGAAAGTAAATACGAAATTCAGATTTTTACTCACTTCTTAGTTTTTCGTTTTTACGCAATATTAAATTATAGGAAGTGAACAAAATGTTTATTAAAGGTCAAGGTATTCGTAGTGACATAGGTGCTACTTCAGAAGAAAATCAAGAACTTTTACCAATATTAAACCCAAAGTGGAACAACCCTCGCGGGAAGTATTATGAGTTCGCCTTTTTAAATACTGAATCTTGCACAGTCATTGTAAACGGAAAAGACATTAATGTTCTAGCGGAAAATCAAGGATTTCAGATTGGCCGCAATGATGTCCTGATTGAGTCGGTCGTAGTTGTTGAATCAGGTATCAATTATCAATGGTCTGGTAAGTATGGAAACTAGTGAGGGAGATGATGTAAATCATGTTTGATAATAATTTACGTCCTTACGACTTCCGTGCAAGAAACAGTCTTGGAGGAGAAGATACTACAGCAAGAACGCAAATAACTGAGATTTCTAATATGAAATTATCAGATTATACATATAACTTAAATGGACTTAAAAAGATACGTAGTAAGAAGCCGTGGTCTGCAATTATAATCGGGGACAGCATTAGCGCAGGTACAGGTGCAACCAATAACTTAGGTTTTATCCCCCAGTTAAACAATGCAACAAGGACTTTACAAAACTCAGTTGCTTATGAGAATTATAATTTTTATTACAATTCAAACGTGGGAACTTGGACAAAAGAAGAAGCAGGAATATGTAAATTTCTTCTTTCCTCAAAAACAGGTAGCACTAACTTAACCCCTTTCGCAAACCCTTGGAATGTACCTCAAGTCAGTTATACTGTTCAAGTTGTTTACTCAAAACGATCTGATGGCGGTACTTTTCAAATCGGATATGGTTCTACTCCTACTATTCTAGATACTATTAGTTGTAGCGGAAGTTCACAAGATGGAATTGTTTCTGATACATACACTGTTCCGTCAGGGCAAAATATTTATATCATCCCTACTAGTGGACAAAAAGCTTATATAAATAGTCTAATTATTGTCAGAGACACTTCAAAACCTTACTATGCTATTGATAATTGGTCTGTCGGGGGAAGAAAGGCAAAAGACTATACTGCTGCCGAGTTGACAAAAATGATCACATATTTGCCAAAGGATATGCTAGTTTGGGGTCTGCTAACAAATGACTATAGTGGTGGCGATTTTGATTCATATGCTAATCGTACTGAAGTAGCATTATCTGCGGCTCAATCACAGGGGATGGATATACTAATTGTTATCCCTTGCGGACAAACTGGAACAGACAGTAATCCTCAATGGGTGTCTAAATGGAAGACGTTTTTATACGAAAAAGCTAAACAATATAATGCTGCAATCATTGATTATGACATTTATTTTGGTGGTATTACTAGAGCAAAGGCCAACGGTTTGATCGGAGACTCTGTTCATCCTACAGATGCCGGACATCTTTTGATGGCAAATGTTTTGATTAATATTTTGTTTAATTCTGAAAATCCCTATAGTCAGAACATGCACCCATGTACATCGGATACTCGATACCCAACATTTGGTGCGATTCAAGATAATCGTAATAAATACATGCCTAATCCAACTTATTTTGATTTTCCTTATTTTAAATCGTTGGACAATAACGGCAATCCTAAATATGTTCTCGCACAAGGTATCGTGAACGATGGAATTGCAGTTTCCAATTTTCCTAAATATGCTCCAAGAGGAACTATTGCATCATACGGCGTGGACATTTATGTTAATACAACAGATTGGGGCGCATCTCGCAACACGTTAGCAACTTGGCAAAAGATTTATGCTCGACCTAAAGCAGAACTAGTGACTACGCTTCCAACTCCTACAGCAGGACTAAGAGGAGTGTCCATACTGCTCGATGGCAACACTAGTGCAGATGATATTCTTTATACTTGTATCAAGAAATCTGACGGAAGTTATGTTTGGAAACAAACAACATTTGCTTAGATTCGCTAAAAAGAGAGTTTATGTCTTTAACATGACTCTCTTTTATTTTTAATCAAATAAAAGCCCTCTTTTATTACCTGAAAGTGCTACGAAAAGCCTTTAATATCAACGAATTTCAAAATCAATTTTTCGGAGTGGTTAGTCAATAACGTAACTCTGCGAAAAGTTGATTTTTTAAATCGTATTATTGTTTACTCAAGGGAGATGATTACCATTACAAATAAAAAATTATCAATTACGAGTATCGAGAAGCAACATGCTAAAACGTTCAATAAAAAACAAAAACATATTCTCAGTAACGGTGATTACATCATTATAGAAACTAAATTTAAGAAGACATCTATTATAGATTTTATCACCGATTTTTTTGAAGTTGTTCAGCAGATGATTAAAAGAAACGTAGATATGAATATAATGAAAGACATTACTTTTGTTCAACTTATGCTATATCTAAAACATTTTACAAATCTGGACAATATCCCAGTTGATTTTGAGAAGATGGTGATCATTTGCAGAAAACTTATCGATCTGAATTTGATCGATGAGATTATAAATCTATTTGATAAAAATGAACTAGATAAAGTTAATGCTATGCTTAAAGAAGCAAGCAATAATAAAGAGTATACAAAGCAAATCGAAGAATTGTTTGCGTTAGGATATCTGAATGAGTTAAGAAAGGGTTCAAATGAGAGTTCAGATAATAAAGGAGAAGTTGTTGAGGACAATGCCTGATTTTAAGGATCTGAATAGTCTATTTAAGCATTTAAATAAGAATTGCCTAGGTAGTGCTCTTAAGCGTGAGGGCGCTGAAACTGTAACAAAAGAAATGAGTGAAACAATTAAAGATGTCACTTACAACGAGTATGATCCTTCTGAGTATGTTCGTCGTATGGATGGTGGAGGCATTTCAGATGTGCGCAACTATACAGTCGAGATTATTGGCGATAACACGATATCTATTACAAACGATGCGACTGGAGCAGATGATGATTTTGGTAAACCTCTTGATGAAATCATCGTCAGCGGAACTGGGTATACTTGGAAAAATTCTGGCATCTACAAGATGCAACCATATCCGAGGGACTTCTATAGTGATACGGTCGAGAGATTGAAAAACAATGGTAAGCATGTCGAGGCCATTCGAACAGGGCTAAAACGACAAGGCGTAGATGTAAGGTGATAGAAATTAGGAAGAGAAAACTTGAGTCTAGAGTGAGAATACGACTCTATTTATTAAGCAAACACATAAAGAGTATAAAATTATATCCTAAAAATTAGAATATACCGTTAAATGAACTCTTTTTTATTTAAAGAATGTAGGGAAGTGAATTAATGCCACGTAAAACATTTCGTAAAGTTATAACCTCAGAAGAACTTACATTAAAAATAAATCCAAAAAATAAAAAAATGGTTGAGAGGTTTCTTCGTGAGAAAAACACTCGTAGCGCAGACGGAACTATTGAAGGATATAAGAGCGACCTGAACATTTTCTTCACTTGGAATCTAATAAATAACGACAATAAGTTCTTTTGTGAGATTAAAAAGATAGAATTTGCTGACTTTTTTAGCTATTGTGTCGAAGACTTAAAATGGAGCGCAAATAGGTTTGGTAGAATGCGTTCTTGTTTAAGCAGTTTCTCTAACTTTATTGAGAACTTCTTCGATGAGGAATATCCCGATTTTCGAAATGTAATATTAAAAGCTATTGCATTGATGCCAAAAAATCCAGTGCGAGAAAAGACTATACTCTCTGAACAGCAAGTAGAAGATCTGCTTGATTACCTAAAAAATAAAATTAATCGTCCACAGGAAGCATGTTTACTTGCACTTGCGATTGGTAGCGGAGCTAGAGTATCTGAATTGCTTAGATTTACAACATCAATTATCGACGAGAACAATACTGCGTTCGAGAATATGTTCCTTGAAACAACAAAAGAAATCAAAACAAAGGGTCGAACGAAGACAGGTAAGATGTTGTATAAGTACATTATTAAAGATATCTTTATGCCTTACTATCGTGAGTGGCTAGTAGAACGTGAAAAGATAATGAAAGAAAACGGTGTAGAGCATGATTCTATTTTCATTCTCCGCAACGGCCAACCAGCTACGGTTGCTGCCATTCGTGGTTGGGTTGAGAAGTGGGAGAAATTTTTAGGCATCCCATTCTATCCTCACTGTCTAAGGCATTACATAGTAACCCATCTTACACGTCTCGGTCTCTCTTCGGATTTCATTATTGAAATAATGGGATGGAGCAGCAGTGACATGTACAAGGTCTACAACGACCTTACTGCCAAGGAACGTAAGTGGAAGGATCTAGATAAACTCAAAACGCATTTGAGCAAAACGCAAAATAGTAAAACCATGGAAACACAATAAATCCCCCATTTCATCATCATATCAAATAAGGGAGAGTACTTATATGCAAGAACAAAAGTCAATTCTAACAAATAATATTATCAATAACATTCTTACATTTCTTAATCGCGTAGACGCAAAAGGTTTTAATGAGGCATATGCCTTACTCGAAATCAAGCAGGTGCTAGAACTGCTGGCAAATGATCAGCAAACAATTCAAACCTCCTCTGCTGTCGAACTTGAAAAATAACATTACCAAAACAGGCAGCATCTTTATTAGGTGCTCCCTCTTTTGGTAATGTTCGAATTGTATCAGGGACATTTGGAAAATCATTTAGGGTTGAGTATTTGCTATTTTAAAAATCAATACAACAATTTGATCGTTTACCTTCCAGAACAAATATTGTATACTAATTACAGTTAAAAGTGTATCTGGAAGGTGGGCTTTATGAAGTATCTTATCCTGTTAGTCTCTTTCCTTATAGTCTTAACAGGCTGCGGAACGGAAAATAATTCAGAATCATCGCCTTCTACGGCTGATGTTGCCTCGGTAGTTGAGAAAGCTAAGGAGTTAGACTCTGCTGGCAAGTCAGAAGAAGCTTTACAACTCATCGATGATTCAGATGTAATGATGCATGGGGAATATGCTGCATATTATCTAGACTTGCTTACTCGTGTAGAAGGAACTGGATTAATGATTACCGAGCATTCATTTAAGCAGGATGACTTATATATGTATATTGATGCCACTCTTACAAATGGAAGCAAAAAGCATGAATTCTCCTATGTTAAGGTTAAGGTCACATATTACGACAAAGATAAGAATGTTTTAAATACTGATTGGACATATGCAATAGATGGAATGCCGTTAAAGCCAGATGAATCAAGAACATTCAAACTTATGACTGACAGAGTAAGCGGAGTAAAATCGTATACGTTAGAAATACAGGATTAGTTGATTAATTCAATATTTTTTATCGAGAGTGACCTTACTAGGTCGCTCTTTTTTGTTATTTATAAAAGGAGTGACCTATGTGAATGACTTACGTATTTTAGTATCAACTGCCATCAATACTGGCAAATCAATTAAAGACATTAACAAAGCATTAAGAGAAATCTCTAAACATCCATCATTACAAAAAATTAAGATTGGTCTTGAAATTGATTCCAATCTAATTCAAACAATCAGCACTTTTAATAACCAACTAAAACAATTAAATCGAGAACGCATGTCTCAAGTTAATAATTCAAAAAAAGCTGTATCTGCTATCAATAAAGAGACTGATGCAATAAAAAAGCAAACAGAAGCACAAAAACAATTGACCGTAGAAAAAACAAAAAGAGTAATCGATCCTACGGGTCAAAAAACTCCGAAGACAACATATACGTATGGCAATAGTTTTAATAACGACAAGCAGGTAGTGACTAAATTAGATAATAATGAGGTTGTTGGTCGTATAATTAAAACAACAAATCCTGCTAAGGATCTTGCTGACTATAATCGTATGCTCGATGAAGCATATAGAATGAATGAGCAATTTAATAAAAGAGCCATTTCAATAGATCGTGCTCATTATAATGCCTTAAAGACTGAAAGAGCGCGAAGAGAAGCAGTTGATAAAGCTCATTATATGGCTCTAAAAAAGAACAGAGAAATCGATTTGACTAATCAAGCAAAGGCAATTAAGCAAGCAGAACAAATTGATCGTGCCCATTATAATGCCCTTCAAACAGAAAAAGCAAGAAAAGAAGCCTTAGATAAGCTGCATTACATGGCCTTAAAACAAAATCGTGAAAGAGATATTGCGAATCAGCAAAAATTAACTAATCTACAATTAAGAACCGAACAGCAAGTTTATGATTTAAAGAGTAGATATAGGGGTAAAATCGATTCTGCTGGGCTCGATTCTTTATTGAATCAGTTGAAACAAATTTCTCCCACATCCGCAAATGCTTTAAAAAATGCCAGTCAGATTAGAACAGAGATTACACGTATAGGTTTAGTAGCTCGCTCTAGTGCTTCTGAGGCTTATAATTTTGGCGAAATGCTCAGAACTGCGTTTGCAAAATTCCCAGTTTGGATGCTTACCGCCACTGCGTTCTATGCCCCCATTCGCGGACTGCAAGCCATGTCACAGACCATCATTCAAGTTGACAGTCAGATGACACAATTGAAGCGCGTCATGGACGAGGATACGAATTTTGAAAAAATGCTTCAATCAAGTATTCGTTTAGCGAATGAACTAGGGCAATCTATCAGTAATGTAAATGAGGCACTTATAGAATTCGCAAGACAAGGCTACAATGAAAATCAAGTTGTTTCGCTTGCACAAACAGCAACTTTAGCTCAAAACATTTCAGAACTCTCAATGTCTGAAGCAACAAGTGCAATAACCGCAGCTATGACAGTCTTCAACATCAGTGCTGAGGATAGTATAAAAATAATTGACAAGTTGAACGAGGTAGATAACAACTATTCGACCACGACGAAAGACTTGGCCATATCGCTCACAAAGGCTGGAAGTTCAGCTAAAACATTCGGCGTAAGCCTCGATGAATTGTTAGGTTATACTACAGCAATACAAAGTGCCACAAAAGAGAGTGGCGCAATCGTAGGCAACTCTCTGAAAACGATTTTTTCCAGAATTACAACTATGAGTGAGGCTGAAACTGCACTAAGGGATGTTGGTATCGCTATCACTGATATAAGCGGCAATGTTCGTGACGTTAGTGATATACTTGAAGAACTTGCTGGAAAATGGAATACATTAAGCGCGGCACAACAGCAAAATACAGGTGTCACTCTTGCGGGCAGGTATCAACTTAACAGGTTTCTCGCTCTCATGTCGAACTTCTCGACAGCCGTCTCCGCCACTGAAACTAGTTTACATAGTCAAGGATCTGCCGCCATCGAGAATGATCGATATATGCAATCTTTAGAAGCTAGAATCAATTTGATGAAGACTAGTTGGCAAAATCTATCATTAACAATGGGTAATGCCGTGATAACTGATTCATTAGTTAGTCTAATTTCTGTCATAACTGCTCTAGGCAATGTATTTTCATCTGTCGTTGATAAGATTGGATTGTTTCCTGTTGTTTTTGGTGCTGCTGGCGTAGCCCTGTATGGACTTAATTCTGCATTCAAAGCACTAACTCTTAGTATGATAAACACTGTAAGAACTATGGTAGGCTTACCCCCTGTTCTTGCTGCTTCAAGTGCTGGAATTAGAGGGCTAACTATTTCGCTCACTGGATTAAAGTTGGCGTTTAGAGGCTTACTCGCATCTACGGGAGTTGGATTAGTATTAGCAGGTCTTGGATTTGTTGCAGAAAAATTAATCAATGCATTTGGTGATGCGGCTAAATCAACAGATGATCTGGGAGATTCATTAACTAGTTTATCAGACAAAGTAGCAGAAGTGCAGCGTATTAAAGAGTTGCAAATTGAATATCAAAATTTGACAAATAAAGTTGAATTAACTGTTGAACAAAAAACAAAGTTATCGGAAATTGAATCAGAGTTACAAACAAAATATGGAATCGCTTTATCTGCTTTAGATTCCGAGGGAGTAGCATTAGCAAACAATAATAAGACAATTCAACAAAGAATTGATTTGCTTACTGATGAGATTAAATTAGAAAGAGAAAAATCACTACTAAATTATCGCAAACAAGAATCTGCAGTTGACAAAGATATTGCCAATAGGCGCAGAGAACTTGAAGAGGCGAAAAAAATATACGATGAACTTAGTAATAAGTATGCAGAATTCAGAAGTAAATCTGAAAATGGCGAAATAATATCTAATGAGAATAATTACTTCTCAAAAAACATGTCTTCGTTATTTAGTGTAGATTCAAGCAGTACGGACAAATCTTCCGTAGAAGCTATTAAAGCAATGGGAGAATCTATTGCTGAAGAAGTGAATAAAGCAAGAGAAAAGTGGCAGAACGCCAATATAAATTTACAAAAGTCAGTTAATATTGCCGAGTTAGGCTTGAAGAGCCAATTTGGTGACTATGTTGATACGATGCAAGCGCAGGGCAAACAAGTTAAAGATACGACTAAGTTACTGTTTGATGCTCTTGCTTCGACTGCCGCTCTTAATAACATTAAAATTTCTGATTCTGAATTAGAGAAGTATTTTGCGCTTTTCAATTCCTCAAATATTAAGAGTGTCGAAGACGCACAAAGAGTTTTTAATTCCTTGCCGGACGCTTTTTCGCTCTCTGGTGCTCAACTTGAAGACCTTAATAACTCTTTAATGAAGATGAATTTTGCTGTAATTTCCGGAGAGACCGAAGATTATATTGACACTACTAGCGAATTAGGAGAGGCTCTAACTGCTCTAGAAATGAGATCTGAAAAAATTTCAGATATCTTTAAAACTAACTCAGAGGATATCTCCTATCTTAATTCTACACTTGACGATCTTAAAGAAAATCAACATCTATCTGCCGATGCAACAGCAGAACTCATTCAAAAGTATCCAGAACTCGCTAAATTAGCAGTCAAAACCGCTGATGGCTGGAAAATTGAAGCGTCAGCAATCGAAGAGTTGCGTAAAGCAAAAATTCAAAAAGCTATAGATGATCTTGAGCAAGAAAAACAAAATACATTAAATACCCTAAACAACACTCTTGCTCGTATGAATTATTATGGCCTTGAAATTCAAAGTATCAATACGTTAGCTGAAGCCAAGAAAGCATTAAATGATCTTGAAGCACAGAAAGTTGAGTTGTCCACTCCTCGTAACCAAGAAGAAGCAATGCGATTTATGTCCGATCTTGCCAACAATAAAAGTATTGATGAAGCAGCAGGACAATTGAAGCAGTTCACCGATTTATTGGATCAAATTGAGAAACAGAAGCAGCTTCTTAATGATCCGTCATTAGGTAATTCTTCTTCTAAATCGAAGAGTTCTTCTAAGGGTTCATCTTCTTCAAAAGAATCAAAAGACACACCTCGTATCATCGATGCGACTCAGGCACGTATTAATGCTATCAACCAAGAGACTAAAGCACGTCACGAATTAAACGAAGCCATTGAGGAACGATCAGATGAATTATCTGGTGCTGAAAAGTATGATATTGCCATTCAAAAGCGCAGTATACTACTTAAGAGCCAAATCAAGGAGATCAATATACTTCGAGCTGCAAACAAAGAACTTGATGCGGAACGTCAGAAACTTGATAAGAATTCTAAATATAATCTCTCTTCTTTTGTTGACGCTAATGGTGAGGCGACAGAGGCTTATTATAAACTCTACAATAGTCTAAAATCAGGAAAATCTCAGGAGGCTCTTGAAGATTTATTCAACAAATATCAGCAATATACTAAGGCTATACTTGAAAATTCTAAGGTCATTGAAGAAACTGGTAAAGCTCGCCAGCAAACTTTTAAGGATTTGGCTGAAGACAGAAAGAAACTTGATGAGCAAAGACTCGAAGGAACGACCAAATATCTTGAAAAAATCAGTAGACCCATTGAAGACTACAATGATCAAATCACTGAATCACAGAAAAGACAGTCTTTATTCACCGAAGGGACATCTGAATATAATGCTCAACAAGAAAAACAGTTGGCTCTCCTTCATGAAAAAAGCGAATATATCAAAAAAGAAATTCAGTGGGCTGAGGCTCGACTCAAACAAGGTAATCTTACAGTTGCTCAAGAGGCTGCTTTAAATGAATGGCTTAAGACTAATAAAGATGCTCTATTAGACACTGCGATTGCTACAAAAGAGTTAACTGAATCAAGAGCGAATGCTTATAAGAGTTGGGCAGACAAAGTAAAATCAACAGCTCAGGATACTTTAGAAGTCCTTCAGGATTTTTATAAAGAACAAGGCGAAGAAGAGAAAAAGGCTCTTGAGAAACAACTTGAAAATTACGAGGACTTTATTAATGAACGCAAGAGACTCTTATCTCGTCAAAATGATACTGAGGATTTTAATAAGGAACGAGATAAACTTCAAAAAGAAGCAAGTGATCTTCAAGCCAAAATAAATGTATTCATGCTCGATAATTCATGGAAAGCGAAGTCTAAACGTGAAGATCTTGAGAAAGAACTTGCCGATAAATTAAACGAGATAACTGAACTTCAAATTGATCGTGATCGTAAGTTACGTGAGGACAATTTGGACGATATGCTTGAGTCTGAGCGCAAACGAATTGAAGTTGCTAAGGATGCTGTTGACCAGAAGTGGCAAACCGAACTAGAGAAAGATAAGTATTATTCTCAATTAAAGGAGTCAATCCTTCAAGGCAATGTTGAGAACATGCAATCAATACTTCTAGCATTTTCTCAAAATACTCAATCTTATATGGATGCTATTGGTAGGAGTATTGATAAAAACGTTACAGAGAAGTTATCTGCTACTCAGAAATTCTTAGACATAAAGAACCAAGTTTCTGATATTAACTTATCAACTAATCCATCGACTGGCAATGTTACTGTGCCAACTACGACCACAGATACAAATAACAACATCATATCTCCAAGCGTTCAAACTCTATGGGAAGAGTATTTGCAGAATAAGTTGATGGCTGAGACTTTAGGTAAAAAGGATAAGTCATATCAAGATCTAAAAAATCGCAATGATTTGCTTCGTGCGCTATATAAATTCAAAGACGGCTCTTATGCTGAGTTGTCTAAGTCAAAAGTTCCTATCTTTTCTGCTGAGACTGGCGGTATGACTCCAGCATGGGGTTCAGGAGGTAAGTTGGGAATCCTTCATGAGCAGGAGTTAGTATTAAATAAACAAGACACTAAAAATATTCTACAGACCGTAGACATTGTGCGTGGTCTTGTTGGAAGCATCAAAACACCAGACATAAGCAAACTTACACCTCAGACTATAACAAATTCAACGGAAGCAACGAAGATTTTCAATTTCCATGTCAATGTAAATGCAAATGATCGCAATTCTGCTGAAAGGTTCATCCAAAAAATAAGAACTCATTATAAACAAAACGGAATTTAGAAAATTGAGAGAGTCTTATCGGCTCTCTCTTTTATTTTTGAGGCAGGTGATAATCATTTCAACTATCCGTTCATCTATAGGTTTTACTTATGCTGGCGAACATTCAAGTTCATATGGACTTATAAATATCAACCTAGAAAGTGGTCTACTAGAAGAACCGTTTATGCCCTCAGTAAAAATTATTGAAGAAAAAATTCGTGGTAGAGCCGAGCCTTATCATATGGGCGTAGAATATGAGCCAATATCTTTCACTTTGAACTTTGCTTTTGATGGTGGTTTCACTTCTGATAAATTACGTGCTGTTGCTAGATGGTTGTACCGTGATTTTTATCAACCTCTAATTTTTGAACAACGCGCAGACAGGATTTATTATGCAATGGCTACTGAACAACCTAAACTAATTCACAATGGTGCTAATCAGGGGTATGTATCTGTAACATTCAGATGCAATTCTCCGTTTAGTTTTAGTCCAGTGTATGTAAATAATTTAATTGACTTTTCTAATAATACATCAGACGGAACTTACTTATCTTTTACTAATATTGGGGACTTACCAATCAAACCTTCGTTTGAAGTAGACATTGTTTCAGGAAACTATTTCAAGATTCAAAATCTATCAGACGGCGGAAAATTTATGGAGTTCTCCGGATTGTTGACAGGTGAAAGTTTGCGTATTGATGGGGATCTGAGAACTATTGACTCCAATTTGCCTCTATCTTTTCCTTATGATAAGCAATCATATAAAAGTGATTTTATTCAATTGCTACAAGGTGTAAACTATTTAAGAATATTTGGCAATGTAAGATTAAAAATAATCACTCAGTATAAATACATTGGATAGAAAGGAGGATTCTTTATTTATCAAGATATTGTTTTCACACCGTCACCTCCTGAGTTGACTTTGCTTAATCCAAATTATCAAACTATAGCACCACTAGTAGAAGCATATAATATTGAACATGAATTTAATATTGGCAACCCACAGATTTTAACATTTCAAATACCTTATATGGTCGATATACGCAATAAATACATCGAGAATCCAACCGTCAGTAAGATTAAAGAAAGATTCATCGTAAAGTTTAAGCGCAGAGAAATAATTGAATATTTTATCATCAAGACCGTTACTATTGAACATGATGATTCTGGAGATTATTTAACTATCGAATGTGTAGGCACGCCTGTGCAATTAGCCGATAAGAGAATAGATAACTATAAAACTGAATCTAAAAATGCCACTTCAATATTGAGAGATGTTCTTTCAATTAGTTCATGGGGCGTGGGTTCAATTGACGGTTCATTTGATATATTGTATCGCTCGTTCGAATTCACAGGCACACTTCTAGAAGCAGTTCAAAATATTGCTGAGACGTTCGGTGCTTTGATTGTCTATAATACGCGAAATAAAACCGTCAACTTTGTTAAGCCTGAGAATTCAGGAATTAATAGGGGGTTGGAGGTTACAAGAGAGAAGTTATTAAAGTCAATCAAGTACGAATCAGATGCATCCAAATTTTGCACTAGATTAAAGGTGACAGGCAAGGACGGCCTTACAATTAATGAAGTAACGAGCACTGGCAGTTCGTATCTTGAAAATTATGGATACTTTATTGCTCCGTTCGAAAGAGATGAATATGGAAATGTGATTTCGCACTCTGCATACATGTCAGACAATTTGGCTGCCGCCTTGCTTGACTATGCTGATTTAAAGCAATCAAAAGAGGGCGAATTCTCTAGTCTGTTATCTAGTTTGAATGCTAAACATGATGCATTATTAATTAAAGTGTCTGAGTTACAGGATTTGCGATCACAATTAAATATAATAATCGACAATTCGGATGGCAAACAGCAGAAAGGGCAAGATAATTCCGCCGAGATTGCACAAATGACAGAGAAGCAAATAGAAATCAATAATAAGCAATCTCAAATAAATACCTTGCTTAATGAGAAGTCTATTATTGAAAATCAAATAAATGATCTTGCAGAACTTCTTTCTGTGGAAAACAACTTTACTAATGAGCAGTTATTAGAATGGGACAATTATATTATTGACGGTGAATTTACTAACGAGTACGTTAGTGATCCATTAGAACTAAAGAAGCTAGCAGAAGAATATTTTAAAACCGTTCTTGAACCGCAGATTGTCGTCGAACTTGATATCATTGATTTGCTTGAAGTGTTCGAATTTCAGAACAGTTCGGATATCGATAAACTTGTAGTTGGGGATATTATAAATATTAAATATGATATTTCCGGCATTGATGTTAAAGCGAAGATAACAGGTATCAAGACTAATTTCGAATCACGTACTATGAGCATAACAATTAGTAATGTTATTAAAAAAGTAGATCCAGATGATAAGTTGGTGTTGGATATTGCTTATGCTTCTACAACTGCAAACACTTTTGTTCAACAGAAGTGGGCTTACGATAAAGCCGTCAATCAAGCTGATGAAGTATCTCAGGTCTTATCTGAAACTTGGAGCGCGTTAGATCGAGAAATTAAAGCGGCAAATAATGAAACCGTTGAAATCGGGAGACGGGGTATTATTATTACGGATTCAGAAGATCGAAATAGATTATTAATAATGCAAAATAGTGTCATAGGTATGAGTAAGGATGGCGGGAATCACTTTAGTACCGCAATATCGCCGGACGGCATAATTGCTGAGCACTTACTCGGTCAGATCATTGCTAGTAATAATCTTATAGTCACTAACTCTGCTGGCTCTGTGAGAATCGATTCTAATGGATTTAACGTTACAAATATGAATCTCACCCTCACTAGATCGGATAATAAAAGTCGCATTTTAATGTCTCCTACGGATGGCATAAGGGTACAAAAGTCAATCGATCTAGGCACTACTTGGGACGACAAGTTTTATATCGACACTAATGGAGAACTAGTTACAAAGGGCATCATCCATGCTGCTGGAGGTACATTTAGTGGCGATATAACTGCGCTAGGCACAATTACTGGCGGTACGATAAACGGCGCTAATTTTAGTTCGGGTGCGATTACTGGCGGCACAATTACTGGTTCAACTATCATGACTTCGAGTTCCACTAATCAAATAATTTTAAATTCTAATGGACTGTCGTCAATTTATAATGGCGTAAAGCGTATTTCAATTGAACAAGCGGGCAGTAGCGCATTTCAGCAAATGAGGTTCTATGATGCATTTGGGAGACTTGCTGGTGGAATATCAGGCTCCAACGGATCGGACAGCAATCCATGGGGATTGCCGCAGATTAATTTTGGTATCGCGGAAATAGGGTCATCTAACGTGTTAGCTATTGCGGCAACTCGAATTGTATTCGATCCTACTCATACTACAATGATTGATTTTCAAGGTACTCCTGTATCAAATCTCTATATACCGAGAGAAAATGTGACTGGATTAGAAAGCTATTTAAATTCAAGATTCGCTTCCATAAACACTGCTTTAGGGGATTTATGGGCGGCTCTAGCAGGGAAAGCATCTATTTACCACACTCATTCTGTCACAATACCTAACCACAACCATGGTAATTCTGCCAATTTAAACAGTGGCGGTGGTACATTTACAGTTTCATAAAAATACAAATTGGAGTCATTCAATCTTGTGATTGGATGACTCTTTTCATTTCTTTATCAAAGGAGGAGTCCTATGACACTAGAAAAAAATATCAGTCCGATACTCAATCGATTGCGTTCTGGTATGGAAGGCGATGAGTTTGTTGTATACACCAACGTTCCCGAAACAGTTGTCGATGGTCGAGTGCAGTTGAGCGAAATTCCCGACCGAGTACAAAAGGTGCAAGTAATAGACTTAGAAGCCAACACTCATTATTATGAAACTCAAAATGAATATCCTTCAGAACTTCAATATGTTGTTGATTATAACACAGGAATAATAAAATATAACAGCGCCGCCGAAGGTAAAGTTTTATCTCATTCATTTTATGGGCGTGGTATTATACTCACACCAGTAGACAGAATTTACACCAAGCATGAAAACGGTCAAGTTATCGAGACGTTAGGAGACATTATTCAAGCTGGTCAAGATGTTTTCGATAACATAGATACACTGAATACCTTATATGATGAAGTTACAAAAGTTAAAGATTCGTATAAATATGACATAGAGGATTACAGTGCATTAAAACATTATAAGGTAAATAATCAAGTTACATACAACGGTAAAACTTATATCTGCATTCAAGACACAGTTGGACATTCACCAGTAGATGAAAATTATTGGCGCATCTTTGCCTCTGGATCTGACTCAATAATTCGTTCAAAGATGTGGACTACGGTAGCCAATCAAACAGATTTTGACATTTCCGATGTTGGAAGATATGCGATGGGAACACGAAAACTTGAAGTGATGGTTGGTGGTTCGCGTCAATTTAATGGAGTGCATTTTGATGAGATATCATCGACATTATTTCGATTTAAAAGCCCTTTGCCCGCAGGATTAATAGTTTTTGCTCAATGGTTTGATGGGGACATTGGTACTGCTGCTGGACATAATGCTCAACATAAGAAAGGTGGAGGCGACGAGTTAAATGTTAATGATTTAGCTGGCGCTGATGAATATGTTAAGAAAGCGTCTCCTGTGTTAAATGGCACGGTATCAGTAGATGGATCAATTCTCGGGTTTAACACCAAAACAACGGCGGGCGATGAAGTAGTTATCGACATCATTTCTTCTCCTGTTGGCAACGGGAGTGCCACATCTTTATCAACCAAATTTAAACGTAATGCAAATGTTGAAGGATGGGAGTCTACAGATGTTATTTTGCAGCGTTCAACAGATAATACTAATCAACAATCAATTGTTTTAGAAGGTGCTGGCGGAATACAGCTAAATGCTTCCGGTGGAAATACAGGTAATAGAAAAATTAGAGTAAACGCTCCAATTGTTTTACCATACGGTGGATCGTTGCAAGCCAAAGATATAAGCGGGGTAGATCACAACTACCTTAATCATTACAACGGTAATACTGTTCAACTGGGCAGTGAGGCGTTTCCAAATATAGTTGATAAAGATGCCAATTCTTTAGTTCGTGCATTAAGTGGTGGCTTTAAAGTTCAATCGGGTAGCGTAAACGGGGGGGGCGCATCTTCTTCAGCTAAACAGATTTATGTTACTTTCCCAAGAGCGTTCGCAAGCGCGCCGATAGTCATTGTATCAATGGACGATAACAGCGGTTCGCCTTATCGCGTATGGACGGAAATAGTAACAATAACTGGATTTTACATTAATTTTTCAGGTACGACTGGGAACACATCGGCTTATTGGATTGCAGTAGGAGCATAGTAAGTTGGAGGGACTGTAGAATGAATTATTGGTTTTTATATCGTTTAGATGGTGGCGCAATTTTTGGTGCTCCTTATTTAGGGTACACGGAAGAATGGACGAACATACCCGATGGATGCGGCGTTATCGGCCCAATTGAAGAGAATGATGAAATTGCAATAGATGTGGCAAAGTATCCCGAATTCTACAATGTGGTTGATGGACAACTACAAGCCGTATCAAATATTGATGAATTGAAGGCAAATATCCCTGAATATGTACCGCCTAAATCGCCTGAACAATTAAGGATCGAACAACTTGAAGCTCAGATCGCTTCGCTTCAGAATGCAATCGACGCTCTAATTTCAGTACAATCATGATGAAAGAATTTCATTAGGAAATTGGCTTTAAAAAAGCCTTTCATACCAACGTTTTTTCGTCCTCATTTTCGAAAGAAGGTGAGGACTGTTTTAGAGAAGGGAGCAGTATATGACATATAATAAAATACAAAAAGAAGTGTTAGATTTTAATCCTGCTACAGCTGAAGAAGTCGGTCAGATTAGTCAATTATCAACCGATAATAAAACAAATATCGTTAGCGCAATTAATGAACATCAAACAAAAATCGTCACTACTTCTCATACGGTGAACTTAAAGGCTGATAAGGCATACGTAGACCAGCAAATTGCTACGATTGGCACTGCTTCACCAAAAGGCGTGTACCCTACACTCACATCTCTACAGTCTGCATTTCCGAGTGGTACAACTGGAATCTATGTCGTTACAGAAGATGGAAATTGGTACTACTGGAATAATTCTGCTTGGACGGTAGGGGGGGTCTATCAGAGTACTACCATTGCTAATAGGAGTATAAACGCACTTATGCTATCAAGAAACGCGACTCGCTCCTTTGATTACACACAGTCCCCATTTGCGTTTAACTGTGAAAGAATAATTAATACTACTTTTACTATTGGATCATTAAATAGTTCGGGAGCCGAAGCCGCTCACACTCAAAGGATTAGAAGCGATTATTTCTCTTCTGATAAGGACTTCTCAATAAAAGTGTTAGACTCTTCCTATATCTTCATTTTGTTCAAATATGATCATAATTACATATTCCAGTCTTCATCGACTCATACTACCGATACCACATTTACTAACACGCACGCTTATTATAGAGTAGTTGTCTCAAAGAGTGTACTGGAAACCGTTGCAAATATTGAAGAGTATGCAAATAGCATAGTTATAGGCGTTGGTACTAACTCTATAATAAATCAAATAAATGAAAATATAGGCGAAATCACTCGCGCCAATAAAAGACTTGATATAAATGGACTAAAAGACGCTATTACTCCAAATTATACGATTGGTTCAATGAATGCTCAAGGTGCTGAAGCAGTAAATCCGCAAAAGGTAAGAAGCGATTATTTTACTCCAAATCGTAATTTTACGGTAGAAATTCTAGATGAAGATTACAATGTTGTTTTATTTACATTCGATGAGGACAAGGAGTTTGTTTCCCAGACCTTTATTACTTCGGGCAAATTACGAGTCACGCCTCCTAATAATTATAATTATCGAGTTGTTGTAAGTAAAGATGCATTAGAGACTGTTACAAATGTTGACGCTTATGCGGATGCCATATCCATAGTTATTGATGGATATAGTAAGTCATATGAAAATAAGAAAATTCTATTACTAGGCGACAGTATCACCGCTCGAACTGATGAACGGGCATGGAATAAATATTTTGCTGAGATCATTAATCCTTCATCAGTTATTAATGTAGCAGTGCCTAGTGCTACATGGTGTGACAAAGTTGGCACTGTTTACGACGGAAATCCAGTAATGAATGGTGCAGACGATAACTTAAATAACGTAATAGGAAATCAAGTACAAAAGATCATTGTCAACGCATATCCAGCGCCAGACATCATTATCATTGCCGCAGGTACGAATGATGTCAATCAAACTGTTTCGGATAACGATATCGAGAGCCAATTCTATGGGAGTGACGGTTCAAATATGCCGTTAGATGATGTTGATCGTAAGACATTTGCTGGCGCAATCAGATATGCGGTAGAAAAACTTAGGGCGCTATATCCTAATGCACAGATATTCTTATGCACTCCGCTACAGAGGGCAAATGAGCTAACTTCTAATAATTATCCAATCATTAAAAACAAAGGCGATATAATCAAAAGAATGGGCCTTCGCTTAAGCGTTCCCGTGATAGATTCAATGGAGTGTGGAGTGTATGGACAATATGCGGTTACCGGAAGCCCTACTTTAGACCACAATGATGGGTTACATTTAAGTCCTATTGGAGCAAAAAAAGTTGGAGAATACAATGCTAGGAAGATTATTAACTGGTTTTGTTTTTGATATATGCATCTAACCGCTATCGCATTGATAGCGGTTTTTATTATTTATTTGAGGTGATCATAAATTGTGGAGAGAACGGATGTTGTAGTTAAATCTATTGTTGGCGTAGCTTCAGGAATTGTATCAATTTTTACGGGATTGTTTGGATTGGTGTTTACAATCCTTATTGGACTTATGGCTATTGATTTTGTTACAGGGATTATGGGAGCAATTATGTCAGGTGAAGGACTAAGAAGCAATAAGGGCTATAAAGGGTTGTTTAAAAAAATTTATACCATGCTCCTTATTGCAGCAGTCCTATTAGTTGAAATTGCTGTTCTTAAGACAAATGGAGTTCTTACCGACGGTGTTTCTGGTGCATTTGCTGTAATTGAATTTGTTTCGATAGTTGAAAATGGAGGGAAAATGGGTGTTCGCATCCCTGCATTTTTGCAAAAGGCTATTACTTCCTTAAAGTCAAAAGTTGGAGAAGTTGACGAATCTGAGAAAACTAAAGAAAGTAGGTGAAGATTATGAAACAGGAAGGTCAATTTATCTTATTTAGTCGTGAAGAGTTTAATCAGTGGATTGAAAAGCAAAATATAAAGAGATCAATTAAAATCCTGCAAGTTCATCATACTTGGAAGCCGTCATATGACAATTTCAAAGGTAACAACCATTTTACTATGTTGAAGGGTATGCGTAATAGCCATATTAACAATAATGGTTGGAGCGATATTGGTCAAAATCTTACAATATTTCCTGATGGCGTTATCTCCTTATGTCGTCCACTTGAAGTATCTCCAGCAGGAATAAAAGGAGCCAATGTCAACGGAATATGTGTGGAGATTATAGGAAACTTCGATATTGGCGGAGACCGTATGACAGAAGAACAAAAGAAATCAACGCTGTATCTATTTGCAGTATTAGCTAAAAAATTTAACTTAAATATCAATACAGACACAATCGTTTATCATCACTGGTACTGCACGAAGAATGGTGTTCGTATTCCTGATAACAAAATCAATACAAATAATACGACAGGATATTACCCAAAATCTTGTCCGGGATCTGCATTTTTTGGTGGCAATAAAGTTGTTGATGCACAAAAATCGTTCATTCCATTAGTGCAAGAAGAGTATAACAAATTATTAAAAAAGGAGATTGTTGAAACAGTTATGACTACGTTTTCGAGATATTTTAACGATGTAACTAAGCAGTGGCAAGCATCAACTATTGATGCTGCCGTTGATAAAGGTATTTTTGCTGTTGGAACAGATAAGAAGTTTAGACCTGACGAGCCGATTACTAGGGCTGAAATTGCTATTGTTGCTGAACGAGTTATCAATTATGTTCTGAATAAAGTGAATAAATAAGGAGGAGTTCATATGAACGAGTATTTGATTATCGGATCTATTGTGATTGTTCTGCTGGCTATTGTATATGCAGTTAAAAAATATAATATTGCAAATGGAAAAGATATTGAACATACAGTCGATAAAGCAACAGATATCGTTGAAGATGTTCTAAAACTAATTGACCTTACCCCCTCAACAGAAAGCGCAATCGCACACATTCTTGATATTACTGATACTACAGCCACCTATGTAGGGAAGATAATTGACTCGCCAGACAAGGCGAAGGTAGTTCATGAGGTGTTGGACGAAGTGTTTACAAAACTAGAAATTGTCCCAACTGATAATGAAAAGAGTCTGATCAAAATCGTCATCGATGAGTCAATTAAGTGGCTGGAGAAAAGCGAATAACATGGAAAAGGAGCAGTTTTAAAACAATTATCACCCCATACGAATAAAGAAATTGCTCAATTCTTCTACGCAAAAAATCCGCCTCAAACTCCGTGGATATGCAAAGACTGTAGGCAAAAAGGAAGTTCATAGACACACCTAATAAAAGACCGATTTCATAAGCTAAATTACGAATGAATATACACGTTTGTGTATGCGAGTTCCAAAATAAGCGGCTATAATACCTTTCCTAGTGAATAAACCAAACAAATTGCATAAATATACCAAGGCGATACAGTTCTCATCCCTTCTTCATTGGGGTGACTTGTATCGCCTATTTTTTCCTAAAAACGTCTTCTTCCGTCTAAAGTTTGCTCTGCAATCTCCACTAATCTCTTCGTAATATTTCCACCAATTGTACCAGCGTCCCTTGTCACTAAATTTCCATTATATCCATCAGGGGTAAACGCAATTCCATGTTCTTGTGCAATCTCTACTTTCATTCTATTCAATGCTGCTCTTGCATGAGGAACAACTAATTGATTGTTTCGATTACGAGTCATCTTATGTACACTCCTCTTATGTGAAATTACAATAATAACTTGTGGATTGTGTTGGATATTTATACAGTGGTTTCAGAACAATAAACGATTTATAACGTGCTACAATAGTATATCATCTTTGATATACGGAGGTGCAGTGATTGTGTTTGTTGAGCCTATGCTCCTTGAAAAAGTTGATAAACCTTTCGATGACGAACGATATGTATTTGAACCAAAGATTGATGGACATCGTTTGTTACTTTCTTTAAATAAAGGCAAAGTGACTCTTTATACGAGACATAATAATGATGTCACGAGACAATATCCTGAGCTACATAACGTCCCTACAAGCGAGGATTGTGACGTTATACTGGATGGTGAAGTTGCTCGTTTAGATGAGAATGGTTGGATCGACTTTGAATTGATTATGGAGAGGTTTAAAACATCTAAATCAACAAAGATACGTAAGTATTCCAAAACCAAGCCAGCACACTATTACGTATTCGATATCTTGTTTTATAACGGCGAGGATATGCGTTCTAAGCCATTGTGGGAGCGTAAATTGCTGCTAAAGAGGATACTACAACCTAATGCATTCTACAGTCTAATGCTGAGTATTGAGACCAATGGTAAAGCGCTGTTTGATCTCATGAAGCAACGTAATCTAGAGGGCATTGTAGCGAAGAAACGAAACTCTAAGTATGCAGGTAAACGAAGTTCTGACTGGTTAAAGATCATCAACTACACCTACGTCAATGTTGAGTTGACAGGTTATCGCAAGAATCAGTTTGGATGGCTTGCTCAATATCAAGGTAAACCAGTCGGCGTAATTGAATTAACCGTTCCTTCTGTTGCTCGTAAAGCGTTTTTTGGGATTGCTCAACAAATTAAGTGTGCCGAAGATCGAGACTTTGTATACATTCAACCCCATCTAAAAGCACAGGTACGAACCCGAAATTGGACTAAAAATGGCATGTTGCGAACGCCTGAATTTGTTGATTTTATTGTTTAAGCGAGGAAAAATGTCATCCTAATAAAATAAACAAATTCCTATAAGATTAGTAAGCATACCTCCCTCAAGTTAATTTCTTGAAATATCTATTGTCGTCCTAACTCGACAGTTTTCAGAAAATCGTCTTGAGGGAGGTGTGCTTTTAAACTTTATCAGTCCAATAGCTCCAATGACTCGGTTCAATCAATGTACTCGTCCCATCCTTATACTTTATGTGTATCGTCTGCTGCTTAGGACTAACGCTAATTTTCTCCACTCGATCAACCAACGTCTCCACGGGTGCAGGAATCCACTCTACAGGCTTTCTTGAACTGTCGCCTATAACGACCCCTGTTTTAATCAATGTAATGTCATAGTGACGCTGTAGGAGGTCTAGGAGCATGTCCTGATCTACCTTCCATCGCTCCGAGCAGAACTCTTTCCCGTAATTTGAGTAACCTGAGCAAATGTAGACGATACGTTCTCTTCGCTCCTTTAAGCCCTTGTAGTTCTTACCGCAATCAGCACATTTAATTCGTCTTGAAAAGTAATACATAAGGATTTGTTGTCACCTATTCTTTTGATAATCAATAACCCTGTATCCATTTTCTTTTAAGGCTTGTCTCACCATCTGAGGGGTATACCCAAAGTCTTTATACATTTGAGATAATGACATCTTTTGATTATAGTGCTTGTCCAATAAGTCTGGAAGTACCTTTTTACGATTTAGTTTGGCGCGTTCTGAGGTTGTTATTTTCCTGAGTTCTAAGTCATTAAACAAGTTCTTTAGCGTCCACCAGTTCGCATTGATTGATTTGGCGATCTGCTCAAAGGACATCAGTTCGTCATAATAAAGATGCTTTATTTCGTCTATCCTGCCCAAGATGCTTGAGTCGTATTTTTCACTCAATGGCTTGATGGCATTGGGTTTCTCTTGGTTAAAGGTTATCGGATCACATACATAAAAAGTTAAACCATTGCCTTCACAAGTGTATCGATTGCTTCCTTGCCGAAATCTTTCTCTCCACCTCGCGCCAAACTATATGCCTCATCAACGAACAGTACGCCGCCTGATGCCTTGCGCACAAGCTCCCGCGTCTTCTGTGCGGTGTGGCCGATATACTCACCGACTAGATCCGCACGTTCTACCTCGATCAAATGGCCCTTCGACAATACCCCCATCTTCTGCAGCAGCTTCGCAACAATTCTGGCAATTGTCGTTTTCCCTGTACCGGGATTACCCTTAAAAATCATATGATACACATGCGCGCCGCTGTTCAAGCCTGCTTGCGACCGCATTTGGGCGACCTGAAGCATAGCGTATATTTCGTACACAAGTGACTTTACATGATCTAGTCCGATCATTACATCCAGCTCGCGCTGAATATCGGCGTAATGATCGCCTGTCGGCAGCGGCTTAACGGCCGAAAGCGGCTCGTTATCCGTAATTGACGCGACAGCGCCACTGCTTTCTTGACTGCGAAGAACCACATTAATTTGGCGGGATGGCCGAGTGCCGCTCTTCGCCCCTGACGCGATTTGATTGTTCATCCGCTCGATCACCTGTCCCTTCAATCCCGTCGCTGCTAACGGCGCCATGACGCTGACAGTCGCCCGGCTGCCGCCGCTATAACAAGCATATTCGAGTATGCAGGCAAACAGTATGATTTTCATCGAGGGAAAGCGGCAGACTGTCGTAAAGCAAACTCTAAGGATTGAAATAAGCAATTTCCGGTAGATCGAGCACGAAGCCTAGCCGCATCGTAACGGCATCAAGCTTCCATTTCGTATACGCGAGCACTTCTCGTGTCTCGTTATATACCGGCTTCAGCACGTTCGATCTGAAGGGTGCCATGATAAGATTATCAATGCCGACATATTGAGCAATTTCTTTCGAGCGTGGCGAATGATAGTCGTGTGTAACAATAATGATCGACTTCATATGCTCTCGCTCAATGATTTCCTTACTGAATAACATATTTTCATACGTGCTCGTCGCATTCGGCTCCAGCAGCAGCTTGTCAGATGGAACGCCTAAGGACATCAAATAACGGCGCATCCCCTCCGCCTCGGTCAGCTTCGATCCGTTATGATCAAGGCCTCCTGTTAATATAAGCTTCTCCGCTTTTCCTTCCTTATACAACGAATAAGCGTGGTCCAGCCGTTCCTTCAGTCCAGGGCTTGGCCGATCGTTCCAGAGCGCTGCGCCAAGTACTATAATCGCATCAGCCTTATGTATCGTCTTCGGAATCGTGACGCTGTTAATCATCCACAAAACATAACCGCACCACAGTATGCCTAGTACGACTATGGCAACGACAACCCTTAATAATAGGAGCAGCGGCCTTCGCTTACGCTTTCTTCGCAGCCCGCTGCTCATCTTCGTCGATTTCGATATGACGCGTTTCACGATTCGCTCAGTTCTCCTGCCCGCTCGGACAACGTTTTCCGATGTTTCAAGCTTAGGGTAAAATAGCGAAAGCGGCCATTGCGAATAGCCGACAGTAAGCGCCCTGCCGTCTTTCTCGCCATCGCTGCATCCTTCGAGGTCACTTCCCCTTGGCGTAGCGCATCCTCCAGTTCATCTTCATCGAGCAGGAACACTTCGCCGGTCGGAAGCACAACGATATCCAGGTACAGATCATCGAACCAAGGCACATGCTGATCGGTCATTCCCTGCGTCTTGCATACGTCAATATACCATTGCACGACGCGTCCCTTATCATCGAACATCGTCGTCACAACAAAATGCTCACCGCGAGGGAAATGCTGCATCCACAAATAGCCTCGGTCCGCAAGACAAAGACGCCGTCCATTATATTCCTTCCAAAGCGGCTCGCGTAAGTCGTGAATCCGATAAAAGGTGACAAGTCCTCTAAACTCATCTCCATCCATAGTAAGACACATATAGCTCTTACGCAGTATGCGCCGCCAATTTGCCCGGTCCGAAAATTTTCGTTTCATGCGGAACGTACCTTTCCGTTAAGATGCGAAAAAAGCCGCCGTCCAAGCAGCCGGCCTCTCCATCATACGTATAACTTCCAACCTTTTTCCTTTTAAAAAAAGCTTACCACATCTTAGGATGCAAAGCCACCGAGCGAACAAAATAAACCAAGCCCTATTGTTCGACACTAGGCCTTCGCCGTGACGATATCTATAAGCAAAAGGACGATCCATCGGTCAGTATTCACTGACTTTCTGAACCGCCCCTTGCTTCGTTCACTTCTCGATAATATCGATTGAATCGATCGTAACCTTCTCCAACGGCTTAGACATATTCCCGTCTGCGCCAGGTCCGACAGGCGTCTTGGCAATCGCCATAACGGAATCCATTCCGTCGGTTACCTGACCAAAGATCGTGTAGTTCGGTTGGCTGTTCAGATTAGAGCATACATCTCCTGTACATATGAAGAACTGGCTGCCGCCCGAATCCGGCATGCCGGTGTTAGCCATTGCAACCGTGCCAATGTCGTACTTATGGTCCGAGCCAAGCTCGTCCGGTATATTATACCCCGGCCCGCCAGTTCCAGTGCCTGTTGGATCACCAGTTTGAATCATAAACGTTTCAATGATCCGGTGAAATGTTATGTCATTGTAAAACTTGTTCTTCGCCAAAAATACAAAGCTGTTAACCGTTGTCGGAGCATCTTCAGCGAACAACTGAACCGTGAACTCACCTTTGCTCGTATGGAAGACAGCCGAATATTGTTTGCTCGGATCGATCGACATCTCCGGCATCTTATCCCATTGCTTCTTCCCAGTTTCCTCTGAGCCCGAACCTTGCTGCAAGTCATCTGCCTGCTCGGCGTTCATCGTCTGACTCGACTTCGGCTCTTTCTCTTTGCTGCCGCAGCCTGCTGCTGCAAGTACCAGCAGCAGGAGCGACAGCATAAGAACGCTGTAACGAATCCTCTTACGCTTGTGAATCATCATTCGAAGTTCCTCGCTTCTCCTCAAAATTCAACCTAGCGGTCAAGCAAGCGAACAACGGGCAAAATGATACTTATGGCGACGGTACGACTACGTCCGGTATGATCGGCTCTGTTCCCGATTCTGACGAATTGTTAGTAACAGGTGTCTGAGAGTCGTTCGTTTCTAATCCTCCGCTTCCAGATCCATCTGGGTTGCTGTTATCGGGAATTGTCCCTCCAGGTACAGTATCGCCAGGCGCTGTGCCTTCTCCCTGCTCAGTGCCGTTGTTGTTACTAGTGCTGTCACCGTTTCCGACACCGTTGCCGTTGTCATTTCCGTTATTGCCGCCGTTGTTATTCTTTCCATTGCCACTACCTTTGCCATTGCCATTTCCTTTACCCTTCCCATTGTCCGGAGTAGCTTCTCCTTCTTCAGGAGTCGTCGCCTCGTCGCCCGGAATAATGATGTCCGGCGTTGCAGGCTCACCTGTCGGAGGCTCCTTCTCAAGCTCTTCAGGGGGTACATTAAGCGCAACTGCAGCAGAAGGCGTGCTTTCTAGATCCGCCTCAGCATTATAAGCCGTAACATAATATTGATACGACAGACCAGGCGCGACACTCATGTCCTCAGCAGTAGTAGTGCCAGCTGCTGTATCAATCAGACGGCTGAAATTCGCTTCGTTCGTCTCCTTACGGTACAGTCGATAAGTGATACCCTCGCCTTTAACTGGCTTCCAGCTCAACTTTGCAGTATACGAATCAGCATCATATTCGACATGCAAACCTGTTACTTGTTCGGGTACTTCTACATTCTTCTCCGGCTCTGATTCTTCCCGTACCGGTGCCTTATTGAAGCTTCCACGCGGCACATTCTTCATCGCTTCGGACATCACTTTACCGAACATCGCTGCTGCTTGACCGCTGCTTTTCTGCAGCAGATGCTGTTTGTCGGTTTTATCGTAACCCATCCATACAGCCGCTGTCCATTCTGGTGTGTACCCAACGAACCAAACATCTCGATTCGCGCTCGATTTCAAATCTTTAAATCCATGCTGCGTCGTGCCTGTCTTGCCTGCAACCGGGCGATCAAGCTTCGCTTTCGTGCCGGTACCGCCCGGCTCAGTGACCCCAAGCATAATCTCTGTCAAGCCAGCGGCCGTCGATTGCTTAATCAACTGCTTCGCTCTTGGCGCGTGGTACGTATACACCGGATCATCGTTCCGATTATCGATGCTCTTCACCGTATGAGGGTCGACGCTCTTGCCATCGTTAGCGAATACACTGTAAGCTGTCGCCATCTGGAGCGGAGAGACACCATTCGTTAACCCGCCAAGCGCGATGGCCAAGTTGCGGTCCTCCGGACTCAATTCGAAGCCAAGCTTCTTCGCAAACTCAAGCCCTTTGTCGACGCCGATCTGGTCGAGCAGCCATACAGCTGGCAGGTTGCGGGATTCTTTAATCGCTTGCTTCATGCTGATCGCACCAACATATTTGACACTATTGGAGTCAGATGGACAGTAGTCGCCGAAGCATTGTTTATCGTCCCTCAGAGTCGAGTCTGGCGTAAATTTCCCGGTCTCAAGCGCAGGTCCGTATGCAGCAATCGGCTTGAACGAGGAACCTGGCTGTCTTGACTTCGTCACCCGGTTCCACGTCTTCTTCTTATAATCACGCCCACCTGCGATAGCTTGAATTTCACCATTGCGATGATCAATGATAATCATAGAACCCTGTACTTTTATATCGTCAGGACTTTGCTCAAAGTTTGCATCATCGGCGAATTGTTTCTCTACTGCATTCTGAGCGACCGGATTCAACGTCGTATAAATTTTGTAACCACCGATCCGGAGCTCCTCTTCACTAATGCCGCTCTTTTCAACCGCTTCATCCACAACAAAATCGACGAACGCTGGATAAAGCTGTGGATTCACCTTATCGTTGGACATTTCCGGTTTATATTCCGCTTCAACCGCTTCATTCCGCTGTTCAGCAGTTATGTAGCCTTGATCATACATCAGCTTCAGCACGACTTCACGCCGAGTTTGCGAAGCTTCTGGGTCATTAATCGGATTATACCGGTTCGGCGCCTTCGGCATGCCCGCGAGCGTCGCCATCTGCCACAGCTCCAAATCCTTCGGCTCTTTGCCGAAGTAGTACTCTGAAGCCTGTTTAATGCCGTATACACCTTTACCGAAGTAAATCCGGTTCAGGTACATCTCCAGAATCTCATCCTTCGTCTTGTTGTTCTCAAGCGCAATCGCAATCGAGGCTTCCGTAGCTTTACGGAAGAATGTCTTGTCAGCCGTTAAGAATATATTCTTCGCCAGCTGCTGCGTAATCGTACTTCCGCCTTCTACTTTACTCCTTGCGATAATATCTTTCACCGCTGCACGTCCAAGTGAAAAGTAGTCGATACCCGAGTGTTGATAGAAGCGCTGGTCCTCTGTCGCAATAAACGCTTGACGCAGCAGCTCTGGGATCTCGTCTAGGCTAACATTCTCACGTGCATCGTTCGCATTATACAATGAAGCGATTTCGTTACCATTGATATCGTACACATGCGATGCTTCCGGAAGGATCAGCTTATCCTGATTGGCTGTCAATATTCTCTCACCGTTCAGAATGATAAACAGATATCCGATTATGCCGCATATAACTGCAAGTGCTGCTGAGAAAAACAAAAAAATAAACATTCTCTTAAACGAGAAGCGCTTTTTCTTGCCCTGCTTTTTCGTAGATTTTTTGGTTGTCGGCTTCACGTTTCTACTTCGTGGTTGCTCTGTCATGATGAAGACTCCCTCCTGTTCGATCTGTCTCTATGTCTATCTTACCCGCGAATGAAAAGAACAACCCACTCTGAGAGCGGGTTGTCGCAGTTATCCGCTATTCAAATAGACGAACCGGGTCGGCCGAAGGTTTCAATCGTAAACTTCTGCACGTATTAGTGGTCGTTCGAATGATCCTGCATTAACGATACGTTACGCTGTGGCGTAAATGTCGAGATGGCATGCTTATATACCATTTGCTGCCTTCCTTCACTGTCGATGACGATCGTGAAATTATCGAATGCTTTAATGACGCCTCGAATTTGAAAGCCATTGGTCAAGTAGACTGTAACCGGGACGCTGTCTTTACGCAGCTGGTTCAAAAACGTATCCTGAATGTTAATGGTTTTGTTCATTGGCCGATACCCCCGTCAATTAAAGATGGATTAGAATAATATTCAAGACTGATCTCGAACTTTCCTGTTATTATAGCATGAACCGCCGCTAATTTGTTGTGAAAATTTTCATCCGCCTCGACCCAGTGTATATCCTTCATATGTCGGAACCAGGATAACTGCCGTTTCGCGAACCGTCTCGTATCACGCTTCAGCATCTCTATCGCTTCTTCAAGCGAACAATCTCCGTTAAAGTAAGGAATAAATTCTTTATAGCCAAGTCCTTGCATCGAAACGGCATCATGCGGCAAGCCAGACTCAATGATTCCGCGCGCCTCCTCTAGCAGACCTTGCTCCATCATTAGATCAATTCTCGCATTGATTCTGTCGTACAGCTTCTGTCTCTCCATATTGAGACCCATGATACATAGATCATAAGGAGAAGTCTTCGTCTGCCGTCCAAGCTGCTTAGACATTGTCTCACCGGTCAGCTTAAATATTTCAAGAGCACGAATAATGCGGCGGCGATCGTTCGGATGAAGCCGTGCTGCTGACTCAGCATCGATGCTCGCAAGCATGGCATGCAGGGCTGCCGCTCCATGCTCGTCAGCGTAGTTCTCCAGCGAAAGACGGTACTCGGGATCTGAGCCGCTGTCAGCAAATTCATAAGCATAACATACCGACTCGATATAAAGACCTGTTCCGCCAACGATGAACGGGATTCGCCCCCGAGAAGAAATATCAGCAATTAACCGGCGGCAATCCTCTTGAAAATCGGCGGTTGAATACGGCTCATCAGGATTACGGATATCGATCAAATGATGCGGAATGCCCTGACGCTCCTCGGGCATAATTTTGGCCGTACCTATATCCATCCCCCGATAGACCTGCATGGAATCACCCGATATAATTTCACAATTGTACGCTTGAGCGATATCAAGGCTCAGCTGGGTTTTGCCAACTGCCGTCGGTCCAATCAGCACAAGCAGCCTCGGTTTCCCATCAGCGGAATATGGAGCCAGCCCCGCCGTATTCATGTGCTGCGTCAACTACAATCACTCCGTATGTAATTTTGGATGTTTTTTTCGTATGACAGCGGCTGAAGCCCAGCCTTTCGAACTCACCGCTGCTGTATTGCTCCTTTAGCATTACGCATTTGCGCGCTACTCTCACCGCTTGATGAACCGCTTCCTCTGTCAAACGACTGTGATTGGCAATCGCTCGTAATGGACCGATTGCGCTCGATTCCTCTATCGCATGCTCGAACATTGGATCAAAATAAATAATATCAGCGCTCTTATCTGGCTGGGCGGCTAGATATTCGGTATGGCTTACAAGTTTAGTGTTGATCCTGCGCATAGCTTCATCGACTGCGTCTAAACCTGATTGATACGAGCGAAGCCCTTCGCGAACAACTGCATGAAGCACAGGCTCGCTTTCAAGAGCCGTTACGGAGCCTTCTCGCCCGACCGCAATGGAGAATACGAGCGAATCAGCTGCGAGTCCGGCTGTACAATCAATTATCGAATCACCGGGCTCACAGCGCGACAAGGTGATAAGCGGATCTTTGCCCCCTTCAAGCAGCCGCTTCGCACGAACGAACGCCATGCTAGGATGATAATATAGCGGCTGCTCGGACGTTGAGCCTTCATACAATCTGAGTTCATTCTCAAGGATGACGAGCAGCCGGTCGTCTCCGCCCGCTGCCATTAGCTGCTTAAGGGTCTGACCCCGCCTTAACATGAATCGGCCGGACAGCTCCTCCGCAAGCGACCTCGCTTTCGCTAGCACCGCATCAGACGGCTTCGCTGCCGTTGTTACAATCATGACATCACCCGTTTGAACATTTTTTCCAATTGATAGGTTGAAATATGCACGACGATCGGTCGACCATGCGGGCAAGTATAGGGCTGAATGCAGCGACCCAGCCGGTCCAGCAGCGCTTCGCCCTCCTCGCGGCTTAACCGCTGGTTTGCTTTAATGGAAGCTTTACAAGAGCACATAATTGCCGATTTCTCCCGGAGCTTCTGTATATCGACGCCGCGCTTCTCCTGCAGCACCCATTCAATCATTTCCTCGATTATCGCCTGCTCGTCACCTTTAGGAAACCATTCTGGATGGGACCGGACGAGGAACGTATTAAGGCCAAATGGCTCCAGCTGTAATCCCACCTCTGCAAGTAGAGGCAGCTTGTCCTTCAGCTGTACAGCGTCGCCTGCTGTCAGCTCGAGAGTAATCGGCACGAGCAGCTGCTGCGACGCCTGCTGCGGACGGCCAAATTTCTCAACAAAATATTCATAATGAATACGCTCATGAGCGGCATGTTGATCAATCATATACAGACCGTCTTCACTCTGTGCGATCAAATACGTGCCGTGCAGCTGTCCGATCCAAGAAAGCTCCGGGAACGGAGGCGTATCCGGATCGCGATGAACAGCATAAGGAGCTGAGTCAGAATCGGCATACGCTGCAGCTGCTTCGCCTATCACATCGTCCGTCGACCGCAGCTCCGAAGGAGCTCGGCTTGAATCACTCGCATTCAGACATTGCGAGCGCAATGAAACGTTAGCTTCATCACTATACTTGGTCTCTGCCAACGGAGCAGGCGCATAGAAATCAGCGTCATCGTTCGACGTATCACGATCCCCGCTATCGCTTACTGTACGAGGTGGAGCATAGAGCCGCTCCGTCGCATCGGCTGGAATACTTTTGCGCACCTCGCTAAAACCGCCTGATTGTGCTGTACTCCAACGATTCGAGCTCGCACCCGTCCCCCACCCTGGCGTTCGAATGGAGCCGGCTCCGCCAAACGATAAGCTATCGGACGACTTGGAACGAAACAACGGTTTGTCAGCAGCCGTCGTTAACGAACCCGCATCTTCGGTCCCTGCTGACGGATTGAAGCTGCTGCTTGGTCGGGCTTCCGCAGTCCCCGAGGAAATAGGAAAACCCGGCTCCGGCCGATGAAATGCAATCCGCTCCTGTACATACACTGGCTTCGAACGGCCGCTATCCTTATCCGCTGCCGGTTCCGGAATATAGCGTTCTCGTCTTAGTACCTGGCGTACAGTCTGCTCGATCAACTCGCGAAGCTCTGTCTCTTTGCTGAAGCGGACCTCCATCTTCGACGGATGCACGTTCACATCGAGTAGCGATGGATGCATGCCAATTTCAATGACGACAAGTGGAAACCGGTTAATCGGCAGTAAAGTATGATAACCCTGCAATAGAGATTGATTCACGAGGAAGCTGCGAATGTAACGGCCGTTCACCACGACGGTAATCGCGTTACGATTGGCGCGTGTCAGCTCCGGCTTCGAGATATAACCGGTCAGTGTATAATCAGGGGTTTCTCCTGTAATAGGCAGCATTGCCTTAGCAACGCTAGTTCCGTATACAGCTGCAATGACCTGTAGCCGGTCGCCGGTGCCCGGAGTCCGAAGAAGCTCATGACCGTTATGCCGGAGCGTGAACGCAATGCCGGGATGTGCAAGCGCGATTCGATTAATATAATCGCTAATATGGCCAAGCTCAGTCTGAATCGACTTCATATACTTTAAACGTGCAGGCGTGTTATAAAACAAATCGCGGACCGTCATATCAGTCCCTTGTGGAGCGTTAACGGGACCTTGCTGCTTCACCGTTCCGCCCTCGATTACAAGTCTAGCCCCAAGACCATCCGTCGTCTCCGAGGAAATGCACTCCACACGCGATACAGCGGCAATACTCGGCAGCGCTTCGCCGCGGAAGCCAAGGCTGGCGATACGGAACAAATCAGCGCTTGTAATCAGCTTGCTTGTCGCATGACGCTGGAATGCCGTTTCCATCTCCTCGGGGTGTATTCCGCTGCCATTATCGAGCACACGAATGAGATTTAATCCGCCTTCCTCAATCGTAATATCGATTGTTGTCGACCCTGCATCCACCGCATTCTCAACAAGCTCCTTCACAACCGAAGACGGCCGTTCCACCACTTCACCCGCTGCAATCTGGTTCGCCAGCTGTTCATCCAGCACACGAATGGACGCCATCGCTATTACTCCCCCTCGTATACAAAGGACCGATCCTGCATTCGGTCTTCCATACCTTTACTTAATCGATAATTTTCATCTTCATCTCGTTCAACCATTGCAACGCCTGCATTGGAGTCATATTTAGCACATCCAGCTTACGCAGCTTATCCGCAACCAGCTCTGCCTGCGGCGTAAGCTGCTTCTTCACTTGATCCGGTTGTGTTGGCAAGACAGCGGCTTCCGACGCGTTCGGACCATCATCGTCGAAAATCGACAGCTGTACGACCGTTCCGACAGTCTCATTAACGCTGACAGTATTAGCTGGTGCAGTCGTTGCTGATTGTTGGGCCGCTATTTCGATAACAGCCGCCGCTTCACGAACATTACACGGCTCCAGCTTGTCGCCAGATTGAGCTTGCCTTACAGAATTCCCCCGGTCAGCAGAGCCCTCCTCTTCCAGAAGAGCATATGCCCGATCGATGATCGTATCCGGCAGCCCTGCCAGCCTAGCACAGTATACGCCATAACTAGAGCTTGCCGCACCCGGCACCAGCTTGCGCAGAAACGTCACATCGTCACCATCTTCACGAACCGCCATACATGCATTAGACAGCAGCGGCAGCGACTCCTCCAGATGAGCCAGCTCATGGAAGTGCGTCGATACGAGTGCCTTGCTGCCGATCCGATCGTGCACATATTCGATTACGGCCTGAGCAATCGCCATGCCTTCATTCGTCGAGGTTCCTCGTCCTAGCTCGTCAATGATAACAAGGCTCCGCTCCGTTGCTTTCTCGGTCATTACCTGTATGTCTTTCATTTCGACCATAAAGGTGCTTTGTCCGCCTGCGAGATCGTCGGCTGCTCCGATGCGCGTAAAAATGCGGTCAACAAGCGGCAGCACCGCCGATTTGGCCGGGACAAAGCAGCCGATTTGAGCCATGACGCACAGGAGCGCGACTTGACGCATATATGTGCTTTTACCAGCCATGTTCGGGCCGGTAATGAGCAACATCGTCTGAGTGTCCTTCGTCAGTTGCGTACCATTAGTCATAAACGGTACGCCGTCCATCAGTGCTTCAACAACGGGATGACGACCCTCCTCCACGATCAGGTCATAGCCGTCCGTTACCGTTGGACGAATAAACCTGCGCTCGGCGCTGACGGTTGCAAGCGACTGATATGCGTCGAGCATTGCAATCCGCTCAGCAAGCTTCTGCAGCCGATGAAGCTGGCTGGACAAATGCTCGCGAAGCTCGACGAACCGCTCATATTCGAGATCGACCATCTTCTCTTCTGCTTCGAGAATAAGCCGTTCCTTCTCCTTTAGCTCCGGTGTAACAAATCGCTCAGCGTTCGCAAGCGTCTGCTTCCGCTCATATCGGCCTTCAGGCAGCCCAGCGAGGTTCGCTTTAGACACTTCCAGATAGTAGCCGAACACTTTGTTATAACCAATCTTGAGCGATTTAATTCCTGTCGCTTCACGCTCTGACCGTTCGAGCTCCGCGAGCCACCGCTTGCCATCGGTGCTTGCTTCGCGCAGCCGGTCAAGATATTCATCATAGCCCTGCCGAATGAGTCCGCCTTCACGAAGCGATACCGGCGGCTCGTCAACCAGAACCGTCTCGATCATATCAGCCAAATCGGCGCAATCGTCGACGTCACGGAACAGCGCACGAAGCGTCTGGTTTCCAGACCCTTCGCACAAAGCGGTAAGTGCAGGCACACGCCGCAGCGACGATTTCAGAGCATTCAGGTCGCGCCCGTTCGCGCTTCCGAAAGCGACTCGGCCGACGAGTCGTTCCAGATCATAAATATCCGCAAGCTCACGGCGAGTATCCTCCCGCAATATAAGGTCGCGGTGAAGCGCCTCGACAGCAGACAGCCTCTCCTCAATAGAGGCTACATGAAGCAGCGGCTTGTCCACCCAACGGCGAAGCAGCCGCGCACCCATAGAGGTCTGCGTACGGTCGAGCAGCCAAAGCAGCGAGCCTTTTTTGCTGCGATCACGAACCGTCTCAGTCAATTCGAGATTACGACGCGTGAATGGATCGAGAATCATATATTGATTGGGCTCATAAGAACGAATGGTCCGTATATGTCCGAAAGAACGCTTCTGTGTATCGGCCAGGTAGCCAGTAAGCGTTGCGATCGTACGCAGCCGTTCTGTCGTCAGCCCTTCCAGCTGCTGCTTGCCGAATTGCTCGACAATGCCTTCTTGCTCCATTGGCTCACGCGGCGTCAATACGACCGGCCGAGCCCAGCTGGACGCATGCGGCTTTAATTGCTCCAGCAACTCATCACGGCCGACAATTTCTGCCGGATGATAGACATTGATCTCGTCGAGCAGAGGCTCCAGACCGCTGCCTGCCGCAAGCGAGGTGACATATAGCTCACCGGTTGACAGATCGCATGCGGCGAAGCCAATTCGACCGTCGTGAATATCAATCCCGACGATGAAGTTGTTAGCTTTGTCAGCCAGCGACTTCGATTCCATGACTGTACCCGGCGTGACGACGCGCACAATCTCACGGCGTACGACGCCCTTGGCCGCCGACGGATCTTCAACCTGCTCGCAAATCGCGACCTTATAGCCTTTCTCAATGAGTCGGGCAATATAGTTATCTGCCGAATGATATGGTACGCCGCACATTGGCACACGCTCCGGACCGCCTGCTTCCCGTCCCGTTAACGTTATCTCCAGCTCGCGCGAAGCGAGCACTGCATCTTCAAAAAACATTTCATAAAAATCGCCAAGCCGAAACAGCAGAAAAGCGTCCTTCGCCTGTTCCTTAATGGCGAGATATTGCTGCATCATAGGCGTATAAGCTGCTGTCATGAACGCCCCTCCGTACACGAGTTGAATGATAAACACTATCCTTCATTATAACATGAATCAATAGGACCCGCATGACGGAATGGTGGAAATCATCTTGAAGACGTTACCCTCCACTTACGTCGGATATCGAGACTATCATCCCACACAGCGCCGCGGCGGGCAGCCTCGAATAACGGCTCGATCCAGCGCGCAAATTCGTCGTAAGACGGCGAACCAGCGAGCTCCTTGGCAATATCATCCAAGCTGCCAAGCAGCTCTGCACGGTCACCTTCATAGAACGCAGCCTCCACATGCTCCTCCAGAATTGTCATAACAGGCAGCTCCCAAGAATCCTTCGCGCATAGCAGCGTCAATGCAAATGCTGCCTTTGCCGTTAATGGCGAGACGAGCCAGCTGGGCAGCGTCCGATACTCGAAGCCGCCATGAGCCTGAATCCGATAATCACCGAGGGCGCCATATCGGGGCCTGCGGCCTCGACCATGATCGCCCTCGACCATCGCGACCGGCAGAGCAACGTACCGATCCAGTTGGCGCAGTAGGCGGCTTGTGAGCGGCACGCCGCTTATATGAATGTGACCGCCCAGCGCTGCGCCAGTGACGGGCATCGCACCAGCCGCCCAACGCAGCGATGGATCGTTGACGCGAAGCGAAGCCCGCAGCAATTGATGCCGGACGTTCGCCGCCAGCCTATCTGGTGAAGCTGCCGGATCGGGCCGTAATTCGCCAATCGGATACTGGACCTTGCGGCCAACGACGAGCGCATCAGCTCCAGCCCCGCCTCCTATGCCCAAGTAACGCTCGGCCGGAACGATCCGGCCGTCTTCGCGAAGCAGGACGAACTCCGGGTCAGCACCAATGAGAAGCGGTGTTTCCGTGCTCCCTGCTGCGTCTCTAGCAGCCGCATACCAGTCTCTAAACCGCAGCAAAGTTTCGTGCCATACCGATTGCTCCTCTTTCGTTAATCCATCCATGGACTGGCCGACCGATAGAGCCGCAGTACGTCCGCTTCCATGCAGAGCAACGACCGCGTCCCCCAGATCGAGCCCAAGGGAATATACCGCTCTTATTGCCATTCGCACCACTCGCCTCAACAGAGAATCGGATGCGAGCTGAGCAGCCAGTTGAGCTCCGCTCACGACGGAATAGAGATCAGGATTCTTCGAGGACAAAGAATTCGTTATAGAGGAACGGGAAGAAGACCATATAAGCGGGGCAGAGCTCGGGTCATAAAGCTTCGAGCTGCGGATTCGGCGAACGGATACCGGCTCCAAATGAAGAACCGAGACGAGATATACTCGCCAGCCGTCTGCAATTGCGTTATTGATTTTCTCGTGCTTGGACTGACACTGTGTCTCTTCGAGGTTAGTGCGAAGCATACCGGCTCGATTCCATCGACGATTAATTTCTGTTAAGTCACGTAGTGCATTCTCAGCATTAGGAGCTAACAACTGCCACACTTTTTCGTAGGAAACTGCTGTCATATTAGGCTTACGTTCGTCAGCTCCTGTATTAATGCCTTCCTCTCTATTAATCCCTGCCGCTGAAGCGCTGTCACATCGTCTTAGCAGCCTGCCGCCTGTAACGATAACTGCATCTTTCTCTCCGATAAGTCCAGCAGCGAACGGCTCTGCTGCACCATAACGATCCCGATCTCCGCCCACCTCATGAAGCGCGCTATCCCATATCCACAGCTTCGCAGCCCGTGCCGAATCCGTACTCATCTATGTCCCTCCTCCGCCCAAAAAACAAAAAGAGGGCTGCCGCCCTCGTATTCGCCGCAACCGGCGCATATCGTATTGGTAAACCGTTCGGTAGACGGCTTACACGTCATCATCCAGCAAATCTGGGTCCAGATCGTCGTAATCGCCATCATCGCTGAGACCGTAATCAAGCTCCTTGCTATCCAGATCATCGATTCCGCCAGGGATGCAAGCGACCGTAACCTTCGTCTCAGCAATCATCTCTACGGCAAACTCACGCTCCACCCGAATATTGACGCTTGAGCCGCTTGAGGAAATGTTCGCCTCAATGCAGTTCGGCTCCTGCGTTGCATCTGCCGATACCTCTTCAGTCGCGGCACGGTGCTTCGGGTCTACATACGAAAGAGGAACGTTCTCCACATACGATACCGTTTCTTTCGCAACTTCGGTTTGCGAGTTTTTGCTGTAGGAATACCAGATGTTAATATCGTAAGTACCAATAACCTCGATACCGTCGCCCGAACGAACCGCTTCATATTGATGGTTAATAATCCACGCGCCTAGGATGCTCGTGGGACTATGAGGCGGAGTCACGGTATGGGATACGGTGGAAAACTTACGACCTTTACCGCAGACAGCTTTCGTTATTATTTCTCTATACTGAAGCTGTTTATCTGCAAGTGCCATCGATTATAACCTCCTCCATACAATCATTCAATTAAAGTGTATGCAGGACATAGGCGTTTGTTGATTAAACGAGCGTCAGGAAACTCATTTAATTTCACGGCACCTGCGCCTCGATAGATTGCAAGCCTTGCTTGAGACGGATCGAATCAGCCTGCGGCTTCCGCTCCCGTGAACTCCTGCCTCACGTCGTATACAGCAGCTTTTGAGCTTGATGGTTCATATATATGCTTCTTGATTGCCCGGTATGATGGCCTTTATCGAAACAACAATTGCGAGAAATAATAAAGGCCCGTCTTCCATTCCGGCCAGCTATGCGTGCCTCCCGCATACTCATGCCATACAAACGGAACCTCCTGTTCACGCAAATATGCAGCCGTGCGTCTACTGACTTCAACAAGGTAATCCTCATCCCCACATAGAAGCCACAGAAGCTTGAGATCCTTCTTAGCAGTCTCTAGATCGGGAATTAGAGGCCTTTGCAGCTTGGTGTTCGGAGCGGGGGAGAAAGCTCCGACCCATGCAAATTTGTCAAGATGATCCAAGCCGATGTTAAGCGATTGACCGCCTCCCATTGACAATCCCGCCAATGCGCGATGCTCTCTGTCAGTATAGACCGAATATTGAGCTTCAATGAAAGGAATAAGATCATTTAAGAGATCCCCCTCAAATCGTTCGAAGCCCTCCAATTTATCTGGAGCGAAGTGATCGCCCTCCGCCCGGTCATTCGGAATCGCACGACCGTTCGGCAGCACAACAATCATCGGTTCAAGCTTTCCTTCCGCATACAGATTGTCTAGAATCGCTGCGGGATTGCCGTGTCGATGCCATTCTTCCTCATCCCCTCCGATGCCATGAAGCAAATAAAGCACGCTATATTTCTGCCTACTTGAATAACCCGGCGGAGTATAAACGAGTGCCTTGCGCTTATTACCGACCGTGGCGGAATCATACTCTACCGCCTGAATGGAGCCGTGCTCGATCGTACTGTCAGGAACATCGAAGCCTTCTGGCGGTAATGCGATTAACGGAGCTGCAAGAGATGCTTGCGTATCTCCGTTTCGATCTGTATTCCTCAAAAATTCCATCAGCCCGCGATTTTCAGCTGTTGGCTCTTGGTTGGTCGCTAAGCTTGGATCGTTCGCTGCCATCTCCATCATTTCCCCTTCGCTATTAGTTTCCAAGTTTATAATTTGATAAAGGCTCAAACGTTTTAGCAAAATCTTATATTTAACTTACTGAAGGGAGTTTCTCTTGTCAACTATGTTTTTCCTACAAAAAAAGCCGCATTAGGCGGCCTATATCAATTCGGAACAATCAAATTTTAATCCTATCAACAGAATCGATTCCAACCAGCGTTAAATCTCCGGAAAACTCTCTCGAAATACAACAGGCGTTTCATATAATCTGGATGTTAAAACATCTTTGCCTTTAAGCATATCTAACAACAGTTCCAAACAAGCGCACGCCATCTCTTCAACGGGCAAGGTCATAGACGTTAACGACGGAACTGTATACTGCTCATGCTCACTGTTCCCGTACGTAATAATCGCAACATCATCCGGGATTCGGACTCCTGTCCGTCGAAATGTACTCATAGCACCGACAGCCATAATTCCGTTAGGGAAGAATAAAGAATCCGGCCATTCCCCCTCCAGCAGATACTTGGCAGCTTCTAAGCCACCACTCATATTAAGCACAGCATACTGCTCATGATGGGGCTTAACGTTTAGACCTAAGCTCTGGCAGCCCTCGAGAAACCCCCGGCTGCGCGCGAGGATCGAGCTTGAACTAACATTAGGAGCAATAATGCCAGGGCGAAGCCGGCCAGAGGAAGCAAACAACTCCGCTGCCTTATAGCCTGCCTCGTAATCGTCCACGTAAACAGAGCTATAATTTTTCATTCGTCGGTTGAACACAACGACAGGCACCTTTAGTACCGTAGCTTCTAAATATCGAATATCCTCATCCGAGACGCCGGTTAAGATCGCTCCGTTGCATAACTCATCCGAACGAAGCCGTTCTGCCAAATGCAGCTCGGAAGGTCTGTATGGTTGTACGATCACTTCACACTGAATACCGTTGTTAAGAATGCTGTGTTGAATTCCTGAGAAGAATCTGCCAAGCAGTTCACTGGGGAAATCATTCGCCCAGAAGACGGCAATCGTCGGTCGATTCTGTTCGGCCCCCTTGCGCAGTCTACGTGCCGTTACGTTCGGATGATAATCGAGCTGCTTCGCCGCAGCCCAAATTCTCTCTCTTGTCTGCTGTGCAATCCGCAGCTCATCAGCTTTGCCATTAAGGACAACGGATACTGTTCCAATGGATACACCTGCAGCTTGAGCTATCTCTTTTAAGCTTGCCATATGTAGATCGACCGTCCTTTGATCGAATGAATCCTGATTAAGATAAATGGATTAGTTCATCTTGCTTTTTCTGTTTGTGCTGTTTCGCTACTTCAATAAATCGTCGCAGCTCCTTACACATTTGAAACAGCGTTGCACGCACCTCGAATTCCTGACGCGTCTTCGGAAGCTCCATCGCACGGAACTGCTGCTCCAGCTCCTCAAGCTTCCGTTCTGCATTGCCCTCATATACATCAGAATGGACATCCTTGCTAAGGGATTGGAACACATCGGCAATGAGTCCGCCTTGCGGCACCGACTCGTAGACGAAGGCAAGTAATACGAGCATCTGCTGGATCGACTCCAGCTGGTCGTTACGCATACGATAATAGATCTCCCAATATTGCTCGCCACGAACGAATCGGTTCTCACGGCTGATGGTAGATCGGCGTATGCCTTGCTCAATCGTTCTATGCGCATCTAAGAGCTCTCGGCCGTCCCATACGTAGGACGGATCTCGGAGCGTACGGGAAATCTGCTCGAAAATGGCGGCTAACAGCCGCTCAGTCTCGTCTCGCAGCTGTCTAAGCTTCTTATCTTCAGCAGGCATATATAGAAAATTAATAATAGTTGCCCAGCCTAGCCCCGCTATCAGCAGCATAACCTCGTTGCCGATCAGCTCAGTTGTCACATGCCCCCTGTCGAAGATGTGGAATACGATGACGGAGCATGTAATGATCCCTTCCTTAAGCTGGAACCGTGAGAGCAGCGGGAAAGTGATCAGAATAAATATGGACACGGTCCAAATATGATAGCCTAACGTTTCGAATAACATCGAAGCTAGAAACAGACCGAGCACAGAAGCGACAAAACGGATAAACGAGCTTCTAACCCCTCTCATCCGTGTCACTTCAACACCTAAAATCGCGAAGATACCCGCCGATAACGGCGGGGG
>NZ_BIML01000002.1 GCF_004001065.1 Paenibacillus xylaniclasticus
CCCGCCGATAACGGCGGGTGTAGATCGAAATATGCAGCCGTATAGATCGCTGCCAATGCGGCAAGCGCAGTTTTGATAACCCGAATACCCATCAACAAGCCCTCAACTGTTCAACCGTTATTGTTCCTTCTATCCTACCGTTCCCGTCTTCCGCCCGTCAACCTCCGTTCGAGCATTGCCACAAGCTGATACATGACGGTGGCAACAAGCGCGATAATAACAAGACTTGATAGGACAAGCGTGAAATTAAACACTTGGAAGCCATAGATAATTAAATATCCGAGCCCAAGCTTCGCAACTAAAAATTCGCCGACGATAACGCCAACCCACGATAAACCGACGTTCACCTTAAGCGTCGAGATAATAACCGGGAACGAAGCGGGAATAATGACGTAGCGGAACGTCTGCAAGCGTGAAGCGCCAAATAACCGAACGACCTTCACAAACCCGCCTTCCACTTCCCGGAACTGATTATAAATATTAAGCGTCGTAATAATGACCGTAACGGACAGTGTCGTGACTACGATCGACATAAACCCTGGACCGAGCACGACGATAAAGATCGGACCAAGTGCAACCTTCGGCATACTATTCAACACGACGAGATAAGGATCGAGAACGCGTGAAACAAAAGGAAACCACCACAGCAGCGCGGCGATTAGCGTCCCAAGGGCCGTTCCGAGCACGAAGCCGAGTGCAGTCTCGCCCGCTGTCATGCCGACGTGCGACCAGATCGAGCCGTCACGGACCATATCCGCGATTAAATTCACGATGCGCGACGGATAGCTGAACAACAGCGGATCAATCCATTGGCTTCGGCCGGCCTGTTCCCACAAACCGATGAACAAGACGAGAATCGCGAGGCGAACGACCAGCACCGCGGCTGTCACACGCCGGGAACGCGCTTTATGCTTGGCGAACAAGCCTTGTAGCCACTCGTAGGCGGAATCGTTTGTCGCACCGCTAATTTTCATCTTCATGATGCCGCCCCCCTTCGTCCGATTCCTCGCTGACGTTGGCCGCCATTCCGTCCTGATTCAGCTCCGCCCACAGCTTTTCAAATAGCGGTTGGAATGCTGGATGCCGACGAGCTTCCATTGGTAGCAGCTCCCGAAGTGATTCCGGTACCTTCAGCTCTAGACGAATCCGCCCCGGGTTCCGCCCCAATACGATGATGCGGTCGCTCATCGCAGCAGCCTCGGCAAGATCATGTGTGACAAGCACTGCAGTCTGCCCCCGCTTGCGAATCGTGCCCCATACTAGATCCTCCAACTGAAGCTTAATATGCATATCGAGAGCCGAAAAAGGTTCATCCAACAGCATAATATCCGGCTCTGTTGCCAGCGTCCGGGCAAGCGCGACCCGCTGTCGCATCCCTCCCGACAGCTCATGCGGATATCGCATCGCCGTCCCGCCTAACTCCAGCTCCTCCAGCAGGCGTCTGACTCGCTCCCTCGAAGCCGCATCCAGCTTCCCGCTAATTTCTAATCCGATTGCCGCATTATCTTGAATCGTGCGCCACGGAAACAAATAATCTTGCTGCAGCATGTAACCAACGGCGGTCGAAGGACCAGATATCCATCTGCCATCGATGCTTACTTCTCCGCGCGTCGGCGTAAGCAGCCCAGCGATAAGATGAAGCACCGTTGTTTTGCCGCAGCCGCTTGGACCGACCAGACTGACGAACTCACCGCGTGCAATTGCTAAATTCAATGAATCAACGGCGAGCGAGGCGCCGCTGTCGTTAACATATACATGAGATACATTGCGCAGCCGCAGCTTCTCTTGTTCCGGCATACCCGCCGTCTCCTCTCGGCCTTACTTGGTTATTGCCTCAATCGATTCCTTCGCGAACGATGTATCGACAAGCTTGTCGTAAGCAGGGCGTTCCTTTAATTCTCCAGCGGATGTCATAATATCGGCGAGATTATTCCATTCCGCTTCATCTACGATCGGATCTTGAGCATATGAGCCCTGCTCCTTGTACCGTTTGATAGCACTAATCGCGATATCACGGTCTGTATTATCGAAGTAAGGCAGCACGACATCCGCAATTTCTTCCGGCGAATGATTTGCCACCCACAGCTGAGCACGGCGAACGGCATTCGTGAACCCTTGCACAACATCTTTGTTTTTATTGATGTAGCTTTGTTTCGTCATGAATACGGTGTAGGGTAAATAGCCGCTCTCTACGCCGAATGAGGCAATAACATAGCCTTTGCCGTCCTTCTCGATTATCGATGCCTGCGGCTCGAATAGCTGCACATATTCACCGGTACCGGACAGGAATGCTGCCGGGATATTGGCGAAGTCGATATTTTGAATCAAATTCAAATCTTGATGCGGCTCAATGCCGTGCTTTTTGAGCGTGAATTCACCAGCCATCTGCGGCATGCCGCCTTTTCTTTGTCCAAGAAAATTTACCCCTTTGAGTGACGACCACTCGAAATGCTCGACCGGATTCCGAGCAACAAGAAACGTACCGTCCGTCTGCGTTAGCTGCGCGAAGTTGATTACCGGATCGTCAGCACCTTGCTGATATACATAAATCGAAGTTTCCGAGCCGACAAGCGCGACGTCGATTTGGCCGGACAACAGTGCGGTCATCGTTTTATCGCCGCCTGGTGTCGTCGTAAGCTCGATGTCAATGCCTTCGTCCTCGAAAAAACCGTTCGCTATAGCAACGTATTGCGGTGCGTAGAACAAGGAACGGGTTACCTCGCCGATTGTCACCTTCGTGTTTCCACTTTCCGACTTTCCGCATGCTGCGAGCAGCGTCACGGTCAATACGACGGCTAGTACAGCCGCCAGCCAGCTCCTTCGTGCTGTGACTTTCATCTCATATTCCCCTCCGCGATTCGTCCTTAGGCCTATTCTGACACTTCCTAGACAACGAACCGAACAATGTAGTTGCTTCAGCCTATGCGTAGACGAGAGCGGAGGTGCATTGAAGACTAGAAGGCAGCGTCTAACCATCAAAAAAGCTGCTTCCCGGATTCGAGCCGATCCGAGAAAGCAGCTTCTGTATTAAACCATTATTGGAACGAAATTATACCATCATATTGGAACGAACTTGAATTTCTTCGAATGACGCGGCATCCTCCGTCTTCTTGCGAGATAACAGCGTACCGGCGATCGCCGCAATAAAGCCTAACGGAATAGAAATAATGCCTGGATTCGTCAGCGTAAACCATGGGTCGCCAACGAATATCGCTTTGCCTTCAACCGGGCTCCATACTGAGGGACTCATCGCTACAAGTACGACTGCGCTAATCAAGCCGGTCAGCATGCCGGCGATTGCTCCGGTCGTATTAAACCGTCTCCAAAATATCGTGAATAGAATAACCGGCAAATTCGCGCTTGCTGCAATTGCGAAAGCAACCGAGACGAGAAACGCGACGTTGAGCTTCGATGCAAGAAGTGATAGCAAAATTGAGACGACAGCTACACCAACCGCTGCCCAGCGAGCTACCTTCATCTGCTCCTTCTCGCTCGCCTGACCTTTGCGCACGATGTGACTGTAGAAATCGTGGGCAAATGCTGATGCCGCCGACAGCACGAGTCCCGCAACGACCGCAAGAATGGTAGCGAAGGCGACCGCCGAAATAAATGCGAAGAAAAATTCTCCGCCAAGCTCTCTTGCTAGCAGCGGTGCCGCCATGTTACCGCCCTTATCTGCGGCCACGATAGCATCATAGCCGACAAAGCCTGCAGCGCCGAAACCGAGGAAGACGGTCATGACATAGAAAATACCGATAATCCAAGTCGCATATACAACAGAGCTTCTGGCTGTCGCAGCATCACGCACCGTGAAGAAACGGATTAGAATATGAGGAAGTCCGGCTGTACCAAGCACTAAAGCTAGATTGAGCGACAACGTATCAAGCGGAATTTTATACTTGTTGCCAGGATTAAGGAACGACTCTTGAAGCGGCGTAGCCGTCTTCATCTCTTGGAACATATCAAATACGTTGAAGTTGTACTTCGCGAACACGATGATCGACAGCAGCAGTGTGCCGCCCATAAGCAGCACCGCTTTAATGATCTGCACCCACGAGGTCGCATGCATACCACCGAACACGACGTAGATCGTCATAAGTGATCCAACGATCAGCACAGACTCTGTGTATGAGATACCAAGCAGCAGCTTTATGAGCGCTCCCGCGCCGACGAGCTGTGCAATCATATAGAAGGTCGAAATCGTAATCGTATTAAGGGCTGCGACTCCGCGTATTTTTTTGGCATTGAAGCGAGCAGCGATCATATCAGCCATCGTATATTTGCCCAAGTTGCGGAGAGGCTCTGCAACTAGATACAGAACAACGAGATAGGCAACAAGGAAGCCAATGCTGTAAAAAAATCCGTCAAAGCCAGCCAGCGCAATCGACCCGGCAATACCGAGGAAAGAAGCGGCCGACATATAGTCACCTGCAATAGCAAGCCCGTTCTGCCAGCCTGTCAGCCCGCCTCCTGCCGTATAAAATTCGTTTGTCGATTTTGTTCTCTTAGAGGCGATATAAGTAATAACTAATGTAACCGCTACGATCGCGAGGAATAACCAAAAGGCCGTTTGATGCATCGATCATCTCCCCCTCATCCATCAAATATGATGCTCTTTGCGGATAACTTCCACCGCCTCGTCGAACTTCTTCGCCTTACGGCTGTACACAATGCACAATGTCCAGGTCATAATGAATTGCGCAAAAGCGAACAACCATGCCCATGATATGGGTCCAATCGCCTCTTCATTCAAAAACGTCCAATACGACGTCAGAATGGGAAGGAGAAAGTAAAAGGTAAGAAAAAAGACGGTCATCGGAACAATAAACCTTCGTTTCTGTCTCAGCAAGGATTGGAACTGCGCGGACCTGGCAATCTGTGCGTAGCGGTCGGCATTCAATTGCGTCTGCGGCTGAGCCTCACTCATGATTAAGCCTCCTTAACGATTAGGGTAATGGATCGCTGCTGCTTTACGAACGTTGTAAATATAGAAAACGCTTTCACAGGGATCCTGGCTCCTCCTCTGTCTATAATCCATATACCAATTGTCCCGATAAATATGACATGACCATCGGCTTAATTATAGAAACCAAAAACCCTTCGCAGCGAAAAAGCCACGAAGGGTTATGGTCCAGCAGGAAAAGCCCGTTATCGTCCTGCTCACATTACAGCTTATAAATATCTTTGTACTTCCGTTCCAAATAAGCGACGAGATGCGATGGATCGAGCGGCTTGCCCGTCGTGCCGAGAATGATCTCGGAAGGCGTACGCGCTTTGCCCCACTTGTACACCCGCTCCGTCAGCCATTGTTTGATCGGGAGCAGGCTGCCCTCACCCACTAGCTGCCAGAAATTCGGCAGCTCGCGCTCCATAGTATCCGCAATCTGCGCCGCGTACATATTGCCAAGCGAATACGACGGGAAATAACCGAACGAACCGCCGGACCAATGTACATCCTGCAGTACACCTTCTGCATTATTCGACGGCACGACGCCGAGATAGTCGCGGTATTTGTCGTTCCATATTGCCGGCAGGTCTTCTGCCTCGGCACCTTCATTGAAGATCAATTTCTCAATCTCATATCGGATAATGATGTGGAGATTGTACGTTAGCTCATCCGCCTCGATCCGGATAAGCGACGGCTGTACGACGTTCGTCGCCCGATAAAAGTCATCTACGGATACGTCATCGAATTGCCCCGGGAACCGGCTTTGCAAATCGCCATAGTACCGATCCCAGAACGGACGGCTTCGTCCGATCACATTTTCCCAGAAACGGGATTGCGACTCATGGATACCCATAGATGTGCCTGTTGCCAGCGGCGTTCCCGCTAGCTCCGCCATAATATTCTGCTCGTACAGCGCATGTCCGCCTTCATGAATCGTACCGAATAGCGCGCTCGTTACGTCATCCTTCAGATAACGTGTCGTTATACGCACATCGCCGATATTAAGCCCTGTCGCAAAAGGATGCACACTCTCATCGAGCCGTCCAGATTGAAAATCAAAGCCCATCTGTTCCAAAATAAACAAGCTGAATGACTTCTGTCCTTCCTTCGCATATTGCTGCTTCAAGAAAGACGTATTTGGCTGATGCGGCGATGCCGCAATCGCCGATGCAAGCGGCACCAGCTTATCGCGCAATCCGCCGAAGACACTGTCAAGCTCTGCTACGGTCATACCCGGCTCGTACTGATCGAGCAGCGTGTCGTAACGAGTCGCTTTGACGCCCCATAGATCAATAAATTGATTCGTATACGAAATAATTTTATCCAGATAAGGGCGGAACTGATCGTAGTCACCGTTCTCCTTCGCCTCTTCCCATGCCGATTCCGATTGTGAGGTCAGGACGACGTATTCCTGGTATAGCTTCGGCGGAATAAGAACGCTGCGGTCATAGTCTTTGCGTGTCTCCGCAACAAGCCGGCGATCCAGATCGCTCAGCTGACCATTCACTTCCTTCTCTTCTAGCTTCGACAGCAGTTCGCCAAGCTCCTTCGACGTCGCCAGCTTAAAGCTCTCAGCAGACAACACGCCGATCGCCTCAGAGCGCATATCCATTCCTTTGCGAGGTGCGCCAGTACGCAAATCCCAGTAAAGGACAGCAAGCGCTTCCTCATAGCTTTTAATCTGTTTCATCTTGTCTTTGAACGTCTGCAGCGATTGCTCATAGGTTGCCGCCATCCGACTCTCCACCTTTCCAATTCAACCCATTTTACTTGATCATACTTTTTTAACGACTTATAATCAACTTTAACGCATGATAGATAGAGAAACAAATGGGTGGAGGAAAAACGCATGCACATTACGTTTACCCCTTCGGCGCAATCCGCGTTGAAGCCGCATCTAGCGGATGGAACTCGGCAGCTGAAGCTGCTGTATGATACCGAAGGCTGCGGCTGTGTCGTAAGCGGCGTGCCAGCACTTCAATTGATCGAAGCTGGCGGACCCGACGATGCTCTTGGCACTGGCGATCCGTTTGACTTTTGGTACGAGCCTCGGTTCGAGGTTTTTTTTGAGCCTCGGCTGCGTATCGACTACGACGAGAACCAGCATGCTTACAGCTTGAAGAGCGACGGTCAAATCTATACGACGAATCTGCGTTTATTGCTATCCTAAGGAGGAACACGACATGAACCAACTGAGTCAGATTCTAACATTCAACGAACGATTCGTAGAGGAGAAGCAATATGAACCCTATCTGACGGATAAATTCCCTAACCGAAAGATGGTAATCGTCACGTGTATGGACACACGCCTTACGGAGCTGCTGCCAAAGGCGATCAACGTTCATAATGGCGATGTCAAGATAATAAAAAACGCAGGTGCTATCGTCACTCAGCCATTTGGCAACATTATGCGCAGTATTCTCGTCGCTCTCTATGAGCTTGGCGCAGCTGAAGTTGTCGTCATCGGTCACCACGACTGCGGCATGACGGGCATCAACCCGGAAAAAAGTGTCATCAAAATGCTCGATCGCGGCGTAACGAACGAAACGATTACAACGCTGAGACATTCCGGTCTCGACCTGATGCGTTGGCTTCGCGGTTTCGACAACGTGCACCAAAGTGTCGAGAACAGTGTAAATATTATTCGCAATCACCCGCTGCTGCCGCCAGGTACGCCAGTTCATGGCTTAATCATCGATCCGAAGACGGGCAAGCTCGATCTTGTCACAGAAGGCTATGAAATCGCAGAGGCATCCGCCAAACAATAATCAGGATAATTAAAGAAAGGTTGTACATTAAACAGATGAACCTGTTTTCTGTACAACCTTCTTACGTTAGTCACAAAGCAGTGAAGTGAGCGTCTGCTCTCACTTAGTTTCAGCATAGCCCCTTCCGCTCTCTAATTCTGCTTGTCTTCTTACCTTCCTCTTTCCAATATTGCTTGATTGCGTGCAGCGACAACCTCGCTTCGGTCCCGCGTTAGATGACGATGGATGACGTCCTCCCCCGCATCCTCGCTTGCTATTCCCCATTGCCAGCCTCTATTAGCGCACAACGCTAAACATGCATCCTTCAGGTTCGGATCACAGATCGGGAGATTCATATCGGAATAAGGGAACGCCACATCGTTCGCAAGTGCATCTCGCCTGTACTTCAGCTCAGCGAGCATGGCTTCGCCATCGAGCCCAAGCTGAATCAAATGCTCCTTGGTCAGCCGCTGCAGTGCAGACGTCCACATCTTGACCGCGCCGCCGATGTTGCCTCTGCGATGATGATAGCAGCCTACCGCAACCTGAATCAACCCATGCCAGGTGCCGGTAAACTCCTCGCCTTGATGAGCCTTCCAATACTCCTCCAGCAATTCGTGGCACTCAAAATAATCCCGAGTTGCATGAAATTCAGACAAATAGGATATATATGATAGCGGATAAGCTGCTGTCACTTTCGCTCCCCCTCGCCCGCAAAAAATTTGAAACCAACGTTCATTGTAGCCGTATTAGAACCATATCGCAACGAGAGCCAGCTTGGCCCTTTACATTCAGGAGGAGATTGTTGTGTTTAAGAAAGGAATCGCACTATTTATGGCTTTGACTCTGCTGTTCGTGCTTGTGAATGAATCGGCAGACGCAAAGCCGAGAAGAGCCATTAAGTCGCCAAAGCAAAGCTACACCGAAACGCCGAGCAAAAGCAGCAATAATGTAAGCCAGAGCAATCCCGGCACGAATTCCGGTACGAAGTCTGGTACGACCAATCCATCAACCCAACGCGGCTTCTTCAGCGGCGGGAGCTTCATGAAAGGATTGATGATCGGCGGACTGGCAGGCTTGCTGTTCGGAGGCATTTTCTCGAACATGGGCTTTTTCGGTAACCTAATCGGTTTACTAATTAATGTGATGGCCATCTTCGCGCTCATCGCAGGTATTCGCGCAGCAATAAACTATTTCCGTAACCGACGTTATTCCAATAACCAAAGGAGACCGTACTAAATATGCGGATCTATACAGATGAGATCATTAATGCGGTTTGCTTACATATAGGACGCCGTAAGGGCGTACCGCCATCCGAGGTTGAAGTCCAGCTCTCATGGGATGAAGATTACGGATTTACAGCGGAAGTATGGGTTCATGGCCGCAGCCAATATCTCGTCGAAGCGAATTTACTTGAAGCGATCGAGCGATACATGCTGGATCAATATCAAATTCGCGTATTTCATTCACAAATTACGCTCGATGCTGATGAAGAATTCTGGGCTGATATCGCAATATAATGAGTGAAGCTTGTACATGGAAGAAGATGGCTGATAATTAGCCATCTTTTTTGTTGGCACTAGCGGTTACTGCTCTAAATAGCGAAGCAGCGGACGATCATCCCAAACCTGCACCTCGATATATCTTTCCGGTCCTTTCTCTCCCGTCTGGTTCCACTGCTGGGGATATCCGAACTGTTCGATTACTTCCATTATCTCGTGCATCGTATATACATGTCCTCTATACTTTCGACCGTCCTGAACCCTCATCGTCGGAAATAGATCCCCATAAGTGAAGCTGACTGAGCTCGCGTCGAATTGCTCCAACGCAATGGCGAGCTGCTGCCCTTCTTCGAACCAATCCAGCAGCCACGGACATTCTCCCATCGTCATATAATGAGGCGCGCTTCGTACTGGTTTCCCTCCTTTTATAATAAATAACTCTCTCGCCTTAGCTTCTAGCTCGCGGCGTATCGTCAAATAGTCATCGGATCTTTGGCTGGCGAGGCCCTTCTTATTCGTGCGAATATCTTGCAGAACGCGTTCCGCTTCTTCGGGACTTAAATCCGATAAATTACGAAAAGGACCCGTCGAGGCATCATAGTAGTGATAGAGGAATAAGGTCATGGAATACACCTCAATGAAATTTTCATAATTCCGCACATTATCTTAAATTAGTCCAAGCCCTTCTTAATAACCTCACTCCTTCTAAAATTTGTTCTTCCGTTAATCCACCGAAGCCTAGAAGGACGGTACTGCGCGGTGCGTCTAGCTGCTGCAGCCAGTAGCACGAAACCGGATAAACGCGTACACCCAATTGTTCTGCACGATTAATCATCACTCCTTCCTCCTTGCCTTCCCACGTCAACAACATATGCAGCCCTGAGCCCTCTCCTGCAATCCGAACCGTCTTGCCGATCGGAAACGATTCACAGAGCGCATTCAGTAATGTATCGCGCTTTCGCTGATACAAGCTGCGCATCGCACGCATATGCTTACCGAAGCCGCCGCTTTCCATGAACATTGCCATCGCCTGCTGCAGTAATGGTGACGCAAGCTGGTCGTAGCTGTGCCCTCTGGCATGAAACCGCTTCAGTAATTCCGGCGGCAGTACAGCATAGCTTAAACGAAAGGACGGTGTAAGTGCTCGGGAGAAGGTTCCGATATACGCCACACATCCGTACTCATCCATCGCCTGCAGAGCCGGAATCGGCCGTCCGGCATACCGGAATTCTCCATCGTAGTCGTTCTCTATAATAAATGCGCCATTCGACACTGCCCATTGCAGCAGCTTCATCCGCTTCGGAGCAGACAGCGTCATGCCGATCGGGAACTGATGAGACGGCGTCACATATGCAGCATGAACTGGCGCCATATCGGCAAGCTGTTCCACATGCAGTCCGTCCTGGCTCAGCTTAACCGGGTAAACAACCGCACGGTGTCGGTCGAATAACCTCTGGACGCCGTCATTTACCGCTTCTTCCGAAGCAATATGCATTCTCTCTCCGCTCGCTCCGATCAACTGCAGCACAAGATCAAGCGACTGATAAGTGCCCGCTCCGATCACAATGGAAGACGGATCACAACGAACTCCGCGATTTCGATGCAGATAAGAAGCGATTTGCTCGCGCAGCTCCGGTTCTCCCGTCGGCTCCCCGTACCGGAACATGCGGCCATCGTCCGGCTGCAAGCAGCGATTAAGCTGCCTTCGCCAAGCGCCAGCAGGAAATCGAGACCAATCGACGGCTCCATAGCCGAAGTCGATGACCGACTGCCCAGATCGAACAGCCTTGCCCGCATACAGCTCAGCAGCTATCGATCCGATGCTGCCTGTTATCCCTTCCCGACAAACGTCCGACGCGGCACAATAGGATCGAGGCTGGATGTGAGCTTGAGGAAGCACTTCTGTGAACAATCCGCTTCTCGGCACGCTGCGTATGTAACCTTCCGCCTGCAGCTGCTCATAAGCGAGCACGATCGGCGTTCTGCTAATGGCCAGCCTTTGCGCTAATTTACGCACCGATGGAAGCCGTGCTCCGGCTTCTATTCTTCCCTCTGTCATCTCTTGCCGCAAATAACGATACAACTGGACATAGATCGGATCAACAGCATGCTCATCAATCGTAGGAGTCAGTTCAATCATCCGACAGCTCCCCTCTCCAAATAGCCGGCTTTAACAGCATTTATTTTCCATTATGCTTCGTACTGTTCATTCTGTCACTTTAAAATATATATTTCTGTCCATTTAGCTAGTGACAGAAATTCGATACGCTATAGTCACATACTCAAATTCAATTCAATACATGAAAAAATCTACCCAATAGGAGGAAAAGGTGATGACCTTTGCATTGCCGCATGTCGATCGAATCATTCCCTACCCATCCATAACGCTCAACCTCTGCCAGCCGATGATCAAGCTCGATCAGAACGAAAATCCGTACCCGCCGGCACCTTCTGCCATTCGTGCGCTTGCCTCCGCGAACGAGAGCACTTTGCGACTTTACCCCGACGCTTCTTGCTTAAAGCTGCGAGAAGCGCTTGCCAGACAGCATAACGTACCCGTCGATCGGATCGTAATCGGTAACGGCTCCAGCGAACTTATCGCTGCTCTGTTTCATACTTTTGTCGGCAATGAGAGAACAGCCGCGCTTCCGTACCCGACATTTGCGATGTACGAGACAGCTGCTGCTGCTGCGAATGCCCGCGTCATCCGAGTGCAAACGAACGATGATTACGTAATTGATCCGGAAGAGCTGTGTGCCGCGAACGCAGCCGTTATCGCGCTTGTTAACCCAAATGCACCTACCGGCCGGCTCTTGCGTCTCGAAGAAATCGAGAGAATCGCGGCTAGCACGAACGGAGTTCTCTTCATCGACGAAGCCTATATTCATTTCGCCGGTGAAGCGGAGCATTCTGCTATCCCGTTAACCCAGAAATACGATAATCTTGTAGTGCTGCGCACATTTTCGAAGGCATACGCGTTAAGCGGAGCTCGTATCGGCTATGCCATAGGCTCAAGGCCGATTATTGAAGCCTTCGAGAAGACGAAGCCCGTCTATAACGTAAACGGAATCGGCCTCTCTCTAGCTAGCGGCGCTTTAGAGGACGAAGCATACTTGCAGACGATTGTACAGGCCGTCCGCACAACGCGGGATCAATTTGTATCCAGCTTACAAAGAATCGGTTTCCAGACTATCCCTAGCGAAACGAACTTCATCTTATGTTCGCCCCCAGTTAAGCCAGGTGCTCCGGATGCGCCGACGCTGGTCCGAATGCTCGCGGAACATGGCTTCGCCGTCCGGTATTTCGATTTGCCGCGACTGCAGGACAAGGTTCGGATTTCAATCGGTACCGATGCTCAGATGAACGCTCTGAGCGCGCAGCTGGAGCACTGGTATACGTAATATTTCGCTTTCGCATCTCAACTATAGGCGATGACCGCAAGCTGCTGGATTCAATTCCCACCGCAACCTCCCATCTTCTATCCGCGTCTAATAGAGGTAGATACATAGAAAGGGAGAGTGCAGCAGCTTGTTTAAACGTAAATGGATTGTCGCCACAGCCTTGGCGATAACGCTTCAAGGAAGCCTGGCTACATTCGCCTCAGCGGCAACGACAACGAAGATGACGCAGTACCGAGTCTATCAGAACAACAAAGCGCTCAAAGAATTTGTCGAATATAACAGCGCGATCACCTATGCGAAGTCGTTCAGCTACTCGCATATCGAGAAAATATCTAATCATCAATGGGTATGGGACAATTTTCCGCGATATGCGGTCTATCAGAACGGCGTAACAACGCCTGCAAGACAATTCCGATCCTATAATGATGCTCTTCGTTTGGCACAAACGCTAGTTAATGCGCATATTCGCGACTTCGAGAAGCCGGGATGGATATACAGCCGTTACAATGCCTATCAGCTGTATCAAGGAGACAAGACCCAAGCTTCCTGGTCTTACTTAACCTTGGATGAAGCGAAGAAAGAAGCAAAGAAGTGGTCGAATGCTCATATTATTGAGCTCTCAACCGGCGAGTGGATCTGGGACAACATTTCCGACGCTCAGCTTGCTAAGCAGCGTGCCGGTAACCCGGTATATGATATTACGGTCGATGGAGAGTCTGCTGGAGCCGGAACCTTCGCCTCTCTGTATGATGCAGTACAAGCAGCCGCATCGATCCAAGACAGCGTCGTCGTAAACTTGTCGACAGGCGTTCAAGCACACTCGAACGTACGGAAGTATGAAGTCCAGCAGAACGGCCGCAAGATCGCTGCGTTCGTCGGCCTTCAAGCTGCTGTGCATTATGCGAAAGGCTTCTCGAATACGCGAGTGATGAAAGACGAAATCGAATGGTGGACGAACGTTCCGTTCCTAACCGTCTCGCAAAGCGGAAGAGCTCTTCGAGCCTTCCATACACGCGCTTCTGCTGTGACGTTCGCGGCAGGGTATGCGAATGCTTCGGTCACAACAGCAGACGGACATATCATCTGGTCGAATGAGAGCAAGCTGCTTTATCTCGGTTGGAACGGTACGTCCGACTCCAGCTCAATACTTAACCAATTATCCAAAACGCAAGGACTCGACATCGATTCGCCTACTTGGTTCAAGCTGGGCGACAGCACAGGTAAGCTTGTTGACAATTCTTCGAAAGAGCTCGCCGCGTCAATTAAATCGAAAGGACTCAAGCTATGGCCGCTCGTACACAACGACTTTGACGCGAAACGAACAACTGCGTTCCTTGCGAACTCAACCGCCCGAAAGACGTTTATTAACCAGCTTGTCAACCGAGTATCTTCGTTAGGCTCTGAAGGAATCAATCTTGATTTTGAAGGATTAGCGGCATCGGATCGCGCCGCATTCACCAAATTCGTGAGAGAGCTGACCGAAGCGGCGCATGCTCGTAATCTCAAAGTATCGATTGATTTGATTCGCGGCGATGTACGCTGGAACGATAAGACAGCATACGACTTCGCTGCTATCGGCGCAATCGTTGATACCGTCGTCATGATGGCCTATGACCAGCATTGGAAAGGCAGCGATACGCCGGGCTCCGTCGCGGAGATGAAATGGGTCGAGGAAGGCATTAAGCAATATTTGAATTACGGTATACCGCGCTCCAAGCTGCTTCTAGGCATTCCGTTCTATGTTCGAGAATGGAAGCTGAATAGCAGCGGCGCAATTGTTAAGGATGCTGGTGGCAGCTATGTTTCACGCGCCGTACTCATGAACCAGCTGCCGCAGCTTATCCAAGAGAAGCATGCAGTCGGCACCTATGATCCGGAATCAGGCCAAACGAAATACAAGTATACGGAGAACGGCTATACCTATGTATTCTGGGCCGAGACAACTGCTTCTGTAGCGAAGAGAGTCGACATTGCAAAGAAATATGATTTAGCCGGTGCAGCCTTCTGGCGACTCGGTTATGAGGATGAAGCAATCTGGGCGACACTGCTCCAGAAGAAATAAGAAATTATTCCAATCATTATCCATAAGTCACAGAAACAACCGCCCGGAGAAAATCCTCTTGGGCGGTTGTTTTTACTTCGCTTTAATTAATCTCTAAGTAATCGATGAAAGCGTCCCATTGTCCGTTATCAGTCGTTACAACGAGCTGAATTTCTTGATTTCCAGTTCCAGTATTGACATTGTTGAGCGTAGCGACTGCTGGATTCGTTCCCGTGAAGTAGAAGCTGCCTTTGGTCACACCGCCGATTTTCAGATCAACTCTCGCAGTATTGGAATTGTTAGACGCACCGCGGAGCGAGAAGCTGTGTGTAGACGTCGTAAAGTTATGCGTCGTTTTGACCAAATCGTTGTTCGCATACAAGGCGACACCTGTAAACGGCGAGCTGATGTTGCCTGTGTATTGGCCGGCTTTCGTCATGCTCTCCGCTTCTATCTTCGTCGTTCCCGAAGTTGGAGGAGGCGTTGTGCCGCCGCCGCTGCTACCGCCAATCGTCAAAACGTTCGTCGTGACGTCCGCACTGCCGTTGCTTTGGAAGCCCTCGACCGTAAGCGCAACCTCGTATAGTTTGCCCAGGGACATCCCTAAGCTTTCCCATTTCTTAAAGTGCTCACTTACCGAGATCGTGCCGCTTGAGCGCTTCGCTGTGCGAATGCTCCAATATTGCTTGAACGTTGCGGTTCCTTCGATGGATGGCTGGTTAACCCGTGTCGTTTCGTAAATATCATACGTGCCGCCGTCAACGGAGAACGAGCCTTTATTCGTACCAGACGGACGGTAGGTGCCCCAGTTATCCATGATGTAGTATTCAATAAGCGAGTTTTTCGTCCAGCCATATACCGTTAGATAAGAGTTGCCGCCCGGATTGAACGTTGCAGCGTAGTTGATAGAAATATTGCCGATTTGCTGATGCGTTTGGGTTGAATTAAATTTTTTACCTTTACGGAACAATGCGTTGTTAATGTTGCTCCACGTAGCGCTGAAAGCTCCGCCGCTGTTAAGCGTCATGCTTGTGTTGCCGGAATCCTTCCACAACTCAAAGTCATAGCCATCATGAGTGCCGGTTTGATTCGAGGTTATCGTCGTTGCCGCATTTGCAATTCCTACAGGCATAGCGAGCGTAAAGCTCAGTAATAAAGCTAATGTGAATTTCGATTTGGTTAATTTCAATTGATTTTCCTCCTTTTATTGTTTCCCTCTATAAGCCACCAAAATTTGCCGAACAGCAGCTAGTATAAGCCGCCCTAACCACTCCTTTACAACGTTGTTCTTGAAAGCGAATACGTTAATTAGATTATCAAATGAATCCACTTTGGTTCACTGAAAAAGGTATAGATTATACTTCAAAAAACTTATATTTTTCTATAAATTATATTACAATAATAAATATTTACAAGAATTTAGGCAGATTCTGCTTAACACGGCAAACAGGCCGACGAGGATCCCGTCAGCCTGCTCCATTAACGCATGCCTATTCCGTATAACCGAAGCCAAGAATCGTGAACTGCTTATCGGAGTCTCCCTCAGCCATCTTAATTTCAATCCGGTGCTCCCGGCTTACATCTTCTTGATACAAAATAACCGGACTGCAGTGCGTCCAATTCACCACATGAGGATCAGCGGTAAGGAACAATTGACCGTCGACGAATACATCTGCCTTGCCGAAATGTGCACTTCCGGAATCTTTAAAAACAAGAATGAGACTCTTACTCTTAATCGTTAAAGTAAAGCTCTCTCCACACGACCCTGCAGTATGCATCCAATTGTATGGGAACTGGGCCGTACCATGGGGATCGTGGTCCATCTCGACCATATGCAGATCGGTATCGGTTTCTTGGAATCCACCTGCATGTATAACGGCTGGTCCTGGCTTCGATCGGTCGAGCAGCTTAATATTCGTAAACGTATTGCCGATTAGTGGTGCTTTATCGAGCTCGATATCGTCTTGATCCTCAGCTGATTGAGCGATGACCTCGAACAGGTACCCGATGCAATCTGCCATGACAGTATGTCCGTCATTCGTCGGATGGTAAATATCGTAGAAATACTGCCGTTTCGAGATAATATTGCCTTCCGCCTTCGTCAATTGGAACTGCTCAACAACCGCATCCTTCACGCTGACCATCGGAAATCCATAATACTCCCCAACCGGAGATAATCGATCCTGCAGGTTCCAATCGTTAATGAATACTGCGAACAATAGCACGACAGCTGGCTTGTTCTCACTTTGCGCGATCCGAAGACATAAGCTCTCGTAGCATACTCCTTTGGTCTCATCGCCTGCGTCATTGACGGCGAACTCTACGAATACGATATCAGGTGCTACGGCGCCGTCCTTCAGAACATCGCGCTCGTATCTTATCATTCCAAGCTCGGAAGGCGTACCGCCTACGCCGGCTTTAACGAGATGAACGTTATCGCCGCCGTCTTTGCCGAACATTTCTTTAAACTTCATATACGACTTATACACATACGATTCCGTATGAATCGGCTTTGCGGCGGCTCCTTGCGTAATTGATCCGCCGATATAAGCGATCGTCACGTCCTCACCGCGCTGCGCTTTGGCGATCGCTGCTTTTAACCGTTTGTTATTGCCTGTGCTCAAGAGCGAACGGGCAATCATCGCTTTATATTCCTCTGAATCGAAAGCGACCGGCGGCTCCGGCGACATCTCCGGCACCTCGTACCCGTCATTCAAATAAAATTTCACCGTTGCGGTCGCCAGTTCACCCGCTTCATCAAATTCAAAGGCATACCTGCCAGGCACATCATCGTCAGCAGACCATTCATAATCGCTGAGCTTAATTATGATCTCGGTGCCGTCCGCAGGACAAGGAACACGTAGGAATGTTCCAGATTCGTATTTGTTCGTACGTCCCCAGTTCTGAATGACAAAATGGATCGGTTGGTTCACATCACGATGCGACTTCACGGATACCCCGATGCTATGAACAACGTCGAGAAATTCGGAACAAGTAGACAATTTCGACAAAATGACTTCGTCCGTTACACCGCCTGTAAACTTCGCTTTATCCGCGATCCGGCCTTCTAAATAAAGATCCTGTGTTGGCTTTCCTTCACTGCGGGCAGTCGCTTCGATAATAGATTCGTACATAATATAGAAGCCGCTGCGTCTTTCCACGGGGTCCTTGGGCGCAGTAGGACCGACGATGCCTTGCTCTATTTTATTTTGCTTACTCATCGTTTCGAAGTCTCCTTTATTATCCCATAGAATCATACCGCTCGCTTGCTTATGTTCTCCATAACGATGCAATGAGCAGGCCTTATGACTTCCCCATCATATAACATTACATTACATGAAATAAATATAAATTTGGGACACTGAATATAAAAAAGAACCAGTTTACCGCTTAAGCATCCGGTAGAACTGATTCTTGAGTCAAACACTTACTTTATTGCCGCTTCCAATGCGGCCGCATCGGTTACTGGCGCATAACAAGCAAAGTTCCGGCATACATATGCGGCAGGCTTACCGTCTATCGGCCGTTTATCCGCTAAATGAGACCATCGCTTGCGCATCTCCTCACCCTCATCGCCATCTGGTACGACCATAATTGACCCATGCGGTAAATAAGCTTCCTGCGCTTGCGAAATCATGAGCGCCATCATCAGATCTGAGCGGTCGCCAGCAATAACGATGTCCGGACCGGGCGATTGTGCGGCCATTCCCGCCAGCAACATCATCGAATGCCCGTATGGGAAGCTTGCGACACTCGAAGATAAGCCATTAAGCGTCCGATAGGCCCAATCCCTGTAACGTATGTCCCCCGTCAATTGGAACAGCTTTAGCAGCTGGCGTGCGGCAACGCTATTGCCAGACGGAAGCGCACCGTCGAACGATTCTTTCGTTCGCATAAGCAACCTCTCACTATCTTCTGCTGTGAAATAGAACCCCCCCTGCTCCTCATCACCGAACAGACGAATCATATCGTTGGCAAGCGATTGCGCCCAAACCAGCCATTTCGGCTCCAAAGCCGCTTCATACAATTCGGTTAATCCCCAAATCAGAAACGCGTAATCATCCAGAAACCCGCCTATCGCCGCTTCACCGTCGCGGTAACGAGCCAGCAGCCTCCCATCATCGCGAGTCAACTTCGTCTGAATAAACATTGCCGCCGCTCTTGCTTTCTCCGTATATTCCGGTACGCCGAATGCCTTCGATGCGAGAGCAAAAGCTGCGATCATTAGCCCGTTCCATGAAGTTAATATCTTATCATCCTTATGTGGACGTACCCTTCGTGAACGTGCCTCTAACAGCTTCTCACGGCTTGCCTCAAGCTCTGCTTCCAGCTCTTCAACCGTCAGACCATACCGATCTGCAGCTTCACTAATCGCAATATCAATTCGGTTTGGTATACTGCGGCCCTCAAAGTTACCTGCTTCTGTAATATTGTATACTTCATTAAATCTCCGGGCCGCTTGTTCGCCAAGCACTTCTTTCACCTCATCCGGCGTCCAAACGTAATATTTCCCTTCTACGCCTTCCGAATCCGCATCCTCAGCTGAATAAAACCCGCCTTCAGGTGAGTTCATCTCCCGAATGATATAGGTAAAAATTTGATCCGTTGCTTGGCTGTATATAAAGCTGCCCGTTCTCTGATAAGCTTCAGTATAGGCGATTGCAAGTAAAGCGTTGTCATACAGCATTTTCTCAAAATGGGGAACAAGCCAGCGCTTGTCCGTCGAATAGCGTGAAAAGCCGAAGCCAATATGATCATAAAGTCCTCCGCGTCTCATCGCATCAAGCGTTTCCTCAGCCATCCTCAGTGCGTCCGGTTCATTCGCTCTTGCACCGTATGCCATGAGCAGCGACAGATTGTGCGCCATTGGAAACTTCGGTGCGCCACCGAAACCGCCGTCCTCTTCGTCGAAAATGGATGCGAACGTCTCGAACGCCAGCTTTGTCAGGTCTGAATTCCATACTCCTTCTGCCATTCGGCTTCGCGCCTGCTCCAGCTGAGCTCGAATTTGTGCTGCGACGGCTGTTATTTCAGCCCGTTCGGTGCTCCATTTGATTGACAGCTGCGTAAGCAGCTCCATCAGCCCGAAGCGCCCCATCGTTTGCCGCTTTGGCAAATAAGTGCCAGCGAAGAATGGCTCCTGATCAGGCGTCATAATAATAGTCAGCGGCCAACCGCCTGAGCCGGTCATCGCCTGACATACTGCCATATAGATCTGATCGATGTCCGGCCGTTCCTCGCGATCCACCTTAATCGCAACGTAATCACGATTCAACAGCTTCGCAACCTCCAGATCCTCGAAGCTTTCTTGTTCCATCACATGACACCAATGGCAAGTTGATTGTTACCCCTCACTACGAATAGCCTACGGACAAAAATACAGCCTTCCCTTCACGTTTGGCTTTGCTGAATGCTTCTTCACCCCAAGGAAACCAATCCACTGGATTATGAGCATGCTGGAGCAAATATGGCGATTTCTCATGAATGAGTCGATTCGTGTACTCGTGTTTTACCGTTTCATCTTTTTTCATTAGCTATCACCTTTCGCTTTTGTATAATACTGTTAGATTGCAACAAACGAACAAAAATAAACGCAAAGCAGCACCTGTTCCCTGTTGAAATCGAAATAAAAACGTTGTTAACAATTGTCCAGGAATTGTATTATTAGTTTAGAAACAATAACTATCTACATAGCCTGCCATTAGCCTGAAGAGAAAGGCTATGGCTTTGTAAGACAGGGAGAGGGAGAGTTTTTATGGAATATCATGTATCTGTTCAGGGGAATGATCAGCATCTAGGAACCGCCGATCAGCCCTTTCGAACTATTTCACGCGCTGCGGCTCTAGCAATGGCTGGTGACACGGTTATTGTTCATGCTGGAGTATACCGGGAATGGGTTAACCCGGCTAATGGAGGAACAGCGGAGCATCGTATCGTCTATCGGTCCGCAGGAGACGGGGAAGTCGTCATTACAGGGGCTGAACGGATTACTGACTGGCAATCTGAAGGGGACAATGTTTGGAGTACAGAAGTGCCCAACTCCTTGTTTTCCGTTCGTAATCCCTTTGAAGTAGAACTCAGTGGTGACTGGGTGTTTGACGGACCCTTCCCGGTTCATCTCGGTGATGTATACTTGGATCACAAATCGTTGTATGAATGCGAGAGTGTGGATAAAGTTCACAAGCCCGAAGCTTGGCCTGAAGCCAAATATCCCGAGGACTCTCTGTTAAAATGGTATGCCAAGGTCGGTACTAGGACAACAAAAATATGGGCTAATTTCGGTGGGAAAGATCCTCGTAAGGAAAATGTAGAAATTAGTGTCCGCCCTTATTGCTTCTGGCCTGAGAAACCAGGACTTAACTACATTACGGTAAGCGGATTCACACTTCGTCAAGCTTCTCCGCAATGGGCGCCGCCTACAGACTACCAGGAAGGACTGATCGGACCTCACTGGAGCAAGGGCTGGATTATTGAAAACAATATCATCAGTGAATCCAAATGCGTTGGAATCAGCTTGGGGACGGAGATCGGTACAGGTCATACCAAATCTAGGGACAAGCATATAAAAGGCGGAACTCAACGAGAGCAGGAGGTTATTCTGCGAGCATTACGGTCCGGCTGGCACAAGGATAAAGTCGGCAGTCATATCGTTCGCGGGAATATCATTCATGACTGCGAACAGGCAGGTATCGTCGGTCATATGGGAGGAGCCTTCAGTCACATCTACCAGAACCGTATTTACAACATTCACCACAAGCGGCTTAGACACGGCGCCGAGGTCGCCGGAATTAAACTGCATGCTTCCTTGGATACTCAAATTGGCGACAATAAAATATACAGTTGTTATCGTGCAATTTGGTTAGACTGGCAGGCACAAGGCACTCGCATCAGCCGCAATATCTTTTTTGACAATCTTTCGGAAGATCTCTTCGTTGAGGTTTGTCACGGACCGTATATGGTCGATCATAATTTGTTCCTCTCCCCTATGAATTTCAGGAATATGGCACAAGGCGGAGCGTTTGTCCATAATCTGTTCGCCGGTAGATTTGTTGTTCGTTCCGAGCTTACCCGGACTACTCCTTATCACTTCCCTCACGAAACGGCAATGGCGGGGTATTCCAATATTACTGGGGGAGATGACAGGTACTACAACAATATCTTTCTAGGAGATGACGCCAATAAGGAGCCTGTTCCAATCACCTTCTTCGAGCATCTTCCGCTTAAACCAAGGGATGAAGTCGGAGAGGACGGGAAGACGATCATGGACGGCGTTCCGGAAAATTCCATTTGTTATCTGCATGCTGTAGGGCTGGGGGGATACGACCAACACCCTAATGTACACGATAAACAGTGGTGGGAATATACTAAGGAGGAGCTTATGGAGCTTGGCGATGCCGCTAAAGCTTTCTTCATCGGAAATGCAGTTCTTCCGGTGGCGATGGGCGGTAATGTATTTCTTAACGATGCGGTGCCTAGTCGTCATGAATCCGATGCGAAGATCTTTGTACAGAAGGGTATGAAAGTGGCGATCCATGCTGCGCAAGGAAAGGTGCAAATCGAGATCAATGAGCCGGAACTACTGCAAGGAGCCTCTGCAAGGGTGGTTACGACTGACCTGCTGGGAAAAACCTATCACGCCGATATGAACTATGAGGAGCCGGACAGCACTCCATATCGTTTTGACTCCGATTACTTTGGAATAAGAAGACCTGATGCAGATGTCTCTCCTGGTCCGTTTGAATTGACCGACAAAGGTCCCCTTAAGTTTGAATTTTAATTGAACGAAGGCAACCGTCTGGATGTAGTCGGCTGCCTTCTTTTTCGGCTGGGAGATCAATCCTGACCTTCATATTAGCTATACCTCTTCTATTCTCCATTCACCGTTGCCTCAATCTCCTTCAAGCCCTCCATCGTGTCTTTATCGCTTACGAGCAGCTCGTTCATAACAGCCGTCGCGGCATTTGCAAACTTTGCTGCCATTTCTTCCGGCATGGAAGCTAGAAGTTCATCATAGCTTTTATTCGCAGCAGGCGCATATGGAGCATCCGATAGAATAGCGAACCGCTTTACTTTTTCATTGTTCGCTTCAATATTACGAGTCGCCAACTCTCCTCGTTCCTGCAATATTTTCGCTATTTTCTCGCTCGCAATAAATTTTAATACTTGCTCTGCTGCCTCCCTATTCCCCGCTTGATGAGAAATTGCTGCGATCTCGTTCACGTGGTAGATCGAGGCTGACGCCGATCCGCTTGTTGAATTATTAGGCATCGGTGCGACCGTCCACTTAAACGGATTTGCACTCATACGCATTTTAATGTCCAACGATTGATAATAATTACTGTCCGCGAACTTCATCGCTGCTTTTCCCTGCTCGAATGAATCACCCAAGAAAGGGTCAAGGCTTGTCTCTGCTCGGATCGCTCCATTCTTGAACGCAGTCCGAACTTGCTCGAATCGATACTCCCATTCCGGTGTAGCTAGCACGACGCGGTCCTGCGAATAGAAAGTGAGCCCCTGCAAAGTACCAAGAACGAGCGCAAACGCTGCAGCACTGTCATTATAACTAACCCCAACAGGATCAGAACCAAACGATTTACGATCTGAAACCATTCATCCCAATCGATGGCTGTCGTCTCATCCATAAGCGGAACTCCGCTTTGCTCGAACAAGTTTGGTTGATATATACTGCATCTACGTAGTACGATATCGGATAACCGTACAGCGTCCCTTCACGCTTAAACTTCTCTAGCACGGGCTGAACCCAATCGGAATAGTTCTTAAATAAGGAATCGATTGGAGAGAGCAGATTTTGCTGAAGGATATCATCGTATTGGAATGTCTCCTTCAGGAAAATCAAATCGAAATTCTCCTCACGGACGAGCTTGTGCAGTTGCCCTTTATCACCAGAAATCTGGTTCAACGGCACAACATCAAGCTCAACATTAGGAAATTCCATCGCAAAATAATTCCCGTACCTCTCCATGAAAGTAGCTCTATCCCAATACAAAATCTTCACTTTCAAGGCAATTTCTTGGTCGAAGCTTAAAGAAGAGCAGCCGGCGGTTAAAGCTATAACACTTGTAAGCAAGAAGCATACAGCTGCAGTAGACAACCTTATAAAAGACATCTTTATGTAATCAGCTCCCAAAAGTTTCAATAATATATATACAAGGGATATATTACTACATCAATAATCCCTCAGTCTATTTGATTTAACCTACTAAACGTATTAGTTAGTTATCGACAAGTTCTTGTATGTGTTATGATATGAACGAGCAGCGAATGTCCACCGTCAACTCGCTAGAAGTGGACGACGGTAAGAAGAAGGAGTGTACGTACGCATGAGCAGCAAGAGAAAGCTAAGCAACGGCTGGCAATTTATGAAGCAGCCTTTAGGAACGACGCTGAACGAGGTAACGTCTGGAGATTGGGAATGGGAACACGTTACACTCCCCCACGATTGGCTGATCTATGACTCTAACAACTTGTATGAGAACGGACAAGGCTGGTACAAGACGACGCTGGAGCTAGACGAGCTAAAGCAAGACCAGTATATGTCGCTCCGTTTTGAAGGCGTATACATGAACTCCTATTACTATGTCAACGGCCAATTGGCCGGAACGTGGAAATATGGCTATTCTACCTTTGAGATCGATATCACACCATATATTCGCCAGGGCAGTAATGAAATCTATGTACAAGTAATACACGAATCTCCGAACTCGCGCTGGTATTCAGGGGCTGGCATCTACCGTCCGGTGTGGCTGAAGACGTCCCCAGCCAGTCGCATTGCAGCGGACGGCATCTACATTTCCACGAATAAGCTTGGCGAGGAATGGAACGTCGAGATCGATACCGAGGTCATTTTCGCAGAGTATGAAGCAATGAGCAACTTATACAGCCTGCGATATACGATTACGGATGCAGCAAATCATAAAGTTGCCGAAGAAGAGACTGCCGTTCAAGTACAACCAGGCAGTACGGTCAATGCAAATTGCTCTTTCCGAGTTTTAAATCCTGCGATTTGGGATATCGATAACCCTGCATGTTATGAGCTATTGGTAGAGCTGATTGTGAACGGTTCTGTCGTGGAGCAGGAGCGTCAGACGTTCGGCTTCCGCACCTTCGAATACGATAGTCAACGCGGATTTTTCCTGAATGGTCGACATCTTAAGCTCAATGGCGTCTGCCAACACCATGACTTAGGCAGCCTTGGCGCTGCGGTCAATAAAACGGCGCTTCGCCGGCAAATAACGCTGCTGCAGGAAATGGGCGTCAATGCGATCCGAACGGCTCATAACATGCCAGCCGTCGAACTGATGGAGTTAGCCGATGAGATGGGCGTGCTTATCGTATCGGAAGGCTTCGATATGTGGGAACGTCCGAAGACGCCATACGACTATGCCCGCTTTTATCCAGAATGGTGGCAGCGGGATGTGGCAAGCTGGGTGCGCCGAGACCGGAACCACCCGAGCGTCATGATGTGGAGTATCGGCAACGAAATTTACGACACGCATGCCGATGAGCGCGGTCAAGTACTGACGAGAGAGCTGATGGAGGAAGTGCAGAAGCACGATCCGAGAGCGAATGCGGTCGTCACGATCGGCTCCAACTTTATGCCATGGGAGAACGCCCAGAAGTGCGCCGATATCGTGAAGTTCGCCGGTTATAACTATGGAGAAAAATATTACAATCTTCACCATGAAGAGCATCCGGACTGGATCATATACGGCAGTGAGACGTGCTCAACGGTGCAGAGCCGCGGCATTTACCACTTCCCTCTCGCCCAATCCGTATTGGCTGACGATGACGAGCAATGTTCTTCCCTAGGCAACAGCTCGACGAGCTGGGGGGCGCGCAGCACGGAGCACTGCATCATCTCTGACCGCGATGCCGCATATTCGCTAGGCCAATTTCTATGGACCGGCTTCGATTATATTGGTGAACCGACGCCGTATCATACGAAAAATTCGTATTTCGGCCAGCTCGACACGGCTGGCTTCAAGAAAGACTCGTTCTACATTTATCAAGCAGAATGGACCGATTATAAAGTTAGCCCGATGGTTCATATTTTCCCATATTGGGATTTCTCCGAGGGTCAGCTGATCGATGTGCGCGTTTGCTCCAATGCGCCGAAGATCGAGCTGTTCTTCAATGGACAATCGCAGGGCACGTTTCTGATCGATCATGTCCGCGGCCAGAAGCTCGTTGGCGAATGGCAAATTCCTTATTCGCCTGGCGAACTGCGCGCCGTCGCCTATGACGAGAACGACGTCGTTATTGCAACAGACGTTCAGCGATCATTCGGCGATGCGACCTCCATCCGGCTCGTTCCGGACAAACAGACGATTACGGCTGACGGCTCCGATCTTATTTTTATCGAGATTACAGCTCTAGATGAACAAGGCAATACGGTGGAGAATGCGAATAACCGAATTCATCTGTCGATCGAGGGTCCCGGCCGATTAGTTGGTCTTGATAACGGAGACAGCACTGATTACGACTCGTATAAAGGCAGTAACCGCCGAATGTTCAGCGGGAAGCTGCTTGCGATCATCGCGAGTACACTAGACAGCGGAACGATTATGGTACGTGCTTTCTCACGAGGATTGGGTGCAAGCGAGATCAAGCTTGAAGCCATCGCACCTGCTGCGGCTTGCAATCCAGATGAGCCGTATTCGCTTTATGCGTACGCATCGCTGCACGAGCCTGTGTTCAGCAGCGAAGATCATGTACAAGCGCACGATGTGATCCCTGTACGGAAGCTTGAAATTGTATGCCCGCAAGGCAATCAGCTGTCAAAGGATCATCCGTCGCTTCCATTCCAAGTTAAGCTGCATCCGCACAATGCAACGCATCAGGACGTGCATTGGCGCATTACGAATGTAGCCGGCATCGATGCGAACATCGCTTCGCTTCAGCCCGATGGACATGCTGCGGTCATTACGGCACTCGGAGACGGCGACTTCTACATTCGCTGCGCAACGAAGAACGGTGCGGAATCCATTGACCTTTATTCACTTAGGGAATGCCATATCGACGGATTGGGTCAAGCGTTCCTCAATCCTTACGAATTTATTTCAGCCGGCTATTACAGCAGTGCAAGCCGAAACCTGACGAACGGTAACGAACGTGGCATTGCGACTTCTCGAGACAAGGAAAGCTGGATTTGCTTCGACCGCATCGATTTCGGAAGCTACGGCGCCAATGAAATAACGCTGCCGATCTTCGCACTCGATGCCGGTGAAGTTGCGATCGATATATGGGAAGGGATTCCAGACCAGCCAAATGCTTCGCTCATTACGACGGTTACCTACCAGAAACCGACCATATGGGACGTATATCAGGAGGAGACCTATATACTGCCGCGCCGGTTATCGGGCGTTACATCGATTACCCTCGTCTTGCGCCACACTATCCATCTGAAAGGCTTACAATTTAAGCCGATAGCGAAAGCGTTCGAACGGTTGTCGGCACTCGACAACGATCAAATTTATGGCGACACGTTTACGATCACCAGCGATTCTATAGAGAATATCGGCAACAATGTGTCGCTCATGTTCCAGGATATGGATTTTGGTGAAATCGGCACTACGAAGCTAACCATTTGCGGCCAATCTCCGATCGACAACAATACGATTCATATTCAGTTCAGCGGACCACAAGGTGATTCGAAGCAGCTTGTCGAATTCGGCTATTCCAAAGGCTATTGCGAACGGGAATATGTGCTTGAGCCGGTAACGGGAAGTCAGACCGTAACGTTCGTATTTTTGCCGGGCAGCCGTTTCCACTTCCATTCGTTTCAATTTCGAATGTAATAAAGTTACTATCCATTAAATATAAACGCCCGGCCGTCACTCGATAATGACAGTCGGGCGTTGTGTTGTTATTTTTTTCGTACTGTAATTGTCCAAGATGCATCGTCTAATTGCTCATAGTTCGTCACCGTATGTCCAGCTTCAGCAGCCCAGCGCGGAATGCTCTCCGTCGCCTGCGTACAATCGAAATCAATAATGAGCTCATCACCGCTGCTGAGCTTCTCCATCGCTTCCTTCGCTTCAATGAGCGGGAACGGGCATACCATCCCAAGCACTTCAAGCTTCTGTTTCATCTCTATCGTCCTCCAATTCGTGATGTTCGATTCATTAGTTGACGCCGGCACGAGCACGGCGCGGACGGACATAGACGAAATACGAAGCCGTCCATGTACCCAAAATAATAAAGAGTAGAGATACCCAGCCCTGCCATGTCATCATCGATGTCATTACAAGCCCGTTACCGATCGAACAGCCGCCCGCCCAGCTTGCCCCGAAACCCATCAACAAACCGCCGATGAAGCTGAGCACAGCTGTCTTCGCATCTGGAGCGCGGAAACGAAATTCCCGGCTTGCCTTCGCAGCGATGAACGAGCCGACTAGAATACCGAGTACAAGGTAAACACCCCAATTAAGCACCGCATCATCACCGGTTATTAGGTATTGCAAAATATTCGCTGAAGGAGTCGTCACACCAAGGCCGAAGTTACGTCCTGTCGCTTCGCTAAGCGGCCAAGCCATGATGGCTATAAGGCCGACGAGCACGGCCGTCACGAACGGATGCCATCTTTTCTCGAACAACAGGTGATTCAAGCCTTTGTGCTTCGGCTTCATCGTAGGGATAACCGGCTTCGGCTTGCGAATCGTTCGTATCACTACAATTGCTGTTATGACCGTAAGCAATGCAATGAGAATCCATACTGACATACCGAACGTGTCCGCGATGGAGTTATACTCCGTTGTATAGTCGGCAAGGCTTGTGTTCAGCTTATGAAGCGGACCCGATTTCATAATGGCTGCCATCAGCATATAGCCTGCGAGAGCAATCCAACTGCCGATCAACCCTTCGCCCGCCCGATACCAAGTACCGGTTGCGCATCCGCCTGCCAGTATAATTCCGATACCGAATATGAAAGAACCGAATATCGAGGCAAGCCATTGGAATTGGCCTGCGTCATATTGGATATAATCCAATTTAATAAGTGCAAAGACGCCGATGCTTTGGACAGTGATAGCAATCAGCAGTGCGTAGAACATCCGGTTATCTTTCGCCAAATACATATCCCGAAAGCCGCCCGTCAAACAAAAACGGCCTCTTTGCATCACAAAGCCGAGCAGTGCACCGCAAAGCAGACCGGTAACGATCATTGAAGTCGTCAATTTCTATTCCCTCCCTGTCAATTTCCTAGTAATCTAATAGAAATTGTCTACTAGCAATTCTATCAGACTAGACAGAGGGGTCAACCTGCAAATCGTGGAACATCTGCTGATCATCACCAGATGTCAATATGCGGGGTTTAAGAAAACGCGTACACCATTAATACAACAAAAGGAACGATCCATATAAGCGGAATAGCGTTCCAAATTAACAGCTGCTTATATTGACCGGAGGCAAATTTGACCCAACCTAGAACAATAGATACAATAACACCAACCGGATACAGTAGAATATAGACAAGAATAAGCCAAGGTGCCGCCTGGCGTTCAGCTTGAGGTGAATCGAACAGCATGGCGGACATCGCGGTCATAACCAGCCATACAACAAGCAGCAATACATATATAAATTGCGAGATAATAAGAATACATAATGCAGCAGTACGGCTCATATCCTAACCTCGATTCATCATTTGTGTACAGTTCCATCTATAGCAAAGAAGCTGATCGTGCTTCAATCAGCTTTCAATTCAGGCAGCCATTTTACGAGCGTCTCCATCCGAACACCCGCACATGTACAATTGCCTTTGTCATCCAGTGAGTGAAAATGTACACCACAATGAATATCACAACAAGCGGCTTAAACAGCGCCCAAGCTAAAATCCATGAAAGTAAGATTTGCCATGGCTTCAACCGGCGCAAAAATTTGACAGGCCACAGCACGATGCGATACAGAGGATGTCCTTGCTGCAACGTTTCCAAATACTCATCTCGGTACTGCTTCTCATCCGGTTTCAGACGGACGGCCATCCCCATGTACGTCTCCTGCAGCTTATAATCCCCCCTGGCACCTGCTGCCCAGCCCAAATAGAGCAGCGCCTGGGGCACTTCAGAATCATATTGAAGCGCCTGCCGATCAAGTCGTCTGCTTTCAACCAGGTCTCCTAGCAACGCCTCTAAATAACTCATCATCGCTAGGAAAATTGGCGATTCCGGTTCCAGCTCCAGTGCATGATTCAGCTGCTCTCTCGCTTCTTCCAGCTTTCCATTCTTGCTCAAAACATTAGCATGCAAAAAATAGTATTGTCCCTCGTATGGATCAATACGCTGCGCCATCGGAAGCGCTTCTAGAAACGCCTTCATATCGTTCGTCTCATAATAGACACCGACTCGCACGAACCAAGCCAATCGATTATCCGGGTCCCGCTTCATCGATTCGCTCACCCAATGCATAGCTTTATCGTACTCGTCCATGATGCAATAAATTTGTGCAATAAGCGCATAAACATCCGGGTCCTCCGGCTCCACGCGCAGCAGCTCTTCCGCTTCCTTAAGCGCTTCCTTATAACGATGCCATGAAATAAGCTGATAAATATTTTGGAACGAGTTGCCGTAGGAACGGTTCACGTCTAGTCTTCTCCTCCTTGTACTCCCGTAACGCTGCTACTTCACTCCATGCTTTTTAATATATTCTAGTACGACCTGATAGTCTTGGTTCACGTCGCTGAAGGTCGCGTAATTTCGTGCGGTCGCGAACCAATCGAGCGTCGTCGCTTTACGGGATTTCGCTGCTTTGCGCAAATCATCCTGTGTAATCGGCTGAATCTCGCCCGATTCGAACGTTCGCTCTAGTGCTGCCTCCACCGCATCCTGGACGATCTGCTCCAAATCTGCGCCGGAGAACATAGCTGTAGCAGCCGCGATTTTACTCAAATTCAGGTCATCCACCGGCTTGCCTGCGAGCTTCAAATGAAGAATCGTTTCACGCTCCGACTGCTCCGGAGGCGGCACGAACACCAAATGATTAAATCGGCCTGGACGACGAAGTGCGGAATCTAGATACCACGGTGTATTCGTCGCACCGATCACGAACACGTTGTCATTGTTCGATTGCAAGCCGTCTAATTCCAACAGCAGCTGGTTCACGAGCATTCGATCATGGTGCTGCAGCATCTGGTGACGGCTTCCGCCCATCGCATCCAGCTCATCAATAAAGATAACGCATGGCTTACTTTGACGCGCTTTCTCGAATATATCATGAAGATTATGCTCGCTCTGTCCCGACCACATGGACAAAATCGACTGCAGCTCAATATGCAAGAAGTTAGCATCAATCTCACCTGCTACAGCGCGAGCAAGAAACGTTTTGCCGCAGCCAGGTGGGCCGTACAGCAGCAGACTTCCACCAGCCTCTTTGCCGAAAGCGGCGAACAGCTCCGGCTGCTTCAGCGGCAGTATAAAGCTCATCCGAATTTTCTTCTTGACTTCCTCCAGACCGCCGACATCCGCGAATGTCTCCTTCGGCTTATCCGACTCCACGAGCGATTGGTCGTCTCTATTAAAATGAATAAGCTTCAAATTTCTCCGCCGCTTGTCCGCCAGTTCGTCAAAGTCAGACATGCATCTCACTCCTATTCTTCTAATTTTTCTTATACTTATTCCTATTATGCGTCAACTCCATTACCTAAGGCTACTAGTGAATGAAGATTCCAACAAAAGAAGCTGTTCAGAAGTCTATAATCTAAGCTTCTGAACAGCTTATTCGCTCCAGCCAGGTATTCCATTCACCCTAAATGCTTCTCTAATTCATTAATGCGTTGCAACCCATTAACCGCCACTGTCAAGATTTACTTGCCAAATAGTTCCAAATTTATCCGTAACCTGACCGTATAGCTTGCTCCAGAACGTTTCCTGCAGCTCCATTTCCACTTTACCGCCGTCTGACAACCGTTTGAAGACGGTGCGAGCTTTATCTTCGCTGACTGTCACGAAAGCAAGTGTAATGTTGCTGCCTATCGTGAACGGCATGCCTGGGAATACGTCTGAGAACATCAACGTGCTGCCCTCTACTTCGATGCGCGCATGCATCACAAGATTTTTCGATTCCTCTGTAAGAGGATGATCAGGATGAGGCGGCGCTTCGCCGAATGTCATAATGTTCGGGGTACCTGTCTCAAACACATATGCATAGAATTCGACCGCTTCACGACAATTCCCATTAAAATTCATATAAACATCGACAGACATTACATACACTCCTCGGATTTAGTATGATACAGCTGCACCGCTAACCCACTTACCCAAAATTTGGGCACCCTTCTTTATTATAGCTTGGATATATATCGGTTAATACCTAAACTCTACACTTGAAAAATATTTCCCAGCTGCAGCTTTTTCGTTTAAAATAGCATTGAACGCCATCCTTTTCTAGGATACAATGGAACTAACGCGCGTTCAGAAAGGGAGTTAGCCATGCGAAGCGAGGATATTGCCAAGCTGGCAGGTGTATCTCGCAGCACTGTATCCCGTGTTTTGAACAACTATCCGGATATCCCACAACGGACCCGGGACAAAGTGCTGCGAATCATCGAACAGTACCATTACGAACCGAATACTTCCGCCCGCGCACTCGCAGGCAAAGGGACGGATACGATCGGTCTGTTCGTTGTCAGCATGGACGAGCGGCATACTGGCAACCGCATTTACCAGAACCATTACTTCGCGCCGATCGTAGACACGGTCATCGATACGGCGAACGCCGCCGGCTTCTATGTGCTCGTACATACCGTGTATATGCAGGACGATTATTTGAAGATTAAACAAGCTTTCCAGCAGCGCCGCATCGACGGCGGCATCATTGTCGGCACACAGAAGGATTCCGACCGAATCGCAGAAATATGCCGATTAGGCAAACCGTTCGTTATGATCGACTTCGAGCTCGATGAAATTGCCGAGCATTCACACAACCGGGAGACGCTATCCGTCATTAATTCCGACGATTACCATGGCGCATGTGAAGCAATGCGCTATCTGATTCAACTCGGCCATCGCCGGATCGCACATATTCGCGGAAGAATGAACACGCTCTCCGGACGCCAACGGTTTCTCGCTTACGAAGCGATGATGAACGAATTTGGATTGCCATATGAGGACAGCGATATTCTGGATGGTAAATTTCTGAAAGCGGCTGCTTACGAAGAGGTCTATCGGATGCTGAGCCAGGATCGAGAACGAATGCCTACTGCCATATTCGCTGCGAATGATGACATGGCATTATCCGCCATACAAGCGATCCGCGATAACGGCTTAAGCGTTCCTGACGACATATCCGTTATCGGCTTCGACGATATTCCGATCTCATCCCAATTTATACCGAGCCTAAGCACCGTCCGATTGCCGATTTACGACATGTCCAAGGAAGCGGTCAATCAAATCGTCAGCATGTGCACACAAGGCACGAAGATTTTCAACTCATCAAGCTTTCCTACGGAACTCATCATCCGAGATTCATGCAAGCGTTTGTGAACCTACCCCACGGTTCACTCTTTATTTGACGTTCGCTAACGCGCGTTAGTTAGATGTATCGTCATTTACACTTCTGTTATGGAGAGGAGCTCATTTCAAGATGAAATTCGGTTATTTCGATGATGCTAACAAAGAATATGTCATTACAACACCACAGACGCCTTACCCATGGATTAACTATCTGGGCAATGAAACCTTCTTCGGTCTGATCTCCAATACAGCTGGCGGCTACTGCTTCTACCGTGACGCTCGTCTGCGCCGTCTGACGCGTTACCGCTACAACAACATTCCGATTGATAACGGCGGACGTTATTACTATATCCACGATGAAGGAGATATTTGGACGCCAGGCTGGATGCCAGTCAAGCGGAAGCTGGACCGTTATGAATGCCGCCATGGCCTTGGCTACACGTCCATTACGGGCGAACGCAACGGGCTTAGCGTTACGCAGCTTGCATTCGTTCCTCTCGGATATACGGGTGAGGTGCATCAGCTTACGATTAGTAACAAATCGAAGGCAACAAAGTCCGTGAAGCTGTTCTCATTCGTTGAATTCTGCTTATGGAATGCCAATGACGATATGACGAACTTCCAACGCAACCTGAGTACGGGTGAAGTCGAGATCGAGAACTCGGTCGTGTACCATAAAACGGAATACCGTGAGCGCCGCGACCACTTCGCATTCTTCTCGGTTAATGCTCCGATTGACGGATTCGACACAGACCGGGAATCGTTCCTTGGTGCTTACAACGGGTTCGATGCACCACAGGTTGTCACGCAGGGTCAAGCATCCAACTCGCATGCAAGCGGCTGGTCGCCAATCGGCTCGCATCAGCTCAACATTACTCTTGCGCCTGGTGAAGAAGTGTCCTACAACTTCATTCTCGGCTATGTTGAGAATCCGGAGGAAGAGAAATGGGCAGCTCCAGGCGTCATTAACAAAACGCGTGCCTATGATATGATCAACCAATTCGCGACCAAAGCAGATGTCGAACAAGCGATGGCTGAGCTTGCGGCATACTGGGATCGTCTGCTGAGCAAATACTCCGTCGAGAGTGGAGACGAGAAGCTCGACCGGATGGTTAACATCTGGAATCCGTATCAATGCATGGTCACCTTCAATATGTCTCGTTCCGCTTCCTATTTCGAATCCGGAATCGGCCGTGGCATGGGCTTCCGCGACTCGAACCAAGATTTGCTCGGCTTCGTGCATCAAATTCCGGAACGTGCCCGCGAACGGATTATCGACATCGCCTCCACTCAATTCGAAGACGGCTCGGCGTACCACCAATATCAGCCGCTTACGAAGAAAGGCAATAATGAGATCGGCAGCGGCTTCAACGACGATCCATTGTGGCTCATTCTCGGTACATCCGCTTATATTAAGGAAACAGGTGACATTTCGATTCTTGACGAGCAAGTTCCGTTCGACTGCAATCCAGACAATACCGCGACACTGTTCGAGCATTTGAAGCGTTCGTTCTATCATGTCATTCATAATCTTGGACCGCACGGTTTGCCGCTAATCGGCCGCGCCGACTGGAATGACTGCTTGAATCTGAACTGCTTCTCCAAGGAGCCGGGCGAATCGTTCCAGACGACGCAGAACATTGAAGGCCGCGTAGCAGAATCGGTGTTCATCGCGGGCTTGTTCGTCTATGTCGGCCCGGATTACGTGGAGCTGTGCAAGCGACGCGGTCTTGAAGCAGAAGCAGTTGAAGCGCAAGCGCAAATCGACCGGATGCGTGAGACGACGCTTCGGTATGGTTTTGACGGCGAATGGTTCCTGCGCGCTTACGACCACTTTGGCAACAAAGTAGGCAGCAACGAGAATGAGGAAGGAAAAATTTTCATTGAGCCGCAAGGCTTCTGTGTAATGGCTGGCATCGGTGTCCAAGAAGGCTATGCACTCAAAGCGCTCGACTCGGTACAGAAGCATCTGGAGACCGATTATGGAATCGTTCTGCAGCAGCCGACTTACTCACAATACTATTTGAATCTGGGTGAGATCTCCTCTTATCCACCAGGCTATAAGGAGAACGGCGGTATTTTCTGCCATAACAATCCTTGGATCATGATGGCGGAGACGGTCCTTGGCCGCGGCGACCGTGCATTCGAGCTGTACAAGAAGATTGCGCCAGCATATCTAGAGGACATTAGTGAGATTCACCGGATGGAGCCTTACGTATACGCACAAATGATCGCTGGCAAAGACGCCGTTCGTCACGGTGAAGCGAAAAACTCGTGGCTGACAGGTACGGCGGCTTGGAACTATGTCGCGATTACGCAAGCTATTCTTGGCGTACAGCCTGATTTCGACGGCTTGCGTATCGACCCTTGTATTCCGAAAGACTGGAGCCGTCTCGAAATCAAACGCGTCTTCCGCGGTGACACTTATCGTATCGTCATTACGAACGAAGATCATGTTAGCAAAGGCGTGAAGAGCATTAAACTGAACGGTGAGTTGCTTGCTAACAATGTTGTGCCGGTCGTCGGCGACGGCGGCGAGCACTTGATCGAAGTTGCACTTGGCCAATCGGTTCCATCTGGAGCCGTAGGCAGCCATTAAGCTGTGATTACAAAGCGGCAGATTCAGCACTCACATGCTGGTCTGCCGCTTTTTTGTCTACCATTAGCATGATTCCAGATCTAACTCAAGGATTTGACTTACGATTTGCTCCGGAGTCAATCCCCCTTCGTTGTCTACAACAAGATGCGGCTCCCGCGGCTCCTCAATCACCATCGTTATGCCCGCCACTTCTTGGTTGCCTCCGTTTAAAGCCTCAAAGTACAATCCTTTCTGGTTACGCTTAATTAAAGTATCTAATGAGACACGTAAATAAATTTCCCGGTAGAACTCCATATGTTGACGATTCCATTCCCGACAAGCATGAAACATCGAGATGGTAGCGCAAACGACGTCGATGCCTTGTTCTGACAACAGAAGGCACAATCTCGCATTGCGCATCGCACTTCGCCTGCGTTCTTCCTCCGTATACCCAAGATCATTGCCGAATGCTTCACGCAAGGCGTCACCATCCAGCAGGACGACCGACCGCCCCCGCTCTTTCAGCCGATCGCGCAGTAATGAGCCAATTGTCGTCTTACCTGATCCGGAAAGTCCGGTAATCCAATATACGGTTCCAGCACGGCCCATTATCTCACCTCCGCTTACTTAAGCATACCTCAAATGATTGACCATCTGTTCCAACAGAAGCTCCTCTTGCAGACATTCCGCAATATACTCATCCATCCTCACAAAATATTGCGCCGCCTCCGGTTTTGTCTCCATCATGATATAGATGAGCAGCTTCGAACGAATGAGTCCCCACGTTTGGTGAAGCTTCGTGAAATGATTAAGCAGCTCCTTGCCGTCCCTCTCTAACAGAATACCGACATTCATCAAATATTCCACTAGCATAAGGTTGCGTTGTTGATAGAATACCGGCGTTGACAGACGGTTATGTACGTTGGTATCTGCTACCGTAACACGCGCTGCCGCTTCATGAAAGCGATGCCGATATTGCTTGACCGCTTCGAACCCTTTAATATACGTGATGTTGTCTTGCACAACAGACTCGCTGTTTAGTTGTACTTCAATATTCTGGAGTATTGTTTCGACAGGTACATGCTCACTTAACCGATCACTTAAAACCTGTATGCCTAGCGCTAACTTCTCTTCTGCAGCGATCGACTCATAGGAGGCTTCAATCTCATGATAACTTACCTCATACGATTCGAATCGTGATGAGCAATCTTCAATAAGATGGACAACCTTTCGGTCCTCATCAAATCCGTAAATCATAATCGGATGTACAAGCTCTTCTTTTCCAAACTCCGGGCATATGGATAGATGGAATCTATTCAGCCTTACAAAGCAATAAATTCCTTCGCGTATATATTGTTTGATAGTATCCATGATATCTGTGTTTACGGAAACCGGGATATCGATCGCTTTCATATATTGTTGAAAGATTTTATCCGGAAACCACTTTCTGACATGCGGAAGCAGCAGCCCGTTGTTTTGCCAATGTTGAAACTGTTCTTCTGACATACGGCTCTGATCTGCGATGGGCATCTCATACCGGGAGCTAACTAGCGGAACGAGGATACGGAACGACGGATTTCGGGTCATCATGATCCCGAACACATTGTTCCAATAGCAATCGACCCTATTCTCGTTATATGGAGTGAACGCGAGCTTCATTGAACACCCTCCAATCTAGACCCGCTGATCTTATAAGACATGCGAATAGTGCTGCTCATATAACCGCAAGTCACTCTCGCTATCTACCTCAAGCCATGGCCCTTCATAAGGAATGGCTCGAACAGGTACACCATTGTTCACTAGCGCCGATATTAAACCCGTCATATCCATTCGCCGCACGTCAGCCTTGTCCAGCTTGCCGGTCAAATGCTCAATTGTCCGCCATCCTTCAGGTGACAGCATTAGTAGGCCCATATATTGTCCCTGTATTTCTTCGACGCTCGATGGCTTGCCGCCAATCTCAGTCACATAGCCGTAGGAATCGACACGGAACGTCTCAGCGTCAGACAGCGGATCTACGAATCGGGCCTGCCATAACGGCAGCCAGTTCACGTTATAAGGAATAATGATGGGCTCCTCCGTGTTTTGCAGCGCTTCAATAGCATCTACTCCATATACAATATCTGAATAACTGACGAAGCAGCGCTCTTCTTTCAGCCATGAGTTCGCTTGCATAAGACTTACAAGCATATTCGTGGAGCTCCATTCTTCATTGTGAAAATACACCGCTCCTGGCACTTCTATTTGCTCTGCCTTATACCCGCGAACGATCCCAATCATGTCGATACCACTTTGCCGAATCACCTCTATCTGCCGACTAAGCAGCGTTCGACCCGCTAGTGAGACCATACATTTCGGGACCTCTGCTGTGAGGCTCCCGAGCCTGCTTCCTCTGCCAGCCGCCAATAGAATAGCTCTCATAGCGCTTGAACGGTCCATGCCCGCGTCTTGTAAGGCACATCTATCGTCTCGATATCGCCAAGGAAACGGTCGATCTCGGTCAATATTTGTTCGAATCGTTCCGGGCCGGCTTGAACTTGAATATCATTAACAGACCGCCATGCATTCATATACCGCTCCTTCGTCATTTGAACCGTATGCGGCGCTTCCATAAAGATTAATCGACCGAATTGACCGGTCTGAACCAGATCTTCTTCAACTCCAGACATATTCGTATTAGAGCCAGAAGATACCCTCTTCAAATCTGGCACATAATGCTTAATAATGCTTTCGATATGCAGATGCTGCTCGCTCCGAGCAATATCCCGTGGATTCCAAAGAGCCGTGAAATGGCCTCCCTCATCCAATATCCGATGAAATTCGTTCAATGCAGCCTTCTTATCGGTCCAATGAAATGAGGAAGCCATAAATACCCACTTCACTGCATTGTCTTTCAGCCCCGTATTTTCCGCGAAGCCCTTCATCCATTGAAATTTATCGGTTGTATGGTTTAAACGAATTGCTTCTCCCCGCATCGCGTCGTTTGGCTCCACCGCATATCCTTGCAGCCCAAGCTCCGCCAGCATTTCGGTCAGCTTACCAGTCCCTGCTCCTACGTCAGCAACAAGACCGCCGTTCCATTGATTCGCTCCCGTATAAGCTATAAGCGCATTCAGAACCTCTTCGGAATAGCCGGGACGGTTCACGTATTGCTTTGCAAGCGCTGTAAAATCTCCATGCTTCATCTTCATTATTCCCCTCCTAATTAATGTAAGAATCTTTTATCGCCCATTCCATAACCAATCGCGAATCCACTGGCGATCCTCGAGACCACCGCCATTAGCCCGTTCAGGGTGCCACATAATGCCTCTCAGCTTAGTCGTCCTGTGCTCAACCGCTTCAATAACGCCATCCTCCGAAGTCGCCAGAACGATCAGCTCTTTCACGGAATGACGCGCTCCGAACCGATGAAAGCTATTGCGTTTAGCACAGCCCCTTGCGCTCTTGATCGTATGTATGGATGCAATATGCCCTTCAACCTCAACTAATGGAACACTAAAGTAATCTTGTATCATTTGCATGCCTCGGCATACACCTAGTAGCGGAATCCGATGGTCGATTGCATAAGAAATCAAATGCTTCTCTACCTCGTCACGCTCCGGGGCATTGCCTCCATATTTGACCAGATCATTGCCTCCGGTAAGTACAATGCCATCAATTGGCACACTCCAGAGCAGCTGTTGGACAACTGGCAGACGGTTAGGCAGAATGAGCGGTGTCAGCCCGCAGCTTGCCAGCAGCTCAATCCACTGCTGATCGAGCGCATCCCTCCGCTCCCCGTATGCCGCTATTTCATCGACCCGCTGTGTGATTGCAATTAGCTTCATTGCACCACGCTCACTTTCTTACCTGCGCAATCAATAGCCAGCACCTTTGCTCTGCTATATTGTCGAAACAACGATTCTCCGACACCAATAACAGCTGGTATGGACATCTCCCCCGCTCGAATAGCCATATGGGAGTTCGCTCCACCGAACATCGTAATAAATCCGGCTAGCTGATGGGTAAAAATCCAATCATAACCCGGATCAGCGCTTTCAATGAGTACGATGCAGCGATCAAGACGCTGACGGCTGTCCAGCTTATCAACGAGGACGACCGGAGCTGTTACGCTTTTCATCGTTACATAATTCGGCTCCTGCTCTGGCAGACTGAAGCACCACACATCCTCTGGGTCCATCATTAACGGAGGTAGCGTCAGTTGCAGAGTGTCTGCATATCGTTTTTTTCCTGTCATAATGCTCTCCGTCATAAGCTCGAGCAAGTCGCATTCCGATTCATAGGCCTGCTTAATAATCCGAATATCCGCATAAGAAGCATCATCAACCGTAAAGCCGAGCTCCGCGGCCAGCTGTCCAAACAGCCGAAGTGCTTCGCTTAAGCTCTTCGTGAATACAAATTTAGAGTATTCACGGCCTTCAATTGCAAGCTTAAAGAAGGAAAATAAGGTCAATACATCTCCGTCCAGCAGCTCGTGATGAACAAGCAGCTGCTTGATTCGGTCGTATTGCTTCAGCGTGAGCGAGAAAGACAGTTTCTCGTCATAGGACGGAGCCGCCTCCGATCGGGCTTGGGTTGCTTGGAAATCGAAATAACGTTCCGGCGCCTCATCGTACCGGGCGGATCGGATATCATAAGTGCCGGGGCGAAGATGGCCATACCGTGCCAGAAATTCATCCGGAGCAAGTCTAGACAGATCTGCACTAATGCTCGAGCTTACCGTCTCAAGCGAGCTCATATAATTGTTATAATCGTGTTCATTCAGAATGCCTGTTGCAATCAACGAACGAAGCATCTGAACCGCCACGAATCCACCTCGCGCAAGGCCAGCGAACGGCAGTGTACCGTAGCGTTTGCAATCCTCGAGCAGCCAATATATACGCGAGACTATATCAAGTGGGCTGTCTAATATTTGCTGTCGTTTGGCATCCAGCTGATCGATTTTGGCCAAGTCCTTCATTAACAAGCCATTTTCGACCGAGATGATATGGTTCGTCAATTGCTTTAAGCTTTTGCACAGCTCATCGGTTTCTTCTTTCGTGAACCCATGCTGATGCAGGGACTTAACACGTTCCTCCAAGTCGAATGTAAAGCAAGAAAACAATATTTCAAACTCAACCTTATCATGGTAGTGAGGCTCCGCCGTCAGCTTATCCAAATAATAGTTCAGCAGCTTGTCGCTTAATGAATCATCGAGTTCTTCAGGAACGAATGAGTTAAAGCTGACTCGTACGTCGATATAAGGAATACCGCAAAAATTCATAAGAAGCGGAAAGCTCCGGACGTTCTTGTAACCGTAGTTGCTGCGTTGATAAGCCCAAATGCTGTCGGTTACAAGCTCCTTATACAGAGACAGAGCAAGAGGTCTAGGGCGAATGCCGATAATTTCGGCCGGATTCCAATCAGGCATGACGCCATATACAGTACGTTCCCCGTACAGGTAAGGCTTCCTAGTCTGCGCAAGCTTCACTTTCTCATAGATGCGCTGCAAAATCGCTTCCTGTCTGCTCACGGAAGCTAACGGCTGCGTGACGATTAGCGGCCTTACTTGGAGCAGATAGAGGCTGCCGGAGCTATCCAGCGCGAATTCGATATCCAGCTTATCAGTGTGAAGCAGCCCCTCCAGCTCCATTACAAGTGCTACAACGCAATCAAGAGGTTTCATGGCTGGCCGCTTAGCGCTTTTGAAATAATAATACGTTTTCAATTGATTGGTCGTGCCAGATGTAACAGATGAGGTGGAACCGGTCGTGTCGTCATAATTGATGACGATATATTGGCCGCCGGAGTTCGGATCAACGCTGAAGGCGACACCGCTTAACATAATATTAGACAGCATCGGCTGTATGAAAATTTGATCGCTTGAATCAGTCCCTGAATAGGAGGCCAGCACCTGTTCGACCGCCTGTTCCAGCTCCGCCGCCCCTTGCACGTTAAGGACAGATACATATCGACCAGCCATTGAAGAATGAACAGCATCCTCACCGATAGCGCTGCTTCTAACGATAAGCGGAATGGTCAGCCATGAACGGAGCATAAGCGGCTGAAGGACGGACTGCCGGTTCGTGCGCCACTGCTTCACTTCAAAACGATACTGTGGAAGTACCGTCGCATTCGAAATCAAGCCCTCGAGCCTTTCGAGCGTTTCCGCCTTCGTTCCGAACTGAACAGACATCATCGCCCTCCTCCTGGAGAAAGCAGACGCACCTCATAATCCGGACGGCCTTCCGTATCTCGAGTCCGTTCTTCTCGCAGCAGCTTCGTTAATAAACGATGGATCATCGCCCGGTTAGACGCCCGCTCCTTCTCATCATTGCTCCACAGCGATTCGAACTTGAACGGCAGCTTCAGCATTTCCATCAATTGCTCGTCATTGTCATAATCATGGCTGTCATAGCCCCATACCTGGTACTTCACCCGCAGCATGCTCTCCAGCCTGAATTTATCGAAGGAAGAGAGCAGCTCGTCGTACGAATTCGAAATAGTCTTCGTATTAAACCCAGACACGAGAGCGGAGGTTAATGTGTTCCACCACTTTTTGCCGCCAAACGTACTGTGAAGCAGCGAGTCGTGCCAGCGGATGCCGAGCATAGCACACAGCAGCTCCAGCGTCGCCTGCGGCTTCGTATGCAGATCCTCCAGCTTCATTACTGCTGTGCGGCTCGTCCACTCTACTTCGGCGGGTACAGGCTGGAAGAGCGAAACGAGCTGGAAGCTCAAATTGTACAAATTCGCCTGCCCGGATGCGAGCTGGAACTTGAGAGCGGAAGCGAATGCAATGACCGGGTTCCGAACGACATGCAATAGCAGCGTCTTAGGGAACAGCTCGATCAGCCGCTTTGTCTCTTCCACCCGTGTACCGAAATGAATACCGCCTTCAACAATGGTCGGTATTCCCTCCAGCCAATCGTAGGTTCGACCAAGTGAATAAGCGGCCGACAGCTGAACTGCTTGGTAGAACAGCTTCATGTCCGGCTTGTCTCCGGCGGCTACAATCTGAGAAAAATATTGTTTGAACTGCTCTCTATCAAGTGTATACAGCTCATCCCGGTTTTCGCCGAGTGAGCACATTCCGTTCATCTTCGGCTCCTCATAGACTTGTCCTTCGTTGAACAGCTCCTTGAATGTTTCAAATATGCTGTCGATCAGTGCATCTACATCAAAGGGGCCGTCATTACGGTTCACCCTTTCGTTCCAGAGCTCGAAAATACGGGTTCCGTCCAGCATCGTCAGAATAATGTCCGGATGTTCATCTAACAGGCTTTTTACTAGATGGGTTCCGCTCCTGCCGTAACAATACACACTAACGACCTTATTCAGCGACTTGGCACACTCCATTAGCGAAGGAGGTCTTGCTACAAGAAGCTCTCTCATCCGCTGAACACCAGCTTCGGCCTGCATGCGCTCCTGCTCGTTCGAGGCCGCCCGCATCGCTCTGAGGTACAGGTCATTCGCCTCAAGCCACCGCTCTCTCCGCTCGAGTACTCCAGCTAACTGGATTAACAATCCGGCATGCTCCGGCTGTTGGAGAAGTGCGTCTGTAAGCCACTGCTCCCGAAGCTTCAGACGGGCATCAGGCGATCGGTCGATTTTGCCAGTCGAGGTGTGCGGAATTTCCTGAACATAGTAAAACGATCTCGGCACCTTGTAATCCGCCATCCGTTCCCTGCACCAATCGCGCAGCACAAGCTCTGAAATCACGTCATTCTGTTGAACATAAGCTTCTAATCCATATTTATCATCCGAAGAACAGACAAGGACATCCAACACACCCGGATGCTGCTTAATGACTGCCTCCACTTCCATCATATTCACTTTCAGTCCGCCGATCGAGACCATCGTATCGATTCGGCCATGAACGGACACACGATTGCTCGCGTCGATACTGCCTGCATCGTTCGTGCGAAACCATCCGTCTACATACCGATCGCTTCCCTGGTCTCCGATATACGGAGATGCAGCGAGCTTCACTCTTATTTCCCCTTCAATAATTGAAAGCTGCACGCCGGGGAGTACTTCACCGACGCTTTCTGGAGAGCGACCATTCCAGTCCATAGAAAGAACACCCGTCTCGCTCATTCCGTACTGCTGACCGATCGAGACGCCGTATTTGGCATAAAATCGTTCATGCACTTGCATATCCAGCGCTTCGCCTGCCGATATCGCATGCTTCAGGCAAGGCAGCGGCTCCTCATCGATCGCATCAGCCAGCAGCCGATAATGAAACGGAACGCCATACATGACCGTAATCCGTTCCTCCCGAAGCGTATGTAAAATGTGCCTGCTCTGATTGCTTGGCGCGAAATGTAGGGTGGCTCCTACTAACAACGTTTGCAGCATTGCATTCAGTAATCCGTACGTATGGCTAAGGGGGGTCAATCCGAGTACTCGGTCATCTGCCGATAACAGCGGCTCATTCGTCAGCTTGAGCATATCCCACACAAGATCCTCGACCGTTCGACCGATCGCTTTCGGAAGACCTGTGGAGCCTGAGGTGAATAGGACAAGTACCTGCTCGGGCCGATGGACTGTCTCGGCACAATACTCCTTTATTTCAACGTCTACCTCTTCTTGAAATACAGCAGTAGTGACGGACTGAGAAGCGGAGAACACATAATAATTAGGCTGATAGGCATCAAGCAGGGCCGAAGCTTCCGCAGGCTTAAGCCTTGGGTCGATCAGCATAGCCTGTGCACCCTGCTTCCAAATAGCATACAGTAGAAAAATGTACGTAAATGAATTGCTCACCCTGAGCGCGACTAGACTTCCCTTCTTTACGCCCTCCCTCTCCAGGTACAGCCTTCGAGTTTCGATCGCTTCCTCAAGCTCCGCATATGATAGTGCGTATTTGCCTTTAAGAGCGATGCGGGCCGGATCCGAAAGATTCAGCAGCCGGTCATATAACGTGAGCCCCTCTGACAAGTGTAATGGCATATTGATCACCTCCGAAGGTATCATCTAGAACAGTACAGCTGCTGCCGTCTGGAGCATCCTGCCGATTTAGCTGTTCTGCAGCCAGTACGATGTTAAGCAGACCTTCATTTCCAATCACACGAATTGGACATGATACGACATCCTCCAATTCTAGATGGTTCTCGCTCGCTTCTGTCCGCGTGATCTCCCGCACCCAAATAGAACCGGCACGCTCTGCATAGGCTTGTTCAGTTAATCCATTCTCCAGCATTAGCGATACAACGTTATCCATCGATTTTGTCAGCTCAGCGCTTGTCGTCAAATTCATATACATTTCATCAGCTCGTTCGCTTTGCGTCTCGACGCCAATGACTAGCACTTGTTCGACTTCCGGCATGGCCAAATAGAGCTCAGCCATCTCTAACAGCGCTGCAGCCGCGCCACCGCTATACGTGATGCATGTGAACATTTCGGTCATTTGATACTGACTTGATGCATAACCAAGGATGGAGTTAGGTACAGATTGGTAGAACAGCAGCGGATTGCGTAATCGACCGGACAACAAATTTCGGCTTGCAAGATCAGCTGTCGCTGTATCGCCGAAAGTGCTGCCAAGTATGATCGCAAGCTTACTCCTGTCACGTATCCTATCGTTCTCTGCATAGTATTGAATCGTGCGGTACACCAGCGGGTTAAATGACGATTCGATAAAGCCGGGTACCGGCGGAATATTCGCATGTCTATCCTCAGGCAAGGTGGAATTGTTGCCCTGAGTCTGACTTTTGCAATATTCGACGAACGATTCGATCGTTTCTCCCCATGGGCCTATGCAAGACATAGACGTAATGACTAGCATGCAGGGCACCGTCCCTTATTTCAGTTTTCGTAAAATAATAGCTGTGTTGTTACCGCCGAACGAAGCATTAATGCTCATAACAGTATCGATCTGCTGCTGTCTTGGAACATTAGGAACGTAGTCAAGGTCGCACTGCGGGTCCGGCTCCTCATAACCGACCGTTGGCGGAATAACACCCTCGTTCATGGCAACAATCGAAATAGCTGCCTCGACAACTCCTGTTCCTTCCAGAATGTGACCGGTCATCGTCTTCGTCGACGACACCGGTATACGGTAGGCGGTATCTCCGAACGCCTGCTTAATGCCGCACGTTTCGCTCTTATCGTTATAAGGCGTTCCCGTGCCATGCGCGTTAATATATTGAATCTGTTCTTTATCGATTGACGATGTACGCAGCGCCTTCTCGATCGCGCGTCTAACACCAGCCCCCTCCGGGTGAGGCTGACTGACGTGAAATGCATCACAAGCTAATCCCCAGCCGGCCACCTCCGCATAAATTGGCGCTTGTCTGCGCTTTGCGGATTCATAGCTTTCAAGAACAAGCACGGCACCTCCGTCCCCCAGCAGCATCCCTGTACGATTACGGGAGAAAGATCGGATACGACCATCTGTTGCAAAAGCGCGTCCCGAAGCGAACTTCGCGAACATCTCCTCTGTTACGAGAGAGTACCCGCCGCATATCACTCTATCTGTACGCTTTTGCTTAATAAGCTCGAACGCAATACCGATCGCGTTGCTCGATGCAATGCATGCGTTGTTTAGAACCATTTTTGAGCCGCGCTTAGCGATTCCGTAGTGATTTGATAGCGCTTCCAAATGATAAGACGGCATAAACTCAACAATTCGCGAATCATACATTTCCTGCTCCATCTTCGCTTTCCAGTAACGGCTTAGCGCATCGTAATCACCTTGAATGCCCAGAACGAGCGATGCTTCTGCAAGACCGATCTCGGACAAGCCAGCGGAGCGAATAGCATCTTCCATACAGCGTCTGCCAAGGTCAAGTAACGTTCCTTCAAATGTGGATTGCGCCGCAATCGCTGACCGAAACTTAGATCCGTCGAAACGGGTAATGTCGCGGAATTGATGCACGCCTGCCAAAATCGTTTGCTTCACGGTCTCTTCCCCGAAGCCTGCCGGCGTCATCATGCCGATTCCGGTTACGACGACTCGAGCGGACATGGTTCTCCCCCCTTGTTGTGAAGATTCATGCTGCTGTCATTGAATGGACTATACGACGCCCTTCTCGCTTAACAGCGCATAAATTTCGTTAACCGAACCAAATTTGCTATAGTCGGCATCCTCAAGCTCCAACTCAATTCTGAACCGCTGCTCAAGACCTTCCACAAACCAAACAAGCGACAAGGAATCGAGCAAAATAGGTGTATCGAAGCCCATCTGATCATCTATTGCGCCATACAGCTTACGTTCACGCAGCAGAGCTGCAATCGACTCCTTGGTGATTTGTTGTCCTGCTATCATGGTGTACCTGCCTTAGTAGCAATCAGTTCGGATAGCTGGCCGATTGAGTAGTCGTATATTTGCTTCAATTGTTCGTCAGGCACTGTGACACCAAAATTCGTCTCCAGCCTGACAACCAGTTCAATAATTTTGATCGAGTCAAGCCCTATACCCCCCTCACCGAGCGGCGTATGCTCTGTAACGGGTTCTTCTGGCAGAGGCATGTTCAAGCTTGTCGTAATTATTTGAACAAGCTCCTGAATTAACTCCTGTTTCGTAAGAATGGTCGTTCAGCTCCTTTAATCAGCTCTCGATTCATAACAGACAGTCGGGTCGAAGTGTGTGGGTAACATAATGATCTCTGGATTGAAGTATTCCAAAATATGAATAGCGGTTCGTTGGTCCGAGAAAGAAATCGTATATTCCTTGAACGGAGTTTGAGGATTTGCTTGAAATTTTAAACGGTAAGGCTTGTGAAATAAATCGACGACCTCATTCGTATCGCGCCAGCCATAAGCGAGCAGCTTACGCCGGTTCGGCACCTCAGATTCACGTAGAACATGACCAATTCCTTCACCGTTCATCGTGATGCGACGGTAGATCGACTCAGGTATTCGTTCGGGATATAAAATGACTAGATTTTGCGACACAATTGTCCAATTACGCTCTGCGATCAAGTAAGATTCCCTTAGTTCATAGGTCTGTCCGGAATGCTCCTGCTTTACGACCACCGCTCTCATCGAATCCGACGCTATCATCTCCAGCAGATCGGTAGTTCGATTCTCAGACGTCAATAACAACTGAAGAATAATCCTCTTTAATCGATTAATCTCTTCCTCCAACGCTATTTCCCCCCCCTTTCATTCCGACTTGGTTAGATCGTATATTTGATGCATCAAGATTGTCAAGATTGGTTTTATGTCCAAATACATTTCCTGTAGCATAATATTGTTAAAATAAAACAAAGATGATACGATGGTCACGATGCTCGAAATTCAACTCTACGACTGGAGTGATTGTATCAGTGGCCGCGCTGTCCCGATCGATTGCATCATTCGGAAATTTTTTTGGCAATAAGTTTATTCGCGTCATTCTGCTGTCCAGCTTCTTTCTCCAGATAGGTGTCTGGGTACGTAATTTCGCTGTACTGTTATACGTCATGGAACAAACAAATAACGATTCAGTAGCGGTTTCATGGATTTATATTGCAGAGTATGCGCCTATCTTCATTTTCTCCGTTATTGGAGGTACATTCGCAGACCGGTGGCGGCCGAAAAAAACGATGGTGAACTGTGATCTACTCAGTGCCTTGTCCATCTTAATTGTTCTGGTCGCCTTAATGGAGGGCTCTTGGCGAGCCATATTTTTCACCACGCTTATCTCGACGATCTTGTCACAATTTTCTCAGCCATCTGGAATGAAGCTGTTCAAGCAGCATGTACCGGAAGAGCAGATCCAGACAGGGATGGCCATGTATCAGGCACTTTCTTCTTTATTTATGGTCATTGGTCCTGCCATCGGTACACTTGTATTCTCGACATTCGGCATCTACGTTTCGATTGGCCTTGTCGGCATCGCCTTCCTGATGTCCGCTGTTATGCTCACCATGCTTCCTGCAGACCGAATTCCTTCAACCAATAACAATAAACCATCCGTGTTGAAAGAGCTTAAGGACGGCTTCCGTTACGTATTCATACATCCGGTGCTTCGTCTGCTCGGCATCGCATTCGCTTTAGGCGGACTAGCTGTCGGCATTACTCAGCCTTTAGGCATTTTCCTAGTCGTCGATCGTCTTCATATGGACAAAGAGTTTTTCCAGTGGTTCTCTATTGCCAACGTTATTGCAATGGTCATCGGAGGGGCATTCGTCGTCGGTATCTCGAAACGGATATCCTCGCAAAAAATATTAGCGATTGGCAATTTGATCAGCGCCTTCTCTGCCGTCGGATTAGGGCTGTCCATGAATTTCAACTTGTCGCTGCTTATGCAATTTGTCCGGGGATTTGTTCAGCCGTTTATTCAAGTCGGCATTAATACAATCGTCATGAAGTCGACAGAGGAAGCGTATGTCGGCCGCGTGAATGGGCTCTTTGGCCCCGTCTTTATGGGAACAATGCTGCTATCGATCATGCTGTCAGGCTGGCTAAGCACCTTTGTTCCGCTCGTTACGATGTTTGTGATGTCGGGCGTCTTTTTCCTTATTGCAACGGGAGTCATTTCACTCATGTTTAAGCTGGAGTTAAGCACGAAATACGTTACAGCTCCGGAAGCCTCAGTTTCGAATCATTAGCCTTACAAAGCTGGACTAATAACTTAATCTATCACCATCCTGGAACAAAAGAAGACAGAACGAGCCGCCAGCCCATTCTGCCTTCTCTAGTCTCAAAGTTACTATGACTTCCCGGCTTGCATAAGCTCTTGCCCGCCAGCTGTAGCAATGGCTTGAATCGCCTCTTCCACCGTTTTCTCGTTGCGAACGGCTTTCTCGGTTTCGTTCTCAACTATTGCGGCCAGCTTTGCTTCTAAATTATTGGACAAACTGGTAGCTGCTGCCCGAGAAACAGCCGGCTCAAGTGCATAAAATGGCGCTAAGCTTCTCTCTTGCTGATCCTCCAGTACGGCATAGACAGGGTTCGAGATTGTATTATACGGATGCGATTGGGCATACGATTGCGCCCAACCCTGCCCCCCCGCATAAGTCATAAATGTCATTGCCGCACCTATATATCGGCTTTCGGAAGGAATTGCAAAAATGTCCATCAGTGCGTAATCTGGATTCACGTTGGCTAACGAGCCGCCGACTGGTGCATTTACGACACCCCACTCGAACCTGGAATTCGTAAGCAAATTGCCGTATGACGAATTGCCCAGCATAAGAGCAGCCTTGCCGTTCACGAATGGATGATCAACATAAACTGACTTTGGATCTGCATCAGCAAGCGGAAGCCTGTAAATGCTGCCACTCTTCATCGCTTCTTATTGATAATGCCCAATGCTTCAAGTCACTTTCACTTCCTTAGGATAGGCTTCTCTCTCTCAAGGTTTACGAGAAAGAGCGCATTTTGTATCCGAATCCCTCTATCGATGCCATTCGAGAAAGGAATATTCTTCTTTCAATAATTCCCAATCACAAGCAAATCGCTTCCTATGAATAAATATAGAAAATAATGGTATTAAATTTACTATCAAACATGCTGTTACTAAACCGTAAATTGTATTGCGGAATAACGAAAAAACCGACCCTAGGGATTACACCCTATGGTCGGTTCTTGTTGTATCCTTACAGCTATTCTAGTTGTCCGCCGAGCGTCAAAATAACCGGCTTATCCTTCGTAACGACGACTGTGTGCTCGAATTGAGCAACGAAGCTGCCGTCATCCGTCTGCAGTGCCCAGCCGTCATCTCCTTGCTCTACATACTCGGCTCTAGTCGAGACGAACGATTCAAGAGCAAGTACTTGGCCTTCCTGCAAAATTGCCTTTTCATCCGGATCGTAATAGCTAACAATATGCTCCGGCTCCTCATGCAGCGACCTTCCAATCCCGTGCCCGGTCAGGTTCTGAACAATATAAAAGCCGCGCTTGCGTGTCTCGCGATAGACTGCCGCACCAATCGAATTAAGCTTCGCGCCAGCGCGCGCCTTCTTGATGGAGATATCAACGACGTGGGCGGCCGTTTCGATCAGACGCTGCTTAATAGGCGAAGAATCCGGCTGAACGATCGTCGTAGCACCGGTATCGGCGTAAAATCCGTTCTTATATGCAGACACGTCAACGTTCACGATATCTCCTGCCTTCAGAACCCGGTCGCCTGGAATGCCGTGCGCAACCGTCTCATTGATGCTGATGCAGGTGTGGCCTGGGAAATCATACATTTTTATCGGCGCCGATTCTGCTCCATGCTTCGCCAATAGCTCACCACCGAGTTTATCGAGCTCCAGCGTTGTAATTCCCTCTCTAACTTGTGCGATTAGCGCATCTCTCACATGAGCGACGATCGCTCCAATCTCGCGCAGCCCTTGCCATTCTTCCTCTGTTCTTACAATCATGACGGTACATCCTTTCTACAATCCGATGTCATTATTATACGATTCACGTCTATTGTAGAAGTATACTCCATTGAGGTTGTTCGTGCCATCATTTCGTCACAAACGTCTCAATTCCGTCACGGTCATAGCAACAATTAGCGGAGACGGTAATATAGATCGTTCCAACGGAGCTCGCTGCGGAACTGCTGCACGTTCGTCGATTGATCGATTACGACACATTCCACATTAGCCATCTCTGCCCAGTCTGCAAGCTGCTCGGACGTAATAACATATGACAATACCGTATGATGCGCGCCCCCTGCGTAAATCCAAGCCTCCGCAGATTCCGCAAGCGATGGAGCAGGCTTCCACAGTACGCGAGCAACAGGCAGTTTCGGAAGCTCAACCTTAGGCTGCACGGCTTCAACCTCATTGACGATGAGGCGGAACCGGCTGCCTAGATCGACTAGTGACGCGTTAACAGCCGTACCTGGCTTTCCGTCGAAAATGATACGGGCAGGCGCTTCTTTGCCGCCGATTCCGAGCGGGTGCACCTCAATGCGCGGCTTCGTCGCAGCAATCGTCGGGCATACCTCCAGCATGTGTGCGCCGAGAATCATTTCGTTACCCGGCTCGAAATGATACGTGTAGTCCTCCATGAACGAGGTTGATTCGTTATCCGCCATAATTTTCATCATACGTGTAAGCGCTGCTGTCTTCCAATCGCCTTCGCCAGCAAAGCCATAGCCTTGTGCCATTAGACGTTGAACAGCCAGACCCGGCAGCTGCTTCATGCCATGCAAATCCTCGAACGTCGTCGTGAACGCGGTAAAGCCGCCTTCCTCCAGGAACGACTTTAGCGCTAGCTCGATTCGAGCTTGGTAACGAATAGACGCCATCGATTCTGCATTAGCACGCACTTCATCGGAGATCGTGTAAGTTTGCTCGTATTCTTCCATCAGCCGATCAAGAGCATCTTCGGACACTGCGTTCATACGCTCTACCAGATCGCCAATCCCGTAGCCGTTAATGGACCAGCCGAATTTAATCTGCGCTTCCACTTTGTCGCCCTCGGTAACCGCTACCTCACGCATGTTATCGCCGAATCTTGCCACTTTCAACGAACGGCTCTCTGTAAATGCAGCCGCTGTACGCATCCAGCCAGCGAGTCTCTTGCGGACATCTGCATTCTCCCAATGCCCAGCAACGACTTTACGCGCTACGCCCATGCGTGCGCCAATGAAGCCGTGCTCGCGGTCGCCATGCGCCGATTGATTCAAGTTCATAAAATCCATATCGATTGAATCCCACGGAATGTCGCGGTTGAACTGCGTATGCAGATGGAGAAGCGGCTTGCGAAGCGCAGATAGACCCGCTATCCACATTTTCGAAGGCGAGAAGGTATGCATCCAAGTGATGACGCCCGCACAATCTGAATCCGCCGTTGCCGCTTGACATACTTCATAGATCTCATCCGGTGTTTTTACAACCGGCTTGAAAACGATTTCATATGGAATCGAACGGTCTTGATTAAAGCTCTCAACGATTTGTTTAGAATTGCGCTCTACCTGCTGGAGCGTCTCAGGGCCATACAAATGCTGGCTGCCCGTAATGAACCAAAATTGATATTGTTTCGTCTTCAGCATCAAAATATCCTCCATCTCCGGATTGAAGTAATTGATATTGACCTCATATTCACACTTGTACGTACATAATGAAAAACTGTACATGAATTTATACAAATGTGAAGTAAAAAACCTTAAAGAAACTTATAATTTCCTCATTCACAACTTGTACGAACAAGTTTACAAGCTTCATTGTACAACCATCATGAACTCGATTCAAGACTTAATTGTAATGTAAGCCCAAGGAGCCTTATACAGCGGAACACAGGTGGAAGTAGAAGCAGACGTCATGCAATTCCGGATCAATCTCTTTCGGTCTCAAGTCTTTCGTCTACATATTATTTAGGGATCAAATTTATATTAACGTACAAAAACTTGACAATGATACATTTTGTATCATAAATTAGTAGATAGTAGCGAACGATTGTTTAGGGTGCATGAACCAGCCCCTGAAGTGCGCGACAACGGGCTTAGCAATGCGAGTCTGCAGTTTAACTGTAAGGAGTAATGACATGACGATGACGATGGGAGATCGATTAAGAGAACTGAGACTAAAAAGAAATTTATCCCAAGAGGAGGTGGCGCGGCAAATTGGTATTACGCGTTCAGCGTACAGTCATTATGAGATTAATAACCGTCAACCCGTGTATGACACGCTTATTAAACTGTCCGCTTATTTCGAGGTATCGATTGACTACATCATCGGGGGAGAAACAGGTAAAGCGGACTCGAGCATCACACAGGATACAGTTGAAATATTCCGTATATTAAGCAGCATGGATCAAGACAAACGAAAACAATCCATTACGAAAATGATGGACGTCATCCGGCAGTCGGAATGACCGTCGGATGATGTCCATGCACGATCAGGCTTATAATCGCCTGCTGCGTTCGAGCGACTTGTCAAGCATGTGCAACGAGGCCAGCATTACTGCTCCGCCTGCTGCATAGCCCGCGACGACATCCGTCACGTAATGAACGCCAAAAAATAACCGGCTAAAACCAACACTAACAATGATAGCAACAGCAACAATGGCTGCAAATAATTTCGCAACGCGGCCAGCTTTGGTATAGAGTACGAACGATAACATGATCGTCCCGTACACCGCTACAGCCAGCATAGCGTTTCCGCTAGGAAAGCTCGCTCCATCGAATTCTATGCCCCATGCGCCGGCTGGTCTCTCGCGATCCAGCCAAGCTTTCAGCCCCTGATTCAACGCGTACCCCACTGCTGCGCCTCCGGGAATCCATAAGACTGCTGCCGAACGCAATCGCCACCCTAACCAAGCGGTATACACGAGCGCTGCCGCAATAATGACGGTCGCAGATCCTAATTCCGTCACCGCCTTCCATATCTCTTCCCCTTGATATCCCGCCAAGCTTCGAACCGCTTCGACTGCTTTCTTGTCAATGTATAACGGTCCCTTGTCAGGCACCATAGCTGCTATAGCAGCGAATAGCAGCACACAGACTGCAAACAACCCTGCTCCGATTCGAGGTTTCATTATTGTATATTCCTCCAAAATATTATGATACCGCTAAAGGTAGACGAATCTGGAACGAGGCTCCGGCGCCTTCTTTATTGCGGGCTTCAATCGATCCGCCGTGCTGCAGCACGATCTCTTTGACTATAGCTAGACCGAGACCACTTCCCGCTTCTGAAGAGTTGCGCGATTTATCCTTCTTGTAGAATCTGTCGAAAATAAACGGTAAATCCTCTTCATCGATCCCACTCCCTGAATCGGTAATTTCGATAACAGCGGTTTGTTGATCGATGACGGCGTCAACCGTAATGAGCTTATCGGCGTCATTGTCCGGTAAATATCGAAGTGCATTGTAAATCAGATTAGCCATGACCTGCTCCATCCTCGCCAAATCAATCCATACGACAGGCTCCTTGCTTCCTGAGGCGTGCACTTCGACGTTTCCACTCAGATCATCTCCACTTACTGTATCTCCTTCGTATCGGCATAGGAGACGTCCTCCGTCCTTCTCCACATCCGTCTCGAACGACAGCTGAACCGACTCTAGCCAGCCGCGAACAGATACCTTCTCGAAATGGAAGCGTACTTGTCCAGCCTCCAGCTTAGAAAGCTCGAACAGATCGTCGATCAGCCCGTTCAAGCGCGACAGCTTGTCCAGCATCATATTCATATGCTTGCGCATCATCTCTTTATCCTCGATGAGCCCGTCGCGCATCGCCTCCAAATAGCCTTGTACGAGCGTCATCGGTGTGCGCAAATCATGAGAAATGTTGGACAACAAATGGCGGCGCGACTTTTCCAGCCGCTCCAGCTCTTTATTCGACTGCTCCAATGACTGATTCGACTGCCGGAGCGCATTCGTCCGTTCTTCAACCCGAATTTCCAAATGCATATTTAACTCTCTAAGCTCATCCGATACGAGCTCTACCTTCCGTAAGGCATGAGTGAACCTTTTGGACAGAATAAGAGACTGCATCAGCACGAAAAAAGTTATGCCTATTGGAACTAGCTGAAAAAACACATATTTATAGATTAACATGTCATAAATAATCGTCGCTATAAAAATTAGCAAACCGGTCAACACCAGCGTTGAGCTTTCTACCTTCCGCAGGCGCGCTTTAATTACGACATATACGCAGGCTGCGCATACAACTATAACATATGCCTGATAGACCGGCAGAAGCCTCGTAAACGTCAATGTCGGCAGTAATGACGCTCCGGCCGTTAACACGAAGCCGAAAACATTGGACAACCTATAGAAGCTCCTCGAGCCGTCCTGCGGGAACATCCGCAACAGATACGTATACCCCGTGACACCGCTAAGAGCGAATGCAACATATTCCAGCCTAAGGCCAAGCTCCCAGGACAAGTTCGGAAACCGCTGAAACAATATGGCCTCACCAGTCACCGACATTCTAAGCGCAACGACGAGACACAATAGACCGAATGGCATCGTAAATCTCTCGCGTCTGCGGAACGCATAGAGGCCAATATGATAGGTACCGATAATAAGCAAACTGCCGATAATTAGCAGCTCCTTGGCGACGGCCAATATCTCTACACGCGTCACTTGCTGTGTTGTACCGAGCAATAGGTTCGACCAAACTCCCCCTTTGCGATTCTTATAGTTCGATACTTGCAGCACAATCTCCGCTCTTCCGTCTTCGACCTCGAATGATACGATGCGTGGGTACTGCTCAGCCTTCGAATGTGCCGGGTCGGTGCTAACTTGGCCCGCTTTCGCCAATAACCGTCCATTGACCCAGAGCTTATACGAGCTGCTAATATTCGAAAGGCGTATCGCAAGAGTGCCCAAATCCTCTGGAACCTGAATGATTAATCGATAGGTACCGTATCCTAACCCGCTCGACACTGACGGTTCGTCCGCGAATTTGTTCCACGACTTAGGCACATCAACATAGCTTACATTAAGTGATGAGCTGTCCCAGTCAGTATTCGGCTCCAGCAATTGTCCTCCGTAGAACTGCCACTTCCCATCCAGATGGACATTACCTTTCTTCTCGAAATTCCACTGCCGAAGATCAAGTATCCCATTGGAAACAGTCGGCCTCTTTTCTCCATTGGACGGTACAGATGGGCTGAACAGGACGACATTCACAACAATAATCATAATTAGTACAATGACGAAAATCCAAATATGACGACGAATCATAGCTCCTCCTTGGCGCGGCATCAGTCGAATAATGCGCGGTATCCTCGTATATCGTTGCTTCAATAATGCCGCTTCGATTATAATAATCGAGAAAGCAAGGAGGATGGAAGATGAATGTGAGCAAAATTTTGGTGGTCGACGATGAACCCGAAATCATAGAGCTCATTACCCTCTATCTCCAGCGAGAAGGCTATGCCGTATGTTCGGCGGATAACGGGATGGATGCGCTAAGCTTGATCGACAAGGAAAAACCGGATCTAATTCTACTGGACGTTCTGCTGAAACAGCTGAACGGATTGGATGTATGCCAACAAATTCGTGAATTAACAGACGTGCCGGTTCTATTCGTCAGTGCAAAAAGCGACGACAACGATATTATTCAAGGCTTATCCGTAGGCGGAGATGACTACATTACAAAGCCATTTAGTCCGGGACAACTCGTGGCGAGAGTGAAAGCTCATCTTCGGCGTCAATCGATCAGCATGCAGCATCAAGAAGCCGGCCGGGATATACTGGCATTTGACGGTCTGGTCATTGATCTAACTGCAAGAACGGTACGCATCGCAGATCAGCCTGTCTCCTTATCGGTCAAAGAGTTCGAGCTGCTAACACTGCTCGCGAAGCAGCCGAATCGCGCCTTCAAGCTGTCCAGCCTGTATGAAGCCGTATGGGGCGTGGACAGCATTGGCGATACGAGAACGTTGATGGTACATATGAGCAATCTTCGCAAGAAGATTGAAGCCGACCCAGCCAATCCACGCTGGATTATTACAATGCGCGGAGTAGGCTATAAATTCAATGCTGAGGAAGGAACTGAAGCACCAAATGTATATCGCTAACAATTGGAAAGACTATGAGCTGCTGGATACTGGAGACGGCGACAAGCTGGAGCGTTGGGGCAAGTACACACTCCGCCGTCCCGATCCACAAATTATTTGGCCGATCGCACATGAGACCGGCCTCTGGAACAAAGCCGACGGGCATTATCACCGGAGCAGCTCCGGCGGGGGCCAGTGGGAGTTCCGAACGAAGCTTCCTGAACGGTGGACCGTCTCGTACGGTCCGCTTTCCTTTCATATCCGTCCTACAAATTTCAAGCATACAGGGCTGTTCCCAGAGCAAGCCGTCAACTGGGAATGGATGATGAACAAGATTAAGAGCGCTAATCGACCGATCCGCGTATTGAATCTGTTCGGCTACACAGGCGGAGCAACTGTCGCCTGCGCTTCTGCTGGCGCTGAAGTATGTCACGTCGATGCTGCTAAGGGCATGGTACAGTGGTGCCGGGAAAATGCGGAGCTGTCCGGTCTTGCGAACGCACCTATCCGTTACATCACAGATGACGTATTCAAATTCGTTCAACGCGAGCAGCGCCGGCAGCGCCAGTATGATGCGATTATTATGGACCCTCCTTCCTATGGCAGAGGAACGAACGGGGAGACATGGAAGCTCGAATCGAGCTTATATCCATTCCTTGAGCTGTGTATGACGATTTTGTCGGACAAGCCGCTATTCGTCCTCATTAACTCATACACGACCGGCATCTCACCAAGCGTTCTGCACAACATTCTGCAGATGACAGTCGGTCGCAAGCATGGCGGTCGTATTCATTGTGGGGAAATTGGACTTCCAATTACGAATTCCGGTTTGAACCTGCCTTGCGGTATTCTAGGTCGTTGGGAGTCAGAAGAATGACGAGCGGACCAGCGGAGCATCCAGGTATTCCGATTCTATTCGAGGACAACCATCTGCTTGTCGTCGTCAAGCCACCCGGAATCCCCTCACAGGAGGACGATTCAGGTGACCCCGACATGCTGACGCTGCTGAAGGAAGATTTAAAGATACGTTACAATAAACCTGGTAACGTGTTTCTTGGACTTGTACATCGGCTGGATCGTCCCGTAGGCGGCGCCATGCTGTTCGCTAAGACATCCAAAGCGGCTTCACGCTTGTCCGAGGCAGTGAGGTCGCGTGAATTCGGCAAAACCTATATGGCTGTCGTTCACGGATCTCCTTCGTCATCGAGCGGTACGCTTCGTCACTGGATGCGTAAGGATAACAAACGCAACGTTTCGACTACGTTCGATAAGCCCGTCGCTGATGCGAAAGAAGCCGTATTGGATTATGCGGTGATTACTTCATCTAGCGGACTATCACTCGTTGCGATTAAGCTACATACAGGACGTTCTCATCAGATACGCGCTCAAATGGCCGCAATTGGCTGTCCGCTCTATGGAGATGCCAAGTACGGTGCGCCTTCCAAACGCTGTGATTCGCACAGCAGCGTGCTGCTCTGGTCCACTTCGGTCGCGGTTCCTCATCCTGTAACGAAGGAACGGCTCATTTTCCGCTCCGTACCCGACAGCAAGCAAACCGGATGGTCCCAATGGAGTGAACAAGATTTATACCGCGCATCGAGCCGTTTCGACGGATAAATCAATGCTGGAAGGTTGGACTGAAAACAAGCCTATTGTTTTCGCCCAACCTTTTATTATAGGGACTGCATGGACGCCTCTTCTATATAATGGCTTTAGGCCAGACTTGCTAACCAGCAATCTTCTAATTCATAATCGAATCTCGGAAAATCTTTAGGATGTAATTCTTTCGGCGGATGATTGGCTTCCCAAATTACGGTTCTTTTAATCGCATCTTGTACAGACACTCGCTCTGTATAGTTTAATTCATGCCGAATACGTGAAGTATCAATCACCCAATCCTGTCTCATATCGAGTGAAGAATAGATCAACGGTTCAGGTAAATCCTTTCTAGGAATGCTGTACACTTTCCCTGTCCAATCCATAGCCTTGGCGATCTGTTGAACCCATTCTTGCTCCGTAAACCCGTCATCGCCTACATTATATATTCGATTGTTAGCTCTTTCATTCGTTGCCACTAATGCTATCGCGTGTGCTACATTTTCGACATATCCACGGCTAGAACGCCAATTCGCAAATTGATCATCTAATATAATCCCTCGTCTATTATCAAGCATCCGTTGTACATATTTATATAATCTATGAGACGGATCTTCCTCTCCATAGACCATTGGTAGTCTTAGAACGGTACCCGGCAAATGGTTAGGGTTACTCATGATCGTCTTCTCAACCAACAGCTTCTCATAATCGCCGCCGTATGGATAAAGCTTCGTACGCATAGGCGCATCCTCATGAATCGGAACTTGGATAGTTGGAGCATCCTCGAGCCTGATAAGGTTCCCATATGCCTGATATATGTCCATACTACTTAAAACAACGATTCGCCCTGTAACTCCATCAAAAGTTTTCATCGCAATTTGAGCATCTTGTTCTGAATAGGCAATCATATGTATAACGACTTGTGGTTCGAAAGCTTTAAAAGCACTTTTATAATCCATTAGTTGACTCTGATCACCTTTAATATGCATTATATCTGAAGAATATAAATTATTAAGGATATTTCCTCGATTAAAAATAGCAATTTCATGTCCTAAATGAATAAGCTCTTTACAAAGAAAAGGGCCGATAAAGCCGTTTCCGCCAATAATTAGTATTTTCATATTTACCGTCCTTTACTTTAATTTACTGGAATTTATCATTACTATAACATTAAATCACCCCATTTAATAACATATCGTTTTACGAGCCGATAACAAAAACACAAAAGACGCGGATTGATTACAATCTCGCGTCCTTACTCACTATTGCTATGCTTGATACCAAAATCCAATAGCTAAGAGCTGCGGCTGACAGCCTCTTGTGCGTTAGCCACCTTACCTAGTAAGTAGACAAGCAGCTGCTGATTATGTGAGGATATTCGATCCAGAGCATTACGGATAAATGCGTTTCGAATCTCAATGCCTCGATTTGCTTCAGACAGCCCTTTGTCCGTCATGGTCACCCATACGATGCGCCGATCCGCCTCGTCCCGATTGCGTACGATCAGATCACCCCGCTCCATCCGGTCCAACAGCGTAGTGATGGCAGCAGGCGTCGTCTCCAAATATTGCAGCAAATCAGAGGGCTTCATCGGCTGGTGCTGCAGCAGCAGCTCCAAAACATTAAGCTGCCCTTCGGTCAAGCTTGGTGCTAACGCTTCTTCTAAATACATTTTCCATTCCTTCGTCAGCTTCATCCACAAACGAGCAAAATCTTCTGATATCATCGCCTACCCCCTCTTCCTGTCCAATTTCCTGTTTATCCTCATTATACCATTTGACATTGTCGAATGAAAGGTTAATCAACTTAATAATTTGCGTCATTAATCGACGACATTTGTTAACAAAATGACACGATTAGACATACGATGTGTCGTGGCATGGTGTATGGGGCTCGAACACAGTTAGCTGGCGTCGGCTTCATACAGCTTGTACGCCTGCAAGAGAGAGCAGCTTGCACGTCTGTGCAGCATGAAGGAGGTTGACTTGCAATGGATGAACGAAAAGAGGAAATTATGCGGAAGGTTCGTGAATACGGCATATTAAATGACCCACAATGGCTGAATAAACCGGACGAACCGGTCCCATTGTGGGTCCTTCTGGAAGCGCTCGTACAGATGGTGGAGAGACTAGAGCCGCCTCATCTTCCTTACGATTAGATCGTTAGCAAGCGTGTATATATTTCGATAATAGAATCATTTTTATCCGGAGCAACGAGCGGCTTGCCAACGGAACGGCGCTCATCAATCGGCGTCTTATCAGTAGAAATCGTCCAAGAGGCACCGCTCGCTGCCAATACAACAAGCGCCTTCTCCTCTCGACAATAAATAGCGCCGATCAGTTCGCTGCCGTTCGATCTTACCCGCTTGCCTTCCTTGAACTCAAATGTCGCAATTCCTTTGCCGCCCCGGCCTTGCACAGGGTATTCGGCAAGAAGGGACCGCTTGCCATAGCCGAGATCAGATAGGACAAGCACTTCACCTTCGTCATTCGATACGAGCGAGCAGCCGACCAGCTCATCATCGTCTTTGAGTGTCATCCCTTTAACCCCTGCAGCAACACGCCCCATCGAATTGACTTCACTTTCCGGGAATCGGATCGCCATGCCGTGTCGGCTTACGAGCAGCAGCTCTTGCGTTCCGTCGCTTTCGAGAACTGCAATAATTTCATCGCCATCGGCAACCTTACACGCCGCTATCGCGGTCGAACGGTTCGATTTATATTCCTTCAGCTCCGTCCGCTTCACTTGTCCGCGCTTCGTTACGAACAACAGCGATCCTTCGACCTTCTCGAAATCGCGAACCGCTACGATCGCAACGATTCCGTCGTCCTTCGCCAGTGGTACGACGTTTACAACCGCTGTGCCGTTTTCTTTCCATTTGAACTCCGGCACCTGATGGACAGGCAGGACGAAATACTGCCCCTTCTTCGTGAAGAGCAGCAGGCTATCAATCGTGTTCACGCTGAGCAGATGGCGTATGACGTCGCCTTCCTTCACCCCTGCGCTATCCAGCTCACCGCCTGAACGAGTATACGAAAGCATCGTCGTCCGTTTTATATATCCGTCGCGGCTTAGCGTCAGAAGCACGTCTTCGGATTGCACCATAACCTCGACGTTCACCTTCAACTCTTCTACTTCATCACGAATTTCCGAGCGGCGGTCGATGCCGTATTTGGTCCTAATTTCGAGCATTTCCTCCCGAATCACGCCTAGCAGCTTCTTCTCGCTTGCCAGTATGCTGCGCAAGTGAGCGATCCGCTTCTCCGTGTCGCGCAGTTCTTTCTCCAGCTGTGTAATCTCCAGATTCGTCAATCGATACAACTGGAGAGTCAGAATCGCGTCCGCTTGCCGTTCGGAGAACCCGAATTTCGTGACGAGATTGTTTTGCGCATCTTGACGGTTTTTCGACGCCTTGATCGTCGCGATAATCTCATCGAGCAGATTAAGTGCCTTAACGAGCCCTTCGAGCACATGAGCGCGATCCTCGGCCTTCTCTAGCTCAAACTTCGTCCGGTTCGTGACAACTTCCTTCTGGTGATCAATATATGCGGTCAGCAATTCCTTCAAGCCAAGCTGACGAGGCGCTTTGTTCACGATGGCTACCATATTAAAATTGTAAGTGACTTGCAGATCCGTCTTCTTGTACAGATAAGCCAATATCCCTTGCGCATCTGCATCCTTCTTCAGCTCAATCACAATGCGCAAGCCGTTACGGCCGCTTTCGTCGCGTACTTCTGCAATGCCTTCCACACGCTTCTCCAGACGAATATTTTCCATCGCCGTCACAAGCCGCGCCTTCACAACCTGATAAGGAATTTCTGTAATGACGATCTGCTGCTTCCCGCCTCGAACGTCCTCTACCTCCACCTTCGAGCGGATATAGATTCGCCCTTTGCCGGTAGCATACGCTTCCCGGATGCCTTCGCCGCCCATAATTGTGCCGCCGGTTGGAAAGTCCGGACCGCGTACGATCGACATCAGCTCGTCCAACGACGTATCCGGGTTCGCCATAAGAGCGAAGCACGCATCGATCACTTCGCGCAGGTTATGCGTCGGAATTTCGGTTGCGAAGCCTGCCGATATCCCACTGACGCCATTAACAAGCAAATTCGGATAACGGGACGGCAGCACAACCGGCTCCTTCGTCGTGTTATCGAAGTTATCCTTGAACGGCACTGTTCGTTTATCAATATCACGCAGCAGTTCCATCGCGATGGACGACAGCCGTGCCTCAGTATAACGCATAGCTGCTGCCGGGTCATCGTCCTGCGAGCCCCAGTTGCCATGTCCGTCGATGAGCGGATGGCTCATTTTCCATGGCTGCGCCATCCTAACCATACCCTCATATATAGACGAGTCACCATGAGGATGATAGTTACCCATGACGTCGCCGACCGTCTTGGCGGACTTGCGGTACGGCTTGTCCGGCGTATTGCCAGCGTCGTACATCGCATACAGAATACGGCGCTGCACCGGCTTCAGTCCATCACGTACGTCAGGAATTGCACGGTCTTGAATAATGTATTTCGAATACCGGCCGAACCGGTCGCCAACGACCTCCTCGAGAAACGCCGGCAGAAACTGTTCCAGCATGCCCATGAAGCTCTCCCCCTACTCCTCGAACTCGGTGAAATCGACGTTGTCGATAATCCACCGTTTACGCGGATCAACCTTGTCGCCCATAAGCGTCGACACGCGTCTCTCCGCTTTCGCGGCATCATCGATTTGTACCTGCAGCAGCGTCCTCGTCTCCGGATTCATCGTCGTCTCCCACAATTGCTCCGGATTCATTTCTCCGAGGCCTTTGTACCGCTGCAGCTCGTAATTTTTGCCGAATTCCTTCAAATAGTTCTGGAGCTGCTCGTCCGTCCACGCATATCGCACGGTCTCAAGCTTGCCCGATTTGCGTGTCAGCTTATACAGCGGCGGCTGAGCAATGTACACTTTACCGCTGTCAATAAGCGGCTTCATGTAACGATAGAAGAACGTCAGCAGCAGCACTTGAATATGAGCGCCGTCCGTATCCGCATCAGTCATAATGATGATCTTGCTGTAGTTGCTTGCCTCATCGTCGAATTCCGAACCGACTCCTGCGCCGATTGCCCCAATGATCGCTTTGTACTCATCGTTCTTCAAAATATCAAGCAGCTTCGCCTTCTCCGGATTCATCGGCTTGCCCTTCAGTGGCAGTATCGCCTGGTGCTTGGAATCGCGCCCTTGCTTGGCGGAGCCCCCGGCAGAATCACCCTCCACGATGAACAGTTCATTGCGTGAGAAGTCCTTCGACTGAGCTGGAGTCAGCTTACCGCCGAGGTTTGAGCTTTCGCTCTTCTTCTTACCAGAGCGAATTTCTTCCCTGGCTTTACGTGCCGCTTCGCGAGCCTTAGACGCTTGAATTGCCTTCTTCATCAGCATCTGGGCGATTTGCGGATTTTCTTCTAGGAACACTGCCATCTTATCTGCCACTACAGCGTCAACCGCACTTCGAGCTGATGCGCTGCCGAGCTGGTCCTTAGTCTGACCAACAAATTCTACCTCGGACATTTTGATGTTAATAACCGCCATCATGCCTTCACGAAGATCGTTGCCTTCAAGGTTTTTGTCCTTTTCTTTCAGCAGAGCGTTCTTGCGGGCATAATCGTTCATAATGCGCGTATAGGCTGTCTTGAAGCCCGTCTCGTGCGTGCCTCCGCCGCGAGTAGGAATCGAGTTGACGAATGAAGCAATCGTCTCTGTATAACCGTCGTTGTACTGTAGCGCTACCTCGACCTCAATCTCGTCCTTCTCCGCTGCAAAATGAATGGCTTCATGCAGCACCGTTTTGCCCTCGTTCAAAAACTGGACAAATTGCTTGGCGCCGCCCTCGTAGTGGAATACGAGCTCGTCGCCGTTACGCTCATCCTTAAGCGTCACTTTAAGGCCGGAGTTCAGAAACGCGATTTCCTGCAAACGTTCGGCGAGCAAATCGAAGTTAATCGTCGTACCGTTCTGGAATACGCGAATGTCAGGCTTGAACGTAACCTTCGTGCCTGTTCGATTCGTATTTCCGATTACGGTCAGACCTGTAACCGGCTCACCGACGTGCTCCTTGCCGTCTGCGTCCGTCCAATATTCGAACCGCTGCTTATGAACTTTACCGTCCCTGTAAATTTCGACCTCAAGCCATTCCGACAGCGCGTTCGTAACCGAAGCGCCAACGCCGTGCAGACCGCCTGATTTCTTATATCCTCCGCCGCCGAATTTACCGCCTGCATGCAGCATCGTGAAGACGACCTGCGGCGTTGGAATACCGCTCTTGTGCATTCCAGTCGGAATTCCGCGTCCGTTATCTTTCACGGATACAGCGTTATCCTTATGTATTGTCACATCGATCGCGGAGCAAAATTTCGCCAAATGCTCGTCAACCGCATTATCGACAATTTCCCATACGAGATGATGCAATCCGGAGCTGCTTGTGCTCCCGATATACATGCCTGGCCGTTTACGTACGGCAGTCAAGCCCTCGAGTATTTGAATATCGTCCGCTTCGTATTTCCGTTCGGCGGATGCTGCGTTGCTCGCGAACAGATCCAATTGCTCGGCCATACGCGCCCTCCTAAAGTTTTTACGAGTATTTGATCCGATATTTATCGGATCATTGAAGTAAAAACAACTTCGTAAGCATAATCTTGTTTTTGTGTTTGTTTCGATGTCTGTCTATACAGATGAGATACAGCAATAACTGCATCGGAAGCATTAACTTTGTTTTTACGAGTATTTGATCCGATATTTATCGGATCATTGAAGTAAAAACGGCTTCGTAAGCTGGTCATAAATATAAGATACAGCAAAAGTTGCATTGGAAGCACCAGCAAATTTTTACGTAAGTGCTTAAATCAATAAAGTTGATTAGATAAGAAAATCCGCCTCGCAAACCAAATATCTACGCAAATTAAGTCGAATCTTCACCCAAAGTTGTCGTCAGACGTTTATTTTAATTCAACATATCCTGTTTCGTAAAGACGGTGAACGATATGATAATGGCAGAAACAGCCCAGAAGCCTAGCACAGCAAGGGAAAAAAGAAGATTCATTCCCTCGATTGGCGGCGGTGATCCGGACAAATAATTCGTCAACTCCAGATTAAGGGAGAAAATGTATTTAGCACTTTCCCATGAGGAAGCCATTGCAGACAAAATTGAGCCTGCAATTATAGCTGCCATCATTGTCACGATGCTCGCAGCCGTGCTTCGCACGAGTACGGACACCATCAGCGCCAAGCATGCGATTGTCATCGCTGACACCCATGCCAGACCCGTCATCATCAGCAAATATAACCACTGCGGCAACGGGTGCACGTTCGAGCTGTCAACTTCTGAGCCGTGAATAACAAAACCAGTAAACACAGGGAGGTTCCAACCACCAAAACCGAATACAAGCCCCGCAATCAAATATGCCATCACAACCGTTGTTAGCAGCAACAGCGATACATATAGCGTAAGAGCAATAAGTTTGCTGAGCAATATTTTCCATCTACGCACTGGTCTCGTTAACAGCATTTTGATCGTTCCCGTCGAGCGTTCGCCTGATACGATATCAGATGCAATTGCCAACACTAGCAGCGGAATAAACATCGATACCGAGGCATCGACGAATCCTCTCGTGAACGTAACTGCATTCGGGGAATCTGGATTTACGTTATGATCCAAATAATACTGCATTTGTTGAACGGCAATTCGGCGATATCTTTTCCATTCTTCGGGTATGCGATCACTCGACAGTTGATTCTGGTAATCGGTTATTTTTTGTTGAAGCTGAAGCCGCCAATCATCGAAGCTTTCCCGGTTGCTGAGCGAGATTTTCATCTGAGCGTATGTAAAAACAGGGATGAGCACGAGCAAAACGCCCACGACGACGAGAAACCGTTTTTTCTTCCATATTTTAATCGTCTCATTGCGGATAAGCGGCAGCAAACTAATCAACGGTATCTCCCTCCGTCATCGTTAAAAATAGCTCTTCCAGCGTTGGCGCCACCTTCTGCACAGCCATAATTCCAATACCTGATTCTGTAAGCTTGCGTGCCAGTACTGGAACCTGCTGATTCGTCATCGTCGTCACTATCGCTCCAGGCAGTAAAGCCATCACGGATTCATCCAATTTTGTTTCATTTTCTGGAATTATACGAACACTGGATTCTCCCTGCAGCAGCTTCAATCCAGCTTCACGATTATCCAATTGCCATAGGACATAAGACTCATTGTTGGACACTAAAGACTCTACATCGCCGACTGCAATAACTTCACCTCTGCTAATGATTGCGACGCGGTCACACATGAGCTGAATTTCACTTAAAAGATGGGACGAAATAAAAATACTCATGCCCTGCTCCGCAAGGGATCGAATAAACACTCTAAGCTCCTTAATCCCTTTAGGATCAAGTCCATTCGTCGGCTCGTCGAGAATGAGCAGCCGCGGCCGTCCAAGCAGCGCTTGCGCGATGCCAAGACGCTGCCGCATGCCTAGCGAATACGTTTTAACTTTATCGTGAATTCGTGCGTCCATACCGACAATTTCAACCACTTCCCGAATTCTATCGCTGTTAATCCCCTGCTGCATCCGTGCAAAGTGCTCAAGATTATCCCATCCGGTCATATAGCTGTACATTTCCGGATTTTCTACTATACATCCTACATGACGAAGCGCTTGCTCTGGATCGCGCTGCACATGATAGCCGCACACATAAATATCGCCCGTTGTCGGCCGGATCAAGTCGACAAGCATCCGAATTGTTGTCGTCTTGCCGGAGCCGTTAGGACCGAGAAAGCCGAATATTTCTCCCGCGCGTACGTCAAAGCTTATGCCACGTATGATCGTACGCCCACGAATATTTTTGGTCACGTTCTGCACCGACAATACGATATCAGCTTCAGATTTCTCCTCATTTTCCTTCATCAGCCGCCCATCTTGAACAGCGTCATTCGTCACGAGTGTCATTAGCGATAACTCCTTTCGAAGATGGCATCTACCCTCCCAAACCCTCCCTGCAAGGGAGGGCCCCAAAGGGCTCGCGCCCTCTGGACTCCTCTAAGCGCACCTAGTTATTTCGTGCTGATCCACGCTTTCCTCCCCTTACGGGGCACGCTCTACTTGTTACTGTACTTTGCCACTCTCCCACACCTGCCTCCGAATCGTCACCCCTCCCGCCATCCGTGCTCCCACACGCTTTACGTCCCTTCGGGACACGCTCCTACTTCGACGCTTCCCCAACCAATCGCTCCGTCCCAACGGACTCCGCGGGCATAACGAGTTAGGCAGAAGTCTCAGCCTGAACCATTTCATGAGCCTCAAGCAGCTGTCTCTGAACATCGACACCTTAGAAGTCTCAGCTTCGCTATTGGTAAGTAATCAAGCCGCTTAACGATTTCGGCATATGCATCAGTCCAATGTTTGTACGATCCGTTCAGCGATGGCGGCATATCCTTCGTGATTCGGATGAAAATGATCGGAAGATAAATATCGGCTAAGATTTGCTTCGAACAGATCAAACGTCGGAACGAGCCTCATGTTCGGATACTGGTGGATAACGTCATAGGCTTGACGGTTCCAATCCTGCACTTGAAGGCTGCCATCACGCAAGTCTTGCACATCATAGAACGGGTTATATAAACCGACGTAGACGACGCGGGCAGTCGGGTTAATTTCGTTCAACAGCTCCATCGTACGCTGTAGCCGTTTTACTCCTTCCGTCATATTCGCCTGAAGCTCGATAAGAGAAAGATCTCCGCTTTGTCCTGCACTGCGCTGTGTGCCATCTTCATCTCCTGCACCTTGCGCGTATTGAAACAAATCGTTCCCCCCAATCGTCATCAGAATGATGTCAGCTTCGGACACAGCTAACCGAACACCTTGGTCGGTTGCAAGCTTGTTATTTAATTGATCGGCACGCAAGCCGTTAATTGCCAGATTATTGATTAATATCACTGGCTTCTTGTATTTGTCCTCCATGAGCTTTAGAACCTGCTTCACATATCCTTCACCCTTGGAGTCACCTGTTCCCTTGGTCAAGGAGTCACCGAGCGCTGTAATCCGAATTTCTTGTGAATCGTCCAGCCTCCCGGCTTTTACCGTTTCTTCTTCCGTCTCTACACTAAATGGCGAGCGATCGGTAGGTGCAAGTATATCCTTCAACGCAATTGAGAAACCGCAAAGAAACAGCAAGGTCGAGATGAGCGATATGAGGCCAATCGTACGCCAAACCAAAGTTTCCCGTTTCATCCGGACAGCCCTCTCTTCTTAACAATTGATTACCCTCTAAGATAAATCGAACAGTAATATTTTGCAAATTACACAACAAACCTTTCCCATTAATGACAAAATAAAACCCGTACGAATACAAGGACAATCTGCTTGCCCACAAATATAAAACCGTGGAAAAGCAGCTGTCCCTGCATCCGTACGGGCAGGTGTAGCGTTGTCTATTACTCGTAGCTGATGTGAAGCGACTGCGCCGCGCGTCGTGCGAGATCTCGTGCCGCATCAACATTGTCGGCGCTCGAAAGCGCAACCGCCATCCGGCGGCCTTTCTTCGTCTCCGGCTTGCCGAATACGCGGACCTGCGTGTTCGGCAGCGACAGTGCATCGGCAATGCCGCCAATTCGGAACGACTCGCTGTCACGATCGGCCTTCAGCGTGTGCGTCGCACCCGGCGTTAACAGACGAACAGTCGGGATCGGCAGGCCCAAAATAGCACGTACGTGCAGCGCGAATTCCGACAAATCCTGCGTTGCCATCGTCACCATGCCCGTATCGTGCGGACGCGGAGATACTTCACTGAATAGAACGCCGTCCTTCGTTAAGAACAGCTCCACACCATAAATACCGTATCCGCCGAGCGAATCCGTTATCTGTCGGGCAATATGCTCAGCTTCATGAATTTGCTCCTCAGACATTGCATGCGGCTGCCACGACTCGATATAGTCGCCGTCCTTCTGAACATGTCCGATCGGTGCACAGAACGTTGTACCAGATATCGAACGGACGGTAAGCAGCGTAATTTCAGACTCAAATTGAATAAATCCTTCTACGATAACACGCTGCTTCTTCGCACGTCCGCCTTCCATCGCATAGTTCCAGCAGCTTTCAATCTCTGCCTCGGAATGGCATACGCTTTGCCCTTTACCCGAAGAACTCATAATCGGCTTAATTACGCAAGGCGTCCCCAGCTCACCGACCGCTGCGCGGAGCTCGTCCAACGTGTCAGCGAACCGGTACGGCGCTGTCGGTAAACCAAGTGTCTCCGCTGCAAGGCGGCGAATCCCTTCACGGTCCATGGTCAGACGGGCAGCACGGGCGGTCGGCACGACAGTACGGCCTTCCTTCTCCAGCTCCACGAGCGTCTCCGTCGCAATCGCCTCAATTTCCGGTACGATCAAATCGGGCTGCTCCTGCTCGATCACACGGCGAAGCGCGTCACCGTCTAGCATGTCAATGACATGGGAACGATGCGCGACCTGCATGGCAGGCGCATTCGCATAACGATCAACGGCTACAGTCTCGATACCGAGGCGCTGTGCTTCGATAATCACTTCTTTGCCAAGCTCACCCGAGCCAAGCAGCACAATACGACGAGCACGGGATGAAAGCGGGGAACCATAATTAGACATGATGACCTCCTGAAAGCATGCGGACGGCGGCAGTTCAGCTGCATAGGCACGCTTACAACTGCCGCCGTCTCCTTTTTCTTATCATTGTGTACGGTACGAGTCTAAAAATCAAGTCTAGACGCAATGATGACAACAAAAATCGACACTTCGACAAAGATAAAAAAATCGTCTGCCGCTCTCATCAAGAACGGACAGACGATTTCGACTTCATTCGGAATTAAACACTCGACATGGACGGCTGTGCAGCTGATGCTGCCAGTTCGCTCTCGCCTTGCAGCGAATGGAGCCCAGACAACAGCTCCGTTAGCTGCTGCAGATCACTGCCATCCTGCAGCGAAGCTAGCAAGCCGTCAGCGTATGAACGGGCTTCCTCAGCCAGCTTCGCGCTACATACGGCAGCCGATTGACGCAGACGGTCGGCATAAATAGCGTTCCATTCTGCTGCAGCCTGCTCCGACCAACGCTTAAGCGGCTCCGCAAGCAGTGCCTCAATATCAGCACGCATTGCCGCTTTACCATTTCCTTCGAAGAAATGCCGCGGTGACTTGAACCGGCTCCAGAACCATTTGGCGTCGATGGAGCCTGCATTCCAGTATGAGTCTCCCCGTTCTTCAGCGTCCCATTCAAACTTCGAATAGGCGGAAGCTTCGAATCCGGACAGCAGCTCGGCCAGCTCGCTGGACGTCCGTTCGTATCTTTCTTTCAATACGGCATTCAGCGTATTGTCCATACGAAGCGTTGTCGCTTGCAGCTCCTGTGCAAGCTCGACGGCCAGCTGGCGATCAAGCTCCAGCCAGGACGTCCAGAGCGCCTTACGTAGATCACGTCCGTCGTCGCGGAGCGTTGACGGGTTAAATGCAAAGTTATAAAACTCGCCAAACCGTAAACCGATTCGCTGCAGAACATAGAATAGAAGCTCTTCCAGTTCACGCTTAAGCCGGTCATACTGCAAATCGGCAAGCTCATTAAGCGAAGCGGCGGAAGCCGCTGCGCGCTGCGCCGCATCAGCTACACGCTCACGCTGCGCCGCGCGGTCAGCCGCGCTGCCACGGGCCGACTCAATCCAGCCGCCTACTTGCGATATGGTGCGCGCAATATCGCGGTCGGCCGACTCGACCGCCATTCGACCTAGATCGTCACGAATGAACGCCGTGAACGACTGCTCGAATGCCGCGATCCCCGACTGCGCAAGTGCTTCATCATTACCATCTTGCTTAGCATCAAGCGCCTGCAGACTCGATACCGGATATAAGCGTGGGAAGCGAATGCCGTGCTGCAGCAAATTATCAGCGACGTGCTTCAGTACGCCGTTCAATTCGTCTTGAGAAGACGCAAGGTCTGCTGCATTGACGAGGAAGAACATTTTATCGAGCTCTAATTGATCCTTCACGCGGCCAAGCTGCATCAAGAACTGGCGGTCGGCTTGCGAGAAGGCATGGTTATAATAGGTAACGAACAATACTGCATCTGCGTTCTTAATATAATTGAACGCGACGCCGGTATGCCGAGCATTGACCGAATCGGCTCCTGGCGTATCGACAAGTACAATCCCCGCATCCGTAAGCGGGCAGCTGTAATACAGCTCAATCTCCGCAACGAAGCAAGAACGGGATTCTTCTGCGACGAACCGACGGTATTCCGCCTCATCGACAGACAGCACCTCACCCAGACGAGCCGAATAACTGTCCCAGCCTTTTTCAGCAGCCTTCAAGAAGCTGTAATGCGGCCGTCCACCCGCCTGTACCGCTTCTGGGCGCAGCGAAGCAATTCGGCGCAGCAGCGCTGACTCATCCGTTGGAAGGTCTGTCTCGCCAAGCAACGACAAGGAATAACGTAGATCGTCCAGCATGCCGTCCTTCGGCTTCATAACGACGCGGGCGCTGCCGTGCGGCTGCGACCCGGTCGGCGGCACGATCCGGTTGATCGCGGCTGTAGTCGGATTAGGAGACACCGGTAGCGCCGGCGAGCCGATCAGTGCGTTGGCGAGCGACGATTTGCCTGCGCTGAATGCCCCGAACAGCGCTATCGTGAACCGGCTACTCTGCAGCCGGTCCGCTTTCTCGCGCATCGCGCGAGCAGCCGCGCCAAGTGATGCGTGCGGCTCAATTAGCGCCGCAGCGCTGCGCAAGCGCGCAGCCGCCTGGCGCTGCGGCGCGAACGCCGCGCCGCCTGCAAGCGCGTCTGCCGGCTGCGCCGGCACGCTTGCAGCGCCGCGCACTACGGCGCTTGCGCCCGCTCGGGGCGCCGTAGCGACAGCTTTCGGCTGCGCAGAAGCACTAGCACTCGCAGCGCTAGGCGGGTCAGCGACGGCGCGCGGTTTATCTGCTGCAGGCGCCGGCAGCGACGGCGCAGCCGGCTTCGGCGGCAGCAGCGACGACAGCGCAGCCGCTTCATCGCTAAGACGCTGCGCGATCGCCTCAACCTTGGCCAGCGCCTCCGCACGCGAGCCAAGCTCGCGCAGCTCCTCCTCTGCCTGCTGAGCTGCAGCCTTGCTGTCTACCGCAGATATTTCCGCAATGTCATCGATTAGCGGATATGCGAGCTGACGATACGCCGCTTTCACGTCAGATGCAATATCGCGGCTGTACGTCATCGTATATTCGTTACCGAACGAAGCGCCTTTATTCACGCGGCTCGTCAGCCATTCCGCCGTCGGTGACCATACGATACCAGCAAGTCGCTCGGCAATTTGATCGTCCGGTACGCCGGCACGATCATAAGCTTTGCGCAGCAGCTCGTTCAAATGCCATTCAATCGCTGATTTCACAACCGATTCGAACTCCGTACGGAACTGCTCCAGCCGACGTTCCTTCTCCGCAGCCGTCTTCGCTCCAGCGAACAGAAGCCCTGCCTTGAAGCCCGGCTTGCAGCTTTCTAGAAATGCATGTGCTATGTCGCGCAGCGAAGCAGGAGTAATGATCGCGCTGTCGAGCAATGACTGTACCTCAGCCCGAAGCGACAACCGAATCCGTTCCGGCTCATTACGTAGCTCCTCCAACCGGTCTTTCAGCGATTGAATCGTCTCTCGCAGCTCTGCTGCACCCGCTTCACCGCCCGCTTCTTCGATATAACGCTGCCGATCTGGCTCGGCCAGCTCCTCCTGCCGCTTCGCATGAACGCCGGTCAGATGGCGCAGTGAAGCCGATATGCTCCATTCCGCCAGTGGTTCACGGACTTCCGCCAGCTTGCGCATCAAGCCGAGCAGCGATTCATATTCATTGTGCGGATGATTCGGTTCCCGCATCGTGATATAGAGAATTCCGGCCGGCTCCAAATGCCAGTTCGCGAACGCTTGCTCAACACTATCCTTATATTCTTCGAACGGAAGCTCACGCTCCCGGTGCTTATCGATCTGGTTTACGACGAGATAAAGCGGTTTGCCCCAATCCTTCAATTCCTTCGCGAAAGTAAAATTAATCTCAGACTGAACGTGATTGTAATCCATTACATAGAACACAACGTCAGCCAAATGGAGCGCTGACTCCGTCGCCTGCTTATGCGCATCATCTGTCGAATCGATACCTGGTGTATCAAGCAGTACAATATCATTTCCGAGCGCTTCAGATGGATAGACAATCTGAACGGTCATATACTTTGCTCCGTCGATACAATACCGGTTCAAATGCTCCAGTTCCGAGGTTGGAAGCTCCACGGCCTCCGTCCGCCCATCATCTGTCATTTGCGTGATCGTGACGGAAGCCTTCTCCCCGCCTTCGATCGAGACAACGTTCGCACTCGTCGGAATCGGATTCGTCGGCAGCAATTGCGCGCCGCAAATCCGGTTTACTAGCGTCGACTTCCCTGCCGAGAAGTGGCCGCAGAACGCAATCGTCAGCTTTCCGCTCTCTCGCTTCGACGCCAGCTCCTTCAGTTTCTCTAACGTGCTTTCATCCCCAGATGGAGCAATCGCTTGGCACAGCCGCGAGATTGATTCCATCCATTTACTCGCTTTCGTCTCCGTCATATGACTCATCGGTTTCTCCCACTTTCCAGTACAGCCGCATATACAGCTGACTACCAATCTGCAGTCTATTCATTATCTATAGATTCTCGTAAGCCTGCCTCATCGACACCACATCATGAGCAACGTTCAGCCTTGTTTGGCAGTCTGGCGTGTGCCTGTCTTTGGCAGCTTCTTCGTACGGGCAGCCGTTGACGGCTTCATTCTTCTCGCGCCTTCCCTACATATGTCCAGTAGAGGACAAATATCGCACTTCGGCTGCTGTGCCTTGCAATGATATCGTCCAAAAAAGATTAGAGTATGATGAGTCTGCGTCCACATCTCCCTTGGGACCAGCTTCATCAGCTTCTTCTCGACCTCAAGTACGGAATCGTCCGGCTTCGCGATGCTTAGACGTTTGGAAACACGCTCCACATGGGTATCCACGGCAATAGCTGGCACACCAAATGCGTTCGACACCACGACATTCGCAGTTTTGCGTCCGACTCCAGGCAGCTCCGTCAGCTGCTCATGCGTCCTTGGCACATCTCCGCCGTACTTATCAATTAGAATACGGCACAGCTTCTGAATGTTGGATGCTTTACTTCTGAACAAGCCGATCCGCTTAATATCCTGCTCCAGTTCCTCAAGCGGTACGGCCAAATAATCTTCAGGCCGCTTATATTTTTGGAACAAATCGGTGGTTACTTTATTCACCGTCTCATCGGTGCATTGTGCGGACAACAACACGGCAATCGTCAGCTCGAACGGATTACTGTGATTCAGTTCGCAATGCGCGTCCGGGAACATCGCCGTCAATTCATCCAATATTCGCGCCATTCGCTCCTTTGCCTTCATCCTGCGTCTCTCCCCAATGCATAAACCTCTAATGAACAAAAGTGTAGCGAAAAATGTCGTGACGCGCAACCGATTATCCGGTATATTCCAGCAGGATAAATGACTTATTCAAAACAAAAAACCTTTCGGAATACCGCGGTGAGCGAATACCGAAAGGTTTGAACGATTTCAGTACTATTGAATTTTCTCAATCTCAACCAGCTTGTCTTCATAATAATAGAATACAAGCTTATCGCCGTCAGCAAGCGATTGTGGTGTAATTGCGTTACCATTTGACGTTAATGCAACATCGCTGAGTGGGAATTTATAATTCTCGTCATTAATGCTGGCTCTCTTCGTCTGCAGCGTATTAGTTGCTGCGTCAAACTTCCAGAATTTCTTCTGCACCGACTTCAGAACGGTAATAAGCACATTATTCGTCACGTCTTTACGCAATTCAACACGATCACCAGCCTGCAGAGCAGAGAAGACAGTTGAAGAAACGTTGTCCCTTACAATTTTATAGCTCTCTCCGAGTGGAATCGATGTCGTACCGCCTTTATAGTCGCTCAGTGTGACTTGAGCAGCATCAACAGCACGTACCGTACCAACAGTTACCGCAACCCGATTAATGCTCGTAGGCGTCGTACCTGAGAACACAACATTCACCGCACTGCCTACGGCCAAGCTGCCAAGCGTAATTTTGTTGCCGGATTCGTTAAGCATCTCCGTCCCATATACGCTATACTCGGTCACTTCGTTCGTATTCACATCACGCAGCGCAATTCGATAATTACTAAGGTTGACCGATGTAACCTTCATCTGAACTTTACGGGATACTTGGATGTTAACAACTTTATCCTGTTCCTGATTCATGTAGACCGTCACTTCATCCCCGTTCTGAACATCGGACAAAGTGGCATTATTTTTTCCGTAAAGGTTGACAGATGGCGTCTGAATTGGAAGTGTCAATAAGCTGCCGTTAACGGATAACGTAATCTTAGCAGTAGATGAATTGATCGATACTACCGTGCCGGTATAACGATACGCTAACTGAATCTTCACGATCGACTCACCGGTATAAGTTAGCGTAACTTTACGTCCCTTCGCTAGCATGCCGTTATTGATAGCCGACTCAATCGTGTATGGTACCCCGTTGTTATCGATTTGGCTGTTCGCGGTAAATTTAAGCGTTCGTGGTTCACCCTTGCCATCAACAACTAGCAATATTTTGAGATCGGCATCATAGTTCCGAATCTCTACGCCTGCGGCCATTTCTACTTTACGATTCGTGACGGTGACCTTCGTCACTTGATCAGTTTCATTAACCGTTATATCGAGCTCGTCCCCTTGCTGGAGGTCGGACATCGTTGCTGTTGGCAAGCCCTCTATATAGACGACCGTCGCATCAGTAATCGACTTCGTAATATATTTCTTATCTTTCATATACGTTAACGTGCCGCTATCTGATTTGTAGTACTCACCGGAATCGTGCAATAGTACAGCCCCGCTGACTACATCGATTCTCGTAACGACATTGTCCTTAATGACATAATTGATTTTATCGCCGGGCTTAATATCTTGAACCGTCTTCAGCACGGTGCTGCCAGAAGTTAAGAATACATCTGGAGCGACATCCCATGTCTCATCTGACGTTCCATTGTTCACGATGATCGAGGTACTGCTGATCGTTCTGACTGTGCCGCTGTCCGTCTTATCGACCGACTGTGCAGGAACCTCCGTCACCTGAACTGCAATCGCCATAGGAGATGGTCGGAACGTATCCCGAGTGATGCTCACCTTCGAATTATTAGCCACTTCATTCAAAGATATGAGATTCCCATTCCCATCCTTAACCTGCAGCGTTTCATCGTAAGCAATCTCGACAGGCGCATCCTTCCAGATATAAAGCTTCTTCGTAGCAGCATTAAAATTAATAAAAGAACCGCTTATCGTCTCGACCTTCTGTTCATCGTTCACTTGCTCAACGTACTGAGCTTTACCGTCCTTCACAATAACGAGTACACGCGCATAATAGATGAGTTCACTCTCAGCCATAAACAGCTCTGATCCGATACGAGAATACAGCGTATTCGCCGCTGTAGCATAAGTCTGAACTCCATTCGAAGTATAAAGCTGGATCGAACCGTTGCCAGCGAAAGTAAGAATGCCTTCCGTCTGACCTTCATATTGAACCGGGAACTGCGATTCTGCGCGACTGAGCAGCGTGGCCATCATCGCCCGGTTCACTACGCCCTTCGGATCGAACTTATTGCCAGCGAGTCCATTAACCAAATTAAGCGAAACTGCGGTATGGATATATCCAGCGTATCCTTCACCTACTTTCGCTGTATCCGCAAAGGTAAGAGGCTGGTTCGCAGCAGCCTTTGCTTCAGCGCTCTTGCCAATTGCGTTTACAATCAGCTTCGTTACCCATTCGCGCGATGCTTTGCTGCTGCCCCAAGCCGTTCCCGCTTCTTGGTCGGCAATACCGAACTGTTCATTCTGGTCGATTAACCCTTTCTCAAACGCTAGAACGACATATGGCACAAAATAGTTATCCACTTTGAACGATGATGGAAATACGACCGTCTCATTGCGATTCAACTCTCCCTCAAGACCGGCAAACCGTATCGCCATCACGATTGCTTCTTGTCGAGAAACACTGTCTGAAGGCCGAAATAAACCATTGTTGCCAACGATAATATTCTGTAATGCAAGCTTAGCTATATGCTTCTCCGCCCAGTGTCCCGCTTTCACGTCGGTGAATGGCGTCTTGACTGCTGCTGAGGACGATTCGACGACATTAGCAGTAGAAGCCGTGTCATACGGAACAACAGATTGTGCCGACACCGTTCCACCTGCAGCAATCGACAGCGCAAGCAGCCAAGCTGAAGCTTTAAATGACTTGGAATTGTATACCATGCAATTACAGCCTCCCCGATAGTTACAAATCGAAATTCTTGCTGATAGGTAATCCGCTTATTTTACGATTGGATGAGGCAGTTCTTCATGACCCATTAAGCTGTCCACCGCTTCTCCGTCTACAAGCAGATCGATCGATTTGACGTCGTCAAACTGGAACATCGTTTTTTTCAGTGCCTCGAGAGCCATTACTTCTCCCGATGCACCGAGCCTAGAGCCTTCTGGCAAATGAATGTTGATCGTAACAACACCTTCCTTCAGCTCAGACGAAAGAAATTCCGCCTCGCTCCATAAAGATACCGCGTTCCCATCTCCTTGCTGCTGCAATGCATCCAGTGCAGCAGCAATTTTCTCCTGATCGGTGTCATATTCGATATCACGGCTTTGGTCAACAAGGACGGTCAGTTCCTCATCCGTCAAATAGACATGAATCGTTTGCCTTTGCTTAGACGTACGGTCTAGTTCACTTGACTGCGATTCAAATTGGCTGGTAGAAGCCCCCTGCTGCCTGTTAGCAGTGACATTCTGATCATCCTTCGATTTGGCCCCGCATGCCGCAGTCGCGCTGATCAGCATAGCTCCAACGAGCAACAATCCCATCGTCTTACGTAAATGACGTAAATGGCTCATTCCGATCACCTCGTTAATTGAGCTTTAACTGCTCCTTTATGCCTGCAGCAACGGCGGCAGCGATTCTATTCTGTACTACAGGATCGAAAAGAGCTTTGCAATCCGACGCATTGGACAAATATCCGGATTCCAACAATATTGCTGGCATCGTCGTTTCACGAATGACTTTATAATTACCGATACGGACTCCATTGTTCTTAAGACCAGTAGCTGCGATTAAGTGCTTGTGCATAATTTCTGCGAATGCCTTTGAATCCTGCCTGTAATAATACGTTTCGGTTCCATTCGTTTTCGAAGAAGTAGAAGCGTTCGCATGAATCGATACGAAAGCGTCCGCTTTCAAGTTATTCGCAATCTTAACACGGTCGGACAACTCAGGATACGTATCGTCTAACCGGGTATATGTAACTTGCAGCCGTTTGTCCTGATCCAAAATTTGTTTAACCTTCAGAACGATGCTTAAGTTAAACGTCTTCTCGTACGCACCAGCATAGCCTGCACCCGGGTCCTTGCCGCCGTGTCCTGCATCGATTACAACCTTATACACCTTCCCGTTATTCGTTCCTGTTGTCGTGCTAGGCTTCGAGGTGCTTGTACCAGTCGGCTGCTGTGTATTCGTATTGCCAGGCTGCGTATCCGTGTTGGTTACAGGTGCGTTGCCGTCATCCCAAACTGCGATTTGAATACGCCCTTCGCTTTCTGTCACTTCATAGGCGGCAGACTTGTTCAAATCCAGTACAACACGAAGCGTCGTCGGATTATCAGGGCCTACCGAATACCGGACTTGACTCAGGATGGTGTTGGAATCGATAAATATTTTACCAGCGGTCACGCCTTCAACAAACGCAGCATTAGGCATGTCGAGCACAATCCGATCCGGTCCTGTTAACGTGAACGCTTTGTTCGGCTTAATGACACCGTCGTATTCGATCACAACGCTCGAAGTTCCGTCGTATTGAATACTTTTAATGAAGCCTTGTACATTAGCTGGAACTCCCACAGTACCCGTGCCCGTATTGCCGTTATCAGTGTTCGAGTCCGTAACACCATTCCCACTACCGTTGTCCGCACTGGCGTCGCTATCTGAAGGCGCAGCCTGATCAGCATATTTATACAGATGTACTGACTTCGTCGGAGAGTCGTAATATACCTGCAAGCCGAGTGTCTCCGCAACGAAACGGATTGGAACGAGCGTCACTGAGTTGAAAATTTTGGCCGTCATATCGAGCGGTACGGGATTACCATTGACGTTCGCAACCGGGCTATCGATCGTGAGCGATACCAAGTTCGTCTCATCATTAATATCCACACGCTTATCCGATTGGCTCCAATTAACATTGAATCCGAGACCTTCCGCAACGACTCTGACCGGAACAAGCGTAGATGATTGATAAATACGCGGTTGTTCGGTCGTTTCCAACTGCTTGCCGTTCAAATACAGCTTAGGCGTGACGGCAGCGGTAGCTGCTTGTCCAATCGCCGGAAACAGCGAAAAAATGAGTGACAACAACAGAGCAGCAACAACTAGCTTTCTCATCTTTCACCTCTAAAACTATGTAATTGGATTGCCCGTAGCGAAATGCGCCTCAAAGAAACACAATTCTCCTATAACAGACTTAATATTAGACGCAATTCGACGGAAAAAGTTGCGTTCAGAGGTAAATGTTCTATCGAAATAATGATTCTCCTGCTAGACGCAAAAAAGCCCCGCACAAGCGCTAATCAAGCAGCTTATGCAGGGCTTCCTTATCAAGTAGTTAGATGCGTACTTATTTACACCGCAGAGGCAGCGCGTTTAGCTTCGTATGCCGCAATCTTGTCCTCATGCTGCAGCGTCAGGCCGATATCATCCAAGCCTTGCAGCAGGAATTGACGACGGTGCTCATCGAGCTCGAATGCGAGGTTGAGACCGTATTCGTCCGTAATCACTTTGTTTTCCAGGTCGATGTTCAGCTTGTAGCCCTCATGCTTCGCCGTGCGCTGGAACAGATCTTCAACCTGCTCTTCACTCAGCTTGATCGGCAGGATACCGTTCTTGAAGCAGTTGTTATAGAAAATATCAGCGAACGAAGGTGCGATGATGCACTTGAAGCCGTAGTCGAGAATTGCCCACGGAGCATGCTCACGGGACGAACCGCAACCGAAGTTAGCGCGGGAAATAAGTACGGATGCGCCTTGATAGCGCGGTTTGTTCGGTTCGAAGTCAGGGTTCACTTCGCCGTTCTCAAAGAAACGCCATTCGAAGAACAGGAATTGGCCGAAGCCGCTTCTCTCGATCCGCTTCAAAAATTGTTTAGGGATAATAGCGTCCGTATCGACATTGACACGGTCTACCGGTGCAACGATACCTGTATGTTTAACAAATGGTTCCATAGTTCGCAGTTCTCCTCTCAAATAACGGGTACGATTAGTTCGCGACTTCCGTCTTCAGCTTCCAATCGCGGACGTCCGTGAAACGACCTTTGATTGCTGCAGCTGCTGCCATTGCCGGCGACACGAGATGCGTGCGACCGCCGCGGCCTTGACGGCCTTCAAAGTTACGGTTGGACGTCGATGCGCAGCGTTGTCCTGGCTTCAGTACGTCAGGATTCATCGCAAGGCACATCGAGCAGCCTGCTTCACGCCATTCAAAGCCCGCTTCGATAAAGATTTTGTCGAGACCTTCCTTCTCCGCTTGGAGCTTAACGCGTCCGGAGCCTGGAACGACGATTGCCGTGACACGATCGCTTACTTTGTAGCCTTTGGCAATTTCAGCCGCAGCACGAAGGTCCTCAATCCGTCCATTCGTACACGAGCCGATGAATACGTAATCGATCTCGATTTCGCTCATTGGCGTACCTGGTTTCAAATCCATATATTCAAGGGCTTTCTCAGCCGCTTTACGTTCATTCTCCGTCGAGAAGTCAGCAGGGTTCGGTACGACAGACGTAATATCAGTACCCATACCAGGGCTTGTTCCCCATGTCACTTGCGGAATGAGGGAGTCGACGTCGAATTCTACGACCGTGTCGAATTGTGCTCCTTCGTCTGTACGCAGCTCCGACCATTGCTTAATCGCTTGCTCGAACGCTTCACCTTGAGGAGCATATTGACGACCGCGCAAATATTCGAAAGTCGTCTCGTCTGGAGCGATCATGCCGGCACGCGCGCCTGCCTCAATCGACATGTTACATACCGTCATACGCTCTTCCATCGTCAGCGAGCGGATCGCCTCACCTGTATATTCGATTACGTAGCCTGTAGCAAAGTCAGTGCCGTATTTCGCGATAACACCGAGAATCAAGTCCTTCGCCGTTACGCCTGGTTTGCGGGAGCCGATGAAACGAACTTCCATCGTCTTCGCTTTCGATTGCTGCAAGCATTGCGTCGCCAAGACGTGTTCAACTTCACTCGTGCCGATACCGAATGCAAGAGCGCCGAATGCGCCGTGCGTAGACGTATGGCTGTCGCCGCAAACGATCGTTTTGCCTGGGTGCGTCAAGCCGATCTCAGGACCCATAACGTGAACGACGCCTTGATCCAGATCGTTCAGGTCGAACAGGCGAACACCGAAGTCTGCACAGTTCTTCGTCAGCGTATCGATCTGCTGCTTCGAGATCGGGTCCGTAATATTGAACCGATCCTTCGTCGGAACGTTGTGGTCCATCGTAGCGAACGTCAATTCTGGACGACGTACTTTGCGTCCGGACATACGTAAACCTTCGAACGCTTGCGGAGACGTTACCTCGTGTACCAGATGAAGGTCGATATACAAAATGCTCGGTTTACCCTCTTCCGAATGAATGACGTGGTTATCCCAAATTTTCTCAAACATTGTTCTTTTCTTCGTCATCGCGTTTCACCCCGTGAATTCTTTTCTATATCCTTGTTAGGTATTGAATTTACAATAACAATAGCATGTTCATGTTGATAGTTCCAAGATATAATATCTATAAACGCTATAGTTATTAACTATGAACCATCCAATCAAGCGTCGCCAGTGCTGCATTTCGCAAGGAGGTTTTCCGAATGGAATTAAGACAGCTCCAATATGTCATTCAAATTGCTAAAGAAAAAAACTTCTCCCGCGCAGCGGAGAAGCTTCACATCGCCCAGCCTTCACTCAGCCAGCAGCTGTCCAAGCTGGAGAAAGAGATCGGTGTCATGCTGTTTAGGCGGACGACCAACTCGGTCGAATTGACACATGCCGGTTCCGTATTCGTTCATAAAGCGCAGGCGATTCTAGACGCCGCCGAACAGCTTAAGCAGGAGATGGAGGATATGGCACTCATGCGTAAAGGGCGCCTTGTCGTCGGCTGCCTGCCGATTACGGGCTCCCATATCCTCCCCCTTGTGCTCCCTGTCTTCGGATCTCTGTATCCGGAGATCGAGATTGTGCTGGTGGAGGATTCTTCCTCCAAGCTGGAGCAGCTGACCGCAAGCGGTGAAACTGACATTAGTCTGCTGTCGCTGCCGCTGGAGGACCCTACGCTCGCATGGGCGCCGTTAATTGAAGAAGAGATATGTCTCGCCGTACCAGAACGACATGTACTTGCAAAGCACGAGGGACCCGTCGATATTCGGCAGCTGCACAACGAGCCCTTCATTGTGTTAAAGAAAGGCCAAGGCTTCCGCAAAATTACGCTGGACTTGTGCGCACAAGCCGGGTTCGTTCCTTCGATCGTATTCGAAAGCAGCAACATCGAAACGGTTCAATCCCTTGTCGCTGCCGGCATGGGTATTGCATTCGTACCGAAGATGATTACTCATTCCGTACGCAATGAATTTACGCCGCTCTATTTATCGCTTGGCGACCCCGCCCCTTCCCGCACGCTTGTGATTGCGAGCCGAAAGGGCCGTTATTTGTCGCGTGCTGCAGAAGCATTCATTAATACGATGAAACGGACCGTTGACAACCACTATAACGGAGGTTAATCTTCGCCCGCTTATTCATAAAGCGCTGGACGGCGGTCTTCGAAGATTGGAATACGCGTCCGAACCTCGTCGACGAGCCCTAGATCGATCTCGGCTGTTAATATGCCTTCCTGCTCGCCGCTTTCCGCGATAACCTCGCCCCAAGGATCAATGATCATCGAATGACCGAAGAAGACGGTGCTGCCGCTTTGACCGCATCGATTGCAAGCAATCACATACATTTGATTCTCGATTGCACGGGCCTGCAGAAGCGTCCGCCAATGATGGAGACGTGGGTTCGGCCATTCAGCCGGGAGGAACAAAACTTTGGCTCCGCCGAGAGCCAGCTTACGGGCCAGTTCAGGGAATCGAATGTCATAGCAGATCATCATGCCAGCCGGTGTACCGTCAATTGCCAGCGTCCCTGTCTCCCTGCCCGGCTGCAGATGCTTCTCCTCATCCATCAATCGGAACAGGTGAATTTTATCGTATTGTCCGAGCTCCTCGCCTTGTCGGCCAAAAGCATGAATCGTATTAAATACGCCGCCTTCCCGCTTCTCTGCAATCGATCCTCCGACGATGATTACTTGATGCTCACGTGCGAAAGCGGACAGTTTCTCTTTCGTTCGGTTTCCACTTTCGTCCGCCAGCTCGCTTATTTGCTCCAATGCATAGCCGGTATTCCACATTTCAGGAAGCATAATAATATCGGGCTTGTTATCGGCAGAGAGAGCCTCCAGCATCATTTGCTCTACTTTCTTATAATTGGCTTCCGGCTCTCCGATCTGAATATCGATCTGCAGCAGTGCCAGCTTTAATTTCAAGTTGTTCATCGTTCCTCTTCCTTTGCGCACAGTTTGTATTTTCCTAATCATACCCCCTCATGGAACCTTGTCAAGCAGGGCACGTTAATGAGGAACGGGTCAGTCTATTATAAGGTGAAGGAGATTGTACATGAGATCACATCCGCTTGCTCGTGTCACCGCCGCATTCGTTCTGCTGCTGTTAATAGTCACAGCTGCGAATCCGGCGTATGCGAACGCTGCCGACGCAAAGGCCAAGTCACCCCATCACCCAGTTCAAGTGTTCGACGTCAAGGCCGAGCGAGTCGTCAAATCGGTCAACAACGACAAGCAATATCAGAAATTTGCCCGCAGCTGGCTGAAATCCATCACAGGTCTTGCACCACAGCTTCAAGCGGACGAGCAATGCCAATACGTCTACCGGGTACCGCTTCAAAAGCAGGCAAAGGTCAAGCTCGCTCATACCGAGCTTGTCGTGAAAGAAGTGTTTTTGTTTAAATGCGACGGGAAGCCGCCTCTCTTGCTCGTATTCGACGAACAACGTCGTCCGTATTTGCTTCTGTTCTCAGCTGACATACAACCGTTCATTGCACGCATTGGTATTCCCTCTTAACTAAAGCCTTACGCCGTCCTCCGAGGCTTCATTCAATCCGGAGGCGGACTACATACCTGCTTAATCGTTACTTCTGCATGTCTATTATAGCCCAGGTCCGCTCGACACTGCTGCCACATCATGCTACAGTAAGGAAATAAAGTCGATCAGAATAGGTGGAGTGTGACCGAACGTATGGCAAGCAATCATCCTACTGTAGCCGTTCGTGCCGCTGAGCGGATGAACGGCTTACCTAAACAATTTTTCGCGGCGCTTGTCGCTAAGGCGAATGCCCAGATGGCCAAAGGCCGGGACGTCATTAATCTCGGTCAGGGCAATCCTGACCGCCCGACGCCTGCACATATTGTAGAATCGTTAAAAAATGCTGCAGATAACCCGCTTTATCACCGTTACCCGCCCTTCAGCGGATACAAGTTTCTGAAGGAGGCTGTCGCCTCCCGCTATGCACAGGATTACGGCGTCGAGCTTGATCCCGATACAGAGGTCGCCATCTTATTCGGCGGCAAGACCGGTTTAGTCGAGATCGCGCAATGCATGCTCGATCCCGGCGATATTTGTCTCGTACCGGACCCTGGCTATCCCGATTATTGGTCCGGCGTAAAGCTTGCTGGAGCCGAGATGGCATTCATGCCGCTGCTTAAAAGCAACCGATTTCTCCCGGATTATTCCGCCATTCCAGCGAAGACAGCTAACCAAGCAAAGCTGATGTTTATAAACTATCCCAACAATCCGACAGGAGCAGTCGCTGACCTGCCCTTCTATGAGGCAACCGTCGAATTCGCGCGCAAGCATAATATAGTCGTGGCAAGTGATTTTGCATACGGAGCACTTGGCTTCGACGGTAAGCGTCCGGTCAGCTTCCTCCAGACGCCAGGAGCCAAAGAAGTCGGCGTTGAATTCTATACGTTGTCCAAGACGTACAATATGGCAGGCTGGCGCGTCGGCTTTGCACTGGGCAATCGTGAAGTGGTAGGCTTAATCAATCTCATTCAAGACCACTATTACTGCAGTCTGTTCGGCGGCATCCAGGAAGCGGCAGCTACGGCGCTGACCGGCTCGCAACAGTGCGTCGAAGAGCTCTGTGCAGTATATGAAAGCCGTCGCAATGCGCTGTTCGAGGAGCTTGATGCGATCGGTTGGAAAGCGTCAAAGCCAGGCGGCTCGTTCTTCTGCTGGCTACCGGTGCCGAAGCCATATACCTCCACGGAATTCGCCGATCTAGTGCTTGAACAAGCGGACGTCGTTGTCGCTCCAGGCATAGGGTTCGGAGAAAGTGGTGAAGGTTATGTGCGGCTTGGTCTGCTTGCCTCGGAGGAACGGCTTCGTGAAGCGGTGCGTCGGATCGGCGCGCTCGGTCTATTCCATCATTAGATTATTAATGCACTGCAGGACGGCAAGGTTGACAGCAGCCCTTTTGGTTCTTGCGTTTCTTTACAGAGGGGAGCAATCATGCTATGCTGTCTTTAATTGAACAATCGAAAATCGTAAGCGTAATGACGGGACCAGTAAGCGAATCATAGCGCCGCGCTCAGAGAGTAAATTCCGATAGGCTGTAAGAATTTACCGTGGCCGATTGCCGAATCCTACCCCTGAACGGCCGGCTAATCGCCGGACAGCGCCTCCTGTTATGAGGCATGAGCGGGACGGCTCCCGCAGACCTTCTCCTTATATGGGTGAAGAGATGCGATATGCCGTCAACAAAGGTGGTACCGCGGAAGCACAGACTTTCGTCCTTTAGATGAGGACGGAAGTCTTTTCTTTGTTTCCCGCTCGCACCATACTTGCATTCATACTCGCTTACATTCAATCTGTCTTCTTGTAGGAAGGGATATTCATGAATAATCGTATTGTAGTCAAAATTGGCAGCAGCTCACTGACATCGGACGAGGGCGGGTTGAATCGGAGCAAGCTCGATTTTTTTGCTTCTGAGCTGTCTGCTCTCAAGCAGGCCGGTAATGAAGTCGTGCTCGTCACTTCCGGTGCCGTCGCCGCAGGCTTTCGTGTACTCGGCTTCACATCGAGACCGAAGCTGCTGCATGAGAAGCAAGCTTCTGCCGCTGTTGGTCAGGCGCTGCTCATGCAGGCCTATCAAGAGTCATTTGGCCGCACCGGCCATATCGCTGCGCAAATCTTACTCACGCGTGCCGATTTCTCGAACCGCCGCCGAATCGAATCCGCGATGATGACGATGGAGGAGCTTCTCCGTCAGGGCGCGATCCCTATTATTAACGAGAATGACACGGTCGCAACAGAAGAATTGAATAAGTTCGGCGATAACGATATGCTCTCCTCTCTCGTAGCCAATCTCGTCAAAGCGAGCCAGCTTATTATTCTGACCGATACTGACGGCTTGTATACAGCCGATCCCCGCTTTCATCAAGATGCGAAGCGAATTGAGCGCGTCACGGAGCTGTCAGAAGAAATCATGCAGCTAGCGGGCGGATCAGGCTCTTCCGTCGGCACAGGCGGCATGCGATCCAAGCTGGAGGCGGCACGCATTGCGATGCGAGGCGGCGTGCCGGCATTCGTCGGCCGAGCCGTCGAGCCGGGTGATGTGAAGCTGGCAGTCGACGGAGTCGGCAAAGGCACCTATTTCGAGACTTCGAACGGCAATTTGCCTGTAAAGAAGCAATGGCTTGGCTTCCACTCCATGCCGCTAGGCCGCATTATCGTCGACGAAGGCGCAGAGCTTGCGCTTCGCAACAGCGGCAGCAGTCTGCTGCCTGCCGGTGTCCGGCAATCCGAGGGCGACTTCCATGCCGGGGACGTCGTCGAGGTTATTGGACTGGACGGTGACACGATTGGACGCGGCGTCGTCAACTATGATGCATGGCAGCTGAAGGCGGTTGCCGGGATGAACTCGGATGAAGTGAAGCAGCGCATTGATGTGCACCGCATCGAAGTCATCCACCGCGATGAATGGATAACGCTTAAAGCATAGGAGGAGAATGGAAATGAGTGAAGTGAACACGGTAAGTGAAGTACGGGCGAAAGCAGCGCTAGCGAAAAGCGCCGCAGCCGGCATGAACCGGCTGACGACCGCTCAGAAGAACGAAGCGCTGCTCGCAATGGCCAATGCTCTAATTACGGAGCAAGCCTCCATCATTGACGCAAACGCGCGCGATCTGCAGCGCGGACGTGAGAACGGCACAAGTGAATCGCTGCTCGACCGTCTTGCGCTTAATGGCAAGCGCATCGAAGCAATCGCCGAAGGTCTGCGCCAAATTGTCGAACTGCCTGACCCAGTCGGCGACGTACTCGAATCGTTCGTACGTCCGAACGGCATGCATGTGGAGAAACGGCGCGTGCCGCTTGGCGTCATCGGCATGATCTATGAAGCCCGTCCGAATGTAACGGTCGATGCAGCGGGCCTATGCTTGAAGACAGGCAACGCCGTTGTGCTGCGCGGCGGCTCGGCTGCGATCGAATCGAACCGTCGCATCGTCGAGGTGCTTCGTCAAGCTATTGCAGCAACAGCGATGCCAGTTGAAGCGCTTCAACTGATCGAGGATTCGAACCGCTCCTCCGTCGACGAGATGCTGAAGCTGAACGGACTGCTCGACGTTGTCATTCCGCGCGGCGGAGCATCGCTCATCCAGAACGTCGTGAAGAACGCAACTGTTCCCGTAATCGAGACAGGCGCAGGCATTTGTCATACGTTCGTAGATGAGTCGGCCAATATCGAGATGGCAGCGAGTATCGCCGTCAACGCCAAAGCACAGCGCCCTTCTGTATGCAACTCAATGGAGACGCTGCTCGTTCATCGCGGTATTGCGGAGCGAGGATTGCCTTATATTGCAGAACAAATGAAAGCTGCCGGCGTCGAGCTGCGCGGCTGCGAGAATACATGCAAGCTGCTAGCGGATGTGAGACCTGTAACAGAGCAGGATTATGCAACGGAGTATAATGACTATATTCTAAATATCCGGATCGTGGACAGCTTAAACGAGGCGCTTGCCCATATTGCAAAATTCGGCACGATGCACTCCGAATGTATCGTGACGGAGAACACGAACAATGCCGAGCGCTTCCTGCAGGAGGTCGATGCTGCTGCCGTCTACCACAACGTATCGACTCGCTTTACAGACGGCTTCGAATTCGGCTTCGGCGCCGAAATCGGCATCAGCACGCAAAAGCTGCACGCGCGCGGACCAATGGGCCTGCCAGCCCTTACCTCTACCAAATACTTAATCAAAGGCAATGGTCAAATTCGCGGCTAAACCTACTCAATTTTAAAGACAATAGATACGGACTGGAGGCTCCTGCTATGAATACATCTTCATCCCCTGCCGCTCTTGGCACACTTAAGCTTTGCTTCTACGGTGCGGGCTCGATGGCGGAAGCAATCGTTCGCGGCCTGACCAGCCAAGGACTGACGACTGGCTCTAACATCGGCATGCTCAATCGCCAGAATAAGGAGCGTCTTAATGAACTGAACGATCGCTACGGCGTCATAACGGCAGGCAGCGATGACGCGAAGCAAGAGATGATCCTCAACGCGGACATCCTCTTCCTCGCAATGAAGCCGAAGGATGCTGCAGGTGCACTTGAGCAGCTGCGGCCGCTCCTCACCCCTAACCAATTGATCATCAGCGTTATTGCAGGGCTGTCCATCCGGACGATTGAGCAGCTGCTTGGCCGTCCGATGGCTGTCGTCCGCACAATGCCGAATACTTCAAGCACGATCGGTCTAGGTGCGACGGGGATCAGCTACTCCTCCTCTGTTACAGAGGAGCAGCGCGCGTTGTCCGAAACGATGTTTCAAGCGGTCGGCTTGACGGCTGTCGTCGAAGAGCCGCTGCTTGACGTTGTAACCGGCGTATCCGGCAGCGGTCCGGCTTACATCTATTACATGATGGAATCGATGATCGCAGCTGGCGAGAAGCTCGGCTTGACGTCTGAAGCGGCACATGAGCTGACCGTTCAGACAGTGCTTGGCGCTGCCGAAATGGTTCGTACGACGGGCGAGAAGCCTGCTGAGCTGCGGCGCAAGGTTACATCGCCGAACGGGACGACACAAGCTGCGCTGGAGACGCTAGATGCGTACAGCTTCTCGGAAGGCATCGTGCGCGCGGTAGCACGCGCTGCGGAGCGAGCAGGCGAGCTCGGCGCCGATATCGAAAGGAGCGCGCTGAAATGAACGGATACTGCCTCGCGACTTATCGCGTATTCGATGATAAAGCTGATTTTAATAAAAAAGCACAAGGCATTGCGGTCGGTCTAACAGTCGGCAGCTGGACGGAACTGCCCGAAGCGAAAAAGGCGGAGATGGAGAAGCATCTCGGGAAGGTCATCTCCGTCACAGCCCACGAGCCGGAAGGTGCAGAGCCAGGGAAGCGGTATGCAGACATTCAAATCGCTTATCCAGACATCAATTTCAGCCGAGATATCCCTGCCCTGCTCGTAACGATATTCGGCAAGCTCTCGATGGATGGACGGGTGAAGCTGATCGACATTGACGTATCGCCTGAATTCCAATCCGCATTCCCAGGTCCGAAGTTTGGTCTTCAAGGTGTTCGCGAGCTCGTCGGCGTACATCATCGTCCTTTGCTGATGAGCATCTTCAAATCCGTAATTGGTCACGATCTAAGCGGTCTGGAAGAGCAATTTTACCGTCAAGCGCTTGGCGGCGTCGATCTGATCAAGGACGACGAAATTTTGTTCGAGAATCCGCTCACTCCGCTGGAGAAACGGGTCGAAACGTGTATGCGTGCAGCCCGCAAAGCGAAAGAAGCGACTGGTCAGGAGCTGCTTTACGCGGTCAATCTGACCGGCTCGACATCCAAGCTGCGAGAGAATGCACTTAAAGCGATCCATGCAGGCGCGAATGCGCTGCTGTTCAACGTGCTGTCCTACGGCTACGATGCGCTGCATGAGCTGAGTGCCGATCCGGATATTAACGTGCCGATTGCGGCGCATCCGGCAATGGCAGGCGCATTCTATCAATCGTCGTATTACGGCATTGCAGCGCCCGTGCTGCTCGGCAAGCTGATGCGTCTTGCCGGCGCAGATCTCGTCCTCTTCCCTTCCCCATATGGCTCGGTAGTTATGCCGAAGGAAGAGAATATGGCTGTACGGGATGTACTGCTCGATTCGTCGAATTCGCTGCGGACGAGCTTTCCGGTTCCATCCGCAGGCATTCATCCGGGACTTGTTCCGCTCATTGTCCGCGACTTCGGCACCGATGTCGTCGTGAACGCGGGCGGCGGTGTCCACGGCCACCCGCTCGGCACCGAAGCAGGCGGACAAGCGTTTCGTCAGGCTATCGATGCGACGCTTGCGGGTCAATCGCTGCGGGAGGCCGCTGAGCAGCCAGGACGCGAAGCACTCAAAGCAGCCATTGAGGCTTGGGGGGTTAAAGAAGCATGAACGGCGCAAACGAACGGAAACGGGTCATTTTTTGCGACTTCGACGGCACGATCACAGTAAACGACAACATTGTCGCGATTATTAAACATTTTGACCCGCCCGGTTGGGAACCGATCGTGCAGGACGTATTGGCGCAGCGAATCTCGGTGCGTGAAGGCGTCGGACGGATGTTCGCGCTGCTCCCGACTTCAATGCAAGCGGAGGTTGTCGATTACGGCGTGAACAACGTCCGTATTCGTGAAGGATTTGCCGAGCTGCTCACATATTGCAAGGAGCAGGATATTGAGTTTTACGTCACAAGCGGCGGTATCGACTTCTTCGTCTACCCTGTATTGGAACGGTTCGGCATCCCAACCGATCATATTTATTGCAATGGCAGTGATTTCAGCGGCGAACGGATCAAGATTACGTGGCCGAATCCGTGCGACGAGCATTGCCATAATGACTGCGGCATGTGCAAGACGACGATTATGCGCCGGTTCCCGGCAGCAGCTTACGAGCGGCTGCTGATCGGCGACAGCGTCACCGACTTCGAAGGTGCTAAGCAAGCCGATCTCGTCTTCTCGCGCGCTCAGCTTACAACAAAATGCCAAGAGCTCGGTCTGCCTCATGTCGAGTTCGAGACATTTCATGATATTATCCGCTATTTGAAGACAGAAAGGACGACGGCACAATGAAATTCGAACAACTGACAACGGAGGAGAAGCAGCGGGCGCTGTCCGAGCTGCGCAGCACGAAGGAGCTGTTCGCAGCGCGTAACTGGTTCCCAGGTACGAGCGGTAATCTGTCCGTACGGGTCGGTGAATTTGATCCGTCCTCCTTCCACTTTGCGATTACAGCAAGCGGCAAAGATAAAACGGTCAATACGCCAGAGGATTTCCTATTCGTGGATCAGAATGGCAAGCCAAGCGAGCCCACGAAGCTGAAGCCATCTGCTGAGACGCTCATTCACTGTGAAATCTATCGGCTGACGGGCGCCGGAGCTATTTTTCATGTGCACACGGTGTTCAACAATGTCATCAGCGAATATTTTTGGGAGCGCGGCTCAGTGCCGGTAGACGGCGTAGAGCTCATTAAAGGCTTAGGCAATTGGGAGGAAGAAGCGCATATCGATATCCCGATTGTGCCGAACTATGCCGACATCCCACGCATCGTACCTGAAGTAACATCTAAGCTTACGCAAGGCGTTCCAGGCATTATTTTGCGTAAGCACGGGATCTACGCTTGGGGGGCGAACGCATTCGAAGCGAAGCGCCATCTGGAAGCGTTCGAGTTTATTTTCGAATATGTCTACCGTTTGGAATTGTTAAAGAAATAGCCTCATAACAGCCATAAAGAAGCACGGCATTGCGGATGAACGCAAAGCCGTGCTTTCTTTTCTTGAGCAGATTCTATTTAACTTAATTGCACGCGCAAAAAGTCGATCGTATGCTGCAGAGCTTCATGAAATGCCGGTGCTGCTCCTTCGTATGGCTCGGCCGAATTAATCGTATGATCGCTGCCGGCAATCAGCACATAATGATGATCTGGCGCTGACTGCTGATAGGAATGAAACTGTGCTACAAGCGATTCGCGGTCTTGATCACCTTGAATGAACAATACAGGCGTAGTCAAGGAAGGAACGATATCCTTAAGATTAAATCGGCTAGTATTGTTCCTTAAATCTTCATCCAGAACGGAATCCAATAGCGATCGCTCCTCCTCTGCCTTCGCAGCCGCAGGAGCAGGTCCGACTCCTCCATTCCAGACAACAACAGCTTTTACGGTGCTGGTATGCTCAGAGGCATAGATCAGGACACTGCCTCCTGCTCGGCTGTGACCGACTAACCCGATCAACTCGGCATTCGATTGCTCGTTAAACGGAAGCTGTTTATTTGCCGCTGCCTGTACGACAGCTGACAGATCGTTCTGCTCCTGCGTTAAAGTCGTAGCATTCGCCACTTGCCGCTCATCAACACCATCTCGGATAGCCGTAAGACGCGAGAAGTTATAGCTCACCGTATAGAAGCCGCTGTCTGCCAGCTTATGAGCAGCCTCCGGCCAGAAAGCCCAATCCCGATGTCCCCTAAATCCGTGATTCAGAATAACGATCGGCTTTGGGGCTCCGTCCTGAAGGGTCGTCACTCTTCCCTCCACCTTCAATCCATCCTTCAGTTCTAGCGTAAATTCAGCCGATATGATCGTTGATGCACTCATTCGTTCCTCTCCCTTCTATATATCCCTTGCTTGAAAAAAAAAGAGGGCTGCCATCCTTCCCCACGAGAGAAAAGAAAGCGGCGCCTCTGATTGCAACAGTCAGCATCGTTATCTAGCGGATCTTATGATTGAAATCTCCATTCATTCGCCTAAACCAGATCAATAACAATAATTCATATAAGTTTAATTGGAATAATAAAATCAAAATAACATTGAATCTGGAATCTGTCAAGCTCGTAAATAAAATCTACTTGACCTTTCCGCTGCGTCAAGGTTCATAATAATTACAAAGTGATTGGAACAAGAAGGAGAGAAATCTATGAAGGTACAGGAAGTGGCTCGCAGACTCGGCGTAACGCCGAGGGCCGTCCGATTCTACGAGGAGAAAGGTCTTGTTCATCCCCACAAAGACGAAGTGAACGGATATCGTCTCTATACAGAGGACGATATCGAAAGACTCCGATGGATCGTTACGCTCCGCGAGCTCGGATTGCCGCTTGCTTCGATCGCAGAGGTGCTGGAATCCACCTCCAGACAAGAAGGCTCCTCCACCTCTCTGCTGGCCAAGCTTGATGAAGCTAGAGCACAGCTGTTCGCAGAATGGCGTTCCGCTACTCATGCGCTCGAAGCGCTCGATACGGCTGTCACACATTTGCAGCATGGAGCACCGGAGCTTCAGCCGCTTGAGAATGCTGCCGCGAAGCTGAGCAGCCTTCGGAAGCTGCGAGAGGCTTGGCAGGATCGCTGGCAATTTGACGGCTTAGCCGCAGCTTATGCCGTTGACGCACCGCTTATCCACTGGAGCCGCCGACTAAAGCGTGCCGAATATATTCAAGCTTTAAAGCGTGCAGTCGAGTGGCTTGACCCACGCGAGGAGGAACATGGACTGGATCTTGCTGCCGGAACCGGTAATTTGACCGCCATATTAATGAACACCGGTGCACGAATGACTGCTGTAGAGCAGTCGGCCAATATGCTGGCTGTCTATCGGGAGCGATTCCCGTATGCTAACGCCAAACAAGGAAATATGCTAGCGCTGCCTTTAACTTCTGCCGCCTTTCACTTCATAGGCTGTACATTTGCGTTTCATTATTTGGAATCCGCGCAGCAGCTCGCTGCACTTGCGGAGATAGACCGGGTACTGCTTCCCGGCGGAAGATTCGTCCTGACCGGTCTAACGGTCGAGCATGTCAACCCTTCAATACAGCAACATACACTTGAGGATACTGAAATTGACACTATCGCACAAGACTCCGATGATTCCGCCCACTTGTTCGAAATTGATGATGCTGCGGTCACTTCCTGGTTAACCGGGCAAGGCTATGAGGTCGTGATGGAACAGCTATCAGAAGCTGTCATTCTTCTATCTGCCGTCAAACCGTAGCTGTCCGATCAGTTGGCGGCTTTTAAAGGTTCTCCTTCACCCGATACCAGTGTTCATAGACGTGCTTAAATCCAAGCTTCGCATACAGCTTCCGGGCAGACGTATTATTCGCAACGACAACGAGATAGCTGTCTGTCGCCCCGTTATCCCGTCCCCAATTCAATAGATGGACAACCAACTGTTCACCGAAACCCCGCTGACGAAATTTCGGGTCGGTAACGATATCCCATAGACCAAAATACTGCTGCTCGATTACACCAAATCCGCAAGCAACGACTTGATCCGCGTGATATAGCAAAACAAAGCCCGCTTTAGTGCGGATGTTTTGCAGCATCCTGTACATTGTATTCTTCTGATGGCTAGCAGCATGCGAGAGCCGGCAGTAATGATCCAGCCAAGCTTCCGTCACTTGAGCCAAAATCTCGACCTGCTGCAGCTGCGGTTTTCTTAAATCGCCCGTCAACGATAACGTTTGGACGCTGCATCGATCGATGAGTGCATATCCCCGTTGTTCCAGCTCGTCATCTAACCCACTCGGCTCAGCAATTGGAGTTATTTTAAATGTAGGCCGCAGACCCCAGCTGTTATAGATCGATTCACAATCGTCAATCGCCTCATGAAGAGGGCTCTCTGTCGAGTAAGAGAACAAAGGAACAACCGAGTTAGCTCGCTTCGAATAACCGTCCGCGAATCTCAGCACCCAACCGTCACGATAGATCGTTTGCAACGATGGCCATTGGTTTAGCTGCAGCTGCTCCAGCTTTCGAATGAAAGGGTTATTCACTTCTAACTGCCCCTCTCTATTGGATAACGTCCATATCATAATTCCATTTTGTCGCTATCTGCCTGCACCGCTGCTCCAAATAACTTGTTCTTAGCAGCTCATCCGTCTCAATTATTGGGTCAATTGCGTGAATAGCCCATTCCACCTGCATATCGCCTTCATAGACCGTGTATAAGTCAATACACCGTCTCAAGGCAAGCAGATCGGGCAGCGCCAATGGAAGGTTCGTCGCTATGCCTTGATTGCCCGGATGCATAATCCATTCGACACTTTTCCAATCCAAAATGCCTTCATCCATTCGAATCGGGGTCTCGAGCTTATAATCGTCATCCAGTTCAGCTACATAGGTATACATGCCTCCGAAATCTACAGCTAACGTTGACCAAGTCATCAGCCCGGCGAACCGAAGCCGATAAGCTGACGTAGGAATACCCGCCTCTTCACCAATTTCTCGAATCATAGATTGTCTTGGGGTCTCTCCAGCCTCCAGCTTGCCGCCAATTCCGTTCCAGCAGCCCATCCAGTATGGCTTGTCGCGGTTAAGAAGCAGAATCTGATCTCCTTGTCGAATAAAACAAATATTATAGTTCAGCACAGTTCTTGACAACTCCTTCTGCAGCTTCAAACGGAAACAGCCCTTCCATTAATGGAAAGGCCGTTCTATGAGATAGACATCTACCCGTCAGACTACTTTGCGCTGACGTTTACATTCCTTATTGTTACACGTTTTGAAGTGACCGGTGAAATCAAGTCGATGATCCGTCACTCGGAATCCATATTCGCGCATCAATCTCTCTTCCAGCTCCAACAGCCAGTCATCTTTAATCTCTTTGAGCGCTCCGCACGTATGGCAAATTAAGTGATGATGCATATGCTTCTGGTCCTCGCTGCGCAGGTCGAACCGAGCAACACCGTCACCGAAATTCATCTTCTCGACAATATGCAGCTCCGTTAATAACTCCAGCGTCCGGTATACCGTCGCAAGGCCGATCTCCGGATATTTCGCCTTCACTAGCATAAACACTTCTTCGGCACTCATATGATCCTGCTCGTTCTCTAGCAGCACGCGCAGTGTGACGGCGCGCTGAACGGTCAGCTTATAGCCTCTGGCCGCCATCTGTCGATTAATTTTCTCGATTTCTGCTTCTACTTGTTGCATTGTGCTTACCCCCTTCGCGAACGACAGTGCCGTCGATCAGCTTTACGCCTCATCTCGTCAATCCCTAACAGTCCATGAAAAGGCTTACTTTTATAATCATTATAAACTAATCGTAATACAAATGAGAACATGATGCAAACCTTCATTTGTAATTAGGTCTGTGGAACGATTCACACTACGGCTCTTTTCCTAAGACCGTCGATCGTAACGAATCCAAATTGATGTATCCATTGCAATGATTTGGCCATTTGCGGAAGACTTGAGGCCATTATGCACTAAGCAGCTCTTTAGTTGAAGAAAGGGGCTGTCCGGGTCAGTCAGATCTCACTGACTTTCTGGACAACCCCTTCATCTATCCCTTAACTTCGTCCACCGCGAAACTTCTGTGCATGAGCACGCGCTTCCTCGGCGTTCGTAACGCGGTTACGGCTCCATTCCAGCAGGATGCGGTCAATATAACGAAAATGCAGCTTGCCCGCAAATACCGCTTCCTTCAACGCGAAACGAATAATTTCGTCCGAATACTTATCTTGATCGAGCCAAGCTGCAATCGTCTCACATTCCATCGGTGACAACGGCCTGCCGAATTCCTGCTCGAACACAGTAAATAAATTATCGGCCCCTTGCGCAGCGCTCTCGCCTTCGGCCTTCACCGTACTTGTAGCCCCCGACGCTGGTTTAACCGCCGAAGAATCGGAAAGCGTCTTCCCCTCGCGCTTCATCGCCGCTGCATGCTGGCCAGAGCGAATAAGCCAGCTTGTCCAATCGTACCGCTCGAATCGGACGCCAGATACCGGGTCCAAATCTTCCTCGATCGTCAGCAGCCCTTCCTTCATCAGCTTACGAATCGATTGTACAACCGCATTAATCGGCTTGCCCATCCGGTCAGCCAGCTGCTCCGGAGTCGGAAACTCGTTACCCTCCGACTCCCGAAACGCCATCAGATGGACAAGCAGCATCATTTCGCTCTCTTCCACTCCTAATGCGCGATACGTACGCAGAAGCGCGGAGGGGATGAATACCCCTCCGCCGCTCATTGCATCCGCTAAGCCGCGCGCATACGCCTTCCATATTTCGTCCTTCAACCGATGTCCCTCCCAAGCAGCGAATAACCTCTTGATCGATTAAGGATAGAGCCGATACAGCGTACGAGGAAAAGCAATCGTTTCCCTTACGTGCTCCAAACCGCATATCCATGCGACTGTTCGTTCAAGACCAAGTCCGAAGCCTGAATGCGGCACCGTGCCGTAACGGCGAAGATCCATATACCAAGCATAAGCTTCTTCTGGCAGCTCATGCTCCTTGAATCGCTGTGCCATCAGCTCTGGGTCGTCGATCCGCTGGGAGCCGCCAATAATTTCGCCATAGCCTTCTGGTGCAATTAAATCAGCACATAGCACAACCTCGGGCCGTGAAGGGTCCGGCTTCATATAGAACGCTTTGAACGATGCCGGATAATGCGTAATAAATACCGGTCGATCGAACTTCTCGGCTATAGCCGTCTCATGCGGAGCACCAAAGTCTTCACCCCACGGCAGGTCGAAGCCTTCCTTATGAAGCAGCTCAATCGCTTCGTCATACGTTATGCGCGGGAATGGAGCCTGCACCTGCTCCAGCTTCGAAATATCGCGGCCAATTGTCTCAAGCTCCGCCTTGCAGTTGGCGACTACCGACTGAACGACGTACGTAATGAACTGCTCCTGCACTTCCAAATTCTGTTCGTGGTCGACGAACGCCATCTCCGGCTCAATCATCCAGAATTCAATGAGATGCCGGCGAGTCTTCGACTTCTCCGCACGGAATGTCGGTCCGAACGAGTACACTTTCCCAAGCGCCATTGCCGCCGCTTCCATGTACAGCTGTCCACTCTGCGTGAGATAAGCATCCTCATCGAAATATTTGGTATGGAACAAATTCGTCGTTCCTTCACAGGATGAAGGTGTCAGAATCGGTGGATCGACAAGTGTAAAGCCTCGATCATCAAAAAACTTCTGGATTGCACGAATAATCTGCGCCCTGATGACAAGAATCGCACGCTGCTTCGGCGACCGAAGCCACAGATGCCGACGATCCATCAGGAAGTCGATGCCGTGCTCCTTCGGCGTTATTGGATACTCTTCCGTAAGCTGAATGATATCCACGCCGGTAACCGTCAGCTCGTAACCAGACGGACTGCGCGGCTCCTCACGCACAATGCCCGTCACATATAACGAGCTTTCCTGCGTCAGCTGTTTGGCCGCTTCCCAAGCTTCCTCCTCAACCTCGTTCTTCGCGATGACACCTTGAATAAAGCCCGAGCCGTCCCGGAGCTTTAGAAATTGGATTTTGCCGCTGGACCGTTTGCCCTGCAACCAGCATCCGATGACAACCGTTTCACCGACTTTACCAGACAGCTCGCGAATGGTTGTCAGTTTGCTCGTTTGCATGCAGCCACCCTCTCTCCTTGAAAGATAATCGTCGTGCTCGTTTAAATCTACACCTATAATTATCGTAAAAGCGGATGTTTATGATTCAGACTGCGATGTTGAAGCCTGCCGTTTCTGCTGTTGTTTAACAATAGAGTAAGTATCGCGTGCAATGAGCAGCTCCTCGTTCGTCGGTACGACAAGCACTTTCACACGGGACGAATCCGCAGATATGATCCGCGTGTCCTTGCGGCGTTCGTTATTGCGCGCCTCATCTAGCTCAATTCCAAGGAACGTTAATCCGTCACATACTGCTTTGCGGAGCACAGACGAATTCTCGCCTACGCCTGCCGTAAAGACGAGTGTATCGATACCGTTCATCGCGGCTGCATAAGCACCGATATATTTTCGTACCCGATAGGCGTACATGTCAAAAGCAAGCTTCGCGTTCTTATCCCCTTCGCTCATCGCTTCAGTTATCTCACGCATATCGCTCGACAAACCACTGATCGCCTGCAGCCCACTGTGCTTATTTAGCATTGAGTTTACTTCACTGACGCTCAAATCCTCTTTATTCATAACGAACGGCACGACAGCCGGATCGAGATCACCGCTTCTCGTTCCCATCATTAAGCCTTCTAGCGGTGTCATCCCCATGCTTGTATCGATCGATTGGCCATCCTTAATGGCCGTGCAGCTTGCACCGTTGCCAATATGGCACGATACCATTTTGAGCGTCTCGAGCGGCTGCTTCAAGAAAGCAGCCGCTTGCTCGCTCACATAAGCATGCGAGGTACCATGAAAGCCGTAGCGGCGAACTTTGTGGCGGCGGTACAACACCATCGGAATGGCGTACAAATAAGCCTCGCGCGGCATCGTCTGATGGAACGCTGTATCGAATACAAGAACTTGCGGCACGTCCGGCAAATTCGCCTCGACAGCTGTAATGCCCATCATATGAGCCGGATTATGCAGCGGAGCAAGGTCGAACAGCTTACGGATTTCGAGCTTCACCTCAGGTGTGACCAGTACGGATTGCTTGAACGCTTCGCCGCCGTGTACGACGCGGTGGCCAACTGCATCGATTTCGCTGATCGATTCGATGACCCCGGTCTTCGGATTGACAAGCATGTCAAGGACACGCCGAACAGCCATCGTATGCTCCAAAATTTCGCTTACGCTGCGAACCTCCGTCTTCCCGACCTTCTCATGCGTTACGATTGAGGAATCCATGCCGATGCGCTCCACTCGTCCGTTAGCAAGCACCTTCTCATTCGTCATGTCATACAATTGATACTTAAGTGAGGAGCTCCCCGCATTAATAACTAATACTTTCATATCCGATCGCCGTCCTTATCGTATTGGAAGAAGCCTACGCCAGTCTTAACACCAAGATGTCCTGCTCGAACCATTTTTTTGAGTACGATGGAAGGACGATATTTCAATTCTCCGTATTCGCGGAACATCCGCTCTAACGCAGCCAACACCGAATCAAGACCGAACCGATCCGCCATCTCAAACGGTCCATGCTGGAATGAGTAGCCAATACGCATCGCGCTGTCGATATCGTCTGCGGAGGCAACCCCTTCCTCCAGTACGTGAAGAGCCTCATTAATGAACAAGCAAATAAGACGCGTGGTGACGAAGCCTGGAGATTCGAACACCATGACGCCCTTCTTATTCGTCACTTCTTCGATAAAATGCTTCGTCCGCTCGAATGTATCGTCTGACGTCTTCAAGCCGCGGACAATTTCTACGAGATCGATTTTGGAAACCGGGTATACAAAATGAGTGCCGATAACTCTTTCTGGATGCTGTGTAACGCTTGCAAGCTCGGTCAAGCTAAGTGTCGACGTATTGCTTGCCAGAATGACGTGCTCGTCGAAGATTTGGTCAAGCCGCTCGAATATTTCTTTCTTCGCCTCTAAATCTTCGGATATCGTCTCGATGACAATGTCACAATCTGCCACCTGCTCAATTCGCTCCAGTGGATGAATGCGGTTCAGCACCAGCTTCTTCTCCGCCTGGGTCATCGCCCATTTCTCAATCTGTTTATCTAGGCTGAGACCAATCTGGACAAGCCCTGCTTCGAGCTTTTCCGCTGATTGCTCCACCACGTATACGTCAAGCCCTTTATAGGCCAACATTTCTGCAATACCTTGCCCCATAGTTCCAATGCCGATTACGCCTGCTTTTCTTACCGTCAATTGGCTCTCCTCCGCTCCACCCGATGCTGAATTAAATATGAATGTAAACGTATTTATTATAACGTTAATTAAACAAAATAAGAAGTCGGACACATGGTCTGACTTCTTTTTGTCAATAATTACATCGCATTCGCAGTTGGAGCTTTTGCTTCGCAGATTAAAGCACGGAACTTACTGCCGTCTACCGTTTCCTCGCGGACAAGGATGTCCAGCGCGTATTCGAAGACGTGAAGCTGAGCTTGCAGCTGCTCCTTCGTATCATTTAGCAGCTTTTCCAGCATACCGGAAGCGATACCCGACAGCTTCTCCGGCGTCAGCATGCCCGGATCGATAATGCCAAGCTCAGTCAAGCCGCTTTCCGCCATCGTCCGCACCATATTAATCGCCTGTTCAAAGTCGCCTCGTGATCCGGTGCTGCGGCTACCATAAAAAATTTCTTCTGCTGCAGCGCCGCCGAGCGCGATTTGGATTTGGCCTTCCATATAAGCTTTCGTATACAAATAACGCTCGCGCTGTGGCTGATGACGAACATAGCCGAGCGCTTGACCACGCGGCGACAGCGTAACATTCGCGACGCTGCCCGGTGCCACAAGCTCTGCCATAATCGCGTGGCCCAGCTCATGTCTTGCGACCCGAATCCGTTCTTCCTCCGTGGTCTCCCTATCCGTCTTCTCGCCCATCATCACTTTATCAATCGCAGCGGTTAAATGTGAGCGACCAATCATTTCCGAATGATCGCGCATCGCATAGATGGCCGCTTCATTCATCACACTTTCCAACTGAGCGCCAGAGAAGCCGAATGTTTCTGCAGCAGCGCGGTCAAGCAGCTCCTCCGATTCGAGCGGCTTATTCTTTGCATGAATGTGCAAAATATGCAGCCGTCCCTTCACGTCCGGCAGCTCGACGCCGATATGACGGTCAAAACGGCCCGGACGCAGCAGCGCTGGATCAAGCATCTCTTTCCGGTTAGTCGCCGCCATAAGCAGTATACGCGGCGTCTCAGACGTATGAATGCCGTCCATCTCCGTAAGCAGCTGGTTAAGCGTCTGGTCGTACTCGCGCTGTTGACCGCCGTCTCGTTTGCCGCCAATGACATCAATCTCGTCAATAAAGATAACTGCAGCCTGTTTGCCTGCTTTAACCGCCTTTCGACGTGCTTCATTAAACAAATCACGAATACGGCTTGCGCCGACACCGACATACATCTCAACGAATTCACTGCCCGATGCTGCTAAGAATACCGAATCAGTATAATGTGCTGCCGCTTTTGCAAGCAGCGTTTTACCTGTACCCGGAGGGCCTGTTAACAAGATGCCTTTCATTGGACGAATGCCAAGACGTGCGATTTCATCCTTCTTCACAAGAAAATCAAGCGCTTCAATAAGCTCCTTCTTCGCCCGCTCCTGGCCGCCGATCTGGTCAAATGACAGCGGCTCAGAAACCTTCTGCTTCTTAGCGGTTACCCCTTTGGAGGCAGCGAGCGGTCCTTGCCCTTTCAGCCTGGCCGCATATACAAGACCAGCGGCAATACCGCCGATAACGGCCAGTGGAAGTAAATTTACTCCTCTATACAATAGAAAAATTACGAACGCGCAAGCAGCGCCGATTCCGATCTCCAGCTTATAGTTGCGCAGCATCATTCCACACCTCCAGCGTTGCCGGTGTACGCGGCAATATGATGTATTTGACGGCTTCCCCTTTTCGCAGGGTTACATATACGTTCGTTTCATCCATTTCCGTCGATGCCGTCATTCCGGCATGCTTCACCGTAAGTTCATTAAGGGCTTCAGGAATATCGGAGTAAGCTTTCGTCTCCATCGCTTCCGCCACGTCGAACAGTACGGACGACCACAGCTTATCCAGCTCTGCGCTTTCCGTATTACCGGATACGATTAATTGAAGCTTGCGTCCTTTCAAGACAGACTGCCCATCCTTCGTCAGCTGCTTGTACACGGAGCGAAGGTCAGCATTCTCGGCCAGCTTCAGCGAAACATAAACAGTACCGTTCTCTACGTTTGATTCTGAATCCACGACACCCTGTAATCCGCTCACAGCCTTCGATAGCGGCTCCTTCACGGCCATATGATCATAGGCGAACCAGCCTCCGAAGAGAAGACCGCCTGTAACGGCAACCGATAAGACAGCAGGTACAATACGCACTCGCATCGTTCGCAAACCTCCTCGTATTGTGCTATAAAAGTAAAAAGCGTCGCAAAGAGATGTGCTTCGTGACATAAAGCATACAGCCGGATCGTTGCGCCTACACGTTTACGCTACGAGCGCAAACCTTACAAGCCTGCCAACCACCATACTGTATGCTTTGACTCTCCGCTTTCCTTTGCGACAGCTTTGCATTCATCATTATCTATCAATAGATCTATCAATATGCATCTCTCATTTGCTACATGAAGAGTATATCACAATTGATATACGATTCGTCTGTGTAATAAAAGGAAACGCCGCCAGGCGGCAAGCCTGACGGCGTATTGGATCGTGCTTATTGCTCCGCTAAACGTTTGGCGGGGAGCTTAAAGGTGTCGATTAAGGTTCCGTTCTCAAAGCTGTAGAAATCGTACATATATTTGCGCTGGCCGCCTTCAATACGAGAGTAATAGACTTCCCATATATGCTCGCCACCCGCAATGCCCGGGCGAATATGCTCGATCCGAGCATCCGGTTTTTTCGACTCCATCGTCAGGCGAATCTGATCCTTGCTCACCGATCGTGAGGCATATACGGTGTCTGTTACACTTTCTCGCAGCCATACGAATACCTGCTCACCATCTTCTCTTGTACCCTCAACGACCCAAGCCGTTTCGTCCCATACAAATTTAGACAAACGGTCAATCTCAGTGAGAGATGCAGCTTCAATCGCCCGGTTCTTGGCTTGCTTCTCCTCGGACCAAGTATCTTTAAATATAGACTGATACCAGATATTGATCCCAGCAATGATGGCCAGGAGCAGAACGAGCGATAAAGCCGTCCATCTCCTCGGCGTCATATAGGGCGCCTTTTTTTTACGAGTTGCACGCATGTCTTACAGCAGCCTCTCGAAGGCCGCCTGCGCTTCGCGGCGAATGCGCTCCTCATCCAGTGTCAAGCATTCGCCCTTGCGAACAACCTGCTTGCCGTCGATCCACACATGAAGAACGTCGCTTCCCGAACCAGAATAGACCAGATGTGAGACAACATCCGTCAGCGGGAAATAATGAGGTTTGTTCAAATCGAGAGCAATGATGTCGGCTTTTTTACCAGCCTCAAGGCTACCGTAAGATTTCTCCTGCCAGATTGCGCGGGCGCCGTACAGCGTACCCAGCTTCAGCGCCTCAATAGCAGGAACGGCCGTTGGATCTCCGGAGACACCTTTATGAATTAGACCTGCTAGACGGATCTCATCGAACGTACATAAATTGTTGTTGCTGGCAGCGCCATCTGTACCGAGGGATACCGTTACGCCTGCTCGAAGCAGATCCGGCACCCTTGCGATACCGCTCGCCAGTTTCAGATTGCTAGCTACGTTATGAGATACGCTAACACCGCGTTCGGCGAGTAGAGCGATCTCTTCATCATTCAAATGAACAGCATGTGCTAGGAGCGTCGGACGTGCGAACATACCGAGCTTATCGAGGTGCTCCACCGGGCGTGTTCCGTAATCTCGCACGTTCTGCTCGACCTCTGCAGCTGTCTCGGACATATGCGTATGCATCGGAACGTTCAAGTCATGCGAAGCTTGAACGAATCGTTCGATCAGTTCCGGAGGACATGTATATGGAGCATGCGGCGACAGCATCGTCGTAATCCGTCCATTAGCTTTACCGTTCCAGTCGCGTGCGAAGTTCACCGCTTCATCGAACTTCGCATTCACTTCCTCAGGCGAGCCGAAGCCGATTACACCACGCGTTAAGCAGCCGCGAAGGCCAGATTGCTCAACGACGCTCGCAACAATGTCCATCCGATCATACATATCGACGAACGACGTCGTTCCGGTTTTCAGCATTTCAAGCTGAGCAAGCGACGATCCCCACTTAGCAGACTCATCGTCGAATTTCGCTTCCAGCGGCCAGATTTTGTCCTGAAGCCACGTTTGCAGCACCATATCGTCCGCAAATCCACGAAGCAGCGTCATTGGTGTATGACCGTGCGTATTTACTAGACCTGGCATAAAGACAAGTCCGTTGCCATCAACAATTTCCGTTCCTTCCGATACTTGCGGCTCTTGTTCGCCTATGTATACAATCGTGTCGCCTTTCACGTGCAAATAACCACGAACGATGGGCTCAGCATCGTTCATCGTCACGAACAAGCCATTTTTAATTAACCATTCACTCATCGCGCTCCAACCTTTCCTTCTCAATATAATAAGCCAGGCTTAGCAGCTCCGTCGTAAAGTTCGCATGATGAATTCTTACAGATTCCGGCACCTTAAGGATCGCTGGAGCAAAATTAAGAATGCCATCTACGCCGGCAGATACCAGCTCATCTGCTACGTTCTGCGCTTCTGACGCCGGCACCGTAATAATGCCGATTTGAATATGTTGATTAATGATTGTCTCTCTAAGCTTACTCATCGGCTGCACGATCAATCCGTTAATACTGGTGCCGATCTTTGCCGGGTTAGCGTCGAATACGGCAGTGATCTGAACATTATCCCGCAGATAAGTGTTATAGTTACATAGCGCATGTCCAAGATTACCGGCACCGATTAAAGCCGCATAGTGGGTCGTATCAAGGTTCAAGATTTGTCTAATCTTCTCAATCAAATAATTAACATCGTAGCCTATTCCTTTGCGTCCAAATTCTCCGAAATAAGCTAAATCTTTACGAATTTGTGCCGGATTCAAGTCGAGCTTGCGGCCGAGCTCCTGCGAGGATACGGTCTGTACCTCCCGTACGCTCAGCTCGCTTAGCACTTGCAAATAGACCGGAAGCCGTCTTACGACCGCTTCCGATATTTTCAATTGCTTCATTGCTGCGCTCCTTCCTGCTCAACCGCCAGCCACTCCCGCATTCGAGGCACGATTTGTTCCAGATGCATATGCTCGATCTTGGGACCGGGAAGCGAGTACAAAAAATATTTGCCATAATACGTTTCCAACACACGAGTATCATAAATAAGTACGATTCCTCTATCCTTCCTCGAGCGGACCAGCCGGCCGAAGCCTTGCTTGAATCGGATAACCGCTTGTGGAATCGACAGCTTCATGAAAGGGTTCTGCTTCTGTGCAAGCAGCAGCTCCGACTTCGCTTCAACCAGCGGATGGTTCGGAGGCTGAAATGGCAAACGGATGATCGCCAGACAAGTCAGGGCATCGCCTGGAATGTCGACACCTTCCCAAAAGCTGCTCGTACCAAGCAGCACTGATGCAGATTGCTGCTGGAATCGTCGCGTTAGCTTACTGCGGTTACTGCTGTCGATTCCTTGCCCGAGCACTTGAATTTGATGCTGCTCCAGCGCTTCCTTCAGCGGATCGTAGACCTGCCGCAGCATCCGATAAGAGGTGAACAGCACAAGCATTCTTCCCCCCAGCTCGATCGCAGAATCGGTTAACGATCTCACCAGCAGCTTGATGAAATGAGGATCACCTCCTGCTCCTTTTAACTGAGGAAAGTTGCGCGGAATAATAACGAGCGCCTGCTCTCTGTAGTTAAAAGGTGAAGGCAGCTGAACTGTTTTTAGTCTTCCCTCCTGCTCCATACCTTCAAGTCCAAGCTGTTCGCAAGCGTATTGGAACGTCTTCTGAACTGACAGTGTCGCGGACGTTAATATGACGCTCTTCTTCGGCTCGAACAGATACATCCGCAGCTGTTCGCTCACGTCGGCCGGCACAGCATACAGATGAATTGACTTCGCTTTGAATTGCGTCGTTGCCTCTATCCAGTATACCGTATTGAAGTTGTTCGCGCGAACGAATTCACGTAAGTCGTCGCGAACGCGGGCAAGATCTTTAACCGATCCATTCAAGTCGGTGACAAGGTTGACGATCGACGTATCCTCAAGCTTCTCCTTCATATCTGTCAGTGTCTTCTCAAGCGTTCGTACCGCTTTGTTCAAATCGGCGAACACATTATTCTCCGTATCGGATATCGCCTGCCAGCCATTCGGATGCTCTTGGGGCCGAATCCGAAATACCGACTGACCCGTCTCGGTCTGCTGTGCTTGACCACCTGACTGAGCACTCATTAGTGCATACATAAGCTCAAACAGCTTATCCCAATCCTCACGTATAGCCGTAATTGTCTTACTAAGCTCGTCCAGTGTCTCGATCCAAGCCGGAACGCTGGCTTCTGATTCACCGTGCAGCAGCGCTATCAGTTGGCTAAGCAGACCTCCGCCTCGACTATCCTTCACGAGACGGCTGTAAGGATGAACGAAGGAGAAATATGATAACTGCAAGCCGAGATGCTTGCCCGCAACCTCCTCCAGATGATGAGCCTCATCGACTACCAGCTGCTCATAGCTTGGCAGAAGACGATGCTCGGCTTGGATATCAGTGAATACAAGCGAATGGTTCGTAATGACGATATCTGCAATATTGGCTTCATGCTTAGCCCGATGGTAGAAGCAGCGCCGGAACCATGGACACGCTCGATTCAAGCACGAATCGGCGTCGCTGGCGACCGTTTCCCAGAACTCGGCTCCCTTGTTGCCGAAATTAAGCTCCTCCTGATCGCCGGTTTCCGTCTCGCCAAGCCAAATTATCATTTGTGCAGCCGTCATTAAGTCTTCATTCGGCGATACGTATTCCCGCATCCGTACCTTCGTATCGAACTTGCGAAGACAGATGTAGTTGCCCCTGCCTTTGAAGATCGCCGCACGGAACGGAAACGGGGATACCTCGTGCAGAAGCGGAAGATCACGCTGGCGGAGCTGCTCCTGAAGATTAATCGTATGCGTGCTGACGACGATTTTTTTTTGCTGCTTCGCACCATAATATAACGAAGGAAGTAAATACCCGAGCGATTTGCCCGTTCCAGTACCTGCTTCGATCAGCAAATGACGTTCATGATCAAGTGCTTCATGCACTTCCTCGAACATAATGGACTGAGCTTCCCGCTCCTCATAATCCGGCATCAATCGGCGGAACCGTTCTCTTACTTCATCCATGTATTGATCAAATGTCATATTCGCCAGCATCTCGTCTCCTCCATCGGATCGAGCTGGCTGAGCATCTGACCAGTCTCCTGCTTTCATTGCAAGTTGATTAAAATAAACATGATGATTCATATCGAGCGACGTTTCAAGCTCTTTGCGCTGAAGCACAAGCTGAATAAACCAGCTCAAATCATCATATCCGTTGAACAGCTCGCCAAGGCGCTGAAGACTTAGAAGCGGCAGATCCCTCAGCTTGTGCACACAACTCGCGAACAATAGCGCTGTCGCCTCCGCATCGCTGTCTGCTTGATGCTTGCGTTCATGTTCAATGCCGAACGCTTCCGATACAGCGCTAAGCTGATACGAAGAAAGCGTTGGATATAACATCCGCAGCATATCGACTGTATCCAGCTTTCGACCCGTGAATGGACTGTAGCCGCACCGGTCAAGCGACCGATTCAAAAAGTGAGCATCGAATCCGACGTTATGCGCTACTAGAACGGCTTCATCCAGAAGCCGGATAGCGTCTGGCAAAATATGTTCAATTGTCGGCGCGTCCGCGACCATCTCGTCCGTAATACCCGTTAACTGCGTAATGAAGGGCGGTATCGGCTTTCCTGGCCGCACGAAGGAGCTGAACGTCTCCGTTACGTTCAGCTCCTCGTTCAATACGACGATACCGATCTGTATAATATCGTCATCAGCCTGATGGCCGGTCGTTTCCAAATCGAGTATTGCAAATTTCATCCGGCTTTCGGTCCTCTCCTAACGGATCAGCTCTGCGCTTCCGAACCGAAGCGACAGCTGCCCATTCCTTTCCTTGCAGCATTTCAAGTTCATCATAGAATCGGTAAAGCTCGGATCAGCGTGATGCGCCTTCAAAAAATACTGCTCCGCAAGCTCCAAATTCATGTTAACCGCTTGAATGCACCCGAGAGCATTATAACCGATTGCCCGCCATTTGGCATGCTCGGTAAGCGAGATTAAGATTTGGAAATGCTTCTCTGCCTCGTCCCACTGCTGCATATGCATCAGCGTCATCGCCATAAACAACCGGGCAAGCTGGCAATCGGGCGACAGGTCGATCGCTTTGCCGAGCTCAACCGCTGCATGTCCAAACATATGGAGCTTGAAGTATCCTTGACCTCTTGAAATGAGTAAAGCGATGTCGTCGCTGAAGCTATAGCTGATTCCTCCGTCAACAGGCTTCGAGGCTGTACCACCGTTCGGGAGAGGTGCAGATTGAGCCGTCTGCTCCGCTTGAACGGATTCACTGCTGCCCGCTTTGTACTGCACCGAGCTTGTCTTCGGCATAGGCACAGCGAGCGGAACCGGCGCGGCGGAGTCGACTCCGGCATTAGCGGCTTTCAAGTCTGAGTAGAAATCAGCCAGCCTCTCCTCGAACTGAAGCCAATGCTCAACGATGGAATCGCTCATCGCCTTCAAAACATCAAGCTGCTTGTTAAGATGCTCCTTCCGTTCCCCGACTGCTCTTGGATAAAGGCGCTTAATCTCGTCCAACTTGTCGTTCATCGCCGCGAACAGATGCGCAAACATATTCGGCACCCGCCTTTACGTAAGAATGAGTAGAACGATGCCGGTCTTAAAGCTTGATTTATGATGACGATTAGACTGACCGGAGTAACCTCATTCTTTGTAGCAAGGGCCGATTTCATACCGCTACCCAGCCGTTATACAGCACTGGCATCTAGGCTGTGTATTACTGAGAATTACAGGATAACAGAATGAATTTCTTCTGTAAGCGAATTAAGCGGGCGATTATTCTCATCCACGATGACAATCGTCGGCTTATAGCTGCGCGCTTCCTCTTCCGTCATCGAAGCATACGTAATGATGATGACCTGATCGCCAGGTTGAACAAGACGTGCTGCAGCGCCATTGAGACATATGACGCCGCTGCCACGGGGGCCTTTAATAATATAGGTCTCCAGTCGCGCGCCGTTATTGTTATTAACGATTTGTACTTTTTCGTTCTCCCACATGTCAGCTGCATCCATCAAATCCTCATCGATCGTAATGCTTCCTACATAGTGAAGATTAGCTTCCGTCACGGTCGCGCGATGCAGCTTGGATTTCATCATCGTTCTCAACATTAAATTAGACCTCCTCAATTATCCGATTGTCAATCAGCCTTGTCCGTCCGAACCGAACCGCAAGAGCAAGCAGAAGCTTGCCTGAAAGCTTCTTCACAATAGCTGCCCCGTCCAAAGGAGTCAAGTCCGGATATGCCAGGAGCTCAATATAATCAATATCAGCAAGTGGGGATCTTTGAATTCTGGCCCTAAGCTGTTCAAGCAGCGCGTCCACCGTCATATCGTCCCGCTTAATAAGCTCACTTGCTTCGGCTAGCGTCTGAGACAGTACAAGCGCCTGCAAACGCTCCTCAGCGCTTAAATAAACGTTGCGGGAGCTTAGTGCAAGTCCATCTGGCTCGCGAACGATTGGACAAGGGACTATTTCGACTGGGATATCCAAATCGTCGGTCATACGCTGAATTACGGCCACCTGCTGCGCATCCTTCAATCCAAAATAAGCACGCTGCGGCTGTACAAGATGAAACAGTTTGCTAACGACAATGCCGACACCGTCAAAATGGCCGGGACGCGAAGCGCCACACAGACGTTCAGTCACAACGTCTACGGTCAGACGTGTCAAAGGCTTTACCGGATACATCTCTTCAACTGACGGCATGAAGACAATATCAACGCCGTTCTTTTCCGCAAGCTCCAAATCACGCTGCTCATCGCGCGGATACCGTTCGAAATCTTCATTCGGACCGAATTGGAGCGGATTGACGAAAATACTTAATACCGTAAGGTCGTTATCGCGGGCCGATTGGCGAATGAGGCTCGCATGACCTTCGTGCAAATAGCCCATTGTCGGCACGAGTCCTGTCGAAATAGCTGGCTGCTTCGTACGTTCTTCACGCAGCGCATGTCGTAATTGCTGCTTCGTTCGACAAATAATCATGTGGTAAGCTTCCCCTCTCTATGTTCTGCAGCCGCTTCTTTAGGTGCAGTCGGCTTCGAGTTCGTTCCTTCGGCAGCTAGGCCTGCACTGCCAGAGCCATATAAATTTGACATCACTGAAGTACCAGGCTCCATCGGAAAAGCATGCTGCTGTTCTGGGAAGGCTCCTGTTTTTACATCCTGAACATAAGCGCTAATCGCGCTGCGAATCGTGGTGCCAATGTCGGCGTACGTCTTGACGAACCGTTTCTCCCGGTACGGAGAAGCATACTGCAATATATCATGATAAACGAGCACTTGGCCATCGCAGCCGCGTCCCGCACCAATACCAATTGTTGGAATGGAGAGAGTTGTTCGAATCGCTTCGGCAATCGGCTCGGTCACCAGCTCCAGCACGATGGCGAATGCACCCGCAGCTTCCAGCGCTTTCGCATCCTGCAGCAATCGCTCGGCCTCACGCTCTAATTTACCCTGTACTTTGTAACCGCCAAGCTGATGAATCGATTGCGGCGTCAAGCCAATATGTCCCATAACAGGCACACCTGCTCTAACAAGTGCTGCGACCTCTTCTACAATTTCTGCTCCACCTTCAAGCTTGACTGCATTCGCAAGCCCTTCCTGAAGCAGCCGTGCGGCATTGCGAAGCGTCGTCTCGCGGCCCATATGATAGGTCATAAACGGCATATCTGCTACTACAAATGTACTCGCCGCACCGCGGCGAACTGCTTTCGTATGGTGTACCATATCGTCTAACGTGACGGGAACAGTCGTATCATAGCCGAGTACGACGTTACCAAGCGAATCGCCGACCAAAATAACGTCGACGCCTGCCTCTTCCGCAAGCTTGGCGGAAGGATAATCGTAAGCCGTCAGAACCGAAATGGGGGTTCCTTCTTGTTTCATTTTCTTAAGCTTCGTAACCGTTAACGGTTGAGCCATTGCTGCTTCATCCCCTTTAAAGTATAGGATAAACACAAAAAAACCTTTTAGCCGTTGCTAAAAGGGTCCCTAAACGATAAAAGGAACGTTAAAATACACCGCTTCCTTCTGTCTCGGTCCCTTACGGCTCAGAGCAGATTGCGCCATAGCGCGTGCGCGTTCGTTAATGCTTATGCGGATCATACAAAGAAAATTTGCTTGCACCAAGTGCAGCTCCATACGGATGCCGCCTTGCATGCAATTAGTATACCAAATAACAAGGATGGCGTAAATTTAGGATTCGTCTACTTAACGACAGTTCCTAACAAATAACGCCATCCTTGGAGATCAGCTTTGAGCCGGCTTCGGCTGTCCCATCTCCCCGGAGAACACAAGCTTTACTTCACCTGACGATAGCTCCAGCTTCAAAGCACCGCTTTCATGTAGACCAACTGCACGACCTGTTAGATCGCCCTGCGGCGTCTGAACGGTAACGATTTGATGAAGCATGACCGACAATGCTTCCCACAGCATTTGAATTGTACCAAATCCCTCCTTCAAATACAGGTCGTACAGCTGCTCCCACTCGAGCATGAAGTCAGCAATGACCGCCTCCCGCGAAAACTTGCGTCCCGCTTGAATCGAAAGCGAGGTGGCACGCTCTAGCAACTCCTGTGGATAGTCGGAAACGTCCAAGTTCACACTGATGCCGGTGCCTGCAACAACATATTTGATTCGTTCTTCTTCGGCAGCTGACTCGAGCAGAATGCCACTAATCTTTCTTCCATCAATCAACAAATCATTCGGCCACTTAATGCCAATATCAAGCTCAGTCGTCCGTCGCAAGCTTCGGCACAGCGCTACAGCTGTCAGCAGCGTTAACTGAGGAGCGAAATGAATCGGCGTGCTCGGACGCATAATAAGACTCATCCAGATGCCTTTCGTATAAGGGGATACCCAGCCTCGCCCCATTCGGCCGCGTCCACTGTTCTGACGCTCTGCAATAACTAAAGCACCTTCCGGAGCACCTTCCTCCGCCCAGCGCTGTGCTTCATTCTGCGTCGAATCGACTTCATCAAGCAGCCGGATCGTTCGACCGAACCGACTTGTGCTCAGCAGCTCCGTGAGCTTATCGAGCGACAGATGATCTGGCTTGGACAACAGCTTGTAGCCGAGCTTGCGCGACGCCTCAATCACATAGCCGCGCTCTTCGAGCTTACGAATCTGTTTCCATACCGCCGTCCGGCTTACTTGCAGCGCACGGCTAATTGCTTCGCCGGACACATACTGGTCTGGCTCTCGCTCAAGCAGTTCAAGAAGTGTAAGATCCATCGTTTAACCGTTCCTCTTCCATGGATTGGGCAAGCTCCAGCAGCGCTTCACGCTCATTCGGCGTTTCGCCCGATGCGACAGCACGCAGCAGCGCCTGCAGCAGCTGTCCCGTGCGTGGTCCTGGTTTTACACCGAGCTGCTCGGCGAGATCAGCACCGCCGACAGCAAGCTCGCGCACGGTCGTGCACGGCATCGCCGTAAGACGTTCGGCCATTAAGCCAAGCGCATGCGGTGACAATGCGGCGCCGCCAAGAGCGGCGTCCGCGTCCGCGAAGACGCGGGCAATTCGCAGCCAGGCGGCAGCCGCTTCAGCGCCGATGCTCAGCACGGCGCTAACCCATGCAGCTGCGGCTTCAGGCTGAGCCGCAGCTGCAGCGCTGGCGGCATGCTTCGCTACCGCCTCATGCACGCGGACTACCGCCCGGATCGCCGCCGTGCGGCGGACCGGGAAACGAAGACGTGCTAGCGTCTCCTCAGCCTCTTCCGGCGTAAGCCGAAGCGCGAGGAAGACAGCCGCCCAGCGATCGTCCACGCTCTGCAGGACCGAGAGCGCCGCCATCGCTGGCAGCAGCTCTCTTACGGCGTTCTTTACACTGCCGTTCACCACACCAGCATACGGCTTAGCGAATCCGGCCGGCAGCACCTCGCGCGTATGCTGCAGAAGACCGCTAGCAGCAAGCCAGACCAAGCCGCGATGTGGGGAGGCGCTGTCCATGATTTTATTCAGTTCAGCACTAATCCGCTCCATCGCAACATGACTGAGCAGCTTGCGGTTCCGTTTGATTGCGCGCCAAGCGCTTAATGCAATCGAATAGCCAAAGGTTGAAGCGAACCGTACCGCCCGTACCATCCGAAGCGCATCCTCTTGGAAACGTGCATCGGCGTCGCCGACGCATCTCACAATACCTCGGCGTAGGTCGCTTAACCCGCCGTACAAATCAACGAGCGTTCCATCCGGTCGGATCGCCATCGCATTCATTGTAAAATCGCGGCGCTGCAGATCACCCTCCAGATCGGCGATGAAGGCGACATCCGAAGGTCTTCGGTGATCCTCGTACTCACCGTCCGTCCGGAACGTTGTCACCTCATAGCTCTCGCCTCCGAACAGAACCGTAACCGTTCCATGTGCTAGTCCGGTTGGCACCGTCCGCTCGAACAGCGACATGACGATATCCGGCGTTGCGGCTGTCGCAATATCGACGTCCTTCAGTTTTCGTCCTGCAACTGCATCTCTAACGCAGCCGCCTACGAATACCGTTTCGTATCCGGCAGCTTGAAGCGTCTGAAGAACAGGCAGAGACCGCTCCATCTCGTGATCCCAATAAGCCTTTGCCATAGCTAGCTCCTATTCCGTGCACACCGGAACTGGAATATCCGCTTCTAACCCGAGAGTCCGGTAATAGATCCGTTCATATTCTGCCGTAATCAGATCGTTACAAAATCTCGAACGCGCCCGGTGGATACACGCTTCACGAACGCGCGCATACCGTTCATCATCGGACAATAACGTAATCGCATTCTCTGCCATTGACACCGTATCCCCGATTGGAGACAGGAAGCCAGTCTCGCCATGCGAGACAAGCTCAGGAATTCCGCCTGCCATTGAGCCGATTGTCGGTACACCGCATGCCATTGCTTCAAGGGCAACGAGACCAAAGCTCTCCTTCTCCGAAGGCAGCAGCATAATGTCCGCTACAGATATTAACTGAGCAACGTCATCCTGCTTTCCAAGAAAATGAACCTTATCATCTAATCCAAGCTCATGGATACGACTCTGCGCCTTCGTTAAGTCCGGACCTTCGCCGACAAGCATAAGCTTCGCTGGCATAGCGTCCGCCACTTTCGCGAACGTATCAATAACGTCGATAATCCGCTTAACTGGCCGGAAATTCGAAATATGCATAAGCAGCTTCTCACCGTTCGGCGCATAATCGCGTTTAAGCGATTGGCATTCCCTCGGATAATAAATCCGTTTGTCGACAAAATTATAGGTCAGTTCAATCGGCTTCGTAATATCCAGCAGTTCACGCGTTTCTTTAATCAAATCAGCGGATACCGCCGTCACTGCATCGCTTGTATTAATCGCCAGCCGGATCAAATCTTTGAGCGATTCGTCCTGCGCCAGCACCGTAATATCGGTGCCATGCAGCGTTGTAACTGTCTTCAGATGGCTCCCGACCATTTGCTTAGCTAAATGCGCGCAGATGGCATGCGGCACCGCATAATGAACGTGCAGCAGGTCAAGCTCCTGCATTTGAACGACCTGTGCCATTTTACTCGCGAGCGACAGGTCATAAGGAGGATAACGAAAGACATAATAATCGTTAACCTCAACCTCATGATAAAAAATATTTTTATGGAATTGTCCCAGTCGGAACGGAATACTATGCGTAATAAAATGAATTTCATGCCCTTTCTCCGCCAACAGCTTCCCGAGCTCGGTCGCGACGACGCCCGAACCGCCTAGAGACGGGTAACAGGTAATCCCGATTTTTAATTTTCTCGTCACGAAAAGCAACTCCTAGCAACGCATAATAGGTATTGAAGTGATTCTAATCGATGTAGATCGATCCGACGACATGCTTACCGAATCAGCAGCCGATTAGAAAAGCTCGACCGTATGCGGCTTCTTCATCGTAAAGCCCTCTGCATACGTCCATCCTCGCGCTGTACCCAGCAGCCGGTCTCTCGCTTCCACGTTATCGACATAACGGCCGGTAAGCGGCGTTGCGACACGATCTTCGCCACCCTTCACCGACTCAAATTGAGAGCGGTATGCACGAAGCGAAGCCAGCTTGCGATCGTAAACATCCGATACATCAACAGCGAGCCGTACATCTTCCACATCATTAATATAATAAAAATAAAGCTGCTCGACTGCTATTGCCTGCAGCTCCGGCATATAGCGGCGGAGCTTAGCATTGAATACCGCTTCCTCCACGAGTGCGCTGCACCGATTATGATCCGGATGGCGGTCATTCCAATACGGCGCGAACACGAGACGTGGACGCCAGCGGCGGATTTCGGCTGTAATCGCTTCGATATGTCCATCTGCACCAAGTCCCCGGTCAGGTAAACCTAAATTCGTCCTCACAGCGAGTCCCAGCACGGAAGAAGCTTCCGCCGCCTCTCGGCGGCGAGACTCGACCGTACCGTTCGACGACATTTCCGCTTCGGTCAAATCACACATGCCGACACGAAGCCCTGCCGCCACATGCTTCGCGATCGTACCGCCCATCCCAATCTCCGCATCGTCAGGATGCGCCCCGAACACAAGAATGTCCAGCTTCTCATTATTCTGCTCGCGTATCATTACAGAGTCGACTCCGGTTTATATTTGTGTACAAGCTCACGCCATGCAAAATCGCCACGTTCAAGTGCCCTTACTAGAAGCTCTGCCGTTGCAATATTCGTAGCGACCGGAATACCCTGTACGTCACATAGACGTAGAAGTGCAATGATATCCGGCTCATGCGGCTGCGCCATTAGCGGATCACGGAGGAAAATAATCAGATCCATCGTATTCTCCGCCACAAGCGCCCCGATTTGCTGGTCGCCGCCAAGCGGACCGGACATAAAGCGGTGAATTTGCAGCTCCGTTTTTTCCATAATGCGCTGTCCTGTCGTGCCTGTTGAATAAAGCTGGTATGGCTTGAATACGTTCTCGTAAGCCGTTACAAAGTTAACCATTTCCTCTTTCTTACGATCATGAGCAATAAATGCGATATGTAACATAGATGTCGTTCCCCTCTCTGCCAGTTGTAATAAGTACTATTTAATATGGCCTTCCCGTTAGTCCATCAAGTGTTCGAAGCCGTATATCATACCTTCATAATCCATTACTTTGCGAATCGCGACAGCAACGCCTGGCATGTATCCAGCACGATCGTAGGAATCATGTCGGATTTTGAGCGATTGGCCGAATGCGCCAAAGATAACTTCCTGCTGGGCAAATACGCCTGGCAGCCTAACGCTATGTATACGAAATCCATTGTAGTAACCGCCGCGGGAGCCTTCAATCGTCTCCTCTTCATTCGGGTTACCCTGCCGAATTTCTTCACGCACTTTCGAGATCAGTTCCGCTGTCTTAATCGAGGTACCGGAAGGAGCATCCAGCTTTTGATCGCCATGGTATTCAATAATTTCGAGATGTGGAAAATATTTGGACGCCTGCGCTGCGAACTGCATCATAAGGATCGCGCCGATCGAGAAGTTTGGAGCGATCAGTCCTCCGATTCCGCGTTCCTTACACAGCTTGTCCAATTCTTCAATTTGCTCCGGTGACAACCCAGTTGCCCCAATTACCGGGCGCACGCCGCGTGAAATGGCCAGCTTCGCGTTATCGTACACCGCTTGTGGAACTGTAAAATCGACCAGAACATCGACTTGACCGCCGTTTAACGCTTCTTCCAGCGATGAGCTGAACAGAACACCGCATGCAGGCTTGCCGACGAATGTACCGGCGTCTACCGGACCTGCTGTTCTGGCAGACGCCCCAGCTAACACAAAATCTGCTTCATCTAGTACCATCTTTACAACTTCGCGGCCCATTCGTCCGCTTGCACCAGCTACTGCTACATGAATTGGTCTTGTCATCGAATCGTTCACCTATTCCTTCTTTGTGATCTTTGCTGACGGTATCGGAGCGCTCGCCGCTTGCGGTTAATATCCGCGAACAACGTTCGGGCGGACTCGTCAGCCGGATTAAGCCGAATGGCTTCCAATGAGCATCGTGCCGCATCATCGAGTTTATTGAGCTTGGCATAGGCTTCAGCCAACAGTACATACGCCTCGAAGCTCAGCGGGTCCAGCTCAACTGCTTCTTGCAGTGACTGGACCGCATCTGCTGTCTGAGGGGGCTGATGTCCTAGTGCTTGTCTAGCCTTTATAATTAGCAGGTTCGCCTGTACCGTTCTCAGCTGATAGGTGTGCGCCTGTTGCTCCGGGTCCAGCTCAACTGCTTTCACCGCATAATAGAGAGCTCGGTCCCATTTGCCGCTTCTCCCGTATGATATCGAGCACTTATAATAATATGAAGAGTTGTTCGGTTCGGCGGCAATCGCCCGTTCAAACCATAGGATGGCTCCCTCAAAATCGCTCTGCAAGATGCATCCATATGCCTGTCTAAGGCAATCGTCCCCTTCCATATGCCTACCCCCCTTGTACACAGGAATAGTACAGCATATGTTAAGGAAATCATCGGCGTTACGGTTGATCCTCCTTACGAGTCCACCGATTCGCGTCTCGCGTATTAAATTTGTGCATCACGGCGTCATGCGCCTGCGTCAAATCAATCCCAAGCGAATTCGCGAAGCAGCATAAAATGAACAAACAATCACCCAGTTCCATCTCGATCGAATTGTCCGCTTCATCCGGCTTCTTCGGCTTCTCCCCGTAATGATGGTTAATTTCCCGCGCCAGTTCACCTACCTCTTCGGTCATTCTGGCTACAAGAGCTAAAGGACTGAAATAGCCTTCTTTGAACTGTGATATGTAGTCATCCACTTCTTGCTGGATGTCAGCTAACGTCTTATTCGTCATCGTTCTCCCTCTCATCACGCCATTGTAGGATTAATCTTTATGTTAGCCTAAAGCGTCATTGAAAACAATGGTTTTCCCGTGGAGGATAGCAGCATACTAACCGATACAGGATAACGTTCACTCAAGACAAGGAGGCATGCTGCATGAACAATCGATTATGGCATACAGCTAAATCACTTATTCCGATTATGGCTGGCACTGCCATTTATGCATTCGGACTGAGCTATTTTGTCATTCCAAACCAATTAATGGAAGGCGGCTTAACCGGAATCGGCGTGCTGCTCAATTACATTTTTGGATTTCCACTGTCCATATCGACACTCGTCTTGAACATTCCGCTTTTTATACTCGGGCTTCGTATGCTTGGAAAGCATCAAATGGCTTATACCATTATCGGAACCGTGTCGCTCTCTATCTTTCTTGCATTAATTGAAGCAGCTATAGCCAAAGGGTGGCTTATTCCGTTCCAAACCTCTCAAGATTACATATTGGCAGCACTGTATGCAGGCGTAACGCTTGGATTAGGACTCGGAACCACCTTTCGATTCGGCGGAACGACTGGCGGCGTCGACATCGTTGCCCGTATCATTAGTAAGCTGAAGGGCTGGAGTATGGGACAAATCATTCTGGCTCTCGATGTTGTCATCATTGGTCTGGCACTATTATACATTCCGAAAGAAAAGGTGCTATATACGCTGGTTACCGTATTTATTGCCTCTAAAATGATCGACTTTATTCAAGAGGGCGCCTACGCAGCCAAAGCCGTGTCCGTTATTACGAACGAAGGACATCGGATTGCATCACAGGTAACGAAGCAATTGGATCGCGGCGTTACACTCATTCCTGCGATCGGAGCTTATTCGGGCTCTCATAAGCATATTGTCTATTGTGTCGTAAACCGGCAGGAGGTGCGGCAGCTTCGAGCCGTAGTCAAATCAATAGATCCCCGTGCCTTCATCGTCATAAGCGACGTCCATGACGTACTTGGCGAAGGCTTTAAGGAGGACGCTTAAGCAGCAGAAGCGGTACTAGATCAATAGATCTCGTACCGCTTCGTTTATAATTTTCTTTTCATAATAATTGGACTTCCGCTGCCGTTGTTGCTTAATTTATTGCTCGGTATGACATGATAGGGCGAAGATTTGTACTTTCGCCATGAGACATACGCCAGCAATCCGGATATGAACGATGAGAGCCCCAATATCCAGCGATGTGGGACACCGCCCCCGATCGGAGCCATCGCTGGAGCTTGCTGATCTGCGGCCTGCCATTCTGTATCGAACAACCGGGCAGCTGCCGCCTCAGCAGGATTCAGCAATTGATTCGACAGCCGCCTAGTCAGTTCACCGCGCTGTCCGGCGTCAAGCAGTCTAGCCGCGTAGGCTATTCCGTCATTCAGAGATTGAATATGCGTCTGCTTATTGGCCATCACAGCCGCTCCGGCGATGCGTTCGGTGCGTTCGCTTAATATGTTAAGCGATGCACGTGCCGAAGCGAACGCTTCCTTACTCTGCTGATCAAGTGCGAGCTTGACCCGCGCAATATCTTCGGAAATAACCGGCTTATATTGCAGCCACATGGCTGTCTGCGGCATACCGCTTTCATCTGCTTCCGCCGCATCGACAGCTAGCTTAATCCGTACTGCATCAGGCCTCCATTTTACAGCTGTAGCGCCAGCCTTTAGCTTGTCTAGCATTGAAGCGGTATATTGCTCGACCAGCTGCCAGCCTTGCGCCGTTCCGCCTATCCGTCCTAACGACGATTGGAGCAGCAGCGATACTTGCTGTACCGCACGATAAGCAAGCTGTCGGTTGCCATCCACCGCTGCCTCATATAAGGCTTGTACAGCATGGTGCAGCCGAGTTCGATTAGCGTTATCAGCCTTGGAATGGCTCGCCCCACCCGAAGAGGCCGCCGCTGCCGCACCTACTAGTGCGATGGTCAGTGCGATACATAGGATACAAGCAATCAGCCATCTTGTCCTCAAGGACACCCCTCCTCATCGATATGAATCGTGCCCGCTCCTACAGACTGTGAGCTCATTCATTCTAGCATATGAGAAAGGATGTCCCATTAGACTACCTGTTTTCGCTAATCTTCAAAAATATTAATATTTTTGATTGTGTCTTCTATAGTCCCTTAACGCAATAGCAGCCCGTGAGACAAGCCAGCTTAATATGGTTAGTGTAAATGTACATACGCATACAATCGTCAAATAATCGTATAACGGTCCCGGCAGCCATGGAAATACGTCGAACCTGTAATCCACTGTATCATTGAGCAGCAGCCACGCAGCAGCAGCACCAATTGCAACCGAGCCAACTGACATGAATCGGACATATAACAGCGCTTCGACCGCCATGCCAGCATGTGAAACAATTAACATCCAATCCTGCCAATCTGTAGCTGAGCCTAATGAATCGCCCGCGACAATCATTGCAACAGCCCAGATGCCGTATTTGATGGACGTCACAACACCTAACGCTTCAATAATAGAACGAACTGCCCGGCCAACTGCCGTTGCAGGCTCGTAAGGAATCAACATATAGATGAGCGACAAGGTGAAGAACAGACTCGCAGTCGGGCTGTCCGGCACGAACGGAAGCATCCAGATCGGCTTATTCGCTGCCGTCTCAGTCAATTGCTGTCCATACCACATATAACCGTATATTGTCCCTAACCCATTAACCATTATTAACGCCCACAGCATGCTTCGCGATGTAAGCAGCTCACGGCTCCAGAACCATTGAAACGGCAACCTTAGCACTCCTCTCGTTCGTAAAATCGCTGAGACGGACCGCATCCGATACAGCATCATTCAAGAAAAAACCTGACCGCATAACGATACGGTCAGGTTGGCTTATACAAACTATTGGGCTTTCTTCTGCTTAGAGAGCCAAGTTGCAATCTGATCGATCTGCTCAGCGGACAGCGTGTCCTTAAACGCCGGCATAGCTCCGTTAGCTCTGCCGTTCGTTATCGTATCCACGAGCTCTTCTTTCGTCAAAATGTCACCGACACCGCGCAAAGCAGGTACTTTCAAGCTGCTTTGACCTTTAAGGTCGTTCGCGTGGCAGCCGATACAATTCGCTTTCACAAGCTCCATTGCCGGATCGTCTGCATCAACGATGGCAACAGATTCTTCTTTCTTAACCGCACTGTAGCTTTGACCCTTCTCCCGAGCTTCGCGCGCTTTCTCTTCACGCTCGATATGCTCTGGTATCGTGTTGTTTACTTTCAGCTCATGTTGATAGTGATCCCATGATACTTTCGTCAAGTATACAACAGCAATAAGCGAAAGCAGCATCAAGGAAGATGCTATCGGACGACGGTAGAAGCGACGTTCTTTGCCCGTATCCAAGAATGGTGCGAGCAGCAAAGCGCCGAACGCAACGCCAGGTACCCCAATCGTACCGAGCACGACGTAGTCACCGGATGCATATGGATATTTCAGGAATTGATACAGGAACAGGAAGTACCAGTCCGGCATCGGAATAAAAGATGTATTCGTCGGGTCCGCCGGATAACCGAGCGGAGGTGCCTCTGCAATCGTCAACACAAGGAAACCAACAAGAACGACGCAGCCAACCAGCCATTCCTTCAGCAGGAAGTTCGGAATAAAGGCTTCCGATTTGCCCGGGAAAGCGGTATAGTCCGGCGGCACGAGCGTTTTGTTGCTCCGTTTACGAACGCGGGAGTCTCCAACGTACACAATTTTCTCATCAGTTTTGTGTCCATGCGCCATTGAATTAACCTCCCTTCGCTTATAGCGGTCCCGAAATGCCTTGTTTACGAATCATGAAGAAGTGCGCTGCCATAAGGGCTAGCAATGCGCCTGGCAGGAAGAAGACGTGAATCGCGAAGAACCGGGTCAGCGTCTGCGCACCTACGATCGTACCGCCTTGCATCAGTTCTTTCAAATAAACCCCGATGTAAGGAACGGATTCGGCGATTTGCATACCGACTTTCGTAGCGAAGTAAGCTTTGTTGTCCCAAGGCAGCAGATATCCTGTGAAACCAAGACCAAGCATTACAAAGAAGATAAGCATCCCGACGACCCAGTTCATCTCACGCGGCGCTTTGTATGAGCCGGTGAAGAACACCCGCAGGGTATGTAAGAACATCATTACGATTACGAGGCTAGCGCCCCAGTGGTGCATACCGCGGACGATACCGCCGAATGCAACCTTATGCTGCAAGTAATCGACACTTGCATACGCATTATTAATGTCCGGAACGAAATACATCGTCAGGAACATACCGGACAAAATTTGGATAACGGTAATAAAAAACGTCAGGCCGCCGAAGCAGTACACAAATGCGGAGAAGTGGTGAGCAGGGTTAACGTGCTCTGGAACTTCGTGGTCCGCAACGTCCCTCCACAACGGCGCAACGTCCAGACGTTCATCGATCCAGTTATATACAGCTTTAAACATCTGACTTTACGCCCTCCTTATACACGTGTATTCGGCACAATTGGTCCGAGATATACGAAGCCGTCTTTCAGCTGTACTTCGTATTCATCTAGTGGACTAGGTGCAACGCTCAAGTTTTTACCATCTCTGGTGTAGTGTGCGCCGTGACATGGGCAAACGTATTGATCATTCTGTTCGTTGTTCCAGGTGATTGTGCAGCCCAAGTGCTTACACACAGGCGATAGTGCAAAAATTTTACCGTCGGGACCTCTCGAAACCCATGCGACAAGCTCCGCTTCGCTCTCGTACCAGCCGTCGACTTGATGGACTTTGAATTTGTATTCCACCGGATCATTCGTAATCGCCGATTCTTCTACGATTTTGACGAACGCGCTCTTCTCTTTCTTCTGTAAGAGCGGATCTACCGCAAACCGAACCATCGGAAGCACGACACCGCCAGCCATGAAAGCGGTCGTTCCGCCTAGCGTATACGACAAAAATTGACGCCGGGACATCTCTTTACGCACCGGTTTCTGACCCTCGTGGTTGCTCATCTTCTGTTCTACCCCCTTTGTCAACCATATCTCCCGTCTTGTCCCATTGTGACAAATCCATGGACGAACTAAGACATTCCTATAATATCCTAGCTGTATTAGAGCGTCAAGAATATGGAAGATCTAAATTGTACTATGCAAAAAGCGTTTTATTTTTTGTTACGAAATTGTCACATTTACCCTAAAACGGGAATGTTGTTTCATCGTATCGGCTTTGTTTTCCCCATAACAGGAATTTATTATGCATGATAGTACAGATTAGGAAGCAAAATCCGCCGTCCACATGGCACGTACAGCTCGTCCGATCTCGTCACGATTCGCTATGCCGCCATCCGGGTCGGGAACGATAATCAGATCGGCAGAAGCAGGCTTAAGCCTTCCAAGCTTCGCACTGACGATAATAACGAAACGAAAGCCCGCCTGCTTTAGCGATTGACATACCGACTCGACTAGTTCATCACCGCTTTCCCCAATATAATGACATGCTGGATAAGTAACGACTCTTCCTTTGAACGGTATTTCTATGGCGTCCATAACATCACGCAGCTGCTCCAGCGCTTGGGTAGCCTCGTCAGGCTGCTCTAACCCGGTCAATCCGGTAACAGGCAGCAGGCAAGTGTCCAAGTAAGGCTTCAGCTCATCCCATTGGTTACTTTCAATTTCGCTAAATTTCATTCATCTTTCACTCCTCTGCGTCGTTCCCCTCATCTTATCGCGACCAGCCACCCTTTGCCAAGCTTACCCAGCACAAAAATAGCCTGCCCCGACGTTCGCCGGCAGTCAGGCTATTAAATACACGCGTTACGATTCGCAGCTAGTTAATGAGAAGGACGGAGTGCGTTCAATTGTTCCGCCAACCGATGGAACGTATCCTCGTCACCGCTTGCAAGCGCAAGATCAATGTCCCGATAAATCCGTTCCGTACGAAACTTCAAGACCGCATCGTCCAGCACCATCTCTGCTGCCAATCCTAGCATCGTCTCGTAAGTTGCTCTCATTTTGTCCATAGGATACACCTCCAACCGGGGTTAAGAGATCCTATATTCTTTTCCTTTCACCACGTAGCTTTCCATCGTCTTTCTCATACGCTGCAAATCGTCCTCCGTTAATTCTCTGACGACTTTGGCGGGTGATCCGAGAGAAAGAGTATAGGGTGGAATCTGTTTATTCTCGGTTACGATTGAACCGGCTCCTACTAAAGCATATTCACCGATATCGGCGCCGTTAAGTACGATGGCCCCCATTCCGATTAATGTACCTTTGCCTATCCGACAGCCATGTATAATGGCGCCGTGGCCGACTGATACTTCTTCTTCCAGAATGAGCGGCTGATTCGAATTTACATGACCGATAACGCCATCTTGAATGTTCGTCCTTGCTCCAATCCGAATAGGAGCAAGATCTCCGCGCAATACGGCATTAAACCAGACGGTCGCTTCGTCTCCGAGCTTCACATCGCCAATAATTTTTGCGCCTTCCGCCACATACACGTCTTTGCCGAATATCGGCATGATCCCTTGATATGGAATCCACATTGCTAGCAGCTCCTCTCGAACTGTAATGTGGTGCTAGTCTATCAAGAGGATTTGCGAGTGTCAACGAGGGTTACGCTCGCTGCTTTCTTTCATCGATTCTTCAATAACGGCGGTTCCCTGCTTCGTCATCCGGATTAAAGTACCATACTGTTCATGCTCGCCGACGCGCACGAAGCCAAGATGGAGCATCATCGCGATGATTCGCTGAGCGAATATTGATTCTGCCGTATCATAATAGAAGGGTTTAATGTACGGAAGCAAAGTCCGCTGAAGTGATTCCGCCGTGACCCATTGCTTCGCGAACCTGTTGACCCAATGAACGATCGAAATCAGGTTTGGAATCGGCGTTCTATACAGCTTCAACCAAAATTTATACAGCTTCGCTGTATCATCGGTCTGCTCATTCGACAGCTTATCTGCTCCTGCAGCAGTTAATAGGAGCCGTTCTCCCTCTTCCTTAAGCAGCTTGCTGTCGATAGAGTAATCATAGAGCAGAGATAACCGATTCGGATAGACATGAAATTTACGCCCATAACCAAACCGCCACTCTCCCTTCGTCGGCAATGCCTCACGTACACCGAGATGCTCCATAATTTGCTGCAAGTTCCGTTTGTACATCGATCCATCTGCTGCCGTCGGCACTTCATAGCGTTCGACGTAACGAAGTAGATGATATAGATCTTCCGTCAGCAGACCTTGTTCATCGCGATAGGCATGAGGCTCGTCGGCAGATATGATTGTAGTAGACAACCTTCGTTCAAGCGTTTCCTTCAGCCTTGCTTTCAAGTCGCTGGGCACATGGAACATGTAACGGCTCGGACCGGCCAGACCATTGAACAGCCACCCCTGATGCTTAAATTTGACGATAATGTCTCGAGGCGTCAGTTCTTTAGGCTTCGAAGCTTTATTCTGTTTCCGGCTGCCTGAAGTCGCCTTGTCCTTAGCTTTCGCTTTCGAGGCTTGTCCTTGACCTTGCGGTGCTGCTGCAGCACTTTGCGGCTGCTCCTCTCCGAATTTGCTTTGCTGAATCCGGGCTGTCAAATCCTCCATGCTGAATGAAGATCTCGAATCGAATAGCAGAGAATTCAAAAAACGTAAATCCTCCAAGCCCATTCGCCCGATCTGTTCATCGATCATTTCTTTGCGGCTTACGGCGGAGAGAATTGTCTGAATCAATTCATTTTTGGAATTCCCATTGCATTCGCATCGGTATTCATTTGCAATTCGACTCAGCTGCTGAATATCTGCGTACCCGAGCATTTCGGCCAGATTCATCGCATTCCCTCCCCATGCTCCTGCTGAATGTACTATCATTATGGGAAGAAGATGGACATTTAAAACATTCTGGATAAAAAAAGAACGCATGACCGAACCGATCCGGTACATGCGTTCCTTCTTCTATAAATAGTTCTGTCGTTAATCCTTCTGAATGTGCGCCGTACAGTTATACAACAATGGCGTCCATCCCTCATCATTCAGCTGCAGTATGGAGTATGACAAATTGCCAATATGCTCATCGGGAGCGCTGCTGCACATGAGCGGAAGCATTGAAGCCATGAAGTTGCCGTGTGATACAACGAGCAAAGAGATGTCTTGATGCTCTGATTTCCATTGTTCTATAAAAGATGACGCTCGCGCGATAACCGACTCTTCATTCTCAACACCTGCTGCCTCTATTGGCCATTCGTCTCCCCAACGCAATAATCGGTCGGCAGCAGTCGTCCCTTCGATCTCGCCAAAATATCGTTCGCGAAGCCGAGGATCACTCGCAAGCTGCGAAATCCCTACTGTCTCCGCTATAATGCGAGCCGTCTCTTCCGCACGTCGAAGGTCACTGGAGACAACGGCGTCCCATCTTCTGTCCTCCGATGCTATACGATTCGCCAGCGTCTGCGCTTGTCGTATGCCTTCCTCATTCAACGGAATATCCGTCTGACCTTGAATCTTGCCAAGTGCATTCCAAGAAGTCTGCCCATGTCTAATTAGGCCCATTATCACACGCTATCAACTCCAAATACAAATCGATCGTCCTTTATCTTCTCGTGCGGGCGAACCAGTTCGACAGCAACAAGGTCGTAATTACACCGAACAATGAGAACACGATCCAATACTGCGGTACGGTCGGAACGACTTTCAAAACGAAAGGATCACTTATACTAGCTACCGGCACTTCAGCATAAAATTGTCCGCCAATAATGACCCCATCGCCGCCCGCATTTGCAGTTTCGAGCAAACCGGTCATCGGCTCTGTTCGAGCGGTCGAACCTCCATCGCCTATTACAGCATAGAGGAGTCCGCTAAAAAATATAGCCAAACAACCTGCTATTAATAATCCGCTCCGGAATCGGAATGACGTTGTAAATCGATAAGTTCGATCATGAACCGGGCGAAGATATTCGTTGTCCGCATAGATTCGGTCCATTACACTTTGATTCATCCGAGCAACAGAACGGTCATCAAACTCTTTATCTTCCAGCTCGGACAAGGATCGGATCATCCAATCGCTTTCTTCCCATAAACGAAATTGCTCCGCGCATGACGGACAGTCCAAGAGATGCAGGTCAATAGCTACCTTATCGGCATCCTGATCAGGCAGTTCCCAATACAGGCCGAGTTTCTCCTGACATTCGTCACATCTCATCGCGTTCTCATCCCTTCATATGGTTCCATGGAAGTTGCTGCTTCGTCAAAATAAGGCTCTAGCTGCGTCTTGATACTCGATCGTGCACGAAATAGCAATGATTTAACAGAGCTGACCGTCTGCCCCAGTATATTGGCGATTTCCTGATACTCCAGCTGCTCGTATTCCCTCAGGATTAGAGCGGAACGCTGTTTCTCCGGCAAGTTGTTAATCGCATCCCGAACCATTGACATTCTTTCGTTCTGTAAAAGCCGTAATTCCGGCACCGCATCGGGAGGGGCAAGTGGTACAACACCCGATTCTTCGAGCGGCACACTGCCTGCTTTCTGTTTACGAAGCTCACTAAGCACCGTATTACGGGCGATTGTATATAACCACGTTGAGAACGAAGCGTCCAGTTCACGGAACGAATGCAGACTTCGGTAAGCCTTGTAGAACGTTTCCGAGCAAAGATCCTCCGCCATAAGCTCGAGCTTCGCGCTCTTAAGCATGTGATAAATAAAGGCGAGGATCTTACGCTGGTACCGCCGCATCAATTCCGAATACATTTGGACATTTCCGTCCTTAATTTCTCGTATTAATTGGGTGTCGGTCACGACAGGCGAACCTCCTCACCTGCGGAGTCTTCTCGGTTCGGCCTACTTATTGTACCGAACCGGAAGCAAAAAGTTGCGGTGTACCTCATAAAAAAGGAGAAAATATGAATAGGACTTTGGACTGCTCGATTACCATTTCGGTTCATGCGTCTAAATTCCTGCTCTTTCGACTCGATATTATAGGATTCTAATTTTTGTATAACAAAGCCATTTACCCAAATGCTCCTGTATTGTAACACACCCCGTTTGGAATGTGGTTAAAGATTTGTCAAAATATAGACTGTCTCATCCCTCCCAAACCCTCCCTGCCAGGGAGGGCCCCAAAGGACTTCGTCCTCTGGACTCCTAAAGGACTGTCCTAGTTACTCCGTTCTTCCCCCTCGCCTTGTCACTCCGTGACAAAGCTTTCTTTCGTACCTTCTAGCTGCGCCAGCTCATATGCCCGCCTCTCGTCAATTCCCACCCATTCCTAGCTCTCATGCAACTAATAGACGGCCGGCTTCGCCTTGAAATTAATACCAGTCACCCCGGAAAGACAAAAAAAAACCACCTCAACATGAGGTGGTCCGCACATCGTGCGAATGATTTGGATAGGAGTGGAGAGAAACCATACTGTACTTTTATTATATGTATACGTTTTCATTTTGTCAATCACAATTTACTCTTCTTTCAAGTTTCATCAATAAATTGGTGCTGCTCCATTCGATGAACGCGCTTAATACCTAGGCCAGCAAAAAAAATCCCGCTCACCGCCTGCATATGACGGTCGAAGCGGGATGATTTATTACTAGAAGTGAACGGAATATTGAAGCTCGCCAAGCGCTGTGACCGCTTGATCAAGATCGTCCTGTGTACGAAATGATAAGCGTAACACGCCTGGGACATCTTCTCGGCTTTCAATAATTTGAATATTACTAAGATTAATGCGCCGATTACCCAGTTCAGTCGTAATACGGCCAATGATACCCGGATGGTCAGGTACATCAACATAACATTCATAAAGGGAATGGATAATACCTTTACGGCGCTCAGGCAAACTGTTACGAAACTGGCCGGACTTCCGGAACGCTTCACCGATGCCTTCAATATCTCTCTCACGGAGCATTTGCGCGAATGCTTCGATCTCTTGATTCCAATCCTCGATTAGTCTCAGCATAACGTCACGGTTGTTCACCAGAATGTCTCGCCACACGTTCGGATCGCTCGATGCTATTCTCGTAATGTCACGGAATCCCCCTGCTGCTAAGAGGGAGTAGAGTTCATTCTCTTCATTATACTTTCTTACTTGGTTCGTCAGCACAACTGCGATCATATGAGGCAAATGACTGATCGCGCCTACGATATCGTCATGCTCGTCCGCATCGACGATGACGATATTCGCCTTCGTATGCATAAGCAGTTGTTTGAGACGGTTCAGCGCTTCCGGAGGCGTCGATCGTTCCGGTGTCAGAACATAGAATGCATTCTCATATAAGTAGAGGGAAGCCGCCTCCACTCCGGAACGCTCGGAGCCGGCCATCGGATGTCCACCGATGAATAACGCCCCACCAAGATCAAGTCTGCGCGCACAAGCGTTGACCGAAGACTTGGTGCTGCCAACGTCCGTAATAATGCAGCCCGGCTTTAACCTCATCTGTGAAAGCTGCTCTAAGTAGGATTCGAGACTGCCGACCGGTACGCACAAAAAAATAAAATCAGCGTCCTCCGCCGCCTCGTGCAAAGATGTCGTGGCATGATCCACGACACCTCGCTCGAGATATTTATCGACGGACGATTGACGAGTCGAGTGACCGACTACGTAGAGATCCGGCTTGCCTTTAAAGCATAGAGCAAGTGATCCTCCCATCAGCCCGACGCCGATTATCGCAATTTTGACCATACGTTATCCAAGCACCGCCGCTTCTTGCAGTACCTGTTCCAGTGCGGCGATAAACTTCTCGTTCTCCTCGCGGCTGCCTACCGTAATTCGAATATATGTCGGGTAGTACTGCCAGCCGGCGCGAGAAATAATGCCCTTGCGCAGCAAAGCGTCGAATATGTCACGGGAAGGCAGCTTCGCGTCGAACATAATAAAGTTGCCATGAGCATCGAAGTAGTGAAGGCCCATACGATCGAACTGTTCACGCAAATATGCCAGACCTTCCGAATTACGGTTACGGCACTCGTCCAGGAACGCTGCATCCTCAAGCGCAGCTAGGGCAGCCGCTTGTGCGACACGCGACGTATTGAACGGCTCGCGGACTTGATTAATGAAGCGGATAACGTCCGGATGTCCGACACCGTAGCCGATCCGAAGTGACGCAAGGCCATAAATTTTGGAGAACGTACGCAGAACGATCAAGTTTTTATAGGTCGACAGCAGCTTGATACCGTCTGGGAACGATTCTTCCGTTACATACTCTACATACGCCTCGTCAAGAACAACAAGGACGCTGCTTGGCACTTTCGACATGAACGACTCGAATTCATCCTTCGTGACAATTGTACCTGTCGGATTGTTCGGATTGCAGACCCAGACAATTTTCGTACGATCTGTAACACGGGACAGCATCGCAGGAAGATCATGCTTGCCATCCTTGAGCGGCACTTCGATTACGCGTGCATTCTCGACCTCAGCATTATGCTTATATACGCTGAACGTCTGATCCGCCATAATCGTCTCGTCGCCTGGGACGAGAAACGCACGCGCGAGCATTAGAATAACCTCGTCCGAACCACAGCCAAAAATGATGCTGTCCGTACTAACACCAAGCTTCGTAGCGAGCGCTTTCGTCAGCTCGACGCTAGCGCCGTCTGGATAAATGCTTGCGTTATTCGTAATCTCGTGGATAACCGCTTCCTTAGCGCGCTCGGAGCAGCCGAACGGATTCTCATTGGAAGCAAGCTTGATAACTTCGGTCAGGCCAAGCTCCCGCTTGACGTCTTCTACTGGTTTGCCCGGTTGGTAAACAGGAAGATGGACGATATTGCTTTTTGGTTGCATGAATCCATTCACCTCATCGACATTCTTGTATTCCATCATATCAATCATTGTCTCACATATCCGGCAGGTTGCAAAGTATTAATAAATGTGACAACTCTATTCGGTGCAAAAAATAAACCGAACATACCGGCACCTGCCAGTACGTTCGGGTTCATAGAAGACATTATCCGATCTTCAGGTTCGCAACGAACTGTCCGATCTCATCGAGCGCAGCTTCACGCTCGGCGTCGCTGCTCAGCTGAGGGAGCACCTCTTCGATCTTGCGAACGATTGCGCTGCCGACGATCACGCCGTCAGCCTGCTTACTAAAGCGCTCGACCTGCTCGCGGCTTGAGATCCCAAAGCCAACCGCAATCGGTACGGTTGCGGCACGACGCACATCGTCCAAAAACTCATCGATTCCGGCATGGAAGTTACTTCTTACGCCCGTTACGCCAAGCGATGAAACGCAGTAAACGAACCCTCTCGCTTTCGCGGCGATTCGGGCAACACGCTCCTTCGAGGTTGGAGCAACTAGCGGAATTAGGTGAATATTCGCCTCTTCAGCCATTTCACGCAATTCTGCATCCTCTTCAATCGGCAGGTCAGGAATGATCAGGCCACTAATGCCTTTGTCCATACACAGCTCGAAAAAACGCTCCAATCCAAGCTGCAAAACCGGATTAAAGTAGGTGAACAAAATAAACGGCAGCTTAACGCCTTGTGCGCGTGCTTCCTCCGCCACTTCCATGACGCTGACAATCGATACTTGCTTGGCAGCGAGCGCCCGTTCCGATGCGCGCTGAATAACTGGGCCATCTGCGAGAGGATCACTGTATGGCACGCCAAGCTCGATGATGTCTGCCCCAGCTTGCTCCAGCTTGCGAATGATTTGCACCGAGGTTGCAAGATCGGGATCTCCAATCGTTAAGTAAGGAATGAGCGCTGTTCCGCCCTGCTCCTTGAGTCTAGCAAAAGCTGCATCAATGAGATTCATTGAAGTTCCCTCCTAGATAGCCCATGATCGCTTCGACGTCTTTATCGCCTCGGCCCGAGAGGCTGACAACGATGATCTCGTCCTTGCTAAGCGTCGGCGCCAATTTAATCGTCTGCGCAATCGCATGCGCTGATTCCAGTGCAGGTATAATGCCTTCCGTGCGCGACAGCAGCTGCAGCGCTTCGAGAGCTTCCGCATCTGTAATCGGAACGTATTGTGCGCGTCCCGTATCCTTCAAATAGGCATGCTCCGGTCCAATGCCCGGATAATCAAGTCCCGCCGAGATCGAATGCGCCGGCTGTACTTGTCCGTACTCATCCTGCAGAACGTAGCTTAACGAGCCTTGGAATACTCCGTGACGGCCTTTCGTCATCGTTGCTGCATGCTCTTCTGTATCGATACCTTTACCAGCTGCTTCGACACCGATCAGCTTAACGGACTCATCCTCCACGAACGGGTAGAAAATACCGATCGCATTACTTCCGCCGCCGACAGCTGCCACGACATAATCAGGCAGGCGTCCTTCTTCCGTCAGCATTTGTTCACGCGCCTCGTCACCGATAATGCGCTGGAAATCACGGACAATCATCGGGTACGGGTGAGGACCGGTAACCGATCCAAGAATATAATAAGTGTCATCCACGTTGCTGACCCAGTAACGAAGCGTTTCGTTGCAGGCATCCTTCAGCGTGCGCGTCCCCGACATTACCGGCACGACCTCCGCACCTAACAACTGCATTCTAAATACGTTCAGCTGCTGTCGCTTCGTATCTTCCTCGCCCATGAACACCTTGCATTCCAGGCCGAGCAAAGCCGCAACCGTCGCAGAGGCAACGCCGTGCTGACCAGCACCAGTCTCAGCAATAATTTTCGTCTTGCCCATCCGTTTCGCAAGCAGCCCCTGACCGAGCGTATTGTTAATCTTGTGCGCGCCGGTATGGTTCAAATCTTCCCGCTTCAAATAAATTTTGGCTCCGCCAAGATGCTTCGACAGCCGCTCCGCATAATAAAGCGACGTTGGACGTCCAGAATATTTGTCGAGCAAGTGACGGAGCTCAGCTTGAAACTGTTCGTCCTGCGAATATATCTTGTATGCTTCCTCTAGTTCGGTGAGCGCGTTCATCAGCGTCTCAGGCACATAACGCCCGCCGAATTGGCCGAACCGTCCTCTCTCGTCCGGTAACCGGGTCATGCTTCCAACACCCTTCTCACAAAAGTCGTAATTTTATCGATATCTTTAACCCCGTCCGTCTCTACGCCGCTTGATACGTCAACGCCATCCGGGCTGTAATTTTGAATCAAGGCTTGCACGTTGTCAATGGAAAGACCACCCGCTACATACAGCGGCACGCCAACAATAGCTGCGGCTTCCTTATACTGATGAATGACAGACCAGTCAAACGCATGCCCCGACCCTCCGCCAGGCGCATCAATCAAGAACGCATCGACAGAGCCTGCATACGGAGTAAGCCGCTCTTTCGCTCCTAGCGCCTCACTCTCTGTTCCACGTCCAATCGAGAGAGATTTCCATACTTGTACGCCAAGCTGTAATTTCGCTTCAGCACACTGCTCCGGCGATTCGCTGCCATGTAATTGAACGACATCTAGCGATGCCGTTCGGACTGTATGCATAAGCTCGTCCAAGTCTGCATTCACGAAAACGCCGACAGCCAGCGGTGCTGCACCGCGGGACATGGCGCCAGTCGGCCATGCACGCACCTCCTCGATTAGATCCGCAGCCTGCTCAGGCGAAACCTGCCGCTTGCTTGGCGCGAAAACAAAGCCGACGGCTTCAAGATCGAGACCGTGCATAGCACGGATAGTGGCACGGTCGCGAAGTCCGCATATTTTGATTCGCGGGTGCGCTCGGCCTGTATGCTGTAAAGATGCTTGCTGCTCCACAGCCTTATGCTCGCTCATCGCACGACCACCGGCCCCATAAGCTGCTCAATCGCTTCTCCCACATGCGGCTTGCGCATAAAGTGCTCACCGATCAGTACACCGTGAGCGCCAGCGGCTTGCAGAAACGCCATATCGTCCGGACCTGCAATACCACTCTCGCTAATAATCGTAATACCTTTCCCTTGCGGGATAATTCCGATCAACTCTTCCGTCGTCTTCAAATCGGTTACGAACGTCCGCAGATCGCGGTTGTTAATGCCGATCAACGTCGCTTTGTCCAGCTCCAGTACCATTTCCAGCTCGCGACGATCGTGGACCTCTACAAGCGCGTCAAGTCCAATTGACTTCGCAATGTCATGAAATTCCGAAAGCTGCGACTTTGATAAGATTGCAGCGATAAGAAGGATAGCATCTGCGCCAATATCTCGCGCTTCATAGATCTGACGATAATCAATCGTAAAATCTTTGCGCAGTAGTGGTACGTTCACCGACTCGCGGACCGCTTGCAAATATTCATTCGCACCTTGGAAATATTCTCGGTCCGTTAATACCGAGATGCAGTCTGTACCTGCCGCCTCATATGCTTTCGCCAGCTGTACGGGATGGAAATCGTCCCGAATAAGTCCTTTGGACGGGGAGGCCTTCTTCACTTCCGCAATTAATCCCATCGGACGTTTGCGCCCAGCTGCGGATACAGAACGCTCGAACCCAAGCGTGCTTGGCATCTCCGCAATACGACGTTCATATGCGTTCAGCGAGAAGCGTGCGGACAGCTCCGCTACCTCCTGCTTCTTGGTCTCTACAATTTTATCAAGAAACATGGCTCAATTCTCCTGTCGTTTGAATAAGCTGCTCCAGCTTTGCTTTGGCCGCGCCGGAATCAATCATATCCGCTGCGCGTTGCACGCCTTCAACGAGCGTATCGGCTCCGCCTCCAACATATATACATGCGCCTGCGTTCGCAAGCACGATATCCCGGTATGCACCCCGTTCTTCTCCGTCGAAGATCGAATGGATGATCGAGGCGTTAACCGAAGGATCGCCGCCAATAATCTCATCGAGCGTATGACGGCGCAGACCGAGTTCTTCTGGCGTCAAATCGTACGTACGGATCGCACCGTCCTTCAGCTCCGAAATTTGTGTTGGAGCCGAAATGCTTATCTCATCTAAACCGTCATGGCTACTTACGACCATCGCCCGCTTCAAGCCGAGGTCGCGCATCACTTCCGCAATCGTCTCCGTACGCGTGCGGTCGTACAAGCCGAGCAGTTGGCGATCCGCCCCTGCTGGATTCGTAAGCGGACCGAGCATATTGAAGATCGTCCGGAAGCCAAGCTCGCGGCGCGGACCCGCGGCATGCCGAAGTGACGGATGGTACAGCTGTGCGAACATGAAGACGATGCCGATGCGATCAAGACATTGTGCCGCTTGCTCCGGTGACAACGTAATGTTAACGCCTAACGCTTCGAGCACATCTGCGCTGCCGGCCTTACCCGACATCGCACGGTTACCGTGCTTTGCCACCCGTACGCCTGAAGCAGCAGCGATCATCGAAGAAGCCGTCGAGATGTTAAATTTATGAATACCGGAACCGCCGGTTCCGCAAGTATCAAGCAAATTAGATTGCTCGGTAACGACATGGTTCGAGTATGCACGCATCGCAAGCGCGAAGCCTGCAATCTCATCTCGGGTCTCACCCTTCATGCGAAGTGCCGTTGCGATCCCCCCAATTTGTGCGCCAGTCGCCTCGCCTCTCATTATATAACCCATTACCTCTTGAGCTTCAGCTTGAGTCAAATGCTCACCCGCAACCAGTTTATTGAGTGCGCCTTGCAGTGTAATCGTATCATTCGTAACCGGAATCATCGACATTATACGTTCGCCTCCCGCTTCACGATTATTTCATAATCGGTATTGATGGTTGTTCCCGCTTGCACCGAAGTCCGCTTATCGGATTCAAATAGCAATTCTGCTGTGCGGATCGCTTTCAGACCCGCCTTCGCTTTATTGACCGTCTCCTGATACTCATTCTCTGGAACAGAGTCCCATACGATGCCGGCTCCTGCCTGGACGTATGCTTTGCCATTCTTGAAGATGATTGTGCGAATCGTGATGCAGGTATTAAGGCTTCCGCCAAAACCGAGATAACCGATTGCTCCGGCATAAGCACCGCGTGCTTCATTCTCCAGCTCTGCAATAATCTCCATCGCGCGAAGCTTCGGTGCACCGGATACTGTACCTGCCGGTAAGCAGGAAATAAAGGCGTCGAAAAAGTCTTTGTCCTTACGCAGTTTACCACTGACATTCGAGACGATGTGCATGACATGAGAGTACCGCTCGATCTCCATATAAGCATCACACTTTACAGAGCCGAATTCGGATACGCGGCCGATATCGTTACGGCCAAGATCGACGAGCATCACATGCTCCGCACGCTCCTTCTCGTCTGCAAGCAGCTCAACTTCTAATGCCGCATCCTGCTCAGGCGTTTGTCCGCGCGGGCGAGTACCAGCGATCGGACGGGTCTCCACTTTATCGCCGTCTACCTTCACAAGCGCTTCAGGCGACGTACCGACAATAATTTCATCGTCCAGCTTCAAATAGTACATATAAGGCGACGGATTCATCGTACGGAGTACACGGTAAACGTGGAGCGGATTAACTTCTGTCTCAATGCTGAACCGCTGCGTCAACACAACCTGGAAAATATCACCCGACCTGATATATTCTTTGGCTGTTTCAACGTTCGCAAGAAACTGCTCCTTGGTCACGTTCGATTTAACTTCTCCAAGCTCCGGATCGGACGGCACTCGTCCACCGGCGGTTACTTGCAGCGGCAGCGGCTGCTGCAGCCGCTCAATGACTGAATCAATGCGAGCGCACGTCGCATTGTATTCTGCTTCAATCTGTTGATCGGTTGCACCCTCCGGAATGTGAACGTTACCGATGACTTGAATTTGCTGCTTCATATGATCGAATACGATAACCTGATCACAGAACATGAATTGCAAATCGTTCATTTGCAAATCGTCGACGCGGTGTGCCGGCAGCTTCTCATAATACTGCAGCAGATCATATCCAAAAAATCCGATCGCCCCTCCTGTGAATGGCGGCAAATCCTGCAGCTGCGGACTGCGATACGTGCGCAGCTTCGCTTTCAGAAGCTCCAGCGGTTTCTCGTGAAGCTCGATTTTTTCACCCTTCTGCTCCAATACCATCTTCCCATTCTTACCATACAGAAGCAGGAATGGGTCCGTGCCGATGAAGGAATAACGAGCCCATTGGACGCCGCCCTCCACACTCTCTAGCAGAAAAGCGTTGCGTTCCTTATAGAAATGCTGGAATACCCGAATCGGTGTCTCCGTATCGGCCATAATATGGCGAACGATCGGAATCAAATTATAAGTGCCTGCCATTCGGATGACTTGTTGAAGTTCGTTATTCATCGTGGTCCATCCCCTTTATCTCGCTGAAATAAATAAGCTCCTGCCGATGGCAGGAGCTATAAATGCAAGATGAGTGCTGCTTGCTTAAAGGAGAGTTCATGAGGAAACAGACGATAAAATGAAAAGAAGGTGCATAAGCCCACGATGAGCCTGCGTCAATCCACATATCACGATGTCTGCTCTAAATTAATTCCCCAGCTAAAGCTCTGCTCTTCTCGTCTAAGCTCTTCTCATCTCTGCCGCTTGCCTGCTGCTCGCGGCGATTCTAGCTACTTGCCTCGTCTGTACTGCTCTCTCATTCTTAACTTGGTATAACTATACACCCTTCATATTCCGTACGTCAATGTTCGAATTACGCTTTCGTCAAATCCGGGCGAAGCACCTGTGCTCCGCGTAAATAGACGTGATGAATTTCCGCTTGCGTCTTTGATGTATTGACATGCAGCATGAACCGGATGCAGCGCTCCAGGCTCCCCTTCACCGGCACTTCTAGAGCGCACATAAGCGGAACAAGCTCCCAACCAGTCATTACGCGAATCGCTTTAGCAGGGAATGTCGCATCCAGGTCAGCAGTTACCGTGATCATCATGCTGCAAATATCGTCAGGTACAATCGCATTCTTCGCTACGATCGTATTGAGCAGTTCGACCGTCGCGTCAAGAATTTGCTTCTCATCGTTCTGATCCACCGTTATTGCGCCACGAATTCCGCGTACACTCATCGCCAGTCAGCCTCCTGTTTCAATAGTTCTACCGTGTCGCGGACGAGCGACACCGGAACGTCGGAACGAATTTCCACACGGCCGATCGCCGTTGGGACGACGTATACGATGCTGCCTTCCGTAAACTTCTTATCGTGCATCATAGCGTTCATAATCGCATCCGTGTCCATATGCGACGGCAGTCTTACCGGCAGCCCAGACTTGCCTAGCACACGCCTAGTTGTCTCATATACTTCGTTAGGCGCGCCAAGCTTAACGCCTACGAGCGCGGAGCCGATCATGCCAATCGAAATCGCCTCACCATGCGTCAATTCACCGTAACCAGCAACAGCTTCCAAGGCATGGCCAATCGTGTGGCCTAGGTTAAGAATGGCCCGTAATCCGTTCTCTGTCTCATCTTCCGATACGACAGCCGCTTTCACGCTGCAGCCTTTATGCAGCGCGTATCCAAGCGCTTCGGAATCAAGAGCGAGCAGCTTCTCCATATTCGTATCGCACCAATCGACGAATGCTTCGTCCCAGATCAAGCCATGCTTAATCACTTCTGCCAATCCGCATTGGACTTGACGCAGCGGCAGCGATTGAAGCGTTAGCAGATCGTATAGTACGAACGCCGGTTGGTGGAACGCTCCTATAATGTTCTTCGCCAGCGGATGATTGACCGCGACCTTACCGCCAACGCTGCTGTCATGCGCTAGAATCGTCGTCGGAATTTGGACGAAACGGACTCCGCGCATATATGCAGCTGCAACATAACCTGCGAGATCGCCCACTACGCCGCCGCCAAGTGCAACGACTGTCGATTTGCGGTCGAGTCCACCTTCAAGCGCTTTCGTGACAAGATGCTCAAATACGCTTAACGACTTGGAGCTCTCTCCTGCAGGAACTACTGCACTAATGACACGGTAACCGTTCTCTGTCAATACACTTTCGAGCGCTTCCAAATATAGCGGTCCGATATGATCGTCCGTAACGATCAACAACGGAGATTTTTTGCTGACGCCATGTTTATCGAAATAAGAAGCAGCCTCCTTCAGGAGGCCCTCCCCAATATAAATTGGATACGACCGTTCACCTAGCTCGACCTTGAGCTCTCTCATTCTTAATACCTGCCAATCTGCTCAAGGTAAGATTCATAATTACGGCGCACTTCTTCCATCGAATCGCCGCCGAACTTTTCTAGAAACGCCTTAGCTACTTCCCAAGCGACGACATGCTCCATAACAACACTTGCTGCAGGAACAGCGCACGCATCAGAACGCTCGACCTGAGCTGTGAACGGCTCTTTCGTATCGATGTCTACGCTTTGCAGAGGCTTGTACAGCGTCGGAATCGGTTTCATGACGCCGCGAACAACGATCTGTTCTCCGTTCGTCATTCCGCCCTCGAAGCCGCCGAGACGGTTCGTTCTACGGTGATACCCTCTCTCTTCGCTATACAATATCTCGTCATGCACTTGCGAGCCGCGAATTTTGCCTGCTTCAAATCCAATACCGATCTCAACGCCCTTGAACGCGTTAATTGACATCACCGCCTGCGCAATACGACCGTCCAGCTTGCGGTCATATTGAACATGACTGCCAAGGCCGACTGGAACACCTTCAATGATGCACTCGACAATGCCGCCGATCGAGTCACCTTCTGCTTTGATCTGGTCGATATATGCGGTCATTTTCTCTTCTGTTTCCTTATCAACGACACGCACCGGTGACTCTTCTGTCAGACGAATCAGCTCATCGATCGGCAAATTATTCTTCGGTGCTTCAATCTCACCGATCCGAATCACTTGCCCCGCAACCTTAATACCGAAAGCCGAAAGAAGCTGACGCGCTACAGCACCAACCGCTACGCGAGCAGCCGTCTCGCGTGCGCTTGACCGCTCCAGTACGTTACGGAGATCCTTCAGATTGTATTTCAGGCCGCCGTTCAGATCAGCATGACCTGGACGCGGACGATGAACGCGGCGCTTCTCTTCGTCGCTTCCTTCGATTGGCTCGATATTCATAACTTTAGTCCAATGCTTCCAGTCGTTGTTCTCAACAACCAACGCTACTGGTGCACCGGTAGTACGGCCATGTCTAACACCGCCTACAATATTCGCCGTATCCTTCTCAATTTGCATCCGGCGTCCGCGGCCATGCCCCTTCTGACGGCGAAGCAATTGGAAATTCAATTCGTCAAAGTTAAGCTGAAGGTTGCTCGGCAAGCCTTCAATAATAGCGGTCAACTGTGGACCGTGTGTCTCTCCTGCAGTTAAATAACGTAAACTCAAGCTAATAACGCTCCCTTCACCGGCCAAATAGAGTCCGGCTATGTAAATACCCGAAACATCTTTGCTCATTATAGTACAGCCCTGTCGGTTTGACAAGAAACGTCAGAGGCCGCAGCAAGCGGTTTCTATACAACTCACCAATGGTTTCAAACCTTATAAGCACCTGCATAAAATAATATTTCATCTCTAATCAATAGAGACTATCCAATAATGGATGGATGACTCATAGATAGCTGCACAACATGCAGACTTGTTCGCGTATGCTGCCAGTGCACTTTCGGTCTAAAAAAGGGGCTGTCCAGATTCGTCAGTCAGTGATAAACTGACAATCTGAACAGCCCCTTACATCACTTTCGAACATTAACGATACGATGTGACTTTCTCTGTCCGGGCTGGCGATGACCCAAATACCGGATTGCTGTCTGCGATCATTCGCAGCTGTTCGCTGTGAATGCCTAAAATTTGCGCGCACTCATGCAGCGTAAGCCATCCGCGCCGGTACGCGGCAATCGCCTTTCGCTTGTCCACTTTTGTCCCTCCATGGCATTAATTCCATTACCATAGTATTACAACAAGTGATATGAGAAATACGCATCCAAGCGAACGAAATGGAATGATGATAAAGAATTAGGACATTTTTTTTCGATAGAAGAACGTTTCAGCCGTCTCCAGCCCATACTGCTGTGGCGAGAAAATTTGTTCTGTACTGCCAACGAACAGTATACCTCCCGGCTTGAGCGAATTGGCGAACCGCTGATACAGCCCATGCTTAGCTTCTTCCGTGAAATAAATCATCACGTTACGGCAAATAATCAAATCATACGGACCGCCGAACGGGTCGTATAGCAGATTGTGCTGTTTGAACCGAATCGAACGTTTAATGCGCTCATCCACAGCGTAAACGTCTCCGTCAACTGTGAAATAGTCTTTCAAATATGACTTCGGCACATCCCGTACCGATCTTTCTTGATATAGGCCGCCTTGCGCCTTAGCCAACACATTATGATCGAGATCCGTTGCTGTAATCTCTGCTCGTCCGAGCATGCCCAAACGGTCCAAAATCATCGCGGTTGTATAAGGCTCGTCACCCGTCGAGCAGGCGGCGCTCCAGATCGATATCCGACCGCCTCCTGCCGTCATTTCAGGTAAAAAACGTTTCTCAAGAATTTCCCACCGATTCGGATTCCGCCAAAACTCTGATACGTTGATCGTCATCCGGTCCAGAAACTCGTCCATCAACGCAGGAATACGTACAAGCGCATCCATATATTCGGTGAAGCTGTTATAGCCGTGCTTCTGACGCAACGTCGTTAGCCGACGCTTCATTTGCGTTTCTTTATACTGGGCAAGATCGATCGCTGTTCTTTTTTTGATCTGCTCGATAAAGCGTTCGTAATCTGCATCAGCCATTCAATAGATGCCCCCCGTCATGCCAACCAAATATGTCAAATTCGTTAAATCCATTTCTGAATCGTGTGCTCGTAATCGATTAATTGATCTGGCTCGAAGAACAGCGCGATCTCCCGCTCCGCGCTTTCCGGCGAATCAGAGCCATGAATCAGGTTAAACCTCGTATGTACTGCAAAATCGGAACGAATCGTGCCAGGCAGCGCTTCTACCGCATCTGTCTTGCCGATAAGCGCTCTTGTAAGTGCAACAACGTTATCGCCCTGCCATACCATGGCAAACACTGGGCCAGACGTCGTAAATTCAATAAGGGCATCGTAGTAATATTGGCCTTTATGCTGAGCATAATGGCGTTCCGCTAGTTCTGGAGTAATCTGCATAAATTTGCCCGCTACGAGTTGAAGACCCTTACGTTCGAAGCGACCGATTATTTCACCGATTAATCCACGCTGCACACCATCCGGTTTAATCATTAGAAATGTTCTCTCCACCTTGCTCAACCCTTTCCGCAGCATTCGTGCTGCACTACTTAATAATTACGTTTGTTCACGAAGTGCGCGATTTCTTTCAAGCTCTTCTTCGCCGAAATATCCGGAAGTCCTTCTAGAGCGATGAGTGCTTTCTGAATATAACGGTCGGCAAGCGACTCTGCCTGCTTAATTCCCCGGCTTCCACGAATAATTCGAATTGCTTCTGACGTGTCGCCTTCACCGTTCGTCCTACGAATCATCGTAATCTCCCGCAGCAGCGGTTCACGCAAATGATCTTCTTGCAGTGCAAGCAGAACCGGCAGCGTAATATTGCCTTGACGAATATCAGAGCCCGGAGGTTTACCAATCTGCTTCTCCGTCCCGCACAGATCAAGCAAATCGTCACGAATCTGGAACGTCATGCCGACATTGTATCCGAAACGGTACAATGCGGCGGCATTCTCCTCAAGTGCCTCTGCTGCAAGAGCGCCGAGTTGGCAGCTAATTGCGATCAACAACGCAGTCTTGCGACGAATACGCAGCAAGTAATTGCGAATCGTTTGGTTCGTATTAAAAAAGTCGCGAATTTGCTCCATTTCGCCCAGACACATTTCGACCATAGCTTTCGATAAAATTTGATGGATACGTGGGTTATGGAGCCTTGTCGCAACCGTCAGAGCTTTGCCATGAATATAATCACCCGTATACATCGCAATTCGGTTATCCCACTTAGCCTTTACCGTAAGCTGTCCTCGCCTCGTCTTCGCATCGTCAATAACGTCATCATGCACGAGTGATGCCATATGAATAAGCTCAAGTGGAACGGCTACCGCCTTAAGCTTATCAAGGCTGTAGCTGCCGAATTTGCCGGAGAGAAGCGTAAATACCGGCCGAATCCGCTTTCCGCCAGCTTTGAGAAGGTGAACAGAAGCTTCGGTCATCAATGGATGCTCCGACGTAACAGCCTGTTCCAGCTCCTTCTCAATCTCATTCAAATCGTGTTTCATTTTGGCATATAGGTCAATTAATTTCATCGGTTATTCACCCCAAGGCTTTTGCACTTGCAAAAACCGGCATCATAAACATAAACGGAACTATTCGAAAAAAGCGAGCTCAGGCTCATGCTCCAGCAGCCCAAGCTTAGCAGCATATCGAAAGTATAGCTGAAGCCCCTGCTGCCTGCGAGGCCCGAAATCGTATTGCAAGGTTTGAAAATAGCGGTACCAGTACGCGGACTTTCCGCCAATCGTCCGGCAAGCCTGTACGACTAGCGGCTCCAAATCGGCAAGACTTCTGTTTCTACTGTCCACCATTGCCCGATGAACGAATGCAATCGCCTCACGATTGCGCTGCGCTGCTTCCTTCCGAACAGCCACGACTCCATAAGTCATCCCGAAACCAGTAAACCTGTGCCACATTTCGCCTAAATCAATGACCTGCAATCCAGTGTCTCGCCAAGATTCTTGAATGGCTGTGTCGCCAATTAATAGTGCGGCGTCCGCTTGCTCCATCATTGCATCAAGATCCGGTTCCATCGTGATATAGGAAGGATTCCCTTCCAGATAGACAGACATAAGTACTTTAAGCAAATTGACAGATGTTGCAGAAGTATTCGTTAGTGCAATAACACCATTGCGGACTTGATCCAGCGGTTTCTTCAGAAATAATAAGATCGAATAAACCGCTCCTTCAGTGCTTGGCGTCGACAGATCGGGAAGCAGCACATATTGCTCGAAATTCCGCGCATAAGCAAACGAAGAAATAGTGGACATCGCCAGTTCGCCGGTCAATAGCGCCCGATTTAACTCGGCAGGCTTGCGCGCAACGATCTCTACGCCGTATGTCGACAATTTCTCTTGATCTACGTAGTGAAATAACGGCCATGCATTCGCATAATCAATACGTCCGATGGCAATCGTGTTGTCAGTCGGCATACGATTCACCTCCCCATCTCTTGAATAGGCTGTGGTCTAACGGCATGATGTCCAGTACTTTGCCAACCAAGAAATCGACGAGGTCGTCGATCGTCTGCGGTCCATAATAAAAAGCCGGCATTGCCGGAACAAGCTTCACGCCCAATCTAGCCAGGGCGAGCATATTTTCTAAATGTATAGCATGAAGCGGCGTCTCGCGCGGAACAACAATCAGCTTACGTCCTTCCTTCAGCATAACATCCGCAGCTCTTGTCATTAGATCATCCGAGATGCCATGCGCCAACGATGCAAGCGTCCCCATTGAGCATGGCATAATAATCATGCCATCTGCTCGGAAAGACCCGCTTGCGATCGAAGCTCCAATATCCGCATTCGGATGATACGTCACACGAGTGCCATTCGCAATGCCGCCAAACCGCTCCTCAATTGCGGCCTGCCGGCGGGTTGTTTCCCAGCCCAGCTCTTCTTTCAACACTCGCCAGCCGGCGTCGGTTACGACAACGTGAACATCGATTCCTGCTTCAAGCAGCACCTCGATAAGCCGAATGCCATAACAAGAGCCGCTGGCGCCCGTTATGCCGACTACCCAACGGGGCCGTCTATTACTTTCCGTTACCATTGGTGGATCACCAATACATCGATCAGCGTAAACGCGAATAGTACAACGCTAAGCGTGCCGTTCATTGGGAAGAAGGCAAACAAAACACGGCTTAAATCATTCGGACGCACGAGCCAATGCTGATAGAACAAAATTGCAATTGCAATGATCGTACCAGCCAGATAAGCCCAGCTCAAATCCGTCATCGCAAACAGCATAATGAAGCTGACCGCGGTAAGGACATGGAAACCGCGCGCAATCCACAGCGCACCGCTAAGTCCGAATCGAGCCGGGATAGAATGGACGTTGTTATTCCGGTCAAATTCGAAATCCTGAGTCGCATAGACCGTATCAAAGCCAGCAAGCCACAAGGCAACGGCAGCATACAGAACCCAAGCGGCCGGATCGAATTTCCCCGTCACTGCTACCCAAGCGCCAAGCGGACCTAACCCGATAGTTAAACCGAGTACGACATGACACAGCCACGTGAAACGTTTCGTATAGGAATAAATAACGAGCATAAATACTGCGATAGGCATCAGCTTTACACAGAGAGGATTCAACTGCGTAGAAGCAAAGATAAGCAATGCGAAGGAAATCGCAATAAACAGCACTACCTCACCGACTTTTAACAAGCCGGCAGGAATTGCACGCTTCTCAGTTCTTGGATTCAAGGCATCGATCGAACGGTCAATCAGCCGGTTAAGCCCCATGGCCGCACTACGCGCACCGACCATCGCCAAGACGATCCAACCGATTTGCGCCCAGGTGGGCAGCTCGTTGTTCTCGACAATCCCGCCTAAGATTGCCCCCATAAATGCGAATGGAAGCGCGAATATCGAGTGTTCAAATTTAATCATTTCTAGAAAAATACGAGCTTTGCGTATCATTACTCCGTCTTCCCCTTCGTGCCGATGTGCAGAGCAGCAACGCCGCCCGCAAAGGGGATCGCCTGTACGTTCTGCAAGCCGATATCTCTGTACATCTGAGCGAGTTCGTCTCGGCCCGGAAACGCTTTGAGTGATTCCGGAAGCCACTTGTACTGTTCATAGCTCTTCGCAGCAATCCTCCCCACTAACGGAAGCACACGCTCGAAGTAGAAATAAAAAATCGATTTGAACGGCTGCCATGTCGGCTTGGACATTTCTAAGCAGACGACTTGTCCGCCAGGCTTTACAACACGCTGCATTTCCTGCAGTACACGTGTATAATCCGGAACATTACGCAGACCGAAGCCGATCGTAGCAAAATCGAACGTGTTATCGGGAAACGGAAGATTCATCGCATTACCTTGTACAAGATCGATCTGCCGATCCAGAGCGGCCTTCATTACCTTCTCTCTGCCGACATCCAGCATATTTGGACTGAAATCGAGTCCGACGACGCGGCCAGTTTCGCTGGCTCTGGCAATAGCTATCGTCCAGTCGCAAGTGCCGCAGCATAAGTCAATCGCGGTATCGCCCGGCTGAACATTCATTTTCTTCATTGTTGCTCGGCGCCACGACTTGTGTCTGCCAAAGCTAATTACCGTATTCATCACATCGTAGACAGGAGCAATCTTCTGGAATACGGAATGAACCTTCGTCTCTTTGGATTGTTGAACATTATTCAATTCTATCACCTCATCTCGCTATGCAGGGCAGGTTCGGATGTTGCTTGCAGCAGAGCTGCCGCAATCCCGTTCAGCTCATCCGCCCGCTTCATGCCTTTAAGCTGCTTGAACAACGCTGCCAATTGTCCGATGTGCCGCTCCAACATATCAGTGAGCTGCTGATGAATGCTGTATTTCTCCAAAATAGAAGCAGCAGATGGACTGCTGCCGTTAACGCCCGTATGCTCATCGAGCAGCCGGCGATCCTCTTCAGTTCCTGATTGTTGGATATGCCAGTAGGCCCAGCTGCAGCGAATCGTCTCTTCGCTTAAGCAGCGTCTAGACTCTTCAGCAATAGTCTCACACGTCGCTAGACTTTCCAGCAAACCTTCCCAAATCTCAGCGATCGGTTCAACCATATATACAGCGAACCCACGAAACAGCTCGGCCTTAATCGAGGCTCGGTATGCAATATATTCTTCAGCAGTAAGACGGTGCGCCTGCATCCGGCTGTACAAATCCATCTTCAGCCGGTTCGCCTCGCATACCGCTTCGCTAAGCTGGCGGATCATCTCAATCTCGCCTGCCTGAGCAAGCAAATGGTAAAAACGGCTGCTGAAATAGTCCCCGCCGAGTACGTTCAGCTGACGCGAACGCATCTGGCGTTCGGAGGGCGGACTAGGATCGGTATCAATTTGATCATGTGTATCGAGTCCGATCTGAATAAGCGCAACGACAGAAGCATACAGATCTCGAATCGAGTCCGGATGACCGCTGTCATCCAAGCAAGCGTCAAGCAATCGAATCCGCAATTCAGGAAACGCAGGCAGTCCGGTATGCCTCGAAATCATGTCATGCTCGGTATATTTGCTTATTATGAGTGCAATTCGGTCATGTATCATCTTAGAAAGCCTCCGAACAGGCAGCAATGCTTGCTGTCCAATTATCTAAACTATTATAGCACAATCAGCGAAGATCGCCTACGCATGTGCTTGTTGTTCACGATATTGCTACAGAGGCCCACGCAACCTATTCCTGTCATTATCCAATTGTATCCTAATCAAACAGTGACTTACTGGCCCTATACTTCTAATTGCGTTTGGATTCCCACAACGGCGTAAAGGACAAGCGGAGTCTTTGGCGCCATATTGGATCGGTATCCGCGTACTCAATGCCACTCCAAGCTGACTCTCCGGCTTCAATCCAGCGGTCCGATCGCCGCACGTCTGCCGCAAGCAGCAACCGAAATACAGGTGCTCTATCTGATCGTGCGAACAAACCGGAGTACGGCTTCGCATTGGGTGATTCACCGAAGCGGATAAGCACTCGATCGACGTTATCAGTACGTAGAAAGCACATCCGCCATATTTGTTCTGCATCACGCAGAAACGATTGTACATTCTCAGCGTCAAGCGGCGTATCCGATGAAATAACCATATCGAGCGATAATGTCGGTGAGTGCCAATCGACGCGCATCAGCCTCGTCTCAAGAGAAAGCCCGACCAGCCAGTCCACCAGATTGGAATTGTTCAACCGTTTCGTATGATTGGTTATCTCACCTGTTATATTGCGCATAACCGGCTCAGTATGGTGAGGATGTATGATGAAGAGGATGACCGTCAGTGCAGCCGTTAATACGGATACGGTCAAGAACGATTGTGTGAATCGCATATTCGCCCCCGCTTTCATTAAGCCTGCAATCCATATGCCTTTGGCGCTAGTTCACCTTCCTCTTATTGTACGAAGCAAAGGCGAATGTCATTCCATTACAGGCAGGCAACAAAAAAAGCAGGCGGGGCCTGCTGCAATCGTTAAGACGCTTATGTATCCGTTTCAACCGTTCCGTATTTCGTTATAATTGTTGCCTTGCCGCGAATTTTGATCGCGGATGTATGTTCGGTAAATTGGGCGATAAGCACTTCGCCGCGGTCGAGCTTCTCCGTATGATGAAATTTCGTATCTGTGCCTCTCGTCAGTCCGATGACAACTACACCTTGGTCTTTAGCCTTCACGACGATATATTCGCCTTGATTCGATTCCACGATCGGGAGCCTCCCTTCTTTAACCTCTATAATAACGTGCATAGACTCTATCAGAACTTGACTCCTGCTGTCAAGAGACGACAGTTATTCTCGAATAAACCTTCCTAATGAAAAACGTCCGGACAGTCAACCATCCGGACGTTCGCGGCACTATACGCCGATATTAATTGGAGCAAAGCTCTTTAAGCGACTTGCCCGGTTTAAAGGCAGGCATCTTGCTTGCCGGGATATCGATTTCGTCGCCCGTTTGCGGGTTGCGTCCCTTGCGCGCTTGGCGTTCGCGCACTTCGAAATTGCCGAACCCAACCAACTGGACTTTATCGCCCGATTGAAGCGCATCGGATATTGCGTCGAATACAGCGTCGACTGCTTTAGTCGCATCTTTCTTGGACAGATCCGTCATTTCGGCTACTTTAGCAATCAGTTCCGTTTTGTTCAATGGTTTCACCTCCCCTGATGGCAGCGTGAGACGGTTCGTTATCTTCTGTTTTGCCGATTGTTTCAAAAATATACCTGCAGACGAACCTGCAAGCGAACAAACTTATAGTAATACAGCCGTTTCCTAATTACAAGTAGGTGTTCGATTTTCAAAAGTTTGCAAATAACCGACGCTACGCCTTACGTCTTGCCATATGAATGAACGTAACGGCAAGCGCCAGAACGAGCACGCTGCCCTTGATAATATCGTTCGTATAATAAGGAACATGCATCATCGTCATACCGTTCAGCAGGACACCGATTAGCACGGAGCCAAAGAACGTCCCGATCACATTCGGACGGCCTGCGCCTAACACGGAGTAGCCAACGAAGACGGCCGCGACAGCTTCCATCATCATCGGTGCTCCTGCGTCAATCTGGCCGGTCCCGGTCCGTGCTGCGAATAGTATACCGCCAATAGATGCGAATACCCCTGACATAATATATGCAACCGTACGAATACGTTTTACACGCACACCGGATAGTCGAGCAGCTTCCTCATTACCGCCGGTCATTTGCATTTGACGGCCGTAACGGGTGTACTTGAAGAAAAGATGTACGAGTATAACTGCAATAATCATCAAAATGACTGGAATCGGAATACCAAGCCATTTGCCTTGCCCAATCTGCAGGAACGAGTCCGTAAATACGCCCGGTGCGGTTGAACCGTCTGACATTTGCATATTATCGTATATCGAGTACCCTTTCGTATAAGTGCGCTGGATACCTGAAATGATATACATAACGGCCAACGTAGCAAGCAAATCGGGTATACGAACTTTAACGATCAGAAACGCGTTCAGTAAACCGATTAATGCGCCGATCAACAGCGGGACGACGAGCACAACGATCAAAGGCATTTCAAACCAAACCATAATAGTAGCCGCCGCAACTGTCGACAGCGACACGGTCGAGCCTACCGACAGATCGAAGCCATCAACTGTAAGCGAGAATGTAACACCAATTGCAATGAAGGTTACAATCGAGATCGATCGAAGAATGTCACTAATATTACTATAAGTAAAAAAATGCTCATCCCACATTGAGAAAAAGATGATGACGAATCCAATGACGAGCAGTGCGCCATATTTATAAATAAAATTCATCGTACGTTCCATTACGCCTTCTCTCCTCTTCCGCCGCTGGCATGCAGCAGCAGCTCCTCTTGCGAGGCTTCGCCCCGATTGAACGACTTGACGATCTGTCCATCGTACATGACAAGAATCCGATCAGCAATACCAAGCGCTTCGCTAAATTCACAAGTTAAATAAACCACTGCTTTTCCGCTTTTTGCAAGCTCGCCAATAATCCGAAAAATATCGCTCTTCGCGCCGATATCGACGCCTTTGGTCGGCTCATCGAACAAAAATACGTCAGCTTTGGTCGGAAGCCACTTCCCGATCGATACTTTCTGCTGGTTACCGCCGCTTAAGTGCGCCGTAAGCTCATGACGTGAAGCTGTCTTAACGCCAAGTCGTGCGATAAGAGAGTCAGCCGTCTTCGCTTCTTGGGCACCTGATATAAAGCCCAGCTTAGAAATCGATTGCAGAAACGGAAGGCTTAAGTTGCGCATGACCGTCTCCCCGACCAGAATGCCCTGCTTACGGCGTTCTTCTGGTACAAGCACTAACCCCGCAGCTATCGCCGCGGCCGGATCACCAGAAGGTACTTCCGCTTCGTTTACTCTTACTGTGCCGCCGCTGCGGCTGTCTGCACCGAACAGTGCGCGAGACAGCTCTGTCTTTCCCGCTCCGACGAGACCGACGATAGCTACGATCTCACCGCTCCTTGCCTCAAGACTGACGTTACGTACACGCTGTCCTTGGCTGACACCGTCTACCCGAAGCACCACTTCACCGATTGGCGCTTCGATCTTCGGAAATTCTTCCTCGAACGACCGCCCGAGCATCGAGGTGACCACCTCATCAGCAGATGTATCGGATGCGACAGAGGTGGTTACTTTCTCGCCGTCTCTCATTACTGTTATCCGGTCGCTGATCCGGAACACTTCAGGCAGACGGTGAGAGATGAATACAAGCCCGATGCCATCCTTCTTAAGCTGATCGACAACTCGGAACAGACGCTCCGCCTCTTCAAGACTAAGCGGAGCCGTTGGCTCATCGAGTATAACGAACTTGGCATTCTCCGCAAGCAGACGTGCAATTACAACTAACTGCTTCTCAGCAAGCGACAGCAAGCCGGCAGGCTTACGCACTGGAATGTCCGCATCAAGCCGTCGAAGAATCGAAGCCGCCTCCTCCTCGATCTGCCTCCAGCGTACCCATGGTGATCCGCCGGAAGAGGCAATCCGGTCCAGCATCACATTCTCCGCTACTGTCATATGCGGAACGATGACGGTGTCTACTTCCTGATACACACAATGGATGCCGTTTGCCTTCGCGTCGGACGGCGTCCGGATGACTACCGGCTTATCGTCGATGGCAATCACTCCACCGTCGCTGCTGTATGCACCGGACAATATTTTAATCAATGTGCTCTTACCCGCTCCGTTCGCGCCAAGAAGCGCATGAACCTCTCCGCCGCGTAAGTCAAAGTCAACGCTCTTAAGGGCGGGAACACCAGAAAACGATTTAACGATCCCGCTCATCGTAAGCTGCTTCATGCTCTCACCTTCCTTCAATGGTCCATTTGCGTCAAAAACCGGCCGCTTTCGTAAGCGGCCGGCTTGCACGATGTTATTGCGCTTGCTCTAGCTCCGTCATCCAATCCGTGATCCCTAACGTTCTGCCGCTCCAGCCTTGGACATATTCGCCAAGCTGTGTCGTGTTAACCGCTTCCGTAGGCAGTTCGTCACGTTTAACGACGACTGCGTCAAGCACGACCGACTCATCCGTCGTGTCGCCATGCAGCTTCTGGTACAGGTAGCGTACTTGAACACGGCCGATATCTTTCGGATCGACAGCTGCGGATGCAACCCACGGACCTGTAGGATCTTGAATCATTTGCAAGTCTTCGTCACTCATATCTATACCGTACAGTTTAATTTCCGTACGTCCAGCTTGTTGAATCGCACGCGCTGCGCCTTTAGCGAATTCATCCCATGCTGCCCATACTGCCGTAATGTCGCCTTTGTTCGGATATTGCTTCAGAATGGCTTCCATTTGGGATTGCGCGTCGAGCGCTGGATTGTTAGCAGTACCGAATGTCGTAATTTCCTTAATGTCAGGGTTGCTATCCATGAACGCCTTGTAAGCTTGGTTACGACGTTCCATTGGTGCAAAACCAGCGACCCAGATTTTAACGATGTTGCCTTTACCGCCAGCGTCCTCTTTCAGCAGTTCAAGCGTTTTCGTTGCCATCATTTGATCGTCCTGCGACAGTACCGTCACGCCAGGAATATTCAGATCTGCGTCGAACGCAACAACCGGAATTTTTTGCTCCAGTGCACGGTTTACGCCTTGCTTCAGTGCGGATGCTTGTCCGTGGTCGATCAGAATACCGTCGAAGCCTTGGTTAATTGCTGCATCCAGATTGGCCGACATTTTAGCCAAATCGTTATCTGCCGCGAACACTTGCACTTTACCGCCAAACTTCTCTACTTGTTCTTTAACGCCCTCTATGTATTGAGCAGAGAACGTTCCGGTATTAAATTGCATAACAAGCGCGATTTTTTTGCCTCTAAGCGAAGCAACGTCTGCACTGCCTTCCGATTGAGCTACCGTCTCGGTTTGCGTCGATTCGCTGCCATTACTCTCTTCCGCGCTGGATTCTTTGCCGCTGTTGCCGCAAGCCGCCGTAATCAGCAAAATAACTGCAATAAGTGCGAACAAAGCGGATTTTCCCACTTTTTTCATACTGCTTGTCCCCTTCGTATTCGATTTTATGGATATTTTATAGCACTTATCCTAGTATGTCAATCGGAATAAACAAAATAATTGTCGCAGTATGTCGAACATTATCGAGATATTTCCCGGACAAAAAATGATTATATGCTCCATCTCGCGCTTTGACAACTGTTTTACACAAAAAACCGCCTCTGAGGCCGACTGGCAGCCTCTGGAGGCGGTATTTATTAGTATGAACTACAATATGATGGCAATCAATCCTCCTGATCCCTCATTAATTATTCGACCCAGCGTCTCTTGAAGCTTGTAGCGGGCATTGTCCGGCATCATCGCAATTTTGCCTTGGATGCCTTCACGAACGATAGAATGAAGCGACCTGCCGAAAATATCGGATTCCCAAATTTTGATCGGATCGTTCTCGAAATCCTGCATTAAGTACCGGACAAGCTCCTCGCTCTGCTTCTCGGTTCCGATAATCGGAGCGAATTCCGACTCGACGTCGACGCGGATCATATGAATCGAAGGCGCTGTCGCTTTCAGCCTAACACCGAATCGTGAGCCCTGACGAATAAGCTCCGGCTCGTCGAGCGCCATCTCGGCAAGCGATGGTGCTGCAATTCCGTAGCCTGTCGTCTTGACCATCTCAAGCGCTTCAGCGAATCTGTCATACTCCCGCTTCGCGTGGGCAAATTCCTGCATAAGCTGGAGCAAATGATCTTTTCCTCTAATTTCAACGCCGACGACTTCCATCAATATTTGATCATATAATTCGTCCGGCGCATACAAATCGATCTCAGCGACGCCCTGCCCCATATTCATACCGCTAAGTCCGGCTCTCGCGATAAAATCGTAATCCATAAATTGAGCGACCACTCGGTCAACATCACGTAGTCTGCGAATATCCTTCACCGTATCACGAACAGAATTTTCGTAATTGACCCGCAACCAATGGTTATCGCTAAGCACCATGACCCAGCTCGGCAGATTAACGTTTACTTCATGTACCGGGAACTCGTAAAGCACCTCACGCAGTACCGATACGACCTCATCCTCACCCATCGAAGCCACACTTAAAGCCATAACTGGAATATCATATTTGGTTTGCAGCTCGCTGCGCAGCTGCTGCGTTTCTTCACTGCGCGGACGAGTGGAGTTAATGATAAGCACGAATGGCTTACCGACTTCCTTCAGCTCGCTTACGACACGTTCCTCTGCCTCAATATAAGAGCTGCGTGGAATTTCGGCAATGCTGCCATCCGTCGTTACGACGACGCCTAGCGTCGAATGCTCTTGAATGACTTTACGCGTTCCGATCTCCGCCGCTTCTTGGAACGGTATTGGCTCCTCGAACCACGGCGTCGTAATCATACGCGGACCATTCTCGTCCTCGTAGCCCTTCGCCCCTTGAACGGCGTAGCCGACACAATCGACTAGACGAACGTTAACCTCAAGTCCTTCCGCCACTCTCAGCTTAACAGCTTGATTCGGGACGAATTTTGGCTCCGTCGTCATGATCGTCTTGCCGGCCGCACTTTGCGGCAGTTCATCGATGGCACGGACACGGTCGGCATCATTCGTAATATTGGGAAGCACGACCGTCTCCATGAACCGCTTAATAAAAGTCGATTTGCCGGTGCGGACAGCGCCGACGACACCGAGGTAAATGTCTCCGCCGGTTCGCTCGGCAATGTCTTTAAAAATGTCCACTTTTTCCACTCAATATCCCTCCCAATTGATATTCCGGTACGCCGCCATCTCCACCGGACAAGAGGGGCAGGCTAGCGACTCTACTCGTACAACGTTTTGGACTAGTACCATCATATTGCGAGACGAGGACAAATATGCACAGAGAATGCGAACATTTCTCCTGTCTTCTTCGCGCCCGGCCTTCCAAGAATGAGATATATGCTGCAGGCCATAAAAAAAGAACTTTACCCGCTTCGGCGCAATCGGCGGCGAAGAAGGCAAAGCTCTATTCCTATTATCTTCAGTTCTCTTGCTGTGCTTGCGGCTCACCGTTAACAAATCGGTAAAGCGGCGACTTAACCGGAACCAAATCCGATGATTGCGCAAGCAACTCTCGCAAATCGTCATCCTCCTTCGGCTCCATACCGCTCTTCTGAACAGCCTGCATCATATCGAAAGCATAGTCTAGATAGACGTATCCTCGCTCATCGATCATCGGTGAAATCGTTCGGCCCGAATAGACCGATTTGATCTCCGGCTCTTTCATTCCTAGGAGGTCGAAGTTAATTCGATAGAAACCCGGATAAACTTGATCACCGTTCAGCGAAACCATCTTACTGTCGCGCTTATAGTATTCATTAACCTCCCGCTGAATGTCACTCACCTTCTGGAATATAGCAATATCCATCAGCTTGACCTGACGGCTTGACTCTTCATTGATGATGAGATAGTAATAATGACCGCCGCCTTCGAAAGCATAAGACGGCGGGGCCGATATGTAATTCTTTCCCTTCAGCTTCGCGAAATCAATCCGATATTTCTCGTACTTCGGTGTATCTGCATCCGGCGTAACGATCGGCAGCATACCGGTATCGGCAAAATATTGATTTACGACCGTCTGTATATTAAGAATCGCATCTTTGGCTGGCATTTGATTCTGTACAAGCTGGTCCTTCGGATACAAACAGCCGCTGAGCGCAGCCATCAAACAAAGCAGCGTAAGTACAGTCGCACTCGTGCGAATCAATACGCCGCCTGCACACCTAACCGTCCATCGTTGCATTGAATGATATCTCCCTTTCTACCATAACGAATCTTCTTCCTCACGCTGCCGCTCCAGCTGCTTGCGAACCGCAGCGCGAAGCGGATCCTCTGGCACCTCGATCTGAGCATCCCCGAGCACTTTGGCCTGGCATGCGAGACGGTAGCCTTGCTCGTGCATCCCGCCCAGCTTATATCGTTCATTATCAGCAACGGCGGACAAGCCTCCTTGACTGGCACTTGCATCCCGAACTTTGCACATGAGACAAGCCGATTTACCTCCGCAACGCGTTGCGATCGTAAGCCCAGCTCTTCGAGAGGCATCGAGTACTGTCGTCCCCCGTCTAATTCTTACTCGTTTACCGCTCGGCAGAAACGTTACCTCATAGCTGCCGTTCATGACAAGCTCCAGCCTTCCTAAAGTGTCAATTAAAAATATGGCTTGTTCACTGCCACGATACGCCCTTCCGCTGATCGTATGACAGCTTGACAGCCAAGTCGGAAGCCTTCATCGAATTCTTCGGGCTCCATTCGGTCCCATTCTTCATCCGTTATTTCTCCAAGCAAGTCTCCGCCTTCAACAATCAGGCATCTGCATCGTGCGCAAGTGCCGCGCGAGCAAGAAAACTGCCAATCGACATCTGCCTTTAAAGCCATATCAAGCAAGGATTGGCCTATGACAGGTTCGACCTGCGCTGATCTCGTTCTGCCCGTAAGCTCAAGCATTCGTCTTCGTTCCTCCTCAAGTCCTGGTCGTAATGCTTCAACAGCATTGCATATTATGTAAGCACGACAAATGCTCCAACGATGAAACCAAAAAAGAGCATCACAAATGCGACGAACGATAATAAACCTCGCAATGCACCTTTCGTCTTATATCTAGCAAAGGTTACTAATATGGCAGATAACGCCATTAATCCGAGTCCAACAAACGAGACCCACATCTTCATCATCGGATCCATGAATGCGTCTCCCTCTCCGCTGCACTAATCGACAACTTGCGATTGTACTTCTCCATCATAAAATCATCTTGTCGTTTATTATACCAAATCATCCACATTTGTCCTACTGTTCATAAAGTTCGTCAATAAGTCGACAAAAAGAAACGGCGTCCCGTCATCGGGAATGACGGCGCCGTTCTCTTGAAGGTCATGACCAGATAAAATGGCGGCTGTCCGCCGTCATTTTTTGATCATCATTTTCATAATAGCTTCCATATTGCTCATGTTCATGCCGCTCGCTTTGACCGCTTTAACAATGTCGTTAATCGTCTTGTCGGACACAGGTACTTTGGCCATGGCAGAAACCTGTTTAATCAATTTTGTCAATTCAGCTTCGTTCTGCATCGTCTCATTCGTCACGCTGCTGGCCAGCTTCTTCACTTCGGATTCCGTAATGCTTTTGCCCGTTTTCTTGTTGACGGCATTCAATACATCCTTGGACAAATTTTTATCTTTGCTCATCGATCAGCCGCCTCCTCTCTATGCGCAGCAACTTACGATTCCAATGTAAATTCTAAGAAATCGTACGCTGCTTGCATCATATGAGAAAGGCTCAGCTTTGGTGTAGGCCCCAGTCCCGGGCGATTTGCTCACTCTCATGCGTTCGTCCCCGACCCATGAGCCGGGATACAGCTGTTAACGGATCACAGCCTTCGAACAAAACTTGGTACAGCTGTTCTGCTATAGGCATCTCGACTCCATATGCCTCTGACAGCTTGCAAGCTGCCTTTGTCGTCCGCACGCCTTCGACAACCATTCCCATCTGAGACAACACTTCATCAAGTGGAATTCCTTGCGCCAGCTTATGACCGGCACGCCAATTCCGACTGTGAGTACTTGTGCACGTTACGACGAGATCACCTACTCCAGCTAGACCAGCGAATGTAAGCGGATTGCCGCCCATTGCGGTTCCAAGACGGCTAATTTCTGCCAGACCACGTGTCAGCAAGGCCGCCTTTGCATTGTCGCCAAATCCAAGCCCATCAGACATACCTGCACCGAGGGCGATAATATTTTTAATTGCGCCGCCAACTTCAACCCCGATTAAATCAGGATTCGTATAAACCCGGAAGTAAGTGTTAATGAATGCGTCCTGTGCTTGCTTCGCCTTCTGATGATTGGAGGAGGCGACGACGACCGTCGTCGGCTGACGCTTAGCTACTTCTTCCGCATGACTTGGACCAGACAGAACAACAAGCGAATCCTCCGGTCTTCCTAGCTCTTCAGACAGAACAGTCGTCATTCGTTTCAAGCTGTCAGCCTCGAAGCCTTTCGTTGCGTGCACGATGAGTGCATCCGGCATTAAATGCCCAGCCGCTTGCCGTGCAACATCCCGCATCGCAGAGGAAGGCGACGAGAATAACACGAGCTCCGCACCAGCCAACGCCTCACTCATCGACGTCGTCGCTGTAAGCGACTCCGGCAGCGTACAATTCGGCAAATATTTGCTGTTCGTATGTCTAGTATTGATCTCAGAGGCTTGCGACTCCGTGCGAGTCCATACGGATACGTCAAAGCCATTATCACATAATACCATAGCAAGCGCCGTTCCCCAGCTGCCTGCGACAAGCACAGCCGCCTTACGCCGAACGGTTACGTTCTCATTCGTCATTCTTTCCATCTATCCTCTCTTCGCACCAATCTTGTTCTCTTTCCCTTGCATAAGCTTCACAAGATTAGAACGATGCCGTACAAAAGCAAATACACAAATAAGTAGGCTCGTCCACAACAATGGACCTGCGCCGCTCGTCACTGCAATGCCACAAGGCAGCATAGCAGCGAAAATAAGCGAACCAACTGATACATAACGTGTAATTGCGATGACGATTATGGCAATAATACCTGCGATAAGTGCAGGCACGAATGCCAGCGTTGCCAGGACACCAACTGTTGTCGCAATCCCTTTGCCGCCCTTGAAATGAAACCAGATCGGCCAATTGTGACCGACAATTGCAGCAAGTCCGCAAATAACAGGCGTCCAAGCCTCATGTCCACCGTCCAGCGCATGGCCAATCAGCACGGCCGCCACTCCTTTGGCGATATCAAGCACGAATACCGCAATGCCCGGCCCTTTACCTAACACGCGGAGCGTGTTCGTAGCGCCGGCATTGCCGCTGCCGTGCTGACGGATGTCAATCCCCTTAACTAGACGGGCAATGACGATACTGAATGAAACGGATCCTAACAAATAACTAATAATCACAGCTATGACTGCGTTTAACAAGCTTGTTCTCCCCTACTTGTCTAGCCAATCGACTAGTCGATGTTATACGTGCACCGGCTCGTAACAGACATTAGTCCGAATCGGATTTACGTCTTGTGAACAAACGAACCGGTGTCCCCTCGAAATTGAACGCCGCTCGGATTTTGTTCTCCAAGTATCGCTCATACGAGAAGTGCATAATTTCAGGATCGTTAACGAAAATGACAATCGTCGGCGGCTTCGTGGCCACTTGGGTCGCATAGTTAATACGCAGACGCTTGCCTTTATCCGTCGGTGGCGGATTAATCGCAACCGCATCCGCAATAACGTCATTGAGCACATGCGTCTGGATTCGCAGTGCATGCTGCTCGGACACATGATTTACGATCGGCAGCAGCTTATGCAGGCGCTGCTTCGTCTTCGCCGACAGAAAGACAATCGGCGCATAATGCATAAATAAGAAGTGGTCGCGAATATTTTGGGTAAATACTTGCATCGTCTTCTCGTCCTTCTCGACGACATCCCATTTGTTAACGACGAAAATACTCGCTTTGCCCGCCTCATGTGCATAGCCGGCAATATGCTTATCCTGCTCAATAATGCCTTCTTCCCCATTGATCAGAATAAGGACCACGTCCGCGCGTTCTATTGCTTTAAGCGAGCGCATAACACTGTACTTCTCTGTCGTCTCATACACTTTGCCGCGCTTGCGCATACCTGCCGTATCAATCAGAACGTATCGTTGTCCGTCACGCTCGAAAGGCGTATCGATCGCATCCCGCGTAGTGCCTGCAACATCGCTGACGATAACACGCTCTTCTCCTAGCAGCGCATTAACGAGCGATGACTTCCCCACATTCGGCCGTCCGATTAAGGCAACGCGAATAACATCTTCGTCGTATTGTTCGTCCACCTGCTCCGGCAGCTTCTCTACTGCAGCATCAAGCAAGTCGCCGATGCCAGTGCCATGCGCACCTGAGATCGCAACCGGCGTGCCGAAGCCAAGCCCATAAAATTCATAAATGTCATCCATACGGTTAAAGTTGTCCACTTTATTAACCGCTACAACGATCGGCTTACGCGAACGAAACAACATCTGCGCTACCTCATCGTCAGCATGAGTCATTCCGGCTTTTGCATCTACCATGAATATAATAACGTCGGCTTCTTCGATTGCAAGCTCGGCCTGCATTCGAACCGACTTCATGATTTCGTCTTCTCCGTCGATTTCGATACCGCCTGTATCCACAATACTGAAAGCTCTGCCATTCCATTCACCGGTACCATAGATCCGGTCGCGGGTTACACCCGGCTTGTCTTCCACGATGGCCAGCCGGTCGCCGATGACCCGGTTAAAGATGGTCGACTTCCCCACATTCGGCCGTCCAACTATCGCGATAACGGGTCTTGCCATAACATTCCACTCCTTCGAAAATACTCACGATAACCACTATAACAAAAAACAAACGGCTTGGCTAACATTTCATGTTTTTATGAGGAACGATGATCGACGAGAATAATACTCCCGTTCTTCAAATCGTGCGCATTCGCATCTAATATTTTCTCGAGTAAAAACGCAGTCTGCTGTACCGAGTTCGCATCCTTCTCAATAAAAATTGGCGCTCCTCCTGCTACTTGCTGGGGCTTTACCGATACGACTGCTAATATCCGTGTCATTCAAGCTCCCCCTTCCTTATTAACAGACGCTTCAGTCGGCATCCGGACGGCGGATTCCAGAATAGGCACACGCTTCGTGACCTCAATTGCCTTCTCTACGTTGCGTTCCTGCGGGAGTAGAAATACCGCCAGCCTGCCGTCTCGAATATCAAGCTTAGCCATTGGAATTAGGGCTGGCTCACCGCTGTCACGAATTACACCAAGTATCGTCGATAAATCATACAAAATCGCCTGACGCTGACCTAGATTCGACAGCGTCGCTTTGCCATTCGGATTATATGGTCTCACAATGAGTCCAAGTCCTCTTACAGCGATAATCCGCTGATCCTCTTGCAAGCCTACATTCATGATATAAATATCGCCAACATATAAATCGGCCCCTTCAACCCGTACTGGTGCCTCCTGCACGTCCGCAATATGCGAGATCGATTTACCGGATTTTAATAATTGAACGACACCCAGTAATACGACGCCAACCGCAGCACCGACCCAGCCATTTACGGCTATGGCGAACAAGCTGGTTAACATAGACGTAAAAATAACCAAATAGTTTCGTCCTTCGAATACCATTGCAATTCCTTCTATATATGTAGCTCCGCGAGATACAAGCTCCATGCTGTCGATATTCGTCAACGTATCCCGCTCCATCTTCCGAACGTCTCGAAATTGTTGTGCAGCTAACGTAAGGAACGTAATCGCTGTATAATCCTTCTTATATAAAGACGGAATCGCGATTGCACCTAATGCAGCAGCAATAATGCCAAGCGAGATATGAATGATTCGTCCATGCGGGTAAGTCGGATACTGTCTATAATCGGTACGGAGCATGAGCAATCTCGACAATAAACCAAAAAGAACGCCGATTACGACGCCGATCAAATATCGATGCTCCTTCATATAGATCGTTAGCCAATCGATCACGGCCGCACGTCTCCTTCCCGCTCTCCTTTTTCGCCTTCAGTTGAATACAGCCATTTTGATGCTGCCAGCTTCATACCTCGGATTAATAATCCCATCAATCTTGCCGACAACAACGCAACCATATAGCTGTCCCACCATGCCAATGAACCGATCTCAATCGGCTGTGAAAATAAGCTTGGCGCGAACCAGCTCATTAATATCGGCTGCATGACTGATGCAATGGTCACAACCGCGAATAATGCTGCAGACTGAATCGGGCCGCTTAACGCAGCAGCTGCTCCAGTCAATATGGCGGCATCCATAAAGATATGTCCCATGATGAGGACAGGATCATTCATATAGAGCAGACGAAGCCAGCCTCCCATCAAGGAAGACAGAAGCACCGCCACAATCATATAAAAGCTGTGCAGCCCTCGGTTAGGACGCTGCAGCGTCATCGCTGCAATCGACCACACAATGAGCCAGCATGCACTCAGATGAACGATTCCACCGGCTGGCGGCAGCCAAGCTCGATTCAGCGTTAACGCAAACGGCCCCAGAACAGCACAGCCTATCATTAGCACAACGATACGTTTTAGTTTTATTTGATCTGCGACTAGCTCTTTCCAGCCTGTTGCGAGCAGAATGAACAAGATTGTTATAAGCCATACAGCTATATATCCCGCATTCATAATTCAACCGTTCACCTCACATGACTGTATTATGCTCCGATGGTAAGTAAGGTAACCGTTATAATGACGTAAAAAATACAAACAAGCCCGGAAACAGCAGCTGCTGCTTCCGGGCTTGAAAGTTCAGTATCAACCGACTGTCGCCGGTATGTTATCATTTGAATTTGCTTAATTTATCGCCGAAACGCTCGCCGAGCGTAAAGCTCAAGCTTTGGTTGTTAGCAGCAATCGCTGCGCTGTGATCTTCTTTCGGAGCGCGTGCAGGACGGTCAGCACGCTCAGCACGTGGAGCCGGCTCTGGAGCTTCTTCCGTTTCCTTAATGCTCAAGGATACACGTTTCTGTGCAGGGTTGAAATCAAGAATTTTCGCTTTCACTTCTTGACCTTCCTTCAGCACCTCGTGCGGCGTTGCGATATGACGATGAGCGATCTGCGAAATGTGTACAAGACCTTCAACGCCAGGAGCGATTTCGACGAATGCGCCGAAATCAACGATACGGCGAACCGTACCCGTCACGATGTCACCCGTGTTGAAGCTGTTTTGTGCCGTTTCCCATGGACCTGGCTGAGCAGCTTTCATGCTGAGGCTGATTTTACCTGCAGCAGGATCAACCTTCAGCACTTTCACGCGTACCGATTGACCTTCGGATACAGCATCCTTCGGATGCGCAACGTGCTGCCACGAAATTTCAGATACGTGTACCAGTCCGTCGATACCGCCGATATCTACGAAAGCACCGAACGGAGTCAGACGCTGAACCGTACCTTCGATCTCTTGGCCGACTTCGAGAGACGCCATGATGCGTTGCTTGTTCGCTTCGAACTCCTCCTCGAGCACTTCTTTCGCCGAGAGGATAACTTTGTTATTCTCGCGGTCGATTTCTTTCACTTTAACGCGAAGGGTGCGTCCTTTGTAGTCTGTGAAATCCTCTACAAAATGGCGCTCAACCATCGACGCAGGAATAAAGCCGCGTACGCCTACGTCAGCGACAAGGCCGCCTTTCACAACATCAGCAATCGTGACCTCGAACGCTTCGCCAGCGTCGAATTTCTTTTGCAGTTCGTCCCAAGCTTTCTCGCTGTCAATTGCACGCTTGGAAAGAACAAGCTTTTCTTTCTCGTCGTCGATGCTGACAACTTTCAGTTCAACCTCTTGGCCAAGCTGAACTGCCGTGGACGCATTGTCGAGTTGTACAGACGACAGCTCGCGAAGCGGAATCACGCCGTCATATTTATATCCAAGGCTAACCGTAGCTTGGTTGTCTTCGATTTTGACAATCGTTCCCTTAACCGTGTCGCCTTTCTTCAAGGACACGAAATTGTCCATTGCCTCTTGGTTTGTTTCTTCAATCTTCGTTTCTTCTGACATCGAAAATTACCTCCTCAATTCATACCCCAACATTTATTTAAACCTGCCCGCCCCCATTGAAACAGGTTCGCTGCAGCGTTTAAAACTTTATTTGCGAAGCGCGCGGATATGTTCCATAATCCGCTGCGTCACGCGTTCTAATGAGTCAGTCGACGGCTCGGCAATAATATCCGACAGATCGACCGGCGGTCCATAACGGACAACTGTTTTACGAAAAAGTTTATAATTCCCGTCTATATAAACAGGTATAATAACGGCTCCGCTGCGCAGAGCGATCATTGCCGCACCCTTCTTGGCCGCTTCTCCATTGCTGTGACGCGTACCCTCCGGGAAAATGCCCATCATGCCTCCTGCTGACAACAGCTCAATCGAGGATCGAATCGCTTCCTTGCTGACGCCTCCACGCTTGACCGGAAAAGCACCAAGCGCAGTAATGAGACGGCCGAACAATGGAATATCGAACAATTCCTTCTTCGCCATAAACTGAATCTTGCGTTCGAGCTGAATGCCAATCGTCGGCGGATCGAAGTTACTTAGATGGTTCGAACATAAAATAACAGGTCCCGACGCTGGAACATGATGCACGCCCTCCGCCTCCAACCGGAACAAAAAACGATACACAAGACGAAGCACAGTACGACAGAAGACATATAACATAGTTTACTTCGCCTCCGCCAATTTGGTTCTGCTTAAATTGACGATGCTGTCCGCCACTTCATCAATCGTCATCGAAGTGCTGTCCAGAACGATGGCATCATTAGCGCATATAAGCGGCGAAATGTCCCGCTCTTGGTCCTTCCGGTCACGCTCGGCTATTTCTTTCTCCAGCTGCGACAGCGTTATGCCGTCCTGACCATTCAGCTCCTTGAATCTTCTCAATGCCCGTTCTTGGACGGATGCGGTAAGGAAGATCTTCAATTCCGCGTCCGGCAGTACATGCGATCCGATATCGCGGCCATCCATCACAACGCCTTTGTTCTTCGCCAGCGCACGCTGCATGTTGACAAGCCGCAGTCTTACTTGTTCAACGGCAGCAACCTGCGATACATGCAGCGTCACTTCACGAGAACGAATATCCCCAGTAATGTCGACGCCGTTCAGTAGAACAATCTGCCCATTGGGTCCAGGGTTCAGTGTAATATTGATGCTTTCCACATGCTGCGAAAGCTGCTCGGAATCGCCTGGCGAGATGCCGGCGCGTAGCGCACTGTACGTTACCGCGCGGTACATAGCACCCGTGTCGATATAAATATAATGCAAGATCTCGGCGACTTTGCGGGCAACCGTACTCTTGCCGGCTCCCGCGGGTCCGTCAATCGCGATGTTGATCCGGTCCCGACCGCCGTCTAGATGCGATGCCAACAGCGAACCCCCCTACGTAAGATCAGCCTAACGATATGAATCACTGCTCTTCGTTTACCTGTCAAGAAAAAAGCAGGCTCAGCCTGCGAACGTGAAAATTATACCACACCGAAACCTTCAATGCAAAGCTCGACTGCCCTGCTGAAGCGGCCTCCCTTCAAGCTTATCGGCATATGTCAGGTGATGCCGGATCGTATCGAATCGGAGCAGCCATTGCGACAAAATAACTAATACGAACAGCGTAAGCACAATGTTTCGCAGTACGCGGCTTACCATTTCTAATAGCCTGTCATACCTTTCCTTCTCCGGCAATGAAGTAATCTGCTCCTTCCTTGTCGGCAGCTGCCCCCTTGTGCTTCCTTGTCTGCATTCGTTATCCATATACGTCCATCCTCTCCCTATATTTGGCGGATGGACGTAGCTTTTCCGAGTGTACGATAAATTATTCGTACGAAGTATATGAACGCGTTTGCACTATATGCGCCTCTCATGCCATAGCTATCGGTTTCGGAATTCAAGCTGCCGCTCGAAGCAATAGCGTATAATTTTCTGACGTTCATAGTCGCTAATGTCAACAAACTTGAGCATCACATGGTTTCGGCTCGTCGAGTGCTCAACGATTCGCACAATTTCTCCTTTAAAGAAAGCATGCTCAAGCGATCCATTCTTGTACGGAACCAGCAGCCAGCATTCGAGCGTCTGTCCGATGGCTAATGAGATGGAGACGTCGCTTGTAAAGGAAATACCACCGCCGCCTACATCCTCTGTCAACGCATTAAACCGATCACCGAGCGGTGTCAAGACAGCAGCTTCCAGCATTGTATTGACACGCAAGAAATGACGGCGCTGCGTCCTCGTAATCGACTGCGGGTCCGGCTTCTGTATTCGAACGAGTCGAATGTTATCCTCTATGAAGCCAGTTACATAGGAGTTAAAGAAATGTTTAACCCCGTCTTCGGTTATGTAGTATGCCGATATTTCATCTCCAAATGAGAGCCGCCTTACTCTTCCCGTCCCTTCGTGATACGGCCATTCCATGTACAGCTCTTCGCCGCGATCGTCGGCGATGCGAGATTTGCATTCGAACTTACCTTCTGCTTCTTCATCGGAATTAGAAACGACATCGTAATATAAGATCTGATTTATTTTCGGCAGCAAAAGGCTCCCCTCCCATACGGTGATTATATCACGTCGAATGATGGGGAGCTATAACGAAACAGAGCGAATGGCTGTGACATTGGCTGTACAGATTGACCGTTCAGCTGATTACGATGACGCTTGAGCCGTTTCCTGCTCGTCTGCCGTTTCCTCGATTGTTTCCTCCACCCCTGTATCAGCATTGATGTACATTTTATAAGCATGGCCATTGATTCGGCCTACAAATTCATAGCAGAGCGTCTCCTCCCCCATATCGTTCAAGATTAACGCCATCGTCTCGCTTGTAACCTTCATATCTGGGTTAAGCGCTTGCCGGGCTTCCGCTTTCGTAATCCGCGGCTTCTTCAGCTTGCGCGTATGATGCTCATACACGTAGTCCGAAGCTTGGACTGCGATGACCTGAGCGTTGTCGAGCGCGACCTTCACCGTTATTTTCTCCGGATAAATCAGTACCCCATTCTGCGTCGCTACGTATGTAAATACGCCTTCATTGCCATATTCATCGTAGCTGCTCGGCTTCATCCCTTGATAGCCATGCGCATTCAGAAACTTATCCGCCGCCTTCCTTGCCTCGTTCAAGCCGACCTGCTTCGCTCCAACGTCACGCGGATTCATATACCAAATGAGCTGGCCGCCTTTCTGGGTAAAATCGAGCTGAATCTTCTCGCCTTTCGTCCGCTCGACTGTGGCTGTGAACGAAGCATATTCCGTTCCTTTGCCGTTCTCGACGACACGAATGCCTTCCTCTGACTTCAGATCTAGAAATTTTGCCGTCTTACGCTTGATCTCCTCGGGCGTCATCAATTTGCCGCTGAGCATTTTAACCGTTCGTTTTTGATACATGCTAGCAACAGAAGGTCCCCAGTTAATTTCCGGATACTCTCCGACCTTGTTATCGACCGTCTTGAAGCCATCGATAATCGAATTGTCACGCACTGTTTTTTCTGATGCCAGAGCAGCCTCGACATCCATCCAACGCAAATTGTTCTGCAGCACCTTCTGCTGTACACTTCGCAAATTTTTGGCGATCTCGTCAGACCGTTCATACAGCGTCTTCATCGTTTTGAACTCTTCATCCGTAAGTGGGTTTTTCGATAAGTCACGTACTGCGGTTTTATATGCAAAGTTAGAGATGCGAGACAAAAATTCTTCCGTTGTATTGAACGGCAGAAGCGTAAGCGGCAGCTGATTCACTTCATTCTGCGCTTCACTCGTCAATCTCCAAACGTTAATGAGCCCTTTACGGTGATAAGCTTGCGACTTGGAATTAACAGCGAGCGTGTTACCAAGTTGCTTATGCACCTGCTCAACGTGATAGCTCAGATCGTGGAAAGCTCGCTGATATTGGTTTTCCGCTTTAATTAGAATCGAGTTTTTCTCTTGATGCTCTTGATATCCCCAAATAATCGAACCGATGCACAACAATGTCACGACCGGGAACATTACCGCACTAAGCCGTTTATACATAACAAAAGCTCCTTTCTGGTCCCAAACCTGTCGTTAGTTTGGTTTACCGAAAGAAGCTTTATTCACCGCATCCGCCTTTATTTCCCTGCTCGATCTAACAGAATAAACTTAGACCGAATGCTCTTCAATATCAAAATCGTCACTGTTGTTGCAGATGCACTGCTTGAAGCCTGTATCGATCCTTCCCTTGTCTCGCTTGCCGCGCAGGACGAATTTCTCTCCGCACACCCTGCACCTTATTCGAACTTTAACCCGCTCTTCGAACATACTGCATGTCCCTCCTGGATTACTCAATGATATCCATTATGGACCGAAATTCTACAGTTTAACCTCATCCTCACGCGGTAAAAAACGAAATGGCGAACGGCTGCTTGCCCTTTGCATATTCCTAAGCGCCCATACCCACAAGACAGCCATGAACGGCGGAATGATCCAAATCCAACCCCGTACGAATGTGATAAGAATCCAATCGTACAGCCCGTGCATCAGTAAAGGAACGATAATCGATATGAACAGAAAATGGCGGCTTCGCACCGGGGAGGCGAACTTCGCTTTCCCCATGTAATAGCCCATCGTAATGCCGAACAAGGCATGCCCTGATACAGGAAGTAAAGCGCGAAATAGAAGCGACCCGAAATCGGATGGCTGCGAAATGGCATACAGCACATTCTCCAGCGTCGCAAAGCCAAGGGATATGGATGCGGCATATACGATACCGTCATAAGGCTCGTCGAACTCAGTGTGGTTATAAATAATGTGATATAGAACGAACCATTTCACACATTCCTCAACAGCGCCGGATAATCCGAATGCGTCCAGCAGCGGATGAGTGCCTAGCCACAGCTCGAGCCCGCGCTGAATAATCATAATCGGGAACAGAATAAGCACGCCGATCAAAAACATGCGAACGACCATATGGATCGGCTCCGCTTCATACTTGTCCTTCAAATATAAATAGGTGAGCAGGAAAACGCCTGGCGCAATGGCCGCTGTTATGACAGAAAACAGCATGTTGTCCTCTCACCCCCCTGTTCGTTTCGCTGCTAGAACCAGCCTCTTAACCGGCAAGCTTCATTACGCCTGCCATATAAACAGCCAGCCGTATATCGACGTCGTCAAATCGGAAAATTATGTGCAGCAGCCCTAATTACTTTGTACCCACTCGAAGTAAAACACAATCACTCCGCCTCTTATCGAGCCCATCTTTATTATACAACGCTTCATGGACATCGGAAATACTGATTACGACAGCGAACATACTCGCAGGAGATTGGAACTTAAATCGTGTCCTGGCGGAGCGCCTCTAACTTGATGAATGCAGCCGTGGACACCATATGAACAAAAAGAGCATCTGCGCTTTCGAAATTCGCGCAAGATGCTCTTCAATCCACTGCCGCATCAGTATGAGAAATGCTGACATAATTGGCGTATCGCGCCCTCGTTCATTATCGTCTTGCCGTACTCTTCCAGCACCGCTTCTGTCACAGACGTCGCTTCGCCGAATTCAGCCAGCAGCGCTATTAGAGCATTATGTCTGGCCGGATCGATAAAGGACGGGTCAATAGCCAGTATATATTTGCCATTATACGCGAATAACCGTCCATCCTCAGTCAACGCCGACTGCTTCAGTTGGCGGCTAACCGATATAACGTCTTCAAAATCACGGAATGCGTACATGACAATATCGCTTTGCTCCAGCGTAACTTCTAATTCGTAAACGTCCTCATCCGTCTCATCATCCTCATGAGACAAATCATCGGCATGCAAATTAACTTTGCCGCGTGTGACGATCACTACCATACCTTGAGCCGGGAGTGCGAACACTTCCACAGCAAGTGGACCACTGGCCTCGAAACCGAGTTCGGAATGTGCTTGATCCATCATCTCGCTGAACAGCTCATTCACCTTCGGAATTTCCCGCCACATATCCTCTTTCTGTATCCCCCGCTCCAGCAGGTCGTCGAACGTCAGAAATATTCGTATTTTATCTTGGCTCAGCCGTTCGATTTTCATGACAGGATCCTCCTATGCAGCATCTGATATAACAAGGTATGAGAACAACAATGATATGTGATTCCCTCATGCCATATACCTATGTTACCATGTCCGCCCGGCGAATGCACTATCAGTCAAAAAAATAGGAGCGGCAGCGTCGCAAATTATTTTTTGCGACACTCCCGCTCCTATTTACTCATCAATGATGCTTCACACTCGCATTCGTCGGGAGGCTGCTGCCGTCTGTCGCCGAATGGAGAATCGCTTCCGTTTCCCGTTTCAATTCAGGATCGCTCTCAACGAGCGCGCCAATTTGCTGCCATGCTTCTGCTGAATTGCCAGCGGAAGCGTCTTGTCGCTTTGGGACGGCTTGTCCAGCCTCCTTACTCCACTGATTCAGCTTCCGTTCCATGACTTTGCCAAACAGCCGTTTTTTCGTAGAGGACATGATATCACCCGCTGCATCGACTGCCCAAGCTGTCATACCGGGCCGTTTGCGAGATGCGTACAGCGCAGCTGCCATGCCGAGTATACCACCGATAATAAAACCGCTCATTCTCATCTCGATGTCCGACTCCTTTCTTCGTTATACGCCTCCATCATTGCCAGCCGGAGCGCCGCTATCTGAATACAGCGTTCCGATCTTTAGTTTGCTCTTACACCACGCGAGCATCCTTGTGAAAAACAGGAAAAGACGAATACAAAGTCATAACCCAAATATGATACAATGATGTCGTGTTCATCCCGTAATGGCCACGCAGATATAAAGACAATACTTAAGTAACGGAGGTCTTCCCATGAATCGCTTGCTCAAAGCATCCGTTCTGCTAGCGCTGGCCGCCGCACTAACTGCTTGCGGCTCGACTAACAAAGGCGAAAGCGCCCCCCCTGCTGAGACAGTCTCCACGGACTTACCTGAAGGAACCGATCAGCCGGCCGAAACTGCCGCTGAACAGACCGAGATTTCTCCAACAGCCGAAGCAGTAAGTGGCACCTCGAATGGTACAGCTAACAGTGGGCAGCCCACAGGCTCCCAGGAGCAAACAGCACCATCGGCCCAAGCTGACGAGAAGCCCGTAAAGCTGTACCGAATGAATAAAGTATACCGCTTTGAACCCATCGACAAGGAATCGACGACGGACAAAGTGGTGCTGCTCACCTTCGATGACGGCCCTAAAGAATTAGAGCAGCTTACAAGCATGCTTGATACTCTCGACAAACATAAAGCTAAGGCGATTTTTTTCGTCAATGGCTATCGGGTTAAAGCCAACCCTGATTTGCTGAAGCTTATTCACGAGCGGGGTCAGACAATCGGCAACCATTCGTGGGATCATATCGATCTTAAGAAAGAGACCCAGGCATCGATGGAGAAGCAAGTCGGTGATGTCGGTAAGCTCGTCAAAGAAACGATTGGTGAAACTCCTAAATTTTTCCGACCTCCTTTTGGTTCTGGCAATGATACAGTGAAGAAATATGTGAAAGACAGCGGCATGCTGTACATGACCTGGTCAAACGGATCGCTGGACTGGGATTCAAGCAGCAAGAACAAGCCGGAAGCCGTTATTGCCAATGTGCTGGAGCAGCTTCATCCGGGAGCGAATATTCTCATGCATGAGCTCCCATGGACGAAAGATGCGCTGGATGAACTGCTGACGAAGCTGGAGGAGAAAGGGTACGGCTTTATCGATCCTGCTACGATCGAGACCGTTACCGACGTAACAGAGGAGCAATAAAAAACAGCCGTCCTTGTCAGGAGGCTGTGATTGAATTTTTTCCGAATAAGAACAGAATAACGATAAGGAAGAGAAATAATAAAAACAAACTGTTATAAAACCACTGCGCGGTCTGCTGCTTATTGGATGGGTGCTTCACCCTCCGAGGCGGCAGACCTTTTTCATCATTATATTCTAACTCTTCGACTGGCTCCGTATTGCTGACTTTTGCTGCGTTTCTCGTTCCAAACTTCGCCATTCGACTCATCATTCATCATTCCTTCGAAACCGAATAATTAGACCCATTGTGGCATCCACCAGAAAATGCGTCATAATCGGCGCCCACAATGTACCGCTTTCGATATAAATCCAACCAAGACCATAACTAATCGAAAATACGAGCCCCGTTGGTATCCAGTGGCGCAAATAACGGACATGAATGGCAGCAAACAAAATGCTCGTCCAATAAGGTCCGAACGAATGCTGCACCGCGCCCCGGAACAGGAGCTCTTCACAGACAGCTACGATGAAAGACATGACGATAATGTGCCAGACCGGACGCGCCTGGAACAGACGCTCGTTAATGCCCCCGTCATCAGATATATCGTCCGGTACAAGCCGAGTTATGAGCAAATCGAGAATGATCACGGCAGCGGCTAAGCCAAGACCGAATATCCAGAACCGGTCGTTCTCCGGCAGCTGAAGCAGTCGGAGCGGATTTCGATGCTGAAATAAAACCCATATGATTCCGATAATTAGAGTAAGCGCTTGCGTAGCGTACAAATTCATTAATAAGAGCCGGTCATCCAGCTGGTCGACGGATACTTGACGGATCCGAATTTTTTTGATATCGAATTTTTTCATGTTTTACCGCCTGTCTGAAAACGTATTATTTCCTTTTTCACTTTGATCGCCTATACTATTACATAATACATAATTCGCCATTATTCGATAAACAATCGACAAAACATTTAAACGCTGATACTCACTTTATCCTTAACATATATACTATTACTGTCATGAAGGAGTCTCATTATTATGGACAAACGTTTATCCCGAACAGAAATGCTGGTTAGCTTAGGATTTCTGTTTATGCTCGTATGCACGGTTGGCGCTTTTTTCTTTGGCGTCCGCGTCGGCTCCGACCGGGCGACGGCCAATTACGAGGTTCAGAAAGAGCTGAACAGCAAATCCGAAACAGCGACTACTTTACAGCAGCAGGACCTGGTGTCATTTTATCATACGGTATTTATGCCTTACCGTGAATTCCAATCGGAATGGATCAAAGTGATCGAGCAGGCTAATGCGAAATCAACGACCGATTTTCCAGCTGATTTGAAGCGCATGGCTTCATTGGCTCAACAACAGTACAATGAAATATCCGCCATAAAATTACCTGCATCGACTAAGCTCGCTCAATCTCAGCAGCAAATATTAAAGAGCTTGACCGAATTTCAGAACGAATCGAAAAAGCTGATAAACAGCAGCAGCGGCAAATCAGTCGCTCAACTGCTTACTGCAATGCGCAAAGATACGCTCTACAAGCAGGCTGTCGGTCATTCCCTTAACAGCCAGCAATCGTATTACGACGCCATGCTGAAATGGGCTGCCGGAATGGACTCTGATATTCCAAGCGAAATCGTTATGTCCCAAGACATGAAGACGACTGCTTGGAGCAAGCTCCCGCTCGTAGCCAAGAACAAGCTGAGCGCCGATCTGATCGCAGCAAACGGTAAGCTCGTCAACTACTATCCGCAAGATTTGTCCAGTCGAATCGATGAGTTTATCGAGTCTGGCCAAGCTGGTAAGCTGAAGCTTGTACTGGTCCGTCCAATCTCCGAACTTCTGACCGATACGAAAGCAGTACGCAATGGCGACTATAAGAGCAATATGAGCCAGTTCTATTCGAATCAAGTGCTTCCTCAGCTTCCGTTCTTCTTGCCCGGAGAATAAATGCCTCTAGCGCATCAATCATATTGAAAGCCTTGACAGGCAGCGACGGCTGCGATGCCTCCTTCTACATTCAGGAGCGATTCGTAGCCGTTGTCCTGCATATACCGGCATACCGCTTGGCTTCTCACACCATGTGCGCACATAATATATAATGTTTCATTGCGTCCTAGACCTTCCATTAACTCCGGGAACACACTCATCGGCATATGTCGAGTCCCCTCGAGATGATAATATTCCCATTCGTGAAGTTCCCGAACATCAACAATCTGTTCCGCCTTCAAGCGGCCTTCAGCCAATAAACGCAGAAGCTCTTCGGCACCAACATTCTCCCAAAGCTTCACGTCGATTCCCCCTTTCCTGCATGCAATGAATCATAACGAAAAATTCACATATCGGCAAGTTTCGGCATTGCATTCCACCTGTACGTTGCTATAAAATAGTAGACGTTATATCTTGCTGACGAATAGCTGGAATTGGACAACCATTCGTCCCGTTGCTGAAGCTCGGTATCGGGACGATGTTTTTTGCAATCGTCAGTTAGCTGTTAATCTCGTCGAATGACTCCTTAACTGGAGTTTTTCCTACATATTCATTGATTTGCATTATGTTGCAACGATTAGACAGGAGGCAATTAACGCATGTTTAAAGTGTTAGTATCGGACCCAATCAGCGATCTTGGCATTCAGAAACTAGTCGATGCCGCAGATATCTCTATCGACAAGAAGCCAGGCCTTAGCGAGGATGAGCTCGTAGCTATTATCGGCGAGTACGACGCACTTCTCGTTCGCAGTCAGACTCGTGTAACAGCACGCATTATGGACGCTGGCAAGAAGCTTAAAGTTGTCGGACGCGCTGGTGTCGGCGTTGACAACATCGATCTGGAAGCAGCGACGCAGCGCGGTATTATCGTCATCAATGCTCCGGACGGCAATACGATCACGACTTGCGAGCACACATTTGCAATGATGATGGCAGTAGCGCGTCACATTCCGCAAGCATACCTGAAGACGGTCGGCGGCGTATGGGATCGTAAATCGTTCGTCGGCGTTGAGCTGCGTAACAAAGTGCTGGGCGTATTAGGAATGGGTCGCATCGGTAGCGAAGTTGCGAAACGTGCTAAAGCATTCGGCATGGAAATTCTCGGCTACGATCCGTTCCTGACGGAAGAGCGCGCTGAGAAGATGGGCATTAAGCTTGCAACGGTCGACGAGATCGTCCGTAACGCTGATTTTATGACGGTTCATACACCGCTCACCCCTGAAACACGTCACATGATTTCGAGCAAGCAATTCGAAGTGATGAAGCCAGGCATGCGCATCGTGAACTGCGCACGCGGCGGTATTATCGACGAGCAAGCACTCGTTGAAGCAATCGACCAAGGCATCGTTGCTGGCGCTGCATTCGACGTTTTCGAGGTTGAGCCTCCTGCAGCCGATCATCCGTTCCTGAAGCATCCTAAGATTATCGTTACGCCACATCTTGGTGCATCGACGGTCGAAGCACAAGAGAACGTTGCAATCGATGTATCGGAGCAAGTGCTTCACATTCTGCGCGACGAGCCGTTTATCAATGCGGTTAACATGCCTCCAATCCCAGCTAACGTTCGTGCGGTTCTAGAGCCTTACTTCACACTCGGTGAGAAGCTCGGCAGCTTCATCGCTCAGCTTGCTGACGGCGCTGTGAATGAAATCGTCGTAAGTTACTCGGGCGAGCTTGCAGATGTCGATACGCAGCCCCTCACCCGTTATATTACTCGCGGCGTTCTGGCCCACCACCTCGGTGCAGAACAAGTTAACGTCGTTAACTCGATGCACTTGGCGAAGGAACGCAGCGTTAATATCGTCATTAACAAGTCGCATACGTCGAAGGACTTTACGAACCTTGTTACGGTAACTCTCCGTACATCCAAGGAAGAACGTACAGTATCTGGAACGCTTCTGACGGGCTACGGTCCTCGTATCGTTCAAATCGATGGCTATCCGGTGGACGTAGCGCCGGAAGGCAATCTGATCCTCGTATCGCATACGGACAAGCCTGGCATCATCGGCCGAGTTGGCACATTACTTGGCAGCAACGACGTCAACATTGCAGCGATGCAAGTAGGCCGTAAGCTGATCGGCGGAGCTGCTATTATGGTGCTGACAGTCGACAAGGTTGCTCCGAAGTCGGTGCTCGAAGAAGTTGCGAAGCTTGCAGATTTGAACAGCGCGAAAGAAATTCACCTCACTTAATCATAGCAATGAGAGGGGCAGTCTTGACAGTCAGTGGAAACTGACTGTCTGACTGCCCCTTTTTGAGCTTCATGCGCAACATTTCTGCATTTTGTGCAGGTTTTCTTTCACTCATCCTTCATAAGCACCGAAAATTTTATAGAATGTTTCACGTTGAACAAGATTTGTCCTTTTTTTTCAACAAAAAAAGCGCTCATCGTAATGAGCGCTATGACAGAGGATGATCTAAATCGACAGGCAGCAGCAGCGTAAATGTCGTCCCTTTCCCGATCTTACTGTCAACCAAAATCCGGCCATGATGACCGTCGACAATATTTTTAACAATTGCAAGCCCGAGTCCTGTACCTCCCGAAGTGCCGCGTTTGCGAGACTTGTCTGCCTTGTAGAAGCGTTCAAATATATAGGGCAGATCTTCTTCCGGAATGCCTTCCCCTTCATCTGAAATACGCAGCTCAATATGGCTAGGCTGCTTCCTATCGGAGTTCGTCTCCGCCCACTGTCCGGACAGCTTAATAATGGCTCCAGAAGGTGTATGGCGCATTGCATTGTCCATCAGATTCGTAAGCACCTGCTCTAACCGGTCCTCGTCCGCTGCCTGAACGGATAACGGCGGAGATTCCGGAAGCTCAACGACAAGCCGTATATCTCGCTCCTTCGCGAACGTTTGGAATTTACGATGAACCCGTCTGACTAGCGAATCAATGTCGCACGGCACGAGCTTAAGCTCGCTATGTCCGGCTTCCATTCGAGCAAGGTCAAGCAAATCCTTGACAAGCCTACTCATACGTACAGATTCATCATGAATAACCTGCACCAGCTCATCCCGTTCCTCCTTCGAATCCGCCAGGCCATCGAGCAATGCCTCGCTATAACCTTGAATCATTGAGAGCGGTGTACGAATTTCATGAGAGACGTTCGCAACAAAATCGCGGCGCAGCTTCTCCAGCATAAATTCCTCTGTAACGTCACGCATCACGGCAACTGCGCCTCGCACCGAATTGTTCGACTTGAGCGGAGCCATTACGACGGACCAGACCCCATTCTTCACATGTATCTTGTCGCTGCTGTCCACTCCATCCACCGTTACACGTTGATACAGCTCCCGCAGCGGGACCGGTACACGGTCCTTCTTCGATTCCGTCTCCTCGTCAACATCCGTCCATTCAAGCGCGTTCCATCGCGTCATGAGTTGTCCGCCTGGCGGATTAAACATCGTAATCCGACCTTCAGCATCAAAAGTGACGACGGCGTCGGACATGCTTCGAAGCACGCTGGACAAATGCTCTTTCTCGTGACTCAAATCTTTAATCAGCGAATCGAGATCGCCTGCCATTCGGTTAAACGCAAGAGCCAGGTCGCCGAGCTCGTCAGTCGATCGAATCGGAACACGCGTCTGATAGTTCCCCATTGAAATAGACGAAGCCGCCTTCTTCAACTCAATAAGCGGCTGCGTAATTTTAGACGAGAGGAAGAACGCGAAAAACGTTGACAATAAGAAGCCAATCACGCCGGTAAACACGAACAGCACCTTCACCTTATGGGAGGTATTGTCTTGGAAGTTGATGTCGATATACTGCAGCAGGAACATGCCGAGAATGAGCAGCACGACCGCCACGAGCATAATGATTGTCATCCACAGCTTGCCTACGACACTTCGCCATAACCAAAATTTCATCGGCTACTTCGACACCTCTAGCTTGTATCCAACGCCCCAAACCGTCGTAATCATAGATGCCGCTTCTGGTGATACTTTGTTTAGCTTCTCACGCAAACGCTTTACATGCGTATCAACCGTGCGTAAGTCTCCGAAAAACTCGTAATTCCATACATCCTTCAACAGCTCCTCACGCGAGAACACTTTATCAGGCGATACGGCCAAATAATGAAGCAGCTCATATTCCTTCGGCGTCAAGCTTACCTCATGTCCGCCAGCCGTAACCCGATGTGCGTCGTGCTCGATAATTAGATGTGGAAGAACGATATTGTTGCTTGAATTCGATTCTTTCGTTAAGAATGCGGTAGCCGAAGATCGGCGAAGAATCGCTTTAACCCGATAAATGACCTCACGCGGACTGAACGGCTTGACGACATAGTCGTCAGCGCCCGCTTCAAACCCTTGTACTCGGTTCATTTCTTCGCCTTTGGCCGTCAGCATGATGACCGGCGTCGCTTTAACCTGACGAAGCCGTGAGCATACCTCAATGCCATCGATGCCTGGGAGCATGACGTCGAGCATAATTAAATCATAATCCTTACCCGCTGCCATCCGAAGTGCCGTTTCGCCGTCCTCCGCCTCCTCAATCTGATAGCCTTCCTTTTCCAAATACATTTTCAGCAGACGGCGAATCCGTTCCTCGTCGTCTACGACCAATATGCGATGTGCTGCTTCTGACATTTGGTCACAGCCCCTTTACATAAATGATTGTGCAGCTACACGCCAGCATATGAATGCATACCGGCAATAATAAGGTTAACACCGATCAGCGTGAACCACACGATAACGAAGCCGATCACGGACAGCCATGCCGACCGAAGTCCCTGCCATCCGCGAGACAGCCGGAAATGTAAGTATACGCTATAGAATAGCCAAGTAATAAGTGCCCATACTTCTTTCGGATCCCATCCCCAGAAACGCCCCCACGCCTCATTCGCCCATATCATGGCGAAAATAAGCGCACCAAGCGTAAAGACCGGGAACCCGATCGCAATCGCACGATAACTAATTTCATCCAAGTCGTTCGGATTGACACCCTCCATATGCGGGCGAATGACAGCGCCGAGCGGCTTGCGGACGATTAGGCGAAGAATCGCATACAGCAATGAACCGGCAACAATGGACCACACGACCGTATTGAGCTTGCGGCCAGCATTCACACCCTTCATCCAAGAAGGCGTCTCGATTTGCAGCTTCTCCAAGCCGAGGAACGAATCTACAGAATCGGCATGGCTGTTATACGGCTTGAATATCGGAGGCAAGTTATATTCGACCTGTTCCGTCCGGATGATCGTCTGCCCTTGCGTATCGATGCTGATGTTCTCCTGCGTAAAATGAGCCTCATATCCTGCACCGCGGAAAGAGAACACAATGCTGATAAAACCGACGACAACGACGATAACATAGAGAGTATATTCGATCCAGCGCTGCTGCTTACGTGCTTGATTGTCTTTACGAGTATAATCGACAATTCGCAGCAAATACATCAGTCCTGCAGCGAAGCCGACCGCGAAGAATGCTTCACCGAGCGCAGCCGTCGTCACATGAATCTTGAGCCAGTATGAATCAAGCGACGGTATAAGCGGCTGTACATCTTTAGGAAATACGGATGCATAAGCGACGATGAGGACTGCAAGCGGCGTTGCGAACATGCCTAGCAGCGGCTTACGGTAAATCACATAAATAATCGTGAAAGCAAGCATGACCGCCATGGCCAGGAATGACATAAATTCATACATATTGCTTGTCGGAATCTGCCCACTGCCGTACCATCGTGTGAAGAAGAACGTCAGATGAGCGGCTAGTCCAGCCGATGAGACGATGAAGGACATTCTCCCCCAACGTGCGACGTGATGCTTTGAATTACGATTGCTCCATTTCTGTCCAGCGATCGTGATGACGTAGAAGATGAACGCCACACAATATAAAATGAAAGCAACTAAGTATGCATGACCACTGAAATCGACCCAACTCACGAATTATAACCCCCGTTATCGAGCTTTTCCTTCTCAACATCTATCTTCATCTGCGCAAGTGCCCAAGCGACATCAGAACGCATGCCAAAATGATTTTTGTTCGTATGCGCACCTAGCGACAGCACACCGTCGTCCACTCGAAGCCATATGCGACGGTGATGCCAATAGGCTCCCATGAGCAATCCGAGCATACAAATGCCAAGTCCAATCCACACATAAGTCAGCGCCCGGTCGACTCGAATGAGTAAGTAGCTCGTATAGGCGCTGTACGATACGTTCTCCATACCGTCAACCCGAATTTCAATCTTGGATGCAAGCGTTCGGTTGATCTGGTCTTGACTAAACCGTTCTTTGTCCTTCTGCAGCGGAAAGTACATATACGGCTCACCTGAAGCATCAATGCCCGGACCTTTCACTATAAAAATGAATGCAGGCGCTTTCGGATCGCGCGAAAGCGTAACCGGATCGCCTTCATCATTCAGAGCGAACTCCATATACTGTGCCTTCAACGAAAGACTGTACGGACCGACTGTAAACTCTGTCTGTGGATTTTTCATCGGAAGCTCGAAGGGACCATATACTTGTCCGCTTTGTTTATCCTCGATGACCGGCTTAACCGCTTTCAGCATAGGCTGGTCGTCATAGCCGATTTGGTATAGCTTGACGCCCTTATACGCAAGCGGGTGATTGACGGTAATATCATAATCTATCACCGGCTCCAGTACGGGTTCAATTCCCGGTTCACCGCATGATTCCACACACTCATAGAGCACAGCTTCCGTTTTGTACAGCTTCGGTCTCTCTTGATTTTTAAGACGATCTGGCAGCTCGTCCTGATCGTAATATTCGACGGTGAATTGCTCATTCTTCACATAGTAATTCGTGTTCGGTACTTGAACCGTCTCTCCGTCTCGCACAGCAATCGTTTCTTCCAGCTTCCAATCCGGAATCGTACGTGCAAGCAGTGCGAGCAGCAGAACGATGAGTCCGATATGGTTAATATATGGCCCCCAGCGGCTGAACCGATTCTTCTCGGCCAACAGTGCAGTGCCATCCGTATGTACGCGATAACGCCGACGCCTCAAGTGGCCTGCGAGCTCCTGCACCCATTGCTCGGCATTTCCTTCAATTGGACCGGTATAAACCGTCTTCTGGCGGGTAATAAACATGGGATGCTTGCGGATTTGCTGTTTGCTAAGCGCCCGATACAGCGGTAGCACACGGTCCAAGCTGCAAATGACAAGCGAGGTTCCGATCATGACAAGCAGTCCAACGAACCACCAGGAGTCATACATCGTAGATAAGCCTAGCTTGTAGTAAAGCTCGCCTCCCCAGCCATAGGTCTGCTTATAATATTCTGCCGTATTCCCCTGTGGATAGATCGTACCGATGGCAGCTCCAATCAGGGTAATAATAATAATGATGATCGCGATCTTTACTGACGAGAAGAAATTCCAGACCATATCGAGCGGATTCGGATTTCTCTTCTGCGAACGGCGCGCCATACCATCATATCGCATCTCTAGTGGCGCATTTTCAGGAATCTCGGTCTGCGGCTTGCCGCACGATTCACACAGGAGTGTGTCCGGCGGATTCTGATGGCCGCATTCGCACTTCGTATTCTGAATCAACGTACAGCCTCCTCACTAGACATAAGAGCTAGGCTTGCAGCAGCCTCTCAATTCGTTCGTCAATATCCTGCTCTGTCATCCCCCCAACGAATATGTCCATAATCGTTCCATCAGGCTTAATGAAGAACGTTGACGGGTACTGCTCCAGCCCATACCGCCGTTCAATCATACGATTCGAATCCCGAAGTATCGGATACGACAAGTCAAAATCTTTAACGAAATTGTTTACGGTCAGATCGCCTTCGCTTAAGTTTACAGCCAATATTTCGAATGGCTCGCCCTTCCATTTCTCATATTGACGCTCGAACTCCGGCATTTCTTTCACGCAGGGTGGGCAGAATGAGCCCCAGAAGTTAAGGACAACTGCTTTTCCCTTATAACCCGAAAGCTGATGCTGCTCACCTTGCAGATCAAGCAGCGTAAAATCAGGTGCAGCGCCGCCGACCTTCGGACGATCATTATCAGACGACGCAAATAACGCCTTACCGATCGCATAGCCGCCGAGCAGCAAGACGCCGAGCATGATTACGATTTGTATCGGCTTCCGATACTTACCCAATCCTATCACCTCAAGTCTATTGCAAATCCGTCGAATTCTTCCTTATTATAACGAAAATTCGACGGCATTTATAAATGCCGTCGACCTTCATTTGTGAACATTATGTGACCTTCTGCCGCCTTGTGGACCACCGCTGCGCCCCGGCTTCGAGGAAGTCCATTCCACTTGCTTGCCGCCGTTTCTTCCCGCTCTGCAGACGGCTGTCTAGATGGCGAAACTCTGCTCCTGCCGGCTTGCGTTTGCTGCTCTATACGCGGCTTGTTACGCGCTGCGTTGGGCGTAGCTGACGCTGCACGTCCTTGCGGCTTGCTGCCGCGTGCTTGGCCATTCTGAGGCGAGCTTCCCTGCTGCCGGGCTGCAGCGGAACTACGCTTCTCACTCTCAGCAATAATGGGTGCCAGCACAGACTTTGCATAGGATGCGCGCGAACGGCTTCCTGCCGGCTTCGCTGCCGGTGACAGCTTCCTGCGCGAAGACTTACGGCCGGACACTTCCGCTCTTACCTTATCCTCCGATAGATGCTTCGGCTTCGGCTTTGGCTTCCACTCCGGCTTCTTCGCCGGTTTATCCGCCGCGACGTAGCTGCTTCTACCTTCTGCCTTAGCAGCTTCGGCGCGAAGCTCCTCTACCTCTTTAGGTGTTAACGGACGCCAGCCACCACGCTTCAGATTTTGCAAGCCAAGCTCGCCGAACTTGACCCGCTTCAGCCGAGTAACCGGGTGTCCAATCGCTTCAAACATACGGCGTACCTGCCGGTTGCGACCCTCATAGATCGTAATGCGAATCGTCGATTCCTTATTGTCCGGCTCTACATCCTGATACTCCACTTCTGCCGGCGACGTCATTCCATCCTCAAGCTCAATGCCTTGTCTCAGCTGCTCCAGCTTATCGCCGTGCGGTACACCATTAACGGTTGCTAAATACGTCTTCGGAACGTGATGCTTCGGATGTGTCAGCAGATTGGCGAATTCGCCATCATTCGTCAGCAGCAGCAGCCCTTCCGTATCGTAATCAAGTCGACCGATTGGATATACCCGCTGCTCGATACCACTCAAAAAGTCAGACACGATCTTGCGTCCTTGCGGGTCCGATGCGCTTGTAATAACGCCCTTCGGCTTGTTCAGCATAATATAAAGCTTAACTTCAGATTGAATCGGCTTGCCGTCCACCGTAATGACATCCTCCTGCGGATCGGCTTTCGCCCCGAGCGTCGTCACCGGAACCCCGTTCACTTCTACTTTTCCGGCTAGAATCAGCTCTTCACATTTGCGCCTGGAGGCAATGCCCGCCTGCGCCAAAATTTTTTGTAAACGTTCCAACTTTTTCACCTCAACCTCCATATTAACTTTAAGCAGACAAAAGCACAAGTTCAGCAATCGAGTCTAATCGACCCGTTGCGACGAACTTGTGCTATTCATTAACCAAACATAATTAAGCAAACCGCGATAGATGCGGCAAAGCCGACCAGATCAGAGAACAATCCGACCTTTAGTGCATATCGGGAGCGTCGGATGCCGACAGCTCCGAAATAAACCGTAATGACATACAGTGTCGTGTCCGTGCTGCCCTGAATCGTTGACGCGATACGACCAATTAACGAATCCGGGCCATAGGTCCGAATCAAATCCGTCGTATAAGCGAGCGAGCCTGCACCTGTCAGCGGACGAAGCAGCCCAAGCGGCAGCACCTCAGCCGGAACATGCAGCAGATTTAGAAGCGGCTTGAACGCAGCTAGCATCATATCCATCGCACCAGATGCACGAAACATGCTGATCGCAACCATCATGCCGACAATATGCGGAATGATGCCAATCGCGGTGCCGAAGCCTTCCTTCGCCCCTTCGACGAACGTTTCATATACCGGCACTTTCTTAAATGCGGCATATAGAGGAATAAATACGATGAGAGCTGGAATCATCCAAACCGACAATGTCGACAGCCAATTAACCAACGGCCTCACCCTTTCCGATTCGCGGCGGTGATGCATATGGTGGCGCCGGCGGCCGCTTTACCGCTCTGCTGCGGTACCATCTGTCTGCTGCAATGGCAGCGGCAGTGGCAACCGCAGTCGCCGCAATCGTCGAGCCGACGATTTCCGCAGCGTTCGCAGATTCATACTGAAGCCTGATCGCGATTAAGGTCGTCGGGACGAGCGTAATGCTGGACGTATTCAACGCCAGCAGCGTACACATAGCTGGCGTAGCTGTACTGGGGTCCGGATTTAACTTCTGCAGCTCCTGCATCGCCTTAATCCCCATCGGAGTCGCTGCATTGCCAAGCCCGAACAAATTCGCCGCCATATTACTCATAATATAACCGAGTGCCGGATGCTGGCGCGGAACGTCAGGAAACAAGAATCGGACAGCGGGCCCCAACATTCTCGACAGGACTTGCAATAAACCTGCATCTTCTCCGATGCGCATTAATCCGAGCCAAAAGACGAGAATGCTAATTAATCCGAAGCTAACGGTTACACCCGTCTTCGCTCCGTCGAACGCCGCCTCTGTCACGATTTCCAGGCGGCCTGTCACCGCGGCCGAAACGACGCTGACAACAATCATAAACAACCATATCCAGTTGACCATTCAAGCCTCACGCTCCTCCCCCGAATAGCGCTTTGACGACGGACTGAAGCGAGTGCCGGAACGAGAAGCTTGGTGCTCGCGCGCTGATTGGTCGATCTGCAGCAGGATAGGGACGCTTCTCCTTCCACTGCAGCCGCTCGCTCCCGGATTCATAGACCGGAACAGAGCCAATTGTCTTACCATTTAGCTCCCATTCTAATATTCCACGTTCTCCTAGCAGATAACGCGTACTGCCAGGCTCTAATAATGTTAGCTTGGACCTTAACTGTGCGGCCTCACCGTCAGCAAGCGCATAACGGAACGTCCCTCCTGCAGCAAGCGGATAGCCGCTAATGGGCTGACCCTGTTTGGCGATGATCTTCAATGAATAATGCTTAAAGCCCCAATCCAGCATATTGTGATGGTCGACCCAGTCGTTCCGGTCGTTAATCGTAACGGCTGCAAGCTGCTGGCCGCCACGTGTGGCGGAGCTGACCAGACAGCGAAGCGCTGTCTTCGTATAACCGGTTTTGACGCCGTCTGCACCATCATACAACGAAAGCATTTTATTCTTATTCGTCCATTCATAATCCCATGGATCATTCGGGTTCGGTGCTTTTTTCACCCTCGTCTTCACAATTTGAGCGAACGTCGGATTGTGCAGCGCATAAGCGGTCAATTTCGCCAAGTCATTGGCCGTCGAATAATGCCCGTCCTCATCGAGACCGGACGGATTCATAAACTGCGTATTTGTAAGTCCAATCCATTCGGCCTTCTCATTCATCAGCTTGACGAACCCTTCGACTGTGCCGCCGACATGCTCAGCGATCGCCGTCGCCGCATCATTGCCCGAGCGAAGCATTAAGCCATACAGCATATCTTCCAGCTTCATAACTTCTCCTGCGCGTAAGTAGATAGAAGAGCCTTCTTTGCCGGCAGCGCGAACGCTCACCTTCACTTTATCGTTAAGATCACCATGTTCGATTGCGACGATCGCGGTCATAATTTTGGTCAGACTGGCAATGCGCATCGGCTCGTCCCCATTTTTCGTATACAAAATCCGACCCGACGCTACATCGATCAATGCCGCGCCCTTCGCATGCGTACTAATCGATGCAAGCTTCACAGCAGACGTTGCAGCCGCTGGGCGAACAGCGAAAGCACCGGATAGCAGCATAAGCGCAGTAACGGCCAACGATAGCCGCCTAATGCGCAGACGGCGCAGCGATAACAAGCTCATGCTCATATACCCTCCCACAACGCTTAGGTGTAATTTGCCTGCTTGTACAGCTTATGCCCATTGACCGTTCTTTATGCTTAAGCCACTCCTCAGCTTGCAATTGTTTAAAGCCACTTCGATTATGACCGATTTATTGCATAAAGAAGCGGCCTTTAAGTCCAACGAATTATTGGACCAAGACCGCCGCTTTCCCTTGTATGATGTAATCAAACAAAAGGGATTCAGAATAGTAGTTATCTATTAAATAATTGGGTCGCTAACAGCTTCGTTCGATTGCTCCTTCTTCAGCATCCCTTGAATTCGATCAATGACGTGAGGTGCGGAATCAATGACCCGCTCAATCAGATGCGTGTTATTATCAAGCGGTACAACCTTTACTCCATGCGAGCCAACGACAAGAAATGCAATAGGCGTAATCGAGACACCGCCGCCGCTGCCGCCGCCGAACGGACTTTGCACCGATGCTGTCTGACCTTCATGCGGCGTAGACGATTGTGAGCTGTTGCTTGAACCATCGAACTTGATATCGCTCCCGCCGGCAACAAAACCGAAGCCGACTTTTGATATAGGCATAATCACGCTGCCGTCAGGGGTCTGTACAGGGTCTCCGACAATAGTGTTAACATCTACCATTTCTTTAATATTTTCCATTGCGGTCTGCATAAGACCTTCAATCGGGTGATTCGTCATAACTGCTCCTCCTTAAGTGCGATATAGATAAGAACTACCGTATGCTTTTTGTATTGTGCGCACTTAAGGACAGAGTATGTATATGATCATTTGTCATGTTCTGAGATCAACAAAAAGGAACCATCTAGAAAACGATGTTTCCTTGAATGGTTCCTCTATGTAGCCAAATCAAGTGGTAGGTCTGAAATATCCTTCAATCTTTTCCCATCGATCATTATGTTTAACATCGCAAGTGCATCTTCTTCCCCACAGTTCTCAACAGCTGTCTTTAGCTCCTCGAGAGCAAAATGATAGACGCAATCGATATCACCAGTGCCTAAAGAAATTGACGCAAGTCTGCTTGGCAATGGTTCAGCTGTTACTACCACAATATGTGGAAGGTGACCTTTACGATTACGAATTAAGTTAAGAGCCTCTGCTCGACTGTTTTGACTTCTGTCTGAACGAATAGTCCATTTGGAGGATATACTGGCATGTAATAACGGCTTTCCTCCGTTACGTTCGCGTATTGATGCGCGCCTTCCAATAGTATCATCTACAATCGCTTTTTCGAAATTTATTATTTCATCACTTAGTAGTTTTTGAAAAATGATTACATCAGGTGTTATGGTGTAGTCATTCCCCATAGCCGCCGCTAAATCAGGGTTCAATTTTGCCGCATTATTTAGTGCGGTTAGATGAGCATATTGCTCAAATTCAGCAATTGCACTTCTATTGCGATTGCCGATTTTCTTAATTTCCCAATTACCAGGACGAATATGCTCTAACGACATAAAGGTTTTTCGAAGAAATTCAGCATTAATTGCTTCAAATTCACTTCCGCTTGTTTGTCCAGCAAGCCGCTCTCCAGTTTCCGATTGCAATATATCAGCAATACCTTTAGCTATACGTACCGATAATTTACTATCTTTATCAGCATTCGAAGGAACACCACTGGCATTAACAGTTAATATTGTTCTTAACAAAGAGGCATGATAGTCCCTTCGAGCTTCAGCAATCAGTGAATTTACGGTCATAGTCCCTGTATCCTTTTAAAATTTGCTATTATACTTGCCTCTATGCACTTCTTAATCTCAGCGCCGACTGCACTAGCGACTGGAGGAGGAAAAGCATTGCCAATTTGTCTGTATTCTGCTGTCTTCTTACCAGTAAACTCCCAATAATCAGGAAAACCTTGTATGCGGGCTACCATTCTATTTGTTAGTCTTGGAAATCCAATGAAGTTAGGCTCAGGAGCTTCGTTTGCAATGCCTGCACCATCCACTGCCAAAGACGCCCAAGCACGCTTTGCGCGTGTTGGTCCTAAATCAGGACCACCGTGTTTTTTTGAACCGCCAACGATTGTTGGCGCAATACTATTTGCCCATTCTTTCCAACGCTCAGCGAGCAGCCAGCCGTTTGCCCCCATTAAATCATAAAGGGTCTCTCCAACAGTAAGAGGACGCTTATTAAACGCTTTAGGCCAAGTAAAATTATGAGCTAAGTCACTTCTAACGGCTACAAAAATAACTCTTGGTCGAAGCTGGGGTACTCCGAAGTCTGAAGCATGAATCAGCTTCCATTCGGCAGTGTAGCCTAGCTTTCTTAGACTTTCTATAACATTATTTCTATAATCATCAAAGACTTTATCAAGCATACCTCTTACATTTTCTAACATAACGGCCTTGGGTCTGATTTCATCGACCAATCGAAATGCTTCAGGGAATAAGTCACGTTCATCATTCGCACCAAGTTGTTTACCTGCTATTGAAAAAGGAGGGCATGGTACTCCCCCAGCTAATAAATCAACTCCCTTATATGGGATTCCCGAGAATTGACGAAGATCACCTTCTATGACGTTCCACTCGGGTCGGTTTAATCTAAGAGTTGCACATGCTGGAGGTTCTATTTCTACAAGCGCTGTGTGTTCAAACCCCGCTAATTCAAGCCCTAGAGCTTGTCCCCCAGCTCCTGCACAAATTTCTACAGAATGCATACTAACTCTCCTTACCATCATCATGTAGTTAATAGTATAAAGGAATACTAGCCGTTCCACAACATATTCCTACACAAATATAGAAACGTATGTTCCTGTATTTGTGTAGGAATATGTTTGGTAAAAATCAAAAAATATAAAAAAGCGCTGGGATACCAGCACATCACCTCATCAAACTTATAGGTTTTCACTCCGCTCTATTCATTGATGACCTTCGCCGCCAATCGCCCTGCACTGCCAGTCCCCGCACGCAGCTTGCGTATGCCAAGCACGAGCCTTACACCAGCCATGCCCGCAGCTCCCAGACGAATATGCGCAACGAGTCTGAAACGGGATTCTATACACATTTGATTATAAGCAGGCGTGACCTCCAGCATGGGCTGGGTGCACAGATGAACGATTTGCGAGGCAACGCCTGCAGCTGTCGTTTTGATCGACCAGAACATACCGGTTACCATCGCTGTCCACATCGCATCGTCCGTTCCAACTACTGTCGCCCATTTCAATTCATGAACATACACTTTTTTCAACACTTGCTTCGCCAAACCAGCAGCGCCTTCGATTTGCTTAATGATTCGATTAAATCGATTGATGATCCCAACGACTCTTTCTGCGTTCAGCTGCTCCTCTTTCTCCTCGTGTCCACTCTGGTTATCCGACTCGCTTCGAAGCTTGATGCCGCGGCTCGTCCATTCCATCACTGGCATCCGCCATTTGAGACGGACCAGCCCATACAACGCTTTAATATGAATCTCTAAGTCGTCGTTCAAATTTATTTTTTTCATCTCTACTGTTGCAACGATTCGCGATCTCCACAGCAGCACTCCGAGCACAATAAAAAAAAAGCCTGCCGCGGTCATCCATATCCAACTGTGCGGAACATCCGCCATTCGCGGTTCCTCCTCCGTTCCTTCACTGGGAAGCTTACACTTAGTTGGTTATAGTATGACCCGGCAGGGCATTCTCATTCGACTGCCTTCTAAGCCTTCTAATCGTCGTCGCTCTCTTCCGTCCCAGCTGATTCCTCAGGGAACGATGGAATGGGCGGGATTGGAGGCAGCTCGTCGAACGTCATTTGACGCCCGTCGTATTTCTCGAACAGCATGTTCGTTCCTTCATCCAAATCTTCCGCCGAAACGTTCGCAGGCTCCGGCAACGCGCTTAATGAAGAAAGTCCAAAATAATCAAGGAAAGCCTTCGTCGTACCGTACAGAATCGGCCGTCCGATCGCTTCAGCACGACCAACCTCCTCGATCAGATCCTTAGACACGAGCGATTGAATTGCTCGATCGCTCTTCACGCCGCGAATTTCTTCAATCTCGACGCGTGTAATGGGCTGCTTATAAGCGATAATCGACAGCGTCTCAAGCGCCGCCTGCGACAGGCTGGAGCGAGACGGTGAATACGCCATCCGTTCAAAATACGGCGCATGCTCAGGATGCGTCGTCATCCTATAGGCGCCCGCAACCTCGGTAATCTGAACACCTCTTGCTTCCCGTTTCAGATCGCATTTAAGCTCGTAGACAAGCTCACCGGCAAGATCAGTGTCGACCTGCAAAACCTCAGCCAGTTGCTTGGCGTTCAAGCCGTCCTCTCCCGCCATGAATAGCAAGCCTTCAATAATCGATTTGTAGCTCTGATAGTCCATTGAACGTCGATTCTCCTCTCCAATGAATGACGATGTCGTCGAACGATTGATGCTGATGGCACCTTATATGCTTCATCTTCATCAGCTCCAATATCGCAAGAAACGTGACGACGATTTCGTGTCGATCCATATTTTGCCGGATGAGCTTCGAGAATCGAACGGTTTCATACTGCCTGAGCACCTCAACAATGTCGCGGATTCGGTCCTTCACCGAAATTTCGTCCCGACGAACGGTTGCAACGACGTTGCGGCGCGCCGCTTTGCGCAGCGCCTTCTGGAAGGCCCGCACCAAATCCGAGACATGCAGCCCTTCAACCGGATTGGACGGCTGCTCCTTCATATACGGAGTTAAATCCTCCGGCTCTTTCGCGAAAACTAGGCTGCGGGCGAACTCCTTATCGCGAAGCTCGGCCGCAATCAGCTTGTACTTCCGGTACTCCAACAGCCGTTGGATAAGCTCCTCGTGTGGGTCCGGCCCGTCGTCCTGCCACTCATCGAATTCGTCCAGCTCAATGACAGGCGGCTTCGGAAGCAGCTGCTTGCTCTTGATCGACAGCAAAGTTGCAGCCATGACTAGAAACTCGCTCGTCACCTCAAGCTCCAGCTCCTGCATCGCATGCAAATAGTCCATATATTGATCGGTTATCTCGCTGATGGATACTTCGTGGATGTCGATCTCAGCCTTGTCAATCAAGTGCAGCAGCAGATCGAGCGGTCCTTCGAACGATTCCAGCTTATACGTCATCGTCACGGCGTTGTCCTCCCGGCTATTAGTCGGTTATCGTCCATCCGGAGAACGAGAAGGCTCTCCGAAAGCTACGCCATTAGCCCCGCAGTTGACGCGTCAAATTCGCCATCTCGATCGCCGAAGCCGCCGCCTCATAGCCTTTGTTGCCTGCCTTGGTGCCTGCGCGCTCGATCGCCTGCTCGATCGAATCGGTCGTCAGCACACCGAAAATAGTCGGTACGCCTGTCTTAAGCGCCGTTGCCGCAACGCCTTTAGCTGCTTCGTTGCAGACGTAATCAAAGTGAGGCGTTGAACCGCGAATAACAGCACCAAGTGTAATTACAGCATCATATTTGCCGCTCTCGGCCATCTTCTGCGCCGCGAACGGAATTTCGAATGCACCCGGCACCCATGCCACTTCAATCTCGGAATCTTCCGCGCCGTGACGTTTCAGTGCATCGAGTGCGCCGGATAGCAGCTTAGTCGTAATAAACTCGTTAAAACGCCCGACGACAATACCATATTTTAATCCTTGCGATACTAAATGTCCTTCGTAATGTTTCATGGTCACTCTTCCTTCCATCTATCCAATAGTAGTGGTTCATGAACGACGCCTTAGCGCCGAAGCCATCGGCTTAAGTAAGCTTGTTAAGCGGAACCCTCTCCACGACTTCCAGTCCGTAGCCTTCAAGCCCTTTAATTTTACGCGGATTGTTCGTCAGCAGCTTCATTTGGCGGATGCCAAGATCCTTCAAAATTTGAGCCCCGATTCCATATTCCCGCAAATCCGGATAAAATCCAACCTTCTTATTCGCCTCAGCAGTGTCGAATCCCTGCTCCTGAAGCTGATAAGATTTCAGTTTGCTTAGAATACCTGCTCCTCGGCCATCTTGGCGCATATATAACAGCACGCCGCGGCCGGCTTTCTCAATCTGACGCAAAGCCGCTTCGAGATGAGCACTGCAGTTACAGCGCTTGGAATGGAACACATCGCCGGTCAAGCATTCCGAATGAACGCGCACCAGCGTCGGTTCATCCGGCGTTATCGAGCCCTTCACGAAGGCAAGATGCTCCTTCCCGTCGATCTGGCTCACATAGCCGAACACCGTAAAGTCACCGTATTCGGTCGGCATGCTCACCTCGACCGCCCGCTCGATCAGACGCTCCTTCTCATTCCGATACTTAATCATATTCTCGATCGAGATCAGCTTCAATCCATGCTTGCGCTTAAACTCGACAAGATCGGACAACCGAGCCATCGTACCGTCCTCTTTAATAATTTCGCAAATGACCGAGGAAGGCTTCGCTCCGCACATGCGGGCAAGATCGATCGCTGCCTCGGTGTGACCAGCGCGCCGCAGCACACCGCCATCCTTGGCGATCAACGGGAAAATATGCCCTGGCCGACGAAAATGCTCCGGCTTCGCCTCCGGATCGATCAAAGCTTTCACCGTCTGCGATCGCTCATAGGCCGAGATGCCGGTCGAGGTCGAAATATGATCGACGGATACTGTAAATGCTGTGCCATGATAGTCGGTATTGTGATTAACCATTGGCGGCAAATTAAGTTCTGCAGCCCGCTCAGCAGTCAAAGGCACACAGACTAAACCCCGAGCTTCCGAAATCATGAAGTTAATGACTTCCGGCGTCGCTTTCTCTGTCAGCACAATCAGATCGCCTTCATTCTCGCGGTCTTCATCGTCAACGACGATAATCGGCTTGCCGAGAATCAAATCGGCGATTGCTTCTTCGATTGAGTCAAAAATGACCTCATCATCGCCTGCGGTCTGAGAAACCGTCTTAGCATGCTCCATCATCGCTATTCCTCCTACCCATCTGTCTATAACTTAGAAATTACATAAATCCGTTATCAGCCAAAAACGAAGCCGTAACCCCGCTGCTCTTATGCTTCGTATAGTTTGGCGAAGCCGACGATGTGCGATAATTCAACAGATGATCAACGTACTTGCCAATAATATCCGCTTCCAAATTCACGGTATCGCCCGGCTGCTTATCGTTAAGCGCCGTCTGCGCCAATGTATGTGGAATAATCGAAACCGCGAACGAGCCGACCTCTGCACGAATGACGGTTAAGCTAATGCCGTCGATCGTAATAGAGCCTTTAGGAATGATATATTTAGCGAATGCCTCCACGTCCTCCGTTCGAATCGCGAAAACAACGGCATTTGCATCGACAGTCCGGGATTCGATGACGCCTACACCGTCAATATGGCCTTGTACGATATGACCTCCAAAGCGGCCGCCCGCCGCCATTGCCCGTTCCAAATTCACCTTCGAGCCCGGCTTCAAATCTTTCAAGTTAGAGTGGCGAAACGTCTGCGGCATGACATCTGCTAGAAACGTTCCCCGTGTAAATGAAGTAACCGTCAAACAAACGCCGTTCACCGCGATGCTGTCGCCGACGGCTGCTCCCTCCAGCACGCGGCTCGCTTCAATCGTCAGCACCATCGCTTCCCCTGCTCGGGATACACTCTTCAATCTGCCTACTTCTTCAATCAATCCTGTGAACAATACGACCCGCTCCTTTCCTTACGGCTTGAACCGGTTCGATGGATAACCGACAATTGCGATATCGTCGCCGTGCTGCTCATATGAGACGTCCTCTAGCACAATCGCGTCCGCCATTTTATCGAACCCTGCGAATTCGAACGCAGAAGGCGCTGCCGCCCCGCCTCCAATCAGCTTGGGAGCAATGAATAGCGTAATCTTGTCGACTAGCCCTGACTCCAGCATCGCGCCATTGAGCCGACCGCCGCCTTCAAGCAGAATGGATGCGATCTCACGCTCGCCGAGTAGACGCATCGCAACAGCCAAATCAACATGCGGTCCCTCGCCGCATTCAATCACTTCGATGCCTGCCTTAAGGAGTGCATCGCGCTTACCGAGGCTGGCTCCAGCTGTCGTTAGAACAATCGTCGGCGAGATTTTATCCGTCACCACACGCGCATCCAAAGGAATGCGCAGGTTGGAATCGACTATAATACGAATCGGATGAAGCGCCGGTACAGACAGCCGCGTCGTCAACTCCGGATTGTCTGCCAGCAGCGTTCCAATACCAACCATAATGCCGTCGTGCCGATGGCGCATCGTATGAACCGCTTCTCGAGAAGACGGTCCAGATATCCAGCGGCTGTCGCCAGTTCGAGCTGCTACTTTGCCGTCGAGCGTCGATGCGGATTTGAGCGTTACATACGGCTGCCGCGTCACAATATATTTGTTAAATGCTTCGTTCATCAAACGGGACTGCTGCTCCAGTAAGCCGACCGTCACCTCGATGCCTGCTTCGCGCAGCTTGGCAGCCCCGCTGCCAGAAACTTGCGGATTCGGGTCCAATGCCGCGATCACAACACGCGCTACCTTCGCATCGATCAGCCGGTCGCTGCATGGCGGCGTCAATTTGCGGTAATGGCTGCATGGCTCGAGCGTCACATAGGCCGTCGCCCCTTCTGCCTCCTCACCGGCCATACGAAGCGCATTCGCTTCCGCATGTCCTTCGCCGCGCTTCAAATGGGCGCCGAGTCCGACAATCCGTCCGTCCTTCACTAAGACGCAGCCGACTACCGGATTAATGCTCGTCTGTCCGCTTGCGCTTTCAGCCATCTGAAGAGCAAGTCGCATATAAAATTCATCGTTCATAATGACGCTCACAGCAAAAACCCCCCAACCGGCTGACTGCCGACGGGGGGATGGGTCACGTGCGCTTGTCGCGCATCCGCTCATGAAAAATGTGAAAGCCATTCAATCATACGTATACGCATATAGAGGGTCGATTGAAAACCGCGCCTTCAATTAAGCGCAGCAACGGACCCCGCAACGAATTCGTACTCGTTGAATGCGTTCCCCTTCTCCCATCCAGACTATACTGTCGGTCCTGGAATTACACCAGGTCCACCGAAGCCTCCCTACGCTTATGCCGCGAAAGGACTGCGAGGCTTCGGGTCACGGACTGACGTTCGGAAGCTAGCTCCGCACGAACGGTAGCATTGAACACTTCCGAGCGATCACCGCCGGTTCGGAATTTCACCGTACCCCGAAGGAAAGTCGCCTATATTCGAATCCATAAAATCAATAACATCATGCTTCGAACTATACCACCATGCCCAGCATTTTGCAAGGCCGACTGACGGTTTTCGCATGTTGCAAGCGCGAAAGCCGCGGACGGATCTCCGACGTATCGTCGGAACCGCCCGCGGCTTCCTTCCTGCATTATACTTCTACAACTTCGACTTTCTCCATCTTGTCGCGGCCCTGGAATGCATCTACATGTTCCATGCCTTCAACCACTTTGCCGAAGACCGTATGAACACCGTCCAAATGCGGCTGTGGCTTGTAGCAGATGTAGAACTGGCTGCCGCCTGTGTTACGTCCAGCGTGAGCCATTGCAAGCGTTCCGCGCTCATGCTTATTCGGGTTAATCTCACAGTTGATCGTGTAGCCTGGTCCGCCCGTGCCGGTGCCATGAGGGCAGCCGCCTTGTGCAACAAAGCCTGGAATGACACGGTGGAATACGAGACCATTATAGAAGCCTTCATTCGCAAGCTTCTCGAAGTTCGCTACCGTGTTCGGAGCGTCTTTCTCGAATAGATCAATCTTAACGACTGCTCCGTTCGCTAGCGTGATGTGTGCTTGTTTAGCCATTATCGTCCAACTCCCTTATACGCGTATGCAGCGATGGCTATTAACAAACCGTTATACCGTCGTCTTGCGCAGACGTTGTGGAATGACATCGTTAGCGACGATGTCTTCCAACGATTCGCGTTTAACGGCCAAAGATGCTTCACCGTCTTTGACGAATACGACAGCCGGACGACGAATCCGGTTGTAATTGCTCGCCATTGCGTAATTATACGCTCCCGTGCAGAATACAGCAAGCAAATCACCGCTTTGGGACTTCGGAAGCTCCAGATCCCAGATGAGCATGTCACCGCTCTCGCAGCATTTGCCCGCAACGGATACCGTCTCCTCATTCGCTTCATTCGCACGGTTCGCCAGAACAGCTTCGTATTTCGAGCCGTACAGCGCAGGGCGCGGGTTATCCGTCATGCCGCCGTCAACGGCAATATATTTGCGAACGCCAGGAATTTCTTTATGCGTGCCGATTGTATACAACGTCGTACCAGCATCGCCGACCATACTGCGGCCCGGCTCGATCCAAATTTCCGGCGTTGCATAGTTCGCTGCCGAGAAGTTCGAAATAATTGCGTCTGCGATCGCATTAACGTAAGTCGACAGCGGAAGCGGCTTGTCGCCTTCAACATAACGGATACCGAAGCCGCCGCCCACGTTAATAACCGAGAATGTCTTGCCGAGCTCGTCGCGTACTTGTACGGCGAACTTCGCAACCTTGTCAACCGCCATCCCGAAGCCTTCAACCTCGAAAATTTGCGAACCAATGTGCGAATGAACGCCTAACAGATTAAGGTTCGCCAGCTTCAGTATCTCTTCAACAGCACGCATTGCCGTTCCGTTACCGAGATCGAAGCCGAACTTAGAATCTTGCTGGCCTGTCGAAATGTAATCGTGCGTATGCGCCTCAACGCCTGGCGTGATGCGAAGCAGTACGTTAGCCGTCTTGCCCTTGTCCGCAGCAAGCGCGTTCAGCAGAGCCATCTCTGTGAAGTTGTCAACAACAAAGCATCCGATGCCTGCGTCGAGCGCCATGTTAATTTCTTCCGGCGTCTTGTTATTACCATGGAAATGAATACGTTCTACAGGGAAGCCTGCTTGCAGCGCCGTGTAAAGCTCGCCGTCCGACACAACGTCTAGCGACAGTCCTTCCTGTTCCGCAATAGCACACATCGCCATAACACTAAATGCTTTACTTGCATAAGCAACCTGGAATTTCAATCCTGTCGCTTTGAAAGCTTCTACAAATTCGCGTGCGCGTTGGCGGACAAGCGCTTCGTCGACAATATACAGCGGCGTACCGAACTCTTGTGCTAGATCCGTTACGTCGCAGCCTCCGATCTCTAGATGACCTTTATCATTAATCTTGCTCGTTCCGTGCAAAAACATGAACAATACCCCTCCGATTAAAAGACAAAAATTATAGGTTAAACAAGTGCATTTGTACCCAATGGCAACAGTATACCGTAAACCTTGTAACGGAGAAATGTATTTTTGAACATTTCGTTTGCACTTTTTTTGGCACAACGCAGCACAGCCGTCCGTAAAGTGCGTTCTACACTGCACTTTACGGACGGCTGCAACTCCTTCACCTTATTTAGTTGCTTTGCGGCATTTTGTCTCGCTGCTTCGGCCGCTGAAGGTTTGGTCTGGTCCGGTTATGAAGCACCGGCGGCCGAATGATAATATTGAGCATAGCTTTCACATCGAATGGAAAAAGCGGCCACATATACGGACGGTTGAACGAACGAGAGGTGACGAGCATCATGATGACCGCCGTCGTCGCGACAACAAAACCCGGCACCTTGAACGCCCATACCGAGACGATCAGCAGCAGTCGGACGATCCGATTGGCTAGTCCAAGCTCGTAGCTAGGCGTAGCGAACATGCCAATTGCCGCGACCGCCATATACAGCACAACCTCGTTAATGAACAAGCCGGTTGATACCGCGATATCTCCGATCAAAATAGCCGCAATGAGCGACATCGCCGTCGCCAGCGGTGTCGGCGTATGAACGGCTGCCATCCTTAGCAGATCAACTCCGAGCTCGGCAAGTAAAAACTGAGCGACCATCGGAATTTTACCGGTCTTCGTCGGGCCGAGAAACTCCAGTCCCGTCGGCTTCAATTCCGGCTGAATGACGAACAGAAACCAGATCGGCAGCAAAAACAGCGAGGCCATAATGCCGATGAACCGTACCCAGCGTAAATATGTGCCCATGAACGGCGTCTGTCGGTTCTCCTCAGCATGCTGCACAAGATCGAAGAACGTTGTTGGCAGGATCATAACGCTCGGGGATGTATCCACGAAGACCGCCACGCTGCCCTCGAGCAAATGAGCAGCTACAACGTCAGGCCGTTCCGAATAGCGGACGAGTGGATACGGATTCCAGCCTCTCTTCACCGTCGCTTCCTCGAGCTGCTTGTCCGCCAGCGGCAAGCCGTCGAGCTTCACCTGCTGAATTTTGTCCCGTATCGATTCCACCAACTCCGTATCCGCTATGTCGTCAATATACGCGATGCATACATCCGTCTTCGTTCGTTCGCCAATCCGCAGTACTTCGTAACGAAGCTGCGGATCACGGAGACGGCGGCGGACAAGCGAGACGTTAACGAGCATCGTCTCGACGAAGCCGTCCCTCGCACCGCGTACGACGCGCTCAAGCGACGGCTCTTCGGGACCGCGGGACGGGAAGCTTTTCGCGTCAATAATAAGCGCGTTACGTTCACCTTCAAGGAACAAAGCCGTTGCACCGGCCATCACCTCAAGCAGCATCTCATTCCAATCGTCAACCGGCTTCACTTGAACGGCTGGAACATAATGATGCAGAAAAGCATGCAGCGCATCAGACGATATATTATCGGGCTGAAGATAAGTAAGGCGGGAAAGCACTTCCGTTAAGACGGAGTCCTTCACTAGTCCGTTCATGAAGAACATGACGGTTCTCGTCTCACCGAACGTCATTTCACGTATGGTAATATCAAAGCTCGTTTTGTAGCCGGCCTCGATCTCAAGCTTCTTCAGAAATTGCTCCACGCGATTCGGAATCGGCTCTTTATGCTGCTCTTTTCTCGTTTCCGCTAACGCTTGTCCGTCTTGCTGCTTAGTCCCGCTTGACGGCTGATCGCTGCCTTGTTCATGTCCGTTCTGCTGGTGATTCTCATGCGCAGACGGCTCCTTGGACACGAGCTCGGCGGACAGAAACTGCCTCAGCCGTTCTTTATCCTTCAGAATGGACAGCATTTCGATATGCTCCGCATCCAGCTTGTGTTCTTCCATAGGCTGCTCCGGCTCCGGAATCTGCTCCGGCTCCCGCCTCTGCTTCAGCTTTATATCGTCCTGATGACTGCTAGAAGATTCATCGTCCACACTCTCCAGCAGCTCCTCTGCCCATTGATTTTCATCTTCGGCTTTGCTGGTCTCAATTCGACGAGACACCGGCTTGACTGCCTTCTTGCCGATGTCCTCTGCTTTTATCGAATCAAGCATGCTGAGAACCTCTGGAATTATAAAAGACTGTTCGTCATGCGGATTCGAATGTTTATCCCGATTTCTCATAGCGCCCTCCTTCGTATTGCCTGCCTTTATGCCGCCCCTGCATTCTTCTGTTACCATTGATAAAAGAGCCAATCAAACAACGAGCCTGCCGTTTTGCCAAGCACCATCGCCCATACAAGCGCTGCGATCTGACGGGAAAGTGAAATCCGCTTCGCGAGAATCGGCAGCACATTCATCACTTCGGTCAGCGCCGCAGCCAGCATCCCGACGAACAAGCCATCGAACAGGCCGGCGATCGGCATGATGACAGAACCAGCAACACTCAATTGCCAATTCATGAAATCGGCGAACGTCCAGAACAACGAACCGGTAATGACCGCCGTCTCGAACCAAATCGCCTTATGATAAGCGCTGCCGAGCTGAGCAAGCCTAGGAATCAAATCGAGTATGATGAGCAGCGAGACAAGCCCTGAACCAACTGCCAAGCCTCCACCAAGGCCAAGCGATGCGATGAATAACCCGCGGAGCGCATCCTCAATCATCACCATCACCTGTCAGAGTGCTTCTATGCTGTCCTTGCTTTTTGCGCATCTCGTCCGCGACGACATAAGCATTCACATTTTCTTGATACAAGTACAGCTCTACCTCAAGCGGATTAGGCTCCTCATTGAACCGTTTCTTGAACAGATGGTTAAAAAACAGCAGCATACCAAGCCCAATACCGATAGAATACGGAATTTGGAACCAAAGCGGATGCTCGTTCCGGCGTCCTGTGACGAGCTCTGCGATACGGATATGCACTTCCTTCATGCTGACATCCGTATGAAAATTCATAATTGCAAGGCCTGCACCGAAAAAAAGCAGAAGCCATGCCCCGACCAGCACCGGCAAACGAGCGCGTTCTTCCTTTTCCCCCACCATTAGCAGCACTTGCGGATCACCATACGTCTCGATCGCTATATCCGGATACCGAGACCGGATGATGCGAATGATTTGGAGCAGATCGATGACGACGCGGTTTCCATCAGCTGTATGGTGGCGGTACAGCTCAAGTGCGGCCATCTCCTCCTCAATCTCCTCATTGGCCAGCAGTCTTGCCGTCATCCCCAACGTCACCGTATCGCCTGCTTTAATATGAACGCGTTTTTTGAGCCGCATATAGAGCACCGATTGTGCCGGCATATCGCTCCCCAATCCGTCTCACCTCCATATCTGCACAAGCGGGATACATTTTCTAGCTTAGTATGGCTGTGAAGGCAGCAAAAAAACCAAACCACCCTTTACTGGGCGATTTGGTTTTTGATCAACTGTAATATTTTTTTCTCCAGCCTCGATACCTGAACCTGAGAAATGCCCAGCCGGCTGGCCACCTCCGACTGTGTCTGATCCCGGAAATATCTTAGATAGACGATCAGCCGCTCCCGCTCCGACAATCCTTCAATCGCTTCGGCAAGCGCTAGTTTGTCGAACCAGCGCTCCTGAGTATCGTCAGCAATTTGATCCATAAGCGTAATCGGATCGCCGTCGTTCTCGAACACCGTCTCGTGAATGGAGGTCGGCGGCTTGTTCGCTTCCTGAGCGAAGACGACGTCCTCCGGCGAGATTCCAAGCCCGTCCGCTACCTCCTTAACGGTCGGCAGCCGTCCGAGCGTCTTCGACAGCTCGTCCTTCATTTTGCGCACCTTGTTCGCCGTCTCCTTCAAGGATCGGCTAACCTTCAGCGTCCCGTCATCACGGAGAAAGCGCTGAATTTCACCGATGATCATCGGCACCGCATAAGTCGAAAATTTAACGTCGTAAGACAAATCGAATTTATCGACCGACTTCAACAGTCCGATGCAGCCGATCTGGAACAGATCGTCCGGCTCGTAGCCGCGGTTCATGAACCGCTGCACTACCGACCACACAAGCCGAATATTGCAATGTACAAGTCTATCTCTTGACACACTGTCTCCGGACTGGCTCAACGCGATAAGGCGCTTTACTTCCGCATCGTCCAAATACGGCTGCGCCGTTTGCTTCAAATCGACATCCATGAGGTCCAACCCCTATGCGCTTAATTAAACAGCGCTTTTTTCGATTCGATCCGCTTGGTCATCTCGACACGCGTTCCTCTGCCGGGCTCGCTCGTTACTTCAAACCGATCCATAAAGTTCTCCATAATCGTAAAGCCCATGCCAGAACGCTCCATTTCGGGCTTGGATGTGTACAACGGCTGGCGTGCCAGCTCCAAATCCTCAATACCATTGCCCTCGTCACTTACGACCAGATGGACCGTCTCATTCTGAATCTTTGCTTCGATCGTCACCAGCTTCTCGGGGTTGCTGTCATAGCCGTGAATAATCGCATTCGTGACGGCTTCCGATATGACCGTCTTCAGGTCGTTCAGCTCGTCCAGCGTAGGGTCTAGCTGCGAAATGAAAGCGGCCACGGCGATACGGGCAAAGGCTTCATTCTCACTGCGGGCGGAGAACGTCATACTCATCGAATTGGCAGTGTTCGTCTCGCTCATGATACGACCTCCAAACTGGTGAGCGCGCTTCGCTCGTTATCGTGAACAGCCAAAATTTTGAACAATCCCGATAGCTCCAGCAGACGGTATACGTTTTTGTTCACATCGCAGACCGCCATTTTTCCGCCCTTTGCTTTAAGCTGCTTATAACGGCCGAGAATGACGCCGAGCCCGGAGCTGTCCATAAAGTTTAAATCCCGCATGCTGAGCACGACGTGATCGACGGTCCCTTTCATAATCGCTTCCTCCATCCGGTACCGGACGATGTCAGCCGTATGATGATCGAGCTCTCCTTTCAGACGGACAATCAACACATTGCGTTGATGCTCTAACTCCACGTGAAGACTCATAGCCTGTTCACTCCTCCCCGTAATGAACACAAGTTTCTCCGCCAGCCCTTGCCATTCCTGCCTCCCGACAAAACTAGAAGCCTAGCGCTATGAGCCGACAAAATGCCTGATGACGCGCGCTGCACGATGCTGCTCCTCTCCCGCCAATTCAGCATCATACGGCACAAATTATTCGGTTAAAGCACATTACACCGTCAGCTGAACAGACCTCTGCCCGTCCGTTTCATCAGCGTCCACCAGCTTGCCTTCTTCACTGTAATCGGGGATTGCACTTCGAACTCCGCTAATTGCTGATCCCCTTGATAAACGACAATTCGGCCGATTGTATCCCCGATCTTGACTGGAGCTTTGATTGGCTTGTTCAGCTGCAGCTCGTGCCGAATATCGCCCTTCGAGGCACCTTTGCGCATGAGCACGCTGTATGGGTGCGTCGCCTTCAGCTCCAGCTTAGCCACTTGCCCCTTCTCAACCGGAACGGTGCCGATCGGGTCGCCCTGCTTGAATATCGAATAATTCGTATAGGAAGCGAACGAATAATCGAGCATCGAAGCCACTTCCGCGTTGCGTGTCTTCGTATTCGGCTCGCCCATTACAACTGCAATTACGCGCAGTCCATCGCGGCGCGCTGTTGCGGACAAACAGAACTTGGCCTCATTCGTAAAGCCCGTTTTCAAACCGTCAGCACCGCTGTAAAACCGTACAAGCTTATTCGTATTCACGAGCCAGAACGGCTTGTCGCTTGTTTTGCGCAAGTAATCCTGATACAGCCCTGTATACTTCGTAATTTCTGTATGCTTGAGAAGTTCCTTCGACATCACGGCGATGTCATGAGCCGAAGTGTAATGGTCGGGTGCCGGAAGTCCATTGCAATTAGCGAAATGCGTATCGTTCATGCCGATCTGCTTCGCCTTCTCATTCATCATCGTCACGAACTGTGCCTCTGAGCCTGCAATCTTCTCTGCCATCGCAACAGAAGCATCGTTGCCTGAAGCGAGCGCAATGCCTTTAATCATCTCATCAACAGTCATTTCCTCGCCTGGCTCAAGAAAAATTTGCGAGCCTCCCATCGACGCCGCATATTCGCTTGCTACCACTTTGTCGGTCAGCTTCAGACGTCCGTCGTCAAGTGCTTCCATAATGAGCAGCAGCGTCATGATTTTCGTAATGCTTGCCGGAGGCAGCTTATCGTGACTGTTTTTATCGAATATTACCGTTCCGCTATCCGCATCCATCAGAATGGCCGAACGAGCAGACGGTGCCAAGTTCACAGCCGGCGAGGCTGCTTTCTGCTTAGCCGCTTCCGGCTCTGCCGCTGTAGCGGTGACGGCCGGTACCATTAGCATGAGCGCCATGGAGCATACGATAAATTTGGTACAGATGGACTTGAACAAGAACGTTCCCTCCTAAAGCTTGATACGGCCTCGTTCTGCCTCAGCCGAAACGAAATAACGATACGTTTCTAGCCGTTGTTGTTCAGCACGAAACAGACGGCGGCCATCTTTTTCCTTTACATTATGGACAGCACCGAAGCAAATTATTCCAGAAAGCAACAAGCCATAAAAAAAGACGATACTGGATCAAATCAAGTATCGCCCGTCAATATTACCCAAGCCGAACGCTGCCCTCTGCCGTCACGACCGACAGCAATAGCGGCCTTAGCTTCGGCTGCTCTCGCCCTATCTTATAAGCTTCACGCGTTTCGTTCGCGATTGCATCGATGTCGACTGCTCCACGGCGAACATGCAGCTCAGCCAGCGTCTCACCTGCCCGTACAGGGTCGCCAACCTTCTTCTTCAGCGTAATCCCTACCGCATAGTCGATCGGATCGTCCTTGGCCGCTCGACCTGCTCCAAGCTTCATTGCCGCAACACCGAGCTGCTCCGCTTGAATCGCCGTTACCCATCCGTCCTCCGCCGCTGTAACTGCAATCTCCGCTTCAGCCTGCGGCAACCGTTCCGGATCGTCGATCACGGACGGATCGCCGCCCTGTGCGGCGACGAATGCTCGAAATTTCGCTAATGCGGCGCCAGACCGAAGCGCTTCCTCGAGCAGAACGTTCGCTTCCTTGATCGTCGCAGTTCGTCCCGTCAATACGGCCATATGAGCAGCAAGCGTCAAGCACAGCTGCTCCAAATCTTTCGGCCCCTCTCCGCGCAGCGTCAAGACCGCTTCCTTCACTTCCAATGCATTTCCAATCGCAAACCCTAGCGGCTGATCCATATCGCTAATAATGGCAGCCGTCTTCCGGCCGACCTCCGTTCCGATGTCAACCATTGCTTGGGCCAGCTGCTCCGAGTCCTCAAGCGATTTCATAAAGGCACCGCTGCCCGTCTTGACGTCGAGCACAATCGCATCTGCTCCCGCCGCAATCTTCTTAGACATGACAGAGCTGGCAATCAGCGGAATCGACTCTACAGTCGCCGTAACGTCGCGGAGCGCATACAGCTTCTTGTCTGCTGGCGTTAAATTGCCGCTCTGACCGACGACTGCAATGCCAATCTCGTTCACTTGATCGAAGAAGGCTTCGCGCGCAAGCTCCGTACGCAGCCCCGGAATCGATTCCAGCTTATCGATTGTTCCTCCCGTGTGACCAAGCCCTTTTCCCGACATCTTCGCGACAGGTACCCCAATGGCTGCGACAAGCGGAGCGACAATTAGCGTCGTCTTATCTCCTACGCCCCCGGTACTATGCTTGTCCGCTTTCATGCCGCGAATCGGGCTTAGATCAACCGTATCACCCGAATAGGCCATCGCCATCGTCAAATCCGCTGTTTCTTTCTTCGTCATTCCTTGAAAGTATACGGCCATCGCCCAAGCTGACATTTGATAATCGGGAATTTCGCCCTTGCAATATCCGTTTATGAGAAAAACGATTTCGTCATAGGACAACGTACTGCCATTTCGCTTCTTCTGTATGAGATCAACCGCACGCAAAAGCTTTTATTCCTCCTCGGTCGATGATTTTATTTGGCTTCGACAGCGATTGTGCTGCTCTGTCTGCGCCTTTACGATTAAGGTATCGAGCATTTGACTCAAAAATAATACTTCACGATGTTGAAAAGTTTGACGATTAATCACAGCATCAACCATAATGCCGCGCAATTCCTCTACTCGTGTATTCAATGAATTATTCATCTTCTCCACTCCACTCATATAATCATGGACTATTGTACGTCTTGTACAAACGTAAAGTCTGTCAAATTGAGTCGGTGAAGTAAAATTTTTTAACCGACAAATAGTGACGGCTAGAGCTTCGGCACAACCTCCGACACGAGCCTCAGGAACCGAGATTTGACTCGTTCTGTCGTCTCGATGACTTCCGTATGGGACAATGGCTGGTCCAAAATGCCGGATGCCATGTTACTAATGCACGAAATACCGAGCACTTCGATCTTGCAATGCCGTGCAGCTATGACTTCAGCCACAGTCGACATGCCAACCGCATCCGCTCCGAGAATTCTCATCATCCGAATTTCTGCCGGCGTCTCATACGACGGTCCCAACACGCCGATGTAGACTCCTTCTCGCAGCTCGAACCCATTCTCCCGGGCTGTTTCATGCGCCAGTGTGCGAAGCCTGCGGCTGTACGCCTCCGACATGTCGGGGAATCGATCGCCGAAGCGCTGCTCGTTCGGACCGATCAGCGGATTGCGTCCCGTCAGATTAATATGATCGGAGATAAGCATCAAATCTCCCGGCTCGTAGCTGGTGTTAATGCCTCCCGCCGCATTCGTCACCACGAGCTTCGTAACGCCCAGCTCGCGCATGACGCGAACCGGGAAGCTTGTCAGCTCCGGACCATAGCCTTCATACATGTGAAACCGGCCCTTCATCATGACGACCGGACGACCGCTTAAGCGGCCGATCAGCAGCTCACCGGCATGTCCTTCAACTGTCGATACCGGAAAATGTGGAATTTGTTCATAGGCAATCGTCGTGACATCCGTCAGATGATCGCCCAGAACACCAAGTCCGGAACCGAGAATTAGGCCGATTTCCGGTTTAAGCGAGGTCCGCGCTGTAATATAAGCTGCTGCCTCCTCGTATGCTTTACCTTGTGTTACATTCCATGATTGATTCGACATATTGCCACTCCTCATCTATATGGATTTCAATTATGCAATGTCAATTTAATCGATCTAGCAGGCTCTCGCCGTTGGGCGGCATCGTTACACCGAAGTTATCCGCAATCGTCGCAGCGACATCTGCGAAAGTCGGGCGAACACCGACCGAGCCTGGCGTGACGAACGCCGGGCTATATAAAAACAACGGGACATACTCGCGAGTATGATCGGTGCCAGGATGAGTCGGATCGTTGCCGTGATCGGCAGTTACGATTAGCAGATCACGCGGTCCAAGCCTCTTCTCCAGCTCCGGAACCGCTCGGTCGAACGCTTCAAGTGCTTTCGCATAGCCAACCGGGTCCCGGCGATGACCATACAGCGAGTCAAAGTCAACCAAATTCGTAAACAGCAGCCCTTCAAAGCTCGTCTCCAGCCGGTCGAGCGTCTTGCGGATACCATCCTCGTTGCTCTTCGTCGGCATCGATTCCGTAATGCCCTCGCCGTCAAAAATGTCGTTAATTTTACCGACGCTGATAACATCGTAACCGTTATCCTTCAGCGCATTGAGCACAGTTGGAGCCGGCGGTTTAAGCGCATAATCGTGACGATTCGGCGTACGGACGAATGCTCCTGGCGAACCGACGTAAGGTCTGGCAATAACACGGCCGACCGCATATCGCTCATCCATCGTCAGCCTACGTGCAATCTCACATGCACGGTACAGCTCTTCAAGAGGGATTATGTCTTCGTGCGCTGCAATTTGAAATACACTGTCTGCCGACGTATACACAATCCAAGCACCTGTACGCATCTGTTCCTCGCCAAGCTCGTCAAGAATCTCAGTCCCGCTCGCTGGCTTATTGCCGAGCACCCGGCGACCCGTCCGCTCCTCGAAAGCCGTGATCAGCTCATCCGGAAATCCGCTGGGGAACGTCTGGAAAGGAATCGTCACCCGAAGTCCCGCGATTTCCCAATGCCCCGTCATCGTATCTTTGCCGACGGATGCTTCTGACATTTTGCCGTAATAGGCTGCCGGTTGATCTTTACTTGGCTGCCATCCTGGCAGCTCGGCGATTCGATCGAGCCCCCACCGTCTCAGCTGCGACAGCTTCATATCGGGCACTTCCCGAATAATATGACCCAGCGTGTGGGAACCAGTATCACCGAACGATGCGGCGTCCGGAAGCTCTCCTATACCGACACTATCTAGCACAATAAGCGCAATGCGTTGAAACCGCATGCGGCATTCCCTCCTTCTTCCCTGACCGGTAATCGGCAGGAGCTGAGCGTATTACCTCGCTCTTGGATGTGTCCGCTCATACACTTCTTTTATGCGAGATTTCGTTAATTGAACGTATTTTTGTGTAGCTGCCAGACCGGCATGTCCCATCATTTCCTGTACGGATCGGACATCAGCGCCATTCTCCAGCAGATGAGCGGCGAACGAGTGCCTAAGCGAATGCGGCGTCAATTCGCCGTCGAAGCCGGCAGAAGACGCATATTTTTTGACGATTTTCCACACGCCCTGCCGCGTCATTCGCTCTCCTCTGCGATTCACGAACAAAGCCTGCTCCTCCTGCTTGCCTCGCAGCATCGTCTTCCGTCCTGACGACAAATAAGCCGCAATGGCTTCAGCTGCCGAACGGCCGAACGGTACGATCCGCTCTTTGCTGCCGGCTTGCAGCCGGATGAAGCCGAGCCCCGCATGGACATCCTCTACATTCAGCGCGATCACTTCCGATACCCGAATGCCGCATGCATACATCGTCTCTAGAATCGCTGCATCGCGAGTGCCGGCAGCTTCCGTCTTATTCGGAGCGGCAAGCAGCCGTTCGACTTGCTCAGTCGACAGAATACTCGGAGGCGGGCTTATCGACTTAGGAGCATCCATGTCTGTTGTTGGATCATGATCTACTACATGCTTGTCCAGCAAGTAACGGAAAAAGGCGCGAAGCGACACCCGGTAGCGGGACAAGGACGCATTCTTACGGCCATCCTGCCTAAGGACCAGCCAGTAGCGCGCCATATGATGCTTCATGACCTGATTCGGCCGATCTAACCCAAGCTCTGCCGCAAACCGGATAAAATGCCGCAAATCCCGTTCGTAAGAAGCAAGCGTGTTGTCGGATAGCGACCGCTCCACTGACATTTCCTGCAGAAACGATTGTAATTCCGTTTCCATGACCAGCTTTCCTTTCTGCAGTCGAATGACGTGCTCTTACTTATTCCACAATCTACGTGCGATTTCCTGCCTCTCATTGGCGCTTCTCGTCATACAGCTGCGGATTTGCACGAATGATCAACGCCGTTAACGATGTCTACAGTCCCCCTTGATCCTATTCTCCGTACCAATAGAACCAGCGAAGACGGTCTCCCATCGAACCGCCCTCCGGCGGTGAATAAATCGGACCGTTCACTTTCACTGCACTCCCCTGCGGTTCGCGGTAAGGATCGAGCGGGGCAACGACGCTCATCAACCAACGATAACCTCCGGAAGCTGCGAGCGTAAGCATGACGAATAGAACGATGAATAACAGTCTTCCAAGCCATATACGCAACGACAATACCATAGTTCACCCTCGCTCTCTAACCAAAATGCGATAGATCTGCTAATCGCCGCTATAGATTAACGGCAAGTTAATGCTTCATTAACCATTAGCAATCATCCTATTGGTTCACCATATGCAGCGTAGAGAGTGTTCATTCAAGTTCATAAAGACAACAGAGCAGTTAGAAAGCAGTAAACGGCAATCCGACAGCCTCGGCGACCGCTTCGTTCGTAACCGAGCCGTTATGCGTGTTCACGCCTTTGCGCAGCGACGAATCCTTCATTGCTGCAGCCAAGCCTTGGTCCGCCAGCATCCGAGCATATGGCAGCGTCACATTCGTCAGCGCAAGCGTTGAGGTGCGTGGAACGGCGCCGGGAATATTAGCTACCGCGTAATGAATGACGCCATGCTTCACGTAGACCGGATTTTCATGCGTAGTCGGTCGATCAACCGTCGCAATCGAGCCGCCTTGGTCGACAGCGACATCAATAATGACGGTCCCTTTCTTCATCGACCTCACCATCTCCTCCGTCACCAGCTGCGGGGCTCTCGCACCAGGTATGAGCACTGCTCCGATAAGCAGATCAGCCTTGCGGACAGCGGCTGCAATATTTTGCGGATTAGAAGCAAGCGTACGAACCCTTCCCCCGAACACATCGTCCAGATAACGCATCCTCTCTGCGCTTTTTTCCAACACAACAACGCTTGCCCCCATGCCTAATGCAATTTTGGCCGCATTCGTACCGACAATCCCGCCCCCGATAATAACGACATCAGCAGGCGGCACGCCAGGCACACCTCCGAGCAGCACCCCTCTGCCTCCGTAGAACGATTCCAAATACTGCGCCCCAAGCTGAACGGACATCCGCCCTGCAACCTCACTCATCGGAGTCAGAAGCGGCAGACCGCCCCCTGCAAGCTGGATCGTTTCATAAGCGATGGCGGTAACATTGGCAGCTACTAACGCCTTCGTCAGCAGCGGAGCTGCCGCTAAATGCAAGTAAGTAAACAACAGCAGCCCCGGTCGAAAATAATCATATTCGACCGGAAGCGGCTCTTTAACCTTTATAATCATGTCCGAATTGTTCCATACATCTCGTGCCTTGCCTGCCAATTCCGCACCAGCGGATTCATACTCCTCATCGAGAAAGCCGCTGCCTTGCCCCGCTCCCCGCTCCACAATAACATGATGGCCCCCGGACTTCAGCAGGCTGGCTCCGGCAGGGGTCAATGCAACGCGCAGCTCACTGTTCTTAATCTCCTTAGGTACTCCTATACGCATGCTCCCACTCCTTTGATATAGACTTCGAGCATTCGCCCCCAGCCGTCCTCGAGCAAGTGGTTACTAATAATCGGATGCGAGGCATTTCACCAAAACCTATACACATATTGTATGTCGCTGCAAACGCCCTCGTCAGTCCTCGATGGTACGTTTCTCTCCGGTTTGTAAAAATATGTACTCTAAGCGGCAGCCGTCCATACGTATCCGATCGCCTACCATACTATAGATGTAATCGCAAGCTTATCGTTTACTCTATGCAACGACCGAAGGAGAGACGTCAACTTGGCCAAAATGCGCTTGGAAAAGCTGTTCGGACATTGCGTCCGCACTTCCGCCGCCAAACATACTACCAGGCACCTCATCGGTTTTCGTGGTCAAAAATCATATACACGTCTTATCCGATTATTGCAGCGCAAAGGCATCAAGCCGGTCAAAACGCTGCGTTCGAGCCGCGTCATTTGCTGTTATGTCGATGCGAAACGGCTGAAAAGCAAGGTTCGTACAGCAGCAGCCGTCGCTGGCGTTAAATTCATTGAGAAGGACGCGCGTGTACGTGCACATGCTTTGACATCTGGCAAAAATCGAATGGGACGGGTTCGGAGCACTGCCGATTGTCCGGATAATGCACCTTGGAACGTCTGCCGAATACTTGCGCCTGCCGCATGGCAACGTACGGACGGCAGTGGAGTACGGGTCGCTGTAATTGATACCGGAATTGCGAAGCATAACAACCTGGCGATCTCGGGCGGCATCAACACGGCAACCGGTGGCTCTTATTACGACGATAACGGACATGGCACCCATGTAGCCGGCATAATTGCTGCCTCTGGAGCTAACGGTATGCAAATCGGCGTTGCTCCCAAAGTAAGCCTATACTCCGTCAAGGCGCTGGACAAAGAGGGACTCGGCTACATCTCTGATATCATTCAAGGCATTAACTGGTGTATCGACAATAATATCCAGGTCATCAATATGAGCTTCGGATTAATGCCGGGCGAGCAAAGTGCTGCGCTGCAGGAAGCGATTCAGAAGGCGTATAAGAAAGGCATTGTCATCGTAGCGTCTGCCGGCAACAGCGGTCCTAACAACAGTAGAATCGATGAGCCAGCCAGCTTCCCCGAAGCGATAGCGGTCGCTGCGTCGACCCGCAACGATGAAATCGCATCTTTCAGCAGCAGAGGTAAAGGTGTCGACATCACCGCACCAGGCTCACTCATCCGATCTACCGTTCTGCATAATGGATATCAGTATATGTCCGGCACAAGTATGGCATGCCCTCATGTCGCAGCCGGAGCAGCGCTTCTTCTCGCTGCCGAAGGGAATCTTACGCCGGCTGAAGTAGCGGAGAAGCTGAAAGCATGGTCAACAAGCTTGCCCGGTTACAGCGAGCTAGAGCAAGGAGCAGGACTGCTGCAGCTTTCCGAGATCGGGGCAGACAATGCTGCCGCTGTCGTCAACCGTCCAGGCTCTATGAAGCGCCGGCCGCGCCGGACGGTTAAGAAACGGAAAGCGAAAGCATAACCCGATGCACGCATAATTCGAACGCTTCATGCAGCTCTCAATCATTCCAACCAGAGCAAATAAAAAAAGGCTGTCCACGCCGATCGGCATGAGGACAGCCTTGCTTTTGTTTAATTTATTATGATGACGATTTGCCGGATTGAGCCGTTTCGATGCCTGCTGCCTCATTCTTCTCCTGACAGCGGCGGCAGACGCCTTGAAAGTCAAGTCGATGATCGACGACTATAAAACCGAACTCCTGTTCGAGACGCTCCTCGAGCGGACCCAGCCAATCATCCATAATCTCATCCATCGTACCGCATTGTACGCAGATCAAATGGTGATGATGATGTTTGTTGCTGTCCGTTCGCAGATCATAGCGGGCAACACCGTCTCCGAAATTCATCTTCTCAACAACGTGCATCTCGCTTAGCAGCTCCAGCGTCCGATATACGGTGGCCAAGCCAATCTCTGGAGCCTTCTCTTTAACCAACATAAATACATCTTCTGCACTAAGATGGTCTTCCTCGTTCTCCAGCAGCACCCGTACGGTCGCCTCGCGCTGCGGGGTTAACTTGTAGCCCTGCGATTGCAGCTGCTGTTTAATCTTCTCGATCCGGGCTTCCATGGTTTCCCCCCTCGCACACCTTATTGCGTCCATTGCCGGAACATTTGACTTCATTATAGGGGTTAAACACAAATAAAGTCAAACGGTTTGCACCGTTTGCATAGTCAACCGACTATAAAAAATGCTCCTATCGAGAAGTGTGGACCTCCTGTTCCCGAAAGAGCAAATTTTTAGCTATGAGCCACTAATCATCGGTGCCGCCCAACGCATGAGAACCGGCGATATATAGGCTTCCAGAAGCGATGCAGCAGTGACGGCCAAGAGCATAAGCGTCAGCATCATACATAAGGACACAAAAGCTGGCATTAATCTCCCCTTGTTCTGCAGCAGCCGATAACGTATCACATACAGAGCAAATGTAACAGCAGCTACGCTTGCAATCATAAAAGCAGGAACGACGATTAGGTTTGGCGGAACGACGGATGCGAGCGAGAACACGATACCCTTCCAGCCATGCTCGCTAACGACAGTGCCGATAGCAAAGCCGACGAGTGCCCCTTTCAAGAAATCGAGTGCCAATACGAATGGCAGTCCGACTACCGTCATCCCAAGCACGCCGATCAGCAATATCCATTTGGCATAGAAGAAAAACCGAGCCCAGAACGTTGCTGCCTCGTCCGGGTATATCCCCGCCTCCATCGAACGGATAAATCGATTCAAATCGCCAGACAAATCCTGCTGCTGCTCAAGCGTCAGCGCATGTACGGCAAGTGCGCCGAATACGACCCCGACAGCAAACAGCACGCCAACGAACACGTACAGCATCATAGAATCTGCCGTCTGCCGTTTCAATAATGTCGCGTTCACGAGTGTCACCTCTTGTCCTGTACCGTTTCATAGCTACTTTATGATCGGACAAGACGTCATATGCGTAAACGGACGAAAGCTAAGAACGAAAGCGTCGCTTTGAGCCGCTACAGCTCTCCTGTCAGTTTATAATGACGCCATGCATACACAGCCAATATCGTCTTCGCATCGCTGATCCGTTCTTCCTTAATATAGGCAAGTGCTTGCTCCAGCGTAATCGTATCAACCTGCAAATATTCATCCTCATCAGGATTGACTTGACCTGCGGTCAGCCCTTCCGCCAAATACAAATACAGCTTCTCATCGGCGAATCCCGGTGACGTATAGAAGGCGCTGATCGGCTTGAGCGAGGCCGCTTTATAGCCCGTTTCCTCTTCCAGCTCACGTGCCGCGCAGACGATAGGATCCTCCCCTGCATCCAGCTTTCCTGCCGGAATTTCGATCTGGAACTTGTCCATCGGCTTTCGATACTGCTCTACAACGAGCATACGGTCATCGATTATAGCTAGAACTGCAGCTGCACCTGGATGTCTAACAATCTCCCGGGTTGCTGTCTTACCGTCAGGCAGTTCGATCGTATCTACCTGCAGCGTTATAATTTTTCCTTGAAAAATTGGTTCCGTACGAAGAGTAGGCTCCCTCCATTGATCCAACTGATTACTCATCTCTTTCGATCTCCCTTCGGTTCGGCGGGCGAGTCATAAGGCATACCTTGTCCGCATATGTATCATTATACCAAATCGGCTCACGCGGAAGGAGCGCTCGGGATGAAATCTTATTATTCGCACGAAAGCCTTAGAATGGTCGGCAAAGGTTGGGAAGTACGCAGAATGCTGAAAGAGTTAACATGCCGCAACGCCGGAAGTTCCATGCTGTCCGAATATTTGAAGCGCCGTACTCCGAAAAGATAAAGCGAACAGAATCTCCCCTATCCTTACCAACAACCTCGCTCATAGAAGTTCAACAAAAGCCTGCCGGAGGAGCTCGCGCCATCAGCGCGGTTTCCTTTCAGCAGGCTTTGCATTGTAGACCTGTCTATTGTAGATTCGCCGCTTGCTTAATAATTTCAACGACGAGTTCGGCGGTCTTCACCAAATCGTCCGCTTTAATCTGTTCCTTCGTCGTATGGATATGCTCATACCCGACAGCCAGATTGACCGTCGGCACACCCATACCGTTGAAGACGTTCGCATCACTGCCGCCGCCCGAGTGGAATGTGCGCGGCGTCAAGCCAAGAGCCTCGATTGCCGACTTCGCAAGCTCGACCACTTCATCGCCATCCCCGTAACTAAACGCGGGATATATGATTTCACTTTCGAACTCCGCCTTCGCGCCGAACTCGGCCGCGGCCGATTCAACCGCCTGACGCATATCATTCACTTGCTTATCCAGCTTATGCTGAACGATGCTTCGCGCCTCTGCTTCCAGCTTGACGAAGTCACATACAATGTTCGTCGCGCCTCCGCCTTCGAAACGGCCAATATTAGCCGTCGTCTCTTCATCGATTCGTCCAAGCGGCATTCTGGCAACCGCTTTGGATGCAACTTGAATCGCGCTGATGCCGTCCTCAGGATTTACGCCTGCATGCGCCGATTTTCCGTACAGCTTAATCGTGATGCGAGCTTGGGTAGGGGCTGCGACCGCTATATCACCGATCACCCCGTTGGAGTCGAGTGCATAACCAAGCGCTGCTTTCAGCTTAGTACGATCCATCGCACGCGAGCCGAGGAGCCCAGATTCCTCTCCGACCGTAATAACGAATTGAATCGGACCATGCGCAATTTGCTGCTCCTGCAGCACGCGAATCGCTTCGAACATGGCCGCAAGTCCCGCCTTGTCGTCCGCACCTAGAATTGTCGTCCCGTCCGAGCGAATATAACCATCGTCATCAAGCTGCGGCTTAATGCCATTGCCGGGCTTTACCGTATCCATATGGGAGGTAAACAATAGAGCGGGCGCATTCGAGCCGTCGGTTGCCGCAAGCATAGCGAACAGGTTGTTCGCCCCATGCCCCGTCTTGACAGCAGCATCATCTTCTTCGATCGTAAGGCCGAGCGCTGTAAACTTTTGCTTCAACACTTCACTAATTCGCGCTTCATTCCCGGTCTCACTGTCTACCTGAACAAGCTCCATAAATTCTTGAATGAGCCGATTGCGCTCTACCATATGCAATTCCTCCGTTTCGATGTCATGCTTCTAGTACTTCGTTACGTTAGTTTCTCATCTTCAGTCATTTCTATAGATGCTCTTCATCTTCAATCTATGATAGGATAAAAGAAAGAGCGGCTCAACCGCAGTCATTATTCGTAAAGGAGTGTTACCGGATGTACAGCAATCGCATTGTCAAAATCGTCGTCTGGCTTATGCTCGCCGCGATGCTCCTGTCAGTTATCGTCTCCGGCATCAGCTGGATGTTCTAGCGATCGATAGCTCATCTGATCGAACCCGAACTGGCGGCTGAAATATGGCAGCAGCTCTTCGGCCGCTTGTTCCGGCTTCATCTCTCTCCCGGTCAAATCCTCGAACGACGTTACCCCGTATTGCGTGATGCCGCATGGAATAATTCCCTGAAAGCCTTCCGAGCCGATACCTGCCTTCAAGTTAAGCGCAAAGCCGTGACTCGTGACGAAGCCTCTGCGGCTGCGTGCTCGGTTAAATTTAACGCCGATTGCCGCGATCTTCTGGTCCCCGACCCATACGCCCGTATATTCTTCCTTCCGCCCGCCTACAATTCCGTATTTCGCTAACCAGTCGATAATAACCTGCTCTAGATCGCGTAAGTACCCGTGCAAATCCAAGTTAGCCGCTTCCAGATACAGCAGCGGGTAACCGACTAACTGGCCAGGCCCATGATACGTAATGTCCCCGCCCCGATCGATTTCAAACACCGAAATACCGCGTTCTTTTAATTGCTCCTCATCTAACAGCAAATGCTCCGGATGCCGGTCTGTGCCCAGCGTATACGTGGGGGAATGCTGAAGAAGGAGCAGCGTTTCACAACGCTCCTCCTTATCGATCTGTTTCACGTATTCCTTTTGCAGCTCCCAAGCTTCCGCATAGCCGATTAGCGGGATGTACCGGGCGTCAAGCACCCGATTCGTCTGTGTAGTCTTCGCCATCGTCCATTGCCTCGTTTCGTTATCCGCCTAGCGGATTAATACAGCTTCGTCTCAACTGAGAAGCTTTCTAAGTTTTCTTTCACTCGCTGCAAGAACCGTCCGCAGATGACACCATCAAGAATACGGTGATCAAGCGATAAGCACATATTCGCTATAGAACGGACGCCGATCATGTCATTAATTACGACCGGACGTTTCACGATCGATTCGAATGTCAGGTTCACTGCTTGCGGATATACGATCGTCGGATAGGACAGGATCGATCCGAACGACCCTGTATTGTTCACTGTAAGCGTACCGCCGGACATATCGTTCAACGTCAGCTTGCCTTCGCGGCCGCGGCGCGCCAAATCGTCGATCTCACGGGCAAGCCCGGCAATATTTTTCTGATCGGCGTTTCGAATGACTGGCGTTGCAACCGAGTCTTCCGTGCCTACTGCAAGCGAGATGTTAATATCGCGCTTCACAATAATTTTGTCCGTCGCCCATGTCGAGTTAATAATCGGATAATCCTTAACTGCATTTACGACAGCCTTCAGCACGAATGCAAGATAAGTCAGATTGACGCCTTCACGCTTCTTAAACTCATCCTTCAGCTTATTACGAAGCTGAACAAGATTCGTAACGTCAACCTCAATCATCATCCAAGCATGTGGAATTTCCGTCACGCTTTGCTTCACATTGCGTGCAATTGCATTGCGGATAGGTGTTATATCAATAAAATATTCACCGCGTCCCGGTATTTCCGACTCCACCTCGATCTGTGGAATGCGAGGCGTCTCCGACAGATGCAGTCCCGTCGTGCGCACAGGAAGCTGCTCCGGTTGTACCGTGGTCACGGGTACAGACGGCGTCAAATTCGTCTGCGATTGTCTGCTGGCTGCATACGCAAGCACATCTTTACGCGTAATGCGTCCACCAAGACCAGTGCCACGGACAGCATTCAGATCAACACCCTGCTCCGCTGCAATTCGCTGAACTGCCGGCGAGTACCGATGGCGCATATCACCTTCTTGCGACGCCCCCTCTGCCGATGCTGTTACAGCTTCAGCCGGCTGCTGGGAACCGTATATCGGCACAGCTGCTCCGGCTGGCTCGGCAGCAGCCGAGGCCGCCTCTGCCGGTTGATCCACTTCGTCTTCTGTCTCGATAATACAGATCGGCGTGCCGACTGGTACTTCCTCTCCGTTGCCGACAAGAATTTGAACCAGCTTGCCGCTAACGGTTGATGGGATCTCTGCATTTACTTTGTTCGTATTTACTTCACAGATCGGTTCGTACATGCCGATCGAATCGCCCGGCTGTTTCAGCCACCTGTCGATCGTTGCTGACACAAGCGATTCTGCTAGCTTCGGCATAATGACTTCCGTCAACGATTTCATGGCTTCTCATCTCCCAACTGCCCGCCGCTCTAGTACGCCATAATTAGTACAAGGCTAACTGCCGCATGGCTTCTTTCACTTTTTGTTTATTTAGCATAAAAAACTTTTCGCCAGGAGGGTTGATCGGCATGGCAGGTACGTCCGGTCCGCATACACGCATAATCGGCGCATCCAGCTCGTACAGCAGCTCTTCACTTATAATAGCTGCCACCTCGGCACCAATACCACCAGTCTTGTTATCTTCATGAACGATCATAACTTTACCTGTACGGCGAACCGCCTCCAATATCCCTTCTTTGTCCAAAGGCTGAAGCGTCCGGAGGTCGAGAATATGGGCGCTGATGCCTTCTTCCTCTTGCAGCTCTGCTGCCGCCTCCATCGCAAAGTGCAAGGGCAGAGAATACGAGATTACTGTAATATCGCTGCCTTCACGAAGAACGTTCGCTTTACCGATCTCAACGACGTAGTCTGTATCCGGCACTTCGCCCGTAATCAGCGTGTAGCACTTCTTATTCTCAAAGAAAAGCACCGGATCAGGATCACGAACCGCTGCCTTTAGCAGCCCTTTCGCGTCGTATGGTGTAAATGGTGCAACTATTTTCAACCCCGGTGTACCGAAGAACACGGATTCCGGACATTGAGAATGGTATAGTCCACCGAAGACTCCGCCGCCGATCGGTGCTCGAATAACAACTGGACAACTCCAGTCATTATTGGAACGATAACGGATCTTAGCCGCTTCGCTAATAATTTGATTGGCAGCCGGGAACATAAAATCCGAATACTGCATTTCGGCAATCGGCTTCATTCCGTACATGGCAGCACCGATTGCGACTCCTGCAATTGCAGACTCCGACAGCGGCGTATCGAGAACACGATACTCGCCGAACTGCTGCTGCAGTCCCTTCGTCGTCGTGAAGACGCCGCCCTTAAGCCCGACGTCCTCACCTAACACGAATACGTTCTCATCCCGCTCCATCTCTTCCTTCATCGCAAGACGGAGTGCATCGATATATTCCATAACTGGCATTCTTATCGGCCCCCTTCCGCATCGCCGTCGTATACGTGCAGCAGCGTGCTCTCCGGCGTCGGGAAAGGCGCTTTATCTGCGTAAGTCGTCGCTTCGTCAATCGCTGCACGAATTTCTGCTCGAAGCTTCTCATCTTTCTCGTCAGACCAAATACCTGCTTCAATCAAATATTGCTTAAATTTAGGCAGGCCATCCTTGGCACGGTTCTCATCAACCTCTTCCTTCGTCCGGTAAGCTAAGTCGTTGTCCGAGGTAGAATGCGGCGACAGTCTATACATCATCGCTTCAATAAGCGTTGGACCTTCTCCAGCGATTGCCCGCTCGCGTGCTTCTTTCACAACGCGGTATACCTCAAGCGGATCGTTGCCATCGACCCGAAAGCCTGGAAAGCCATAGCCTGCAGCCCGATCGACGATCCGGCCGCCGAGCTGCTTATGCGTCGGGACGGAAATAGCATATTGATTGTTCTCGCACATGATAATAACCGGCAGCTTATGAACACCTGCGAAATTGCAGCCCTCATGAAAATCCCCTTGATTACTTGAGCCTTCCCCAAACGTGACGAAGCTGACGAATGGCAGCTTCTTCATCTTCGCTGCTAGCGCAATCCCAACGGCATGCGGTACCTGTGTCGTAACGGGACTTGAGCCCGTCACAATGCGCAACCGCTTGCTGCCGAAGTGACCCGGCATTTGCCGGCCGCCGCTGTTCGGATCTTCTGCTTTCGCGAAGACAGACAGCATCAGCTCGCGAACCGTCATTCCGACGCTGAGCACGAAGCCGTAATCGCGATAGTAAGGTAAAAAATAATCGTTCTGGCGATCCAGCGCGAACGCAGCTGCGACCTGCGCAGGCTCTTGCCCGATTCCAGAAACGTGGAAATTAATTTTGCCAGCCCGCTGCAGCAGCAGAACCCGTTCATCGAACATACGAGCGAGCAGCATCGTACGATACATATTAATCGCCTGTTCGTCAGTCAGACCGACCTCATGATGGCGCGCCGTAATCGGTTTTGATTCCATCTCATTCATGCTGCTAACCCTCCTTTACAATCGTGGCGTCAAACATATGATTGGATTACACATATTCATTAGGATTAGTTATTAAAACCAGGTACTAATACTTGATCATATATATTATAACCGTTTCGCTGAAAAAAGGGAAACGGCGGCAATTTAAAACAATAACTCTAATAAATCGCCGCCTTCCCGACGCTTTATTCTCATGTTAACCGAATGAGGCGAGCGCGAAACTAGAATGTAACAGACCTGTTGTCGAGTGCAAGCATCGCCTCGCCTAACGCCTCAGACAATGTTGGATGAGGGTGAATCGATTGGCCGATTTCCCAAGGCGTCGCATCAAGTAACTGAGCGAGCGACGCTTCAGCAATCAAATCCGTCGCATGAAGACCGATAATATGAACACCGACAATATCATTCGTCTCTTTATCGGCAATAACCTTCACGAATCCGTCAGTTTCCCCTGCGACAATCGCTTTACCAATCGCTTGGAACGGAAGCTTAGCTGTTCGAACATTCATGCCGCGTTCCTTCGCTTGACGTTCAGTCCAGCCTACGGATGCAATCTCAGGACGAGAATAGACGCATCTTGGTATACGGTGCGCCTCGATCGGCTCCGGCTTCCCTCCAGATAAATGTTCGACTGCAGACAGCCCTTCATGGGCAGCCGCATGAGCAAGCTGAACGCCGCCGATAACATCACCGATCGCATAGATATGGCGCTCATTCGTCTGATAGCTGCCATTGACGGAGATACAGCCGTTCGGTTCGGTACGAATATCAGTATTCTCAAGCCCGAGTCCTTCGCTGTTAGCGACACGCCCAACGCTCACCATCATGCATTCTGCCTTCAACTGCAGCTCACCAGTCTCCACCGCTGCTGTGATCGCAACCCCTTCACTTCCACCTGTGTAAGATTCCGGTCGCACCGTTGCATTCGTATGTATCGTTACGCCCCGCTTGCGGAGCAGCCTCGTCATCTCTTTAGATATGTCCTCATCCTCTGTCGGCAGCAGTCTGTCAGCAGCTTCTACAATCGTAACCTTCACGCCGAAATCATTCAGGAGCGAAGCCCATTCTACGCCGATCACTCCGCCGCCAACGATTAGGATTGATGCTGGAAGCTTCTCCAGCTGCAGCGCATCGTCACTAGTAAGAATAAGCTTGCCGTCTGCCTCCAAGCCCGGAATTTGCCGCGGACGCGAGCCTGTTGCAATAATCAGATGCTTCGATACGACCGATTCCATCTCGCCGTTCGGGAGCTCTACCGCCACCGTTCCACTTCTCGGGGAGAAGATCGAAGGTCCGATAATTCGTCCTTTCCCTTGTATAATCGTAATGCCATGCTTCAGCATGAGTGATTGAAGTCCTTTATATAAATGATCAACTGTAAGCTCTTTGCGCTGCTGGACTCGATCAAAATTTACGGTAACCGCATCATTCGCTACATCAATTCCATATGAAGATGCATTCAACAACGTAGCGTACACCTCTGCGCTGCGCAGCAGCGATTTGCTAGGTATACAGCCTTTATGTAAACAAGTTCCTCCGAGCTTGTCCATTTCGATAATTGCCGTGCGTTTTCCGAGCTGTGCCGCACGAATTGCTGCCGTATATCCGCCCGGCCCGCCACCTAGAACGGCGACATCCACTTCAATAGCCATTATTTGTACACCCTCTCCTAGTCTCCCGATATGCTGGAGTTCCTGCATGCTGGATGCAGAACGATCAACAGCTTCTTCATCTATTGTACCTTTTTTTTTCACAGAAAACATGCTTCCTATAAAATAGACAGCCAAAAATGGATACGGTATGATAGTACATATCCGACCTATTCATGTTTGTACGCTATGTCTTTCATAAAGGTCGCATACGTATCATCTACATAGTGAGGGGAATCGAACCGCATGAAAGCTCAACCCGGTGTCGTCACCGCCCGATTCATTGCCATTCTCATTCTTGTCATTCCCGGACTTGCAGCTACCTATGGCTTTCTTCTAATGAAAGATGCATTGTTTGAATACTTTATTTCATTTGGCATCGATGAAGCTACACCTTCCTTCGCATGGCTCACCTTTATAGGCGGTTTCATCTTATTCGGGCTTGGCGTTGCCTTTATTGGCGGGTGGATTTTCTTCCGTGACCGCAAGCATAATTATGTGGCACCTCGGTTTCGTAAGAAGCGGCCTCGTCCGCCTAAGCCAACAGCACGTACAGAACAGTAGGTAAGATCACATCCGTTATGGAAGAAGGGTTGCTTGCAGGTCATTATAACCTTACAGACAACCCCTTTAATATGATCAATATTTATACATGATAGTCCGTCATGAAAACACCACTCATTCATTGGTTTTTCAGTCCAGTGAATGAGTGGTAACAGTTCGTCCGTTATTCAGAAGTTGATCGCCGAGACTATGCTTCCTGTATCAAATACCATAACCCGGAAGTCATTGATTTGCTTTCAGTTCTCCCCGTTTCAGCTCACCTTATGCTCAATGCGCAGCTTATCCGCAACCATCGCGATGAACTCACTGTTGGTCGGCTTCGACTTGCTTATATTGATCGTATAGCCGAACAGGTGGCTGATGCTGTCAATGTTGCCGCGCGTCCAAGCGACTTCGATCGCATGGCGAATGGCGCGTTCCACGCGGGAAGGCGTAGTTTTAAACTTCTCGGCAATAGCTGGATAAAGCGTTTTTGTAATGGCCCCAAGAATCTCAATATTGTTGTACACCATCGTAATTGCTTCACGCAAATATTGATACCCCTTAATATGAGCAGGCACTCCTATCTCGTGAATGATACTCGTAATATTAGCGTCAAGGTTTTTGCCTTTCGCAATCGGAACGACGTTGGATTTCGCCGTTACTGAAGCATTACCAGTATACGATCCTGGCATAACGACATGATTGTTGCCAACAAGTTGACGAATTCGATTTGCCAAAATTTCCATATCGAACGGCTTCAAAATATAATAAGACGCCCCAAGCTGTACCGCTTTTTGCGTAATATTCTCTTGACCGAACGCTGTAAGCATAATAATCTTCGGTGCAGGGTTTAAATTCATTTCTCTTAGACGCTCAAGAACGCCCAGACCGTCCAAATGAGGCATAATAATATCAAGGATCAGCACATCCGGAGCTTTTCTCGATTCTTCTAACAATTGAATAACTTCCTCACCATTATAAGCGACACCGGATACTATCATATCGGGTTGTTCCGAAATGTATTCCGAAAGTAAATTCGTAAATTCTCGGTTATCGTCTGCCAATAATACTTCAATCTTCGTCAAGGTGTGATCCTCCCTTTATCCTTCAAATATGGCCTGTATTTTGTTTTCTAAGATCGCCTGCCCTTCTCGTATACTATAGTTTTCGACAAGCTCATTTAAATTCCTTCTGTCGAAAATTATTTTTCTAGATTTTTTAATCGCAATCATTTATAATAAATATTTTGCTACATGCTATCTAAATTTTCGACAAAAACCATCACGATACTCAAAATATTGTGCATATACTTCGTCAAAAACAACAAAATCTCGAGGGCCATTAAGCTGCCTCGAGATTTCTTTGTGTAGGAGCAGGCTTTAACAAAATCCCTGCATCCTGAAGCATCCATTCAATAAAGCATCCATATCCGTTAGATGGGTCATTCACGAATACATGAGTTACAGCTCCAACAAGCTTCCCATCCTGGAGAATTGGACTGCCGGACATTCCTTGCACAATTCCGCCTGTTTTCTCAAGCAGCTTCTTGTCCGTAATTCGAATAACCATACCTTTGGTGGCGGGAACTGATTGCTTCGCCACATGAACAATTTGAATATCGAACTTCTCGACTCTTTGACCATCGATTACAGTCCAAATTTCAGCAGGTCCTTCCTTGACCTCTTCGGCAAAAGCAACGGGTACACGCCGATTATCATATCCGTGATCAGGCTGGCTCGTCATACCCCCGAATATTCCAAATGGCGTATTTCGTTTAATATTGCCTAAAACTTTGCTCTGCTTAACGAATTGAGCTCGCTTCTCACCTGGCTCGCCATTCTGACTCTTATTAATGGATGTAACATGCGATTGTAATATTTGACCTTCACCCACTTCAATCGGCAGCTGCGTGTCCATGTCTGTAATAACATGACCTAATGCGCCATAAACACCTTGATCAGGAGCATAGAAGGTTAAAGTACCGACACCTGCGGCTGAATCGCGAATGTATAGTCCTAAACGCCAAGACTTGTCTTCAATATCGTAAGCCGGAGCAAGCTGACGTTCAATCATTTTGCCTGACCGCTTAATCATTAATTGAAGCATTTGCTTCTTCATCCCAGCCTGTTCCACTACATCTGCAAGTTTATGAACATCATTCATAGGGACGCCGTTAACCTTCATAATAAGATCACCTAAGTGAATGTCAGCGTTCTCTCCTGGAGACGTTCTGCGGCCGTTATCTCCCTTCACTTGATGATGTCCGACGACCATTATCCCTGCCGACTTGACTTTTACCCCTATCGTCTGACCGCCAGGTATAACGTGTAAATCCGGTACAACGTTCACTCTCACAGTCTTAAAGGGAATCTTACCGAATAATTTCAATGACATCTCCGTCGTGCCTGCCCTGGTGGATTGCAGTGACAAAGGCTTGTTCAAATCAACGGAGGTTGATCGAGCCTGCGATCCGTTTACCTGAAGTATCGTTGGATCGACCGTAATTTTTGCATGGACAGGCACACCGTATTCCAGACGTTTAAGCTGGCCAGAAAACAATCTCAATTCGTTAGGGAAGGCGGCCAAATGCTGAAAAGGGGTGGATAACCCGATCATGCAAACGAAGAAAACGAGGACAAGACCGAACCATTTCTTCCGCTGGATGGAGTTCAATGAATTCACGCTCCCTGCTGTTCCATCGCTTGTCGTGATGAAGGCTTGTTCGCCATTGGCGTACCTATAAGGTAACCTTGCCCCGTTTCTTTTATGTCCCGCAAATCCTTCCCTGACTGGGTTGTTTACGCGCCCTTGCGCTGAAGCGCCAAGTCCAGCATTTCTTGCGCGTGGTGCCTTGTCTTCTCCGTCACTTCAACCCCGCCCAGCATCCGTGCAAGCTCTTCAATCCGCCCGTTCAACGACAGCTCCTGAACCGTCGTGCGAGTCCGACTGTCGATAACGGCTTTGCGAATCTCGTAATGATGATCCGCCATACATGCGACTTGCGGCAGATGAGTAATGGAGAACACTTGGCATCCTTTCGAAAGCGATGACATCTTCTCAGCAATGGACTGGGCTGCACGTCCACTAACCCCTGTATCAACCTCATCGAATATAAGCACAGGGATCTGATCGATGGCCGCGAAGATGCTCTTGAGTGCAAGCATAATGCGGGACATCTCGCCCCCTGATGCAATTTTCACAAGCGGCTTGAGCGGCTCCCCTGGATTCGGCGCCAGCAGGAACACGGCTTCATCCATACCGTGGATGCCAAGCTTAGGCGAGCTGCCATCCTCCGATGTCACTTGCTCTAATGCGACGCGGAATGTCGTACCGCTCATCTGCAGCTGCTGCAGCTCGCCCTCCACCGCTTCAGACAGACGGCTAGCTGCATGCTTACGAAGCGCAGTCAGTTCCTGCGCAATTATAAGACAGTCATTATAAAGACGAAGCTCTTCTTCTCTTAACTGCTGCAGCCGCTCGTCCCGGTTCTCCAGCCATTCACACTCTGCCTTTATCTTATCGTAATAAGCGATAATGTCCGCTGTCGTCTCACCATACTTACGTTTCAGATGGTGAATCAGATTAAGACGATCATCAATCCAAGCGAGTCTTTCCGGATCGGATTCAATGTTATCGCGATAATCGCGCAGCGAATAAACAGCGTCCTCAGCCTGATAATAAGCAGACTGCAGTTGTTCAAGAAGCGGTCCGATTGCTCCCTTGTCGAACGAGCATATATCTTCGAGCTTGGATACAGCTTTACCGATTGCATCCAAACCTTGTTGACCGTACAACAATTCATAAGCTTCAGCAGCATTGTTGCGCAATCGTTCCGCATACGTTAGCTTGCGTTTCTCTTCCGCTAACGATTCGTCTTCTCCTACTTGGAGCTGTGCGGATGAAATCTCTTCGAGTTGGAAACGGTAAAGATCGAGCATCTGCATCTGCTTGCGGGACGTCTCCTCCAGCTCCTTCAGCGCTGATCTTGCCGATTCGTACTGCTTGTACAGCGAAGCATATGTCCGCTTCCGATCGCCAAGCGGCTCACCCGCATAAGCATCCAACCATTCAAGATGTTTGTCAGTACGAAGCAGCGATTGATGCTCGTGTTGGCCGTGAATGTTAACAAGGCATTCTCCCGCCTCACGAAGAATCGATAAATTGACAGTTTGACCGTTAATACGGCTGACGCTCTTGCCTTGGGCATTCATTTCCCTGCGTATGACAAGAAATTCTTCAGGAGATGCGGACAAACCGTTTCTGCTCAGCACATCCCATACCGGATGATGGACAGGCATATCAAACACGGCTTCAATCTCACTGCGTTCACAGCCATGACGGACAAGCTCCGCATGGCCGCGGCCGCCAACAACGAGGCTGAGCGCATCGATCAGAATCGACTTGCCAGCTCCCGTTTCTCCTGTAAGCACATGAAACCCATCATGGAATGATACCGTTACGTCTTCAATTACCGCCAAATTTCGGATCGACAATTCGCGAAGCACGACCATGACCTCCTTAAGTTCTCTACAACCTATCGTCTATTGCAGATTATTATCTCATTGCTCCCCATTTATGAAGTAGCCTCGAGTAAACTGAGAAGCCGCTCGGTTACTTCACCGCTCTGCTCACGAGTACGACAAATAATTAATATCGTATCATCACCGCAGATCGTTCCCATTACTTCCGTCCACTCCATGTTATCAATAAGCGCTCCTAGCGTATTCGCCGTACCAGGAGAGCACTTCATGACAACGAGGTTGTCTGTATAATCAATATGAGTGAAATGGTCAATCAGAGACCGCTTTAGCTTATGAATCGGATTGCTCTGGCGAGTATCCCCTGGAAGGGAATACTTGTACCGACCATCTCCAGTCGGCACCTTAATAAGTTGTAACTCCTTCATGTCACGCGAGACGGTTGCTTGCGTTACTTGCAGCCCTGCCTCTCGCAAAGCTTCGACGAGCTCATCCTGCGTCTCCACAATTTGATTCGTAACGATTTCCCTTATTCTAAAGTGACGCAAACCTTTCATTCTATTCAATCCTCCAACTGTCGTTATCATTCGTACACGCCGATCTCGAACGTAATTTCATGAACAGTACCTTCTGATGCATCGACATACAGCACACCACTGCTCTCCGGCAGCATTAAAGCGAAAGCAATCAATCGGTCACGAATTCCGCTGCCTGTCCATTCCATAGGCTGACGGTCTCTGGCACACTTCACAATGTACAGCTTCCCGTCTCGCTCAGCGATATAATCGATATATAGACGGGTCTTAAGCCGATTACCGTTCCAGCCGACAGTGATCGGTACACGGTGTTTACCGGACGTTACGATATAACCATTCATCTCAAGCACCTGAACACTAGGCTCGTCAGCCGACCATTCTCCGCCCTTGCCAAGCCGAAGCCGCTTCATTCCAGGCGGTGAGTGCAGCCATTGATATAAGGCGCGATAAATCCAGACGAGCAACAACGATCCAGTAAGGAGCATGACAAACCAATCCACATATTGTCCCAACGGTCATTCCCCGCTTTACTCTCGTATTGGATGTGCAGCTATACCGCCTACGCCGTAATGGCTGTATACAGCACGTTACACATTCGAGAAGAGCCGCGTTGAATCCTTCCGCCAAAAACACGAACGCTTGTTTGGTGATTTCAGTTTATCAAATGAAGTATGCCCCTGTAAAGACGAACAGACACAAAAAAGGCATTTTTCGAAGCAGCAGCATGCCGTATCGAAAAATGCCTTTTTATATTCTCATAAAAACCGTTATCAACCTTTACCAGACCGAAATGTATGGCCCGCCTCAGCTACGATTGTCGATATCCATTCATCGCTTGGTACAGACTCGCTTGAAGCCTCTCCCGTATACAGCCAATAAGCAAGAAATTCGATATTCCCTTCCCCGCCTGTAATCGGAGAGAACGTTAATCCTTTAAATTGATAGCCTTCTGAACCTGCAAATTGCAGCACGGTACTGAGTACTTCCTCATGAACAGACGGCTCGCGGACAACGCCGGATTTGCCAACTTTTTCTCTGCCCGCTTCGAACTGTGGTTTAATTAACGCAACCACTTCTCCGCCGTTAGCGAGCAATCCAGAAAGTGCAGGCAATATGAGCTTCAACGAAATAAAGGATACGTCAATGGAAGCAAAAGTCGGCTGCGGACCATCTAAATCACCTGGCTGCATATGCCGAAAGTTCGTCCGCTCCATTACCCGCACCCGTTCATCCGACCGAAGTGAATAATCGAGCTGATTATAGCCGACATCAATCGCGTAGACAAGCGATGCGCCATTCTGCAGCGCGCAGTCGGTAAAGCCGCCTGTTGAAGCGCCAATGTCCAGCATAATCCGATCCTGCAGCTGAATGCCGAAATGCTTTATTGCTTTCTCCAGCTTCAAGCCGCCGCGGCTTACATACGGATGAGGCGCTCCCTTTACTGTAATGGAGGCTGTTCGCAACACTTTCATACCGCTTTTCTCCATCCGTTCACCGTCGACCAGCACGAGGCCGGCCATTACGGCCGCTTTCGCCTTCTCGCGGCTCTCATAAAATCCTTGCTCTACTAACAGAACATCAATACGTTCCTTCAAGTTCGTCATGTTTCTCCTTCAAGCCGCTATTGCCCCGTTGCCATGCGAGTACGTCGCGGCATCATCGCTTTTACTTCTGTGACGACCCGCTCTGCCGTCAGTCCGGTTTCCACCCGCTGCTCCTTCACCGAGCCATGCTCAATGAAACGATCCGGCACACCTATAATACGAACGTTCACACCGTAAATTTGGTTCAATGAATAGAACTCCATTACTGCGCTACCGAGACCACCAAGCTCCGAGCCTTCCTCTAGTACGATCAGCTGCATGCCTTCTTCCGCAAGCGAGCGAAGCATAGCTTCGTCAAGCGGCTTAATAAAGCGCGCATTAATAATACGAGGATTAATGCCTTCACGCTTAAGCTGTTCCGCAGCTTCCTCCGCGACGCCAATCATTGGACCGATTGCTACGATTGCGACTTGATCGCCGCCGCGCAGCACTTCCCAAGTTCCGATCGGAATCGGAAGCAGCTCCGAATCGATTGCCACACCTAAGCCGTTCGTGCGCGGGTAACGCACCGCGATCGGGCCATCGTTATATTCAATCGCAGTCTTCATCATTCTGCGAAGCTCATTCTCGTCTTTCGGCATCATGAGGACGAGGTTCGGTACGTGCCGCAGATATGCAATATCATAAACGCCATGATGCGTTTCACCATCGGCACCGACGAAGCCAGCACGGTCGATTGCGAATACGACGTTTAGATTTTGACGGCAAATGTCGTGGACAACCTGATCGTACGCACGTTGCAAGAAAGTCGAATAAACCGCGTATACAGGCTTCATGCCTTCCATCGCAAGTGCAGCCGAAAGTGTAGCAGCATGCTGCTCAGCGATACCGACATCAATCATTCGATTCGGGAACCGCTCCGCAAACTTCATAAGCCCTGAACCACCAGGCATTGCCGGTGTAATCGCTACGATCCGTTCATCCTTCTCCGCGAGCTCTATCAGCGCTTGCCCGAACACTTCCGTATACATCGGCGGTCCGACCGCTTTCACGACTTGACCAGATTCAATCTTATACGGCGTAATCCCATGCCACTTGTGCGAATCCTTCTCAGCCGGCAGGTAGCCCTTACCTTTAACCGTCACAATGTGGACGAGAACCGGTCCCTCCGCTTGCGACGCTTGTTTAATGACCTCTGCAAGAGCTTCAATATCATGTCCGTCTACCGGACCAAAATACGTCAAACCGAACTGCTCAAACAAAATACCGCTGACGAGCAAATATTTCAAGCTATCTTTGAACCGCTCAGCCGTCTTGGCCAGCTTGCCGCCGATAGCCGGAATTTTGTTCAGGAAGTTCTGAACCTCATCCTTGGCCTTCTGGTAATGCCGGTCCGTCCGAATTTTGCCCAAGTAATGATGAAGAGCACCGACATTCGGAGCGATAGACATCTCATTATCGTTCAGAATGACCATCAAATTTTTCTTCTCATGGCCGATATGGTTAAGCGCTTCTAGCGCCATGCCGCCTGTTAAAGCGCCATCACCAATAATAGCAATGACTTTATTGTCTTCACCCTTCAGATCACGTGCTAACGCCATCCCCATGGCTGCAGACAGAGACGTGCTGCTGTGCCCGGCTTCCCAGACGTCATGTTCACTCTCAGCTCGCTTAATAAATCCGCACAAGCCTTTATATTTACGCAGCGTATCGAACCGGTCGCGTCTGCCTGTCAATATTTTGTGAACATAGGATTGATGACCAACGTCAAAAATAAATTTGTCTTTCGGGCTGTCAAACAAATAATGCAGTACTAAGGTAAGCTCTACAACACCAAGGTTTGGTGCCAAGTGCCCGCCCGTAGACGACAGCTTCTCGATCAAAAATTGACGGATTTCGCCCGCCAACGCTTCAAGCTCCGTTATAGACAACCGCTTTAAGTCTTCCGGACCGTTAATGTTTTCGAGCATCACGGCAACTTCCTCGCTTTCGCTGCAACCAATAGTTTTGTCGAATCATTGTCATCCAACGTTTCCATCATTATAATTCAATGGTCCCGCTTCATCAAATAATCGGCAATTCCGAACAATCGGGAAGGCCCCTCAAGTCCGGCCTGGTCGAGCGCTTTTTTCGCCTCTTCGGTTAACCTTTCCACTTCCGCGCGGCTCTCATCAAGTCCGATCAGATACGGATACGTTACCTTTTGCTGTTCCACGTCACTGTTCGTTTTTTTGCCTAGCTTCGTCTCATCACCGACTAGGTCAAGAATATCATCCTGAATCTGAAACGCAAGTCCAAGGGACGTGCCAAATTCAGTCAGACGCTGAAGCTGCTCCGCATTCGCTCCGCCAATCAGCGCGCCAGCACGAAGAGAGAATACGATCAAGTCGCTCGTTTTATGAAGATGAATGTAGCGTAACTGAGCTAGTGTCGTCTCTCCTTGCTCACCTAACATATCCGCTGCTTGGCCGCCAACCATCCCAGATGCACCAGCAAACACAGACAACTCCTCGACAATTTGCAACGCCGTCTCAGCCGGTACGCCATGCTTCCTTGAAGCCTGCACGATCGCATAGAACGCATGTGTCAATAAAGCGTCCCCTGCAAGAATAGCCATGGCCTCTCCATATACCTTATGATTCGTCAGCTTGCCACGCCGATAATCATCGTTGTCCATTGCCGGCAGATCGTCATGAATTAGTGAATACGTATGAATCAACTCAATCGCGCATGCAACAGGCATTGCTGCTTTAACCGCCTCAGGTGAGCATTTCACAGCAAAAGCTGCAGCGAGCACCAGCGCGGGACGAAGGCGTTTGCCGCCTGCTTCAACCGAATAATTCATAGACTCTCTTAATATTGCTGGAATATCCCAGCCCGCAGGAACAATGGACCTTAATGCCGATTCCACCTCGGCTGCCGTCTGACTAATATATTGTTGCGTCGTTAACCGCTCGCTCAAGCTTATTCCCCTCAATCCTCGTTAGTAGGAGCAAACGGCTTTCTCTGCACGCCCTGCTCCGTCTCGATCAGCAGCTCGATCCGCCGTTCTACAAGCTCCAGCTTGCTCCCGCACAATTGGGACAACCGCATACCTTCTTGAAATAGATCGATCGCTGTTTCAAGCGGAACGTCCCCATTCTCCAGTTGAGACACGATCCGTTCCAATTGATTCATCGCTTCCTCGAACGACAGCTGCTGCTCATTCGTTTCCATCGTTCTCATCACCTCGTATCGACCAAATATGGCAGTCCAATTGACCATCAGACAACCGAACCTTTATGACATCTCCTGGCTGCACATCGTTCACGGAACGAATAAGCTTCTGCTCGTTCTCGTCATATACAAGACTGTATCCCCGCGCCATAACTTTGAGCGGGCTAAGGGCATCCAGCTGTCTAATCGATGACGCTAGCTGCAGCCTCCGTTCCTTCAGCTGTACTGCTATTGCTGATTCCAACCGCCGGTTAAGCATCGTCAGCTTATCTGCTGCCGATTGCACAGCATTGCCGGGATGATGGGCCATCAGCGTTGTTCTCAGTCGCTCCAGCCGTTCACGTCCTCTCTCCGACCTCCGAGCGGCAAGCGTTGTTAATCGCTCCGTAAGCCGGTCAAGCCGTTGTGCCTGATCAAGCAGATAGCGACGCGGATGTACAAAAAAAGGCGACCTTCTGATTCGTTCCAGCTTCTCCCTACGAACGCGAACGTGATGCTGTGCCGCTTGTACAAGACGCTGCTCTAATCGACTCATATGCCTCTGCAGCTCGCCGAGATGCGGTACAGCAAGCTCAGCGGCTGCCGTCGGCGTCGCCGCTCTCAAATCGGCAACGAAATCCGCAATGGTGAAATCCGTCTCGTGGCCGACGGCTGAAATAACCGGAATCGAGGAGGCAGCAATCGCTCTAGCGACCTCCTCCTCGTTAAACGCCCATAATTCTTCCAGTGAACCGCCGCCGCGCCCTACAATTAATACGTCGGTCTCCGCCATTCGGTTCATAAATTCAATTGCTCTCGCAATTGAAGGTGCCGCGCCCGTGCCTTGCACGAGCACAGGACATACGATAATGGGCACCGAAGGATGCCGCCGCTGCAGCGTTATAATAACGTCGCGAACAGCAGCTCCAGTCGGTGATGTAATGACGCCAATCGCACGCGGAAAAGCTGGTATTGGACGTTTACGCGCTTGGTCGAACAGGCCTTCGCTTTCCAGCTTTTTCTTAAGCTGCTCATAAGCTAAATACAAGCTGCCGATCCCATCAGGCTGCATACTGGTTACATAAAATTGATAATTCCCATCGCGCTCATAGACCGACACATTACCTCTTGCGATCACTTTCGTTCCTTCCTTCGGAATGAACGGCAAGCTTCGGTTATGAGAGGCGAACATGATGCATTTAATCCGGCTGTCGCTTTCTTTGAGCGTAAAATACATATGGCCGCTGGAATGATGGGTAAAATTCGAAATTTCACCACGAAGCCAAATATCACTGAGCAATTGATCGGATTCCAGCTTCAGCTTTATGTAACGATTCAGCTCCTTGATCGAATAGATGCGAGGGGCGTTCGCCATAATACGCGTCACACTCCGATTCCGTGTGCTTTCTTAGCCGCCTTCAGCGTGTTCTGCATCAGCATCGTAATCGTCATAGGTCCTACTCCGCCTGGTACAGGTGTAATAGCACCTGCCGTTTCGAGACAGTCCTCATAATTGACATCGCCTACAAGCTTCTTATCCGCCAGACGGTTAATCCCAACGTCGATAACCACAGCGCCAGGCTTCACATAAGAAGAGTCGATAGCTTCTGGCTTACCGATCGCTGCGACAAGAATGTCCGCTTGCTTCGCGATTTCTTGCAAATTCGTCGTGCGCGAGTGAGTAATTGTAACCGTCGCATTCTCGCGAAGCAGAAGGCTAGCTACCGGCTTACCAACAATGTTGCTGCGTCCGATAACGACGGCATGCTTACCTGCAATATCAGTACCCGAACGTTTAATCAGTTCAATAACGCCTGCCGGCGTGCATGGCAGCAGACTGTCGTCGCCGATAACGAGATTGCCCACGCTTTGAGGGTGGAAGCCGTCCACGTCTTTATCGACCGAGATCGCATCGATGACGGCTTTCTCGTTAATATGCTTAGGAAGCGGCAGCTGTACCAGAATCCCGTGAATCGTCGTTTGATTGTTAAGACGATCAATTAGAGAAAGAAGCTCTTCCTCCGACGTATCTGCGCCGAGCCGATGAACCTCAGAATAAAAGCCAAGCTGCTGACAAGCTTTCTCCTTGCTGCCTACATACACCTTTGATGCAGGATCTTCGCCAACGAGCACAACAGCTAGACCTGGCACGATACCTTGCTGCTTAAGCTTTGCCGTCTCCGCCTTCACTTCTTCCCGAATTTGATCCGAAATCGCTTTACCGTTAATAATTTGTGCTGTCATATTGGTTATCGCTCCCTTATATCCAAATATCCAAATCGTTATTGGTTAGATTTCAAATCGTTAATTGCACCGATTAACTTGCCAAGCACACCGTTGACAAATTTGCCAGACTCGTCCGTACCAAAATGCTTCGCAAGCTCGATTGCCTCGTTAATTGCTGCCTTAGGCGGCACATCTTCCCGAAACACAATCTCGTAGCATGCGAGACGAAGCACCTGCTTGTCCACACGGGACAGCCGATCCACCTGCCAGCCCGTCAAATATTGCTGCAGGATATTATCAATCGCTGCTTGTCGCTCTAAGACGCCGAGCACAAGCTCACGCGTAAAAGCTTCAACCTTCTTCGCTTCCTCGGGCTGCGCTCCAAGCTCATTGTCGTGCTGACGTGCTTCCTCCATGAGCATATTAACTGCTTCATCGGCCGATACTTCATTCATTTCAATCTGATACAAGCTTGATACTGCAATTTCCCGTGCGAGTCTTCGTTTCATGGGGCCTCCTTCAACTTCGTCGTAAACAGCTTCAACATCTATTACATATATAATGGGCAATGGTGCTTCCGAACATGACAAAACCTCTGCCTTGGCCATCAAACCGTTTGGCCGTGTTCAGAGGTACGTTACTTCGACTACCGGAACTTGTACCGCCAGCCCATGTTTCTTAACGTTTCGTCTATGCAGATTAGCTTATGATCTCCTCCCTGCTCCAAAGCCATTGCATAACCTAAGCTTCCGGAGTACGGAGGAGACCACAGAGCTACCGGAAAGGACGCTGGCGACCAATCCACCGTTCCATCCACTTCGCCACGCGGTTAAACGGAAGGCGCAAACCTTCTCCTGACTCCATCCGTTTGCCAATAACATATCCGACGCCAATCAAAAAGGCGAATACGAGCATGTCCCAAAATCCAGCGAATAAATAGACGATTCCGAGCACGAGACCGACAGCCGCTCCGGCTATTCTGCCTCCATAATCGCTAAGCCAATGCTTCCACATCGGGCAAGCTCACCTCTATTCCACGCGGCTTTTGAATGCTGGGGCTTGTACCACATTCGCAACGAACACCGATACGCTAGCTACCGGAATGCCGGTAATCTCTTCAATGTGAGATTTGACCGAACGCTGTATCTCTTCCGTCAGCGTCGGGATTGGGGTATCGCCATCTACGACAGTACGAATGACAATATCCAATCCAGCTTCTGACACCTTAATGCGCGCACGCAAATCTTTCAGCCCGCGCTGCTTCGATGCCGCTTTCAAAGCCAGGTTCTCAACCGTTTCCATCGAAATTCGCACTTCGCCAAGCTCATTGCGCTGATCGATCGATTGTGCCGACCCGCCGCTGCGCTTTACGGAAATAAAAAACAGCCGAAGACTGATTAAGAACATGACGACAGCGAAGATAACAGCCGTAAGTTGAATCCAAGCAATATCACCGTCATACAGGCTGCGCATGCCATCCAACGCCGACTCCTCCGGTATCCAGCGAAGTCCGAGACAGAACAACCCAATCGAAGCGGCACCTACTACAATGCTGTATAAGAAAAGCAATAGCTTGTCCATTACTCTGACCAACGTATAGGCCTCCTCCGGCATAACGGAATGAAAACCCCCTTGCGCTGAGCGGCACGCCCGTTCACGAGGGGGTTTGGTACGATCTTGCCGACCCGCGCGTACGCGGCTCAAGCAACTATTTCACCCGCTGGTGTGTGTCCTCTTCTTCCGCTTTCTCTGCTGTCTTGAAGTGAACGTCATGAATATGAACGTTGACCTCCACGACATGCAAACCTGTCATCGTCTCGATAGAACGCTTGACGTTACGCTGAATTTCGGATGCGATATCTGGAATACGATTGCCATATTCAACAATGATCGATACGTCTACCGCCGCTTCACGCTGGCCTACCTCGACCTTAACACCCTTCGATAAGTTCTTCCGTCCCAGCAGCTCGGCGATACCGCCAGCGAAGCCGCCGCTCATTCCGGCAACCCCCTGCACTTCAACGGTCGCCAATCCGGCGATGACCTCGATCACTTCAGGCGCGATCTGAATACTGCCCATCTCTGTCCGTTCATAGTCAGCAACAATTGTACTCGTACTCATAAATCGTCTACACCTCCCTTAAAGTCGAGCGCATCTCCGGGCTTGCAAGCCGGAGGCTTATCCGCTTCTAATCTCTATACTATAACATCAGGCTAGATTTATGACAAACCTGAGTATTTCCTCGTAGGAAGCGGTTAAGCTTCTTCGAACTCTGCTTCGGGATTGTTAATATCATATTCTTCAAGGAACTTGATATCGAACGTGCCCTTAAGAAACTTCGGATGATTCAGCAGCTTCATATGGAACGGGATCGTCGTCTTGATCCCTTCAATCTCGAATTCGTACAGCGCGCGCTTCATTCGCGCAATCGCCTCTTCACGAGTTGCGCCCCATACGATCAGCTTCGCAATCATCGAGTCATAATGCGGCGAAATCGTATATCCCGGGTATGCAGCCGAATCGACGCGAACACCTAAGCCGCCCGGCGGCAAATAAAATTGGATTTGACCAGGGGACGGCATAAAGTTGCGCTCAGAGTCCTCGGCATTAATTCGACACTCAATGGCCCAGCCGTTTACTTTAATATCTTCCTGGCGGATTGACAACGGATTGCCTTCAGCGACGGAAATCATCTCGCTGATGAGATCGACGCCTGTAATAAGCTCCGTAACAGGATGCTCTACCTGAATACGAGTGTTCATCTCCATGAAATAGAAGTTTCCGTCTGGTCCGAGCAGGAACTCAAGTGTTCCGGCGCCTGAATACTGAACGGCAAGCGCTGCGCGCACTGCTGCTTGTCCCATCTTCTCACGAATGGCAGGCGTCAGTACCGGACAAGGCGCCTCCTCCACGAGCTTCTGGCGGCGACGCTGCACAGAGCAGTCACGTTCAAACAGATGGACAGCATTGCCATGCTTATCAGCCAAAATTTGAATCTCGACATGCTTCATACCCGTCAAGTATTTCTCCAAATATACGCCCGCATTGCCGAAAGCTTTCTGCGCTTCCTGCTGTGCGGTCGTAATCTGTGAGATAAGCGATTCTTCGTCTTCCGCGATACGGATACCTTTGCCACCGCCGCCTGCCGTCGCTTTAATAATGACAGGGTAGCCGATTTCGCGGGCGATGCGTACCGCTTCATCAAGATCCTCAATAAGACCGTCTGAGCCTGGAATGACCGGAACGTTCGCATCCTTCATCGTCTGCTTCGCTACCGACTTGTCCCCCATCTTGCTGATGGCCGTCGGGGAAGGTCCGATGAACGTTACATTACAGGCCTCGCAAATTTCGGCGAAATCTGCATTCTCCGCGAGGAAACCGTAGCCAGGATGGATCGCATCGCAGCCGGTCAGCGTCGCTACACTCATAATATTCGTTAAGTTCAAATAGCTGTCCTTAGACAGCGTCGGTCCGATACAATAAGCCTCGTCAGCAAGACGTACATGAAGCGAATCGCGGTCAGCCTCCGAGTAGACAGCCACCGTCGCAATTCCTTTCTCACGGCAGGCACGAATAATCCGGACCGCAATCTCACCACGGTTAGCGATCAAAATTTTCTCGAATTTCAATTTGAAACTCCTTTCAGAAGCGAAATAACCCCTTTATTCCGGCTTGACAAGGAACAACGGCTGACCAAATTCCACCAGCTGACCGTTCTCGACGAGCACTTCCACGATTTCGCCGCGAACTTCCGCTTCGATCTCGTTCATCAGCTTCATCGCTTCCAAAATACATACGACTGTCTTGTCCGTAACGCGCGAACCCTTCTGCACGAACGGTGCAGAATCCGGCGATGGAGCTGCATAGAATGTTCCGACCATCGGCGATACGATCTTATGTAGATTATCTTGTGCTGCAGGCACTGGAGCAGAAGCAGGCTGAGCAGGAGCTGCTGCCGCTGCCGGAACTGCTGGAGCAGCAGGTGTAGACGGAATCACTTGCGCAACTGCTGGAGCAGCTTGTACCGTCACGACTTCTTGCTTGCCTGGCTTGCGAATAAGAAGACGCGTGCCTTCATTCTCAATCTCCAGCTCGTGAACAGAGGTCTGGTCAATTAATTTAATCAGTTCTTTTATTTCGTTCAACTTGAACATTCGTATCAATTCACTCCTTCATCAAGTAACGAAGCTTGTCTACTTCGATCCCGCGGTACGATAATCGTACAGGGAAGAATTCCAATTGTTACCCATAACGTATGTATTATAGCATAAACAGAACCGAACCAACATATTTTTCTGCCCACCTCGCCTAAAGGTTTCCCCATGCTGAAGGTACAAAGTATGCACAAAAGCCCGCCAACAGAAGCTTTGCGCTCCTGCAGGCAGGCACATCGTTTAAGGTACAAATTGGACTTTCACTTGCTCTGGCTCGACCTCCAGCGACTTGGTTACCATATCGACAATTTCGACCGCCTGGCCAGGATTAAGCTGCTCACTCTGCACGACGACCTTGTAATGGTCGTTCTGATCATCGACGACGGCTATAGGAAATAATTGATTTAGCTGCTCCTCAAGCGCCGTTATCCGATCCATCTTATCCTCCAGCGCATCAAGCTTCGAAAGCGCCTGATTCGCTTCTTCACTGCTTGCGTCCTTCGTATTCGAGATAACAGCCATCAATTCATCCGACGCTTTGTTATAATTTTCAGTTCGTTTGTACTGTAGATCGGTAAAAATATTGTTCGTCGATGCCGTCACGCCTTGCGACTCCAGCATTTCGAGCGTCTTCTGATCCTCCTCGCTCATTCCGCCTGCCGCCTGCGTCGCACCTTCAGTCGTTCCTTCTACTTCATTCACCACGATAGCGGATTGTTCTTGACCGTTCGCTGCTTCCATCGCACCATTTGTTCCTTCTGACGCAAGCCTGCTCGGTGTCGGGTCCAAATCTTCCGTGAACAGATAATATGCCGATAGAATGACCATTAAGCTAAGCATCGATACGAGCCAGATCGTTTGTCTTTTTGTGTTCATAGAAGAACACCCTCCTATCTTTCTTCAAAATAATGTTATTTACTGCTTGCTCGGTACGATCGAAATGCGGTTAACCGGAACGTCGATGCCTTTCTCGATCGCATCCAGAATGAGCCGTTTCACCGTCGGATGCTCTGCCCCTTTGGCGACGACTAGAATGCCGCTAATTTTCGGTTTAATTTTCTTCATTACGATCGGAGACTGGTCGCCTGACGTCTCATACAAGACGATATTCCCGTTGTCGGATACGCTTGTCATATGCCGCCTTCCACCATTCTTGTCGCTTTCATCGGTTATTTGCTGTGACTTCTGCGTGTCAATGGCGTAGATGACCTCCTCGGTCGATTCGACCGATACGAGCACATCTACCGTACCAACGCCGACGATTTTCTCTAAAATTTCCTTCAGCCGATTCTCAAGCGGCTGCTCGATGAGGGCAAATTCGGAATCGCTTCGATGCGTCGATAAGGCTGGCACATCTGCTGCCGGCGGCGCGGCCGGACTGGCTGTCGGCTCAACCCCGTCGAATTTCAGATAGGAGTTCACGATCATTAGTGCTGCACCAATGCAGCCGATCAGAAGCAGCCATCTCATCGTGCGTATCCGCTTCGGACCTTTATCGCCTCCGCCGATCATTTTCTCCAGGCTGTCGAGCCATTTGGCCACCGGTCATCCCCCTCTCCGCCAGTTTCGGCAGTATGTGCCGTATTACGCTTCTGCCAACCTGATAACAATCTGGTCTGGAGCAATGCTCCATCCCTGACGCAGCGCAAGCTCAATTTCATCCTTTACGGCAGGCTCGACCTGCGGCTCTTCTCGGCTGGCAGAGCCTTGCTGCAGCCTCGCTGCATCTGAATTTTCCGCGATGTCTACGTCTACTGCAATTTTGATTGGAGCTATCGCCATCTGATCTTGCGAAGTGGATGACTGCACGCTATCTTGTCCTTGATCCTCCGTTATTGGAAGTGTCACTTTCACCGCATCGATCGACTTCCCAGAAGAGTCGAGCGTAACCATCACCTGTGTCCCTTGCGTACTCAGTCTGCTGTTAAGCTCCAGCTCCATCGCCGCCGCAAGCTGACGTTCCGTTAACGCTGAAGCCTGACGCTGCTGTTCCTCGCTAAGACGCTGTGCTTCCTTCGTTATGTCTTGCAAAGTCGGCATTCTGACGTCATACCGGGCTCCTGCTTTTTCCCATTCATTCATACCGGCTTCCACCTGTGTATTGAAGTCTCCCTGAAAAACTTTAAGAAGCGGTGACAATATCGTCATCAGGACGATAAGGCCTACAACCAGCCTTGCATAACGCTGCATCGCTTTATTCGGCAGCAGTAAATCGACGATCGACGCCAGCAGAATAACGGTAATAATTTCTTTCAGCCAGCCGCTCAGCCAATCCAGCATGTTGGCTTCCTCCGAGATTGATTAATAAAACGTTCACCGCATCACGATGGCGGCATTGCCTGCGGTTAATATGACGGTCACCGCCAAAAAAAACATGAGCGCGACAGCCGCAAGAGCAGCGAATACATAAATCATCGTCTTGCCGATCGTCGCAAGGCAAGCGGCGATTGGGCTATCGCCGAGCGGCTGCATGACGGCAGCTGTGACGTTGTAGATCAGCGCGAGCGTTAATATTTTGAGTGCCGGGAACGCACACAGAAACAGGAGAATAATAACGCCTGCGATGCCGACTGCATTTTTCACAAGCATAGAAGCGGAGATGACGGTGTCTGATGCATCGGAGAACATTTTGCCGACGACCGGTACGAAATTGCCCGCTACGAACTTAGCTGTTCGAAGCGTTACTCCATCGGTCAGAGCTGCAGTCGCCCCTTGCACCGAGATCACGCCAAGGAACGTACTAACAAGCACCCCTAACGTGCCGATGCCGATATTACGCAGCAGGTTCGCAAGCTGCGTCACCTTGAACTTGTCCGTCAATGCACTTGCAATATGCAGTACAGCCGAGAAGAATAAGAGCGGGAATACGATCGTGTAAATTAACGTACCTACCGCATGGATCATAAAAACAATGACCGGGTGAAGCACTGTTACTGTCGCAATGCTTCCAACCGACGCGAGCAGCGTGAGCAGCAGTGGAACCATCGCCATCATGAATTGAATCATTCCGCCGATCGCATCTTTGGCATAGCCGATCGCAACATTGAAGCTGTTAATGGCAAGGATGATGAGCACCATATAAGAGATGGCGTAGGCAACTTTGCTGACAGCGTTGCGCTCGAATGCATTTTGCAGCGTCTCTAGTATGGAGCTGAAAACCGCCAGCAGCACGATCGTTACAAGCAGCTTGCCATTGTACAACACTTCATGCAGCATATACTTGAGCAAACCAGCCAAAACCGTCGTCAGCTTCAAGCTCTCGCCGCCCGGCATTATCATCTCGGCGAAGGATGGAAGATTCCGATCCGGGAAGTAACCACCGTATTCGTTGACAAGTCGGCTCCAATAGCTCTCAATCGGATCGGCGTTCAATTCTGCCGCCTGCTCCTTGGCTAGCCGTTCGGACAGCCCATGATCCGAAGGCAGCGTGCTTTGACTATCCGATGGAGGAGGAACACCGCCGACAGGCCCGCTCGATTGTGCTGCTGCGAACGCCGCATGCGATGTGGTAAAGATAACCCATAATAGTACGACCAATGCGACCAACCTTCGGGCGGCGACTCGATTGTTCATCATCGTCATCCTCTCACCCTCCCGGCGGCATTAAGCCGAGCACCGTCTCGACGATGACATGGATGATCGGCACGGCCATAACGAGAATGAGCACCTTGCCGGCGAATTCGATCTTGGAGGCGATTCCCTCTTGTCCAGCATCCCGCACGATTTGGGCGCCGAATTCGGCAATATACGCGATCCCAATAATTTTTAATATCGTCTTCAAATAAATCGATGGAATGCCTGTCTGTTCCGCCAGCCGTTCCAGCATCGAGATGACGGCATCGATTCGTTCGATAACGTAGAGGAAGATGAACAGTCCGGTAAAAGCCGCCAGCAAAAAAGCGAACATCGGCTTCTGCTCGCGAACGACGAGGATGAGGACAGTAGCGATCAACCCAAGTCCGACGATCTGAATGATTTCCAATCCCGTTCACCTGCCCCGCACCCGTTCTACCGCATGATGCGCCGTCCGATTAGTTACATTCACTGGAATAAGAAGATCGTCTTAATTTCTTGAAACAATTCGTTCAGAAGCCGGACGACCATGAATAGCACGACGACAAAACCGATTACTGTTACCCAATGCGCCATATCTTCCTTGCCCATCTGCTTCAAAACAGTATGAATCATCGCGATGATGATGCCGATGCCGGCGATTTGAAATATAGCGCTCACATCGATATTCATGTGTGCGGCACCCCACTAAACCATCAATATGACGACGAGAGCGGCAAGCAATAGGCCAAGACTTCTGCTCATCTTCTCGTACTTCGATTGTTCGTCCTTCGCTGCATCTTCCTCCGCCTTTAACTGTACAGCCGCCAAACGTAAATGCTTGAGCTGGTCGTCCTTGTCGCTTATTCCGAGCGTTGATCCGAGCCGCAATGCCACCTTCAGCTCTGGTTCCCGCATTGCCGTCGCCGGCCAGCCGGCACGCATGGCCGACTCCCAGCATTCGCGGAACGTCCGCCCATCCCCTAAACCGAGCTCATCAGCCGCTGCTTGAAGCAATCGGCTAATCGGCTGCTCCGCGCTGGCAGCGGTGTTTCGAAGAGCTTCCGGAAGCGGGGTTCTGCCGTACACAATCTCGGTCTCCAGTCTCTGAAGCGAGCCTGACAGCTGCCGAATTTGTTTTGGACGGTCTGCATAGCGAGCAGCCTGCAGGAAGCCGATCAGCGTGCCTGCGAACAATACGAGTGCGGCGCCGATTAGTTTAACGAGCATTCATATCACCTGCTGCGGGCCATGAAGTAGGTTCGCGAGGCGCCGCTGGCGAATGACCTGCCGTTCGGGTCGGTGCACCAGCAGCGCTTGCAGACGATGCTGCAGCGGAATGCTCTAAATCAATCACTCTGGAAGCAAGTCCGTCTTTCGTGCGCCGCAGCACGACGCCGCGAGCAAATGCGTTGTCCTGCAGCAGACGGCGGATAGCCGGCCTCGCCGCAGCTTCCTGCCAGCTGCCTGCGTGCGCAGTTGCAATGACGGCTACACCAGCCCGGGCTGCTTCACGAATCGCCTCTACATCCTCGTCACGACCAATTTCGTCAACGACGAGAACTTCCGGCGACATGGATCGAATCATCATCATCATTCCTTCCGCCTTCGGACATGCATCCATCACATCGGTTCGCGGACCGACGTCGAACGTCGGCACGCCTCGTACGCAGGCCGCAATTTCTGAACGCTCGTCCACAATGCCGACTTTACGTCCCGGCCATCCCTCCGCATGCGGTAAACGCCACCTCCCGTAGCTGACAGCTCTAGCTAAATCTCGAATAAATGTTGTCTTCCCTTGCCGGGGCGCTCCGATTATTAGCGTTGACGAGATCGTTTGTCTATAGCGGTCAATCAGCATCGGCAACACAGGCAGCGACACGCCCGCAGCATCCCTTGCAATCCGGACGTTGAAGCCTCCTATGTCACGAATACTTCGAACTTTACCATCCTCTAGCACCGTCCGCCCGGCAAGCCCAATGCGATGACCACCTTCGACTGTAATGTAGCCTCGGCGCAGCTCCTCTTCCATGGCATACACGGAATGGTTCGTCATTCTTTCCAGCAGCCTTCGGCACATATCCGCTGATGGCTTAATAGCACCGTCCGGACTGTTCTGCAGCTTACCTCCTGGCGTAACGAAAGCCGAGCCTCCGCCTGTCCACACTTCGAGCGGACGATTTTCCCGAATGCGAATTTCTTCTAGTCCGTCCATAACCGAAGCAGGCAGTCGGGAAAGCGCCTCTGACAGCTCCGTTGGCAGCAGATACGATATCCGACCCAGCATACGCCCCCCACTCCTCTCTCGATGTTTGTCCTCGTCTCTGTTGTTTCATATGTATGTCCCAGAGCGAATAATATGACGACAGTAACGCGTTATAATACGATTTTTATAGAGGCGACCGTTCGATAGATTGCTATTTTTTAAGAACACCGATCAATAGGCAGCCGATTCCGGCTGTAATCCATGCCAGCTTGCCAAATGATACCTTATCCGCCAAGCCTACCAATCCGATCGTCGTCGTCGCGATCAGGATGACCGGGCCCACTAGCGCCAGCGAAGAATTGACGAGCAGTGCCCTGTCTATTTGGTTAAGCTTCAGCATCAGAAGCGCTGCGCACAGCTCGATCGAGCCGGACAAAATGCGAAGCGTCGCCATACTGAGCACGATTTTGTTCAGCATCATTTTCTCCCCCAATTCTTTTAAGTTAAAGCTCCAAATACTCTTTATTCAGCCTATGCACGCATGTCCGAATTTAGGCCGGGGACACCAGCCTAGAGCCATCTGCATATATTGCTAGCGTGACCATACACCAGCATGGTCGGAGCGCACGTCCAGCACACAAGCTGGCGTTCTTGGAAAGGCGGATTCAAAGCATGCAGGTTGGAGTAATTGCGAGCGTCAATGAGGCGCGCACCGACCGGTTCACGCACCGGACGGCTATCGTAATCGATGTGCTCCGCGCAACAAGCACTATGGTTGCCGCTCTAGAAGCAGGTGTAGCCGGGATCATTCCGACAGAGACAGTGCTAGAAGCGAAGGCACTACATCGCCCGGGAGATCTGCTCGGCGGAGAACGGTTCTGCCGTAAAATAACGGGATTCGATCTTGGTAATTCACCGCAGGAATACAAAGCCGAAATGGTCAAAGGCAAAAGGCTAGTGCTTACGACAACGAACGGCACCCGTGCCGTTATGAAGTCGTTGCGCGCGGATAACGTGCTGGCCGGCGCAATCGTCAATGCAGCAGCTTGCGCTAGAACAATTGTAGAGCTGCGAAGGGATGCGATTTTGTTATGTGCAGGAAGTCATGATGAGTTCGCGGTTGAGGACGGTTTATGTGCAGGATTGCTGCTTGACAGGCTCGAAGCACTTATCGGCCAGCCTGTTGAGACCGACGACCTCGGCATAGCAATGCTCGCCTTCTACAGAGAGCGCCGGAACGCCATTGCCGAGACGGTCTCCAGCGGTATGACAGGAAGAAGATTAATTAAGATGGGATTAGGCTCTGATATCGACTGGTGCTCAACCGTCGACTCCAGCAGCATCGTCCCTCGCCTTAACGGCGATTGGATGACGAAGTAAGTTCTTATGGGCTGGCCGTCCGTTTATTAGGATGGCTTATTTCTTTAAACTTGGAGGAAGATAAAATAGGTGCCTTCCGGCACCTATTTCTCGCTATCACGCTCGCTTCGCGCTCCGTAAGTGCCAACGACCGAATAAAATGGTTCGCGCAGAGAGCCATAAGGGCGCTGCCTTATGGTAAAAAAACTAACACAAAAAGCTCTGCAAAGTCATATTCCATGACCATTGCAGAGCCTTCATAAAGCTGCAATACCTATTAAAATTTCAATTAACGGCGCTCGGAAGGACCGCCGACGAATGCTTGCTCAGCCGTATCAAGGCCGTAAGCCGTATGAAGCGCACGAACAACGTCGTTAAGCGGCTCTGCTGCAATAACGCACGAGCATTTGATTTCGGACGTGCTTACCATCTTGATGCTGACGCCAAGCTTCGAGATTGCATCGAACATCGTTGCTGCTACGCCAGGGTTGCTCACCATACCAGCGCCAACAATCGACACTTTCACGAGGTCATCCTCGGAGGTTGTCTCGCGGAACGGTACTTCGTTACGGATTCCATCGATAACAGCAAGCGCTTTGTCCTTGTCGCTCTTCGACAGCGTGAACGAGAAGTCCGCTTTACCTCCTTGAACACCGCTTTGCACGATAATGTCCACATCGATACCGTTGTTAGCCAGTGCACCGAATACTTTCGCCAGTACGCCTGGCACATCTTCAACGCCCAAAATACTGATTCTCGCTACGTTCTTGTCAAAAGCGATACCACTTACGACCACGCCTTGCTCCATGACCGCTTCCTCCTTCACCGTCGTACCTTCATTCTGATTAAAACTGGAACGCACAACCAGCTTCACATTATTATGCTTTGCGTATTCTACCGCGCGCGGATGAAGGACAGCCGCGCCAAGATGCGCGAGCTCCAGCATCTCATCATACGAAATCTCTTTCAGCTTACGAGCACATTTCACGACACGCGGGTCAGTCGAATAGACACCGTCTACATCTGTGAAAATTTCGCATACATCCGCATTAATAGCAGCGGCAAGCGCAACGGCCGTCGTATCCGAGCCGCCGCGGCCGAGCGTCGTAATTTCACCAGCTTCCGTCATCCCTTGGAATCCGGCAACAATGACAATCTGACCATTATCGAGCGCATTGAATATCCGCTCCGGACGAATGTCGGTAATACGTGCCTTCGTGTGAACCGCTTCCGTGAAAATTCCCGCTTGCCATCCCGTGTACGAGACAGCCTCATGACCAAGCGAATGTATCGTCATCGACAAGAGCGCGACCGAAATCTGCTCTCCCGTCGTAAGAAGCATATCCATCTCGCGAGCCGGCGGATTCGGGTTCAATTGCTTGGATTGATCGATTAGATCATCCGTCGTATCTCCCATTGCAGAGACTACGACAACAACGCGGTTACCCGCTTCCTTCGTTTGCACAATCCGTTGTGCTACCTTTTGCATCCGTTCCGTTGTGCCGACGGAGCTGCCGCCGAATTTCATCACAATCAACGACAAAGCTGTTCACTCCCAACCTTGACATTAGCATACAAGTCAATATTATAGCATATGTCCTATGATTCCGTGTACTGTAACCTACAAAAAAAGCGACCCGGAGTGGTCCGGACCGCTTGCATGGTGAAATACCTATGCGCGGGAAATATATTTGCCGTCGCGCGTATCGATAAGCAGAACGTCGCCTTCGTTAATGAACATCGGAACTTGTACGGAAAGACCCGTCTCCAGCTTAGCAGCCTTCGTCGCATTCGTCGCCGTGTTGCCTTTAACGCCTGGCTCCGTTTCTGTTACTTTGAGCTCAACGCTCGTTGGCATCGTAATACCGATAATTTCGCCTTGATAGCTTGCAATGTTAACGTTCATGTTCTCTTTAAGGAAGTTCAGCTCCCATTCGAGCTGTTTCTTATCGAGAGTGAACTGGTCATACGTCTCATTGTCCATGAACGTATATTCACTGCCGGAGTTGTACAGATATTGTACTTCACGGTTGTCAATTTGAGCACGGCCGATTGTCTCACCCGCACGGAACGTTTTTTCTACCGTGTTGCCGTTACGCAGGTTTTTGAGCTTGGAGCGTACGAATGCCGCGCCTTTACCTGGTTTAACGTGTTGGAACTCAAGAACCGTAAAAATTTCGCCTTCCACTTCTACCGTAAGGCCTGTTTTGAAATCGTTAACTGAAATCACAGCTTATGTCCCTCCTAATAATGTGCGAAGCCTGCAGCCAACTTCGGTGCAAACCTTCCTTATATCGGTGTCCGTCATCCTACGGAGCAGTCAACTCCAGCTCGTTAAACCGGAAGCTCAATCAGCTCTTTCGTCGATGCCGTCAATATTTTAATCCCGGTGTCCGTCAAGACGACGTCATCCTCGATCCGTACGCCCCCGAAGCCGGGGATGTAGATGCCGGGCTCAACCGTAACGGTCATGCCGGGTGTTAAAATCATATCGCTTAGTTTCGACAGGCGCGGCAGCTCATGAATTTCGAGTCCGAAGCCGTGTCCCAGACTATGGCCAAAGTTGTCTCCGTAGCCGTATCGTGTAATGATGTCACGCGATAGCGCATCTGCTTCGCGCCCTGTCATGCCTGGCTGTATATTCGCCAGCGCATGCAGTTGAGCTTCTAGCACAATGTTATAAATCTCCTTGTGCCGACTTGATGCCTGTCCGACTACAACTGTACGAGTCAAATCAGAGCAATAGCCTTTATAATAAGCTCCAAAATCGAGCTTAACGAACTCGTTCGTGCCTACGATCCGTTCACTGGCTACACCATGCGGCAGCGCCGAACGCTCACCTGAGGCAACGATCGTATCGAAAGAAGGGCCCGTAGCGCCTCCCTTACGCATAAATATCTCCATCTCAAGAGCGATCTCAAGCTCCGAAATTCCAGGGCGGATAATTCCGAGCGCGTATTGAAACGTACGGTCTGCAAGCTCAGCGGCCTGCTGAATGACGGCGATTTCCGCCTCGTCCTTAATGAGCCGAATTTGCTCGACGAGCTGGGAAACTGGCTGCAGCTCAATCGTACCAAGCTGCTGAGACCAAGCTGCAAACTCACCGTATGTAACATGCTCTTGCTCGAATGCCAGCTTGCTAATATTGCGGGAAGCAAGCAGCTGCTTCACCGATTCCATCGGCTTAGCTGCATGCTCAACCACTTGAAATCCTTTCGCTTGCTCTGTTGCCTGCGTCATATAGCGGAAATCAGTCAACAGCCAATTGTCATCCGCCGTGATGAGAAGCATGCCAGCTGAGCCGGTAAAGCCGCTCAAATATTTGCGGTTGTGCGAATAGGTCACCAGAAATGCTTCCAGGCCTGCTTCCGCGAGCTTCTCGCGCAGCCGATCTAATCTTGCATTCGTCATAACAAGAGATGCCTCCTCGCACTTAGCTTATATTTGGATTGGTCACGCCTGCTCCAGATGAGACACAAGCGCCCTCAACCCTAGCAAATAGCTGTCAGCTCCAAAGCCTGCGATTTGACCGACAGCAACCGGTGCGACGACCGAATGATGCCGAAACTCTTCGCGTTTATGAATATTCGACATATGCACTTCGACAACAGGCAGCGCGACGGTGCTTAGCGCATCCCGCAGCGCGTAGCTGTAGTGTGTAAGTGCGCCTGGATTAATAACAATTCCTGCGGCATGGCCGAACGATTCATGAATCTTATCAATTAATGCACCCTCGTGATTCGATTGGAAGCAGTCGACCGTATAGCCGAGCTCCAAACCAAGCTGACGAACGCGCTCTTCGATGGCAGGCAGCGTATCCGAGCCGTAAATCCCCGGTTCACGAACGCCCAGCATGTTCAGATTAGGTCCGTTAAGCAACAATATAGTGCGCATGCTGCACCTCCTTACGACATCTGCCGATCTCTCTCGCGCAAAAGTCCATTAGACATTCTACCATAAGCTTCAGCGGTTTGAGAAGAGTTTCCTGCATGCGCACTTTAGTATTACGCTATTACGTTGCCCCCGCCGCAGAGCCGGCCGGCTCACGTGACGCCTCGTCCGTATATTCGAACGCAATCGAGTAACCGATAAAGGTACCCCACAATAAAAAAATACAAAGCTCCGTGAACAGCGTACTCCACCCGATAAGCGTCAGAACAGGTGTGATAGACAATGAAGGTCCGACTGCCCCGAATATTATCGCCCACCATAGAAATCCGTAAACGAAGCCCATCCATGGTCCGCCTACCCTTGAGAACAAGACGAAATAAAGCAGCGAGCACAAAATGCTGAACAAGCAAAAAACAACAATTCCAACCATATAACCCCAACCCGTCTTCAGAAAGCTTAGTTGAAAAAATGGATCAGCCAGCACTCCCGGTACCAGCTTCGTAAATTTGAGCCAATATGCGATCCCCCTCAGAGACCCCCATATTAATCCAGCGAAAAATCCGAGCGATAGACAAAACGTGAATGGATTGGTATGACCGCTTTGCTCCTTTGATCGTCCGTTTGGATTACTTGAGCTGTGATTGCCGGAATGATTGGATCTTACACTCCATAACGTTGCATGCTTAGCCATCATTTTCCCCTTCCTTTAAAATTCTAAGTGCGTAACTAATGTGCCTTTCCTAGTATGGCAATTCCGGCCCATTGGTAACCGCTCGACATTGGCAAACAGCTGTAAAATCAAGTACAATAGAGAGACAAAGCAAGCCGCAGCGATGCGGATGCAAAGACAAGGAAGGTGAAATCCTTTTGCCGCAATCGAATAACATTTATGGGGGACAAGCTGTTATAGAAGGCGTCATGTTCGCAGGGAAGCATGTAAACGTAACCGCCGTACGGCGCAAGAACCAAGAAATTGCTTTCTATGAAGTACCAAGGACGACTCATAGCTGGTATACACCATTGAAGAAAATACCACTGGTGCGCGGTGTCGTTGGCATTTTGGAATCGAGCGCGAAAGGCTCGCAGCATCTAAACTTCTCCGTTGAGACATATGCAGAAGACGAACTCGAGGATGAAAAGGCAAACGGTACGGCGCCTGTCGTCGAGAAGCCGAAGAAATCGGGACTCAGCTTAACAGCTATATTCGGCATTGCCATTGCTGGCATCATTTCGTTCATCATCGGTAAAGTCGCTTTTACAGTTGTTCCCGCTATGGTGGAACAATTGCTATTTGGTCAGGCATTCGAGAATATAATATTACACAACCTGATTGAAGGCCTCATCAAGATCATCTTTCTGCTGGGTTATTTGTATGTCATATCACTGACACCAATTGTCAAACGGCTGTTTCAATACCATGGCGCCGAGCACAAAGTAATCAGCGCTTATGAAGCAGGCGTCGAATTGACAGTTCGTAACGTACAGCGTTTCAATACGCTACATTACCGGTGCGGAAGCAGCTTTATCGTCTTCTCTGTCCTGGTCGGCGTCATTGTGTACTCGTTCTTCAGCTGGGACTCGATGTGGGAGCGCATTTACTTAAGGATTCTTCTGCTGCCAGTCGTACTTGGTGTCTCATATGAAGTGCTCCGGTTCACGAACTCGCTTCGTGAAATTCCGGTACTCCGCTATTTGGGCTATCCCGGCTTATGGCTGCAGAAGCTGACGACTAAAGAGCCGACCGATGATCAGGTTGCCGTGTCCATAGCTTCGTTTAACCGGATGCGTGAAATCGACCGTCAGATGGAACAATCAAAAGCTTCATAATGAAACGGTAACAAACCTTAACGAAAGGCAATATTCGGCAGAGAGGGTGATAAAGATGGCACGGCGAAACAAAGATACGGTGTGGGGCATCATCTTAGCGGCATTGATCGTGCTAGGTCTAGCTCAAAGCATCTTATCCGGACAATGGAGCGGACTGCTGATCGGTGTAATAGTGCTTGGGGCTATATTCCTTCTCTACAAGTTCCCTCCTGGCCGAAGCCGAGCCCCTCGCAGCAGTATCAGATCGAAGCAAGCTGCTCGACCGTCACGCAGCGCGAAGCCTCGTACGCGAAGCAGCAAAACGATGCCATTCAAAGTTATCGAAGGCGGCAAGGACGACGATCAATTTCCAAGATACCATTAATGTCAAAAAGGCTGCCGAGTTACGCATCATGCGTTGCTCGGTAGCCTTTTGTCTTGGGGTTACTCGTTATCCAATTGATTGCGGATCGACCGCAATTCTTCAAGTCTTGTGGCATCATGACGGAAATATTCGACTAACGTCTCGATACATGTGATGGAGTCCCAACTCAGATGGTGCTCAATTCCTTCCACATCCCGGTATATGTTCTCTTCTTGAACACCGATTATTTCCAGAAACGACTCCAGCAGTTGGTGTCGATCCACTAGCCTCTTGCCCATCTTCTTACCTTTATTCGTCAGAACGAGGCCGCGGTATTTCTCATAGATCAGATAGTTGTCCTTGTCCAGCTTCTGAATCATCTTCGTAACGGACGAAGGATGTACCTCGAGCCCTTCGGCGATATCAGATACGCGCGCATAGCCCTTCTCATCAATGAGCTTATAAATCCGCTCCAAGTAGTCTTCCATGCTCGGTGTCGGCACTGGAGAACCTCCTAACTCCCAATGTGCACCTTGTCTCTCGGCGCTGCTTCTAGTATCATACAACGTTCAAGACACAACTGCAACCGATTCGACTTATCATCATATCCAGAACTTACCTTTCCTTGACTCGCAGCAGTTTTCATTATTCGGTACACACTACACGTATGAAAGCTGTTTGACCCCTTGATATTTCTAATATAGACGACATGCTAACCACCTATGAAGGAGGCAATCCATGAGCATATCGTTGTTAGATCGCCCCTCTCCTCCTAAAGAACGTAAGGAGACGCCGCAATTCATTCCCGATCTTGTATATTTTGAGCCTAAAGCGTTGGAATATCCGAAGGGACGACGAATTTTCGATTGGGTGCAGCAGCAAGGCATTCCTTACCGGATGACGACAAGCCATAATCGAATTACGAACCTGCCTGGCGAGACGGAGCTTGAACAGTACAAAAATGCCAAACGAACGCTAGTCGTCGGCATTCGCAAGACGCTAAAGTTCGATACATCTAAGCCATCAGCAGAGTATGCGATTCCAATCGCAACAGGATGTATGGGTCACTGCCATTATTGTTATCTTCAGACAACGCTTGGCGCCAAGCCCTATATACGATTGTATGTGAATACAGATGAAATTATTGAGGCAGCAAGAGGCTACATTAAAGAACGTGAGCCGGAAATAACCCGATTCGAAGCAGCCTGTACGTCTGATCCTGTCGGCCTTGAACCGATATCCGGCAGCTTGAGGGAATTAATAGAATTTATGGCGGATGAACCGTACGGACGATTACGATTTGTCACGAAGTACCATCATGTGGATTCATTATTAAGTGCTAGACATAACGGCCATACTCGTATCCGATTCAGTGTCAATGCTAAATATGTTATCCGTCATTTTGAGCCGAACACTTCCCGGTTCGAGGAACGAATCGAGGCTGCTGGCAAGGTGGCAAGAGCCGGCTATCCGGTTGGTTTCATTATCGCCCCGATTATTTGGCATGACGGCTGGGAACAAGGCTACAGCGAGCTTATCGAACGATTAGCCGCATCACTGCCTAGTGAGGCAACAAAGGATTTAACCTTCGAGCTTATACAGCATCGATTCACGAAGACGGCTAAAAACGTCATTGAACGCAGGTATCCGAAGACGAAGCTTGAGATGGATATCGAGAAAAGAAAATATAAATGGGGACGGTGGGGACAGGGCAAGTACGTCTACCCCGATGAACAAGCAGATGCGCTCCGCATGCTGCTGTCGGAGCGCATCTTCGAACATTTTCCGATGGCGACGATTGATTATTTCACGTAATAGCAACCGTAAAATTAAAATTTCAACCAATCTGGTGTCAGCATGTTCAGCCAGATCGTTATTTTCGTCATACGGTCCGTAAACAGCAGTACACCCATCAGCAGCATGATAAAGCCGCCGATCTTCATGAACAGATTGGAATAACGTAATATCCATCTCGTAGAACCAATAAAAAAGGCTAATACAAAGAATGGAATAGCAAAGCCGAGCGCATATGCTGTTGTTAATTGGAACCAAGTTCCAGGTGACGATGCTGCAAGCGCTAGGATCGCAGTCAATACCGGCCCCATACAAGGCGACCAGCCTGCCGAGAAGCCGATACCGAATACGAACGCGCCAATATAACTTGGCTTTTTCAGCCGCAGATGCAGCTTACGGTCTTTCATAAGCGCCTGCGGTTGAAAAATGCCGAGAAGGAACAACCCCATAACGATAATCAAGATGGCTGACAGCTGCCGTATTAACGACTCGTAGTCACTGAAGAAATCAGCGAACCGATTCGTACCATAACCGAGCGTATAGTAAACTACAGAGAAGCCGAGAACAAAAAATAGCGTGTGCGTCATCGTTCGCCATCGAACGTCCGCGCTCTTGTCGCTTGATTTCAGCTCGGTCACCGATACTCCAGTTATGTATGACAAATATGACGGATATAAAGGCAAACAGCATGGCGAAATGAACGAGGCAATGCCGGCTGCAAATGCAATTCCGATATTAACGTCCGTCAACTGCGCGTCACTCCTATCTAATCATCATCCACAATATAGTGGTGCGATTGCGCTGCGAGCTCTGGCTATACCCGATACCGGATACGGCCAGCGAGCAGCATTAGCAAGATTGCAATGAGAAGCAGTACGATCGTTGCACCCGGCGCCAAGTTCCATATGCCTGCAATCATCAGACCGGCGATCACCGCCACCTCAGAGACGATCACGACGGTGAAGATAGACTGCCGGAAGCTGCGGGCAGCAACAAGACTGCAAGCTGCAGGTATGGTGAGAAGCGCCGATACAAGAAGCGCCCCTACGATTTTGATCGAGGCGCTGATCACGAATGCAGCAAGCACACTGATCATCATGTTGTAGTATCGGACCGGCAGACCGTTAACGGCAGCAGCATCCTCATCGAACGTAAGCAAGAAAAGCTCTTTCACATGTAGTCTAAGCATAACGAGCACGAGCACGGTTACAATGCCGATGATGATTAAATCAGAATCGTTAAGCGTGTAAATGCTGCCGAACAAATAGCTTGTTACATCAAGGTTAAATCCTTTGCCTAAAGTGAAGAACAGCGATGCAAGTGCGACGCCGCCCGACATAATAATGGCGATGGATAGCTCCGCATACGTCTTGTACGCTTTGCGCAGCTTCTCGATGGCGAACGATGCGGCGAGTGCAAAGATTAACCCAATGCCGATCGGGTATACGCCTAACAGGAAGCCGAGCGCGACGCCTGCAATTGAAACATGTGACAGCGTATCGCCGATCATCGACAGCCTGCGCAGCACAAGAAACAAGCCGAGCAGTGGAGCCGAAATACCTATCAGCAATCCGCCGATAAGCGCTCGCTGGAAAAATTCAGTTGTTAAAATGTCCAAGGAGTTACGCCTTCTTTCTCTTTCTCCAGCACTTGCCTCAGCCCTTTCAGGCTATGAGCGATGCTCGTCTCTCCGCAGTCCTCAATGTCGTGAGAGTGGCGAACGTAGAACTTCAGCTTGCCGCATTCCTTAGCAGGCTTCTCGCCCAAATAGCCGCGAATCATCTCCATATCGTGCGACACCATCAGGAACGTCATTCGATGATGCTGATGCATATGTTTGATCAAATGGAAGAAGCCTGCTTGTGTCTCACTGTCGATGCCGACCGTCGGCTCATCAAGAATAAGCAGCTCCGGGCTATTAATAAGGGCACGCGCTAAGAAGACGCGCTGCTGTTGTCCTCCAGACAACTGACCAATACGTTTGCCTGCGAGATCCTCAATGCTCATGGCATGCATCGCTTCGTCTGCTTTCAAGTGATCAGCCTTCGTCATCCTTCGAAACATTTTGTTCCGACCATACAAACCTGAAAGTACCACTTCTCGAACCGTGGCTGGGAAGAGAGGATTAAACGAATTTTTTTGTGGAACGTAGCCGATTCGGTGCCAATCTTTAAAATCAGCTGCCGGCTGGCCGAACAGCGATATCGAACCTGATGCCGGCTTCAATAGTCCGACAATCATACGAAGCAGCGTCGTTTTGCCGGCCCCGTTCGAGCCGATTAAGCCGACGAAATCACGCTGCTGTACGGAGAACGATACTTTCTCCATAACACGTTGATTCTCGTAAGAGAAGGCAATGTCTTGTAATGTAATAATATCTTCATGGCATACAGCGCTTGGCGCCTGCTGCCGTTCGAGTACGGATTGCTCGAGCATCTTGTATACCTCCTTCTGCCGAACTGACGCATAGAACAGTCGAACAGACTGTCTTGCAATAAAGCTATTGTAATGCTTTAAGTAGGTTTTGCAAATTCGATTCCATCAGTGTAACATAATCGTCACCATTCTTCTTCTGCTTACTCGTTAAACCTTCAACAGGATTGAGCACTAGTGTATCCACATCTGCTTCGCGTGCCAACGTATCCGCTAATGTACTCGATACCAGCTCCTCGAAGAAAATATAACGAACTCCGTTCTTCTTCACGAACTTAGACAGCTCAAGCAGGTCCTGCGCTCGCGGCTCCGAATCAGGCGACAATCCCATAATCGACAGCACATTCAAACCGTAATCACGGGCCAAATAACCGAAAGCCTGGTGAGACACGACAATATCGCGGCGGCTTACTTGACTAAGCTCGGTCTCGAACTTCACATCTAGTGCATTCAGCTTCTCTATGAGCTTCTCATAATTAGCTGCGTATTGCGCTTGGTGAACCGTGTCAACTTCTATTAACATATCTTTAACATTGCCAGCCATAATAATCATCGACTTAGGACTAACCCACGTATGAGGATCAATACCATGATGATCATGATCCTCGTGGTCTGCAGCCTCGCTTTCATGCTCGTCCTCTTCTCCCTCGCCATTGAGCAGCACGATGCCTTCGCTCGCTGCTCCAGTCTTTAGCTTACTGCTCTTCGGGAGTCCTTCTAGAAAATCGTCAATCCAACCTTCTAGCCCGGCACCGTTATAGAGAAGCAGCTGCGCTTTGGAGGCCGTATCCAGATCTCGGCTCTTCGGACTCCAATCATGCGGTTCGACGCCGGCCGGTATCAGGTTGATTACATTTGTGTACTCGCCTCCGATCTCGCTCGCCAAATAATAGAGCGGATAAAAGCTCGTCACGACGTTCGTCTTATCTTCCGCCAATTTTCCTGTCGACGCTCCGCTTCCGCAGCCTGACAATATAAGTACAGCAGCTGCCACTACAGTTAATCCACGCAAAATCGACAGCCGACCTCTACTGCGTTGTTTCGAATCCATTCCGTACATACCCTTCCATTCCCCATTTCGCCTAGAACCTTTTTGACTCTTTAATCGCTCTTGATCGTAATCGTAACTATTACGTTATTCATTATATAGGCGTTCAAAATGAGGTGTCAATAATTATTCGTAATTATTACTAAAAAGAAATCAACTCCCTCTGATCGTCCGTGCACTCTACTATCACTATTGGAACAATGCGCCGTATCTATTCATCAGGAGACTGGAGGATTTACTTGTGCTGCCCGCCTAGCGCTCCGTAAGTGCTTTTCGGCACCTATTTCTCTCGCTTCCGCACGTATGTGCTTTTCAACAAGCACATCCATAAACAAAAAAGTCGGGCAGAGGCTACTCCGCTCGACTTTTCAAGTCCGCCTATAGCGAACCTGGTTATTTAACTTTTGCACCGTTTGGCATGTCGTCAGGCACTGTAGCAAGTGTGAGCTTATCGCCTTCGGAAGCAGCGAGAATCATGCCTTGGGACAGCTCGCCGCGCAGCTTAACAGGCTTTAAATTCGTCACGCATATCACTTTGCGGCCGATCATTTGCTCCGGCGTGTAAAATTTGGCGATGCCTGAAACTACCTGCCGAGTCTCGAAGCCGAGATCCAGCTGCAGCTTCAGCAGCTTATCTGCTTTTGCGACTGGCTCCGCCGCAATGACTTGCGCAACGCGCAGTTCGATTTTCGCGAAATCATCAATCGCAATTTCTTCCGCCATCTCAGGCGCCGCTGAACGCTCCGCAGAATCGGCAGCAACCGATGCCGCCGCTGTATTCGCATCAGCTGCTGGAGCCGAGCCGCCAGTCATCGATGAGACAATATACTCGATCTCGACCGCTTGGTCTAGACGAGGGAAGATCGGCTCACCTTTGCTAACGCGAGTTCCGCCTGGCAGCGAACCGAACTTCTTCGCACTCTCCCAGGAGGTCAGTTCACCCGCTTCAATGCCGAGCTGCGCCCATATTGCGCGTGGCGCATTGGTCAAGAACGGCTGAAGCAAGATCGAAACGATCCGAAGCGACTCGGCGAGATGGTACATTGCCGACGCAAGCTCCGCCCGCTTCGACTCGTCCTTCGCCAGCACCCACGGCTGCGTCTCATCGATATATTTGTTCGTACGACTTACGAGTTGCCACAGCGCGGTAAGAGCGACTGAGAACTCCATCTTCTCCATCGCCGATTCCAATGCTTCGATCGATTCTGCCGCCTGGTTACGCAGCGTCTCGTCGAACGCCGTCACATCGCCTGCATATGCAGGAATAACTCCGTCAAAATATTTGCCAATCATGGCAACTGTTCGGTTGAGCAAGTTGCCGAGATCGTTCGCCAGATCAAAATTAGTCCGCTCTACGAAGCTTTCCGGCGTGAACGTACCGTCAGAGCCGAATGGCACTTCGCGGAGCAGGAAATAACGGAGCACGTCGAGCCCATAACGGTCAATCAGCTTGACTGGATCGATGACGGTGCCTTTCGACTTCGACATTTTGCCTTCCTTCGTCAACCACCAGCCATGCGCGAACACTTTCTTCGGCAGCGGCAAATCGAGCGCCATCAGCATAATCGGCCAATAAATCGTATGGAAACGTACAATCTCCTTACCAACCAGATGAACGTCCGCAGGCCAGAACTTCCGATATAGTTCATCGTCAGGCGTATCGTAGCCAAGCGCCGATATATAGTTGGACAAAGCGTCGATCCAGACATAGATCACATGCTTCGGATCGTTCGGTACTTTAATGCCCCAATCGAAAGTGGTACGGGATACAGCGAGATCTTCAAGACCCGGCTTGATGAAGTTATTGATCATCTCGTTCTTGCGCGACTCCGGCTGAATAAACTCTGGATTATCCTCATAAAACTGTAGAAGTCGATCGGCATATTTGCTCATGCGGAAGAAGTAGCTCTCTTCCTTCACCAGCTCCACCGGGCGTCCGCAGTCTGGACAATTGCCATCAACGAGTTGACGCTCCAGGAAGAACGATTCGCACGGAGTACAGTACCAGCCTTCATAAGTACCTTTGTAAATGTCGTCCTGCTCAACCAAGCGAGCGAAAATTCGTTCCGCCACCCGTTTGTGGCGATCCTCCGTCGTCCGGATGAAGTCGTCATTCGAAATTTCGAGCTTCTTCCACAGCTCCTTAATGCCGACAACGATATCGTCCACGAATTGCTGCGGCGTCTTGCCAGCCTCCTGCGCCTTCCGCTCAATCTTTTGTCCGTGCTCGTCCGTACCGGTCAAATAACGAACCTCGTAACCGCGCAGCCGCTTGTAACGAGCCATTGCATCGCCAGCTACCGTCGTATAGGCATGACCGATATGCAGCTTATCGCTCGGATAATAAATCGGTGTTGTAATGTAAAACGTCTTGTTCTCACTCATCGTAATTCGCTCCTTATTATGACTTAACTGCTTATGGACGACAAAAAGCCCCCGTCCAACATGGGACGAGAGCTCTCACTCACGCGGTACCACCCAATTTCCTCCCCGATCCAATCGATTCAGTCCTATGTCTGCATCTCCGATCGAGAAGCTTCATTCACCGTCCGTTCAAACGGCACGTTCCTTAACGCGGAACGAATCGCCGCTTCTTGCCGCGCAGACAAGCCATAGTGGGCTTCATTGTGCTTCGCATTGCTCGACAGCGGTTCCTCCCGGACCATCTTCAGGTTGCGCTCCATACCGGTTCACAGCTGCCCCGGCTCTCTGGAATGGCCGCTATCCATACTTATCCGTTCATCGGTTCATCATATATTCTTATGTCCAAAATATACCGAACGCCACCTACCCGTGTCAAGGAACCGATATGGGTTGATTAAAATTTCCGTTTCGGTTTCGGCTCCGGCACGGGATCGTACCCGCCGGGATGGAACGGATGACAGCGGCATATCCGCTTCACCGCAAGCCATGAGCCGCGAGCGACACCGTGCCTCTCCAGCGCCTCCAGCGCGTATTCCGAACAAGACGGATAATACCGGCAGGTCGGCGGCTTCAGCGGCGAGATGACACGACGGTATAACCTTACCGGCGCCTGTATTACTTTAATCATCATTCGCTGTCTCCGTCTTGGCGACAATCCTTGCAATAACCGAACACCTCGAACTTATGCTTCACCACTTGAAAATTGTCCGGCACACTAGTCTGATCCATCGGACAATGCGTAATCGGATACGTCTTGCCGCATTGCAGACAAATCAGATGATGATGATGGTCATGCTCCCGGCAGTGAAGCTTGAAGCGAACACCCTCTTCAAATACGACCTGCTCCAGCACGCCGAGCTCTTCCATGACTCGAAGATTCCGGTATACCGTATCGAAGCTGAGACCGGAATAGATTCTCCCCATATATTCATAGACGTCCTTCGGAGACATATAGCCGGGCGAATCTGCGAACAGTCCGGCCAGCGTCTTCCGCTGATCTGTTATTCGCAGCCCTTGAGCCGCCATCTTCTGAACGATTTCATCTGTAGTCATCGTATTCAAGCCTACCCTCCGAATCCACACTATCTTCTAAAACCATAATGCCCGAAATCGACAGCGCCGTCAACGCACGAGACATATCTCCACGTTCGTCATACATACAAAAAGACTGCAGAAGAAGCGCCACTATCACGCGTTCCGCAGTCTTTCAGCATGCAGCCGTTCCTAGGAGCGAAGCTCTGGAAGCGGCGTGAAGAGCAAATTAATCGGCAGATTACCGCCCGGCGCAATCGTAAAGACGATCTCGACCGCTTCTTCGGTCGACCCTGTCCGGTACAGCACACCGGCTGAGTTCGCATCCTTCACGATACTGCCCTTCTCAGGCAGCGTTACGAGCTTGCCATTAACGAGAAATGCACCCATATAATAACCGCCGCGTGGGTTCAAAGATATAAGCGTGTTCGGGGCAACATGATTCAGGTGTATTTTGTACAATACGCCGAAGTTCCCCTTGTTGACTTCCAATTTGCCGGTTAAGCCGTCATATCCATCTTGAAAGAAATCTATCTTTCCATCGCCGATTACGATACGCTGCGGCTCATGACCAAGCACCTCGTTCAGTTCAATTTCCCGGTTCGTCCCGTTAAACGTACCACGGACATGCACGTCGCGGGTCATCAAGCCTAAGCTTGGAAGTGCAGCAATCGGATCGACACCGTCTCGGACAACGACGACCTGGAAGTCAAGACTTTGATCTGTCGTAAGATCAGCGAAGCCCGAGAACACCTCGTTCTGCTTGATCGCACGTGCCGAAATAATTGGAAGCACTTCTTTCGTCTCACCCGGCTTCACAGTCATCCAGCTTGTCGCAGGCTTGGAAGCTAGTGAATCTAAATACCGCGCCGTCGACATTTTGCCGGTAGCCGAAACTTGTGGGTTCGGACCGCCTATACCGTTCGCGCTGAGACCGACATTCGCCGTAACGGTTCCGTAGTTAGTCGCGAGCAAATACATTTTGACCGGCGCGCCAATATGGTTCATGTTATGGAACATGAACCGGATGTCGCCAATCAATTGGTCCTGATAAGCAATCCCTTCCTCTGTCCATGTCTCCGGACTGTTGCTGCGGACCATCTGTGCCGGCTCGGCTACAGGATTGGTCGTTAACAGCTTGTAGTTCAACACCTTAGCGCCATCAATCGAATAAATACCGCCAACCGGCGTGAACAGCTTTCCATATTCTTCTCGAGTATAGAGCACTTCGTCCGATACCGTCACATATTTCGTCACTTGTGACGTAAGGCCATGACGGTCCGTCACTTCTAACGTGACCGGGAAATCGCCAGCTTCGAAGAATACCGACTCGTTACCCGACCACTTCACCGTTACGATCGCATTCTCATCGTCCGTGCTCCGGTCCGTATACTGAACATTCTCGCCAATTCGATAGATTGCTTTATCGAACGTAAAATTAGCTACAGGCGGCTGGTTCGGCGCCTTCACCACGACCGTGACGGAGTACGGATCGCTCCATACGCCGTTGCCGTCTTGAATTTGCCGGGTAACCGTATACGTTCCCGCTTGCGCGAAAACCTCCTCACGCCCGTTCCAAATTTCGTTCAGTATGCCCGTCCCGCTTGGCACAACCGACTTGTCAATGTACTGAACAAGCGTCTGTTCTGCGTAGATTTCGGAAGGCGACACCTCGAAAGCTGCCGTTGGCGCTTTCGGTGCTTGCGGCGCTTGTACGGTTGTCCATTTCAGCGTCATCACATTATTTACGAGTGACAAGCTGCTCCCCGCCATCGCTGCCCACGACTTCACCGGAACCATGAACGTGCCTTTCAGATTGATTGCCGGACCATTCAGCGTCACTCTTTCACCGTTCTTCAGCACGACATTATTATTCGGACTGAATCGGAGCTCCACGCCATCCTTAGTCGCTGTAGACTGCTTCGTTGAGGCGATATAATCGACCTTATAACCGAATTCGACAGCAATAGCCTTCAGCGGGATGTACGAGATGCCGTTAATAAACGTAAGCGGCTGTGCAGCGGTTGTTATGACGCCATTATGCACGATGACCTTACTGTTCTTGTTCATCGTCAGTTTGTGCGTTAACACCGTCGGCTCCGTGCTTACGGTCGTAGTCGGCGTTATAACCGGCTGCTGTTCAGCAGGGATGCCTGTATCAGCAATCTCTGTGCTTAGTGCCGGATCATCAGAAATCGATTCTTCAGCCTGTACCGTCGGCTGAGAGACAACCACCTGTGTAACAATGAGAGATAAGAGCAACAACCATTTCAGCTTCTTCAAAACAACGACTCCTTCATCCTACTTCTACTAGGCGTAAGTACAGACACTTCCTATGATCTGAACTTAGCAATGCCTAATAGTATAGGACGCCTTACAGCTTACAAAGGTTTCGTTATTGAACCGGGTTGTCACTCTTTTGACACATTTCGATTCTATCTAATTGGCGGAACGATTAACCATTGACTCTCATATTCATCATAAAACTACCTGCCATAATGAGAAACATGATGATGCTCGCAACGCCCAGCAGCTTGCGTCTGCGAATAAGCGTCCGGATAGCCGATGGCTCTGCATTTACATGCATAGCTTCCGAAACAGACCGATGAGCGAACAAAAAAGCGATCACACATACAACAAACACAATATTGGTCATGAACCAAATGCCTGTCCACATGAGCGAACTACAACTCCTCTTATCTGAGTATAAAAAAACCGCCAGCGAAACGCCGCTGCGACCCAGCAGTATCCGCTAGCGGATTCGTAATAACCGACCAGGCGCCTTATAGGCGCCGCTTGTCCATCATCGAACACGCTTGTTATAAATACCAGGTGTTCAGAATGACGCCGAACACAACCGCACTGACAACAGCTCCCGCGAACGAAAACCATCCTGTACGAAACCGCTGCTGAAACATGCTCAGCACGCCGAAACTAAGCAGCGAAAAAATGAGCATGATGAATACGGCTCCGAGCACGAACAGCCCGGCTGATACGTCGCTAACGTCAACAAGTGTCATGGACAATCCTCCCATATGAATACAGCAGTCGATTCAGACACATACCTCGCTACATTATAACGAATCTGTGACAGCGTTGCCAGTAGCTGCATGCGTCGAATTGATGACAAATGCTCACCAACGGATCGGTGTTTCATAATATTTCATATTTGCTGGTTTTTTGCGAAGCTTAATCTGGAGTATACCGTCCTTGCACAACGCCTTGCACATCCGCGGGAGCACCTGCTTGGCAAGTGGGATCGTTTCCTTCTTGCCTTCAGGCAATCCCTCGATGCGAACTTTATCCTCGCGAACGAACAGACGGAGCTCCGAAGGATGTACGCCGCGCGGAATCGTCCATTTAATGACGATAAAATGATGCGTTTCGAACGTTTCTGCCGAATTTTGTCCCGGAATTCTTCCCTTCTCTTGAAGGGCGCTAGCCAACATTGCTTTGACATAATTCGCTACCCAGCCTGTATCTTTAAGCGCTTCGAACCCGCGCGGGAGCTGCTGCGTCCGCATCCATTCCTCCATGTCATTCCATTTGACCATTGCTTCCCGCCTCCCCCGTAATACGCTCTCATATACAATTGATCACTCTATGTTATGCGGCTCGCTTATACGAGGTACTTCGAACGTTTATTTCCTATAGGCAAGTGCGGAACCTATGGGCGAATGCCGCATACGATACCGTATATCGACATCTAAACAAGGAGGTTCGGAACGAATGCCAGCTGTCGTAGGCTTTGTTAACATTACGAGCGTCGGCTCCAGCGCCGTCGTGCAGTTCGGAGATACGGTTCAAGTATCGCCCTCCAGTAACTCCAAAACGTATGCAGGAGCTGGTTCGTTTCTGACTGGTGGCTTAGCGAACTCCAACAACGCCCTTAGCGCAACGAATACGATTGATCCAGACGTTCAAGACAGCACGCAAAACCAAGTCGGAAACGGCGTTAACGTCATATGAGCAATTGGACGATTTATCAGCAGATTACGATTCATCAGCTGCGCGTACAAAGCGTGTCCAACAGCTCTGTTCTTCAAGTCGGTAGCGCTGGATCCATTCGTTCGCTGTCGCAGCTGTACAACTCCGGGGGTTTCAGTGGACCTGCTCCCGAGCTAGAAGATGAAAATCCTTTGTCCTTCGTTCCGCTTCCGAATCCAGTTTAATGAATCGAGGTGAAAACGGATGACATCGCAAAGCAGCAGCGCTAACCCTCCATTCAACCAGCCATCACAGCCCACTCATGACAGACCGCAGCAGATTAGTGCTGGCTGGTCAGGATGGCCTGCTTGGATTGCACAGGTGCAGAATGCTTTAAGAATGCAGCAGGAACAAATCATGATGCTGCAGCAACGCGTCGACACGTTGACCACAAAGCTGAAAGAAGCGGAAGCCAAGCCGTCGTACAGCATCGACAAGATTGAATACCATTTTGACCAATTAAAAATCGAGAAGCTTGACGGCACTCTCAATATAGGCATTCAGCCTCCACCGGACGGCAGCGAGAGCGATATCGATCAATTTATCGTACAGCAGGCGAAGAACAACCATGCGGCCAACGTTAATGGCAACGGGAACAAAAACGGCAATGGGAATAAGAATGGCAATGGACCAAGCTCGGGCATCAGCACACCGAACGTGTTTCCATCCGCGGGGCCAGCCGCGATGAGCCTGCCACCTCCTTATGACAATATTCAACGGCGTGTCAATGCCTATATGGATCAGCAAGCGCCAGAAGAGCTGGCAACAATGGAGAAAGAACTCGATCTGCCGCTCGATCCTTATCACCGAAGAATTGTAATCGAGGATATTAGGCGACAGCTCCCGACGAGAATTCATTTTTATATGCAGCAAGCAAAGGCTGACAATCCGGAGGCTGATACGCAACCGTTCACCGTAGAAGAGCAGGTGACGAATAAGACAATCCGCGACATTCAGATCGCGTTCCGCCAATACTTAACAAAGCTTAGCAGCAACGGGTCAGGAAATAATGGAGGAGGTGTGCTCCAGGTATGATCTTTTACGTCGTCAATCACGAAATCTGTGTCGGCTCCATCGAAGTGCTTGGCGTATCCAGCTCGTCGCTGCTGCAGGTCGGCGACAATGATTCGATGTCACTGATGTCGATGTTCGATACCCCTCCCGAATCGGTTATCGTAGGGCAGCTTGCCCCGTTACAACTGCCGGAAGGCGCCGAGAACGCAGAAGGTGAACAGATGCAAGGCGAGGGCTCCGCTCCGGTCAACATTAAGCTGCGATGAGAATGAACGGCGTCACCTTTGAGATTCCCGGTGCCAACCTTCCAGAGCCAACCTTCCTGTCTCTTGACGAAACCAATCTACGCACATCGGAAGTGCAGGGCATCTGTGTGAATACGGTCGCCCAAGCCGGCATACTGCAAATCGGGGATCGCTCCGAATCAATTTCGGTGCTGCGCGCTATCGCACTGCAGCGTAAAGAAGACCATCCTTATGCAGGCGACGTATTCTTTGAATCTTATTTAATATTCGACAGACCGTTCCCGGCGTTCATTGATGCTAACGATGATGACAGCATTGTCGTGACCCATCGCTGGAACGCTTGCCCGATCATCTCCGTCGGCTGCATTAGAATTACGAGCGCAGGCGCTGCCGCGCAAGTTGTCATCGGCACCGGACGGACGCACCGATCCGAGTCTCGAATAAAGCATATTCGTCAGTATAAGAGCAGACTTCCGCTTCCTCCTGCATGTCCATAGAGCCTCTGCAGTGAATGAATAGCACCCTGCATTTGTGACGGCGGACTGATCGACATCGGCCGCTCGGCATCGTCTGGATGGGCGAATGTTGAAATGCCATTGACCCGGTATAAACGTCCATAACAATGGCCACCTCTCACATATATTAGAAATGTGGTTAACCATCACACAGAACCAATTAGGAGGTCATGAACTATGGGATACCCTGTTGCAGGCGTTGGAGCAGGCCACGGCTGCGGCCCTATTGGGGGCGTAGGCGGAATCTGTACTAGTGTCGGCGTCATTCTCGTTCTTTTCATCCTGCTCGTTATCGTACTTCGCGCAGGCTGGTTCTAAGTCTCAGACAAATTCGATAAATCGTCTTAAGGGCTGCCGCTTGCAATGAAATGCTGGCGGCGGCTCTTTTGACATGAATCGATAACGAGCTCTCCGTCACTTACACTTTGCGGCCCATAATAACGACATCCCGCTCCGTGCCGTCAAGCTCGCAGGCGCCAGGAAGCAGCCCCCATTGCTGAAAGCCGTGCTTGGCCAGCAGTCGAAGACTAGGATAATTATGACCGAACACGAAACCGAGAAGCGTCCTAATTCCTAACCGATCACATGAGCGGATGGCACGGTCTAACAAATAACCTCCGACACCTGCCCCCCGATATCGTTCCGCTATATATATACTCAGCTCGGCTGTAGCGTGATACGCCGGTCTGCCGTAATAAGACTGGAAGCTCAGCCAACCGACCATCTCTCCCTCATCGTTATGCGCGACCCAGATCGGTCTTGTACTCCAGTCCCGGTTGCGGAACCACGGGATGCGGCTCTCGACTGTTACCGACTCGAGATCGGCAGTAACCATACGACTGGCTACCGTCGAATTATAGATCGCAACGATCGCGGGCAAATGCCGTTCCTCCGCTGTCGTCACGCTGATTCCCATGCTCATTACTTATCGCCTCCAACTTGCAAATATGTATATATAATAATCCATTATTAAGAAGTACATGGAACTCACTGCTTATTATGGCACACATGCTGGACAAGCTCCAAACACCCTACATCCGCTCACTGGTCGTACATACTCGCCATCAGAATATTTGCAGCCTAAAGAGCCAATCCGCGAGTCAACATCGGATCGGCTCTTTCGAGGCTTATATCCCATTTTATTGCGCCAGCTCCCGGTACTTGCTCACGTACTTCGTTACACTCTGAACGAAAGTAGCGTGTGACCATGTAAGCGGCGCCACGGACAGCGGACTGCCATCATGTGGGTTCAACTGCTCCGGCAATACGCCGCTCTGCAGCGCATGATCAACGACCCACTGCAGCGTACGCTTCGGCCCTTCCAACTCTTCAAGCGACTTAGCGGATTCGATCTCAAAATTCGCTACCCACAGTGTACAGATGATCCATGGATTCCCTGGTACTTTCTCGATATCGCCGGATTGCTGGAAATAGTAATCGTTCGTATATCGGGCGATGCCGCCAACCTGAGTCCTAACGCTTAACCCGTCCTTGATTGCACGCATCGTCCGAACGACGCGATCATCATCGACTGGTAGTACCCCAAACTCCCAAACGGCAAACAAGCTGCTCTCAAGTGTCGTATCTTTCACCCAGCGGTTATCCTTCTGAACGAGTCCGCGAGCGAATCGCCCTGTTTCCTCATCCCACAGATGGGTAATGATTCCATGCTTCACTATCTCTGCTGTATTCCGAAAGTAGTCACTACGCTCGTAATCGCCGAACAGCTCCGTAAAGTATGCAGCTGCCATCAAGCCTCCATAGACCGAGGATGCTGTATAGGTCCATATCCCGTATCGTTCCTCCCACAAGTCATAGCTCGGTTTCGGCAGCGACATGGAATGCTCCATATACTGTGTTAAGAAATGAGCCGCTTTGCGAATGAGATTGGAATACAGCGACTGAGGCAGCTCGATCACTTGATGACGGGCATAGTCTTTCCACAATGCAAACAGGACGAGTGCCGTCTCATCTTCTTGAATCGGCAACCGGCGGCTTCCTTGCACCATGTAAGGATGCCAGCTTGATCCAACCGTTCCGTCGGGATTGTACTTATGGTACAAGTATCCTTCCGGAGCCAAAGCCTGCGCACAGAAATGAAAAAATGGCGCAATTACGCTGTGGAAGCCTGCAGCAGACATCGACTGGGCAATTAAAGCGCCGTCTCGCGGCCACATGTAGCTGTAGTGATCACGATTGTACTGTAGAATATCGGTGTCATTCGCTGCGACGATTGCTCCCCGCTCATCCGTCTGCGTCCGGACAATCAACAAGCTTTGCTTGAAAATCCGAATGACATCGGCAGGCAGATCACCTAAGTCTTTCTCGGCACGATGCAGCCAATGCTTCCAGTAGATCACCATACGGCTCAGCAGCTTCTCCGGATGGTTCTCCTGCACATACTGATTAAGCTCCTTCACTTCCTCCAAGCCCTTGCCGATCGTCATCCAGTAATACACCGTCTTCTCGCCTCCTGGCGGGACAATCGTCCGGAAGCTAATCGTACTGTCGACCGAGCCTTGCGCGATCGCATTGCCCATCAGCACGCCGTCCTCTGCATCCCGCCAAGTGCCTTCCGCCGAATGAAAACGTTTAATACCGGTTGAATACTGCATGATACCGCCTTCATCTGAAAATCCGTTGAACATAAAATAAGACGAGCGTTTGTAATGAAACAACGTATGATTTTCCGGGAAATAGGCAGCCGTATCACCAACCTCCGAGCCGTCGATCATCAGATCCTGATGAAAAAATAACCGGAATTCACGCGGCTCACCCGCCAGATTGCGGACGACTACACGTTTAATATAGATACACTCCCGCTGATGAATACCATCGTTCATATGAAGCTGGACATTAAGCTCCTCGTGCTTCGCGATAACATTCGTCACTAATGAGCCCTCGATATAGTCGAGCTCAAATTGCCAGCCCGGATCGTCCAGCCATGCGAACCGGCCGGCAACCCAAATACCGAAACGGCATGTCTGGCCTCCGACATGGTTGAGTTGTCCGACATAGGGATAATAGATATCCCGAATAAAACAATGATTATCCAGATTCAGGAGCATCTTGCCATTACCGATCACGAGATGACGGGCCATCTTTCTGTCTCCTTTCGCAGAGGCAGCAGTTCAGCATATAGGTTCAAATACGATTTAGCGGAACGGCTCCAGCTATAATCTTCTTTCGCGCCATTGCTGACGATTGCTTTCCACGTTTCTTCATGCTGATAACAAGAGAGCGCTCTTCTGACCGTATAAAGCATATCGTGTGCGTTGTAATTGGCGAATGTAAACCCGTTGCCCGTTCCAGTATATTCATTGTACGACTGTACCGTGTCTCTCAGCCCGCCCGTCTCCCGAACGATTGGCACTGTCCGGTATCGAAGCGCGATGAGCTGGCTCAGACCGCATGGTTCGAACCGCGACGGCATAAGAAACATATCTGATCCAGCATATATCCTTCTGGCCAAGCCCTCGTCATAACCAAGTCTGACATAAAGCTGCTCTGGGCGCCGCTGTGCAGCTTCCCGCAGCAGCTGCTCGTAATGAAAATCTCCCGCTCCTAGCATAATAAGCTGAATGCCCTCGTCCAGTATCGGATCAAGGACGGCAAGGATCAGATCGATCCCCTTCTGCTCGACGAGACGTGTGACTACTCCGATGACCGGAATCGATTCGGATTGCGGCATACCAAGCTCCTGCTGCAGCGCGACTTTATTTTTACGCTTGCGGGCAATCGATCCGCGATAGGGCGTATGGAGCGCAGCATCGATCATCGAGTCGTAGCTTGTCGTATCGATTCCATTCAAAATTCCGTGCAAATCGGATGCCCGCCAGCGAATGACGCCGTCCAGTCGCTCGCCCCAGCACTCCGTCTGAATCTCTTCAGCGTAGGTCGGGCTTACGGTCGTAAGCTTGTCCGCATATTGCAAACCTGCTTTCATACAATTCGCCGCGCCATAAAATTCAAGACCGCTTGTCCAGAACCATAGGTCGTCCATCCCGACAAGATCCTGCAGTAGCTTCTGTCCGAACACCCCTTGATATTGTAAATTATGAATCGTAAATACGGTTCGGACAGAACGGCACAGCGGATCGTACGCATATCTTGTCTTTAGCAGAAAAGGAAGCAGCGCCGTCTGCCAATCGTGACAATGGATGATGTCCGGTACGAAGCCAAAATGAGGCAAGCATTCGACAATTGCGAAATTGAAGAAGACGAACCGCTCTGGATCGTCCTCATATCCGTACAGACCATCGCGTTTGAAATATTGCTCATTGTCAATCAAATAATAAACAACACCATCAATTTCAGCTCGCAGCAAGCCGCAATATTGATGCCGCCACCCGAATCGGAACGAGAACGTATGAATCGTCTCGAACCGTTCCGCCAAGGATGTTGGAATATCAGCATACTTGGGAAGCACTACGCGTGCATCCGCTCCGCGTTCGTTAAGCGCCTTGGGCAGCGCACCGACGACATCTCCCAGCCCGCCGGATTTCGCCAGCGGGACCGCCTCCGAAGCAGCAAACAGTACATTCACAGTACTTCCCCCTTACTCGTTAAATCGTTTTTCGTTTCGTGGCAACGAACGGCACGCCGGCCGCACCGCGAATGTCGCGGCCGTGCTCAATGATCACATCCTTATCGAGAATGGCGCAATCGAGTATACTATTCTCGCCGACGATCCCGTTCTGCATAACGATGCTGTTGCGAATAACAGCGCCTCTGCGAACATGGACGCCGCGGAACAGCACACTGTTGATGACCGTGCCCTCTATAGTACATCCGTTGGCAATGATGGAGCCGGACACCTTCGCCCCTTCCAAATAATGAGCCGGCGGCTCATCCTTCACCTTCGTATAGATCGACCCCGGACGGAAGAACAGCTCCTTCCACACCTCTGCCTTCAAGAGCTGCATGCTGTTGTAATAATAGCTATCCAATGTGTTAATCATCCCTAAATACCCATCGTACATATAGGCACACACATTCAGTTTATCGAGCCGTGACATAATGGCGTGGCGGATCAAATGCTCCTGCCCCTGTGCAAGCGACGACTCAATCAGTTCAAGGAGCAGGTCACGCCGCATGACATATATTTCGGTCGACAGCAGGTTGCTGCTCAGCCGTCCATAATGATCCTGCATTGCGGTGATCCGGCCGTCCAGGTTCACCTCGATTTTGCGGCTTCTGCCGGGTATGAACGACGTTTGCCGTTTGCAGACGACAGTAATGTCCGCACCCTGCTTCTCATGAAACTCGATGACCGGGGCCAGATCGATATTGCAAATAACGTGGCTGCGTGCAACGACGACAAACTCCTGCTGGCTGCGATTAAAGAAATCCCGGTTCTGATACATATGATATAAATCGCCGCGTCGCAAATCTTGGCTGTCCTCCGTCGTCGGCGGCAGAATGAAAAAGTCACTTTGGCGGCTATGAAGATCCCAATGCTTCCCGGAGCCCAAATGATCCATAAGCGACCGAAATTTCGTATGCGCGAATACGGCCACTCTAGATATCCCGCTGTTAACCATGTTGGATAAAATAAAATCGATCAACCGATAGCGGCCGCCGAACGGCACCGTTGCCGTGCAGCGTCTAGCTGTCAGACCCTCCAGATCATCCGGTTCATGGATAAGATTAATGACACCCATTACTCGATTTTTCACGACGGCTCCACCTCCAGCAGCGCTCGATAGCTGGCAACGAATTCATCACTGCCTACGACCGTGACCTCCGATTGATCCGGATGTCCAATCGTAACGCCGTCCGCAATTACCGCTCCATCTCCGACAATCGTACGATATAGCTTCGCTCCTGCTCCTACCCTCGCGTTGGGCATCACGACCGACTCCCGAATGACACTCTCCGAACCGGCGTGTACACCATAAAAGATAACCGACCGGTTCACTTCACCTTCAATAAAGCTGCCTTCCGAAATGATCGATGAAACGATTTGCGCTTGCGGCGCAATATATTGTGCCGGACGATTCGGGCTTACAGAATAAATTCGCCATTCCGGGTCCGTCAAATCCAGAGGCGGATGATCATCAAGCAAATCCATATTCGCCTCCCATAAGCTTTCAATCGTACCAACATCCTTCCAATAGCCCTTGAACGGGTAGACGAACATATCCATCCCGTCCTTCAGCATTGCAGGCAGAATATCTTTGCCGAAATCGTTAGAGGAGTGACGGTTTGCCTCATCCCGGATCAAATAGCGCTGCAGCACTGGCCACGAGAAAATATAAATGCCCATCGAGGCCATATTACTCGTCGGCATCTTCGGTTTTTCCTCGAATGCCGTAATGCGGTCCTCGTCATCCACGTGCATAATACCGAATCGACTTGCTTCCTTCCACGCCACTTCGATGCCGGCAATCGTAACGTCCGCCCCTGTCTTCTTGTGATGGGCAAGCATTTTCTCATAATCCATCTTGTAGATGTGATCTCCGGATATGATTAGCACATATTCCGGGTCTGAACGGTCAATAAATCCCATGTTCTGATAGATCGCATTCGCTGTCCCTTTATACCAGACACCGCCCTTCTGCTTCACATAAGGGGGGAGTATGGCCATGCCGCCATCCCGCCGGTCCAGTCCCCATGGGCTGCCGATGCCTAAATATCGGTTCAGATCAAGCGGCTGATATTGCGTCAATACACCAACAGTGTCGATGCCTGAATGAGCGCAGTTACTAAGCGTGAAATCAATAATGCGATATTTCCCGCCAAAGTAAACGGCCGGCTTAGCCAAATCCTTCGTCAAAACGCCGAGTCTTTTGCCTTCTCCCCCGGCGAGCAGCATGGCGACCATTTCTTTACGCCCCATAGACATCCACCCCTAGTTAAAATAATTGTGGCGTTCTTCCTTCATAGCCGAACAACATGAACGACAATGGCTGAAGTGAAAACAATATGCTATGTCCACGACCGTGATACGGAATAGGGTCGCTGCAATAAGTAACAATCCCGCCGTCTTGAGCAGGCTCATGCTCTTCGTCGCTGCTGTGAATGAGCAAGCTGTACGAACCCGGCTCAGGAACGCCAATCCGATATTCGTCATAGCGGTTGCGCGAGAAATTACAGACGACAACGGCGATCTCATCGGCGTCCCGCCCCCGCCGCTCAAAGCAGATGACGCTCTGGTCGGCGTTATGTACATCGATCCAGCGGAAGCCGTCCGCTTCCGTATCCCGTTCCCATAATGCCGGAGTCGAACGATAGACGCCGTTCAGCGTACGTACGTAACGATGAATGCCTTGATGCATAGGGTAATCGAGCAGCATCCAATCGAGCTGTTCAAGATCTTTCCACTCGTCGAACTGCCCATACTCGCCGCCCATAAACAGCAGCTTCTTGCCGGGGTGCGTCATCCAGTAGCCATAGAACAATTTAAGCTGAGCAAATTTTTCTTCATAAGTTCCGGGCATTTTGTTCAAGAGTGAGCGTTTGCCATGAACGACTTCGTCGTGAGATAGAGGAAGAACATAATTCTCTGAGAATGCGTAAAGAAGTGAGAACGTGATGAGGTTGTGATGATATTTACGCTTAGCTGGGTCCAGCTGCATATAGCGCAGCATATCGTTCATCCAGCCCATATTCCATTTGAAGTTGAATCCGAGTCCACCGAGGTAGGTAGGTGATGTGACTGCTGGCTGAGCTGAGGAATCTTCGGCAATCATAAGTGTCTCGGGATAGTAGTGAAATACGACTTCGTTCAGCGTCCGCAGGAAACGGAGCGCATCTAAATCTTCTTTGCCGCCATAGGGGTTGAGCGTGCAAAGCTCCGGGGGTTTATCCATATGAAGATCAATCATGTGGGCAACGGCATCCACTCGAAGACCATCGATATGATAAACATCCAGCCAGAATAATGCGTTCGATATTAAAAATCCGACGACCTCGCTGCGACCGAAATCGAAGGACAACGTCCCCCACTGCGGCTTGTCGGCTTTGCGCCAATTCGGGCCTTCGTAGAGCGGTGATCCGTCGAACTCTCGGAGCCCATGATCGTCACGACAGAAATGGCCAGGAACCCAATCTATAATGACGCCTAATCCTTGCTGATGGCACCGGTCAATGAAATGCATAAGCTGCTTAGGCGTGCCGTAACGACTTGTGGCGGCATAGAAACCGGTTATTTGATACCCCCAAGACCGATCAAACGGATGCTCGGCAAGCGGGAGAAGCTCGATATGGGTATACCCCATCGACAATGCGTAGTCAACTAATTCATCGGCTAATTCACTGTAAGAGAGGAACAGCTCCTTGCCGTGGATCTTCCAGGAGCCGGCATGCACTTCGTAAATGAGGAGCGGTCGATCGAAGAAGCATCGCTTATTCGCCATCCAAGCCGAGTCGCCCCATTCATAACCGTCCAAGTCGGTTACAATTGAAGCTGTATTCGGTCTAAGCTCGCAGCTGAATGCGTAAGGATCGGATTTAAGCAGCTTACGCCCATCCGACGTCATAATCTCGTACTTATAGGCTGCGCCTTCTTGAAGCCCTGGAATGAATCCGGCCCATACACCCGTACTGCCAATCGGCTCGAGCTCATAGCCTGTGCCATCCCAACCGTTGAAGTCGCCGGCGACCTTTACAGCGGAGGCGTTAGGCGCCCATACAACAAAGCGAACGCCTGACTTTCGTTTCCATTTCATTCGGTGGGCACCGAATGTCCGATAGCTTCGATACAGCGCACCTTCGTTGAATAGATAAACATCATGCATAGTGAGTCCATAAGGCGGCGTGACTGTTCTCGGCAATGTAACACCTCCTGTCAGCAGACCGTCTAATAGAGTGAGTCAATCTAGTTGATTTACTTTATTATACAAAGGTGAATGAAAAATTGAAACCCCATTTTCAATTTTTATGAAAACTTATTCTACACGATCATTACACAAATCTCACAAATATCTGACATAGTTCTAACTCTTTACGCTAGAATGTTGTCCATTAATGCGGTTAATATAATAATGCTTCGAACACAGACCTTTGCTAACGACCGTTCGAGAGCAGTTCGTCCACGCGCACTGCTTTGGAGCTTGAGCCGTTCTAGTCTTCACCGTCTCTGGATTGCCATGACGGCGCATGCGCTGATGGTGCATGGAGCAAAGACCTTTCGCTTTGACAGGTCTCGTACAATCGTTCACATCACATATATTAGAGTTCATGGTGCGCTTCCTCCTGCTGCTTCGAGCCCTAATGCTTTTCGACAAGCAAATACTATAATAACGAGAATTATCGCTTGGATAAAGCACGGTAATTGTCCAAGCGGACATCGCAGCACCTGTCATCATTCGAATACGCGCTTTTTCGTCCGAATGATGCGAACGGATTTAATTTTTTAAAGAAAACATTTACTTTCCCTAAAGGTTAGAACGATCTTATCAGAATTAGGGAAAATAGCTAGCAAAGAACATTGTCCACCTGCTTTGATGGCTACTATACTAGTTATAGATCATTTACTTGTGAGAGAGGAATGGTAGGATATATTTCGTCACATCTTTCACGTAATGGAACAGCCTCTCGCCGTCGTTCGACGCCATGGCCGTTCCTTCACTATTCTCGAAGCCAATCCATCGTTTATCCGATTAACCGGATATGAACAGGACAAATTGATTCATACACCATTTCGACAATTATTTCCTAAATTATCGGATCGTCGTAAATCAACTATTCTGACGGAAGGGATTACCGAAACGACGCTCGAGACCGGCTCAGGCAGCCAAAAGACGGTCGAGCTTGATGTGAAAGCGATCAACATACACGACGAGAACGGTCAAGCAACATATCTGATTAATGCCAAGGATATGAGTGCCGAGAAATGGTTAGAACAACAATCTAGAAGCGGTAAAGCTCTATATGTCGGCATATGTGACCAGCAATACCGAATTCGGATGTTTAACACCCTTGTTCCGCATACGATGACCAGCGGCATCCCAGCAATAAATCAATCCATATTCAACTATATAGATCCTTACGAGCATGCAGAGCTTCAAGCGCAGCTGCTGCACTGCAGCCAAAACCATTATCCGCGTGACATTACTCTGCGGACGATCAAGTTCGACGAGAAGAGCGAAATGGAATTGCGTGCAACGTGGTGCGTCTTTTTCGATGGCTTCGGTAGTATCTCTCAATATGCTTTCTCAGTATGGGATGTGAGGGAACCCGGCGAATCTGAACAGTCCAGCATGAGGCTCAAAATTTGGATGGCCAAAAGAGACATCTCTGCTAGCCAGCTGTCTATCGCAACCGGCATTTCCATGCAGACGATATCTAAGCTTCGCAACGGCAAAATTAAAAAGCCCCAGCGGCTTACTGCCGAGCTGATCGCTTCCGAATTGAACGTTGATGTACACACGCTCTGGCCTGAGCTTGGCAAACGGTAATTCCGAATTATTATATTCGTCCCGTCGATTGTTATATATATGTTCCCGTTTGATTATTGTAAAATAATTATAACATAAGCAAAGGGGCTGAGCATTTGGCATCGACTAAATTATCCAAAATATTATATGGCGGTGACTATAATCCGGAGCAATGGGACCGAAGTGTGTGGCCAGAAGACATGAGGATGATTCGGCTTGCCGGCATGAACATTGCGACAGTGAACGTATTTTCCTGGGCGATGCTGCAGCCCAATGAACTTACATACGATTTCTCTACGCTAGATGAAATTATGGATATGCTGCATGCCAACGGCATATATGCCTGTCTTGCTACAAGTACAGGCGCTCATCCAGCATGGATGGCACGCAAGTATCCTGAAATTCTGCGTACGGACTTTGAAGGACGCAAACGAAAATTCGGCGGGCGCCACAATTCATGTCCTAACAGTTTCGTATATCGCACCTATTCGACTAGACTTGCTGGCAAAATAGCCGAGCGGTACAAGGATCACCCCGCTCTCCTTCTTTGGCATATTTCAAATGAGTTCGGAGGGGAATGCTACTGCGACAATTGCGCGGCAGCATTTCGCAGCTGGCTGCGCAATAAGTATGGCACGCTCGATAAGCTGAATGAGCAATGGAATACGCGATTCTGGGGCCACACCTTCTACGATTGGGAAGAGATTGTGCCCCCGAATATGCTCAGCGAGCAATGGTCCAGCCGCCACACCTGCTTTCAAGGCATTTCACTCGACTATGCTCGTTTCAATTCGGACAGCATGCTTGAATGTTATAAGCTGGAGTACGAGGAACTGAAGAAGCATACGCCCGACATTCCCGTCACGACGAATCTGATGGGTGCATACAAGCCGCTAGATTACTTTAAATGGGCGAAGCATATGGATGTCATCTCTTGGGACAACTACCCTTCTGCCGATACTCCATACAGCTATACCGCAATGATGCACGACCTGATGCGAGGTCTGAAGGATGGACAACCGTTCCTGTTGATGGAGCAGACACCTAGCCAGCAGAACTGGCAGCCGTACAACTCGCTTAAACGTCCTGGCGTCATGGCGTTGTGGAGCTATCAAGCCATTGCGCATGGCGCAGACAGCGTCATGTTCTTCCAACTGCGGCGCTCTGTCGGTGCATGCGAGAAATATCACGGCGCGCTCATTGAGCATGTAGGCCACGAGCATACGCGCGTTTTCCGTGAATGCGCCCAGCTTGGCGGTGAGCTTGCCCGATTAGGCGACAAGCTGCTCGACTCTCGTATCGACGCGAAGGTCGGTATTATTTTTGATTGGGATAACTGGTGGGCAATCGAATATTCGAGTGGTCCGAGTATCGCGCTTCAATATACCGACGAGGTTCACAAGTACTATGATGCGCTGTATCAGCACAACATAGCGGTCGACATGGTTGGTCTTGATGCCGACTTTAGCCAGTATGACGTACTCATCGCACCGGTTCTGTATATGGTCAAGCCTGGTATCGCCAAGCGGCTAGAGCAATTTACAGCCAATGGAGGCACGTTCATCACGACATTTTTCAGCGGAATTGTGAATGAGAACGATATCGTCACGCTAGGCGGATACCCTGGCGAACTGCGCAAGCTGCTCGGCATTTGGGTCGAAGAAATCGACGCTCTATTCCCGGATCAGAAGAACCGAATCGTCATGAACCGTCCGTTAGGGTCGCTGACAGGTGAATACGAGTGCGGGCTGTTATGCGATTTGCTACATAGCGAAGGCGCAGAGGTGTATGCAAGCTACGGTGACGATTTCTATAAAGGTATGCCTGTTCTTACCCGCAATCGATTCGGACAAGGCGATGCCTGGTACGTAGCTACCAGTCCGGAAGCCTCCTTCCTGCAAAGCTTGCTGGGCTCAATCTGTGCCGAACGTGGAATACTGCCAATTCTTCAACCTCAAGCAGGCATCGAAGCGACACGTCGTATCAAAAACGGTCAAGCGTACGTCTTTGTCCTGAACCATAATGCCGAAGAGCAGACGATTGAGCTTGGCTCCGTCAAGGGCATGGAGCTGCTAACGGACTCACACATCGAAGGACAGGCCGTTATTGCCGCTCGAGGCGTGCTAATTATTGAAGAACAATAGCTCCTCTCCCACCAGCTCCTAACAATCAACAAGGCTCTCCCATTACGTCATCTACATGACCCCGGGAGAGCCTCTTGCTCATACCTTACATATTCCGATTATTATGCTTTAACGTTCTCATTATGGCGTCCAACCGTTCCCTTCGCTGCTGAGCTGCCTCTCTGCCCCAGATACGCAGGCTTGCTTCCGAGCAGCACCCAGATACCTGGAACATAACGGAACAGCAAATGAGAGACTAAGAAAGATAAGAGCAGCGCGGCAGCGAAGCCTCCCCAAATCCACATCACATACTCAGAGACGAATGGAGATATGCTGCCACCGTACTTCCGGTAAATAGCCAATACCATTGGATGGATAAGATAGATGGCGAACGACAGCTGGCCGATTACCGCAAGCAGTTTAATTAGCTTGTTATCCGCGAACAGCCGATACAGCTGGAATGCCACAAACAATAAGAAATAAGCAGACAACAGCGTATGCACATTCCACAGCAGCTCGAACAAAAGCGTGTTGAAGCGGGTATGATGCAGCCGGGACATGTACCAGATCATCACATGAAGAATCGCAACCGCAAGCCAGCTTAACGACAATACAACCGTTGACACGCGATGGATCGTCTTCATTTGCTTCCAGCTAGATGTGAGCCATCCTCGCAGTTTATCGAAATAAATAGCCGTAAATGCACCAAGCATATAATAAGACAAATACGTGATCGATAAGCTGCCTTTCGGAATGTACCACTTGAAATGATATTCGTGATTAAGCAGTACATAGGTCCATTGCAGAGCAAGACCGACCGGGAACGCCCATAATGCTGCACCTTTTACTTTCTTTAATAAAATGAGGAACAGTGGAAACAACAAATAAAACTGCATGTTAATAAATACAAAATATAAGTGGGTGTGCATAGAGCCTGTAGACAGCTTCTTCACGAATCTTGCCCACTCTTCATCCCAACTGAGCCAATTCCAGCCATTCATTCCTTTGTTAAAAAACAAATAAGCGATGGAAATGAGCAAGTATGGAATAATAATATATAACGTTCTCTTCCGATAGAAGCGGGCAATTAACGATCCCGTATCTGGACGGTTATAGTAATTATAAAATAGAACGAAGCTGCTCAGAAAAATAAAGCACGGTGTACCAAATTTGAAAAATATATTCATCGTATTAAAAATAGGGAAGTACTTCGAATGAATACCGTCGACTGCCGCCGCTGTCGAGGACGAATGCACGCTGATTACGCCGCAAATGGCAAAAAATCGGAACAAATCAAGCTGCGGAAGCTTGTCCGGCCGTTTCAGCGCTTCTCCCTCTCTCATGGAATCCCTCCTAAATCTGCAAAGATAAATATAAACAAGTTATTGCCAAATCAATGCTTAATATAGACGCACGGAATGTTTGTAAAGTTTCATTATACAAAAATAAGCTTGCTGTCTAATATTATAGACAACAAGCTTATTAAAAGCTATCTATTTACGCTTGCAACGCTTCTAAATAAATACAGCTCGTTTCGCTCCAAGCTTCTCCTGGCTGAAGCGTTACAAGACCTTTCGTCTCATTTGGCAGGTCTACGTTCGGTGCGTCGACCATATTAATTTGCGGCTCAGGGCAGAAATAACCGTGCTCTGCTCCGTTATTCCACACCATCCATTGTTTATATTTCAACCCTGCATCATAGACAAGCTTCACGCCGATTCGATGATCGACAACCTCGCAGAAATTACGGCCATCAACTGGCGCTGCGGAGTAATGGTTGTCAAGCGCTTCCGCATATGGCCAGCCGCCTTCCGGACGCTTCATCGCCGCTTCCGCTTCGCTCATCGGAATAGTGCGACCCGTAGGCAGCATACGGTGATCAAGCTCCCATCGCTCGCCTGTCGTTATGCGGACGGTTACATCCTCTCGCTTACCGCCCTGTGCGAAAGGTGCATTGAATGCCGTATGGAAGCCGAGCATACAAGGCAGCACCTTGTCACCCTTGTTCGTCACGGTGCTCGTCTGTGTCAAGCCGTTCTTCGACAACGAGTAACGAAGGCGCAGCTCGAACCGATGCGGCAGCTGCTTAAAGATCGGATCGTTCTCATCGACTTCATATTTCACGACAACGTAACTCTCTTGTTCGTTCGTTCCGTGCTCTTCCACTTCCCACTCGTTATCGGTAAAGAAGCCGTGCAGGTGGTTGCCCGTCTCTTCCTCATTGACCGGCAGATTATATTGAATGCCTGCAACCTCGAATTTGCCATCCTTGTACCGATTCGGTGGGAACAATACCGGGATACCGTATACAGCCGGCGATTCAAGGAATTGCTCCATCTCCGACTCCGCAGGCTCGCGCAAAATGCGATAGCCTGCTTCCGTATCGCGGAATGCAATCAAATTCGCCCCGACGCCTGGCAGCAGCGCTGCTTCGTATTTGTCGAACCGCAGCCATAATGCTTTCTGACCGTTAAATGAACCGAACAACGTCTCATTTGCCATATCTTGTCCAACCCCTAACGCGTTATGAATGCGAATAAATGGAATACACCACTTTGTTCACTTTATCCATTATACGAACAGTTAAGCAGCAAGAGCAAACGATTTCCTTCGAATTTGGACCGAAAGTTAACAAGCAACTCGCTTGGAAGGAACCTTTCGCGTTTAATAAACGTTTTCTTTCACATAGAAAATATTTGATGGGAGGAGAATTACGATGCTAATCAAGATAATTTCGGCAGCCGCAGCTGCCGCTATTACCGTCATCACCGTTTGCAGTTATTCGATTTCTATTGACGAGCCAAAGCCAATTACAGCAGAACAACGAACCGAGCTAATAGAAGGCATCGATCCAGCCATTGTCCAAGCATCCAACCAATTTGGCATGCGGCTGCACGAACAGCTTGTGAAAAAAAAGCCGGGCCATAACGTGTTCCTGTCCCCGATTAGCATCTCAACCGCATTCGCGATGGCAGCGAGCGGCAGTGCAGGAAACACGCAGAAAGAAATGCTCGATGTGCTGGGATGGGACGGCAAGACGGTCGACCAGATCAACACCGGTTATCGCAAGCTTACAGAGCTCCTAACTCAGTCTGGCTCGGGCGTTAAGCTTCATACGGCTAACTCTGTGTGGGCTGACAAGAGGACCACCCTTCTCGCTTCATTCACCGACTCGCTGCAAAAATATTATTCGGCCGACCCTAAGCAAGTCGATTTCTCCGATTCAGAAGGGACAGCCGATCAAATCAACAGCTGGGTATCGAAGCATACGAACTCAATGATTAAGAAGCTGATCCAAGCCGATTCTATTCAGACCGATACGAGGCTAATGCTGATTAACGCCATTTATTTCGACGGGAAATGGAAGGATCCATTCAACAGAAAGAAAACAGCAGACGCCCCATTCTATTTGAGCGATGGGAGCAGCGTAACCGTTCCGTTCATGCAGCAATCTGGGAACTATGAATACAAGAGAACAGATCTTTACGAAGCCATTCGGATACCTTACGGAGAAGGCCAGATGGCGATGACCATCATTCTACCGACCAACGATCAACAACTCAACGACATCCTGCCATTACTCTGGAATGGCGAGCTAACCGTAAGTGAGCGGTGGACGCAGCTGAACGGCTCAATCCATCTGCCGAAGTTCAAGCTGGACGATTCGACCAAGCTGAACGAAGCGCTGCAATCGCTCGGTATGAAGCTGCCGTTCGACGAAATGATGGCCGATCTATCAGGCATGACCGGAAACCGCAACCTTGTCATTTCGGACGTCCGGCATAAAAGTGTAATCGAAGTGGATGAGGAGGGAACGAAGGCTGCTGCGGTCACTTCTATAGAAGCGGCAACGACTTCACTTCCGCCTGATGAACCTTTCAATATGAATATCAACCGACCGTTCTACTTCATCATCGAAGATTTGCAATCCGGCGTTCATTTGTTTGTCGGGTCGTTATACAATCCCATATAGATATAGAGAGCTTGTACACCATTTCGTTCAACAAATCAGCTTTTGCCCGAATACGAGAAATGGCGGTGCCAGAGCTTGCTGCCTTGACACCGCCAATCTATATTATGGAGTTATTCGATTTATTAGGATTGAATCTCGTTCCAGAACGTCACTTCATCGACCGTCAGCCGCACAGAGGCGTGAGCCGGAACAGCTGCTTTGCCTACGGCAATTAGCATAACCGTCTCATATCGTTCCGGAATGTTGAACATTTGGTTGAATTGCTCCTTGTTAAAGCCGCCCATCGGAACCGTATCGTACCCGTGTGCTTTCGCCGCCAGCATGAACTGCATCGAGATGAGTCCGGCATCTACCAAGCCGATCTGCTTTGCGATCTCAGCATCTCGATACGGAGACCCGTCTCCCGTAATACGACCGACCATACGTTCCTTCGTCTCCGAGTCCATAAACTTAACCTCAACCGCTCGGCTGTAAATCGTATCGGCATTGCGGTACGATTCTTTGTCCGCCAGAACAGCGATGACATGCGAAGCATCTACCACCTGCTGCTGATTGAATGCAATCGGAAGTAGCTTCTCCTTCAAGCTCTGATCGTCAATAACGAGGAAACGCCAAGGCTGCAGATTGCTTGAGGATGGCGCCAGCGTCGCTTCTTGCAAAATTTGAATCAACTCTTCGCGTGGAATACGAAAGGTTGGATCATATTTGCGAACAGAGTGACGCTCGCGGATCACCGTTTGAAAATCAGGGCTCGACACTTGATTTGTTGTACTCATCGTAAGCTCCCTCCACTATCTGTGTAAATTTAAGCACAGTTAAGAACAAAAAATTAAAGCATCATAACTGTTCATATTTAACCACAGTATACGCGAGTCTTAAAGAAATTGTCAATATCCCTTCAGACCGAATCTCTCCGTTCTAACTAAAAGCTTGATCCACATATTCCGCAACAGTATGCTTCGACAATACATCGAGCATACTTTCCTCCAGTTCGGCTGCAAGACCATCAAATGCAGCCTTCATCTTCAAGCCGAAAGGATGGTTGCCTGCCGCGTCCCCAATCGCCCTGCACATCTCCGTGCCAATATATAGAGCCGTATAAATCTCTGACAACTTAATGCTGCTGGCCGGACGTGAGAGCCGATATCCGCCATCGCGTCCTTCGCGAGTTTCAATGAGCCCCGCTCGCGCGAGCTGTGCCATAATCTTGCGCATTAGCGACGCCTCCGACTGCAGCTTCTCAGCCAGTATACAGCTCGGACAGTTCTGTTCGTTATTCGCTAGGACGACCATCGCCTGCACCGCAAGCCCGAAAGTACGAAAGCTCGGTGGACAGCTGCTCCGTGTTGTATTCATTTGCCGTCCCTCCATGCCGCGTTCTCATCATCATTCCTTACCCAATACTATAGCGCATTCGCCTACTCTTGACTAGTGCAATACGTAACCGTTACGAATTGAATCGTTCTTATCGTTAGTCCATTAGCCCAAGCGTCTTCGCATTACGTCCCCAATGCGGCTGTCTGCCGTCAACATCTTTAACTCCGTATTCCTCCGACAAGTCCCAGCTTGTGAGCACCCTGTCGTTCTTGTTGTGTCGCTCCCAACCGTCTGTAATCTCAACAAATAAACCGCTGCGCCTTGCAGCCATAATCGGTGCGGTATAATAGCTCGTAATCATATGGGATTGTACAGCTTGGTTCTGCAAGCGGAGTCCGTCTGCAAGCGAATGCTCCCAGAACCTTAGGCTCAAGTCAACAAGCGGATCGCCTCCCCAAGCATCATTCACTAGGATGTCCAGACGGCCCGATTGCTCCTGTATAATTTGATTGAACAATGCCTCTACTTCCGCTTCATTCGGTATGGTCGGTTTGAACGGCAAAGCCGAGGCCGCCAGCAGACGTAACGAGCTCTAATGATAGCGGATTAATTATTTTCTCACCACTACCTGATCATGTCTAGATTCAATGCCGGAAATAATCACTCTCCCCTTCTCCTAACTGTCGCAAACCAAGCATAAAACCTGAACATTCCACCATAAAGTTATAATACGCCTCCCTTAATCGACGATCGGTGGCGCAAGAAGGAGGAACCACCATGAAAACAGAGCCTGTGAGGAAATCCTTAAAGGACACGGATGCTAATGCGGATCTATGGGCAGACCGTTTGGAGTTTACTCTCCCTTCCGCTTGGTGGAACCGTCCGAAACCAAATGCATGGGCCGGTCTGTTCGTCCATTCCGGCAATGTAGTGCTCGGTACAACAATTGGATTGCCGAACACATTCCGATTCGTTACACAGCCGATTCCTGCAAGCACAGCCCCATCTCCCGATGCCCGAATCGTCTCCCTCCAATCCGTCATCGAACGGTTAGACGATAGCCAAACGGATGATAAAGCAGATAATTTCGAGCCTAGACATGATACTGGCGGTTCATACGCGATGGACAGCTTAGAATTATTTCAAGCAGACATCACTACGCTTCCTTACGAAGACGGCAAATTCGATGTCGTATTCGGGCTTTCCGTTCTCCATCGTCTAGCAATTGAAGAAGCGCAAATGGCACTCGATGAGTTTCGCCGCGTGCTCCGGACTGGAGGACTTCTCGTCCTCACCTTCGATGACAGCTTCACCGATTTCCCATCATTTGCACGAATCGTTAGAGCATGCGGCTATTCCTTCGCTGGTGAGTTCGATTCGTATGAAACGCACGAAGCACGAACCAATAATGCAAGAGGAAGACTCTACGCTTTTCGCGCCGAAGAAACCCACCATCTTGCCAATTGATTTGAAAGTATGTAAAAACAAGACCGTTCCCACACAAGAGGAGAAGGAACGGTCTTTCGTATTATTGCTCCTGTATAACGACCATAACGACGAATACATTACGGACAGCGTCCCGGCTTTTTCTTCTTAGGTAGATTACCGCTCTCTCCATGCAGATCTGCGCCGAACTGCTCGACACGAGAAGGCGAGGCGGCCGGTCCATCGTTGCGAGGCTTATTGTTTCGCCCTGTCATACCATCACCTCCGATGGCATTAGGATGAGCTAACGCTCCGGCAGCCATGCATGCCAAGCTGTGCCTCCTAATGGCCGTGCCGACTCATCGATCTGGAGCCTTGTCCACCGAAATCACAACTCCAGTAAGTCTGTAATATCGAATCGCAATACGCTCATCAAGCTGTAGTGTACTTACTGAATCCGTAAATTTCAAGTTCATCCGAAACGTTCGCAGAAGCTCGCTTCCTTCGGGCCGAACTCTGAGACGGTAGCCGTTGAATAGATCTTTGCGTTCAATTAGTACCCCTTCGATAGTGATTCGATTATTTCCGAACAGATCTATACACACTATAATAGCTAAAACGAAAATGACGAGTACGCTTAAAAACAGCACGAACCTGATGAACGACGGCGTATTCAGCTGCGCAGCCGCTGTCCATGATCCAATACCAGCCATCATCATGACACACGCTCGAATCAGCAGTGCAACTAATGATTTATGTCCGTTGTCTTGCATAATCCCCTCCTTCAATTCCCGGGAAATGTGACGGTACGCAGCAGCCCTCATGCATTAAATAATAGTTAGGTCCCGGTAATCATTCCGTCCGATTATGCTGGAATTACTCCATTCGTGTATCCGATCAATTTATGTTGAAAAAATTTATCCCCATAAACCGCTGGATCATCTATTTATCGGTTGCGTCAATGCTGTCCGTTAGCATTACTTCCGATTTGATCGTTGAGATAATCCGTTCATTTCTCGTTAGGCAGAGAGTGTATTGTTGCAACTAGAGGGTTAGAATTGCGCTTATATTTCCTTGTATGTAGCATGATTCGATCGGAACTTTGGAATTCCAATCAAGTTTCAAGTTAAAGAATTGAAGTGACTCAACGAGACGAAGATAGTCCGTTATTTGATGAGCGGTGATATACCGGGTTGGGTATGTCTGCTGCTCATAATCCTATTCCTTATATCGTTAATTTTCAGTCTATTCCATGGGCAGTTCAATGCTCCAAGGCCCTTCGAACGTCTCGACATGATCTCCGTAATGGACGACATCCCAGCTGGTGAATACAAGCCTCATCTGTTTCGTATCGACAGTAGAAGGATTAAAGGTAAGCGTTCCAGTAATTACTCCGTCAATATTTTCACTTTGCTCAAGACTAAGAGCGGTCTCAGCCTCGCTCATATCATCGTTGCGGACAAGCGATACATGGAATCCAAGCGGCGCTGCCTGCTTAGTGTGGATCTCAAGCTTCACGACAGTCTCGTGTTCCGTCAGTTCAATCTGTTTCACATAGATCGTGCTCTTCTCCGCTAGCTGATCGCTCGGAATCGTAATCTTTCCACTGCCGTCAATCGTCCGCACCAGCATCTTCTCATTCGAATCCTCGACGACAAACGTTTGTCCGCCCCCACTAGTCCGTACAACACCCAGATCGATTTCGCCCATCTCAACCCGATATCGTCCCGCTCTACCTGTCTGCTTCCACTCCGCTGTCGTGTTGAGCGATTTGCCAGGCTCAAGCGTCAGATCGACAAGCGCCGGCACCGGTATTTCTTCCATCTCCTCCGTATCGCTCGCAGCAGGCCCGACACGAAGCTTTGGCTCATTGACGATATGAAGCTCCGTATCCCACTCATTCGTTAGCTTAATCCGGAACAAAATCGTCTCACCCGTCTTGTATTCCTGATATTCAGGCTCGATTTCAAATAAGACATACTGTGGAGCCGGCCCTCCATGCTGAGTCAAATTCACCTGCTTAGAGACGCTTGACCATATCCCTGACTCGACCGCTTCATACCGTTGGTCTTCGGATGCGGAATCTTCATCTTGCAGTAACAGGCTCGGCTTTGTTTTATGTTCTGTATTCTGTTCACCTGTTGTAAAGCGCAACGAGCAGCTGGAGACAATAAGCATGATAACAAATAAAGACACTATTAACAGTATGCTTCTCATCTCTATCTCCCCCCTACTTACCCATACACAATTTTCCTATCGTTCAATCTCTATTCGCTCTTTAAGAAATCAATGGTTCAATATCTCTCATCTACCGGACGGTTTCTGTCCTGGCGGGAAGACATAAGCAAATCCTTGATGGCCCGACTCTCACCGTCGCCCAGCTTCACATATTTGGACTTACCTTCCATCACAACTTCGATATAATCGCGATTCATCAGCCATAGATCATAAAGTAAGCGGCTCTTCAGCCCGAACCGTTTCGATTTTAAAGTCAGGCTCGCGTTCCATCTGAACCTTGGCAGCCTGCCAATTCGCTTGTTTAAGAATGTGTTGAACCCGCTTCACATCATACGGCTGATCGATGATGCCATAGACCGCATATCGCTCGCCTGCCCGCTTCAGAAGCTGGAACTCAAGGTCATGATGCTCATAGCGGATCATTACATTCCGATCCGACTGATCTGCCGGCTCGTATTTACTGAATATTGCGATTAGACAAAAGCAAATGACAAATATAATGACAAGCACACCCGTACCTAAGCCCTTAGCCAATATAGAAGCCCCCTTTAATTGGTGTCTTTCCTTTATATAGCATCGCATATTTCAAGACGGATTAAACCGTTCGGATGTTGCTCGCATTAACAATTTTGAACAGACCATTGTCGGGTTAATACTCATGAACTCGTAAATCGGAACGAAGCCGAGAGACAAATTCGATAACATCCAAAAGGGTTGTGACCGTTCTTCAGCAAACGATCACAACCCTTGTTCGAATGATGACTTTATTTCGAAGAGTGACTCTCATTATATTTTCTAACCATTTCGTACTTGTTGGCTGCTTCAGGAGAAGCTAGGTAGGCTTCAGTTTCTAATGACAATGAAAAAAATGTAGAAAAATTAGAAAATAAGATATATCCCCGTTGCTCATCAAAGTTAAGTCTATTGGATTAATTGGAATTATGATACATATATAACATCGTAAGTTCCTTATAAACGTTATCGAGGTGGTGTTACTTTCTATCCAAAAGAACTCTATCAACCATATATAGCTTGCGTTTGTTTATAATCGAACTTAATGAGTAGGTAATATAATCCATAGTGTAATAATCTGTAATATCCTAGCGAGCGTTCGTGCGGCCTGATCATCCTTCAAGCTGAACGCCCGATATCGTGTAACTGGACTCTTCGACTAGTTGTAACGTTTCTACATCGAGCGAATAAATGGACACGTAGGTCAATCCATCGGCATTGTTATAGGACCTCGTCTCATACTGACCTGCTCCGAGGCTTACCATTCGAGAGGAGAGTAATAATTGACTTGTGACTCCCCCTTGTCGCAAACGAATGGTCAGCGGTTCAATTCTACCGTCAGCTACGATGTAAAGGTGCACTTCTTCAAGACTCGATGTGGCATATTGAGAGAGGACGAGCACATCCGGACTGCTTCCATCTACATCTGAGACCACATAATTCATCTGACGATTCATATTAAACTGGGCTTGCTCAGCGCCGGTACTGAATGGAATACGATCAACGGTTGTATCGCCGCCATCCGCTGTAAGCGTCAGATCATATTTTCCAGTATATAAAATATCGCCTTCATCAGCACCGGCAAATGTATCATCCTTGCTAACCGTAATCTGTGATTCTGTTACTGGCATTACGAACAGCTCGTATGTGCTTCCTTCCTCATCTAACAGTGAATAGTGGAAGCGACTCAAAAGCTCCATATTTTCTATGAACGTCCTGTTCTTACTATCCGACTCGTCGGTGATCACGGGCTTCTCAGATGGGGCATCTTCGATCATTTCCGTGGATGAAACATTTTTGATGATCTCCTGGTTAGCTTCATCCGTTGTCGATGACGCATTGAACAGCAGCATGCTCCCATCAGCTCCCGCTCCGTTCATAAACTGATAGACAACGTCGTTCTTGATCGAGTACTTATGTATATCTGATTCGAAATCTAGCTCAGTCGAATCGCCAATAAAGCCGAAATCTTGCAAAACCTCCGATCTTCGTTCGACTGGCAAATTCGGATTCGTAATTTCAACGACGATTCCCATCGCCAATAAATAATCGATCATAGACTTAACATCCCCATTCGAATAGAACAGAGAGATTTTTCTTACGGTTTGATCCGCTTGATTAACGGTTAGCAGTAATCCGATAGAACCGGAGAACACATAAGAGGCCGTATCTTGCAATTCACCCTGATGGACGTTAAGCTCATGAATTTGTAATGTTTCGTTATTATTTTTTTGCACGAGTGCATTGAATTGCTTGCGAAATTGCTCAACTGAAATTCCGAGTGAGCCCGGTATTGGAGCACTGCTTTGAGGTTCACTGTCCGTCTGATCCATTGCTTTCGTACTGACTTGCGATGCTGTTTGTCTGTCATTATTGCTTCTAATCTCGTTAACCTTCGTATACACGAAATAAACAAGTCCGGCATTTACAACTACGAGTAAAATAACTAAACAAGCAATACCAAATTTCTTCATTACTTACGCCTTCTTCCATTGAGTCTAAGGTGTAATAAATAACGCGACTGCACAATCGTTCTTCGAAACTTTATGCGGTTCGAGTAGAATCTGCCCATTCAATAGTAATCGGAACGTTACGTCAACTTGTTTAGTCTAATCCATTACCTGTACGGATCAATTTCATATTGGATTCGATGCCTCGCAGAATCGTCAGCAGTCGAAGTCGATAGGAGGGACGCTGTTGCCAGCACTTGGCTGGCGAAGCTCATTGGAGAATATCATGCAGTGACGAGAGATGATCTATGACCGCGAGCGGCTCCACCCCCCGCTTCACCATATCGCTTATAGACACCTGGTAACCAACGAAAGGAATGCCCGCATCGATGGAGCCGCGGCCGTCAATCCAAGAGTCACCAACTGACAGCCAACTGTCTGCCGCTATTCCCGTCCTCTTCACGATTTCCTGAAACCCGGACGGCGACGGCTTCATCTCCTGCATGCTTTCCCGTCCGACGATCTGCGCGAAATAGTGAGCGATGCGATTGCGTTGAAGCGCTTCAAGCGCGGCATCCTCTGCGTTGTTCGTCACAACGGTAAGCACATAGTGACCAGAGAGCTTCGACAGCAGCTGCTCCGCTCCCGGCTCCAGCTCTGCATTCTGCATCCCGGTTATCTCATGATGCCTGGCAATAAGCATCGACTTATCATATTGCGCTTTGTCCATTCCGATGCGACGAGCTTGCTCCACGAGCATTGAGGTAGTCCATGATGCGAGCGGCAGGTCCGGTTCAGCAAGGCCTAGGTTAAGCAAAAAGTCGTATACCTCACGTTTCATCGCAGCAAAATCGATACGGGATTGCACGAGCGTGTTGTCCATATCAAAAATGATCCCGCGAACGCTGCGTCTGCTGTTAGCGCTTATCACGACCCGTTCCCCCTATCAATCGGATATATAATCGGTGTCATATAGAATCCACTCCTATAAGATCATTATTTGTTCTCGCTCCATCGTCAGCTATTACCAATGTAGAACGGATATTCGAATCAAGCAACCATAAAAACAGCTAATCGCAACATCTTGCGATTAGCTGTCTGAATAAACCTTTAAGCCTCGCCAACGACCGTGAATCGACGATTCTCATGCTTCGGATGCTCGATCTCATCAACGATCGCAATCGCATAGTCGGCGTAGCTAATATAGCTCTGCCCCTGCGAGTTGATAAGCAGCATATCTTGACCTGCCGTGTAGGCGGCGGTCCGACGGCCTGCCGGATCGAAGAAAGCAGATGGACTAACGAACGTCCAGCGAATGTCCTTCGCTTGCTCTAGCTCGAACAGATTTTGCCCTTGATTACGCGCTGTAGCCAAGTATGGCTCCGGGAACTCCGGCGTATCGTACAGACGAGTGGTCCTCGCCTCATCCACATACAAGCTTCCCGCTCCGCCAACAACGAGCAGCCGCGTGTTCGGCGCGCCTTTCATCGCTTCGATCAAGACACGACCTGCTTCAACATGCTGCTTCTCCTGACCTAGCGTTGCCCCGAATGCGTTAACGACAGCATCGAATGCAGCAAGATCGCTCGCCTGTAACTGGAATATATCCTTCTCCAAGACATGAACCGCTGACTGCGGCAGCTTCGATCGGTCACGAACGACAGCCGTTACCTCATGTCCGCGCTCCAACGCCTCCTTCACAATAGCTTGACCTGCTTTACCCGTGGCTCCGATGACGGCAATTTTCATGTTCATTCTCCTTCGACTTCGCAAGCTGTAAGCTAACTTCTACTTCGCCATACTCAAATTTAAATTTACGCTTTGCTCCATCCGTACTTCCTCCGGCAGCTTCTTTGAGGCGCTTGGCACTTGACGAGGCTCATGGTCAATCGCTTCAGATGAGAAAATGCCTATGCTTACCTGTCCTCCATATACAAAGGCGCGAATAAGAATCGGCTGGCTGTACCGGTTCTTGAACACAAAGTCCGGCCCGTGCCAGCTCACAGTCGCATCGCGTCCGGGCGGTACATACGGCACGTTACGGCTATGTGAGTACCGCTGCACGATTTGTAAGCCCGCCCGATCTACTGCATTGAACAAGGTGGAGGAGATTTGGCATATACCTCCCCCAATTCCTTCGGAGACTTCACCTCGTACGATGATCGGAGCGCGCATATATCCTTTGTCCGTTGAGCGCTGCCCAACGACACCGTTGAACGAGAAGGTCTCTCCAGGAAAGACGACATAATTGTTAATCGCTTTCGCTGCAAGAGCAATATTCGTGGAGCGGTTCTTGTTCCGGCTATTAAAGTAAGTCGTATAATAACCGATCTGCTTTTCTTTAATCATCATCAACAATTCACTGTCGACTCGCGGGTAAATCGTAATCTGCGGCAGCTCAGTTCGCGTCGGCCCCCCTTCGATTAGATACCCGTATAGCTGTTCTGCTAATTTCTGACGGTCGAGCCGATATCCGACCTTCTCCTGTATAACTCTTCCGCCTGCATCGAGAGCTGCATTCACAAAGGGGCTATTCGTCTTCTTCTCCAGCGAATCCATCAGCTTCTCTACCTTCTGCTCATCCACAACGGGCAAGCCGGGAATATTGGCCATATATTCACTTCGATTTATGGCAGTAACCGGTTGGCCGTGCAGCTCGATCGTCAGCGGCGTATTACTAGGCGTTAGCGGATAAATAAACAGCAGACCGCACAAGCCCAGCGAACGAAAACCTTTGAACATGCGTTGTACGACCTCCTAATTTGATCATCGCTAATTTGCCTTAAAATACTGCACGTTATGCTTGTTAGCCGTGTCCAATCCGCCAATACTTTGGAAGCATAAGATCACATAAAGGCGAAATGAGTGGAACACAATAAGCTGCAGAGCTTATGAGCTAACCATCTATATCCGTTCAATAAGGCAGGTGAATGAACGGCATGCATGCTATTTACCGCGGCTATGCTGCCCTTATGCTGATGACAGTCCTCTGGCTGCTATGGTCTGGACCCAGCTCACAAGCCAGCGCAGCTAAGCCTGTGGAGCTGATCCAACTAACTTTCATCGTTCATGTAGACGATACAGCCGATATGTCCAGCTGGCTTACGATTAACAGTCCGACATTAACCCGTGAGATCAAGCATGCGAGATGGCAAACGTATACCGCTCAACCGGTGCTTTATCCCGATCTTGAAGTGGAGTTGTCGCAAGGCGTCCATCATGCAACATATCGACTGAGTGAGGATGGACGGCTGTGGAATGCCGCGAATCAGCAGCTGCTAGAGCTTCCCGTTAAGACCGCGAACACAATGAAAGCTTTAGCGCAGACGGTTCGAGGCCAATATTACGGCCGAAAACTCCCTTGGGATGAAGTGAGACGTCTCATTCCGAACAAAAGTATTTTTACTGTGACGGATTTGCAGACGGGACTTCGATTCCGCGTCCAGAGACGGGCGGGTTCAGATCATGCCGATGTTCAACCGGTCACCAAAGCGGATACGCGGATTATGAAGCAAATTTTTAACGGAGAATGGTCATGGAACCGCCGCGCAATACTTGTTCGAACGGACATGGACTGGATCGCGGCTTCAATGAACGGAATGCCGCACGGCGGTGACGGAATTCCTGATAATGATTTCTCCGGCCACTTCTGCATTCATTTCTATTTAAGTACGACCCACAAGTCCGATACGCCAGATCTAGCCCATCAGCTTATGGTGCACAAGGCGTCCGGAGAGCTTCAATCTTATTTGGACGACGCCGATCCGCTCCTCATCGCCAGAAGCTATATCGAAGCACTGAACCATCGGGATCGGGCCATAGTCCATCAAATTACATTGGGTATGCAGGAAGATCAGTTTAACAATGCCCTGACCCGAATGGACGCATTAGATTCTATACGGGACACAACGAATCGCCGTCGTAATCATTCAGCAACATCCGGCGGCAAGAGTAATGAATGGAACAACCAATTAACAGCAGAGGTTCAGCTGCCAGTCGCATATCGGATGAAGGGCGGAGCACAGCACAACACGATGTTTCATTTCACGTTCAATCGCCCTTCTACTTCCGCACCTTGGCGGCTAGTACGCATCGATACGGATTCCAGCCGCAATGTGAACAATCCACAATGAATTGTTCGCATTGCGGCTTCTTAACATACACTATGAAGCGAAAAGACATAAAATCTCTAGCATACTATATAAGATACATATAAACAACTTAAAATTTAATGAGTGTTTCCTTAGAATTTGCTGGATTCTGCAAGCAGCTTCGGCGAATATAGGCGCGGGGCTTGATATGTTCAAGTTAATCGACATCTCATTATAGTTATCTTGCCAATATCTGATTATTTATCTCGTTCTTTTCTAGCTTTTATAATACAAGCATGCCAACGAAACGTAATCAAAGGGAGAGATAACAAAATGAAACAAGGACTGAAAACGAAGATCGCACTTGCGTTGATGGCCGTGAGCCTTCCTGCTGCCGCATTATTGAATGATGCCAGCTATGCCGCATCTGCCTCATCCCTGGACGCGAAACGTGAGAAGGTTGTTCAAACCGCCCTTTCTCTTAAAAATAAAGTTCAATATGTACACTGGTCCCAGCGTCAAGAGAATGTGGCTCCATATAAAACGGACTGCTCCGGCTACACATATCTCGTATATCGTCTTGCTAATGTAGGCGTTAAGCTTGTGAACCGCGACGATGATGATCAAGCGAAGGTCGGCCAAAGTGTGTCATGGGGCAACTTTAAGAAGGGCGATCTGATCTTCTTCTGGCTGAACCCGAACAACAAGAAAGATGTCGGCCATGTTGCGATCTATATGGGTAACGGAAAAATCATCCATAACGCCGGTACGAAGAACGACGTCATTATATCGAACCTGAACAGCAGCTACTGGAAATCGAGATTTATTAATGCACGCCGCGTCATTTATTAATCCACCGCACACCTCAGTGCACACCAATCATAAGCCACCCTGCACTCGATCTAGAGCTGCGGGGCGGCTTGCTTTGCATTACTATTACCTAACTAAGCTTAGATGACAACGATTTCCGGGGCATCACATTGACATTTCAAATGCTTCTTTACATGCTCATAGCTCGCCTTCATCCGCGCCCATTCCGCACTTCTGCGGCTAGCTTCACTCTTCACCGTCTCGCCAAGCGGCACAACCCGAAACACGCTGCGCGGACCGACGCGTGATATACGCACCCATGTCGGTATACATTCCACCTTCATGATCCGGATGGTCCCGTCGTCTTCCTTCCGAATACTCAGCCTAGTTATTAGCCCTGTCAACGTATGATCGTTACGATATAACCGGGTTGATATAAAGTTACCCAGCGAATAGATTGCAAACTTCTGTTTCGTCAACGAGTCTTTCGTCTGATAAAACAACGCAGGCTGTATGACGTGAGAGTGGGCTCCAAGAATAATGTCCGCCCCGCTTCGAAGCATAAGCTGCGTCAGCTGCTTCTGCCGCTCGATCGGCCACATGCTGTATTCCCGGCCGACATGTATACATACAATAACGAGATCGACCTTTTGTGCTTTCAGCTTTTTAATATCGCTTACGATTTTGTTCGGTTGAATAAGATTAACCGCCCAAGCTCGACCCTTGGGCACCGGTATCTTGTTCGTCGTCTTCGTGTATGCAAGTACACCAATACGGATTCCCTTCACCTCTTGGATGAGAAAACGGTGCGATTCCGCCTCCGTACGGTATGTCCCCGTATGCGCAATGCCGACGTTGTCCAGAACGTCGAGTGTTCGCTTTAAGCCTGCAATTCCGCAATCCATACAATGATTGTTCGCGGTTGATACGGCGTTAAAGCCTAAATTTTTCAGCGTGTCGGCGAACTGGTCCGGGCAGTTAAACATCGGCCAGCCGGTTCGCGGATTTCTTTTTACGATAGAATAGGTTTTTTCGAGCATCGCTTTGGTCGGGTTGCGCCCGGCTCCTGAGAACGTCGTCTCCAGGTTGCCGATCGTATAGTCCGCCTCCCGTAAGTATGGCGCTACCTGCTCAAATATTTTATCGAAGGAATATTGGTTACCTCCTGCAACCCGGGCAGAATTAATAATCCGCGTCTTCATCAGAAAATCTCCAACTGCGGCTATCGTAATGTCCGTGCTCATATGTCAACTCCGTTCTAAGCTTTTACAGGTCTAATGGAGATCTAACCTTCACCTGCAAGAGCGAGGGGCATAGGTCTATAGCTAGCATATGACCAACGGCGAACATCCGGTATCGGATAGACGCCTATCTTTTTCACCCATGTACAGCACGATCATAGATACCGCGCCTTTTGTCCACTTACAGCAAAAAGACATGCATACCTAAATGTCGCACAAATACGTTCACGATACGTATAAGGCTCCATCCCAGTTATGCATGCCTTCCTGCATCCATCAATAATTAACCTTTAACAACCTTCGTATATGTACTGTTCGTCGTGATATAGACGGTCTTTCCGTTCATTTTCACTTCATACCAATAGGAATTCACTTTGCGCACAAGCTCCGCCTTCTGGCCGAGCTGGAGACGGCCGACTGTCGAGCTGCTTGACTTCGCGCCCGCTTTCAACGATACCCAGCCTTTCTTCGTCATTACATATTGCTGTTGACTATTGCTCGAACTAGAGCCAGAGCTAGGCTTGGTCGTTTCTACTGGCGTCGTCGCAGCCGGAGGATTTACTGCCTCTTCGCTGCCTGTGCCTGCTGGAACCGTTCCAGTCCACTTCGGAACTTCCTTCTGCGGAGGGAGAACGTACTGCTTCGGAATTGTTGGCGCTTTCACGGTCTTGCCTGCCATACCGGTGAATGCTGCTTCAGGCAGCACGCGCTGAGCGGAGTGGAAGTTCTCGCCCCACCAATATTGCCATCCGTCGACTGTTCCGAGCGCTGTTGGGTTACCGTCTCCTCGCGTCCCGATAACGACAGGCTGTCCATCGCGGTTCGTCCCCATATAGATCGCGACATGCATAATGTGATCGGTTTCCTGGAAGGTAATAATATCGCCGATTTTAAGGTTTTCGACGCCCGTTAACTGCCATTTGCCGTTCACTTTCTTCTTGCCGACGCCAGCTACCTTCGTACCGACCGAATTGTAATTCGCCGAAGTGCCGGTAATGTTATACCCCATGTCGCCGTATACAAGCCGCGTAAAGCCGGAGCAATCCTCATAACCGTACTTGCCATATGCGTCTGTACCGTGACCATATATGAAGTAACCATTTTCCATATACCATATTGCTCGTTCCACAACCTCGTATGCAAGCGTCCCTCTCATGCTTACATACTTCGTACGAAAGTCTGCCACATTATATAGCTCATCCTTCACGTAACTATCCGCATTAATGTACTTGTTATACTTCGCCACAGCACTGGAAGTCGTATAGCTTGTTGCAGCGAATGCCATGCCCGAAGCGCTAAGCGATAACGCCAGTGTCAGTGCCACGATTTTCTTCTTCATACAACAACAACTCCTATCTGGGATGTACCACCATAATAGCATGAAGAATTCGGCACATTCACTGGTACATTACACCAATAGTGCTTAGATTGTAACCTTTTGGAACAAAAGTGAAGCGCGTTTTCCACCGAAAACACGCTTCATTCATCATTTGCCGCACGTAAGATACCGGGCATATTCGAATGGATGCTGCAAGCATCTTTCCCATGCCTTACGGCCGTAAACTCGGCGCATAATTGATTTTCCAGGCTTAATATTGATTTCAATCAGCCACAGCTTTCCGCTTCGGTCGACCGCCAGATCGATTCCGAGCTCGAACAGCCGGGATTTGTATGATTTTTCTATATAAGGCGGAATATATTCCGCGACCTCGACAATAGAGCTTGCGAGTGCCTTACTGCTGTCCTCGCCGAATTGCTTCTCCAAATACGCTTGAACCTCGTGAGCATGGCCTCCGCTCTTAATATTTGACGTGATGCTGTCGTTCTTGCCTTCGCGTATGGCCATGCCGCTCAACTGCCACTTCCCTTCCCCATTCTTCTGCATTAACGCTCGAATATCGAATACTTGACCTTCCTTGCTGCGTATATCGATCCACTTCTGCATGACATATCTGCCTTGCTGCAAAATCCCTTTAACATAAGTGATCATTCCAGCATACGACAGATTAAGCGCCGCCTTGCCGTTCGTCTGCACTTTGTATGTTCGGTTATTATTATCCGTGAAGCGTATAATTCCCCGACCACCCCAGCCGTTTATCGGCTTTAACATAACGCTTCCATGCTTATGCAGGAAAGCGGCGAATTGGGATGACGACCGCGCCTGCACGGTCGGAAGCAAGTACGGCTTTAAATAGTCGGATGCCTTAAGATGCTTCTGAATCCGACACTTGTTGCCCAGGCCATAGCCCGTAAATTGGAGCGCCGGACACTGCTTCACCTTCGACGCCTTCCACATATCCGCCTCATTGTAAAAACCGATGTCAATGTTGATGCGAGGAAACGCAACCGACTTTCGTACCCAGCTGCCGCCTTGATAAATATACCCGTTTACTCGCTGCCGTTTCATATCGACATCGCTTGGGGTATACATAATAACACCATCAAAATTTTCAGCCTTGGCAGATACGACGTAACGATGAAATCTGCTTGGACGCGATACCCGATGTGTCATGATTCCCAAATAATTGTGCATGCCGTACAGTCACCTGTTCCTTTCGAGATCAGATCGGTTACTACAGCTCATTAAAATTTCTTCATATGATATGTCAATTAATCGTGGCTAGTATAAACGAATGCCTACCCGTATTCATGCCCACGCTAGGTACGCATCGTTCCTTGGCGGAATACGATATACAACGTAGTGTGTGGCGGCCTATTGGACTATGAGGGCAGCTTAGCTTATTAAGCAACGGAGGAGATCCCTGCATATGAAGGCCAAACAAATTCGATATCCCGGCAGAAAATGGTTGAAGCATGAGGCGCTATGGGCTTATCCGAATCTCCGGGAATATTTGCCCGATACGATGCTCTTTAGCCAGCAGGCTTTTATCGATATGATTGAACGGCATAAAGTTGTATTCGTTAAGCCTGATCTGGGAATGCAGGGAAAAGGAATCATGAAGGTGTCCACGATTAGTGAGAAAGGTGGCGGCTACATGATCCGTACCGAGGATAACGCTTACGCCTATCGGCATGTTCATAACGCAGCTAAGAAGCTTGCACAGCTAATCGGACAACAGCGTTATCTCGTACAGCAGGGTATCGATCTCATCCAACTAAAGGGTAAGCCGGTTGACTTTCGGGCGCTTCTTCACATTAAGCCAGACGGAAACTGGCGTTTTTTCGGAGTGATGGGAAAGCTTGCGGCGCCTAATCAAATTGTGACGAATTACAGCAACGGTGGACGCGCGATTCAGCTGCACCAGGCGCTCGGCGTGTCTGTAGACGAAAGCCGCGAATGGGAGCAGCGGATTAAGCAGCTTTCCGACGAAATTGCAGCAGCAATGAAGAAAAGCTTTCCTCGTATTACGGAGCTTGGCTTAGACCTAGCCATTGACCGCAACAAACAGATTTGGCTGCTGGAGGCTAACACGAAGCCGCATTACCGCTTATTCCGTCATCACTCGAATCCTAATCTGTTCGCCAAGATTGCCTCTTCAGCCAAATCGATTCGTTCAGGCGGCGCTTAACCTAGCATGCCGCTGCTTCCCCTTTGAATGGCGCAGCCTCCTAAGGCTGCGCCATCGAAATGAGCAGCAATACTGGTGCAAAATGGGATTGTCCAGTATAATAGCGGTAATTGAAATCGCTATATAAGCAATCGATATATTCGACAGGGGATATAAACGATGTCTATGATAAACTTTGAGCTATATAAAGTATTTTATTTGGCTGCCAAATCCGGAAGCTTGTCGCAAGCAGCCAAGACGTTATTCCTGACACAGCCAAGCGTCAGCCACGCCATCAAGCAGCTTGAAGAGCATATGGGCGTCACATTATTTATACGCAACGCACGCGGCGTCACGTTGACGCAAGAAGGCAGTGTGCTTTACTCGTATATCGAACAAGCCTATACGTTCATCACATTAGCGGAAGAGAAAATGGCGGAGTTCAAAAGCATGGATTCAGGTGAGCTTAGAATCGGCGGCAGCGACTCGTTGTTTAAGCATTACCTGCTGCCTTATCTGGAGACGTTCCATGAGCATTACCCTGGCGTCGGCATCCATCTAACGCACGGCACGACGCCCGAAATTATTAGCTCACTGAAGGAAGGCAGTATCGACCTTGGTGTCGTCCGGCTGCCCATAGTTGATCCTCAGCTCGAGGTGAAGGAAGGCATTCAGCTGCAGGACTGTTTTGTTGCGGGGTCTCGCTTTAACGAGCTGAGAAACCGTACTCTGACGATGGAGCAGCTGACGCAATATCCGATCATTCTATTCTCGCGCAACAGCCGCGCCCGCATGGCCGTAACGGAGCTGTTCCGAGAGCACGGCTGCGAGCTGAAGCCGGAGATCGAGCTCGGAAGCGTTGATCTATTGATTGAATTTGCACGCAAAGGGCTTGGCATTTCGTTCGTCACTCGGGAATTCGTCGCGAAGGAGCTGGAGGAGGGGTCGTTGTTCGAGGTCAAGCTTGATGTGACGCTGCCGCCCTCGAAGGTAGGCATCATGACGCTTCGCCACATTCCGCTATCGATTGCGGCAAAAGCATTTATTGAGCGGATTGAACAGCAGACAGTATCACCGTAATACTAGTGAATCGAACTTAATGGAGCTGTCCGGAGCTCCGTAGACCTCGGCGCAGCTCCTCTAACATCAGGTACATCCCAGCTTATTGCTTATTCCGCTTTACAATACTTCGGACACCGAAGACGGCAATGATTACACACACGACGAGTATAGCGATTCCAGCGGTTGACCTGGCGTCAAGCGAAGCCGATGTGCTTGAAGACAATGACAAATCCGCTGCATCCGCAGCCGTTATCGTCTGAGAAGATGATGCCGAAGCAGCAGACGAGGCAGGCTCAGCATCCGAAGGAGCAGGAGCTTCCGGAATATCAACGACGAACGAATATTTACCTTTCACCGAATGAGTATCTTCACCAATTATCGTCCAATTGACGGTATATTTACCGTTCGGGAGCGGCTGCTCCAATCGTCCCGTCATGCTATCATTGCCGTGCTCGAGGTTAATCGCTAAGCTCTCTCAGGCTTCATTCTGTACATCAATACGGCTATCCTTCTCAATAACTGTATTGAACGTAAGCATAATTTCAGTTAACGGCTCCCTGATGACCTCAGATTTGCCTGGTGATGCCTTATGCAGACTTGAATGTGCATACGTCGTGCTAGCCGCTTGCAAACCTATGAATAAGACGATACACAATGTCATTCCTAGCTTTCTCATCGCTTCCGTCACTCCTTTACACTTACACCTTCCATCATAACATTCCTCTACTCGAAAGCCATGACTCCAATGAGCTATACTCTCGCACCACATGACAGCTATTAACGCCCTCTATTCAACCTTCTCTCTGTTTGAATAATAATTCGCGAGCAACTTATACTCGATATGAAGCAGTACCGGAATGAAAATTGACTGTGTAGAATCAGCAATAACACCGAATAATGCTCCCACAATAAAAACAATCGACAGCTTGGATACGCTTATCCCCTTCGATTGGTCATATTGCAATTGAGCGAAGGCAAATAATAAGGCAGACACAAGAACCGATAACGAAACCTGCACTTCGAACATCTCGATTACGACGAATCCGAACGAAGGATTGAGAACCGGGAGCAGAAGGCCTCTAAAAACCACTTCTTGTAATAAAGGAAACACCACAGCCCCAAAAAATATGTTGGTACTGCCTGTCGGTTGACAATATACAAAGTGAGAAAGAACTGTATTCACCAGCATGATGATCGCCGCTAATATAAAAACGTTCGTATCGACAACCGGAACCTGGAATACATATTGATCTTGAATGAGAATGGCTGTGACAATCGCGCCTAATCCCCAAATGCAGATCGAGGTCGTCTCAATCGATTTCACCCGTTTCGATATACGAGTCAACACGAGCAGCTTCGTAACGATTCGATATGAAAAAGCTATCCCTACCGCTAGTCCAAGCGAGACCATTTCTACCACAGCATCACCCCTCTAATGAATCGTGAAGAGCGTATTTTCAATTTACATGAAAATGGTATGGAATGGTCTCGACTTTTTTAATAAAACACTTAGTAAATTAAACGAATTATACCAATTTAAACATCAAATTGTAATCTTGTATCAGATAAACTATCGATTTATATCGGAATCTATCACCTTATACTCAAAGCTGCTAAAGTCAGCAATCCCACCGATTTCCTCCGTGGAATAGAGAAACAGCCCAATCCGGCAGCCCATAAAATGATCCAGCTTATATATCATTCGATGAGCGGCTCCAAGCTGCTTCCACTGCCCATCTTCTTCATAAAAAAATGTGCATTCGTCTTGATTGGAAACAAAATCGCCATACGCTTTGAGCGTAACCTTAGGGCTGCGAACCGGAATACGCTCGAGCTCTGTACCCGGTTGATCATCAACCAGATTTCCGAATATGGACAGGTCATCGGTCTGCCTTGCGACCATCGCCAAGTAATATTGCCCCGCTTCCCGAGTTAGCGCGATCAGGCCGTATGTGCCAATCAGGAAACATATGCCGGCATAGTCTCCGTCATTCAGTCCGCTGCCGTCGATCGTCACCACCGCTTCGCAGGCCGGCCCCATTGCTCTCTGAGTGAGCGTATTGACGGCAAAGGTCAGATTCGGGCTAATCGTCCCAGACCGAATCCGATACGCGTCAGGCTTGTCCGTTACCGACCAATAAAGATTATTCGGAGTATGATTCCATTGCCATACGTCTTTCAATCGGACATTGCCATTCTCATCCGGCGTATAACGAAATGCGTCGCTATCAACGAGCGGCTTGTACACATATCCCGGTCTAGTACTCGGAATGTCAATCGTGTTCGGCGCTTCCTTCGCAAATACCGGAAACCCGTTCGTAAAGACGAGCGGCACGAGAACCGGAATGCGACCGACCGCACCATGATCCTGAAACAATACCGCATAATATTGCCCATCGGGTGTATCTACGATCCCGCCTTGGGCAACACCAGAATTGAAATATCCCATATCGTCATTAAATACGTCGCCCCCGGCGAACTCACCCTCTAACGAGTCTGCTGCGTAGCAAGCCTGAGTTCGGCGACCGGCAGCTTTGGTCATATGGATGAGAAATACGTAATAGATGCCGTTGATCTTGTACACATGGGCGCCTTCATAACCGAGGTAGCAGTCCTGCCGCTCTCGAACAATGATCCGGTGAAGTCCGCCAGGCTTAGGCCCGGACAAATCCTCCTTCAGCTCTGTAGCGTATATCTCGGTATTGCCATAGATCAGATAGACACGGTCATCGTCATCGAATAGCAAAGAGCAGTCATGGTAAAACCCATCGATATATTGCTTAGTCCAAGGACCATTAATATGGGATGCCGTATAAAGATAAGTTCGACGGGTATCGTTCGCAACAAAACAGACATAAAATTTCCCTTTGTGATAACGAAGGCTTGCCGCCCACATGCCTTGTCCGTAAATATGCCGGCCGCCTTCCAGCCGCTGCGCAGGCGTATTGTCTAGTACATCGTACACATATGTCGCCGTCTCCCAATGAATCAAGTCGTACGAACGCAGAATAACACAGCCCGGCATCATATGCATCGTCGTACTCACCATATAATAAGTATCGTCGACTCGTATAACATCGCAATCAGGATAATCAGCCCAAATGATCGGATTAGCATGCATGTACGGTTCTCCTCCTGCCAGTCGCTCATGATAGAATATTTTATAGATGAAATTATAAAAGAGCGCTGAGCATTTCTCCAGACATTTCCGTCAGATCGCCGGCTGCATCCCCTACGAAGTCCCTCCAATCGACCTTCTAGTATTATGTTGTTATACCGAAATAAAAAAAGTGCCCGCTCATAGCGGACACTGCTTGATCAATATACGAATTCCGAATTAGACGACGTCGTAGCCTTGGTCTTCGATCGCGGCTTTAACAGCATCCAGCGTCAGCTTGCTCTCATCGAATTCAACTGTAACCGACTTGTGGCTCAAATCAACTGCTGCGGAGCCTCCGATCTCTCGGATCGCTTTCTCAATCGCATTCACACAATGCTGGCACGACATGCCGTTAACTTGCAAGGTTACATTTGTCATTGTTCATTCCTCCTATAAATCATAATATACCAATTAAGAAACCTCTACAACGAAAGGTACTGTAATGAGGCGGCCATCTCGTTGGAATTGGCCCCAAATTTTATAATTGCCACGATCCGGGAAGGTCGTTACAAATTTCGCATCTGGCCCAGAGGACTTTTCCTCTAGTGGGTGTACGTGCAAATAGCTGTCAGTATCTTCACTTAAAATGACGACATGCCCTACCGCACCCAAATATGGCTCCAGATCCGTTATCGGCTCCTTCGTAACGGCGTCAGCAAGCTGGAAGTTCAGTTCGAACTCTTCGCCAGGCATAGGATGATCGTTAGCAAGCGTTACCTCAATGCCATCCACCACTTGGGAATGCCCTTGATCTGCCATTAGTGGAAACGGGGCTTGCTCATTCCCCTCGATCTTAACCCATTCGCTTTCCGTTACTTTACTTCCGCCTGAAGGAACAAAATCGGCGATCAGCTTATATTCTCCTCCGGCCGGGAAGGTGTTCGTAATGACGAACTCGCCTTGTCCGACGTATTCAGGATGAATATGGTTGAAATAGGACAAATCCTTGCTCACGACGATCAAATGCAGCAGCTTCTCATGCTCGATGTCCAGCTTATCGATTGGATTGCCAGCACCGTCTTGAAGCTTAATGCGAATCGATGTCGCTTGTCCTGCTTGCGCGCGGTCTACTGTCCATACCGCTTTGGCTGCGGTCTTGCCTGCATCGCTGCTTTCAGTTGCATGTGATTCGGCACCGCTATGCCCGTGATCGCTCGTCACGGCATTCGATTCGGACAGCTCCTGCTTCGATAGGTCAGAGCTAGACTGCTTACCGAAGCTGTACCCGGCCAAAAAGGTAATCACCATTAACACCGTCATCCCGATCAACAGCCGCCTTCTCGCTTGACGTTCCTTTATCCCTCTTACCCGGTCAACGTTCTGCAGCCGAAGAGCATTGAGCACGACGGAGACCGAGCTTAGCGCCATCGCAGCTCCGGCCACCCATGGCTCTAACAAGCCCACCGCGGCAATTGGAATGCCGATAACATTATATCCGAGCGCCCAGAACAGATTTTGCTTAATATTGTGCATCGTCTTCTTGCTCAAGGATATGGCATCCGGAATGCTGTTCAGATCACCGCGCATTAGCGTAACATCCGCAGCTTCCATTGCGACGTCCGCACCTGTACCGATAGCCATCCCGATATTTGCAGTTGCAAGGGCTGGAGCATCGTTAATGCCGTCTCCGACCATCGCCACGATTTCGCCCGACTCTTGAAGCTTCTTCACTTCATTGGCTTTGCCGTCCGGCAGCACCTCCGCTCTTACATTATCGATGCCGACCTGACTTGCAATCGCCTTCGCCGTTCGCTCGTTGTCGCCTGTCAACATGACGACTTCAAGTCCAAGTGTCTTCATTCGCTCAACCGCAGTCTGTGACGTCTCCTTGATCGTATCCGCGACAGCTACCATACCGGCATATTGCCCGTTTACCGCAATAAGCATAGCGGTCTTGCCTTCCGACTCAAGCCGTTCCATCTCCTTAAGCGCCTCGTCGATCCGCACGTTGTACTGCGCCATCAGCTTTCTCGTGCCTACCATGACGTCCTTGCCTTCCACCTCGGCCTTAATGCCATATCCCGGAATAGCTTGAAACGATTCCGCCTGCGGCATGACGATCCCTTTATCTCGAACGCCGGCAACGATTGCCTCTGCGAGCGGATGCTCGGAATTTCTCTCAGCTGCACCAACCCAAGCTAACACTTGTGCCTCCTGTAAGTGCTGCTCAATTTGAACATCGGTTAATTCAGGCTTCCCCTTCGTGACCGTACCCGTTTTATCAAGTACGATCGTCGTTACCCGATGGGTGTTCTCCAAATGCTCGCCGCCTCTGAACAAAATGCCGAGCTCAGCTGCACGACCAGACCCTGCCATAATGGACGTAGGCGTTGCAAGCCCCAATGCGCATGGGCAGGCGATTACCAGCACCGCAATCGCACTCTCTAACGCGGCAGCTACGTCACCCGGCTCTGCAGCGAAGTACCAGAGCAAGAAGGTAAGGACTGCAATGCCGACTACAATTGGAACGAACACACCCGAGATGACATCCGCAATCCGCTGAATCGGAGCCTTGGAGCCTTGAGCTTGTTCGACGACTTTAATAATTTGTGACAGCGCCGTATCTCTGCCGATCTTGGTCGCCTGTACCTTCAGCACGCCATTCTTATTAAGCGTCGCACCAATAACCGCTTCCCCGGCACGCTTCTCGACCGGTATGCTCTCTCCAGTGAGCATAGATTCATCAACTGAGGAGACTCCCTCAACGACTACACCGTCTACCGGCACTTTCTCGCCTGGCTTAATGAGAACGATATCGCTTACCGCAACTTCTTCCACCGGCACGCTCACTTCTTCATCGCCGCGAATGACGGTCGCCGTACGGGCTTGAAGTCCCATTAGCGATTGAATCGCTTCGGATGAACGCCCCTTAGCCAATGTCTCGAACAGCTTTCCAAGCAAAATAAGCGTAATTAATACAGCGCTCGTCTCATAGTACAAAGCCGATGACGTTTCCCAAATGGTCGAATATAAACTGTAGAAATAAGCGGCCGATGTTCCGAGGGCCACAAGTACATCCATATTCGCACTGCCGTTGCGTAATGCCTTATAAGCTCCGATATAAAAACGGGCACCAATAATGAATTGGACCGGCGTTGCGAGCGCGAATTGGAACCATGCTTCCATGAACAGGTCCGGCGACCAGATCCATGACGTGAAAGAGAAATGTCCAACCATCGCCCATAAGAGCGGCAATGTCAGAATGGCAGACAACAGGAGCTGGGCCTGCTGCCTGCGAGTTTCCTTATGCCGATGATCGCCGTCTTGGCCGGATTGTTCTTGCAGCTTCGCTTTGTAGCCTAACTGCTCCACTTTCTTGATGACGTCGGTTGTCGTAATCATTGCCGGATTATATTCTACATGCGCCGTCTCGAGGGCGAAATTGACGGAGGCCTTGACGCCCTCCAGCTTATTAAGACCTTTCTCGATACGCGCTGCGCATGCGGCACAAGTCATGCCGACGATATCTAACTGGATTGTCTCGTTAACCGTACCGTATCCAAGATCGATAATTTTCTGTTCCAAATTCGACAGATTAACCTTGGACGGATCGAATTCAACCGACGCCTGCTCAAGTGCAAAATTAACATTAGCTTGTACAACGCCATCCAGCCTGCTTAAGCCTTTCTCTATCCGGTTAGCGCACGCTGCACACGTCATACCAGTAACTTGCAATGTCGCATGTCGGTTGTTAGTAGCTTGCGTCGAAGTCACGCTGTTCACCTTCTTCTATCCTCTTATGTTTTAAATTGTTACCTTGTTATATACATAATATACTATACCCCCCTACCCTATGTAAATGCTTTTTTCACCATTTTATTAACTCATGCGATTCTCTTTCAAACGAAAAATCGACAGACCGCGCTTCACTTAGGTACATTTTCAACTTTGTAACCAAAGATAAAGAACTGCAAATCATAAAGCTGCATAGCGAAAGACCACAAACCGATTCATCGGTTTGTGGTCTTCAAGCGCTAACAATAACAAGCTCTGATCTATTGGATAAATTGCCACGAATCGAAGGCCAGCAGCTTCCGATTAGATTCACCTCTAAAGACGAAATATAGATGGTGTACGCCTTCGGCTCCCGTTACAGCGGTCGATGCCTCGACCCAACCCTCGCTTTCATTGCTGGATGGAATGCCCAACGTTCCGACTAGCTTGCCTTCAGGACTGTCCAGACGAAGCTCGATGCTGCTGCCCTCGCTTATACTGGATACGGAAGCGACAAAAGATTGCGCGCCTTCACCAAAATCAACATTCGATACGGCTGTCCAATCGCCGTTATCAATATCGGTCACAGCTAGCTTTACATTGGCCGTCTCCATACCTTTCGTTGCAATCGGCTGCACACGGATACCCGCGCTCCATGCCATCGTCTCCGCACGTTGCCGCACATAAGGATTCAGCGGCTTCAATTGCTCGACTCCTTGAAGGTCAGCCATGATCTCTTGAATCGAACCGTCTGGGTTCAACGAAACTTGATTTAAATGGGTGGAACGGTACCCTTTCGGTACGCCCATAGCTTTAGACAGCGTCTGCGCATGATAAGCGATATACCATTGATTCTGGAATTGAAAGATAGCATGATGATTGTTGCCGCCTACTCCGAAGAAGTGTCCTGGATTTTTAAGAATGGTGCCCTGATACTGCCACGGCCCCATCGGACTACTGCTTGTCATATAAGCGATCTCGCCAGCCGGAGGACTGCCTTCCGGACGGATCCCGTCATAGAAATTGGAGCAGTACGTATAGTAATACGTCTTGCCTATCTTGTTAATGCCCGCATCCTCGAACATGTATGGAGCCGGAACGACCTGTGCCTCGCCGACGACACTAATCATATCGTCGCCCAGCTTCATGACGCGTGCTGTGTTCGGCGCGGCCTCCTCTCCTTCTCTCAAGCCCCCGCCAAAATATATATAGGCTTGCCCGTCATCATCAACTAGCACCGCAGGGTCGAACAACCATACGACTCCTTCTACGCCAGGGGTCGTACGCGCCACAAGCGGTTTACCGATCGGGTCGATCCAAGGCCCTGTTGGACTATCACTCGTCAGCACACCAATTCCGCTGGCGTTATTGGCGAAGTAGAGAAAAAACTTATCTTTGCCGTCAATCACTTTATGAGCCGCCGCCGGCGCCCATGATTGCGTTGCCCATTTCGCTGCGCCTTCGGGTCCGGCAGCATTCACAACGCCGTGATTCGTCCAATTGACCAAATCATCGGATGAAATCATATTGATCTTATTAATTTTACTGTACGTATTCTCCTTAACACTTCCATCTTCGTCATAGTCGAGTACATCGTTCGTTGCATATAAATAAACCCGGTTCTTGTACACTAAAGCATAAGGGTCCGCTCCAAATTGATATGCGACAAGCGGATTGCCGTTCGGTGGCGTTTTGCCAATCGCGGGAGAAAATCTATCCCTATTCGTACTCAACTGTTCACTCATTAGCCTCAGCTCCTGTTGTGGTTAGTATGATTTGGTAAATATTCGACTGTTCATCCTTATTCTCCTGCTAGAAGAACAAATACAACAAGACGGCTGCTGCCAGCCGTCTGTCTATTTCTATTAGCTTCTAAGCGCTGATCGGCTCCCACTGAGAAGCCGCTGAAGAATGATGAACATAAAGAGAAGCATGCCAATGACGATTTTGGTCCACCATGAGCTTAACGTTCCTTCGAAGCTAATAATGGTCTGAATAACGCCTTGAATCAATACCCCGAAGAACGTACCGGCAATGTAGCCGACCCCGCCGGTAAGCAGCGTGCCGCCGATGACCACAGCTGCAATGGCGTCCAGCTCCATCCCTATCGCATGCAGCCCGTAACCCGACAGCATATAGAACGTGAATACAACACCGGCAAGTGAAGAGCATAAGCCGCTGAACATATAGATGTTGATCTTGGTCGACTTCACCGCTAGACCCATAAGAAGCGCCGACTGTTCACTGCCGCCCAGCGCGTAAGTATTACGGCCGAAGCTCGTATAGTGAGCGATATACATCCCTGCCGCTACAACTGCAAGTGCGATGATGACGCTAATCGATATAAAAGTTCCCCCGGGAAGGTTAACCTTGGTCTGCGCCATCTTCGTATAGAAGGCGTCATCGATAATAATGGTATTAATGCTGATGACATAACATAACCCTCTTGCCAAGAACATGCCGGCCAGTGTCACAATGAAAGGCTGAATCTTGAAATAGTAAATAATCGCTCCCATTCCCCAGCCGAATACTGCTCCAATCAGCAGCACGAGCGGTATAACGACATATGGAGGCCACCCCTGCTGCAGCAGGCTGGCCGACACCATCGTCGTTAGCGCAATGACCGACCCGACGGATAAATCAATCCCGCCAGATACGATAACGAACGTCATACCGACAGCCACGATGAGCAGGAAGGCATTGTCGATAAGCAAATTGTTAAACACTTGCAGAGAGAAAAATCCCGTGTAACGGAACGACCCGACCGCGAACATAAGTAAGAATAGCGACACGGTTACGACAATTGGAATAAATCTCCGATTAAGCATGCGTTTTGACCTCCTGCTCCGCCGGATAATGACGAGTTCTCCACCGAGCAGCGATTGCTTGACGGAACGAAGCGGATTGAATCAGACATACCACTAGAACGACAATTGCTTTCACGACTAGTGTAATCTCCGGTGGAACGCCGATCATATAGATCGTCGTGGTCAGCGTCTGGATGATCAGGGCGCCAATTAATGTCCCGGTGAGCGAGAAGCGTCCCCCGTTAAGCGAAGTTCCGCCGATGACGACTGCTAGAATCGCATCGAGCTCATACCATAGGCCGGCATTATTGCCGTCAGCGCTGGAAACATTCGAGCTCAATATTAGTCCGGCAATTCCCGCACACAAGCCGCAGAACATATATGCCAGCAGAATAACCGCCCTCGAGCGGATGCCGGCAAGCCGACTTGCTGTCGGCTTGCAGCCGATTGACTCCATATACAGCCCGAGCGCCGTCCGGCGCGTTAATAGTGAAACAATAAGAAACACAGCAGCTACAATGAAGATCGAGAATGGCAGCATGGCAAGTGACCCTGCTCCTAAATAGTTGTATGGCTTGCTGGATACCGTTATGATTTGACCGTCTGCAACCAACTGCGCGATGCCGCGGCCCGCAACCATGAGAATGAGGGTCGCAATGATCGGCTGCATACCGACTACCGATACAAGCAAGCCATTCCACAGCCCCAACAAGATTGCAGCCGCAATCGAGAGGCCGATTGCCATAAGAACTAAGCTCCATGCGCCCTGATCTGAACCGTTACGAATCATTAAGCAGGCGATAGCGCCGGTAATTGCGACAACGGAACCAACCGATAAGTCGATGCCGCCAAGAGCGATCACAAGCGTCATTCCTAATGCAATGATGATGAGCGGCGATCCGAAATTAAGAATATCGATTAAACTTCCGTACAAATTCCCGTTCCGGACGATGATCGAGAAGAAATCGGGAGAATAGACAAAATTAAACAACAGCAGTGCCGCCAATACGACAGTCGGCCAGAACAAATGGTGCTTAACCATCCCGTGATCACCCTCCTGCAATTGCCTTCATAACATTGGACTGACTTAATTCTTCGCCTTGCATCTCTTTCACCTTGTGACGGTCTCGAAGCACGACGACCCGATCGCTCACCCGCAGTACCTCCTCCAACTCAGAGGAAATAAACAGAACGGACATCCCTTCCTCTGCAAGCGTTAGAACGAGCTTCTGAATTTCCGCTTTCGCGCCGATATCGATTCCTCTTGTCGGCTCATCTAAAATAAGCAGCTTTGGACTTGTCAATAGCCACCGGGCTAACAGCACCTTCTGTTGATTGCCTCCGCTTAAGTTTTTAATTAGCTGCTCGGGATTAGGCGGATTAATGTTCAACATCCGGATATACTCATCTGCGATTTCGATCTGTCTCTTCTTGGAGATTGTCCGAAACCATCCCCTCGAGGCTTGAAGAGCCAGAATAATATTTTCACGTACAGTCAAATCGTCAATGATCCCTTCCAGCTTCCGATTCTCCGAGCAAAATGCGATAGCGTGATCGATCGCTTGTCGAGGCGAGTGGATCAACCCCGAACCAGATTCGATTACGATTTCTCCAGAATCGGCCTTGTCCGCTGCGAAGAGGAGTCTGGCAAGCTCCGTACGACCTGAGCCCAACAGACCAGCTAATCCGACAATCTCGCCCTTGCTAATGGCAAGATCCACAGGCTCGATGGAGCCCTTCCTCCCCACCCCCTTCGCCTGCATGAACAGCTCTCTGCTCCTGTGATCCGTAACTGACTTCTTCGGTAACTCCTCCAGCACCCGCAAATCTTTCCCGATCATCTTCGATACCAGCTCTATTCGAGGCAGCTCAGCAGCCATATATTCGCCTATAAATTCTCCGCTGCGGAGAATGGTGATTCGATCAGATATTTCATAGACCTGATCCAAGAAATGCGTCACGAACACAATCGCGAGCCCTTCGTTTTTCAATCTGGACATAACGGAAAACAGCTGGAGAACCTCCCCTCTGTCGAGACTGGAAGTAGGCTCGTCTAGAATAAGCACTTTAGCTGATATGCTAATGGCACGCGCAATCGCAATTAGCTGCTGCACCGCGACCGAATAATGATGCAGCGGTAGCGTAACATCGATCTCAAGATTCATCCTTTTCTTTAAGAGCTCCTCAGCATTGCGATACATTTCTTTCCATACAATTCGACCGAATCTCCTCGGCTCCCGCCCAATATATATATTCTCTGCCACTGATAAATTGGTGCATAAGTTAATCTCTTGATAGACGGTGCTGATTCCAGCCTTCTGAGCATCCATCGGACTTCCAATTCTGATCGGCCTATGCTCCAGCTCGACCGTTCCTTGATCGATCGAATACACGCCGGTTAATACTTTAATCAAAGTAGACTTGCCTGCACCATTCTCTCCCATCAACGCATGAACTTCCCCCGGAAACAAACGGAAGTTAACATTCGTGAGTGCTTTCACTCCAGGAAAATGCTTGCTAATCCCATGCATCTGCAAGACAGGCTTCCGTTCATCCTTTACACTCACCGCTCTTCTCCCCTTCTCGTAATATGCGAAAGCCGTTCCGTGCTATCAGCTGCGCATAGGAACGGCTCATAATAGTGATTAGCGTAATATTCGTGTCTAGTATTGGCGGTTAGGAAGCTCGCGCTTCGCATCCTCCGAAGTGAAGACGCCTTCCTTCGTCACGATACGTTTCGGTACCTCTTTGCCCTCGTATATGTCTCGCACCGCCTGCATCAGCTGAGGCCCAAGTAACGGATTACACTCGACAATAAAATTAATTTTTCCTTCGCTTGCTGCAACGAACCCGTCATGTACACCGTCGACAGAAATAATGATTATATCTTTGCCCGGTACAAGTCCCGCAGCTTCGATTGCTTGAATAGCGCCAAGTGCCATATCGTCGTTGTGCGCATACAGAACATCAATATCTTTATGCGCTTTCAGGAACGATTGCATAACCTCCTTGCCTTTGGCACGCGTAAAGTCTCCCGTTTGTGAAGCGATCACCTTCAAATTCGGATTCTGCACGATAATTTCATTAAAACCGGCCTTACGGTCGTTAGCCGGTGCCGATCCTGTCGTCCCTTCCAGCTCTACGATGTTCACTTGCTCCGTAGCATCCTTGAACGTATCCACCAGCCACTTACCTGCACTACGGCCTTCTTCCACGAAATCAGAGCCGATAAAAGATTGATAGAGTGACGTATCGGCCGTATCGACCGAACGATCCGTCAGAATAACCGGAATGCCGGCGTCCTTCGCTTCTTTCAGCACCGTATCCCAGCCGGATTCGACAACCGGCGAGAAGGCGATGACGTCAACCTTCTGCTGAATGAAGGAACGAATTGCTTTAATTTGGTTTTCCTGCTTCTGCTGCGCATCTGAAAATTTCAGCTCGATTCCTGCTTCCTTCGCCGAATCCTGAATGGACTTCGTATTCGCTGTTCTCCAGCCGCTCTCGGCACCGACCTGTGCAAACCCGAGCACGATTTTGGGCTCTGACACTGCATCGCCTTCTTCCGTCTTCGTCTCCGTCGTAGACGCTGGTGTTGATTCGCCCGCCGGTTCTTGCTTCTTACTGCCGGAGCTGCCGCATGCGACAGTCAGCATCAGCAATACGGCGGATAAGATAACGCCCAGCGTTCTCATTTGGTTTGGTTTCACGTTATTGGCCTCCCTTTTGTCTGTTCACCTTATTGGATCGGTGTGCTTTGATTATATGGGGCGTCTGCGTCTAATCAAATCGAGAATATTCGCTCCATTTTATACTTTTTTATTCATTTCATCTATTTCCTTTAAATCTGTTTGTTTTATTGTCCTTAAGTTGGATTTTCTTGTTTATCGATTGCATTTTCTACCGATCTTAGCCATAATTCAAATTGATTTCATTATGCAAGGAAAGGTTGTTCTATATGATTGTTCTGCGGAAGCTCTCGTCAAGCTTGCGGGCCAAATTAATCGCGATGTTCATTGTATTGACGTGTATACCTCTCATAACCGTCGGGCTCGTCTCATATAAAAAATCGTACAGCACCGTCTTCGCGAACAGCCGCTCATCCAACTTGCTCGCAGCAGAACAGTTAAGCAGAAATATCGACAACCTATTTCAAGACTCAAGCAAGCTTCTGGAGCTCGGTAACGATCCGAATGTACTGCACTATCTGTTCTCGCAAGCAGACAACTACGCTGATGCGATCAGTATATTAGAGACGATGGCATCCTATCGACTTACCTATAAATACGACAGCGTACTTAACATTACAATGACGAATCTATACGGACGCGGCATTAGCGAACGCAAGGGCGTCTTTCAATTAAGCGGCAACCTGCTTCGCAATCCGCATTTTGCTTATCTGCTCCGCCATCCTGACGAAATTCTAACCATTCCATCATCTGGCTGGTCCGTAACAGAGCGGTTAGATGGCTTTCACTATTACAACCACGATCTCATATCAATCATTACGACGGTCAAACAGCGCGTCACACATGAAATCATAGGGTTCATTATCATTGATATCGACGACGCTATTATTAGAAGGAATTTAAGCTTGCCCATTGAAGAAAGCGGTTTCTTTTATATCGCCAATGAAGCTGGTGATCCTATCTATACTCCTACCGACATTACGCTGGCCGCCTCATTGTGGCCGAAGCCCGAGCAAATATCGAAGATGCTCTCCGGAGAAAAGCGTTATGACGTCGATACGTCGCATGGTAAGCCGATCTTCATTTTCGCATCGCCTATCAAATCTACAGGCTGGAGCCTCGTCGGCTATGTCCCGCTTCAAGAAATGATGAAGCAGGCCCATTCGATCCGGCAGTTGATCATCGTTGCTGTAGTACTCAGCATTATATTCGCCATCACTCTTCATTACTTCACAACCAACCGTCTCACCAGACCGATCCATGTGCTGAAGAAGCACATGAAGCTTGCCGCATCCGGCTACCTGGAGGCCAAGGTTACGCCCCGCGGCACAGATGAAATCGCTGATCTAGGCCGAAACTTCAATATAATGTTAAGCAAAATTAAAATGCTTCTGGATCAAAGCATCAAAGAACAGCAGGAAATTAAAAAATCGGAATTTCGAGCGCTGCAGGCGCAAATCAATCCTCATTTCTTATACAACACACTGGATTCCATTATGTGGATGGCTGAAGCCGGCAAGAAAGAGCAGGTCATTTCGCTTGTCGTGTCTCTATCGAAGCTGTTCCGAATCAGCTTAAGCAAAGGTGTAGACTTTATACCGATTGAGCGTGAACTGGAGCATCTGAGCAGTTATTTGACCATCCAACAGATCAGGTACCGTGACATATTAGACTATGAGCTTCATATTGAGGAATCGATCAAGCCATATTTCATCCTTAAGATGACGCTGCAGCCTATCGTCGAGAATGCTCTCTATCATGGCTTGAAGCAGAAACGGACGAAAGGGCTTATTCGCATCCGCGGCTACGCCGAGCAGAACGCCGCATGCTTTGAAATAGAAGATAACGGAATCGGCATGCCAGAGGAGAAACTAACTGAGCTGCGCCAGGCTTTAACAGAGCCTCATCTGCCGCAAGCAGCCAGCTCTGCCGTATCAGGCGGGTTCGGTCTGCACAATGTATATCGAAGAATTCAGCTATACTACGGACAACCATATGGCGTTACAATCGAGAGCACACAATCGGTAGGGACGAAGGTAACGATTCGTATACCACTAAGAAAGGAGTGACCTAGCTTGAAGAAGGTCATGCTTGTCGATGACGAGATTTTATTCCGGGAATCGATTCGGGATTGCATTAACTGGGAAGCGGAAGGATTTCTGTATTGCGGCGATGCTTCCGACGGTGAGATGGCATTGCCGTTAGTCGAGCAGCTCCAGCCGGATATTCTTATCACCGATATTATGATGCCATTCATGAACGGACTTGAACTGTGCAGCATCGTCCGTTCGCAGCTGCCGGATACGAAAATCATTATTCTAAGCGGATACGGCGAGTTCGAATACGCTAGAAGCGCCATTCGTATGGGCGTTGAAGATTATTGTCTCAAACCGGTAAGTCCCGGTGAGCTTATCCGATTGCTCCATGAGGTGAGCCATAAGATTGATCAGGAACGGGATTCCCGGGCGAATATCGAGAAGCTGAAGCAGCAGGACAACCAACGAATGGCATTAACGAAAGAAAAGCTGCTGAGCGATCTATGCAGCGGATTCGTTACCGCTTCGGAGGCTATTCATTGGGGTTCAACACTACAGCTCAACCTGATCGCTCGCTTCTACGTTGTAGTCATCATCAATAGGCGGGATGCCGACGACTCCGGGTTCTCGAATAAGCTGGTGGATCACCCGAATGTACAGAAATGTTTCGAAGCCTATAACCGCCTTAAAGCTAATGGCCAGCTACAGTTTCAGCACAACAAAACGGAGAACGTCTGGATTATTAAAAGTGATACATTAGAACAGCTGAATGAAGAGCTGTCCGAGTTCAAAGTGCTGCAGCAGCTCATTCACGATACGAAGTATTCGAATAACGTCGGTTTATCGGTCGGAATCGGCTCCGTACAGAATCGAATGAACAATGTGCATCTGTCCTTCCTCGATGCAGCAGAAGATATGTATTGGCGCAGATTATCCACGCAAAATCGTCTGTCCCTCTTCGAGACGAACGAAAACATGCCTGATCCGGGCGTTTTCCTAGAGCGCAGCAAGTTCATTGACTTTCTTAAAATTGGCGATCAGACGAAGCTATCTTCATTCATCCAATCACTGTGCGCTCCGCTACATCGTGTAGATTGGAAAGCGTCCCCTATCGGTCGATATATTCTGAACGATGCGACGCTTGAAGCTTTCCGGTCCGCCCAAGATATGTACCGTCACATCGCCAATCCAGAGGATGCGCTGCGCCAGTATCAACAGCAGATCGGGAAAATCAGCTCCATGCAAGAGGCTTGCGACTACTTGATTTCATTAGTCGAGCAATTCTGGAGCTGGCGCTCTCAGCTATATGACAAATACGGTCATCTGCTTCACAAAGTCAAAGAGTATATCCACGCTCAATTCAGCGATCATACTCTTTCCCTACAGAACGTCGCTCAATATGTGAACGTAAGCCCTAGCCATCTGAGTAAAATTTTCAGCCAGGAGACCGGACAGACATTCATCGAGTATTTAACACAGGTCCGCATTCGCAAAGCGATCGAGCTTCTGCTGACCACCCCAGCCAAATCATATGAGATCGCTTATCAGGTCGGCTATAACGACCCCCATTATTTTTCGAGTTTATTCAAACGAGTAACGGGCAAAACAACGACCGAATTCCGTAAGAATGGTACGGTCCATTACCCGAAGACAGAGTCATAAAGGAGCGAAGCCTCTTGGGCAATTATACGAAGCTATTATTTGCTAGTTTATTTGCCGTTGCAATTATCATCATCTACGCAATTAGCCAGTCAGGCTCTCCGTCTGTGCAAGTAACGGACTCGCTTGACGTCTACCCGGATCGGCAGCTCGATGAGAATGACTCCGTACCGAATATGACGCTGGCTATCATCTACCCGTTCGCCAACCCATTCTATGAAATGATCACAACACAGATTGAACAGACGGTACAGTCGCAGTCCATTCACTTGATCGTCAAATCACCTGATGAGCTTAATAGCGATCAACAGATTCGAATGCTAGAATCGATGATCAAACAGAAGGTGGACGGTATTGCCATCAGCCCAATTGATCCCATCGCGCTTGTTCCGCACATTAATAAAGCGGTAGAGCAGGGCATTCCGGTCGTATGCTTCGAAGCGGATGTACCAGGCAGCAAACGGTTGTCATTCATCGGTGCAGACCCGTACCAAGAAGGAATTCTAATGGGAGAAATGATTGATGATCGGCTGAGCGATACCGGCATGATCATGGTTGAAGGCGGGTTAAATGCTTCGCTCCATCAGCAGAGACGACTGGACGGAATGCTTGATTATTTGAAGTCGAATACGACCATTAAAATGATTGAGCTTCGATATCACGAGGGAATGAAAGCTCAAGCGCTCGCCGATTTGGAAGAGATGATCAGCAGCCACCCTCACTTCAACATATTGGTCAATATGGATTTGATATCGACATCAGCAGCCAGTCTCGTGTGGAAGGCTAAAGGGCTAAGCCGAATGTCCGTCGCTTTCGGCATGTCGCCTGATGCGATCGAAGCGCTGCAGAACGGCCAGCTTACCACCATCATTTCAGAGAATGAGTCCAAATGGGGAGAATCGATCGTCACTCAGCTTGTCAACGCAGCTAATGGTATGCCTGTCACCTCATGGCTGGATACGGGATTCCAAGAAGTAACCGTGGGGGATCTGGAGGAGCAACTATAGCGGTACACTCGTTCCGATCTGTAACGAGTAGAACATAGGGGCGTCCACCCGCTCTCACGGCTTTCTGGACAGCCCCGTTACAATCGCCGGACCGTTAGTCGTCCCCTCGATCACAGCAGCTTGCTTATAACGCGTGGAAGGTTGGACAAGGAGCTTTGCTGCTCCACTGCGCCAAGATCGAAAGCAACCTTGGGCATCCCATAGACAACAGAGGATTGCTCATCCTGTCCAATCGTTCTTGCACCTTTGCGCTTCATAGACAACAGCCCTTTGGCTCCGTCATACCCCATTCCGGTCAAAATAATTCCGATCGACTGACTCCCCACCTCTTTGGCCACAGATTCAAACAGCACATCAATCGAAGGACAATGTCGATTCACCTTTTCCCCGCGAAAGCACTCCACCTTGAAGTGATCCCCAGCTTTCTTCACGCGCATATGTTGATCCCCTGGTGCAATCAACACTTTCCCTTTCTCAATCATATCGCCGGTTTGCGCTTCTTTCACATGGAAGGGTAACGACTGATTGAGCCTTTCGGCGAACATTCTCGAGAACATCGGAGGGATGTGCTGAACAATAACGATACCAGGCAAGTCTTGGGGAAGCGATTTCAATAGCGTGTAGATTGTCTCCGTACCGCCAGTTGAAGCCCCTATCGCAATCAATTTCATGGCGGTTGGGTTCTCCCTAACGGTATTCATATGACCTGATGGATGATAGCTGTTCACTAGCTCTGTCGTCTTTTTATCATGATGAACAATTTTCGCTTTAGAAGCGGTCTTAACTTTCTCAATCAATTCTTCAATAAATTTCTCCACATGCGATAGTTGAGCATCCGGCTTCGTGATAAAATCAATCGCTCCAGCATTCATAGCATCAAATACAGTCGAACTAACCGTACTCACCACAATAACAGGCAGCGAATATTGCGGCAGCAGCCTGCGAAGAAATTCGATCCCGGTCATTCTTGGCATATGTACGTCGCAAATCATCACATTCGGATGATATTGCAGAAGCTTATCCCTTGCCTCAAACGGATCACAAGCCGTCGCTACTACATCAATGTCTGGATCTGTCGTAATTCCTCTGGAGATCACTTCACGAAACACCATAGAATCATCGACAACGAGTACTTTAATTTTATTTCTGACGTGCATCAGAGGCTCCTCCAATCATCACTCTTTGCGATAAACAGCCGGCATTACATATTTGAAATAGGTGTCATCTCGAGTGATGGTTTCGGAATGTCCAATAAATAGATAACCGCCGGGCTCTAGGCTATCATAAAATTTGTTAAGCAATCTTTTTCTGGTACTCGCATCGAAATAAATCATTACATTCCTACAGAAAATGACATGAAATTTCTTCTTGAAAGGAAATGGATCCATCAAATTAAAGCGACGAAATATGACCTCATTCTTAATTGGGGCTGCTACCTCATAATGATCAGGCCCTTTCGGTTTAAAGTAGGACATCTTCCACCCTCTTGGAAGCGAGTTAATCGCTTCATCGGTGTATATCCCCTTCACCGCTTGAGCTAGCACTTTGTCGGATATATCGGTAGCCAGCAGCTTCGTATCCCAACCTAACCGCATATTTCCGTAGAAATCATGGATAAGCATCGCTAGAGTATAAGCCTCTTCCCCTGTGGAGCAACCGGCGCTCCAAACCCTTAAATCTCTATCTTTTATACTAGGCACGATCCGCGGTAGAACAATGTTCTTGAGAAATTTGAAATGATCCGCTTCTCTCATAAAAAATGTATGATTGGTTGTCATATGATTAATAAACGTTCTGGCCGCTTCACCATTCTTATCTGCAGCAACATAATTGATATAATCTGTAAAGCTATTCATGTTCAGCTTTTGCAGGACATGACCTAGTCTGCCAACAACCAGCACTTTCTTTTCTGCACTTAAATGAATCCCGAAATTATCCTTAATAAAAACGGCTAATCGTTGAAACTCTTTATCTGATATTTCGACCATCACATACCTCCACAGTAAACGGAAGAGAGAGCCATTTGACTCTCTCCTCGGTTCAAACCTTAATATTTGCCGAATTCATTATCGCTTAGATCGATTTTCGTCTGCTGAACCAATTCTTCTTCCGTGCTAATAGCATGAGATTTCGCTTTCTTATGGGACATCTTCTCGAACAGCTGCAGAAGCTCAGGACTAATGTCTTCAATTGCTTGATAGGAGCCTGCCTGACCCTTTCGTAATTTGAACCTGTTAACCTGCTCTTTCAGCAAATCTGCTTGACTTGACAGCTCTTCACTTGTAGCTGCGCCTTCTTCCAAGGATGCCGAGCTTGACTGCACGACTTGAGAAACTTGCATAATGCCCTGATTAATCTGATTTATTCCAATCGCTTGCTCGTTAGATGCGGTAGCGATATTGTTAACTAGCGTCGCAACCTTAGCTACGTCATCGACAATCTGATGTAGTGCCTCGGCTGTGTCTTTCGCAATTTTCGTGCCACCTTCTGCCTTCTTGATCGATCCCTCAATAAGCTCCGTCGTTTCTTTCGCTGCATTAGCGGATCTTGCCGCAAGATTCCGGACCTCTTCTGCGACGACTGCAAAGCCTTTGCCATGCTGTCCGGCTCTCGCCGCTTCAACAGCAGCATTCAAGGCCAAAATATTCGTTTGGAATGCAATCTCGTCAATAACTTTAATGATTTTGGAAATGTTTTGCGATGCCGTATTAATCTCATCCATAGCGTTCAGCATTTCCTTCATTTGAGTGTTGCCAAGAATCGCATTCTGCTTCGCTGCCTCAGCAAGCTCATTAGCCTCGTTGGAAGAATCCGCATTTTGACGGGTTTGCGAAGCGATCTCTTCAATCGAGGCCGTCAATTGTTGAACGGAGCTGGCTTGCTCGGTCGATCCTTGCGACAAAGTCGTGCTTAGCATTGATATATGCTTGGCACCCGTGGCAACCTGCTCAGATGCAGTCTGAATGTTGCTCATCGTCTCGTTCAAATTAGCGGACATTCTCTTAAAGGCAGATGCCAATCCACCAATTTCATCCTTAGTATCGATATCAATGACGACGTTCAAATCCCCATCGGCAATCTTATTAGCTGATTCAACCAGCTTTCTAACCGGGTTACTAATTGTTCTAGAAATGAAAATGCCAAAACCGATGGATGCTAATACCAAGAGAATTACGATGACGATCATCATTACTGACGTCGAATCCGTTTTAGCCGATAGCTCATTAGATAAATTAGAACCGTTGCTCTTCCTTATATCAAATAACTCCAACATATTGTTATTAGCTTCGGAAGCGGTACTGATACCGTCCGTCATAATCAATTCAATCGCCTTGTCATTCTTACCGTTTAACGAGAGGTCGATGACTTTATCCCGGAGAACGTTATACTGTTCAAGCGACTTTTGTAACGAATCATACTTCTCCTGAGCATTATCCATGGAGATGGTATCATTAAACTTACGGAGATAATCCTGCATCTCGACATCCATTTTTTTGATCTCATCCACGATTCCTTGCTTCTTGTTGTTATCATTGGTTAACAATATAAGAGCAAGCCTAACCCGGATTCCATTGAAATCAATACCAGCCGAACCTAAATCGCCGAGGGACAAACCAAAATTTTTATATAAGTTTTTGTAATCCTTATCTACATCCTTCATATTGACAATACCGAACACGCCCATGCACCCGGCCATCAACGACACTATGACAAAAGCCGAAATGAGCTTAGACGATATTTTCATGTTTCTAATCCAACTCATGCTGTCTGCCTCCAGTTTTTTAATGGTTAAGTAATTGCTCCACTTCATGATCGTTCAGAAGCTTGTCGCAATCTAGTAACAGCTTTACTTCATTCCCTACCTTACCGATGCCCATGACAAAGCGATGACCGCGTTTATATAGATCAGGCGGAGCTACTACCTCGCCCGACGGGATCGCCATTACCTCAGAGACGCTATCAACGATCAGGCCAATGGACAGCTCATTTATATCGATCACGATAATACAGGTTCTATCCATATATTCTCGATACGGTTTATTGAAACGAACCCGCACATCCATCACTGGAATGATCTTGCCGCGCAAATTCACAATCCCACGGACAAAATCAGGCATTTCAGGAACGCTCGTAATTTTCTGCAAGCCGATAATTTCCGTCACATATCGGATCTCAATCCCGTAGCATTCCTCATCCACGATAAACGTCAAATATTTATCCTTCTGCGAGTCTTCATCCATAAGATCAACATTTTCCGAAATGGCTTCAGACATTGTTCTTCACTCCTTCTTATCTCATTTTCAGTAATCCTTGAACATCCAGAATCAAGCTAATATTCCCGTTGCCAAGCAAGGTGCAGCCGGATATTCCTTCAACCTTATTAAAGCCTCTTATATATGATGGAAGCGCTTTAACCACAACCTGCTGTTGACCAACGAGCTCATCTACAAAGATACAGATCCGTTTACCGTCCTGTTCGACCATGATGACTATGCCATCGGTAATTTGCGTAACTTCAGTGAAGACGCTGTACAGCTTATGAAGACGCAGAATCGGATAGCAGTCGCCCCGAACCATCATCATCTCGTTCCCATGAGGATCAGTAATAACATCTCTAGCGAGAGGCTTAAATGACTCTACAATGGATGTTGTAGGCAATGTATACTCGGCTTCGCCTACTCGAACATTCATTCCGTCAATAATCGCAAGCGTGAGCGGAATTTTAATCGTAAAGACCGAGCCTCGGCCAGGATGGCTGTCTACGGAAATCGTTCCGCCTACCGCCGCGATGTTCTGCATCACAACATCCATCCCTACGCCACGGCCGCTGAATTCCGTTATCTGCTCTTTCGTCGAGAAGCCCGGAAGAAAGATTAGATTATAGATTTCTTTGTCCGTCATGTCTGCTTCAGATTTATGTAACAGCTGATTAAACTTCGCCTTATCCAATATTTTGCGTTTGTTTAAACCCCGGCCATCATCCCTCACCACAATCAATACTTCACCGCCAACGTTCAACGCTTCAAGCGACAACGTTCCGGTTTCCGATTTGCCGGACTCGGTCCTCTCTTCGACCGACTCCAGACCATGATCGACCGCATTTCGAACAAGATGCATAAGCGGGTCCGATATATGCTCAATAATGTTTTTATCTACTTCCGTCTCTTCGCCTATGAGCTGTAACCGGACGTTCTTTCCAAGCTTTTTGCTCATATCCCGAACTACGCGATGCATTCTTTGAAAAGTCGTAGATAGCGGAACCATCCGAATTTCCATGACTTTATCTTGAATTTCCTTCGTAATTTTTTGCAAATGAGCTGCAGCCTTATGGAATTGCTCCAATTGCAGGCCGATAATATCTGGATTTTGCGTGACCATTGCTTCTGCAATGACCAATTCCCCTACCAGATCCATCAGCTCGTCCAGCTTGCCTACATTAACATTGATCGATTTCCCCTGGTAACTGTTTGCTGAATTTTTAACCTCTTTAAGCGCTTGAGCCTCCGCTATTCCTGCCTGCGGATCCGTCACCTTCGGTTCATGAACCTGAACATCCTGAGTCTGTTCATTGTGATCAATTTGTATTTCCATATTCTCAACCATTTGCAGCTCGAGATGCTTCAAATAGCTGGTTTGGGACAGCACAGAATAAATTTCATCATAGCTCTGAGCAGTTTTTATAAACAACTGAAAACCTTGATTCCGTATCGTCTCGGCAGAAGCCGGATCGCCCAGTACATCTTCAGGAGTATGCCAGTATTCCTCTATCGAATCCTTCAAATTATGAATGATTTGATAGGCTCGCACGTTTTCCATCTCACAATCTTCCGTGAAGACGACCGTTGCTTTATAGCTGCTTAAGGTACTAGGCTTATGAGGAATGTCCTCGTTCTCTAATGAACCCGATCGCTGCTGTTCAAAAGACTGGAGTAACTGTTTGACATTTTGAAGAATAACCATGCATTCGCCATCTGCAATCTCACCATTTTTAATTTTGTGCAGCTCGATTTTGGTGAAATCCACCCCCTCCAGCATCAAGTCAGACAGCTTGGACCAATCAACCAACTGAAATTTATGCTCCCGCAAAAAAGAAAAGAGATCTTCCAATGCATGTGCTAGGGTCGCAATGTTGTGAAAATTCATCATGGAGGAGGAACCTTTGATCGTATGCATAATACGGAAAATCTCATGAATCATTTCTTCTGAGAAAAGATTTGCATGCTCACAAGCAAGAACAATCTCTTCCAGTTGCTCGACAAGCTGAGAGGTTTCAGTGATGTAGGCTTCAAATATCGGGTCGCCTTGATGAATTCCCATCGTTTCTCTCCTTAATTTCCAGTAACGATTTCCGTTAAAGCTTTAGTAATCGCGCGGTATTTAATACTTGTCATTAGTCTTTGCATGTATACAAATAGCCCTTCAACACCAGCTTGAAGGGCTACAAGAACGCATAATTGCAGTCATTGGCAGCCTGGCGATCTTAGTCCATATCGAGCCGAACCGTAGACCCATGGCTTTGCGTCACTGCTTTTCAACAGCTTTGCCCAAACGTATGTATTTGATTGATTTCCACTCATTCGTAAGTGACATTATTAGACATTATTCGACAATCCTTATTAGCTTTTTCATTATATCAACTGAGTTAAAAAACACAAGAAAATTCATGTACGATTCCAACAAATCGAATAACAAACAATCAAAAATATCTAACAATACATTTACAATGTAAAAGATCTCATAATAATACATCGGAAAAGGCTTTATAAAGATATGCTATATATCTAGTTGATCTTATTATAATAAGTCGTTGAATAAAGAAGCTTACAATTTTTTGTCGGCTAAGATAAAATTATTAATCTGCTCTAAAAGAAAATCTTTAAAAAATTAGCGATAATCCATAATAAGGAGAAGCGTTCTTCGGCGACAAAATTCGACAAAATCAAATAAAGGATGAGCATCATGCAGCTGTACTACCTCACTGCATGTCTCATCCTTGTTACTTAATCAAATAAATAATACATTTGAATTTCTTCAACAATATCTTGGTCATTGACTATAAATTCTGCAATAAATCCAAGATCGTCCTGCCAGAAGCTATAGACTCTCGCATTAGGCTTCTCCTCAATCACCATATCAACCTTATGGCTAATGTTAGGATATGCATCGAGCAATGACTGCAAATGATCGCCCACTTTAATGCCTTCCGAGGTTTGATATTGATCTCCATCCATTTTCATACCCGCCAACCATAGCTTATCCTGATCCATCCCTAAAAACTGCATTGTAAGACCTTCATAGGAGACTGTCTTCTGATACATTTCACTAAATGTGTCTGCCCCTTCTCCAAGCTTCTTGGGTGCAGTCTCCTCGATCGGTGAACCCAAAGTATTGACGACGGTGTCTTCGTCATCTCTTAATTGGACCCGTGAATCATTTGAGATCGGCTTAATCGAGTAGTATTGATCCTCTAAGATTTTCCCCGCTTCGATCGGTTGAAGAGCATGATCGTCTAATTGTTCGGCTTCAGGTTCAACAGTCGGAGACTGCAGGCTCCCTTCTGTTAGATCTGAGGCTTCAGGTTGAATGGAAGACTCTGCCGAATTCAAGGCTGAGTTCGGAGCAGCAGTCGTGCTAGAAGAGTTATTGGCGCAGCCCGACAAGAACAGTGCCGCTCCTAGCATTGAGATCAACAAGGCGCTTCTCACAAGGCACCTCCGCTATTAAGATCCGTATTCATGAATACGGTATCGATCTAGATTTATAAATATATTACCACATAAACTAAACCGGATTAACTATTTGCCATGCCTTGTACGACATAATTGCCCAAGAATCGCAGCCGCCGCCTCCTCTGGTGCCTCTAATGGAACGAAATGACCGATGCCGGGCAGTCGCCGTAACGTGAAATGATTGAAAAATTCACCCAAACGGTCTGACCATTCCACCCTCATAACCGGATCAGCTTCCCCCCAAAGCACCGTTGTCTCCTGTACGATCGGCGAGCTTGCGTTGCTACCGCTGGCTTGCTTCGCTTTATCAGCTGCTCGCGCTCGGTAATACATAATACTGCTGACCAATGCCCCCGGCTGTGCATACATATCAAGAATAGATTGCAGCTCGTTCTCATTTACAGCACTCTTATTCCCTATCCAATGCTCATAAAAATAGCTAACATATTTTCGCGCTTGTGACGGCTCATCAGCAAACAGCTGATCAAATAAATCTAGGTTATGAAAATGCTGGTACCAAAATTCAGGCTGAATGCCAGGGTCAAACCTTCTTGCTCCGATTCCAGGGTACGGCGGATTAAATAGAACTAACGATTTAACGCGTGAAGGATAAATCTGCGCCATCGTTTGAGCAATCGTCGCACCGATGTCGTGAGCCGCAATCGTAACCTGACTAAGCCCAAGCTGATCCAACATAGATATCAGATCACCTGCTAGTGCAGCCGGACTATATCCGTCGATCGGTTCCATTTGTGGCTTGTCCGATAATCCAAAGCCGCGAAAATCCGGCGCAATCACATCCGCATGTTGATGCAGCAACGGAATCACCTTGCACCAGTCATACCAATAACCAGGCCAGCCGTGCAGCAGCAGTACTGGTTCACCCTGTCCTTCCCGTACATAATGCAGCTTATTCCCATCAGCAACTTGTACAAAATAATGAATCATGACGCTTCACAACCTTCACTTTAGAATGGCTCTCATCGTTACAGCAACAATCATATATCTAGTTACTCTGACACATAATTTGAGATTTCGATCAAATTCTGATCCGGGTCACGCAAATAGACGGAGCAGATTTTACCTATTGCGCCCGTACGAGCGACTGGACCCTCTTCAATTGCAACGCCGCAAAGGTTCAAATGCCGGATCACATCATCTATCGGCGTGTCCGCTATAAAGCATAAATCTGCCGAACCCGGAAGCGGCGTATTCGCTTTCGGCTCGAATTCTCGTCCGCGCTCGTGCAAATTAATCTTTTGCCGGCCGAATTGCAAAGCGTAACGACCGCCCCCGAACTGGACGACCTCCATGCCGAGCACTTTCTCGTAGAAGCTAATTGTATTTTGCAAATTATGAACCGTAAGGACAAGATGATCGAGACGATCGATGACAATGCCCGAGGACGGTGTCTTGCGCTCCTGCTCGGCATCAAAACAATATCGCTGCCCAACTACCATCTCCATTCCCCCCATGCCGACCGCCTCAAGTGAGCGAACGAAGCCTTCCCCATCCTGACGGATTGGCGGGAAGCTATTGTAGTGGATCGGGACAACCAGGTCAGCCTGCAGCCACTGTGCAGCTACGACGGCATCCTTCGGCCCCATCGTGAAATTATCGCCAATCGGAAGGAACGCAACGTCTGGCTTAAATTTTGCTCCGATCAGTTTCATACCGTCGAACAAGTCTGTGTCCCCAGCATGAAGAAGGGTCATCCCTTCCAGCTTGATCACAAAGCCGCCGGCTGCTCCGCCATAAACGATCTCTTGAGTGGCCTCCAAGATCAGTCCTGAGCCATGTACGGCAGGGATTCGAGTGATCTCAGCGAACGGAAGGGAATAGCTGCCGCCTATATCCATTCCGAACGACTTTATCCCTTTCCAGCTGAAGAAATACCCCATTTCATAGGAGCAGATGATCGTGGCATCGTTAGCAGCCGCAATTTCCAGCGCATCGCCGACATGGTCGGGATGGCCGTGCGTCAGCAGAATCGTTTGCACCCGAATATCAGACGGCTTCGCGAGTGCGAACGGATTGCCGGTCAAGAATGGGTCGATAATGAGGGAATGTTCCCCGCTAATAATTTGTATGCATGAATGTCCATGATAAATGATTTCCATATGAATGCCTCTTTTCTTATCTTAATGGATATTTGATACTTTCCTATACAGACTCGTTATACCCTTTCCATTCCAATTAACGAGAAACACTCCTGTACAAATGAAGACTCCTCCAAGCACGACGTACCATTTCAACTGCTCACTAAGCATCAGCCAGCTCGACAGTACGCCGAACAGAGGCGCCAGAAACAAGAATGAGCTAGTCCTTCCAGGATCGCCTTGACGTAATAAATGGAACCAGACGGAGACCTGAACGATGGAGCATAGAAGGACAAGACACAGCAGCACTTCAATGGAAGTTGGTGTAATGACCAAAGATGGATGCTCGGACAGTAAACTTAAAATGAGCAGCCCGAGCCCGCCTGCCAGCATCTGATATGCCGACAGAACCTCCATTTGAAAAGCGTGACCCCATCTCTTAATTAATAGAGTCGATACTGCAAAGCATATCGCACCAACGAAAGCGATGAGCGTTCCCTGATTGATGTCCATGTGAGAACCGAACGTAAGAAAGACTCCGGCAAAACCGATAACAACGCCGATCCATACACGGGTACGATACATTGACCCCGCAAATAAGCTCCCCAAAATAATGACAAGCAGCGGATTCGTAAACGTAATGATGGCAGATTCGCTAGAAGAAATCCAGCGCATGCTGTAGTAAACACAACTCATGACAACGGTCGTCTGCAGCAATCCGATTACCGACACTTGCAGCCACATCCTGCCCCCCTTCGGTAGCGGCTTTCTTATGACGATCAGGGCAAGCAATCCGCCGGCTAGTATGTAGCGGATTCCCATCAGGAAGAAGGGCGGGGCATAATCTAATCCAATTTTGCCTATTGGAAAAGCTATCCCCATTAAGAAGGTAGTTAACAGTACAAGAGCGGCATATTGAAAATGGTTCTTCACGGCTGTCTCCACCTTCCCATCCTAGAATCCATTACAAGAGCTGCATTGTTCCTCAGTTCCATAAAAATCCACTCCCCAATTTTTTAATTACATTGTAATTGGGATTGGGTAATTTGAATAATTGAACTAATTGAATGTTGAATTCAAAAAAAATGATCTATCTACAGAAACGTAAACAAAAAAGGTTGTACAGGAACAAGAGACTGCTTCTGTACAACCTTTATTTAGGGAGCTATCGGTCTACAATAACAGCTTTTCTGGTGAATACTCTTCTTCAACCAGGCGACGATAATACGAACCGTTCGACATCAATTGTTGATGACTGCCTTTCTCGACCAGTCTGCCTTTATCCATAACAATAATGAGATCGGCATCGCGAACAGTCGAAAGCCGATGCGCGACGATGACGGTTGTCTTTCCCTTGCGCTCCTCTTTAAGCATCGCTTGAAAACGCCTCTCCGTCTCGAGGTCAAGTGCCGATGTCGCTTCATCCAAAATTAATAATTCCGTCGGCCTTAGCAATGCCCTTGCAGCAGCCAGCCTTTGGCGCTGAACTCCAGATAAAGTAATGCCGCGCTCCCCTATCACGGTCTCAAGCCCAAATGGAAGAGATCGGATAAAATCCTCAAGCTGAACGATTTGACAGGCTCGTCGTTGAGCTTGTCGAATGATAGATCGTTGCTCTGACGACAAACTTATAAGATTCGTCATATTTTGCATCGCAATAAAAAAATAAATTAAAAAGGATGACATTTCGCCCACAGTAAGCTCGTTGTTCACAACAAGATGAACACCATACAGTATAGTGGCGATTGCGCCTAAGTATTGAAAGAAACCTCTCGTCGCGTTTCGTAAATTCATAAAGTTAAAAAATTGGCGCAGCGTGTTATTATGTATGGCGACAGAAGCTTCAACACGTCGATTGCCCCATTGTTCCGCTGAATTCGTACGCAGTTCAACTTGTGCGGACAACATTTCGTACAAGGTTTGGCTTAATTGAACTCTTTGATCTGCGAATGCCTTACTGGAGGTAGACACCTTATAATTTTTGATCCAAATATGCTGTACACGATCAGCGCAGGAAACATCATGAGCGCCATCGGAACACTTATCGTACATATCAATACAAGACAGATGAACGAGAATAGACCGCACTGAATCAGTCTTGGGAACGTTTCCCTATAATATCTCTGCAAAGCATCCACCTCGGATTGCAGCAGTCCGATGCTTTCTCCCACCGGATGTTCTTCGAAGTATGAAAAGCCCATGCTCTTGATCTTCCGATAGATATACAGTTGTACATTCATAGCAACCAGCTCTTGAAGCTTTCTATTCCTTACATTTCTTTGTAAGGTCAATCCGGTGCTGACGATAATAAGAACAACGAGTGTTAGCATGATCCAGAATAACAAAGCGGTATCTTTCTCTGGCAGCACATTATCAATGACAATCTGCAATGCCTTCGGCAATAAAAGCTCAATGACCGTTATCGCGATGCCTATTAGCAGTACAACGGCGAACATCAGTCGATAAGGCAGCAGGAAGGAAAGTATCCACCTATAAACCTTCCAGTGCGTTTTAACATTTAGCTGGCTGTATAACCCTCTCGATCTTCTGCATACGCTCTGTACAATCCTTTCATCGATTGATCGTTTGCTCTTCTGACCTTCAGGTTACGTTTTATCGTCTAAACTAATTTATTGTGGTTCGATATACAGGAAAATCACATAAGTGTTCATTAAATAAGCTGCCCCCTCCGATCAACATGTTGAAATTGAAAAAGGGAGACCCGAAGGTTATGATGAATCACGAAAATTGCAAAATTTAAGGGAGAAAAGCCTTATTTTATAAGTTAAGATGTCTCACGAAAAAATGAAAAAAATTGATATGCATCAAACAAACAATTAGGTTGAATCACAGAAACTGAGAAATCCCCCTTAAGACTTATGCACTCATTATTTCATGTATTCATGATTATGCATACAGCAAAATGAGCAATTGAATGTTTATGCATAAATCTTATGACTCAAAATTAAACTTATCGAAACCAATTAGAATACAGCTATCACATCCATGGAAAATCCCTCCACTTCCGTTGAAGACCATTATACTAGTGACTAACTTTAAGTAATTGGGTTTTGTGAATGAAATGTTGTGACACGGAGATTATATCAATCAAACTATCGTTCTAATCGACTTTGTTGACGGAACTCTTTAAGCATCTGATTCAATACTTTCCCTGTTTTTAAGCGTATCACGACTTGCTCTTCCTGATGTTTGGAGTTTGACTCGATCCATGAATATTTACCTTCCAAAGAGTTTAATTTGTCTAAAAAATCCTCTTTGCGAAGGTGGACATAATCAAGAAACACGTCCTTTTCTAGCGAATCCTCGAATAACAGAACGACCTCAAAGAATCGCCTTCTGGCATACCCCTCTTCATGATCATCCTCATCATATAGGAATTCACTCAACTTGTAGGAAGGGCTGTCCTTTGTAAAATATTTCAGCGCATAGTCAGGATGAATCTTGTACTCACCAAAAAATAGATACCCCCAATCGGGAACTGGTGTAGTATACCGACCTCCATCGAGAATCACTATTTGCGTTCTATATAGTTGAGTACCGAAATACTTTATATTTAGCATTTGAAACATCGTAGATGAATTGGTCATCGCATATGAATAGAACTGCGGTGTCAGTTCGCGACCTTCATCGTCATCCTCAATCGTGATGGTAAACTCCGGATTAAAAATATTGTAGTAAGTATCTTCATCTCGTTTCCATTCGTTCTTGTTTTCAAGACGTTTCATAATCTGTTCAAAAGGAGATCTGGTCAGCAAAAATCGTTTCTTCCACAAGTACTCAATATTATTGATATCCGCGCTCTTATCAATATCGGTATTGGTATCACCTACGCGAGTGTAGATATGATTGGCTCGAACCCTTCTTCCTTGATCAGGAAAGTCCTCAGTCAGAAAATACGGTGTGTCTGTGCTGTTTTTGATGATCAAGACGTCGACCTCGTGGTTTGCAATCATTAGAGTTCGCATCTCTACTCGAGGTCGGATACCCGAAACAAATTTCTTGGTTTTCAAAAAATCAATAATCTGCTGTTGGTTCCTTAGGTTTTCATCATTTTCAACCCCTACAACTTCGAAGGTTCCGTCAGCAATACCGAAAATTATATAAGCATCCCTGTCAACTCGGTTGTTTGCCATACAGATGATATCGTGTAACAGGTTTGCTTTATTGGAATGATGCTTCTCCTTGAAGTCCCAGTAATCATCTTCTCGCTTAGAGTAAATTAACGCTTCAATTTCTTTTTGCAACTCGATATCATCCAATAATATAATACCTCCAAACAATTTGCATTCTTACCTAAATTATAACAAAAACCGGCATTCTTCTTATGGTAAACTGCTTGAAACAATAATCGCGCGACAATGAATACATTATTATTTGACGAATTTTCGGATTCCGTCAAACCTGGTATCATCATTGTAATCGTATACGATCCCCACACTGAATTTAGCCCTCGTGAGAGCTACATAAAATTTCGAGCGACTCATAGGGGCTAACTCATAATTATTATCGTTCATCCATTTAATAAAAGGTTGTGTTGGATATATAAGAACTCGATCAAAAGTGAGTCCTTTTGACTCTCCAAAGTTAATGCTTGGGTAATTCTTGTTGACACTTTCACGTGAGCTATCCCGTAATTGGACCGGATTATATTTTTGTAAATAATATTCTACATCTTCTCTTCTGACTAAAAAAATACCATCGTGATCTGTTGTAATCATTTGTTTGGAGACACATGGTCTATAAGCCGGATAAAGCCTTGACGAATACTCACATATGTACTTGTTGTTTCTATATGAACAATTTAGTGTCTCATCATCGATTTCACATATATTTTTACGGCATTCATTAAGTATAAAGTCTTTAATTTTGCCTTCTTTATATTTCGTGTATTTTCTTTCATTATGTGTAAGATACGTAACTTGGCGTGGATCGCCAGCAAGTAATACGTTGGACTGACTCTGCAAGAGCAACTTTAAAAGATCTAGGTCGTAACCAGCAAGATCCTGAATTTCATCAATAAATATATTTTTAAAAATTCTGCTTAATCTGTCTATAACAGCCCCATTACTTTTCTCGTTACACCTTAAGACAAACTTTGAAATCTTATCAGAGTAAATCTTAGAATCATTGTTAAAGTAGTGCTTCTTAAGATTATCTAATTCACCAAAGTAGATCTTCTTACCCGATCTAGTGGTAAACCTTAATGCAGATGGCTCATTTACCAAAATCATTCCTGTGATTGGCTCATCGAAAACTCCACCTTGATAAGGACGAACCCCATGCTGAAGTAAGGTTGAGAACCAAGTTTGAACCGTTACATTCGATGGAACGCAACCATTGATTTCGATAAACTTCTTTCGTATTTCAGCTTCGTTTGCTTGAGTGTACGTTGTAATAAGTACAGTACTGCTTGTTTTTAATGCCTCATTTACGAGAAAAGTTGTCTTTCCAGAACCTGCCGCGGCTATTATAAGTCTATTTGTTTTCATCACTTTATGGCCTCTAATAGATAATCTGGAAATATTACCGATTCCTCAGTATCAAAAATTTTCAACGCACACTCCGTCTTATTATTTTTCATATATTTATGCATCTCATCTATTTCTTTAATATCCGTCCCAAAAATGCTATTAAGTTTCTTGAGCCCGTTAGCTTTTAATAACTTTGGCTCCAGTGTGTTGTAGTTAAAGAGAGAACCATTTTTTAGTTTCAGATTACCTTTATCTACTGTACTGTCAAAACAAATTTTAATATGTGCTTTTGCATTTGACCCGAGATACTTATCGTATTTTTTATATATCGCTTCTAAATCACCATCATTATCTGTAACTACCGCAATTGGTTTCTCAAGTAATTCAGCAATCTCTAGGAATCTTAAAAAAGATGTCCCTACCGAAATGACATCTATTTCATCTTGAATAGGAAGCTTGCCATCATTATTAAGCATATACGCTTTTTGAATGACAAGCTCATCAGAGTCACCTTCAACAAGGATGGCTTTTTTGCTTAAAATAAGCCTGAGAGTATCATAGCCGGCTACCTTTTGAAAGAAATTCTTAGTATCTGCATTCAAATCATTTAAGCGCAATGATTTTTTGCCATTTAATAAAACTAAATTGTCTAGACCTAGTTTATTAGCTACAAAACTACTGTGTGTTGATATAATAATCTGTTTATCCTGTTGGCTCTCCTTAATTTTATGAATGAATTGATTGAGCTTAGTATGAGATAGGTGATTCTCAGGCTCCTCAATTAATATTACAGTAGCCTCTTTAGCCTTCTTGTGCCCCAAAGCTAACTCTGTTTTTATGATACATTGTTCACCTTTACCTACAAAATGAAAAGGAACGTCATTCAAATAAGTCATTAAGCTATTTTCCCAGGCGTTCTTAGAAAGCAGCTCTACAGATAATTCTACCTTTTTCCCTGTAAGGACGGCAGTTTTCTGAATCTTTTCATTTATAGCTTTTATTGAAGGTGAACTCATAAAGTTTTCCCGCATTTTTCTATGTGCTTGAGAGACCCCCACAATATCTTCGGGCTCCAAGTTCTCACGAACTATACGAGATATGTATACATCTGATCCATTTTGATATCGACTGCTTGTTGAATCAATTAATGCAGATTTAAGCGGAATACCTTTAGGGGTGATTATTTCTCGGGCAAAAGTAGTCCAGTAAACATCGTAGTATTCAATTGGGAGGGTTTTTACGTCTCCCATTCTTATCAATTGTTCGTATTCGCTTAAATACTTCTCATCGAAAGCAATTTTAAAGGATATACCGCAGTCCTTAGACCTATCGCTATTCCCATTGCCTTCAAACAAAGGCAAGTCGTCACCGCTTACATAGATTTCAACTAAGATATGTGGTAATCTAGGATTCTTGCCCTGTTGTAAATCATCGATGTATTGATTAACAACCTCATTATTAAACAAGTATTGAGTTAATTCATTTTTGATGCTTTTTCCGTTAAAAAGACCTGTCAGTGCTAAATGTATTGCTTCAAGAATAGTAGTTTTTCCTGCTTCGTTGTTCCCAACAAGAATGTTTAGTCCATTGCTTAGTTCAAGGACAAACTCTCCCTTGTAACATTTAAAGTTTTCGATTTTCAGCTTTTTTATGTACATGCAGTCAACCCCTCACCGAGTACAGTAACTGAATATTATCATGTAAATATTCTCCAGACGCGGGTTAATGACCTGCAAGCTTCTCGACTTTTTTCTACAAAATCAAAAACAGCTTATTTTCGCTGTCTTCTAGTCCAGTCCTTTAAAGATGGCACCGTAACTTAAGCGAAGTTGCCTTCCTTATCATTAATAACATAAGTTTTTATACCGCAGCGTCACCTTTAAAAGCAGCGCCGTCCTTATTATATGTTACTGTAAACACCATGTCCGAGAGCCATTTCCTAAATGAGGAATTGTCATTAAACTGCTTGAAGATCTCCATATTATCCGTCATTAAGTTAATAATCGCTTTGTTCAAAGCTTTATCGCTCTCGATTTTCGCATTTTGTTTGTCGGAATTTTTCATGGCATTTTGGTAATCTTTATCTTTGGAAACCATCAAGATAATTTGCCAAGGTTTCTTCTCCCGAAAGTTTGTCAATATGACTATCCAAAACATTGATTAAAAAAATGACTTTTTCAAAATCATTTAGCAATGTCATGTATTTCAACCCAGTTACTATCGTTTCTTTTGTTCTTAGCTAATGTTAAGGAAAATTGTCTGCCGACATTGTTAAATCTGCTCGTTACCACGTTCTCCGTTCCATCATCAATTATAACAAAACAAGCGATCAATCGAGGTAAAGGTTTAACCGCCTTCTCGATGATCACTTATTCTTGTGACCACGCTTTGTTAGTCACATATTTAGTTTAACACAAGCCATTATTGCCATCCAATCCAAGGAATACTGGTATCAAACTAATTGAAAAAGTGACGACCTTGAAGCGTAAATATACTTTAGTCTCAGCTCTTCTTAAGAACGTCACCAAAATAGAACGCCACTCACTTAAAAGACGACGGTCCATTCCTAACTTTTAAAACAAATTCACGTTCTTCATTTCTTCATAGATAAACACGAGCAGATCCTTCTCGAAATCGAGGGAGCTATTTTTAATATCCAATACATAAGTGCCGTCGCCACCTCTGATCAGATACGGCTCAAGAAATCGCTCGATAAATTCCTGCATGCCACCCTCCGCATACTCTTCGACGATGTGTTTGAAATCCTCAATTTGGCCTAAACGTTCAAATTGAATGCCTTCCTTCGAGAAGGCAATCGTCACGTACGGGATGAGTTCGTTCTCCGTAAACGTCGAAAGACGCATATCGTTCGTTGGGCCGGTCACCGGCATACTTCGATCATATTTAAACCCGAGGCACGCGCAGAACATGAACGTCTGAGCGTTTTGCGGGAAAATCCCCAACTCCCTCAAAGGATGATAAATGCTCTCATACGCTTTGCTCCAGTATATCCGCGAATCTCCCGAAAATCGGATACTCATATGGTGTCCCCCTTATCGATCAGGCTGGAAGCCCAACACACTTTCCCGAATGATTTCCGTCTGCCCCGCCACCGGAATACGGAGACGATACACTTCGCCCCAGCGACCGGTTTTGCGCAGCTCGTTGCACTCAACCTGGGTAAGCTCCGTGTCTGTCGCAAGGAGTACCCATTGCGGAGTCATATCCGGAATGAGCCGGAGCAGGTTATCCCGGTTTTCGCCCGATATGCGGCCGAACGGCGTATCCATGAACAATGGGATTTCAAGGACGTTGTCGGTCCCGCCCGAGATGCGAAGTAGTGAAATAATGAACGATAAGGACAAAATTTGTCGCTGCCCCGACGACAGGTTTGGCAGGAAATTCGCTCCGTTCCAAGCAATCACCTGCAGGGAGAAGTCCTTCTCGATGCGCACTTCTTTTAGGTTTTTCCGGCTCTCCTCGTCGATAAACGACCGGAAAATCGTCGTCGTTTCTCGTTCGACCTGACGCGAAATTTCCCCGATGAACTTCTGCTGAATGTCCCTCAACGCCTCTTTCGCCATTTGGGCGATTTCCTTCATTCGAACCTTCGTATCTTTCGCTGCTTCCTTCTTCCCTAGTTCTTTCAGAAGCAGATCAAGCTCCCGCTTCTCGCCCGTCAGCCGACTAAGCTCGTCCGTACCACGGGAGATTTTCCCACGTAATTCCCCGATGCGCCCGGAGGCATTATCGCGAGCCTGTTGCATGTGACGGAAGTCCACGTTCGGACTGTCGCCGATTTCGTCATTGATGGCATCGATGGCGCGTTGAACCTTTTTTATCTCCGTATCGATATCTTTGTATTCCTTCAAGAGCTCATGAATACGCTCCTCGAAAGCCTTGTTCCGCTCAATGGCAGAACGGACCTCTTCCTTCAGATCATTCACTTCCCGCGTATACGCATGTTCCTGATGCTGGTCGAGCAGCAGTTGAACCGCCTTCTGCTGCTTCGAGTCCGGTTCGATGTCAGTATCGCAAATCGCGCATTTACGATCGGCTAAAATTTTCTCCAGCAGCTCCTTCGCAATGTCGTATGGGTTGCTCATATTCGCGCGGAGATGCTCGATCTCGCTGTAAAACCGGGTATACTCGTTCTTCATCAGCAAATTAAAGCTCACTTTATTGAAGTCGCGCATCTTTTTCAGGTGTTCGGCTTTCCGCGTGCTTAATCCCTTCAGTTGGGCGGTCCACTGCTCGCGGGCCACCACCTTTTCGCTTATCTCACGGTGCCCCTTAAGTTGGTCGTCAATGCGTCTCACATCGCGTTCCTTTTGATCCAACTCCTCCCGCCATAGCTCCAAGTCCCGCTCAAGGTTGGCAATCGCCTGCTCCTTCTCCTGCTGCTCTCTCAGCTTCGTCTGGTACTCACCACTCGCGGCTTGCACGAGCTCCTGCTGATAATTCGAATATAGCTTTGATACCGCTTGCACCGACTCTTCCAATGCATCCAGCTTCATCAGGTTTCGAATGCCCTTGGCTACTTCCTTCTTCTGACTCTGATCGTCCCGCATCAGTTGCTCGATCCGCTCTCCGTCAAACAGGAAATAATCCTTCATTCGCCGGTCGAAGATCCGATGAACTATCGCCGCAATTTCGTCTTCCCGGTCGTAGACGTTCGTCCGCCCATCTCGATCTACGTGCAGCAACTTTGTCGACAAGAAATCCTCCTCGATCTGGCCGTCCTTAAACAACTGCGATGCGATAACGCGCTCGAGTTCGTACCGCTCCCCCTGATGCGTGAAAAACACCTTCACGCGGGCGATCCCAGAGCCGTCCGAATCCTCCTGCAGAGCATTCAGGTTGCAAATATAGTAAGTGTCGCCCTTTTTACCCATTTCCTTATCCTTCGCCAGCTCCGCGACACCGAACAAAGCGACCATTAATGCGCGGTAAATCGTCGTTTTCCCACGGCCGTTTGCGCCGTAGACAACGGTTACGTTCTTCTCTTTGTCCGCCTCGTGCCCGGCGAAATAGATCGTCTGCTCCCCATAATACTGCTTAAAGTTAAAGAGCTCTAACTTTTCAATTCTCACCCCCGCTCACCCCCTGTACCAATTTCCGCATTTTATACTCCAGCTTTCGCATGACCTCTTGCTGCGTTAGTCCTTGGCCGAAGCCCTGCAGCGCCTCGACTATCAATTCCTGCACCTCTACGGGATACTGCTTCAATTCTTCCTTAATTTTGGGGTGAACACCGCTGCTAGTTTCCATCGTCATCGTGATCCAGCTCCTCCTGCAAGGATGAATAGATTTCTTCCGGTCGGAGGCTCAACAGAAAGCCAAGGCCGTACCGTTCCAAAATGTCATAAGCCTCATCATGTATGGCGACGCGGTTGCTCGCGCAAATATAAAATTCAACGAACCGGGCAAACTCCCGCTTTATGACCTGCTCGTGCGTCCGCCCCTCCTCGTACAAGACTCGTGGAGGGATCATCACGAAATCGTGAATATGCGCCTTCGTCTTCCCAAACGTCTTACGCAGAATTCTACCCCGGCGCTGAATGAATTGGCGTGGATTTGACGTGCTGGCGAGGAAATAAGCGCGTTTCGTAGCCGGGACGTTTACTCCCTCGTCCAAGCATTTCATCGCCACAATAACCTGAATATCGCCTCGTTCGAACGCTTGCAGAATCTTTCGCCGATCGCTATTACTCGTCCCAGCTACAATCTCCTGCACTCTTAATCCGGTGTCGGCTACTTGACGCAGAATTTCTTTATGCTTTCCTTCGGGACTGTACACAATCGTATGGGAGAAATGTTCATGCCCGACCTCACGAATGTGTTGCCGCAATAAAGCGAGGAAAGTATTCACTTTGTTCTCGGATTTGTTGATAATGTTGGCTCGCTGGGCGGCATAGACGTTCGCCGCATCCCGCTTGACCGGGTCCTTCTTCGCCGCCTGCAGCAACTGACTGATCTTGATCGATAGTTTCTTGTATTCCGCGTACTCTTGCTCAGTCATCTCCACGTAATGCGGCGTGAAATCGTACGGGGTCAAAAACTTTTCCTCTATCGCACGCTCCAGTCCGAATGAAATGACTTCCTTCGAGAAGTATTCGGTCACTACACGCGTCCCGGCTGGATCTCTCCAACGCTCCGGCGTCGCCGATAGCCCGATGCGCATCTGAATTCCCGGATGCAGTGAATTGCGGAGATATCCTGCGCCTAAATAGTGCGCCTCATCTCCGATGAAAAGTATGCTCTCCTTATCACGAATTTTCGAGACGAGCCGCAGGAATTTGGTCTCGTCCGCATTCGACTGATGCGTCACGATGAAGCAAAATACGTCCTCCAGCCCGATATTGTAATCGTCAATGATCGAATTGACCTGTAGCAGCCAGTTACGGTCCGTAGACAAGATCGGATCATACCCGAACGTCTGCACTTCTTCCTTCCATTGTTCCACCAGATGTTTGAATGGCACCGAGACGATTAAGCCGAGCTTTCGGCGATCTCGATAAACATCGGCCGATGCGGCAAGGGATGTAATCGTCTTACCTGTCCCTGTCGCCATACAGAACAACCCCTGATGTCCATTCCGCTTCCATTCCTCAATCGCATGTTTCTGATATACGTACAACGACTTATCACTGGGGAGGCGGATCTTAAGCGGCTCTTCGGCCAGCGGTACGGCTGCCGTTTTCGCTATATCATAAGGCCGTTCCGTATATTGCGTAATCCTGACCAGCTTGTCCCGAATCAGCTCCGGCAGCTTATAGATTCGAAAGAACTCATTCTGTTCATGAAAAAGCTTTGCAAACCTCTCCTTGTGCTTCTCCACATAAGGAGCCTGACCTTCCACCCAGGAGCAATAAACCGAGAAGCTTTCCCCGTTATAGTTGGCGTGGATCGAATCATTGTAGCTTCCGTGAATCGCTACATGATCCCCAGCCTCATCCGTGAAAACGGCAAATTTATCGTGGAAGTCGCCTATGTTATTTTTGGGGATGGCGAACTTCATTTCAAGCAATCCATCGGCGATCAGCCAGGACAGCAGCGTCAGCGTTTCCCGTGCCCCGCCCTCCTCCATCACGTCCACCTCTTGTAGCAGAGTTTCGTACAGGAGCTGATCTTCCTTCGCCAATTCTCCTCGGCGAATCGCCGCCAGATCGGCCTCGGATAAGTGAGGTGACGTGATAATCTGTGCCTTTCCTTTTCGCTCAATAAGTTTCTTAATCCCCTGCAAATTCATCTGCAGCCAGCCGGAGGTGAAGAAGCCCACGCCTCTCTGGTATAAAACGGATTCTTTTAGTAACGGCAGAAAGAGGTCCGTCACGATACTATGCTCAGAGGTGTCGTACACATATTGAAGTCCTAAATCTCTAAGCAATCCTCTGTCACCCCCTCATTCGATAGAGTTCGTGTGTCATAATCTCCAGGGTCGGTGTCGTCACATACGGCATATCCTCGTCCATTTCATCGTTCAAATAGAGTTTGCTCATATTCCTTTCGATCAGGTGCAACTCTTGCAGGCGGTTTTCCATCTGCCGCAGGGAGGTGGCACCCCCGAATTCCGACACTAACACGTAATAAATCAAGTCCATTTCGTTTGCGATCCCATGCGGGTTGTCTTCCCGAACGAACAGCTTTTGGCTCAGGCCTAGCAGATTCAATCGGTCGTCTCCATACTTCAGCAGTGACACCATTAAATCGGGTGTCCAGTCAATTCCGTTTTCCAATCGCGGAATCCGGCTCATGAGCTCCGCATCGTCGACGACCTGATGCAGATCCAATAAGAAGCGGTTCTGTTCATGCAGACAGTCGATGTGATCGTGTATGGTCGTAAGAAGCGCTTCCTGCTTTTCCTCCGACCAACCGATTGAATCCTTATGAACGTAAGACCAAGTTTGGTTTTTGCTAAAGTCGTAGACGAGCAAATTCCCGGGTCTAGAAGTAATCAACGCGAATTCCCTATTGTCCCAACCTATGCTCTTAAAATACGTCTCCAGCTCGCTTCGATAGAAAATGCGCTTCTCACTGGCCATCTTGACTTCAAGAATCGCCAACTTCGACCGTCTTGCACTCGCGTGAAGCTCCTCTTCCACATCGAACAACCCGATCTTTGGATAAATGTAGAAACTGAACACGTCAGGATATTCGCGCTCAAGCAAGTAATACAATGATTGATAAGAATCGACATTCGCGAGCTTCATAATCGCCCGGTTTACGATTTTCACAGAAACGATTTCAGATTCATTCGTTCGTAGCTTCTTAACGAGCCAATTTTTCACCATTTCCAGGCCTTGTTCGTTCACCTGAAGATTATCGATATGAATATACTCGTCAAAGCCCACCCGAATGATCTCTTCGCCCATGCGCTGTTCGATATGGTACGTTTCCCATCCCAATTGATCCCTGAAATGCTCCAAAATTTCCTTCCGGGACACCTTACGCCTTTGCTGCTTCATAAAATCGTAGAAAATTCGAGTCAGCGGTTGGTTCGCCACTTCCAGCTGCCCCTTCAGACAAATGCGGGGTGCCTTCACGAAATCGAAATCATCCGAAAAGAACAATTTAAAGCACGTATAAAGCGCATATTCATTGGTGATCCCCAGCCGCTCCAGATCGTCTTTGAAATGCCATAACGTTCTTGTCAATCGAATTTGGGGAGCTTGGCTGTCCCGCAATAATTGGACGGTCCAATCTCTCATTCGCAACAATTTATCACGAGAGACGGCAATGCTTTTCCTTGGAACATAGTATCCGTTATCCCAGATGAGTACTTCCTCTTCATTCCGAAGCAGTGAAGCAATGATCGCTCTGTCCTCGTTATCAACAAATTTATCCGGATACAATTCGCGGGCGATGTTTGTGAACTCAGCAGCATTCTTGATGATCGCCAGCCCATGCGGAAAGAACGCTTCGAACAGCGGAAGCAATAGTTCCTTCTTTGAGCCTCGGCTAGGGAAATACAAGGATCTATAGGAGATAAAATATTTGTCTATTATATTTTTTTGGATCATTTCTGGTTTCAGGAGCGTATTTGAATCATTTTTTTCAAAATAAGTATTGCATTTTAGCTGAAGCATGGTAGGCTCGAACCATTGCTGTTCTCTAGTGATTTCAGTAAGGAAATGTTTTATCTCCTCGTCAATCCTTAAAATATCGCTCGTGAAGAAACATTGATAATCATGATCGTATTTTAGATCCAGATCGCATTTTTTGATTACACTTTGAAGTAATGCCCCTTCCGGTTCAGACAGATCATGGTCCGATTGGAACAGCACATGCAATGGGACAAGCTCATTGCGCTGTCTTACCGTATCTTGGATTTCAATCAACAACGGAACATGTCGGAAGATGTACTCGCTAAACGCTTTTACCTCGATTTGTCGTATGCGTTCCCGGGTGATCCCTTTTCGCTCGGCAATCTGCTGCAGCGTAAGCTCTTCTCCGAAGCTTCCCTTATCCATGCGCAAGTGCAGGATCTCCCACAGGTCTTCTTCGATCTCATCGATTCGTTCATTGTGCAACAACCTTGAAAGGTCATGACGAAACAACACCCACCGTTCGCCAAGCATCGGCTCTTGTTCTTCGCCATCCAATCGAATATATAACTTCTCTAATACACGAAGCATCTTGTTCACTCTGGCGTGGGGCCTTGTCAGTAACGTCTTCAGTTCGTCTAGCGTGTACCTTGATAGATCACCGAACACACGAATCCGGTGAGAATAGCAGACATCGATGAACGCAAGGTACGCATTATTTTTGCTCCCTAATTCCTTATAGGCGTCTACGTCCGTGTTACGTAGCCAGGACGGAACATATATCTTCCGTACAATTACTTTTTCCTTCTCCAGGCATGCCATCGCTTCATGCTGCTGGCCGGCATACCGGCCGACCAACGCACCAAGTTCTTCCTTAAACTTTCGTATTTTCCCGGCGCCCACCTGTGATTTGTGACGGAAGTAGTCGTATAGATCGTTCGGAAGCTTGCCGTAGGTCGTGAAGCCGTCCTTTCTCAAGAAATACACGTTGCGCCCCACCGAGGTTGAGAAGTCATTCTCCAAGTTTCGCTCCCACATCGATTCGGGGATCACAATCCGCTCGTTCTCGAAGGTCACGATCTTGACCTCTTCAGATGGAGATGGTTGCTCCGATTTTGCTGCAGTTTGAACCAAGGGACCCACCGAGAAGCCTTGTTCTAATAAGGTTTCTACAAAAGATTCGCACCAATCGCTGAGGCTCGTCTTCTCCAATTGATGTCGAAGATTCGGTAGATAAAGGCCATGAAAATCCTCGATCCGCAGTAGTCCGTAGCTCTGAAGAAACGTACGAAGGAAGCGCTCCATTTTGAAAGGGAGGACAACCTCGGATGGAAAGCTTTGTTTATGTTCGCTGTTAAATACGAGAAAGTTCTCTTCTTCCTCGAACGCGAGCGAAGAGAAACGCTCAAGCTTCCCCCGGAATTGCACGCCCAGTAGGCCTAGGATTCGAATGACATCCCAGAATGCAGTTGTATGCGTTTGAAAGAAGGCGGTCAGCCCCTCTTGAGTGATATCTCGGTATCGCGAGATATTGCTATATTCAATAAAACGCCGAACGTCCGGGTGCGAATTCACAATAACCCGGTTGTGAAGCCGTTCATCGATCATGATGGGATTCAACAAGGTCACCTGCATTCCCGATTAGCCTATTTTATTAATCAACCCATATTATTTGGTAAAAATCTTACCAATACCATTAAAGGAAATAGACCAACTTATATCTTTTTTATACAACGGCATCGCCTTTGAAAATATTACTGTTTTTATTATATGTCACTGTAAACACCATGTCCGAAAGCCATTTCCTAAATGAGGGATTGTCATTAAACTGCTTGAAAATCTCCATATTATCCGTCATTAAGTTAATGATTGCTTTGTTCAAAGCTTTATCGCTCTCGATTTTCGCATTTTGTTTATCTGAATTTTTCATGGCATTCTGGTAGTCTTTATCTTTCGAAACCATCTCCGGGATGCCGGCAATATGTTTCTTTACTTGATCTTCATCCCTCCAGGGAATATTCCCAAAGAGATCATGAAAACTGGATAGAATATTACTCAATAAATCCAATTCCGGCTCAGCCTTTGCTCCCCTAGCACCCGTAGGGACTGGATCGATCTCATAGGTAGCCGCGCCATCCAAAATAATGGACATCGTGACTTGTGTCTCTGCCCGGTAACTGTCCAAATCAATCGTCTCGAGGATTCCTTTGCTCAAGTCTTCTTCTCTGGGTGATGGAAGTTTCGGGATCAACATGTTCAAGAAGATGGACAGCTTTTCCCACCCAGCATTACCATAGGGCAAAATAGAAGCCAAAAAGCCATACGTTCTTGTGAATGCTTTGGCTTTACTTTTGAAATCCACTTGCCCGTCTTCATCCAATTCATCTTCATAAATTTTTGAACACACATCAAGTACCGGATCAAGCTGGTCCCTGTCCGCACCATTCAAGTACCGTTCAACAATGGTATCGATATGGTAATCCGTAAAAACGTGATACCCTCTAATGTCACTCTCCAAGTCGTTAAGTTTATTTGGATCGGTTTCATCGGATAAGATCGTAGTCGTGTAATATTTGGAGAAAGCATCCTTGATCGTGTCCGTCTCATTGGCAAAATCCAGGATGAAGGTATCGTGTTTCTGCGGATGAGCGCGGTTAAGCCTGGATAGTGTTTGCACCGCTTTGATATCGGAAAGCATTTTGTCTACATACATCGTATGAAGCAATGGCTCATCATATCCGGTTTGGAATTTATTGGCCACAACTAAGATACGATATGGGTCTTTTTTTAGTCTTTTTTCGATTTCATTGCTTGGAAAAGCATTTATACTGCTTTCTGTAAGCTTCTTACCGCCAAATTCGTATTCACCCGAAAAAGCGACGATCGCTTTATACGGGCTTTTCCTTTTCTCTAGGTATGCTGTAATAGCATAGTAATATTGAATAGCACGCTCTATGCTGCTAGTCACCACCATAGCACGAGCCTGACCGCCTACCTTACCTTTTGCAATCACATGTTCGTGGAAATGATCCATCATGATTTCGGCTTTCAAAGCAATGGCGGTTTCATTCGATTCCACATATTTTCGAAGCTTTTTCTGAGCTTTTTTCTTATCGAATAAAGGATCATCTTCTATGATTTTAGCTAGTTTGTAATAGCTCTTGATCGGCGTGTAATATTTAAGCACGTCCATAATAAAACCTTCTTGAATGGCCTGCTTCATTGTATATACATGGAAGGGTCTATGCTTTATCTTGCCATCCTCCGAATAGGGCACGCCGAACATTTCTAATGTTTTATTTTTGGGAGTAGCCGTGAAAGCATAATAGCTCGCGTTAGTCAACATTTTGCGGCCTTCCAAAATTTTTAATATCTTATCTTCTGTCGTCTCCTCGTCACTATCCTCGTATTTATCCGATAATGCAAGGTTCATCTTGGCCGACATAGTGCCGCTTTGGCTGGAGTGTGCTTCGTCGATAATAATCGCGAAATTGCTTTTCCTGTGCTCATTCCCTATATCCTCGAGGATAAAGGGAAATTTGTGCACCAGGGTAATAATAATGCTCTTTCCGCCTTGAAGCAGTTTCTTAAGATCACCCGAGCTTTCGGCGTGGCCGACCGTATTGGCAACTTGCATAAAGTTCCTGATTGTATTCTTAATTTGTTTATCTAAGTTAACACGATCCGTTACCACAATGACAGAATCAAATAATTTTTTTCCGTCCTTCGTGACTGAAACGAGTTGATGGGCAAGCCAAGCAATGGAATTTGACTTTCCGCTGCCTGCACTATGCTGAATAAGATATTTCTGACCGACACCATTTAAGCTTACATCCGCCAAAATTGATTTGACGGCTGCAAGCTGGTGATACCGGGGGAAGATTTGAGTTCTTTTGACCTTCTTGGTTTCGTCTTCTTTCTCTTCAACGATTTGCGCATAGTTCTCAATAATATTGGAAAGCTCATCCTTCCTCAATATTTGCTTCCATAGATAATCCGTTTTGATTCCATTCGGATTCGGTGGGTTGCCGGCGCCATCGTTATATCCCTTGTTAAAAGGTAGAAACCAAGATTTCTTGCCATCCAGCTTCGTGCACATTTTAACTTCATTATCGTCAACCGCAAAATGCACTATGCAACGACCAAAACTAAACAGCAGTTCTCGCGGATCTCGGTCAGTTTTATATTGATATACCGCATCCTCTACGTTCTGCTTGGTAAGTCTGTTTTTCAATTCGCACGTAATAACCGGTAAACCATTTATGAATATAACAAGATCAAGAGCAAGTTTTGTATTGTTCCGTGAATACATTAGCTGCCGCGTAACACTAAATATATTGTTACGATAAAGTTCTTTCGCCTTCTCATTCTGCATAGATGGAGTGAGATAGTATAAGTCTAGGGTGACAGGATAAACCTTAATACCCTTTCTTAACACGTCGATCACGCCGTTTTTGGCAATCTCGCCTTGCAGACGGTTTAAAAACTTCGTCTTATTGACTTCACTATGGAATACTCCCAAGATTTCAAGTTTTTCCGGTTGTGTTGCTTGTAGAAATCGAAAAAGACGCGTTTCGTCTATAGCATATTCTTTGTTATAATCATTGTTTTGCCCTTGTTCGTAGCCATTGTTGCTTACAAGATAATTAACAATAAGATCTTCAAGTCCGCTTTCCTTGGTGTTGGATGGCACTACACTTCAACCTCCTCCATAGCCCCAACTTCCTCGTCTTCAAGTGATTCTTCATCGTCAATCAAATCTAAGTCTGAGTCTTCTTCTGAGGTGTTTTCTACTACAATTTCGCGAACATCGACCTTACCAGTAACTACATCGGAGATAAGGCGGGTGCGGTATTCAGTTATAAGATCGATTTCTTTTTCTATGGCCAAAATATGCTTATCGATAATTGCAACCTTTTGATTGATGTAGTCAACTATGGTTTGTTGTTCAGTAATATTTGGAATTCCGATAGTGAAGTTTGCTATAAAATCAATTGGTACGCGCTTTTGTCCAGCCGCACCTGTCATTACATCTGTGCCGAGCAACCTAAAGTAGCTCGTTCTTGTGATCAAATACAAATACTGAGGTAATATTTTATCATTGTGCGCTCTTAACACAATAAACTCTGTTGTACCAAAACCAATATTTGTTGAAAGTTTATCCAAACATGCCCCTTTACCATTTTCAAAACAAGGGGTAATTTTTGCTACCACCACATCATTTTTTTCAAAATACGTAAAACCATCTTTAATTTCTTTAATTGGTCTCATTTCAGAATCGTCTACGTCACCGTAAACTGATACCTTTTCCATTGGTAGAAATACTACCTCATCATCAGGCGAATACCCTTTTAAGATATCTCCTCTAGAAGGATTTATTTGTGCAACTCTTTTTATCTTATTGCATTCCCAATGCTCTGGAATATCCTCTAACCATTCAATTCCTGAATACTTCATTTTGACATTTGAGTTAAGACCTTTGGTAACTACCTGATTTATGATAGCTTGTTTTAATTCTTTGAGCAGCCCAATCTGCTTTCTCTTGATCCTAATGAGTCGGGAAACCTTTCTACCGTGGTCATCTAGGAAGTCAGCGATTTTCTTCTGCTCATTACTGGGTGGGTATAATGAGGGCATTTGTTTAAATTCATCCCAGTAGAGTCTATTACGATCTGTTACGATTCCACGTGAATATTTATTTACTTCGTTCATGTAGGAATGAGTTCGAAATAGGTATGAGTAATACCGACTATCTACTTCCGGTAATGGGCTCGCAACTACATACGCGGGACTTACCAAGCCATCGGTAGGAGCAACCCCGACAGCTCCTTGCCACATCCTCATCATGTTGTAAACAATATCTCCTTTGCCCACACGTTTGTAGTTTTCGCGATTAGTCAAAACTTGTTTTCGTTTGGAATTTTCAAAATCCCTCACACGAACTCCTGTTTTAAGCGACACTTCCAATATTGGTAAATCTGGAAATCCTGTCTGATTGTGTTGTGAAAAAATCTTTCCATTTCTAAGAACTTTCCAATGCTTTGGAATTTGTCCAAAACACAGCTGCTCAGAATCTTTATATTCCAAATAAGGGGAAAGGGACTCTAACATAGCTCTTTCCTCCCAATAACCTGCTCTAGTAACCCTTCAGTTTCAATCTCCAGTTTATAAATCTCCGCTTTGATTTCCTCAAGAGTCCGTAATTTCACTGGCTTGTAGAAATATTTCGTAAAGCTGATTTCATAACCGATCTGTGTCTTACTCTCGTCAATCCAGGCATCTGGAGCAAAAGACAGTACCTCATCTATAAAGAATTGTTCGATGCCGCCTTCGTGTAATAATGGAATCTTCTCTGTGTCCCGCAATTCTATATTCGGTTCGTACTCCACAATACATGGTTTGCCGTCCATAACCACACTAAATAACCCTTTTAGTGGGTTAGCTTCTGATTTTCCGGGTTTATAAATTTTCTTAACGACCTTTTCTGCGGACTCATCCGCGAAAGCAAGGTGATTTCTAATAAGGTTCAATTTTTTGGACGACAACTTCACATTAAGCCGATCGGCAATTTGGTTCAAGTCTTTCAAAAACAGATTGTAATCTTTGAGATTGCCATAATTCATTGCTTCAGCTAGATCGGAAATAACCTTAACTAAGTCGTGCTCTTTTTGTTCCAAGCATATTTCAAAAAAGTGATCAAGTTTATCTTTTGCTAAATCCACACCTAAACGCAACGGTCTTTCTACCGTAATTTTCCAGTAGCCGAATTCCTTATTCTCAAAAATTTTTGAGTACTCCGATTGCTCAAATGAGAGCAGCATGTCAACAATTTCTTTTCGGAGCTCCGGAGTGAATTCGCAGTTTTTATTCCCCAAGTTTTTCCTTAAAGGACTTTTGAAATTAGTTGCATCAATGAGCTGAACCTTGCCGCGGCGGTGCGGTGCTTTACGATTGGTAACAACCCAGATGTAGGTTGCAATGCCGGTGTTGTAGAACATATTTTCAGGCAAAGCGATGATGGCTTCGAGCCAATCATTCTCAATAATGTATCTCCGTAAATTACTTTCCCCTTGGCCCGCATCGCCTGTAAACAAAGATGAACCGTTATGAACTTCTACTATCCGGCTGCCAAGTTCTGTATTATGTTTCATCTTGCTGATTTTATTTGCCAGAAAGAGCAATTGTCCATCACTAGTGCGGGGAATCAGTCTAAAATCGGCTTCGCCATTATGAGTAACGACAAAACGGGTATCCGTAATATCCCCTTTTCCGCCTAAGCGTTCCAAATCGGTTTTCCAGCTCTTCCCGTAAGGCGGGTTGGAGAGCATAAAATCGAAATTGGTCGTCGGAAAGCCATCGTTGGAAAGGGTCGAGCCGTAAGCAATATTGTCCGCCTGCATACCTTCGCCTTTGAGCAGCATATCGGCTTTTGTAATGGCGTAAGTTTCGGGGTTAATTTCTTGACCGAATAGATGGATAGAAATCTGTTTGTTATTGTCGGCAGCTAGCTGCTGCAATCTTTCCTCCGCAATGGTAAGCATCCCGCCGGTTCCGCAAGCGCCATCGTAAATGAGGTAGGAGCCATCGGTGATTTTATCCGCTACGGGTAGGAAAGCGATATCCGCCATTAATTCAACAACGTCACGCGGGGTGAAGTGTTCCCCCGCTTCTTCATTATTTTCTTCGTTAAATTTGCGAATCAGCTCTTCAAATATGACACCCATTGAATGATTGTCAAGCGCGGGAAGTTTCACTTCGCCTTTATCGTCCAAAACTGGCTCAGAGCTGAGATTGATTGCGGGGCTTACGAATTTTTCGATGACCGCACCAAGGATGTCAGCTTCTACCATCGTATCGATTTGATTTCTAAACTTAAATTTTTCGAGGATCTCCTGGACATTCGGAGAAAACCCGTCCAGGTAAGTAATGAAGTCAGATTTTAACTGTTGCCGTTTTGCTCTAGATTTCAAATCCTTAAGGGTAAATAGAGAAGCATTATAAAAGGCTTGCTTTGCTGCATTGCAAAGTGCAGCAGATTGATTGATTACACCGGCACTATCCAATCTCGCTTTCATTTCAAGCACAGCTTCTTTGGTTGGTTCAAGAACAGCATCAAGACGTCGAATGACCGTCATAGGTAAAATTACATCTCTATATTTTCCTCGAACATATACATCACGCAGACAGTCATCCGCGATACTCCATATAAAGTTAACAATTTGGTTATGTAATCTGTGATCCAATTGTAAATCCTCTTTTCTCGATGTTTTCAAATTTCACTCAAATCTTCCCGCCAACAAAGGAAGCGGATATACTATTCTAAAGGGCTTACTTATCATATTATCAAATGTTGATGACATCATATTGTCAGGAAGCGTATGTTCTTATATTTGAATTTATCGTTTCTACCAAACTCTTGCTATGGCAATATACTTCTACTTATTTCGACTCAGCGCTTCGAATCCCCTGCTTTCAGTACAGCGAAAAAAGTCCCATACATACAAACACGGCAGTTAAAAGAAAATTGTTACTGATATTTGGCTAGTCTCATTTTATATTCTTCTACACTTCCCCGGTTGAACAAATATCGTCTCCGGCCATCTTTCCAAACAATCACCCGATCCGGTATTAACTGATCAGTTTCCATTAATGTTTTCATCTTTTTTTCACCTATTTTCAATTGCTGCATGACGTCTTGCATATACATCCCATCCGTGTTTTGCTTTTCGATTTTTAATACTTCAATACATCGTTGCATCTCTTCACCCCAAAACCAAATGTCCGATAGATTTCCGTTTAAAACCGCCAATTGAGGTTGTAGGACTTTTTGATGTATAAATTTCAGAAGTCTGGAAATCGTTAAACCATTTACAGAGTACTTAATAAGCGCCTGGTGAAATGTTATCCCTTCTACATTTGTGTTTAGTATCCCCCTTGATCTTTCCAACAACCTCAAAACTTCCTCAAGCAGTATAAGCTTATATCGACTCAAACCAATTTCCACTTCGTTCAATAACCCTGGCTTTACCAGTTGAGATACGGAATCTCTTTGGATTCCGAGTATTCGTGCCGCTTCCTTTTTATTAATGTAATTTTGCTTCTCATCAAGTAGATGAACTAGTGATGATTTATCAACGAAGTGTTGTTTTGTTTTTCCATTATTACGTGATCTCATTTCAACTAAGCCGGATTCATGGAGAGACTCTAACTTCGGATACGATATTCCAATTAGCTGCTTAACCTCTTCTTTCCGAAAATAGTTCACTTTGTGCAATAGTTCCTGATTATGTTTGAATATTGAAAGGTCTTTTCGAACAACACCGCTCTCCAGCTGCTCGATCCAAAATTGCTCATACTCGTTTTTGATTATATCGAAACCATCAATAAGAAATAAATCTTCAAACGCTTTCTTTTGTCCATATATCTTCCTTCTGGGTTTCTTCAAAAACTCGGTTAAGATAAGATGAAACCGGTGCGGAAAATCACGATATATCCAGTAAACATGATTGTACGCTTCTGCTAACGATTCGTTAAGTTCAATTCCACCGCGGCGATTATGGAAAATTCGAATTTGTTTGTTGGGCTCATCAAGAAATGAAGTCAATCCTTCCAACAAGTAAAATGAGTGATGAGCTAATTGCAAGAATTGCTTTGCGTTTAAGCCACCAAGGTTTTGGAACATATCCCCGTCTTTAAATAGAGCTGATTGAAATTCACTTTGAAATTCATACTCAATCGAGTCGGAAGGAATCAATATCGATTCCGTTTGATAATAACGGTAGCCACACCGCTTGCATAAGCCGTTCATAAATTGATCCATGATAATCGGTGTGTTACAATGGGCACAAGTGTCGATCAATCTGGATTCGTGCCGTAAACAGATCGTTATCGGTTTAAGTCCCCACATCGTGCGATGATATGCTTTTTCTCTTAAACAATCAGGACAATACTTCATACGATTTTTTAATAAATAGGAATCCATATTTTCATCCAATACATTTTGATAAATATGGTATGTTCCCTGAGACAGATTGCTTTTGGGTTGATTTAAATGTGAGGAGATTTTTGTGATCTGTTCGTCCGAAAACGTATTTCTTAGCCATTCCGCTCTTGTAATTTTAAAGGATGTCGTTAATACACCAATCGGTCTATAGTTGGCTCTGGCTACTCTGAATAAATAACTCGATAAGCTCTCATCGTGATAACGTTCCGGCCTGTTAATAAACATGTTCATTCATCTCCATTCTATGAAACTAGTATTCCCGTGTTGCCGCGATACTATTCTTAATTGAAGAAATGACCTTCAATTATAAAAATAAAAAAACACCTGCGCCAAGAGGTGTTCGTGGTATTATCCCCTCACGGTAGACAGTAAAAAAAGAACCCATGTTATCATGAGTTCACACTGTCTGCCGGAGGGGATTTTTGTGCCGCCAAAGAAGGGTCAGAAATTTAATCGATATGACGAGGAGACGAAAAGGGAAGCTGTCCGTTTGCGTTTAGAAGAACAATGGAGTTACCCCACTATAATGAAAAAGTTTGGCATCAAAAGTAAGTTTCAGATTCGCAATTGGGTTACTAAAAATCAGAACGGTGAATCTTTCGAAGATTACCGTGGCCGCTGGATTAAGAAACATTTCAGCAGCGTTGAAGAAGAAAATGAGTATCTAAAGGCACAGGTAGAATACCTAAAAAAGCTCAATCCGAATCTGCACGGGGAGGGAAGTTGGATAAGCAAGCCCGGTTCAGGACCATCGAAAAAATGATTCAACAATATTCTGTAGTCATGCTGTGCAAAATCGCCGAGGTATCTAGAGCAGGATACTACAAGTGGAAATCAGACGAAAAAGCCCGGGAAGCCCGTATGGAGCAGGATGCGGATCTTAAGGAACATATCCTGGCCATACACCGCGTTCGGCCTTATTTCGGCTACAAGCGAATGCGTTGCTTTACGTAAAGAAGGTTTCCCGATTAACACCAAGAAAGTACGGCGTTTAATGCGTGAACTTGGCATTCAATCAGTCATTCGCAAGAAACGGCCATTTGCTGGTCATAAACCGTCTATAGTGTTCGACAATGTACTTAATCGTCAATTTACTGCGGAAGCGATCGGGAAGAAGCTAGTGACTGACATTACCTACGTACGTGTAGGTCATGATTTCATTTATTTATCGGTTGTTTTAGATCTTTGTAATAACGAATTAGCGGCATGGGAAGTTTCTGAACGAAACGACCTTCAACTTGTGTTGGATACTGTGAAACAGCTAGATGACACAGGTGCTATATTGCATTCAGATCAAGGATTCCAATATACAGCGAGAGCATACGGCAATCTCCTCGAGGAAAAAGGTTTTACTGGAAGCCATTCCATGCGTGGCAACTGCTTTGACAACGCATGTGTCGAGTCATTCTTTTCGCATTTAAAAACGGAGAAATTATACTTAGATAAACCAAAAGACATAGCTCATGCTCGTAAGTTAATCGCTGAGTATATCGAATATTACAACAACCATCGTTTTCAGAAAAGACTCGGCGACCTCTCTCCGATGGAGTATCGGAAAGCGATCGCCGCTTAATTCAACGTCTTTTTTCACTGTCTACTTGACGGGGGTATGACCATCGAACTTGTCTTCAATTATGATGATTTTCTTGTTTGTCTTTTTGTCTTCGATTTTTGTTTTTGGTTTTGCTCTCTGACAAGTGCTTCTTCTTTTCTTCTTTTAATTTCAACAGCTTCAAAATAATTAAACCGATCATCCCCAAAAGGATTTACCGCATACCTTTGATTAGATCGAGTTAGCCTATGAAAGGCATCGTGAAGAGAGTCTTCATTGATGTAATCCAGACCCCGTTTTAATGAAAGCTTTGTCGCCTCAATTAATAAATCCTTGATGTAGCGTGGGACTCCTTCGGTTACATAGTGAATTTTAGATGCTAACACGGGATCACTAAGATTCGAATATTCCGATAACGGCAACTCCTCGTCCAGTTTTTTCAGAAACATTCGAAATTTTTTCTGTTGCGCTTGATCTTCAAATCCGAATGGTTCAAGGATAATTCTTCTCGGATATCTCCCGTCAATCTGCTCATTATATTCAAAGATTGCTTCCGATTCCGGGAGACCACAAAGAATAACCGGGATATTCAGCTCCTCCGTAAGTAATTTGAGCCAGTCGGAGGCTGTAGCTAGAACGTTTTGGGTGTCCCTATCGATCAGATGTTGAAATTCATCAAGGATAATCATTTCCGTCTGACAATCATGTACAAATTGTACAATTCGTCTACCCAGTTCTTCGTCGGTACCAGAGTTTGCAAACAAATCTCCCATTTGTCCCAGAATCTTGGAAGCTAGCGCTTTTGGAGTTTTTAAGCGAGGCGGGACCTTAACATATAAAACGGGAATGATAGTCCCGGTATCCGTTAGTCTTCTGGGAAATTGTTCGACGTATTTTGTCACAATTGTCGTTTTTCCGGCTCCGGTTCGCCCGCAAATATTAAGCTGAGAAGCTTGTACAGAGCCCTTCGAGGTGATGTGTATTTCCTCGAGTTCTTCATATACTTCTTGATATTGCGGATGTGTAACAATGATTTTCTTAACGTGCTCTACCCTTTTCGTATATTCATGGTCACGGTAATTTAATGCTTTCCCATTGAGTGAACCAAATATTGAAGGTTTCATTTTTCTCCTCCTCTGCTACGATACGTAACTCCCCAATCTTCGTCCAACTCATCATCGAAAAGTAAGAGCGGTAAATCTTCTGTTTCCTCTTCAGTTTCGGTATCAAAATATCGCTCTAGGGGTTCTGCACTTGATTTTGACTTACTATCGTGCTGAGACTCTGGAGTTAAAGATAGCTCCCCTTTGAAAATCAATGATTCTAGCCGTTCCGGTGCAATCTGGGCTTCATGCAACAGTTGGATAGAAGATAGATGCTTGTAATGCTCGACAGCCCTTAGATCATCAGGCAGCTTCTCAAGTTGCACAATTTCTTTTCGACTGTTGCTGACGATATCCTCCACGTTCTGATAAGCATACGCCAAATGTGAGGTGTCAAATTCGTTGTACTCTTTATTTTTCCGATGATTATGATATTTCAGTTGTGCCCAATGGACCGGAAGATTCTCATCGATATTTTTCTTTCGCAAACTGTTTCGTACGGGATATGCCTCGATATATTGTTCAAGATCTTCATCAAGAACATAAATCGTGCGCATATCTGAGGGGTTAAATCGGACTCTAACGTTTTTGTCCTGTTTTTTGCGTTTCATCTTATCCAGCAATTGCATTAAGGCTGTACTTTGGAAAAACTGACCTTGGAGTTCAATACCTTTGTTCGTTATTTTTCGGTATTCAATGCCCGTGGATAAAAGCATGATGAGATCCTTCTTTTGCATAGGCAATGTTCGATGAACTTTCCAGTCTTTTATTCCTTGTTCCCACAAGAAAGCCGGTGTTCCCCCGCGAGAAATGTTATAATCATTAGCAATAAGATCCACTATGAGAATATGCACTATTTCATGTAATGCCTTTAATGTCAGACAAGCTTTACCAGTGGAGTCGTACAGAGCGCGCATCTTGGGATCAGAAAAACTGGTTCCTGGGACGCTGTGGAACAATTTTTCGTTCATTGTTCTGAACATGCGCTCAATTGTACCTTTGTAGTGACCGGCTTTAACTGGGCAGAACTGAACTTCAATACCGATTAAACTGAGGAACTCCTCTAAATCCTCAGCATCATGTACCTTGGCGTTATCCACAACGATCACTTCAGGTTTGCCAAATGCCGTCCAATCGTGTTGAAGTCTTGGATACAACTTGCGAATATGTGTTTTAGGCAGCATAGCGTGAAGCAAGCATTGTTTAATCGCTTTAGCGTTTGGCTCCCCAAGCCAGAGTTCATATCCAAGCCCATAACCCGTTGCCTTGTCAACAGCATGGATTAAGTGGAATCGTTCCTTCTTGGAATTCAGTGTATCAACTACAAATAGATCAAGCGGGGTCCAGTCAATTTCTACCCTTTGAAGTGGCCTTTCTACATAAACTTCTGTTGTAGCACCGTATTTATTTAAATTAGCTTGAACAGTACCGAATCGAGCGCGATCCTTCAAATATGTCTTTCGTAGATGTTGAATTACCCGGTTAGTCGTCGCTCTTCCGCAAGGATGTATTTTTCCCTCTTCAGGACGTGTTTCATTTAGCTTTTTCAGTTCCGCCTTCATTTCAATATGAATTCTTCGGTTTGAAACATCCAGTCCCTCTTTGTCGTATTTTTCCACAAGTTTCTCGATGATTTTTTGTATTTCAATTGGAATCTTAAATTCTTTAGTACCTTTTAGATCGTTACGCGGCAGCAGACTACGTTTGTCATGAGTTTCGTCCCAGCGTTTTTTCCATCTATACAATGTGGAAACCGAGGAAATATACTGTCTCAAGTCATCTGAAAGTGACTCAATGTAGGTTTTATAATTTGCGGGCTTAATTTGTCCCATCAAAATGGGCTCCAGTATCTGATATCTCTTATTGATGATGTTCCGCTCGTCATCACTAAACAAGTCAACATCATGTTGCGAGACTTCGGCTTTTTCTTCAATAAAATCTCGTTTCACAATTAAGCGTTCGTCATTCCAAGCTTCGAGTAATTCGTTAACAGAATAAACTTCAACCAGGTCGTACGATAAATTGGTTACTTCCACTTCGTCATGGTCCAAATACTTTCGGATAAGAAACTCTTGCTCCTTCCATCGAAACCTTAGACCCGGTAAGAAAGCAAATCCCTGCATATCAATTCTCCTCTCCGTATTGGATGGACACAATCGTCTGTTCATTTAATTCCGAAGCAAATAAATCTGCATAAACCTTTTGGTGGTAAATCAATTTATAAACGCATTTGTAAAAAGTCGATTCGTCTAGATCAGAACAATTTGACCTTAGCATTTCAATAGTTGAGGCACCTGTGTTTTGAAGAGTATGGAGCACATAAACAAGGTCGTTGAATTCTGTCCATTCATACCCCATCGCCCGAAGCTTGTCCAAATTCTCTTGCAAATGACCTTGAAATATTTGCTCTTCGGTTACGATTTGATAATCCCAACCCTGTGATTCGCAATACATGCGACCGATAATAAATTTGATGATAATTTCCGGATTTTGCGTCTTAGACTTGGCCTTTACTTCCACGATCCGGACACGACCGTCACTTGTTATGACTTTGAAATCCGGATAATACTTTCGTTCCCTTCCCTTGTATTCATATAAGAGACAAACCGGTTGTGACTCCACTTCGATCACTTCTCGATCGAAGTCAAGCAAACGAACAAAATGACGTTCCAACCGACTTTCACAATGAATCATTTTATTGTTCTTCAAGAGCGGAACCTTCCAACGAAAATGCCGACCTTTTACAGGTTTTATGCGTCTGGCTGACCGTTTTTTCATGACTTTACTCCCCCCTCAGTACTTAGCTTGTCCAATTCTAGTAATCTATAAACCTATTACTCTTGGTCACAATAATTTATTCCCATGTATTTAAACCCATAACACGCATTAACATTGGAGTTTTTAGGTATAAATAAGCAATTGCACCATCAACACTTGGACCTGAAATTGGTTGAATCCCCCTATCATCCAACCACTCCAATAATCGCTTGCTACTTCGAATTTTCGGATGTAGTTTTACCAATGATGTTAATGGAATATACTGCGAAACGAACTGATCGTAGAGTCCTTTGGTTATTGCAAGTTTTTTCCTTGTAGTCCGAAGAAATCCCTTACTTATCCATGATGACAGAGCTTGATTTTTTACCATCATAAGTTCAGCTGCTTCTTGTATAGTTAAGCCTATTTCTTTAGGAAGCTCCTTAACTTCCGATATTCGGAAAATCAAACGGTTCAAGCCTGTTTTTTCTTCGACCATTCCACACGGCTTAATTTTCCTATCTAACAGCGCAACAATAAACTCACTTATTCGTATTTTTCGATTTAACACTGTTTGAATATGTTCAAAATCTACTGTTTCTTTTATATCCGTATGCAATGGAACATCATCAAGATAGACCTTTTGTATTTTTTTTATACTTTCCAGAGCACAATAACGCACCCCTTTTTTTCCCTGTACCATATAAATTTTCCCTAGCTCTATTAAATCTTCGATAATATACTCCGATATTCCTAAAATTTTTACTGCAGTTTTCATATCAACGTAATTATCATTTACTGGGTTAACTTTAATATTCTTCTCAGTCTGGGATAACTTCATTTCTATTTTCTTCTTCAATTTTTTTAAGAAAGGGGCTTCTGCAGATTTTACGTCGCAATAATCGAGAAATGATTTTGATACAAACGAATATTCCGCTGATCCTAAATGTCTGAGTAGATGATAATGAAACGAACCAAATTCTTTTAATATTTCATAATCTTTGTACGATTTCGGAACAGTACGATAATTATCGATAAAACTATGAAATGAACGAGGCCAATCAGCAAACATTTGGAATGTTCTAGTCGTAGTTTCATGAAGATAATTTGGTTTATAAACCTTGGAATAACTCACCTTCACCTGGGATGATTTAATTTGGACGTAGTAATAACAAAACAGTATATGTAGGTATAGAAAATGACGTAAGCTAAGTTCTTGGATTTCTTTCGATGAAAAAGAATACGAAGATCGAATATTTAATAATTTTTCATTAATCCACTTTGATAAAAGCGTCTCGGAATTAGGAACTTTTTCTATGTTGCATCTCCGTAAATCAAATCCACAATTACAGTGAGTAAGAAAGCGACGTATCGGTGAAATATATAGTTTGCATTTAGGGCAGTAGAATACCAATTTACATTGATGAATATGGCAAGTCGTAATGACTTTGATTTCCCAAACTTTTCGATGGTAGGGTTGTTCAATAAGACAAACTGGACATACCTGACAATATCCGGTTGGGCACATTCCGAACGAACTGATATGTCTAAGTATTTTTTCATCTTCACTTCCATACATCCCCATTTGATAAAAAAAAGTAGAACTTAAAAGACAATGCTCATCTATTTTGGTCAACTCGCACAGTTTTGATATGTCCACCTTCCCAGTGACCATTAATAAACTCCTTGGATCAACTCCGGCAATTAATGATGACAGTTTATATAATTTTCTTGGTGTTGTTCTGTTAGCTTGAGATAATCGAATCATGTACCCCCTTATGCTCTCGTCAGCATAAGGGACTACTCTCTTAATTAATACATTTCCCAGTGTGATCACCTCATTCATTTGACCAAATAGTCAATATTTTATTTTTGATGACTTTATAGTCATTTTTTGTTCTATATTATCCGACAAAAAATTCATTGTCAATATTATTTTGACTAAATAGGCATTTTGGTGCACAATTAGTCAATAAGGAGGTGCACTACTTGAAATATTACGCAAAGCTTTTAAGCCAATACATTGATGATTCTGGAATGACTCTAAAGGAAATCAGTAATAAGCTTTTAGAAAATGGTCTGAGTGTCGACAGTTCTTATATAAGTAAAATAAAAACAGGGGCTAAACCCCCTGCATCCGAAAGTATATCCCGAGCTTTGGCTAAAGTCCTGAATGGTAATCCTGAAAAGCTTATTTTTGCTAGTTACTTAGATAAAGCTCCCGATGAAGTAAGGGAAACCTTCGAGCAACTGGACTGTATGGTAGATGAAACGTTAAAGAGTATTTTTCTTCATTCATCCAGCCCACAGCTAGCTGCTATCATTGATAGGCTCCGCCGGTTTGAAATTGATCAATTAAGACCATTTTGCGTATTTGATCAGTTAAATTTGAATGAAATTCCATCTGGTTCTCAGACTTTAATGCTTGATTTTCTTGATATTATTCTTAAAGAAGAACTAGACCATAAAGGAAAACTTAAACTTATTCCAGTGATTATAGAATTTTTAATGAATTCGCAAAAAGATCTATATAACATTAGAAACAATCATCTTCTTCGTTCACGTCCTTCTAAATCAGAAGAAGACCAGAGTGACCTAGATTATCAAAATGAACTCATAGAAACGGCAAAAAATCTTAACCTATCAATTTTATTTTTGGATGGGGAAAGAGAGATCGTTTCTAGAGCTGAGGGAAGGTATCTAAAAAAATGCCTGGAATCTTTACGTAGTTATAAAAAAGAGGAGTTTGGGGAGTGAAAAACTAATTTTTATTAATAGTGTTGAAAATGGAATAGCGCGTCATCCAGGGAAATAATCAGCAAGTAAAATTAGCGAAGTTTTTGGCTGCCGCTGCTTCTACTGCAGTCAGAAACTTCTCTTTAATTTTGGCTAAATGTCACCATTAACCGGATTAAGTTCTGCGACCTCTTATTGCATCACCTTCGAGATGCTGTCATCGATTAATAAGACCTAACTCGAAAACCATTGCAGGATCAATCAATTTCAATATCAATTTGATGGCTATTTTTGCCCGCATACCCATGCATCCTTACATATCTTAAGGCATGCTGAATTCCGTGTACTTTCCCTTGAAGAAATAGGTTTTCCGGATCACTCTGAAGTTCATGACCTAGTTCCATCAGATAAGATTCCAAATATTCAATCAGATAATCAATCGATTGTTTCTCGTTCATATCAAAATATTACCTCAACCCATCAAATTTATAGGTTAGCATATCTTCAGTCCAGCCCACTTTTATTATCTACCCAACGTTCCTTATATATAGTTTCAGCTTCTTCCGTTGGCATTTGATTCAAAAGCTCCTCAAACTCAAGAATGAGTGCAGCAGCATCCATTGAATCAGCATAACCAACTTTATCGAGAGCAGCAATTAATGATCCAATCGACTGTTTATAAGAAATCTGGCTATTTAACTTATAGGCTAGATTGTCTACAAACAATTCGCTATTTGAAAAAGCCACTTTTTGAAGATTTGGATCTTCAGTCTTTAAAAATCCGCGTATAGATGCAAGATAATTTGCAAGTGTGGTTTCACCTGAAAGTTTATCAATATGACGATCCAAAACATCGATTAAAAACTTTACTTTTTCGGAATCATTTAGCAAGGACAAGTTCTTTCACACCCAATACCTTTAGATTTCTTATTTATGCTTTAGTTCCAATAACATTTGTACGAGGACCGTCAATATTGAACCCGTAGCTTTCCCTTATTTCCCTCATCACAATTATAACAAAACAAGCGATTAATTCGAGATAAAGGTTTAGCCGCCTTCTCGAAAATCGCTTGTTTCCGTGACCACGCTTAGTCACATATTTATTTTACCATAAGCCAACAAATTCAACCAAACACTACAGAGTCAATGTTCTATCTCGCATATTTATCCAATAAAATGCATAAACATTGATCGTTAGAATATTTATTCAAATCGATGAATAAAACAATTTTTTATCGTTTTACATGAGCCACTTTTGTCATCAGTTATAGCCATTTTAGCAGCTTTCATGATCCATCACAAAGGTCCCCCTCTTTGCTACTACCTATTAATTACAACGGCTGTATCCACAGTTGCTGCATGTTTTGCAGCCTTCCACGTTCATAAGCGTGGCCGATCCGCATGACGTACACAGGTCGAACGAGCTCGATTGGCCTGCATACTTGAGCGTGCCCTCGCCGCGCTCTGGAGCAGCTGGAATCGCAGCTGGTGCTGGCGCCGGTGTCGATGCAGCCGAAACTGCCGGCGCTGTATACGAGGCTGCCGCTTCCTCAGCCATCTCCGCATGCGTCTCCAACGCCTTCGCCACTGCGTCGGCAATCGATTCAACGCGGTTGGCGCCAAAGCCGATTGCGCCGGAGCCGCCGATGCCTTTCAAGTGCTTCACAAGCAGCTTCACTTTGTTGCCATGATCGCCGTAACGGAGGAACAACGAGCAGACCCGACCTAACGCTTCCGCCATCGCGAAGACGTCCGAACCGGCTTTGCCGACGTTCAAGAAAATCTCGCCAGGCGTGCCGTTCATGTCGTTAATCGTAATGTACGCCATACCGAATGGCGTATTCACTTTGTACGTTGCACCTCGCAGCACTTGCGGACGGCTCTTATACTGCTTGTCGAACACTTGCTCCTGCTTCGGCGTTACATTGCTGTTCAACGCTTGGTTCAGCTGGCCAACTGCAGCCGTGTCTGCCGCTTGCGATGCTGCAACCGGAGCTTCTGCCTGCTCCGCAGCCTTCTCTTCCTTCTTCTCATCCTTAGAGGAAGTGGACAGCACTTGCACGTCGCGGCTTCCGTCACGATAAATGGTGACGCCTTTGCAGCCAAGATCGAACGCAAGCTCGTACAGCTCTTTCGTCTCTTCGATCGTGAAGTCATTAGGCGCGTTCGCGGTCTTCGAGATCGAGCTGTCGACCCAGCGCTGAATCGCCGCTTGTACGCGGATATGATCCTGCGCAGACAAGCTCATCGATGTCACGAAATAATCCGGCAGCTCCTGGCCTGGGTGCGCGTCGAGCCACTGCTTCGCAATCGGTACGAGCTGTTTATCGAAGCCGAGACGGCTTTGACGGAAATATTCGAAGGCAAAGTACGGCTCGATCCCAGTCGACGTGCCGACCATAGTACCTGTACTACCCGTAGGTGCCTGTGTAATGACCGTCACATTCCGCATCCCATTCTTCAAGATGGAGTCACCGACTTCCGGATACGTCGCCACCATATTACGCATAAACCCGCTTTGCAAATAAAGCTCTGCGTCGAACGCTTCGAACGAGCCTTTCTCCGCCGCAATCTCTGACGATGCCAGGTACGATTCGCGTGCGATGAATCCGTATAGCTTGTCGAGGAACGACAACGATTCCGGCGAGCCGTAACGAATGCCGAGCTTGATCAGCAGCTCCGCAAGTCCCATCGTACCGAGACCAACACGGCGCTCCTTCTTCTGATTCGCTTCGTTCTCTGGAAAATGGTACGGCGTCTTGTCGATGACGTTATCAAGGAATCGCACCGACCAGCGCGTAACGCGGCCAAGCTCATCCCAGTCCACGTCATGCTTCGCCTCATCATAGAACTTCGACAGGTTAATCGCCGACAGATTGCAGACGCCCCATGCCGGCAGCCCTTGCTCGCCGCAAGGGTTCGTACAAATTATCGGATTGAAATACCAACTGTTGGACATCTGGTTATAATATTCCATGAAGACGACGCCCGGCTCTGCCGATTTCCACGCTGACTCAATAATTGTGTGCCAAACTTCGCGTGCACGGACTGTGCTGTAATGAATAACCGGATAGCCGGCGGAGCGCCATTTCTCCAAGTCGCCATCCCATAACTCATCATATCCCGGCGTCTTCGTATCCGGGAAGACGAGCTCCCAATCGAGATCCTCTTTGACGGCTTTCATAAAGCCGTTGCTTACACATACGGACAAATTCGCATTCGTCACTTGGCCCATCGTCTGCTTAACGGTAATAAAGTCGAGCAGATCCGGATGCCAATCGTTAATCATCAGCATCAAAGCGCCGCGACGGCTTCCGCCCTGCTCAATCAGCCCCGTTGTATAGCTGAACAAGCCGCCCCAAGATACGGCGCCGCTCGACGAGCCATTCACGCCCGTTACAATCGCGCGACGAGGACGAAGTGACGACAGGTTAATGCCGACGCCGCCGCCGCGGGCCATAATTTCCGTCATCTCCGTGAGTGTGTTCATAATGCCGCCGCGGCTGTCTTTCGGCGACGGAATGACGTAGCAGTTGAACAGTGTGAGCTCTTCGCTCGCGCCGGCTCCTGCTGCAATCCTGCCCCCAGGAACAAGCTTCCAGTCATCCAGAATATAACGGAAGCGCTCCGTCCACTCCTCGCGCTTCTCTTCCTTCTCGACCGACGCCATTGCGCCTGCAAGACGATCCCACATCTCTTCCGGTGTCTTCTCCACCGTCAACGTTAACTTCTCGATTGTCGATTCGACCGTCTCACCGCTGCGAAGCTTAACGACAACCTTGCTGCCGTCGCGAGCGGTAACCTCACCGACCTCCTTGGTCGGAAATTTCGGATCGTCCTTCGTCAGAACGAGTACGACGTCCCCGACCTTCGTCTCATTCGTATCCGCATTCTTCCAGGCATATCGGTCCAGAAAAATTTTCTCACTAAGCCCTTCTAACCGCCGTTTCTCTGTCGCTGCCATCCGTCCGACATCCTCTCCATTTATATTGTCAATCCTTATGTTCGTCTCGATAATGTATGTTTTTTCCACCACATATAGTGTGCGAATACCATTATACTATACTAGATATGGTTCATCATAACGGAAATTGTCTGTTTTCGCTTATAATCGTCACAATCCCCTCTCTAATCTTTGAATTGCTTGTACATCCTCGTCCTATGTCGATATTTCGCGCCTTTCCATCTCTCTTCTCACCTGCTCTTATGAATTGTACACCAATCGGCCATACTATGAAAAATGTACGGATATTGACGTACGCCTACGTGGCAGGAAAGGAGCTTATCGATGTCGCAACCGAACCAACCGATGCATAGTCCGCGCTCTGAGTCAGCCGCTGCTTCCCGCAGGCTTCACCCGCAGGTCGAATGGCGTTTCGACCGCAGCTGGTTCGACGAGCTGCAGGCTAGATTGAACCGGAACGGTCCTTGGGACGACTGGTCGCTCTATCAACTTGCCGTCGAAGCGGAGCAAGCCACGCAAGTAACGAGCTTTGACGATCTTCGCTGTCTCCGCTGTCTGCCGTCGTTCGAGCCGATGCCGCATCAGATTACAACAGCAAGTAAAGTGCTGCACGAAATGGGCGGACGGGCGATTCTGGCCGACGAGGTCGGACTCGGCAAGACGATCGAAGCCGGGCTTATTCTGAAAGAATATATGGTGCGGGGGCTCGTCAAAAGAGCGCTCATTCTCGTTCCAGCGTCACTCGTGCTTCAGTGGGTGAGAGAGCTGAATCAGAAATTTAGCATCTCCGCCGTGGCACAGAAGAAGGCCCATACGTGGCAGTATGACGTCGTTGTCGCCTCGATCGATACGGCAAAGCGCGAGCCGCACCGAGAGCTACTTCTAGCAACCGATTATGACATGCTCATCATTGACGAGGCGCACAAGCTGAAAAACAAAAAAACGACGAACTACCAGTTCGTGAACCAGTTGAGCAAAAAATATTGTCTCCTTCTTACCGCAACTCCGGTGCAGAACGATCTGGACGAGCTGTACAACCTCATTACACTATTGAAGCCAGGACAGTTGGGAGGCCAGAACGAATTCGCCGCCAACTTCGTTGTCGACAAGCGGCTTCCGAAAAATGAGGATCAGCTGCAGGAGGCGCTGTCTGCTGTCATGATTCGTAATCGCCGAAGCGACGGCGGTATCCAGTTTACGAAGCGGATCGTTCGCAACATTCCGCTTACGCTCTCTCCTGAGGAGAAAGCGCTGTACGACGGCGTAACATCATTCGTTCGCGAACGTGTCGTCGAATCAGCCGCCGACATGGCCAGCATGCTGTCGCTCGTTACGCTTCAGCGGGAGGTATGCTCCAGCCGCGATGCCGTGTTCTTAACACTCGTCAATCTGTTCAAGAAGACGGCAGAGGATTCCCCGCTCCGTCCAAAAATTTGGGGACTGGTCGAGAATATTCGCGCTATCACGTCTAATACGAAGGCCGAGAAGGCCATTGAGCTGATCAAAGAAATCAATGACAAAGTGATCGTGTTTACCGAATACCGGGGGACGCAAGAATATTTGCTTCAGTTCTTCCGCTCACACGGACTACACGCTGTCCCTTATCGAGGCGGGATGGGCCGCGGGAAGAAGGATTGGATGATGGATCTGTTCCGCGGACGAGCTCAAGTGCTGATCGCAACCGAAGCCGGCGGTGAAGGAATTAACCTGCAGTTCTGCCACCATATGATTAACTTCGATTTGCCTTGGAACCCGATGCGCGTCGAGCAGCGGATCGGACGAGTACACCGGCTCGGACAGCAGAATGACGTTCATATTTATAATCTCTGCACGCTTGGAACGATTGAAGAGCATATCGTCAATTTGCTGCATGAGAAAATTAACCTCTTCGAGCTCGTAATCGGCGAGCTCGACCATATTCTCGAGCGGCTCGAGAAGCAGGATCTGTCGATCGAGCAGCAGATCGCACGCATGGTCGTAGAAGCGGAGGACAGTACAGAATTACAGCAGCAAATAAACTCCCTTGGCGATTCACTCGTTCGTATCCGCAGCGAGGTGGTTGCAGAAGAAGTGCTGAACCAAGGTGAGAATGATGCGATGGAGAGGCTGCTTGATGGCACCGGAGATTGTATCTCAATGGAGGCGAGCCCATGAACGAGCGGCAAGTACACAAGTTCGTACAGCGATATCTCGAAGCGACCGGATGCACCATACTTGAGAAATCACCAGCCCATTTCAAAGTGAAGCTGTCTCCTGCTGCCGATCGTGCACTTACGAACCGGCCTTACTATTGGAGCTTCGTCGATCGGACCGGAGCAGAGCCGGAGACGATGTCCATGCTTTTCGTAACCGACCGTTCCAAATACGATGCGATCGAAGCAGAGGACGAAGCCAAGCAGCAGGCGGCGCAATCGGGCAATTCATCCGATAAGCTCTCCCCTGCGGCTGAAGCCGCTTTGGGCCGATCATTCGGATTCGTCCACGGAACGATGAATACGATTCGTATGCCGCGGGAAGAAATGTACTTCGGTTCTCGCAGGCTGGATCAGCTGTTCGCTGCCAGCCAGGCAGGCGGAAGCTACGTCTACCTCTTCCAAGAGCCGGAGCGCAAGCCTGCACTGCCCTACGACTCTACGCCATACACCGCTTGGCTCGGTGTCAATCTGCGGCTGGAGTTCGCTTGTGACCGCAAACGTGAGGAGCTTCACTCTTTCGGTGTTTCTCTGGCAACTGGACAATGTGTTGAGAAGTTCCATGATCGACTGCTTGACCTGAAGATGACGCCAAAGCTGCCGCCAAACGTCCATGTGACGAAAAATGGAATTTCCCTCGGTAAGGCAGTGTCCATCATCGAGCAGACGATGGAGCGAAAGCTGAAGCAGTATGATTATGAATGGGCCGTGCAGGCGAGCAAACGGCTTGACGACGAGCTTGCTCGTATCAAGCATTATTACGAGCCATTGATTGAGACTGCCACGGAAGAACATAAGCCGTCCATTATGGAACAATACAATCAGAGACAGGCCGAAATTCGTTGGCAATTCGAGCCGCGAGTGACAGCGTCTGCGGTTAACTGCGGCATTTTTCACCTGGCGGGCATCGATTGAACGTTTATTCCAAGAGGGATGACGGAGTTCGCATCATTCCGGCAAAAATAGAACCGATGCTGCGAATGTTCCCGCGACAGCTTCCAACAACGTTCTTGGAAGCTTGTCCTTTACAATAAAAATGAACGTAAGCGGCTTCATATTGAGCGAAAGGCGGAGATCACGATGAGGTTACTTCGAACGAAAAAACTCGCTGTACTGTTCGCATGCTGCGCATTTATGTCGGGCACAATCAACAATAGTCCTATCTTTGCTGAGACGAAAGCGCTGAAGCCCGCACATTCCGTTACCCAAACTCCAGAAGAGCAGAAACGGCTGGCGAATCAAGTGCAGATCTGGATTGACGAGCTCGCTAAGCAGCGGCCCTTCGCAGCATGGTCAGGTGCCGAATTTACAATAGAAGCGCTAGGTCCAGGAACACATGCCTGGTATGTGTTAATTACGGCCGGCGGCCGACCGGTCGGCTATATGATTGTCAATGCAAAAGAAAAAGGCGGCTACGAGCTAGGGGAATACGGTACCGGCAAAAGGCCGTTGTTCGATATCGAAACGCTTCGGTTATCACTCAATCGTCACGGTATAGGAGCTGAAGACGTAATTGAAGGTCAAGACTCACGTCTGTATGTGAATGGGTTGTTTGCAGTATGGCGTGTCGAAACGAAAGACCGAGACATATTGTATGCAGACGCTGCGACCGGGGAGATATTGCCGACGACAGAACGACAATGGACAAGTGCTGCAGCAGCCGTATTGCAAGCTGCAGCCTCACCTTTTCCCGAATCCGCAGGCACTCGTTCCCACATTTATAAGACCCACTTGCGGCAATCGTTCGATGTATACGCCGAACTACCGTGGCTCACTTCCCAACCGATTTGTATACGACAGGCGAACCACCTCTTAAAGCCTATCGGATCTGATCAGCCGGTTCGGTATGTAGCAGATCTGTACGATCATAGTGCGACTTTCATGTGGGGCGTTGTCGGCTACCAGCAATGGTCTAACGATGCTGTATATTTGGCGCTCGAAGAGCCCGATCCAGAAGGCAGCGGGCTCAGTCATCATGTTCGATATATCAGCTTATCCTCATTGTACCCATTCGGTCTCTTTTATCTCTCCTCCTGATTGCTGCGCCTTGCGGCGCCGCAAGCCCTGAATCCATAATGACAGCGACAGCGGTGCAATTCCGAACCAGCGGGTCGACCATGGCTCTCTTACAGCACGGGCAGCTTGTTTATCGATTCGCCGCTGTTTACGCACCTCAGAGGGCGTATCAATATAGGTAACAACTTGACCGGCTACATATTGGATTAGTTCATCTCTTTTGTCCGCCATGCTCTTCGGCTCCCCTTTTCTATCTAAATCTTATCTCTTACTTATAAGGATGCCCTTCGTTCGAGCCAAATAATCATGAATGAGTTTCCATCCGTCAAGCCACGATATAACTATGAATCGTGCTTGCAGGGGGAATTGCCGAATGAAACGGACCAGTAAATCTAAAGAGTGTAGTAGAAAATGGGTCAAGTCGGCTTATATAGCCGGATTAATACTTGCTGCTTGTACCTATCCTTACTCGAATTTCGCATCTGCTGACAACCGCCCAATTGCTGTTTCCGGAACGGACAACAAGCATCAAGCGATTGAAGCCGAAGCTGGTATGGATAAACAACAGCTTCATGCTCCTCCGCATTATAAAAGAGCACTGCCAACAGCGGTCGTACTAATCGATGCCGGTCATGGCGGAATAGACGGAGGTACTAACATCGGTAACATTCTAGAGAAGGACATCAATCTTGAGGTAGGCAAGAAGCTATATGTACTTCTTCGCAGCCAAGGGATTAGGGCGGTGCTCAACCGGACGGGGGACTATGCGTTAAGCGATGACAACCGATGGCACAGGACCAACTCGCGCCATCGCCGCGACTTATCCCAGAGGCGGCAGCTTTCGGACGAGATTGAAACGACCCTGTTCGTGAGCCTGCATGTGAACTGGGCTAACAACCGCTCAAAGCATGGACCGCTCGTTCTACACCAGAACAACGGTGAAAGCGCCCTGCTTGCTTTCTGCATACAGGACGCTTTGAACCGGCTTCAACGAACGAATGAGCTGCCTCGATATGCCAAGCCATACTATCTGCTTAATACAGTTGACGAGCCGGCTGTCATTGTCGAGATGGGGTTCCTTTCTCATTCAGGCGATCGCGAAATGCTGACGAATCGTGTTGCGCAGACGAGGATCGCTCAATCGATCGCTGCCGCATTACGGCAATATTTGCTCATCGCTGGGACCCCGGATAAGCTCGGAAAGCTTCACGATGATCGCATTCTCCCGTAACGTTGGTGTAGATTGCAGCAGAACGGCTGCTGTCTTTTTGCCCGGAGGCCCGACATGACCGATCGCAACACAGTGCTCAGTCAGCTGCAGCTGCTTATACACTTCGCCAATCTGCTTGGAGATATGCGAAGTAGAATACACGTCATCGAGAAATACATGATTACTCAGCAGCGGTATTCCAATTTCAGCAGCGACCTTCGGTACGACCGTTTTATAAGATGTACGGCTGTCTAGAAAGAAGAGTCCCCGTTCCTTACATACCGTGAGGACAATACGCATGACTCGCTCATCTGACGTTGCCTTCGACCCCATATGATTGTTCATTCCGACGGCATACGGCACATTATCGATTGCTGCCTCCACGCGTTTGCGGATCTCAGCGTCAGACAAATCTGTCGTTATGGCGCCGGGGCCAAGCCATTCCCGCTTCCCTTTATTCGGCTCCATCGGCATATGGACAATAACATCATGACCAAGCCTATGAGCATTCTCTGCGTCCGCTTTCGTCGATGGCATAAACGGCATCACCGCGACAGTGAACGGGAATGGTAGCTTTAGCATTTCTTCTGTGCCTGTCATCGCATTGCCAAAATCATCAATAACAATTGCGATCCGTTTAAACGATTTGGCATGCGGAACAGTTTGCAGCGAAAGCATCGGATGCGGCTCCGACTGCGGGGCAGCAACAGCAGCGTGCAATGGAACAGAAACAAGGACAAGAAGCATTGCGGTCATCGCGGTTAATCGTAACGTAATACGTGTTCTCATCAAACTTAAGGATTTAAATTGGTTTCGTTGTTTCATGAAATGAGGGCACCGCCTTCTTCATTTGAAGTATTCTCATTGTGTGTGCCCCCCTTCAAAAATATGTAGCGATTTGCTTCTCTCAATCAGGCCATTATTTACTGTATCCTTCAATCTTATCGCAGCTCGTTGACTTTCATGAATCAAGTATGATAAATTAATATTCTCAGGTCTTAT
>NZ_BIML01000003.1 GCF_004001065.1 Paenibacillus xylaniclasticus
CTTGATAAATCAAGACTTTTCAGTATCCGCTAAATTTAGCTCTACAGGATTAGTAATGTTTCACATTTTATTCATTCAAATCCTGTATGCTTAACTACACCTTGTTCAAAATACAATTCTCATATGTCCAATCAATAATAGCTTGATCATAATTCGTTTCATAGAACTCAGTAAGTAGTACATTCCATTGTTCTAAATGCTTTTCATGATTAATCAAAATACCTTTGCCTTTTTGAAGCAATAAATAATTAGCTGATAATATAGCAGTCCTCTTGTTGCCATCCCAAAACAATTGCTTTCTCATAGCATAGTACATATATTTAATTGCTTTATAGGTTTCAGAGACACTCATTTTCATAATACGTTCGATATCAGCTGCTACATCAGCCCTAACTGGAATAGTAGGCTTATAATTTACTCCACCAATACTAACCTCACCATTACGGATAACGCCCCATTCTAACGCTTCATTGTAAGCAACATAACCATTAATCCTTTCCGCTATCTCTAGCGTAAACGTTCTTGTTTCTTCTAATTAAGTAATTAACAGCATTTCTCATGTTTACGATAACCAAAATTTCATCGGCAGTAACATCATTAACGATATCCCCTTCAACGATTGCTTTAGTTTGAGCGTATGTTGTAGTTACTTTTTCAATTCTTGAAAGCTGATGTATTATATCCATCTTTGAATTTTCAAATACAAGCCTAGCTTCTTGATCAGTCAAATTATATTTATTTTTATTAGGAAACATCTCAGCACCACCCTCTGGACACTTATGTGTGAAGTAGCCGATGATATAGAGGTATAAGTGTTGTGGGCACTAAGTAATTATGTTCACTAATGAATTTGATGGAATTATCGTACTCATCCATTCTAACCACCTCAATAAGTCTATGAAGAATTTGTATCCTCTTGTCTTGTTTGATGGTATCTAACTTCTTAAAAAAAAAGAACTTAGAAGTTCTTCACTAAGTATGTTCATTTCATCAGTCATTTGTTATCAAACCCCTATCGCCATTTACTGTATCATATACTACCCTCACTCCAATATCAATATAATTATCGAACAAAATCAGTAAATTCCCAAAAATAGTTCGTGTTTAGATTTATTACAGTCTAGAATTTTACGTTTATTATAGTGTTGTCTACATCATACACGAACAATAGAAACTAATCCATTTATTCTGATCTAACCAAACCAAGGTACTATTAGATAAAATCATTCTAAACGTGTTGAAGTATATAAAGAGGTATAACAAAAAGCTTGAGGACATAACAATCCTCAAGCTATTATTTTCCGAAACAAATCACCTATAACTATATCTCAAACTCATTCAACGGATTGTGCTTCTCGTTCTCCCCTCTTAGCTCTGAGCCCCACATTGCCACGTAACGCATTGTAGTGGACACATCTGTGTGTCTTTAGCTTCTGAATCGCAAAGGCTGACATACGACTCATAGCTAGCATGTGACAATATGTATGCCTGAACGTATGTGGGCTTACTCTTAGTTCATGTGCTGCCTTAGGCTATCGAATAGCTGTCAGATCGAAAAGTCAGCATCGAAAAAGACTCCCCGGCGCAGAAAGCCAACAATCCGAATTTCACGGCAAAAAAAAAAGACGACCTCTAATAATGAAGGTCACCAATTAAACGAAGATGTTATACATAATAACGTTTCCCTGCTCTGCTCTAAGCAGCTTTATATCGTCCCTAAAGGCTTCTAACCGTTCAGGAATGTATTTTTCCTCCCCGTATACTCCAAAGCCAATTTAACGTGCCTAGAAACTTTTTGAACAAGTCTTGGCGGCGGCATCATCGTCATATTCGATTGCCAAGAATATTGAACGGTTATTCATATTGTAGCTCTCATTTCTTACCAAGGCCACGTAACCGTTTATTTTGTGGAGCAATCCTGTTTACTGGTGATGCCATTGCATGTTGCTCCTTAACATCTCCTGTCGTTAATCTCACATATCGCTTAGTCATGGTCATGTCAACATGTCCGAGCATCATTTGAAGCGCAAAAGCATTCCCTTTGCCACGCAAAAACATGATAGAAAAGGCATGACGTAACGCATAGGGATGAAACTTAGTTCCAAGCTTCTTACAGTACATCTCTACTCTATCTCCCCAAGAATGGCGATTCATTGCATTACCTTCATAGGTACAGAACAATGGTGCTTTCGCTTTCCATTCTTTAGGCCGGACAGCTAACATATCATCAATGGCTTTTGAAGTTTGCGGCGTAATGTGTAATGTTCTAGACATTCTCGTTTTTGCCTTTTCTTTGTCAACGAACAACTCACAAGACTTACTATTGAAGTCACTTTCCATCAAGCTGAATGCTTCCTTCGGACGGATACCACAATCAAGAAAAACTAAGAACAACGCATAGTCGCGCAATCCTGCATATGTGTTCTTATTCGGCAACTGAATAAGGTCAGTCAATACGTTCTCGTCTATATTAACAACCTTGCCTTCATCCTTATGCTTCTTAAACTTAGCCAGTGGGTTTTCTGATAGAACCTCTTGTTCAACACACCATTCAAAGAAACTCCGTAAATACACAAGACGATTATTATAAGTCGCTGGCTTAATCTTTTCTTGACCAAGATGCTCATAAACCGACTGTTGTAATAGTTCATACGAATCCTTTGCAGACGGAAAACGCTTGAACAACAAGTTTACATGTGTCGTGTAATCCAGAATCGTTTGATCGCTAATACCATTTGCTTTTTTCCAGTTCAGAAATTGTATTAACGCCTCATCTAAACTAGTTGGGGCAACCTTCTTAACTTTCATTAATCGAGACAAAATAAAAAACCTCCGTTTCAAAATCTGATCGTTGTCAGATACTGAAAAGGAGGTTCATCAATTTCTTTGCCTTAATCCTGTGTACCAATTTTAACTTTACAGGATTATCACTTTCATAGGTGTTTTCGATTTTGCAAAAACCCTATAAAATCAAGTGGTGCCGAGGACGGGGGTCGAACCCGTACGGTGATCACTCACCGCAGGATTTTAAGTCCTGTGCGTCTGCCAATTCCGCCACCCCGGCACGGGTGAAAACATAAAAAGATGGTGGGCCCTGAGGGACTCGAACCCCCGACCAATCGGTTATGAGCCGACCGCTCTAACCAACTGAGCTAAGGGCCCTCCTAACAGCGAAATCATCATTAGGGATGAATTGCTGAACCGAGACAAAAATTAATATACTATAAACCACTCCATTGCGTCAACCTTTTTTATGGAATGATGAGCAAATCATTTAAAATCAGATAGATAGCCTTCAAGGTACAAACCGAACCCCGTATTTCCCCTTGCGTGAACGGAATACTTCCACCTCAGAAGGGCTTTCGTAGCCATAAATCCACCAGTCATTCTCCATGCGCCGCACTAAGCAGCCAGCCTGAAATTTCGTATCATAAAGCCTTCCCCAGTAGACCCATTTCATCATTTCCGCCTCCTGAGCTGATGTAATAAGTATCATTGTCCATAATGTACCCAGATCCAGCGAAAACAAGCAGACCTAGCCCAATATTAATTCAATACCATCTTACTGTAGTACACTCCCTCTAAACGTCCATAATCGCTCATATTTGCACTCTTCATACCAGACCATATAAAAACAGCCCCCCGACCTGCCGTTCTTTATAACGGCCGTACAGGAGGCTGAAAAAGATTATTTATGAGTCCACTTCATATCTTATCCTTCAACGCTTGCTTCAGTCGAACTAGTAGTTGCTGCTTCCGTCTTGACTGCTTCCTCTTGTGAGATCTTTACGTCAGTCGACGTGCCGCTGCCGCTTTCTACATTCGTCTTGATCCTCGTCAACACTTCATTGCCTTTCGTTTCCCATTCAGCAAGTGCTTCTTTGACTGTCTTCGTTCCTTTGATGACTGCATTGAACAGCTCATCTCCAGGATATTGCGCTTCATAGATACCTGGCTTCGTCCGATACAACGCTTCTTGGTCAGTAGAAGCCGGCGGGGCTGGCTTCAATGTATAGAACGCCGCAGCGTTAAAGTTGACGCTTCCGTCAGCCGGTTTCAAGAACTCTTTGCGGGCTGACAGATCATACTGACTGCGCGACTTAAGCTTCGCCAATTCACGGCTATTGCTAAACTTAACAAACTCCCATGCATCATCCGCATTCTGAGCCTGAGCGTTAATGCCCATAAGCTGATTCAAGGACATATTGCCGCCTACGCCGACCGCTTCTTGGAATTGCGGGAACGTCACGACATCCCATTCGAATGGAGTAAATCCTTTAATGGTATCTGCACTAGCATTCGCCATCTGAATCTCGTTGACGTAGCCATATTCCGCAAGTACCATCGCTGTACGGCCTGACAGAAACCAATCATAATCGAGCGGGTTATAGCCGCCATTCGACGAATTCGACTCATTCACTTTATTAATATCGTCTTGATCCGGCGTAATATCATCTTTGTAAAGCTTAGCGACGGTACTCAGTGCATTTTCCCAGCTGGAGCTGTTAACGAGCATTTTCTCGCCCTTATCGTCCCACATTTTGAGCTGGAGTGCCGACGCATAGTTCGTGACATCATAGATACCGTAGCTGCCTGGCCAGCGCTGGAACATGAAACCATACTTCCGGTCTTTCCCTTCGCCCTTCGCTACACGGCTGGCAAGGTCAATGACATCAGGCCAGAACATATTATCTGTAGGGAACGTTACCCCAGCATCTTGGAACAACTTCTTGTTATAGAAGAGAGCCGAGCTGCTGAACGTAGGAGACAGCGCGTACAAGCTGTCATCGCCTACTTGCTTAATTCCATCAATTACAGTCGGCACATAGTCCGAAATATCGAACTTATCCTTCTGAATGAGCGGATCAAGCTGCTTCAACAGATTGTCTTGAACGAACCGCTTCAAATAGTTGTATTCCATAACGACAACATCAACCGGATTTTCTCCCGTCAGCAGCTTCTTGTACTCTTCATACGGGTCAGGCTCTTCCTTCTGAGGCTCATCCGGATCCCAGCTTTTGAATCGCTGATCATCCTGATTAATCGCAGGAACAATCTCCAGCTCGATATTGGGATGAGAGAATTCGAACATATCCGTATATTGCTGCCGGAAGTACGATTCGCTATCTGTACTGCCATACAAAGTTCCGATCCGAAGCACACGCTTCTCCGTCGAACTGCTCTTGTCTCCGCTGCTGCACGCAGCTAATGCTGGCACAATCATCGTTAATGCGACCGAAGTCACTGCCACACGTTTCATCCATACTTTATTCTTCATTGTCATTAACCCTCCAGTGATTTTGGCGGCATGATCACGATGCGCTCACCGTCGAACTCAATTGTCGCCTTATCTTTGATGCCTAGCGCTGACAAATACTCCTTCGGAACCTGAAGCCGTCCTACTCGGTCAACGACCACATAAGCTTCATGAACCTGCTGCAAGGCGCTGGCCCCTACAGCCATCATCTCTTCATCGAGATTCGGATTTCGCTTAATAAACTCAGTACTGGTCAATCCGTCACGAATCGCCACGACACGGTCCACCTTGCTCGCAAGCGTCAGATCATGCGTGACGATAACGATTGTGACGCCGAGCTCGCGGTTCATCCGACGAAAAATATCCATAATCATGTCGGACGTCCGCGTATCAACCGAACCTGTCGGTTCATCGGCCAGCAGCATCTTCGGTCGATTAGACAGCGAGATCGCAATCGCGACCCGCTGCTGCTCGCCCCCGGACAGCTGCTGCAGCTTGTTATGCATCCGATCCTTGAGACCGACCCACTCAAGCAGCTGCTTCGCATATGCGCGGTCCAGCTTGCCTCTTAGAATCATCGGCATCTCGACGTTCTCAAGTGCCGTTAAATACGGAAGCAGGTTTCTCGCATTGTTCTGCCAGATGAAGCCTACCGTATCCCGTTTGTATTCGACCAGCTGCTCCTCGGTAATTTTAAGCAAATCCCAGCCGCCGACCGAGACCGAACCGGCCGACGGCCGATCCAGTCCCCCCAATATATTCAGCAGCGTCGACTTGCCGCTACCGCTGTTACCGATGATCGCCATCATCTCGCCATCTTCGACGCGCAAGTTCAAGCCTTGCAGAGCAACGACCTCGAGATCATCCGTTTTATAAATTTTGACTAAGCCTTCACAATTGATCATCGATTAACGCTCCTCTCCCATTTTGACTGCTTGATGCACACGCAGCCTGCGAATATGTAGGAGCAGCAGCATTGCACCGATTAGCATCATGACCGTTACGACACCATACAGCTGATTCGTATCCTGCGAGTCGAATACAACGCGGAACGGCGGCACCGAATTGGCGACGTTATCCGTCGTCTGCAGGAATGGCAGAAACAGCTTACTTGCAATCTTGCCAATCGCGATACCTAGACCAATCGACAAGCCCGCCGTGAACAACTGTTCTAACAGCAGCATACCGGTCAACTGGATACGCGATAAGCCCATTGCCCGAAGTACACCGAACTGAACGACCCGGCCAGAAAGATTAAAGAACCAGTATAGAACATATCCGGTAAGCGAAATAATAATCGAGACGAGGAAGCCGAGACTCAATATACCAAATACACCGCCTCGAGTCGGGTGCTTCGATTGCGTAAGCAGTTCTGTCCTCGCATCCTTCACATCTGCAAGCTCGATGCCTTTCTGCTGGAGCTCTGTCATAATTGGACCGACCAAAGCATTCGGCTCCATCTTCAGCCAGACGTCATATGGTATGATTGGAACCTGATCATAAATATAGTCCAGGTTCGCAATGACGAACGGCGATTGATCCGGATATTGACTCGGCCAGTACGGCAGAATACCTGCAACAGCGAACTCGATCATTCCATCTGTCAAACCGACTTGTATCGTATCTCCAAGCTTCAACTGATATTTGTCTGCGACACTCGATGGAATGATAGCCGCTTGCTCGAACAATCCAAGATTGTTCAAGTAGTAGAACGGATGGACTGGATACAGATCGCTTCCGAACCAAGCCACCTTAGAGAAGTCGACGTTGTCGATTCCCATCAATGTGCCTTGACCGATAGACTTATTCGCGACAACCACATTGCCTTTGGTCTGCAAGACGCGGGCAGCGGCTTCGACGCCTTCCAGCTCCTTAAATACTTGGAACGGCGGCTCTGTATAGTTGATGCGAGATGGAAGATTGCTGCCGCCTCCCTGACCACCCTGTCCTCCCTGACCACCATTCTGTCTGCCGCCGTTAGACTTGGTCAAATCGATTTCAGGCGAACCGGTCCATACCGTCTGCATAATGACGTCCGTGCCAAACTTATAAAGCGTTCGCTCCGTCGAGTTCAAATCAATCGTACGTGCCGCAGAAGCATTATAAACTCCAAGACCAAGCGTCAGAATGAGTAAGATCATAAGCGGATAATAGCCTTTGGATGATCGTGACAGCTGAGTCAACGTCAAGTAGAGCGGCACCGGTAGCAGCTTGCGGCCCAGCCAATTAAACAGTTTAAGCAGCCATGGGAAAATCCTTAGGAAAAATAGTCCTAATGAAAAGATTGCAATGGCTGGAACGAAGAACAGAAACGGCTGTACGTTAAGTTGATCGGTCGTCATACCTGTCTGGAATGAAATCATCTGACGTTCATTAAATAAATACCAGCCGTACCCGGCGACACCGAGCAGCAGGACATCCAGAAACCAGCGCTGCCATACCGGTTGTCTGTCTGATCTAGCTAATTGCTGCTTGTAGCTTACAATGGACGAGCGGGCATACATGACAGCCGGAATGACGGTCGCCAGAATTGCCATCACTACGGCAGCAACTCCTGCAATTATTGCCTCATTCGAGAATCCAACCGGTATCGACTTCCGATCGACGAAGGTCAGGAAGCCATTCGCCGAGCCAATGCTTTTCGCCATAAACCATCCAAGCATCGGACCAGCAATAAGCGCCAACGCGCCAAGCAGTACTCCTTCGAGCAAATAAATCATAATGATCTGTCTCGTTCGGGCACCGCGGCTTCGCAGTACTGCTATGTCGGACCTCTGCTTATCGAGCGCTTGCCGAGCATTCATAGCGATGAAGTAGAACACCATCGCAATCATTGGTGCAGCCAGCGTGAATAACAGCGTCTGCAGCTGCAAGCTCTGCTTGCGGAATTCAGTTAGCGTCGAAGCGAACGATATTTCGATCTTCGTATCTTTCAGCTTCTGATATAAATCGATATTCAATCGTTCAAGTGTGCGTCCGAGCGGTGATAATTGACTCGTCTTAATCTCTCTAAGGTCGAAGGCATAGTACCAGTTCGCCATATGGAGCGGTACATTGCGCTGCTGCAGCAACCCTTTCACGAATGTATCAGATCCGATCTGGAGCCCGCTCATCATACTCTCCAGCCCTTGATACCAATAAGGGTCGGTATCCATTATCGGTTTGAAAGCCCCGACAATCTTAACCTTCAGCGTCAAATTGAGCCCGCCATATACGGGATACTCGAACTCATCGTCGATATGGATATCGTTACGGTACATCGCTTCTTCCAGCATGACCGCCTCGATCGTATCCCCTTCGCCCAATGATGCATTGTCCTTAAACCAGCGGCCCTGGGTAACCTCAACCTTATCCTTTAAACCGGACATCGTCGTCAGCGACATCTGACGAACACGGCTAGGATCAACCTTCGTAACGTCGACCGGAACAACTTCTGTGCTCCGTATCGAGTAGGTCCGAACCTCAGTCGACACCGGAAACCCGATTCGCTTCGGAACGTCTTCTTGAATATAGGAGTCAACGTCGTTCAATCCGTTCAAATCCGTCTTCGTGCCTGCTGCAGCTTGATTGCGGATCAGCAGAGAGCCGGCTGGCAGCCCTTCGCTCTTCTCCTGCAGCGATTGCGCCACGACGCGCTTAAGTGCACCATCGGTGTACATCGGAATACTCGTCGCGAACGCTACAGCAATGACGAGTCCGACGAATGTGCTGAACGTCAGCCAACGCGTGTTCCACATCTTGCGGAACAAAAAACGAAACAACGGAATTCCCATCGTTTATCGACCTACGACTTTCTGCCCCGGTGTCAATCCTTTCAGGATTTCTGCTTCCGTTGCGGTTTGCTGGCCAACCTCGACATCAACCTCGCGCTTAGTGCCATCGCTTTCCACGACTTGCACATAGTTTCTGGAACCAATGCTGCGTAATGCAGACAATGGAATGACGACCGCGTTCTCCTTGCGATTCACGACAATTTTTACCGACAGCGGCGTTCCGCGCTTCGCTTCTTTCGGCATCGATTCAAGCTCTATAAGCAGGAAATCTTCCGGACGTTCCTCCTTATTTCCTTGGCCGTTCTGACCAAAGTAACCACCGTTATTGTTGTCTTGTTCATCTGAAGGCAGTGGTAGCTGCTTTACAACCCCTTTTACTTCACCAACGCCGTTAATATCCGCTATGACGGGCATGCCAATTGCCACTTGCGCAAGCTCATCCTTGCCCATCTTCGCACCAGCCATTAAATGAGACGTATCTGCTACAATGCAGATCGGATCATAAGCCTTAATCTGATCCCCTTTCTTAACATTCAAGGATACGATCGTGCCGGAGAACGGCGCTCTAATAATGGCTTTATCGATCTCTTCTTGAAGATCGACCAGCGCTTGGCGCTCTTCTTCGAATTGAATGACCGCCTTCTCGAACTCAACAGGGTCCATCTCATCCTTCTGGCGCAGCGTCTGCTTCATCCGAACTTCGCTGCTGCGAATATCTAGCTGCTTCGACCGCAGCTGCTTGCGCAGCTCGTCAACGTCGAGCTCAGCAATCGGATCACCTGCGTTGACGCTCTGACCGTTCTTGACGTACAGCTCCTTCAGCCGCTTGCCATCGAGCGTAAAGAACATCGTCTCTTCCTGCATCGAGAGCATCTTGCCGACGGACGACACTGTCTTCTCCAACGTCGCTGTCGTCACATCGTATTCGGGCTTCTTCGATATCGTCGGCGGCGTAATAGCCGGAAGCACTTCTTCCTCTTGTTCTTCCGGCAGTAAGCCGCATCCTCCCGCTGTCAACAGCGAGACGGACAGCATAACTGCCGCTCCTCTCTTAAATAAACTTCCCGTCCACCATCTCGTAAACATGGTCGGCTACCTCCAAAATCGTAGGATCGTGTGTTGTCATGCATATTGTTACTTGTTCTGCTGCGATGATATTTTGAAATACCGCCATTATTTGCGCCGCCATCTGGGAATCGAGCTCCGCAGTAGGCTCATCCGCCAGCAGCAGCTTCGGCCGATGTGCAATCGCTTTCGCGATCGCCACACGCTGTTGTTCCCCGCCTGACAGCTCGAACGGGCGATGATGCATCCGTTTCTCCAGCCCAACTAGACGGAGACAATGCGCTACGCGATCCTTCCATTCCTTCTTCGGCACTCCAGCCATTCGAAGCGACAGCTCGACGTTCTCCCAAGCAGACAAGAGCGGCATAAGCGCAAACGCCTGAAAGATGAACCCGATATCTCGGCGTCTAATCAACGTTCTATCGCCGTCGCCCAGCTTATGGAAGGGCTTGCCGTCGAACCATATTTCTCCTTTGCTCGGCTGATCCAATCCTCCAAGCATATTAAGCAGCGTCGTCTTACCAGAACCAGAACGACCTCTAAGCATAACGAGCTGATTCGGCACAATTTGCATTGTGATGCCCTTCAGCACATGTAACGGCTGCCCTCCGACCTGAAAGCTCCGCTCGACACCGTTAACTGTCATGAGCGGCTCGCTAGATGCCGGCGACCTTCTTCTCCCTGCCGGTGCGGACGCTGCTGCATTGTTCTCGTCGATCGAAGCTTGCTCAGCTACTGCCTCCGAAGAATCTCCAGCTGCTGTTTCCATTTCAGCCGTTGAACTGCCCGTTTGTTTCGATTTGGTTCTCCACGCGGTCCACAAACCCATAGGCAGGCGGACACCTCCCCCTATCAGTCTTTCATTTTTCTCATTTATACTTTAGACGGCTTTGGTGGAAAAAAAGTTACGGTATTAAAGGAATATTTTTATAAAGAAATTTTTAGGTAAATCTTTTAACGCATTATCTTGATTTATAATAGAAGAGGCCTCTCACAGAAAGCGCATTGCAATCCTGTAAGAAGCCTTAGATCGTCACTCCGAAGCTCGTTATGAAACTTTGAAATAAGCTGCAGCCTACTTCATCCTATGTACGATCTGCTGCGTCCTATATAAAAAAACGCCCGCCAAGGAAGCCTTGCTTCCTTAGCGAACGGCTAATGGACATTATTTGCCGAACGATTGCGGATCTTCACGCCAAGATTGGAGCGCTGCGATATCGGCCTGCTGCACCTTACCGATCTCGACCGCTACTTCAATCAACGCGGAGTAGTTCGACAGCGTTTCAAGCGGAATGCCTGCATTCGCGAACGCTTCCGTAGCTTGAGCGAACTGATAGGAGAAAATAGCGAGCACAGCGTTCACCTTCGCGCCTGCCTCTTGGACAGCAATTGCCGCTTTGAGCGAGCTGCCGCCCGTTGAGATCAAATCTTCGATGACCACAACGTTCTGCCCCTCCGCAATTCGTCCTTCGATTTGGTTTTGTTTGCCGTGACCCTTCGCTTTATCGCGAATATATGCCATCGGAAGACCAAGCTTCTGCGCGACCCAAGCTGCGTGTGGAATGCCTGCCGTAGCAGTACCTGCGATTACTTCCGCATTCGGATAACGTTCGCGGATAATAGCCGCGAAACCGTCTGCGATCAATTCGCGAATTGCCGGATATGCCATCGTCAGCCGGTTATCGCAGTAGATTGGCGATTTCAGGCCGCTCGTCCACGTAAATGGCTCATTCGGCCGAAGCGCTACCGCTTCAATATCCAGCAAACTTTTAGCAATTTCACGTGGCAGCTGCTCTACAGATACCGTCGTCATACACTCATCAGCTCCTCAATTATCGATTCAAGCGCAGCGCGCGGACTAGGCGCCGACGTAATTGGCCTACCAATTACCATATAATCCGTTCCTGCTTTAACTGCATCTCCTGGCGTCATGATGCGCGATTGGTCGCCGATATCTGCACCTGCCGGTCGTATACCAGGCGTAATGGTCTTGAAGCTGCTGCCGCAGGCCGCTTTGATCGCTATAACCTCTTGCGGCGATGCGACAACGCCGTCCAAACCAGCTTCACGTGTAAGCTTCGCATAACGAATGACCGCCTCGTCCACCGGCCCGGCAATCCCAATCTCGTCATTAAGGACCGCTTGGCTCGTACTAGTCAGATGGGTAACGGCGATAACTGTCGGACGCTTCACGCTGGCCCCGCCTGCAAGAGCAGCCTCAACGCCCTCCATCGCTGCTTCCATCATCGCTTTGCCGCCTGCTGCATGAACATTGAATAGATCGACGCCAAGCTTCGTAATGCTGTTCGCTCCGCCTTTAACCGTATTCGGAATATCGTGCATCTTCAAATCAAGAAAAACATTATAACCGCGATCCTTCAGCATCGTTACGAACGCTGGGCCAGCCGCATAATACAGCTGCATCCCTACCTTCATATAACAAGGTATGCCATCCAGCTCACGAAGCAGCTTCTCAGCTGCCGACGCTTCTGGATAGTCAAGCGCGACCATTATGCGTCCAGCCGCTTGCTCTAGTGTCAACCCCATCCGCTTAGCTCCCCTTTCACGTTGCCATCGTAATCCGGCGCAGGCGCCGGACATGGAAGGCGGCCACCCGCCATCTACCTGTCCGACACTTTATAGAAGCGATCGGGCAGGCAGCCGAGCGTTGGCCGCTATCCGTTATCTTATTTGAACACCGGCATCGAACGAGACGAGAAGTTAAGCGTCTCAAGCATGCGGAGCAGTGCGCGTACCGTATCGAGCGACGTCAAGCATACAGCGCCGTTCTCGACTGCTTCGCGACGAATCCGGAAGCCGTCACGCTCTGGCGTCTTGCCTTTCGTCAGCGTATTGACGACGAAGTTCGCTTGACCCGTACGAATGAGGTCGAGAATATTTGGCGTACCTTCGCTCAACTTGTTCACGCGGGTAACACGCAGACCGGCCGCTTCAAGCGCCGCTGCTGTACCGCCCGTTGCAATCAGCTTATAGCCAAGCGCCGCAAAGCCTTCCATCAGCTCTACCGCGTCCTGCTTGTCTTTGTCCGCTACCGTTACGATGATCGCGCCTGTAGTTGGAATTTTCATACCGGCGCCGATCAAGCCTTTGTACAGAGCCTTCTCGTACTGTACGTCACGGCCCATTACTTCACCAGTTGATTTCATCTCCGGCGTCAAAGTCGGATCGACGCGGCGCAGCTTCGCGAACGAGAACACCGGTACTTTGACCGATACATACTCGTCTTCCGGCCACAGTCCGTCCGTATAACCGAGTTCAGACAGCTTCGTGCCAAGAATTGCTTTCGTCGCGAGGTTCGCCATCGGCAGATTCGTTACTTTAGACAAGAACGGAACCGTACGAGACGACCGCGGGTTAACCTCGATTACGTATACTTTCTCTTCGAAGATGACGAACTGAATGTTGACCAGACCGACTACCTGTAGCTCCTTCGCGATATTGATCGTAATATCGATAATTTGCTTCTTGATATCGTCCGACAGCGTTTGCGGCGGATAGACAGCTATTGAGTCACCGGAGTGAACGCCAGCGCGCTCGACATGCTCCATGATGCCCGGAATCAGAACCGTCTCGCCATCGCAGATCGCGTCGACTTCTGCTTCTTTACCCAGCATGTAACGGTCAATGAGAACCGGATGCTCCGGATTAATTTTGACCGCTTCCTTCATGTAGCTTAGCAGCTCCGTATCGGAATATACGATTTCCATTGCGCGACCGCCAAGGACGTACGATGGACGGACGAGCACCGGATAACCAAGTCCTTGTGCTACAGCTACCGCTTCGTCCACGTTTGTAACCGTGCTGCCTTTCGGCTGCGGGATGTTCAGCTTTCGCAGCATCGCTTCGAATTTTTTACGATCCTCGGCTGCATCGATGCTCTCGAGGCTCGAGCCGAGAATGCGTACACCTGCTTTAGCAAGAGGCGCTGCTAGGTTAATAGCCGTCTGGCCGCCAAATTGTACGATAACACCAATTGGCTTCTCTTGCTCAATGACGTTCATGACATCTTCGAAGAACAGCGGCTCGAAGTACAGACGGTCTGAAGTCGAGAAGTCGGTCGATACCGTCTCAGGGTTGTTATTAATAATTACAGCCTCGTAGCCAGCCTTCTGAATCGCCCATACAGCGTGTACAGTCGAGTAGTCGAACTCAATGCCTTGTCCAATACGGATCGGGCCAGAGCCGAGTACAAGAACCTTCTGCTTGTCCGTGTCAGTGACTTCATTCTCTGTCTCGTAGGTCGAGTAGTAATATGGCGTCGTCGCTTCGAATTCCGCTGCGCACGTATCAACCATTTTGTAAACCGGCTTCAAGCCCTGCTCCAGACGCAGCGCGCGAACTTCGTCCTCATGCGTATGCGACTTTGCGCCGCCCTCGCGGCGCAGCTCAGCGATCGAACGGTCAGAGAAGCCTTTGCGCTTCGCTTCGTACAACGTCTCGCGAGACAGCGTCACTTCTTTGCGGATGCGGTCCTCGAACGCGATGATGCCTTCAATTTTGTCAAGGAACCACCAGTCAACCTTCGTTAAATTTTGGATATCAAGCAATGCCCAGCCGCGGCGGAACGCTTCGGCGATCAGGAACATACGCTCATCGTCCGGCTTAATCAGGCGTGCCTTCAGCGTCTCGTCATCCAGTGAGGATGCCTCTTTCAAGCTGAGACGGTGTACGCCGATTTCAAGCGAGCGAACCGCTTTGTGAATCGACTCCTCGAACGTGCGGCCGATTGCCATTACTTCGCCGGTTGCTTTCATCTGCGTACCGAGCTTACGATTAGCCGACGTGAATTTGTCGAACGGCCAACGCGGAATTTTGGATACGATATAGTCAAGCGTAGGCTCGAAGCAAGCATAAGTTTGACCCGTTACCGGGTTCACAATTTCATCCAATGTGTAGCCGACTGCAATCTTCGCCGCCATCTTCGCGATCGGATAGCCCGTCGCTTTGGAAGCAAGCGCCGACGAACGGCTAACGCGCGGGTTAACCTCGATTACATAGTATTGATAGCTGTGCGGATCGAGCGCGAACTGTACGTTACAGCCACCTTCGATATTAAGCGCACGAATAATTTTGAGCGAAGCCGAGCGGAGCATTTGGTACTCGCGGTCGGACAGCGTCTGGCTAGGAGCTACGACGATCGAGTCGCCCGTATGAACGCCTACCGGGTCGAAGTTTTCCATGTTACATACAACGATGCAGTTATCGTTCGCATCGCGCATAACTTCATATTCGACTTCTTTCATGCCGGCGATCGATTTCTCGATCAAGCATTGGCCGATCGGGCTGTAGCGAATACCCGAAGCAACCGTCTCAAGCAGCTCTTCTTCATTCGCACAAATGCCGCCGCCCGTACCACCAAGCGTGTACGCAGGGCGAACGATGATCGGGTAACCGATCTCGTTCGCGAAATCGATCGCTTCTTGAACCGTCGTCACGATTACCGATTCCGGTACCGGCTGCTCCAGCTCACGCATCAGCTCGCGGAACAAGTCGCGGTCCTCGGCACGCTCGATGGCGTCGAGCTGCGTACCGAGCAGCTTCACGCCTTCACGCTCGAGGACACCAGCGCGAGCCAGCTCAACGGCCATATTCAGGCCCGTCTGGCCACCTAGCGTAGGCAGCAAGCCGTCCGGCTTTTCTTTGCGAATAATTTGCGAGACGAAATCGAGCGTAATCGGCTCGATGTAAACTTTATGAGCCATGTTCGTATCGGTCATAATCGTAGCAGGGTTGCTGTTGATCAGAACGACCTCAAAGCCTTCATCCATCAAGGCTTGGCATGCTTGCGTACCGGCATAGTCGAATTCTGCCGCTTGTCCAATTACGATCGGACCGGAGCCGATGACGAGAATTTTTTTCAGTTCATTATTTTTGGGCATACAGCAGTTCTCCCTTCAGCGTCTCCTGAAGCCGTGTCTGAAGCGGCTTTTTCGGTTTTTTCTTTTTGTGGTCACGAATCATGTCCAGGAATTGATCGAACAGGTAGCTCGAATCGAACGGACCTGGCGCCGCCTCCGGATGGTATTGAACCGTAAATACCGGATGTACTTTATGCTTCAAGCCCTCAATCGAGCCGTCGTTGTTATTAATGTGCGTGATTTCAAGGTCCGTACCTTTAATCGACTCTTCCATAACCGTGTAGCCATGGTTCTGGGAAGTAATGTAGCAGCGGTTCGTCGCCAGCTCTTTAACCGGGTGATTGCCGCCGCGATGGCCGAACTTCAGACGAGTCGTGTCAGCGCCGCTTGCCAGCGCGAACAATTGGTGTCCGAGGCAAATGCCGAAGATCGGATATTCACCGATCAGCTGTTTAATCGTCTCAACAGCATGAGGAACATCCTTCGGATCGCCAGGGCCGTTGGACAGCTGGATGCCGTCCGGATTGAGGCGGCGGATTTGGTCTGCTGTCGTATCATGAGGCACAATGATGACGTCGCAGCCGCGCTTGGACAGCTCTTTGACGATACCGCTTTTCGCGCCGAAGTCCATCAGCACGATACGCTCTTTGTTGCCTGGAGCTGAATACAGATGCTTCGTCGACGTGCGGGCTACCTGGTCGCGCAGCAGCGGCGTAATATTCAACCGCTCTTGCAGCTCCTCAATCCGTTCGTTACCGGTCGATAGAATGCCTTTCATCGTACCGAAGTTACGCAGCTTACGAGTCAGCATCCGCGTATCGATATCGCTAATACCGACAATGCCGTATTCCTTCAGCAGACGATCGAGCGAATATTCTCCGCGCCAGTTGGATGGCACAGGCTCGTGGCGGCGTACGACAAAACCGTGAATATATGGACGTACTGACTCAAAGTCATCGCGGGTAATACCATAGTTACCGATCAGCGGATAAGTCATCGTTACGATTTGACCGCAGTACGACGGATCGGACAGCACCTCTTGATAACCGGTAATTCCTGTATTAAATACGACTTCACCTGTCGATTGACCCTCAGCGCCGAACGCGAGGCCTGTGAACAGCGTTCCGTCTTCCAACAACAATCTCGCTTGCATCCGTATCACTCCTTGAAGTGGATAAAATTACATTTAGTTCATTGAATACAAATATGGGTGTTACGCTTTGTTAAATACAACGCTGCCGTTGTAAATCGTCGTCGTCGGCCAGCCATACAGCTTCCAGCCGCCGAATGGCGTATTATTGCTCTTCGAAGCGAATGTTTCAGGACGAACCTCGCGCTCGGTCTCCAGATCGACAACGGTCAAATCGGCTGGCGCACCTACCTCCAAACGGCCCGTAGAGAGGCCGAATACGCGAGCTGGGTCAGATGTCATCCGCTTCAGCAGGAAGCCAAGCGTCCAACGTCCCGTGCGGACGAATTTCGTATACAGCAGCGGGAATGCCGTCTCAAACCCGACGATTCCGAACGGTGCAAGCTGTGGTCCACGCGCTTTCTCCTCAGCGCTGTGTGGAGCATGGTCGGTAACGATGATGTCGATTGTCCCATCCTCTAAGCCTTCGATTACGGCTTGTACGTCGCGTGGCGTACGCAGCGGCGGGTTCATTTTCCAATTCGCATCATCAACGCCTGGAATATCCTCGTCCGACAACACGAGGTGGTGCGGACATACTTCTGCTGTAATATGGACACCGATCGATTTCGCAAGACGAATCAAGCGGACCGATTGCTCCGTACTGACGTGGCAGACATGATAATGGACACCTGTCGCTTCCGCAAGCAGTGCGTCACGGCCGACATGGATCGCTTCCGACTCGTTCGGTATGCCTTTCAGTCCGTGCTTCTTCGCGAAGTTGCCTTCCGATGCCCAAGCGCCTTCGACTAGCGAATCATCCTCACAGTGTGCGATGACCGGCATACCAAGCGAATGTGCAAGCGTCATTGCATTCTTCATCATTTGCGCATTCTGAACACCAACACCGTCGTCTGTAAAGCCGATTGCTCCCGCTTCCTTCAGCGCTGCGAAATCGGTCAGCTCGCGGCCGAGCTCGTTCTTCGTAATCGCGGCGTAAGGCAGTACACGTACGACACCTTCGCGTGCCGCTTTGTCTAGAATGTATTTGACGGTCTCAGCCGTATCCGTTACCGGACGCGTGTTCGGCATGCAGGCAATCGTCGTAAAGCCGCCCGCTGCTGCCGAACGCGTCCCCGTCGCGATATCTTCCTTATATTCAAAGCCGGGATCTCGAAGATGAACGTGCATATCGATGAAGCCTGCGCTTACCAGCTTGCCTGCCGCATCAACGATCTCAGCGCCGGTTGTATCCGGCGTTGTCGCCCCGTCCACGATTTCGGCGATTACGCCGCCTTCCGTACGCACATGCTTCTTCTCAACCGTGCCTGTCTCCTCGTTCCAAACCAAACCGTTCAGTATCCAAATTGCCATTCGTCTTTCGTCTCCCTTCCTTACTGCCCATTCGCCATATGCGATGCTAACTAGCTTAACGCCCGTTCAATAACTGCCATTCGAATCGGTACACCGTTCGACATTTGTGGGAAGATACGCGATTGCGGATGCTCGACTACTTCATCGTCAATCTCTACATTCCGGTTAACCGGTGCAGGATGCATTATAATGGCGTGCGACTGAATCCGCTTGGCACGATCGACTGTCAGTCCATAGCCTTCCCGATATTGCTCAGCAGACTTCATGACGCCGGTTGTATGCCGTTCCAGTTGAACCCGAAGCATCATGACAACGTCGGCGCGGATCGCGTCATCCATCGAAATGTACGGAGCATCCAGCTCTGGCGCCTGCATCTCGCTCGGTGAGCAGAAGCTTACAGTTGCTCCAAACTTACGCAGCGCCCACAGATTGGAACGGGCTACCCGGCTGTGGCGAACGTCACCAATAATCGCAACATTCAATCCTTTAAGCTCGCCGAAATGCTTGCGCATCGTGTACAGGTCGAGCAAGGCTTGCGTTGGATGCTCGTTGTTACCGTCACCTGCGTTGATCAGCGGCACTTTGACGTTCGCCGCAATGCCCTCAAGCATACCAACCGGCTTCAGCCGAATGACGCCTGCGTCAATGCCCATCGATTCCAGCGTCTTTACCGTATCGTATATCGATTCGCCCTTCTCGACGCTCGATGCGGCCGCCGCGAAGTTCATCACTTCGGCGCCAAGTCGTTTCTCCGCCATTTCGAAAGAGAATCTTGTCCGCGTGCTGTTCTCAAAAAACATGTTTGCTACAAATTTGCCCTGCAGCACCGGATTCAGCTTCTCTGGCTGGCTTTCCCAATAAGCCGCACGATCGAGAATCGATACAATCTCCGATGCATCCAAATCTTTCAAGCCCAATAAACTACGCTGCTTTAATGCCGTTGTCGTCATCTTGGCTTGCCTCCTTATATCTCATGCATATTAGCCGCTTATAGACCTGAAACAGACTGGAACGGTTAATGCGTTAGAGTCACCTTATCGCTGCCATCCACTTCCGACAGAAATACTCGAATCTCTTCCTGTCTCGAGGTCGGTACGTTTTTGCCTACATAATCAGGGCGGATCGGAAGCTCACGGTGTCCACGGTCGACCAGCACGCCCAGTTGAATGAGCTCAGGCCTTCCGCAATCCATAACTGCATCCATCGCCGCGCGAATCGTTCTTCCGGTGTACAGCACATCATCGAATAAAATTACTTTACGGCCTTCAACCTTCAGCCGTTCGTCCACCATTCCAGAAGCAGCCCGATCAGCTTTCTTAGCCCGTCGGTCATCTCGGTACGCCGTAATGTCCAGGTCGATCACCTCGACAGGCTTTCCTTCGATCTCTTCGATTAACGAAGCGACCCGCTCAGCCAAGTGAATGCCCCTCGTTCGAATGCCAATCATCAAGCAGTTATCGATACCTTTGTTTTTCTCGACAATTTCATGTGCAATTCGAGTCAACGCTCGGCGAATCGCTGTTTCATCCATTAAAATTCGATGCTGTTCCAACGTCACGGAAGCCTTCCTCCTCTCGCGCTATCGTTTCCTCAATGCAGGCAGGCACAAAAAAAATCCTTGCCATAGGCAAGGATTCAGCACGATAACCCAGCGCAGACCGCAGAGAAGACATGACACCGCTGTGTGGGCATAAGTATAGCCTTACATGCACAGCAGTCTCGTATCTTGCCGGCTGCGAACCGACCGAGAAACTCGTTATCACGCTACCTTGCCAGCCTCTCTGGACTGAATTAAAGGTACAACTTAATTAAAAAAATTATCACACATTCGACACGAGCTGTCAAGTTTATAGACGATTTTCTCGCTTATTCCGACGCCTTCCTAAGGATACAAAAAGCTGCCCCAAAAACCATTCGTGAAATGGCTTGTGGGACAGCTGCTATTCCATCATTAAAACTTAAGATTACGAATACGTTCGATTGCTTTCTCCGTATTCTCACGGCTGCCGAACGCCGTTAGACGGAAATATCCTTGACCGCTTTGACCGAAGCCAACGCCAGGCGTACCGACGATGTTCGCTTCCGCCAGCAGCTTATCAAAGAACGACCACGAATCCATGCCGTTAGGCGTCTTCAGCCAGATGTACGGAGCGTTCACGCCACCGTACACTTCAAGTCCGATCGAAGCGAGACCATCGCGGATAATACGCGCATTCGTCATGTAGTAATCGATCGTCGCTTGAATTTGAGCTTTGCCCTCAGGCGAGTAGATCGCTGCAGCACCGCGCTGCGTAACGTACGATACACCGTTAAATTTCGTCGTATGACGACGGTTCCACAGATCGTTAATGAGCAGCTCATTGCCGTCTTGATCGTAGCCTTTCAGCTCGCGAGGAACGACGGTGTAAGCACAGCGGATACCCGTAAAGCCTGCCGTCTTCGAGAAGCTGCGGAATTCAATCGCTACTTCCTTCGCGCCCTCAATCTCATAGATGCTGCGCGGTACGTCCGCCTCTTGAATGAACGCCTCATACGCTGAATCGTACAAAATGATGCATTTGTTCGCTTTCGCATAATCGACCCAACGCTTCAGTTCTTCCTTCGACAGCGTCATACCCGTCGGATTGTTCGGGTAGCACAGATAAATAATGTCAACCTTGCGCTTCGGCAGCTCCGGCGTAAAATTGTTCTCCGCCGTACATTCGAGATATTCGATATTATCATAACGGTTCGTATCTTTATTAAACTTGCCGGAACGGCCTGCCATTACATTCGTATCCACATAAACCGGATATACCGGGTCTTGTACCGCTACGATCGCGTCTTGGCTGAAAATTTCTTGAATGTTGCCGACATCGCACTTGGAGCCATCGGATAAAAACACTTCATTCAATTGAATGTCAACGCCGCGCGCTTTATAGTCGTTATCGATAATAGCTTGAATAAGGAAATCATATCCTTGTTCAGGTCCGTATCCGCGGAACGTTCCTGGCTGAGCCATCTCGTCCACCGCTGCATGCATCGCTTGAATGACCGCCTCCGGCAATCCGCGCGTTACGTCGCCAATACCGAGGCTAATAATCTCGGCATTCGGATTTTCTTGCATAAATTTCGTGCGGCGTCTTGCCACCTCGGAAAATAAATAGCTGCCCTGCAGTTCCAAATAGTTCTGATTAATTTGCGTCATCGCTTGATCACCTTTCCGTGACAGCCGCGGGAGATGGGCCCCCGAACCGATAGTAGTTATGTAATCAGCATAGCTTATACTACGCTCTCACATAAATATACGATTACGCAAAAAATTTGTACTATTTCACCTTATCGCTGCCGAAGGCTGTGGAGAACATGCTCCATATCCGCAGGGATCGGAGCTTCAAATTCCAAATATTCGCCCGTTCTCGGATGCTTGAAGCCAAGCACAGCTGCATGCAGTGCTTGCCCGTTCAGATCGACAGTCTTGCTCCGGCCATACATCGGATCGCCGGCAAGAGGATGCCCGATATATTTCATATGAACGCGGATTTGGTGCGTACGCCCGGTCTCGAGCTGCAGCTCAAGCAGCGTATAATCGCCAAAACGTTCAATGACGGAGAAATGCGTTACGGCATGCTTGCTGTTCTTATCTGTAACCGTGAACATCTTGCGGTCGCGTTCATCCCGTCCAATCGGAGCGTCAACCGTTCCCCTGTCGTGCGGCACGTTGCCATGAACGAGCGCAATATATTTGCGTGTTACGCTGTGCTCCTTCAATTGCTCAGAGAGCGAAGCATGGGCATTATCATTTTTGGCCGCCATCAGAAGGCCCGATGTATCCTTATCGATCCGGTGTACGATGCCCGGACGGATCGATCCGTTAATGCCCGACAAATCCTTGCAATGATAGAGCAGAGCATTCACGACAGTACCGGACGAATGTCCTGGCGCCGGATGCACGACTAGTCCGCGCTGTTTATTAATCACGATAACATCGGAATCCTCGTATTCGATCTCAAGCGGTATCGGCTCGGCAACGATTTCGGTCGGCTCCGCTTCCGGAACCTCCACCGTTACTACATCGCCTGCAAGCAGCTTATGTTTCGGCTTCGTCTCCGCACCGTTAACAAGTACTGCCCCCTTCTTGATCCAATCTTGAATTTGTGTACGGGATACAGCCTCGTCATCGAACGCTTCTGAAACAAATTTGTCCAGCCGTTCGCCAGCCGAATGCTCGTCAATTACCCATTCCAGAACGTCTTCCGACTCGGCAACCGAATCATCCTCATATATATATTCCACTTCTGTATTCATGATCTCTTCTCCGTAAAGCTTCTCATCCATTATTCCGTTCTTTCCTTCCGGTCATCATATTCTGTCTGCGGCTCGCCCGATACAGCTGCGGCTTGTACCGACGACGTTGACTCGGCTCTTGAACTGAGCAAAGAATCGAGCAATATCATTCCGACACCGATACAAATCGCCGTATCGGCTAGATTAAATATCGCAAAGGTGTAGCTGCCGAACGTAAACTGCAAGAAATCGACAACCTCTCCCTTCAGTGCACGATCGATAAAATTGCCCAGCGCGCCGCCAAGCACGAGCGCAAGACCCGTAAGGAGCAGTGCTTTTCCATTATTACGAACCGTGCGCAGCATATACCATACGATACCTGCTGCTATAATAATGGTCACGATCAGAAAGAACACGCGCTGATTCTCGAGCATACTGAATGCCGCTCCAGTATTTCGAATGGATGTGATAACAAAAAAGTCGCCGATTACACTTATTTCCTCGTGTAATTCAAGCTCATTTACGATTATCCATTTCGATATCCAATCGATTGCAAACACAATTCCGCAAATTACAAAATACTTCAATAAGCGCATGAATCCCTGATTCCTCCCTAATGAAAGTCTCGTCTATTGTAACATAAAGCCAGTCCCCCCTACCACAGGCGGCACAGCGGCTGGATTGGCGAAACTTCTCAATATAGGATGGAATCTAGGTCTTATCCTGCTGTTAAAACAGCGTTCATCAGTCCACTCTAATAGTTATAACATACCGCCAAGAGAGGAAGGGGCTAAAGCATGTCACCTCTGACGCAACAGCAATTAATCGAATTTCGGAGCAGACTTCTTCGCATGAAACAGTCCATTGAGCGATCGATGCATGACACCGAGCATGGCGGATTAGCCAACTCGTTAAAAGATCAGACTGGCGAGCTGTCGCCAATCGATAACCATCCCGGTGACGTCGGCACCGAGATGTATGAGCGAAGTAAAGATTTGGCGATTCATGAGCTGCATGATTTTAAACGAGAACGAATCGATTTGGCGCTTAAAGCTATCGATAACGGAACCTATGGCCGGTGTCTGACATGCGGTAAAGATATTCCGTACGAACGGTTGGAGGCACTACCGGATTCCCTTTACTGTGTCGAGCATGCGCCAAGACAGGAACTGTCCAATAACCGCCCGGCGGAGGAAGATTTTCTGCGGCCAGCCTTTAATAGAAGCAAACGGGACGGAGATGATGGATATAACGGCTTTGATGGCGAGGACGCCTGGCAGATCGTCGAGCATTTCGGCAGCTCTAATACACCGGCTATGTCGGACAATCGTGAAGTCGATTCCTATAATGAAATGTATACCGAGGCCGACGAGAACGAAGGCTTCGTCGAGCCGATCGAAAGCTTTCTTGCAACCGATATTACGGGACAAGTCGTATCCGTCGTCCGTAACCGCCAATATCACGAATATTTGTCACACGGCGAAGGTGATGACGAGCTTGCCGTCGATGATGAGCTGGAATATTAGTACACTGCTCCTTCAAGCTGTGCTTGCACGACCCGGACCAGATCCGCGATATAATCGCCGATAATCGGAAGATTCAAGGCGCCTAGCGCTCTAAGCACATACAAAATGGTCGCGGCGAACACGGAGAAGCCGACTGCAATACCGACGCCGCGCGCCGTTCCGGATAGAAAGCTGCGCCACATTAACAGAAATGGGCGTTGAAGAAGCTCAATGTAATCCCGAATATGCGACCTCTCCATATCTAATGCGACTCGTTGTAATTGCCGATCGACTGCACTCAACGAAATGGTCAGTGCAGTCAAATCCTTCTTCTCATCCGAATCTGTCGCTTTCAAATGCCTCATATCCCCCTTTCAATCAGCAAAAAAACGAGCCTCGACGTTCGGCCGAGCCGAACATCGAGAATCGCTCGTTTCTTTGTTTGCTTCTATTTGAGTTTGCCCCTAAACGAGAATTTGAATTCCAATTGTTTTCTCGCCAAGCTCGACTCGCTCCATCTCGGAAGAAGTGCCGAACGATACACTGTTCAATAGAACATTATCGCGCAGTACGTTATCGAACGTTTGAAGTGCCGATTGGAGCTCGCTATCCACGTCCAGAACCAGATCGATACGCTTCTCGATCGGCAAATCAAGCTTCTTACGCGTATCCTGAACGGCACGAATCACTTCGCGAACCCAGCCTTCTTGTTCAAGCTCTGGCGTAATATCCGTATTCAATGCAACCGTTAAGGAGTAGCCGGAAGCCGATGCGAAGCCTTCCTTCGCTTGCTTCTCAACAAGCAGCTCTTCGATCGTAATCGCGATCGTTTCACCGTCAGGAGATACAAAATTTAAGCTGCCTCCCTGAACCGCTGTACGCGTCTCATCAACCGTTAACGATTTCAGATAGCTTTGGATCGGTCCGACATTTTTACCGAACTTCTTACCCGCTACCTTCAGATTCAGCTTCAGAGCAAAGTTGACGAAGCCGCTGTCGCTGTGCTCGATCACGATCGTTTTGACGTTAATCTCATCCTTAATAATGTCTTCGTATGCCGCAACGTCGAAATCGCGGTCTAGCGAAACGATCAGCTCGGACAACGGCTGACGCGTCTTAATACCGGTTTCGTTGCGGACGTTGCGAGCAAGCTCGACGATTTGACGTGCTGTCTCCATATCACGCTCCAGCTGAACATCGATGGCCGACTCGTCTACCGTCGGATAGTCAGCAAGGTGAACGCTGCCTTCTCCACCCAGATTGCTGTAGACGTCATCCGCTAGCAGCGGTGCGTATGGAGCAATGACGCGCGAAAGCGTAAGCAGCACATGACGCAGTGTGCTGTATGCATCCAGCTTATCGTCCGTCAGGCCGCTGCCCCAGAAACGGTCGCGTGAGCGGCGAATATACCAGTTGCTAAGCTCATCAACGAACGTCTCGATCTCTTTGGCCGGATTGAGGAAGTCGTTGTCGTCCAGCCCTTTGACGACTTGACGAACAAGCGTATTCAAGCGGGATACGATCCAGCGGTCCAGCTTCGCTGCCGATGGACGGTACGGATGCTCAGCTGGGTTGTAGCCATCGATTGTTGCATACAAAGCGAAGAACGCATGCGTATTGACAATGGTATCAATTACCTTCGACTTCGCTTCTGCTACAATACCGCGCGAGAACCGTTTGCTATTCCATGGCGCGCTGTCAGCGAGCAGCGCCCAACGGAACGCATCCGTTCCATATTCATTAATAATTTCCCATGGATCAATAACGTTGCCCTTCGATTTCGACATCTTCTGACCGTTCTCATCAAGAATATGGCCTGTCGAGATGACCGCTTTATATGGCGCTTTACCATTGAACAGCGTCGATACAGCGAGCAAGCTGAAGAACCAGCCGCGCGTCTGGTCAATGCCTTCGCAAATAATATCTGCTGGATATTGATCTGCGAACTGCTCGGCATCGCCGAACGGATAGTGCTGCTGAGCAAACGGCATCGAGCCGCTGTCGAACCAGACATCGATCACCTCAGGCGTCCGCGTCATGACAGCTCCTTCGGCGAATGGCGATTTCAGCTTAATTTCATCGACATATGGCTTATGCAGCTCGATATCCTCTGGCACGAAGCCGACGGCCCGCTCACGCAGATCGGCGATGCTGCTTGGCGCATATTCTTTGCCAGTCGCTTCACACACCCACACATTGAGCGGTGTGCCCCAGTAACGATTACGGCTGATGTTCCAGTCAACCAGATCCTCAAGGAATTTGCCGAACCGACCTTCGCGGATATGGCTCGGGTACCAGTTCACCTCATTGTTATTTGCAATCAGCTGATCCTTAATTTTCGTCGTCTCGATAAACCAGCTTTCCGTTGCATAATAAAGCAGCGGCGATTTGCAGCGCCAGCAAAACGGATAACTGTGCTCGTATCTTTCCTTGCTGAACAGAAGTCCGCGCTCGCTAAGCATCTTCACAATATCGACATCGCAATCCTTCACGAAACGACCGGCTAGATCGGTTACTTCGTCAACGTAGCGACCCGCATTATTCACAACGCTCAACATGCTGATACCGTTAGCACGCGCCGCTTTGTAGTCATCGTCACCATGAGCCGGTGCGATATGAACGATACCTGTACCGCTCGAATCGCTGACGAAATCCGCTCCGATTACGATATGGCCTTTCTCTACAGGAACATAACGGAACGGCGGTTCGTAGCTCAAGCCGACAAGCTCTGAGCCTTGAACAGTTTCAACAAGCTCATATTCGCCGTCCTTTTCCTTGAACACGGATTCAACGAGAGCCTGCGCTACAACGTACGTCTCTTCTCCGCGCTTCACCTTTACATAGGTCAGGGATGGATTAACCGCCAGCGCTACGTTCGCCGGAAGCGTCCAAGGCGTCGTCGTCCAAGCAAGAACATATTCATTCGAACCTTTAAGCTTAAATTTAACCGTTGCACTCAAGTCTTTGACATCCTCATAGCCCTGCGCAACCTCGTGCGAGCTGAGTGTCGTCTGACAGCAAGGGCAGTATGGGCTGACCCGATGACCGCGGTACAGCAATCCTTTGCGATGAATAGTAGACAGGATGTGCCATACACTCTCAATATAATTATTATCGAGTGTAATGTATGGGTGATCCATATCCGTCCAATAAGCAATCGCTTCGGTCAACTCACGCCATTGCTTCTCGTATTCGAATACGCTTGCCTTACATTTCTTCACGAACTCTTCTACACCATATTTCTCAATTTCTTGTTTACCCGAAATACCTAGCTGCTTCTCTACGCCTAGCTCGACCGGCAGGCCATGCGTATCCCAGCCTGCTTTGCGTACGACGCGGTAACCAGACATCGTCTTATAGCGGCAGATGAAGTCTTTAATAACGCGGCCCAGCACATGTCCGATATGCGGTGCACCATTTGCGGTCGGCGGACCCTCATAGAATACAAAGTTTGGCTTACCTTCCCGATTGCTGATCGATTTCTTGAACGTGTCGTCCTTCTTCCATTGCTCTAACACACGAAGCTCACGGCTCCGTGCACGCTCCTTGACGTCTACGCGCTGCATACGTTTCATTCTCCTTTCAATATTGCCCTAAATAACAAAAAGACCCGCCCCATAAGGGACGAGTCATACTCGCGTTACCACCCTTGTTCCATCCGCTGTATTGCTGTTTCTTCTACACGAAACATTCGGCATTCATGCCGAAGCAGCGATTGGCACCTCTTTCACGAACAGCTTCCTGTAAGAATGCTCGCGTTCCGGGTAACGGTGGAAAGCCGTCGACGCTTAATAATGTCAGAGCGGAATCCCGTACTGCACATGTTCTGCGCCGCTTCTCGGAGAGGATATCCGATGCGCACCGAACGCCGGCTTTCAGCTTATACCGGCTCTCTGGAGAACGATAAACGCAACGAACTTGTTCTCGTCAACGAAAGTGAACATCATTCATAATATTACTAGTTATAGCCGAATGCATCGGAATTGTCAAATGATATTGGCCCACTACCAACAAAATACGAGCCATTAATCCTTCTCGTGCGACGCTGCAGCATTGGACGACTCCAATGCCTCCCAGCCCTCTTGGCTAAGCAGCTCAAGCTGTGCTTCGACCAGCGTACGGAACCGCGCCCGATAAATCGAAGCCTGCTTCTTCAGCTCTTCAACTTCCAGTGCGACCTTGCGTGATTTAGATAGCGACTCATTAATGATTCGATCCGCGTTCTTCTCCGCTTCCTTCACGATCAGCTGCGCTTCCTTCTTCGCGTTATTCTTTACCTCGTCAGCTGCTTCCTGCGCAACGATAATCGTCTTGCTGAGCGTATCTTCAATATTCGCGAAATGGTTCAGCTTCTCTTGCAGGGCAAGCACTTGATTCTGCAGCTCTTTGTTCTCGCGGATCAACGATTCATAATCCTTAATGACTTGATCCAGAAATTCATTCACTTCATCCTCATCGTAACCACGCAGTCTTCTTCCGAATTCCTTATTATGTATGTCCAATGGCGTAAGCGGCATTGGCGCACCTCCTATGGATATGACGGTCCTGTGTTAGTTGTAAAAGACTGTTTCGACAGTTCCGCACAAAATCCTGCATCATATCAAATAAATTTCCCGATGGACACACGAATCCTGCCTTTTTTTGTCACGCCCTCCACGTCTATCACCTTGAACCTGCCAAGTCCCTTCATCGAGACAATATCTCCCGCCTTTAGAACGGCCGAAGGGTTCTCTTCTACTTTCCAATTCACGCGGCAGCGGCCTGCCCGAATGGGTTCCACAATCTTCGTCCGGCTGATGCGGTATACATCGCTGGCAATGCCATCCAAACGTAGAGAAGCCACCGATAGACTCATCTCCTCCAGCTTCGGCTTCGTGATGCGAAGCGAGGATAACGGAATCAATTCCGTAAGGACATGGACTCGGTGGACTTGCCGAAGATGTATATTGATGTAATCGGCGATTTCTTCCGTCACTAAGCAGTGACAGCCATCCTCTAGAACATGAATGTCACCAATTAGCTCACGTTTGACCCCAAGTCCAAGCAGAGCTCCTAAATAATCGCCATGATCAAGCTCCAAATGCCCTTGAGAATCGGCCGTTACCGCTACAGCCTGAACGCCCATCGGTTCATCGTCCAAATAGGCGTAGTCCGGGGCAATGAGCACCCGCTGGCGTTCAGCATCCGGTGAGCCTCCGTCACATCGAAGAGCTACGTTACCGCTGCGATTCGCCAGAGAACGTACAATTTCAAGCTGCCTCGGATCCATGAAGTCGGTTCGCTTCCACTCATGTCGCTCCGCAGCCCGCTCAATCCATTCCTCCACCCGGTCTACAAACGCACGCTCGTCCGGATGGAAATGTTCATAAATTTTCTTATTCGAGAACATGCTGACCGTCCTTCGAGTTTATCTCTAGATGAATATATCAACCACGAAGAGAACCCCGTATGCGACAAAATTTAGCGCGAACACCGCAACGATCGGGGAGATGTCAAGCATACCGCCAATAGGCGGAATAAAACGCCGAAATACAGACAAGTAAGGCTCGACCAGCTTACCGAGCAATTGACCGATAAAGCTGTCCCTTGCATTCGGCAGCCACGACAGCAGCACATAACCGATAATCATAAACGTATAGATACGTTCAAGCAAAAATACAAATTCTGTTACACTATTGCTCAAATCAAGGTCACCTCATTCGTTTGTAATCCTGTTCGTCCACCAGCAGTTCGGAGATGGTGCCTTGAATTTCCACATTCTCAGGAGCACAGAAGAAAATGCCCGGACCAATCCGGTTCATCGTTCCGCTGACTGCATACAGCGTGCCTAACAGAAAATCGAAAATCCGCTTAGCCACGTCATTCGGTACACGCTGCAGATTCACAACAACTCCACGACGAGCCTTCAGATGGTCAGCAATCTCTTGTGCTTCTTCGAAGGAACGCGGTTCATTCAATACGACACGCACGTTCTTCTGCGAATGGATGCTCACAATGTTGGAGCTATTGCCGCTTTTAGAATGTTTACGTGCTTCGAATGGAGAAGTTTCAAATTCGTGTTCTGGTTCGTCCACTTGCGAGTCAACCTTCTCACGCTCTACGACTTCTTCTTCGTCCTGAAGACCAAAATAGTTCATAAACCGATTAATAACACTCATTGTCTCAAACCTCCTCTTTCCCTACTAGTATCGTACCTAATCGTACCCATGTTGCGCCTTCCTCAATCGCAACCGTAAAATCATTCGACATGCCCATCGAAAGCTCTGTCAGCGGCTCGTCCAATATGCCTGATGCATTAATCTGGTCTCGAAGCTGCCGTAAGCCGCGGAATACTGGCCTAGTCTCCTCGGCCTCCGCTTCGAAAGGCGCCATCGTCATGAGTCCAATCGGCTTGATGGAAGGATATTGGCGAATCGTTCTCAGAAACTCAGGCACCGCCTCCGGTGTAAGCCCCTGCTTGCTCTCTTCGCCCGACACGTTCACCTGCACGAAGCATGGAACCGTAATCCCCAGCTTGTCCGCCCGCTCGGCGATTGCTTGCGCAAGTGATAGCCTGTCCAGTGAATGGATGTATGTGAACTTGCCGATGACGTCTTTCACTTTGTTCGTCTGCAGCGATCCGATATAATGCCAGATCGGCTGCTCCGATGGAGGTAACTGCTGGAGCGCTTCCCATTTCGGCTTTGCATTCTGCCAGCGGTTCTCACCCAAATGTACGATATGCTGCTCTACAACTTGACGAACGGTATCGACCGATACGTACTTGGTCACCGCAACAACTTGTACCTCGTCTCTCTTGCGGCCGCTCCGCTCGCACGCAGCTGTAATTAAATTCTCAACATCTTGTATCCGTTCCGTTAACGTCGACAAGAGGCTCACCTCTTCTCTATGCCAATCCAGCTCGCCATCCGGCCTGTTGCTCCATGCTCAGCGCGATGGGAATACAGCAGGTCGTTGCTGCAGCTAGTACACCAATTGGTTAATTCGATATGGATCGGCAAAATTCCTGCTTTTATCATAATGTGTCGGTTGATTTCTTTCAAGTCGAGCATCGCCTTGCCGCCGCCCTTATGCTGTACCATTCGCTCAATAGCAGCGGCGCTGCTGTCGAAAGTAGCAGTGTTATAGCTGAAGCTGCGGCACAGCTCCTCCATTCTTCCGATAACAGCACCATCCACCTCGTAGCAGCAGACGCCGATTGCCGGTCCGATCGCGCCGTACAGCTTCGCTGGATCAGTGCCGTAATGCTCGCGCATCGTCTCTACCGTACGAATTGCGATCTCGGCAGCCGTACCCTTCCACCCCGCATGAGCTAATCCGACAGCGTTATTCTCCGGGTCATAGAAATATAACGGTACACAGTCCGCATAAAAGGATGCAAGCAGCACGCCCGGCACGTTCGTTACGAGGGCGTCTGTATGTTGAAAAGCGGTCTGTCTCGAATCGCGCCCCCTTCCCGCATCCTCTGCCTTGACGACCTGCACATGGTCGCTATGCACCTGCTCGGCACATGTGAACGATTCGAAAGGCCATCCGATCGCTTCCGTCAGAAGCCTCCGATTCTCCACAACAGCTTCGTTCTTGTCCCCGACATGTAATCCCATATTAAGCGAAGCCCAAGGCTTTCCGCTTACGCCCCCCAGCCGCGTCGTAAAGCCGGCTGTTAAGCCGGCGTACCGCCCCGTCCAGCTGTCGAGCATGAGCAGCGACGCCCCGCTCCTCTGAGCTTGATCCCATACGAAAGGCTCCATCGTTTCCACCTCATCATTGTGTTCACATAAGTGTACCATAGGGCCGATGGTTGGAAAAGCGAGACATGTTAAGCATCCCCGACATTCGCGATCTAATCGTTCCTCGTCTAGCCTCTCGCCTAGGTCCCGCTCATGTACGTACTTGCGCTTCCTCTTCCTCGCGGTAAGCGGCTTTCGCTTCATCCAACCGAACAAGTACGACATCGGCTCCAATCTTAACAATGTTGCGCCATGGAATGATGACGTCGGTACCGCCGCCGAACATCCCAAAAAAACGGGTGAACGTCGGCACGACAATTGAGTCAATACGGCCATGCCTTAGATCAAGCTCAAGATCGCTTACTTGACCAAGCTTCTTGCCATCGACGATATTAATGACGTCCTTCGTCTGGAAGTCAGAAATTTTCACGAGATATCACCGCTTTCTTCACTGGATGGAAGACAAGAGCCGATAGGCTTATGTTACTACTATATGACCGCCGTGCCCAAAATGTCCTAACCAGCACAAAAAAACGGCGCTCCATGCGCCGCTGGTTGATCGATCGGCAGCCGGGGGCGTTGTGCACTTCCGGCTGCACGTTGCTCGTTATTAAGTTTTTACATGCTTTTGCATTTGTTGTATTGCTGATTTCTCCAGCCTGGACACCTGCGCCTGTGAAATGCCGATTTCGTCGGCTACTTCCATCTGCGTCTTTCCCTCGAAGAAACGCATCGACAAAATCATTTTTTCCCGTTCGTTCAGCTTATGCATCGCTTCGCGAAGTGCTATCTCTTCAATCCACGAAATGTCCTTGTTCTTATCATCACTAATTTGATCCATCACATAGATAGGATCGCCGCCATCATGATATATCGGCTCGAACAACGATACCGGGTCTTGAATCGCGTCAAGAGCGAAGACAACATCCTCTTTCGGCACGCCGAGCACCTCTGATATTTCGAAAATCGTTGGCTCCCGTGAATTCTGGTTCGTCAAACTATCGCGTACTTGGAGCGCCTTATAGGCAATGTCCCGCAGGCTTCGAGAAACGCGGATCGGATTGTTGTCGCGCAAGTAGCGACGGATTTCACCAATGATCATCGGAACGGCGTAGGTGCTGAATTTAACATTTTGGCTCAAATCGAAATTATCGATCGCCTTCATCAGGCCGATGCAGCCGACTTGGAACAAATCGTCCACATATTCGCCGCGGTTGTTGAACCGCTGAATAACACTGAGCACAAGTCTCAGGTTGCCGTTCACCAATTTCTCTCTTGCTGCCCGTTCGCCACGCGTTTGCAAGGCCGTAAACAGCTCGCGCATTTCCGCATTCGTCAGGACAGGCAGTTTCGCGGTATCCACACCACAGATCTCGACTTTGTTTCGGGTCAACGTGATTACCTCCCAAGGAGAAACATTAATGTTCATTATCTCCTTGGCCCCCCGAAATATTCCTGACAGCGACATCGTTCGACACGTTCTTACGGAGCAAAATATTGACTACAGAAAGAGGCTGTCAGGAAAGTCAATCCTTTCTCTGACTTTCCTGACAGCCCCAGCTTCTTCCGGCACATACCTGCTATCTCTCTCTATTCGCGCAGTGCCAAGCCGCTGATGTAATTGAACTTAAGCAAAGCTTTTCGCTGCTCCTCGGCCGTTCCGTCCGCTTTCACTTCGCCTCGGTATACAGCGTTACCTGTAAGCTTATCGACAATTGCAGCGCCGATGATTGGAAGATCAGCCTCTCTGTTCTCATATACAATACTTATGTTTTCATTATCAGCTGCTACAGCCCGGGAAACTTTAGCGTTCCACTGGGTAGCATCGATGACGAGAGGTTCCGATTGTGACTGTCCCGTTTTCATATCGAACATTTGATAATGAATCCGAGCACCGTCCGAATAAGCATAATGGAGCTTGTCGCCAACAACATCCCACATCGTATACATTTCCTCGGCGTCAACATCGGACTTCATAATCGGCTGAAGTTTATCTGCTTGCGTATCATAGGCGTAGTAAAACCATTGGTCATCCTTCGGCGCCTCAATCAGCATGTATGGCAGCGGCTTGAACACTTTGCCTGTACCGATCAGCCCTAATCTTCGGCCTTCTTGTTCCGGCGCTGTAATTACCGTTGATTTGCTCGTAACTGCTTGCTGTTCCACGCTAATCTCAAGCCTTACCAGCTCATCGTACCGGTTACGGCCTTCTCGAGCATCATCTCGAATATGATGAGAGACAAGTACGATTATTTGTCCATCATCCTTTCGTTGGATAGCCTCAGTGTACCAATATTCATTCGATGAACCCATTGGAAAATCAACTTCGAAATCGGTTTGTTGGTCCTTATCTTTATCTAAGAATGAGAGTTGAAGCACCCATTTCCCATATGCTTGCTCACTGTTCGCATACGCAAGCGCATTATCATCCGCGTAATACGTTCCGTAGCTCTTCTTGCCTCTCAAAAAATCGGTATAGCCATCGAACAACTGCCAAATATTTTGATCAGCATCAATAATCCAATCGAAGTCAGCGTCGAGTATTGAACGCTCCTTATTGTGCACAATCCCCTTCTCATTGAGCTCGATTCGGACTGCTATATACCGCGAGTATTGATAATCTCCCTCTATGGACCATTTCGCGGCTGTTGCAGCATCGCCTTCGAGCACAGCGAGGCGAAGCGGCGCCTCACCTTCCTGTCTCCAGCCTGACTGAATGTACAGATAAGTGAATAGCAATACAAGCCCGATCATCACATATAAGATCCAATATTTCGTAATCACTCTTATCATACGGTAATCTTCCTTTTCAGCAGATAGAGACTAAGCCATAACGACAACGCGCCAATACCTATTACGATTACGGCAAGCAAACGGATAATCTCATGCGAAAACCAATTGTCGTCGAGCATGAACGGAATGGATACTGCAGCCAACATAACCGCCGCATACAGCAGTGCTCCGAATAATCCACGTAATCGAAAGCTTCTTTCTAACAATACAGCCGTATAGAGAACAATTACAGCAGCGATTCCGCTGCCATAATAAAAAACGAATCGGTCAGCCGATAACGGGAGAATCTTGTAAAGGGTCGAATTAACCAGAATAGCATAGCGTAGCGGAGTATGAGTACGCATCTCAGCCGGCAGCAAGGAATAATAATAGCTGCTTTCCAGCTTCAAGAGCACCATCTGAACGGCTAATAACGAGAAAATAACGATCAAAGGAGCGACAAGCTTGGCGAAGTATATATGGTGTCTCGCACCTGGTATCATCAGTAGTCTGTAGATGAAAGGATGCTTTCCGAGAAAATCGCGATACCAGATGAATAGGAAATAAAACAGCATAAATGCTATACACAACCCGATCGATAACGTTATCCATCTCGTGTCATAATGTACTGCATCCGCGAACCCGACAAGCTGATGGACCTCCTCGAACTGTTGGATTGATGTCAAATGCTCAAGCTTCATCATTCTTTCTGCTTCATTTAAGGTATGGTCGGCCATAATATGAACACCAATCAATTGAACAGCTGTCACGAACACGACCATTATTACAAAAGGGATGGCAAGTCGTTTGACTTCAATGTTCAACAGCTTCCACAATGTGATCATGACTCATACACCTCCCGCATCACATCAACGACCGACTTCCCTTCAGACATCCGCACATCATCACAAGCGAACTGTCTGGTCACTCGCCCGTCATCGAGCATTACGACATGATCGAGCAAATGCTCGACCTCTTTCACTTCATGCGTCGTCAGCATAACGCCGCGACCTTCCACCATTTCACTAGAAAACACAGCTGCAATCTGTTCGCGGCTGAACATATCGATGCCAGAGAAAGGCTCATCCATCAGCATGTAGTCTGCATCCATCGCCAAGGCAAGAAGCATATTCAGCTTTGCCGCCGTCCCTTTAGATAACGAGCCAACCCGATCCTTCAGATTGAGCTTGAACATGCTGATTAACTCCGCTGCCCGCTCCTCATTCCAGTTTCGATAGAAGTCGTCCATGAAAGTTAGGCAATCCGAAACCGTCATCCGCCCTGGCATCGGCAGCTGGTCAGGTACGAAGACGACACGTTCATGGGCGGTAAAATGAAGCGGGTTACCGTCAATCATGATCTTGCCGCCGTTGATCGGCGTAAGCCCCATAATCGCTTTCAAAATTGTCGTCTTGCCGGCCCCGTTCAAGCCGGTTAAACAGGTAATCGCACCTTTTGGCACCTTGAAGCTTACATCTTTCAACACACTGCGAAAACCGAAGCTTTTGCTCACATTTTTCAATTCGATCATGTCGGGTCCACCTCTTCATTGTGTGACATGCTCCACTTAGCCTCCAGCCTTTGCTGGACGAGCGAAAGAAGCTGCTCAGGCGGGACCTCAATGTTACGGACCGAGGCTAAGAACATATCGATAGCCTCCGTCAGCAGTTCATCACGAATGCGTCCGAGTATGGCAGTGTCTCCGGTAATCCGACTTGGCGAATTGCCTTCTGTAACGATCAAGCCCTGCTCCTCCATTTCTTTGTATGCCTTCTGTGCCGTGTTTGGGTTAATGCCCAATTGTCCTGCAAGCTCACGTCGCGACGGAATCGTCTCACCTGCCGTTAGCTTCCCTGTTGCGATCCGCTCTTTGAAATGCTTGACAACCTGTAAGTAAACGGGATCACGATTGTTAAACATCAGCTCCATCGGCGCTGCTCCCTTTGTGAATATAACCAGTATTTAGTGTGTGTACTACGTAGTTCATACACTCTATCTGTATTATGCATATAATACACTTTCTCGTCAACCTTTTTTTGTTTAATTGCCCTTAATCAACCCTTGTCATGAAGAGGAATAGTAATCGAGGACTAGTTTACCTGCTTAAGATAGAAGGGGCTATCCAAAAAATCAGTGAAAACTGACTTTCTGGATAGCCTCCCCCTCTTAGACCATCTTATTAAACTCTTTACGCAGCCTCTTAATAATCCGCTTCTCCAGACGCGAAATATACGACTGTGAAATGCCAAGCAGATCAGCTACATCCTTCTGTGTCTTCTCCTCTCCGTCCGCCAGCCCAAAGCGGAGCTCCATAATGATCCGCTCCCGCTCCGTCAACTTATCAAGCGCTTTATGGAGCAGCTTGCGATCAACCTGCTCCTCGATGTTCCGATAGATCGTATCGTTCTCCGTTCCGAGAACATCCGACAGCAGCAGCTCATTGCCATCCCAGTCAATATTCAGCGGCTCATCGAACGATACCTCCGTACGTGTCTTGCTGTTACGGCGCAAGTACATCAGGATCTCATTCTCAATACAACGGGACGCATAAGTGGCGAGCTTAATCTTTTTGTCTGGATCAAATGTATTCACTGCTTTAATCAGCCCAATAGCGCCGATAGACACCAAATCCTCAATATGTATGCCCGTATTCTCAAACTTGCGGGCAATATATACGACGAGTCTCAAATTACGTTCAATTAGCATAGCCCGAATAGCAGTGTCGCCAGAAGGGAGCTTCTCAAGCAAATATTCTTCCTCTTCACGGGTTAAAGGAGGCGGAAGCGCTTCACTTCCACCAATATAATAAATTTCATCGCTCTTCAGTCCGAATAAAAACAGAACACGATAATAATATAGCTGAAGAATCAATTTCCATTTCACTAGCATGGCTCTATGCCTCCCCGTCAAGATGGTATGCGCCGTTACACTCCGCTGCTCCGCTCCGCCATCGACGGATGGATGACTGCACGGTACGCACGGTCCGATGACAATTGTCCGCCGTCCAAGCCAATCAATGCTCTGCGGGTTGTGATCGTGTCATCGCCTAACTGAACCGTAACGGCATCCGGCTTCAATGCGAGCATAAATTGCGTACCGCGATTTATGCCACGGTAAGGCACCAGCCGCAGCCGGTCCTGCCATTCAAATTCATCTTCTCCCGATTCCCCTGAATCACCAAGCACTAGCTTATCGACCTCGGCCTCTCGAATTCTTCTCATCCAGGAAGACGGCAAATCCGCTTCCAGCAGCGACGCCTCGATGATCGTCACCGGCGTCCGCGTCAGCGGATCGTACAACTGATTGCCCGTATCGATTAGCCCTTCGCATTCATACTTCCGTTCTCCGATCGTCACCGTTATCTTCGCAACGTGCGCTTGAATTAGCGCCTTCTCCCGACGTTGAACAATTACAGAGCGCGCTATATACAGCCCGACGCATATCGCCGATCCGACAAACATAAATCCTATCTTGAGCTCAGACCGAACGCCGCCATCCATAAACTGCAGTCCCCGCCATAAAGCGTTCGAACCCTGCTGCATGATCAAATAATAAAAGCCTAACACAGCACCTGCAACGATAAAATTTATAGCATAGAATGCAGCCATCGTTCTTGCGAACGGCCGCATTCCGCCGTAGCCGAAAGCAATGAGCAGCATCACAACCGATATTCCAACCTTAACTAGAATCGTATACAGAAACGACAATGACGGAACGAACAACAAGGCGACATATAAGGCGCCGACGGCACTTGCTCCGACAATGCGGTACCATGCGGCACGAATTCCTCTAACCCATGCGGTTACAAGCAGCAGTGACCCGTCAATTAACAGCTCCTTCATAAAAAGTACATCTACATATATCGCCAGGGCATTCACCTGCCTGCCAATTCTTTGCCTTACGGCCGTACGTCCGTATACCAGCAGGAACGATTGAGACTAGTATATTGTAATCGTATTTCAATGTCTGTCTATTCATGACGCTCGCAACATTCTTTTTTTGTCGTAACTTGATACGCTCTGACAGACAGCAAAAAGCCACTCTTAAGCGAAAAACCGCTTGTTGAGTGGCTTAATCAATTTACTGCTTATTAGTCATTACCGATCACCGCGCGGGCGATTTCTCAGAAACGCTGGAATGTCCAATTGATCGCTGGACGTTGGTACGCTGTAAGTCGATCTCGACGGCGTGCTCTGTGTCGAAGCCGGTGCAGCAGAACGCGGCTCTGCCGACTCTAACGGCGCGCCAGGACGACGAAGCGGCTCAGGCGCAGGCTTATGCTCGAATCCAGTCGCAATAACAGTTACTTTAAAGTCTTCTTTCAAGTTCTCATCAATGATTGCACCGAAGATTAGATTAACTTCCGGGTCGCATGCGGCGATGACGATCTCTGCCGCCTCATTCACTTCGTACAACGACAGGTTCGCTCCGCCCGTAATATTCATAATAACACCGCGAGCACCATCAATCGACGTCTCAAGCAGCGGGCTCATAATTGCTTTGCGTGCAGCCTCTGCCGCACGATTCTCCCCCGATGCCATGCCGATGCCCATAAGAGCGGAACCGCGCTCTGTCATAATCGTCTTCACGTCAGCGAAGTCGAGGTTAATCAGACCAGGAACTTGGATCAAGTCAGAAATGCCTTGAACCGCTTGCAGCAACACGGTATCCGCCACGCGAAACGCTTCCAACATTGGCGTCTTCTTATCGACAATTTCAAGCAGTCGATCGTTCGGAATCACGATAAGCGTATCGACCTTCTCTTTCAGAGCTTCAATGCCGTGATCAGCTTGTCCGGAACGTTTACGTCCCTCGAACGTGAACGGACGCGTAACAACGCCGACCGTGAGTGCGCCGCACTCTCGTGCAATCTCAGCAATAACAGGCGCTGCACCTGTACCCGTACCGCCGCCCATGCCGGCCGTTACGAATACCATATCTGCACCTTTAAGCGTGTTGCTGATCAGCTCGCGCGACTCTTCCGCTGCTTTCTTGCCAACCTCCGGGTTTGCCCCGGCGCCAAGCCCGCGCGTCAGTTTGTCGCCAATCTGCAGCTTATGCTCCGAAAGCGCCAGGTGAAGCGCTTGTGCATCCGTATTGACCGTAATAAATTCGACACCTTTAACGCCATTCTCGATCATTCGGTTAACGGCATTGCTGCCGCCGCCGCCTACGCCGATTACTTTAATTTGTGCTAGTTGTTCCATATCCATATCGAACTCCAACATCTCCGTTTCCCCCGATCAAATGAATTCGCTAAAAATATTTTTGAGTTTCTCGAACAATCCGGGTTTCGGCGATGTTGAGACGCTGCTGGCCGTTGCTTTGCGGGAAGCCGTTTTCTTAGCTGAAACGGACGTATTCCGGCTTCGCGACATTCGAAGGGCGTAATGCAGAATGCCTACGCCGTTATTGAATGCTGGATCGCGTACACCGATAAAGTCCGGCACCGCAATACGGACCGAAGATTCCAGCTCCTGCTGAGCTAGTCCAAGCGTTCCCGGCATCGACACCGTCCCGCCCGTCAGCACATAACCGTGCACCTTGTCAGCATAACCGAGACGTTTAATCTCCTGCCGGACAAGGTGGAAAATTTCCTGCATTCGAGGCTCAATAATGTTCGCCAAATCCACTTGCGAAAATTCTTTCTCTACATTGCTGCCCATTCGCATTACTTTGAACTTCTGATCCTCCGCCGCATCACTTACGAGTGAGCAGCCGAATTTCAGCTTAATCTTCTCCGCTTGCTCTGCATGAGTGCGCAATCCGTACGATATATCATTCGTTACGTGCTCACCGCCAACCGGAAGCGTAGATGAAGCGACTAGGCCGCCGCCTTCAAAAATCGAGATGCCCGTAGATCCTGCTCCAACATCGATAAGCGCCGTACCGATCGATTTCTCGTCTTTCGTCAGTGACATCGAGCCGGAGGCAAGCGACATCAGAACCCGGTCTGCGATTTGCAGCTCCGCTTTCTCTACGCAGCGAAGTAAGTTATGTAACGATGTCTTGGTACCAGTAATGATTGTCGCTTCAACCTCAAGACGAACGCCAATCATACCTCTCGGGTCAGAAATTCCCTCCAAACCGTCAACTAAAAACTGTTTTGGCACAACTCCGATAATCTCGCGTTCAGGCGGCAGTGCAACAACCTGTGCTGCCTGCATAACACGTTCAATATCTTCCTCGCCAATCTCACGATCTTCATTCGATACTGCTACAACACCGTGATTCGTCTGTAATGCGATATGATTGCCTTGGATGCCAACATATACTTCGTCTATTTGAATGCCGACCATTCGTTCAGCGTGATCGATCGCATTGCGTATCGACCGTACCGTCTGATCAATGTCGACGATAGCACCCTTGCGAATTCCTTCCGAGTCGGCAGATCCAACTCCAATAATATTAATGGTTCCATTCGTCACTTCACCAATAATAGCACGAATTTTGGATGTACCGATGTCCAAACTGACGATGATATCATTATTGCTCATCGCGCGGCACCTCCATTTCAACAGAAAGTAGGACATTCAGTCTTTAACAACTCTACATATTCAACATAATTGACAGCTTTCCTCTTTTTTCTACAAAAATTTCGACAGATTTACAGCTTCCAATTTCCAGCAAGCCAAAAGCACGTCCAATACGCAGCAAGACTGAACCAGCCTGAATTCATAACTAAAATTTTACCATCGATTGCAGCTATTGAGTAGACTCTTTTTCAGCGGATTCCATATTTTCTGATGAGTCGTTAATATATGGCTCATACGTATCGGCCAGCAGCATGGTCACTTTGCCTGGCTCTTGGGTTTCTGTAACTGCATTTAGAGTTTCCAATTTCTCCGCTAGGACGGATATGGCTGTAATGACTTCGAATCGGGTTCGAGTATAAATCCGGATACGATCAGGATAAGCCTTCGTCGGGTCGGGTCTAATCTCGGACAGATCGGACAGTTGCTCAGCCGGTATTGCTGCCAGCTGCTTTGAGAGTGCCTTCTTAACTGGATCATTCTGCTTCCAGCCCGAAAGCAGCGGCTTATCGACCACGAAGTCACCATTTGTCGCACTAACGCTTGTCCCACTTGACAGTATGGCCATAATTTCCCCTTTAGCCGATAGCTCATAGGCAACTGCCGCATATTCCTGAACGTGTATCGTGACGTCGCCCGGAAATTTCTTCGTTACTTTCACCTGCTCGATAGCTGGATTCGTGCGCAGCCTTCGCTCAATGGAGCGCTCCGTGAAGCCAAAGAACGCATCTCCGAGTGAAACACCAGCCGTCTTCTGAATTGTATCCGCACTGATGAACCGCTCGCCCTCAACCGTAATTCGAGAAACCTTGCTTATAGATGAATTGAAGAATAACACTGACAATACAACAATAAACAACAGTAATAAAACGATTTTCAGCTTGCGGCCGCCACGGCGCTTCACCACGGGCTCCCGCAGAACGGGCATCGGTTGTTTCATGCTTGTCCCTTCCTTTGTGAGAAACCTTATACCGAGCCGCTCTTAATAAGGAGAGGCAGCGGTATAAGGCTTGGTTGTTAAGCGATAAGAATAACCTTCTCACGAGAATGCATCAGTGGTTGAGCTTATTTAAGGGTCTAACTCATCGGCTTAACACAGCCGCCAGTCTGCTGTTCGATCACTTAGCCATTCGTTACCGCCCGGTCATCCGGGACCGGCGTACAACGGGTAATCCGTGCGCCAAGACGAGACAGCACCTGCTCAATTCGATCATAGCCCCTGTCAATATGGTGCACCTGTTCGACGACTGTACGTCCTTGTGCGGCAAGGCCAGCAACGACGAGCGCCGCTCCAGCACGTAAATCGGTTGCTTCTACAGTCGCACCATACAGTCTAGGCACGCCGCGAATGAACGCTGCGTTCAGATCGACTCGAATGTCGGCACCCATACGGGTCAACTCGCCCACATGCTTGAAGCGTCCTTCAAAAATCGTTTCTTTCATGATACTTACCCCGTCGGCCAATGTTAGAAGCACCATGACGAGCGACTGTAAATCAGTCGGGAAGGCCGGGTAAGGGGATGTTACGATACGCTCAATTGCTTTCGGCCGAGATGAGGCGTTTACTTTTATTATATCACCGTCTGTTAATACCTGAATACCAGACCTGCGCAAGACGTGAATGAGAGAAGATACATGCGACGAATTCGTATTCTGCAAGACGACCTGACCTCTTGTTGCCGCTGCCGCAACCATCAGCGTACCTGTCACGATTCGGTCCGGGATGACCTGATATCGGCACGGCGTCAGCGTATCAACGCCTTCAATCGTGATTGTATCGGTGCCGGCCCCCATTATGCGCGCTCCCATCGTATTGAGAAACCGCTGCAAATCTTGGATCTCCGGCTCACGCGCCGCGTTGCTTATCGTCGTGCGGCCTTCGGCGAGTACGGCTGCCATCATTATATTTTCCGTTGCACCGACGCTAGGGAAGCTCAGATGAATATCAGCTCCGACGAGCTTGTCGGCTTGGCATATAATTTTGTTGCCGGTTTCGCTAATCGATGCCCCAAGCGCCTCGAGACCCGATAAATGCAGATCGATCTTCCGTTCACCGATCGCACAGCCGCCCGGTTGATAGACGTGTACTTCGCCGAATCGCGCAAGCAGCGGTCCCATAAGGAAGATCGAGGAACGCATCTGGCGCATAAGCGTTTCCGGCACGTGCGGCGAATGCGCTGACGACGTATCCAGCACAACCTTATCTCCAATGTGGTCAGCCTTGCAGCCAAGCTCGCGCAAAATGCTGAGCATAACCTCAATATCGAGCAGCTTAGGCACATGTTCGATCGTTACCGTGCCGTTAACAAGCATACTCGCGGCCAGTATCGGCAAAGCGGCGTTTTTCGCTCCTTGGATCGCAATGGTTCCTGAGAGAGGTTTCCCGCCTTCAATCACCAATTTGTCCAATGTATCACCTCCGAATTACCGCTCACCCACCACCAATACTTCCGGCACTAATTCAACGCCGTAGCGGTCTTGGACGGTGCGCTTGATTTGCGCCATTAGGGTGAGTACGTCTTCGGCTTTCGCTTGCCCGGTATTGACAATGAAATTGGCATGCAGCGGAGAAACTTCAGCGGCGCCGACGCGAAGCCCTTTAAGCCCGGCTTCTTCAATGAGTCTGGCGGCATAATCGCCCGGCGGATTTCGAAATACGCTTCCCGCGCACGCTAGCTGCAGCGGCTGCGTATTCAGTCTTCGTTCTTTATATGCAGCCAGAACGGATTCAATCTGCGCTCGGTCGCCTTGCTCCAGTTCGAACGTCGCTTCCACTATGATGCCCTGCTGCTCGTGAAGAATCGAATGGCGGTAAGAGAATGCCATATCCTCCAGTCCGTACGTCACGATTTCTCCTGTCTCCCGAACAATGACAGCCGATTTGAAAATACGCGATACATCCGATCCGTGCGCACCTGCGTTCATGTAGACCGCGCCACCGACCGTTCCCGGAATTCCGCCTGCAAATTCCAGTCCGGTCAATCCCGCTTTGCTGGCCATGACCGCAAGCTTAATGAATGAGTATGCTGCACCAGCTCGAACAGTCGTTCCGTCGAACTCCACGAAATCAAGTCCAGCGCCTGTTTTGATGACAACGCCTCGAATCCCCTTATCGGAAACGAGCATATTCGAGCCGCGGCCCAAGCTGGTCCAAGGAACGTCATGTTCGTTCAACAGACGGATGGTCGACACAAGCTCTTCGATTCCGTTAGGTATGATGAGACAATCGGCAGGACCGCCGATTTTCCAAGTTGTATGTTTCGCAAGCGGCTCTTGGAACAGAACCTTCCCCCATCCGTTCCGCTCCAATTCCGCCATAATTGCATCCATTATGTCGTACCTCCCCCTTCTGTCCGTAGAACGCTATGCCATCATAATACTTGTCAAGACATAGCGCAGCCGAGCGCATCAAATTCGTCATTCTAATCGTCCCGCACGGTAACGGTCGCGATTTATAACGTATCTTATGCCCTCGGCATTTGGAGTGTGACAGCCGCCTAGACCTGTCACGATTGCCAAATTGCGCTGTATTCGGGATATATATAATATCGTTATCTGATGCCTTGCAATCGCCGAAGCTCGTTGACGATTGTTACAGCGGCGTCCGGCATGCCGAGCTTCGCCGCCGCTTGCCCCGTCTCGGCTAGTTGTTTCTCATCTAGCAGCATCGTCCTGATCGTGTCGAGCAGCCGTTCTCCGCTCAACTCCCGTTCTAGAATCATCCGGGCGGCGCCAGCGTCAACTAGACTGCGGGCATTCGCCTCCTGATGGTTATTCGTCACGTTAGGCGACGGAATAAGAATCGACGGGATGCCGAGCGCCGTCATCTCCGCTATCGTCGAAGCGCCAGCACGGCAGACGACAAGCGAAGAAGCGGCAAGCACATCCGGCATATTGTGCAAATAAGGTACAATATGTAGTTGTCCGTTCTTGTAAGCCGGAAGCGGCTTGACTCTGGCAAGTGCGTCCTCGTAATAAATTTCGCCAGATACAAACACAAAGTGTACACCAGTGAGCCGATCGAGCGATGGCGCCATCGCATACATCGCTTCGTTGATCGCCTTCGCCCCACGGCTGCCTCCGAATACGAGCACGATCTGCTTCGCGCCGCTAAGCTCCAGCGACGTTCGACCTTTACTTGCATCAGCGCGCATGACGTTCGTAGCGCACGGGTTACCGGCGTATACGGTCCGTTTCGCGCGTTTGAAGTAACGCTTAGAATCTGGAAAGCTGACCGCTACGCAATCTGCATAACGGGCAAGAAATTGATTCGTCAGCCCTGGGATGACGTTCTGCTCATGAATGAGCGTCGGAATGCCGAGCTTTGCCGCTGCATAGACGACAGGGCCGCATACGTACCCGCCCGTGCCGACGACGGCATCCGGCTTAAACTCGCGCAGCAGCCGCTTAGCTTTCTTAACGCCCTTCAAAAACCGGAGTACAGTTTTGAAATTATCCAGCGACAGCTTCCGCTTAAAGCCGGTAATCTCAACCGCCTCGAAAGGGATGCCCATCTTCGGTACGATCCGGCTCTCCAGTCCCTTCGTCGTGCCAATATACAGCAGCTCGGCACCCGACTCCTCTTGAGCCTGTCTTCCGACGGCGACGGCGGGGTAGATATGCCCGCCAGTTCCTCCCCCGGTTAATACGATACGCATGAACTCGTCACCTCGAATAACGGGATATATTAAGTAAAATGCCCAGCGCCGTCAGCAGCAGTGTGAGCGAGGAGCCCCCGTAGCTGACCAGCGGCAGTGTAATGCCGGTAACCGGCATCATGCCGATGACGACACCGATATTAATCAGCACTTGTACGCCGACAATGCCAATAATTCCTACTGCAAGCAAGCTTCCGAACGTATCCTGCGATGCGATCGCCGTCCGGATGCCGCGCCACACAAGAATAAGAAATAAACAGATAAGGAGCGTTCCACCGATAAAACCGGTCTCCTCCGCGAGAATGGAGAAGATGAAGTCCGTCTGCGGCTCAGGCAAATAGTTATACTTCTGCCGGCTCATGCCAAGACCTAGACCGATCAATCCTCCAGGTCCAACCGCATACAGCGACTGGATCGATTGGTAGCCGGCACCGAGCGGATCCTGCCAAGGATCGAGAAACGCGGTAATACGCTGCAACCGATATGGCGCAATCGCAATCAGCACGACGAGCCCTGCAACGCCGACGAGCGCAAGCGAACCGAGATGCTTCAGCCGAGCGCCTGCCGAAAAAATCATGATCAATGAAGCGCCGACCATTACTGCACCGGTGCCTAGATCGGGCTGCATCATAATGAGACCGAATGCGGTGCCCATAAAGCCAAGCGGAGGCAATAGCCCCTTCGTAAAATGCGTGACCTTCTGCTGATTGTCCGACAGCCAGCGAGCTAGAAAAATGACCATCGCCAGCTTCATAAACTCTGACGGCTGAATGCCGAACGAGCTGATGCCAAGCCAGCTCCGCGCACCGCCGCGAACGACTCCGACGCCAGGTATAAGCACGATAACAAGCAGGCCGAAGCAGATGAGCAGGCCGATGCCTCCCCATCTTTTCCATATGCCGTAGTCCAAATTCATCGTGAAGAGCATAGCGCCGACTCCGAGCGCGGCGAACAGCAGCTGACGCTTCACATAATAGAACTTGTCTCCGAATTCATGAAAGGCGAGAACAGCGCTTGCGCTGTATACCATAATGATGCCGATTGTCAAAATTAACGCTATCGAACCGATCATCCATACGTCCGGGGCGGACCGAGCTTTTGCCATCGCGCTGACACCTCTGAACCGTCAATAGTAGGGACATGCCCCCTATTTACAAGGTATGCGCCGATTGTTTAAAAATGCGCCCGCGCTGCTCATATGATTTAAACATATCCCAGCTTGCACATGCAGGCGACAACAGCACGACATCGCCTGAGCCGGCCAACGCTGCAGCGCGCCGCACCGCCTCTTGCAGCGTCGCTTCGGCGTCCTCTAAAGGTTCGACCGTTTCAACTGCGGTTAAACCTGCAAGGCCTGCTACACCCGCCAGCTTATGCCGCGTCTCGCCGAGCGCTACTAAAGCTTTAAGCCCACTAAACCATGGAAGCAGCTCCATATAATCAGAGCCGCGGTCAAGTCCGCCGGCGATGAGAACGACACGGTCAAGCTGAAATGACTTTAAGCCGGTAATCGTTGCGACAGGATTCGTCGCCTTCGAGTTGTTATAGAATGACACGCCGTTACGCTCGCATACGAACTCCAGACGATGCTCGACCCCGCGGAACGAGCGCAGCGGCCCTTCGAGCGATTGAAGCGGTGCGCCTGCGGCAATTGCAGCAGCAATAGCTGCCAAGGCGTTGGCAACATTATGCCGTCCTGGAATACCGAGCTCCGAGACCGGTACTATAACCGTCTCCACTCCGCCAGCATCGCGATAGATAATAGAACGCGTCAGCCGCTTTTGGAGCTCGTCTCCTTTACGCCCTTCCTCCGGCTGATCCGATTCTACCGGGAACGGCGGGTCGATATAAAGGCCGTAAGGGAGCTTCTCAATTAGTGAGAACGGCAGCAAACGTGCGTTAATCTGCTTGGAGATTGCCCGACATGTCGGGTCGTCCCAGTTCAATACAGCTGTATCAGCAGCCATTTGATTGGCGAACAATTTAGCCTTAGATGCAATATAATCGTCCATTCCGCCGTGATAGTCAAGATGCGTCTCAACCACGTTAAGCAGCAAAGCGATGCGCGGACGGAATGCCGTTGTTCCTTTCAGCTGAAAGCTGCTCAGCTCCGCAACGATAATGTCGCTTTCCTTCGCCATTTGAGCAGCCTCGCACAACGGAGTTCCGATATTACCTGCGACGATTGGCGACAATCCTGCTCCTTTAAGCAACTCACCAATCCATGTCGTCGTCGTCGTCTTACCGTTCGAGCCTGTTATGCCGATCATCGGCGCAGGCGACAACAAATAGGCAACCTCAACCTCCGTCACAATTTCAACGCCGTGAACCTCCGCTTGCTGTACCGGGCTTGCCGTATACGGGATACCCGGATTTTTCACGAGCAGAGCAGTGTCGGCCGTAACGAGATCGTCCGGATGATAGCCGCATATAACAGGGATGCCTAATGCCTCCAGCTCTGCAGCCTCCGGGCTTTGCTCCCGCTCCTTCTTATCGTTTACGACGACGTCTGCGCCGAGCTGATGAAACACTTTCGCAACGCTGACGCCGCTCTTCGCAAGACCGAGTATGGCGACACGGCGATTACGGTACAATGACGGGTGATCCATAAAATTGACCTCTCTCTCTATCGAATCATGTGTAGTATATCTGAAAACGGCTTCGCCGTCCTCTCGGCATGCGAAAGGACGGCGGGCTGATTCGTACTGCCTTAGAACACGTCACCAACGAATAGACCGACAGCTGCCAGAATAAAGCCCGCGATCCAAAACGTCGTAACGACCCGCCACTCCGACCAGCCAGACAGCTCGAAGTGATGGTGGATCGGGCTCATTTTGAACACCCGTTTGCCCCGCAGCTTGAACGACGTCACTTGTATAATAACCGACAGCATTTCGAATACGAATACGCCGCCGACTACGATAAGAATAAGCTCCATCTTCGTCAGCATCGCAACCGCCGCCAAGCCTCCGCCAATCCCAAGTGAGCCTGCATCGCCCATAAATACTTTCGCAGGATGTGCATTGAATACGAGAAAGCCGAGCACGGCACCAATCATCGCCGCCGAGAATACAGCTGATTCATATTCATTCACGTGCATGGCGAGGATGGTGAAGGCACCGAATGCAATCGCGCTCGTACCTGCAAGCAGACCGTCCAGACCGTCCGTGAAGTTAACCGAGTTGCTTGTCGCGAACATAATGATGACCACGAACACATAATAGAACCAGCCCATATCGATAGAAAAATCGGTTCCTGGCAGCCCGATCTCCGTGCTGTGGCCCATCCGGTGCAGCAACACGCAGACGACGACGCTGAACAGCAATTGACCAGCCAGCTTCTGCTTCGCCGTCAGACCGAGCGAACGCTTAAACACAATTTTGATGTAATCGTCAAGAAAACCGACAATACCGAAGCCTAACGAGGCGACTAGCAGCACCCAGAACTCTTCGGTTTTATCGGAAAATTTCAAGAACGCAATTAACAGGGCCAACATAATAATAATGCCGCCCATCGTCGGCGTCCCTTGCTTCTTCAGATGGCTTTGCGGGCCGTCCGTCCGGACCTGCTGTCCGAACTTCATTCGGCGCAAGAGCGGGATGAACAAAGGTCCCAGCAGCACCGCTAGAAGAAATGAAGCCCCAATTGTAAGCAATATGACCTTAGTATCCACTGTTTCACCCCCGTCAGCTCTCCAAAGCTTGGACGACTTGCTCCATTCGCATGCCGCGCGATCCTTTCACCAACACAAGATCGTCACTATGCAGATGCTCCCGCAGCCATGACGCCAGCTCTTCCTTATGCGCGAAATGACGAACATCGTCTGCACGGCCGGCTGCCGCGAATGCCTCTGATGCTCCCTCAGCAATATATTGCGCAAGCGATCCCCATGTGAGCAGGGCATCCGCCTTTTCCGGCGTAACGTATGAACCAACGCTGCGGTGCATCTCAACCTCCTGATCACCAAGCTCCAGCATATCGGCAAGCACAACCCATTTGCGCCGATAGCCGGTCAGCTGTTCAACCAGATCTATGGCGGCTCTAGTTGCCGTTGGATTAGCGTTATATGCGTCATTCAGCAGCTTGGCGCCGTTGAATGCCGTCACCGGCTGAATGCGCATGCCAGTCAGAACAACATTCGACAGCCCCTCCCGAATGGAAGCAGCCGGCACGCCGAACCGATAGGCAGCGGCAATAGCTGCCAGCGCATTCATTACATTATGCTCACCTGGTACAGGCAGCAACACACCGCGCAGCGCCTCAGCTTCTTCAGCCGTTAATAACGGCGACACGACATCGAACGTCGAAGAGTCGACGGACACCTTGATGTTAGCTGCTGACCATTTACAGTCCGGTGCATCTCCGAACGGAACCAGCTCCGTGCCATCAAGCAGCTCCATCGAAGCAAGCCGTTCACGCAGCAGCGGCTCGTCGCCGTTAAAGATTAATGCTCCGCCATCCTTCAGTCCTTCCGCAATTTCAAGCTTCGCCTGCGCAATGCCGGCCCGCGAGCCAAGCTGCTGCATATGAGCGTCGCCGATGTTCGTAATAATAGCAGCATCCGGAGAAGCGATCGTCGCAAGAAGCTCGATCTCACCGAAATCGCTCATCCCCATTTCAAGCACGGCTGTTTCGGTTTTCTCGTCTAGCTGCAGAATAGTAAGCGGAACACCGATATGATTGTTCAGGTTGCCTTCCGTTTTATGAACTCGGAATACGGTGCCCAGCACCGCCGCCGTCAAATCCTTGGTCGTCGTCTTACCGTTGCTTCCTGTAATGCCGATAACACGCAATCCGAGCTCATCGCGATACGCAGAAGCGAGCCGCTGGAGTGCAGACAGCGTGTCCGGCACAAGAACGAGCGGAGCGTCCTGCAGTTCGTCCGGGATAACAATTCCTTCCTCCCAGAGCGATGCCGCCGCTCCCTTAGCAAGCGTCTCCGCCGCAAAGTCATGTCCGTCAAAATTTTCACCGATGAGAGGCACGTACAGCTCTCCGGCTCCTGCCGTCCGGGAATCTCTCGTTACGCCGGCAATCTCGATGTCCGAGTCCCGTTGGCCATGTGCTAGTGTTCCACCACACATGCGGGCAACTTGCCCCAAAGTTCTTCTAATCACAGTACCGTTCCCCTTATCGCTTCTTCGGCCACAAGACGATCGTCGAACGAGAACGTTTCCCCGCCGATAATCTGATACGTCTCATGACCTTTCCCCGCAATCAATACTACATCTCCCGGGCTTGCCATTTCAACCGCTTTTTCAATCGCTTTGCGGCGGTCTACGATCATCACATAGCGTTCCTTCGGCACGCCGCTGGCTTTAAGCCCCTCTTCGATATCAAGCAATATAGCCTCTGGCTCCTCCGAGCGCGGGTTGTCGCTTGTAACGACACACAGGTCGGAATATTTCGCTGCAATGCTGCCCATAATCGGCCGCTTCGTCCGGTCACGGTCACCTCCGCAGCCGAATACGCAGATGATTCGTCCTTCGGCGAACTCCTTCACAGCACGAAGCACGTTCTCTAGTCCGTCTGGCGTATGCGCGTAATCGACGACGACTGCGAACGACTGACCTGCATCGACTGATTCGACGCGCCCAGGTACGCCCGGCAGCGCCTCTAGACTAGCCCTGATTTGCTCAAGAGGCAGCCCTTCCAGCAGTGCGACTGAAGCTGCAGCTAATGCATTGTATACATTGAATTTGCCAACCATTCGGATCGTAATGTCCGCTTCGCCGCGGAATGAATGCAAATGGAAGGAAGTACCTTTCGATGTGATTCGGATATTAGATGCACGTACGTCAGCCGATGCATCAATGCCGTAAGTAATCGTCTCCGCAGCAGTCAGCTTGGCGTAGACTGCTGAAGCCTCATCATCCGCATTCAATACGGCATAGCTGCGTTCGGATTCAGACGCGCCGAACTCATTGCCCAGCCTTGAGAACAGCAGTCCTTTGGCTGCCGCATATTCTTCCATCGTATGGTGGTAATCCAGATGATCCTGCGTTAAGTTCGTAAATACTGCGGTACGGAACCGGCAGCCGAGAACGCGTCCTTGATCGAGCGCGTGCGACGACACTTCCATCGCGCATACTTCCACTCCCGCCTCTGCCATATTAGAGAGGTGCTTTTGCAGCTCTAATGCGCCCGGCGTCGTGCCAGACATCGGCAAGGTACGTCCCGCATACCGGGTTTCGATCGTGCCGATAACGCCTGAAGAGCGGCCTGCGTCGGCCATGATACGTTCGATCAAATACGTCGTCGTCGTCTTTCCATTCGTACCTGTCACGCCAATAAGACGAAGCTTGCGGCTAGGGTGGCTGTAGAAACGGTCTGCGATGACAGCCATCGCGAGTCTGCTGCTTTTAACAATGAGCTGCGGAAGCGCAATATCCAGCTTTCGCTCGACGACAAGCGCTGCCGCTCCGTTCTCAGCCGCCTTCACGGCAAAATCGTGTCCGTCCGTTTTATAACCGGGAACACAGAAAAATAAAGAGCCTGGCTTTACTTTGCGGGAATCGTCCTCCAGATCCGTTACTTGAACGCTGCCATCCCCATCTACTGATGCGACAGCAAGCCACTGTGCAATATCATTGAGAGTCATATCGTGCATCCCCTTCCGTCGACACGTACTGTATTAGATCGACAATTCTCACTTCATTGCTACTGTCGTTATTACACCATTATGATCGATCTTAACCGATTTTCAACCATTCATTTGCGGCGCTCGGCAATTCTACAGCCCTAGCACCGCAGTAAATTCCATATTAAGGATGAGAATGGCCTTCTGCTCCATCCTTCAGCAGCTCTTCGCTGCCTAAGTAAATCCGAATAGTGGAGCCTTTCTCTACACGCGCTCCAGCGGCAGGAGCCTGCCGGATGACCGTCGTACCCGTGCCGGCAGACGACAGGTTAAAATTGGTATTCATATCCTCGTAAATATCAGATACCGTCTTACCAACTAAGTTCGGCACAGTAATAATTTTGTTCTCGCCAAGCTTATATTCCTTCTCAATCTGCTTCGCTCTTGGCGGAATGCCGAGGTAATGGAGCGAATCTTCCAATATATTACGTACAATCGGTGCAGCGACGACACCCCCAAATTGAATGCCCTCCGGATTATCAACAGCTAAGTAGACAATAATTTGCGGATCGTCAGCTGGTGCGAAGGAGACGAACGAGACAATATGCTCATTCGGCGAATAGCGGCCGTTGACGACCTTCTGCGCCGTACCTGTTTTGCCTCCTACCCGATAACCGTCGATAAAGGCGTTGCCGCCTGTTCCTTGAGCGACGACGCTCTCAAGCGCCTCCCGCACTTGCTGGGACGTCGATTCACTAATAACGGTACGGACCGGCTCTGGATCGAATGATTCAATCGTTTCGCCTGTTTCCGGATTAATCCAACCTTTGGCCAAATGAGGCTTATACAGCGTACCGCCGTTTATCGCTGCAGCCACGGCTGTAATTTGCTGAATCGGCGTTACCGAGACACCCTGCCCGAATGCGGTCGTTGCCAGCTCAACCGGTCCAACGCGGCTCAGCTTGAACAGAATGCCGTTCTCCTCGCCGTTAATATCGATGCCCGTCTTCGTCCCGAAGCCGAAGCTGCGAATATATTCAAACAGCTTTTCTTTGCCGAGACGCTGGCCGAGAGTGACGAATCCCGGATTGCAGGAGTTCTGCACGACTTCAAGAAACGTCTGGCTTCCATGTCCGCCCTTCTTCCAGCAGCGAAGCCGCGCTCCACCAACCTCGACTGCACCTGGATCGAAAAACCGCTCATTCTTCAGATCAACTTTGTTCTCTTCGATCGCCGCAGCAAGTGTAATAATTTTGAAGGTTGAACCAGGCTCATATGTCATCCACACCGGCAGGTTACGGTTATAAACCTCCGTCGGCACCTCCCGATACTGATCCGGCTGGAACGTCGGCCGGCTAGACATCGCCAGCACCTCGCCGTTATTCGGATTCATGGCTATAGCAATGATGTGATCCGGATTTAATCTAGCCATGGCGGCATCAAGCTCCCGCTCCACAATGGTCTGAATATGTTTGTCGAGCGTAAGCTGCAGGCTAAGGCCGTCCTTCGGCGCATTGTACGTATCGCCGGAGCCTGGCATCAAATTTCCGGCTGCATCGGACATATAAGCAATATTACCGCTTATCCCTTCCAAATATTTGTTGTATTTAGCTTCGACCCCCGTCAGGCCTTGATTATCGATACCTGTTATCCCGAGCACATGCGCTGCAAGCGTTCCATAAGGATAAAATCGTTTGTTATCTTCTCCAATCATAATGCCTGGCAGGGCCAGTGCCCGAATTTCCTGCGCCTTCTCCAGCGTAATTTTCCGGCCTCCTGGCTGCAGCTTTACGCTGGACTGCTTCTTGGAGAGCATCGGCAGCAGCTTTTCCTCCGTCATGCCTAGTACGGGAGCAAGCGCACGTGCCGTCGCCGCCTTATCCTTGATTTGAACCGGTATGGCCCAAATGGTAGGAGAACTGATATTATACGCAAGCCGGTTCCCATTGCGGTCGAGAATTTCTCCCCGCTTCGCTGTAAAGGGAACTTCCCGCCGCCAAGAATTTTCTGCTTTGGCCGCAAGCTCTGCGCCTTTCCACAATTGGACGAATGCCAAGCGTCCGATCAGCCCCGCGAATGCGATAATACCGAATATCAGTACGATATACATTCGCCTTCGCACGGTCACATTAGATACTTTCACTTTCCTTGTCCCCCTTCCGTCACGGCACATACCGTCCGGACCGGACAGACTGTACGCCGCTTACAGCCATCGTATTCGGGACAAGAGAGCAATAGAACAAGCCCGCGCTCGAAAAAGAGCACCGGGCTTGTCGAATGAATGATAACCGCTGCGTGCAGAAGTCTAAACGTCAGCCTAATTGCTATTTTCGCCAGCTTCGCTGATATGCGGCTTGAGAACCAGCTTCAGCACCCGTTCACCGTTTAGCTTTGCTATCGTCTGCGACACGACGTAGCCTTCACCTTCGGTCACCGTTCGAATGTCAAGCAGCGTGCTCACTTCCATCGCATCGCGAAGCGACAGCCCTTTCAAATCCGGAACGGCCAGCTTATCCCGCTTCTCGGTAATGAGATAGACCCGCTGTGAGGTCGGCACAATGGAGCCTGCGCGCGGAATTTGCTGCTCCACCTTGGTACCGTTGCCTACAATAACGAACTGGATGCCTTTGCTTTGCAGCTTCGACTTCGCCGTAGCCGCGTTCATTCCGTTAAGATCCGGGACCTCGATCGTCGGCGCCTTCTTGTCTTTCGCATTATCTCCTTTTTTAAGCGCTGCCTCTTCCTCAGCAGTTAATTGAGGCTTCACGCCCAAATGGCGTAAGCTCTGCTGTACGATTTCCTTAAATACTGGAGCTGCTGCAGCACCGCCGCCGACGTATTTGTCATTCGGTTCGTCAATTATGACGTACACAAGAATTTTCGGATTGCCGACTGGCGCGAAGCCAATGAACGAGACGACGAATTTATCGCTCGAATATCCTCGTTTCGTATTGTCCCACTTTTGCGCCGTACCGGTCTTGCCGGCAACGCGATACCCTTCGATATAAGCATTCTTACCCGAACCGATCTCTCGGTCGGCGACGACCTGCTCCAAATATTCGCTTACTTTACGGGACGTTTCAGCCGAAATAACCTGCCGAACGACCTCCGGCTTGCGCGTCTCCACTTTACCGGTAACCGGATCTTCAATTTGCTTAATAATTTGCGGCTTGAGCAGCTTCCCGCCGTTCGCAACTGCGGATACGGCAGCAACCTGCTGAATTGGCGTGACGGATACGCCTTGGCCGAATGTAGCCGCAGCGATCTCGGTCGGATAATGAAACCGAATCGAACCGACTAACTCGCCCGGCAATTCCACGCCTGTCTTCGCCCCGAAGCCGAAATTGGTAATGTAGCTGCGCAGCTTATCTTCTCCGAGCCCTTCGTAGCCAAGATGAACGAAAGCGACGTTACTCGATCGCTTCAACCCTTCTAGGTACGTAATTTGACCCCAGCCGTTACGGTTAATATCATAGATTCGTTTGCCCGGAACTTGAATCGAGCCGGACATATATTCCGCATCCGGATCGAAGATCCCTTCTTCAACTGCGCCAGCAAGCGTAACGATTTTGAACGTCGAGCCAGGCTCATACAATGAACGAGTCGCATGATTATAAAAACCGCTCGAATCCTGTGTCCAGTAATTATTCGGATTCGCGCTCGGCAAATTAGCCATTCCAAGAATTTCCATAGTATTCGGATCGACCGCTATCGCAGTAATACTTTTCGGATTATATTTGTCGTAAGCCTTCTGAATCGCCTGCTCAACATAGTTTTGAATATCATAATCGATCGTTAACGTAATATTTTTGCCGTCTCGAGCCGGCTTGTATTCGACCTTGCCGCCATCGATTTGAATCCGGTTGCCGTCCTTCTGATATTTGCGGTAACCATCCTCGCCGCGAAGCACCTCATCGAAGAACGATTCCAGTCCGTAGTTCGCTTTGCCCTCTTTGTCGACGTAACCAAGCAGCTGTGCGGCCATCGAATTTTTCGGATAATAGCGTTTCGTTTCATTCAGCAAATAAATCCCGACATCTACACTTCCCGTTTCGGCCGTCAGTTCTTTCTTGAATGCCTCAATTTTATCGCCCAGCTCCTTATCGATCTTCCAGCCTTTCGAACGCACCTCGCGCTGCGCATACAAAGCATTGTTCTTATCCGGATTTCTTGCGGTAGCAATCGCTCTCAAATCAGATTCATTCATCCCGAGCAGCTCTGCAAGCTTCGCAGTTACTTTATCGACGATGCCGAGCTTATCCAGCTGCGCTGGACTAACCGCTACCGTATAGGCTTTGCCATCCATCGCAAGCACGTTACCGTCCCGGTCTGTAATATCCCCCCGCTTCGCGACAAGCTTCTCCGACGCCGCCCAGTACTGCTCGGCATTGCTCAGCCAGAAGTCAGCTTTGACAACTTGAACCCAGTATAGCCTGCCAATTAAGACAACAAAAAGGAGGGTAATTAGCCCTCCGATCAAAAACAGCACGCGTAGTTGGATTCTTCGTTTCATATCGATCACCTAATTTCTTGCAAGTTCCGACTCGGCGGCTTTCTTTCGTACTTTGATAGCCTCTTCTTCACTTTCCGGATAATAGAACCCCTGCTTGGCGGCCGCAAGCGCGATCGTCTTCGGATCCTTCAGCGTCTCGACCTTCTGTTGAAGGTCACCGAGCTCAGCGTTCAGCTTCGCTTGTTGATCCGTCACCTGCTTTACTTCGTATTTCAGTTGATAAACTTGTGCACTGCGATATATAACCAGGAAAGCCACGAGTACAGCCGCCGCTATAATAAGCAATACGAGCAGCCGTTCTTTCGTAGGCAGCGTTTTACTTACGACGACCTTCCGTTTCGTCTCACGATATAGCTGCTGCTGCCGCTGCTGCGGCTTCTTCTTCGGCTTAAGCGCCAAGTTACCGTTCGTATATGCCATCATAATCCCCCTCTCTCTATACGGCCCATCATTCCGGCTCTGCTCTATGTCGTCCTTTGTCATCTGTTACAGTTAATTAGTTCTCCTTTACAGCTTCTCAGCTACCCTCAGCTTTGCAGAACGAGAACGCGGGTTGGCTTCCAGCTCTTCCTCGCTCGGCGAGATTGGCTTCCGGTTCACAAGCTTAAGCGTCCCTTGACCTCCGCATACACACATCGGAAAGTCCGGCGGGCATGTACATTTCTCAACGTACTTGGCAAAGGTCTGTTTGCAAATTCGATCCTCAAGCGAGTGGAACGTAATGACCGACACCCTTCCGCCCGGCTTAAGACAACGGATCGCCTGCTCCAAAGCGTCTTCCTCAGCCCCTAACTCGTCGTTAACCGCAATGCGCAGCGCTTGAAAGGTCCGCTTAGCAGGATGGCCGCCAGTCCGTCTTGCTGCCGCAGGGATCCCCGCCTTCACCAGCTCAACGAGCTCACCTGTCGTCTCGATTGGCGCCTCCTCTCTTGCTGCAACAATCAATTTGGCAATTTTACGAGCGAACTTCTCTTCGCCATACTCACTCAGAACGTGTGCAATTTCACGTTCGTCCCACGTGTTGACAATATCTCCCGCCGTCAGCGCAATACTTCGATCCATCCTCATATCAAGCGGCGCATCATGATTATAACTGAAGCCTCTCTCTGCTTCGTCCAACTGCGGGCTCGAAACGCCAAGATCGAACAAAATGCCGTCAACCTGCGGAATGCCATCCTTTATGGGGACGTTACATTCCAGCAGCTTCTGTTCGAGATGTCTGAAGTTACTTTTAATCAGCGTCACTTTATCCAAATACGGGCCAAGTCTGACCTGCGCGTTGTCATGCGCCCATTCATCCTGGTCAAATGCGATCAATCGACCGCCCTTGCCAAGCCTCGCTGCGATCCCCGAGCTATGTCCTGCCCCTCCGAGCGTACAATCGACATAAATGCCGTCCGGCTTAATATTCAGCCCATCTATCGCTTCTTCCATGAGCACTGTTACATGTTGAAACACGCGGCAAACCTCCCGTTACTTCTTGATGCTAATCTAAGATGAGATATTTAGAAGTTAATATCGAAATCAACGAGCTTTTCAGCAATTTCATTAAATGCTTGTTCAGACTGCTCGTAATAGCCCATCCAAGTCTCCTTGCTCCAAATTTCCACGCGGCTTGACACACCCAGCACCATGCATTCCTTATCCAGCTTGGCGTATTCGCACAAATGCTTCGGCAAATTTACCCTTCCCTGTTTATCGAGCTCGCATTCCGTAGCTCCCGAGAAGAAAAAGCGGGTAAAGGCACGGGCATCCGACTTCATCAGCGGCAGCGCCTTGAGCTTCTGCTCCAGCACGCTCCACTCACTCATCGGGTATACGAACAAGCAGTTGTCCAAGCCTCTCGTCACGATGAAAGTAGTACCTAATGCTTCCCTGAACTTAGCTGGAATGATGAGACGGCCTTTGTCATCAATACTATGTTGATGCTCACCCATGAACACGACCGTTCCACTCCTTCCCCCAAACTCACCACATCGCCCCACTTTTCACCACTAAGTCACACTTATTCGCCACCTAAAATAAAATTCCTTCTCTAATTTTGCTAATACGCATTAAATTTTAGGTGATAAACTAAATATCCCACCATAGTATCAGACCGACTTAGGGCTTACGCCCTATGTTTTGTTTTCTGTCCCGGAGTTAGTCTCTCTGATTGCTCTTCCCCTCCCGTACGAACATATAAAAGTCAATGAAAAAAGGCCGGGGCAGCATGGCCCCGGCCTTCATGTACATATTCGCATATTTCAATTGTTTTAGTGCGCATTCCAGCTGTCAAGATATGCTCGCTGCTCATCGGACAGCTTATCGATGCCCATACCGAGAGCTTCCAGCTTCAAGCGGGCAACTTGCTCGTCAAGATGGTACGGAACGTTCGTCACTTTGTTGCCAAGCGTTTGGTACTGCTCGTTCACATGACGAAGCGCAAGCGCCTGCAGTGCGAACGTCATATCCATAATTTCTGCCGGATGACCGTCGCCGGCTGCCAAGTTAACGAGGCGACCTTCAGCCAGCAGGTAGATGCTGCGTCCATCCTTCAGTTGGTATTCTTCGATGTTGCGGCGTACCGTACGAACGCTGCTCGACAGCGCTTCAAGCTCCGGCTTGTTCACTTCTACGTCGAAATGTCCAGCATTGGACAAAATTGCGCCGTTCTTCATTACTTCGTAATGCTCACCGCGGATTACGTCACGGTTACCCGTTACCGTGACGAAAATATCGCCAAGCTTCGCAGCTTCAATCATCGGCATAACCGCAAATCCGTCCATATACGCTTCGACTGCTTTGATCGCGTCAATCTCCGTTACGATTACGTTAGCACCGAGACCTTTGGCGCGCATAGCAACGCCTTTGCCGCACCAGCCATAGCCGACGACGACAACCGTCTTGCCAGCTACGACAAGGTTCGTCGTCCGGTTAATACCGTCGAATACCGATTGGCCGGTACCGTAACGGTTATCGAATAAATATTTGCAGAAAGCATCGTTAACCGCAACCATCGGGAATTTCAGCGCGCCTTCCTTCTCAAGCGACTTCAAACGGATCACGCCAGTTGTCGTCTCTTCCGCACCGCCGCGAACCGTCGCCAGCAAATCTTGGCGCTCAGAGTGAAGAATCGTCACGAGATCACCGCCGTCATCGATAAGCAGATCCGGCTTCGTCTCCAGCGCCTTAATCATCAGCTCTTTGTACTCCTGTGGATCAGGATTGTACTTCGCGAATACTGTAATTCCATCCTCGACAAGTGCTGCGCATACGTCATCCTGCGTCGACAATGGGTTACTGCCCGTAATTGTTACTTCTGCACCGCCAGCTTTGACGACCTTCGCCAAGTACGCTGTTTTGGCCTCCAAGTGAAGTGCGATCGTAACCTTCAGCCCCTTGAACGGCTGATCCTTCTCAAATTGCTCCCGAATTCGGTTCAACACCGGCATATGGGCACTAACCCAATCAATTTTCAAATGTCCTTCCGGTGCCAGCGACATATCCGCTACAATACTTTTTTGTTTTGCATCCGTACTCATCGTTTAACCACTGCCTCTCATCTCATAATTTATAAAAGCTAAATTGGCCTACAAGTAAACGACCTGATGCTCTCCGCTTGGAACATACGGAAGCGCAAGCAGCTTCGTAATCCAATCGGTTCCATAACGATTATAATATGCTGTCATGTTCAATACACGTTCCTGAGGCTTGCCGCCCGGCCAAATGGCCAGGCCAATCCGCTCCCAACGACGCAGCGAAGCATCGTGGCTTTTGCGCAGTGCATCTTGGGTCCGGTACTGCAGAAAATCGATTTGCTCTAATATTTTGTTCATATTCGTCGCACCAAGCGCTGCAAGTCCGGCCTGCACTTCCCCCGCCAACTCAACAAGAGGCGAATACAATGACTCGAATTCCCGCTTCGCCGCTCCGAACCGGCCTGCAATATCGAACCGGTCCTGCGCCGTCAACCATTGCTGTCTTCGTTCCTCGAATCGTTCGATGACATCGTCGAACGACAAATCATACTTCATCATATGTTTCGCTATCGTGCCTTCGACTAGAGTGAATGACATACGAGGAGCAAGAATAGGCATCTCCATCCCGAAATGATGGAACGCCTCGCCGATTTGCGCCCAGTAGGCGAGCTCACCAGCTCCGAGTACCGCTGCAAGAACGGGGAACAAATAATCCTGCATAACGGGTCTTGTCAGTACATTGTTGCTAAGTAGATGCGGACGTAATTCTGCAATCGACAGCAGCTCGTCAGTACTCCAGAACGAATCGCCCCTCTTGTCCGTGAATCCGCCCTCTCGCTTATACAACAGAACGCGGTCACCCGCCATACCGGCTGAGCTATCCTCCGGCCGGAACAAAAACAAATTGGCACAATGAGGCGTGAAAGCCGCTTGCGTTCGATAACCCAACGCGGCAATCTTGTCCCCGGCAGCCGCATAAGCGGCTTCAAGCGCGTCGTTCTCTGCAATCATCCGCCGGAACATTGGACCTTCAACCGCTCGTATCGCAGCATCATCCGCATCTATGAGCACGAGTCCGTATTCACCGAACAGCCACGTCATGAGATGCGCGAAAGAGTCGCTCAGCGATCGGGCCGAACCGGAAATCTCTCTAAGCTTGCTAAGCAGCGGCTCCTTAAATTCAGAGCCGGTGAGCATAGCGTCCAAATCAGCGATTGAAGCTTCCCACACTTCTGGCGCAACACCTGTACGGCTAACCGACGTACGCGGCCCTTCCGGCCTTGCGACCGCCAGCTTACGTAACCCTTGCTCTGATATGACTGTAATATGATTCGCCTCATCCCAGTCATGATCCTCTCCTGCAATCCAAAAAACAGGAATTATTTCTCGACCCAATACGTTCGAGGCGTGCTTGGCCGCCGAAATAATAGTAACAGCTTTATGTATAACGAGTAAGGGTCCGGTCCATAGACCGGCTTGCTGCCCGCCGATGATGACCTGCGCACCTTGTCCGATGGCATCGATATTCGCCGCTGTCTCCGACGACATGCCGATTCGCTCATTATAACGCCGAAGAGCTTCCGCTACATCAGCCGAAGCTGCTCGTTGCTGCTTCATGCTGTCAAGCCGGGCCGAACGGCTTCGCCAGCTCTCGTCACTGGCCGGATGACCGCTGTGAAACAATGCATCTAAACGACGATCCGTTTGTTTCACATAGGCTTCGCTTAACGGCTGAGATGATGGCAGTTCATAAAAATTCGTAGAAGTCATTGCTTCATTCCGACCTCGATCCGCAATAGATTGTATAGCTGCCTGCCGCTAGAGCGAGCAGCCCGTAATAATTAGGACAAATGCTACGGACTCATTGTACACAATTGAGCGGTGAAGCGTCAAAGAGCGAGGACATAGGAAGACATGAAGAAAGAATTAAAAAGAGCCTTCCAAGCCGGAAGGACTCATTCGGCTCCCCGTGATGCTCATATGTGTACGGTATATAGCCGTTACACCGGATAGAGCAGCAGTTGGCCGATACTGATGAACATGAATAGAACATATAGAACACTCATGAATAGAAAGCCGATTCGCCATACGGCTCGGACAATTTTTTTCGTATCGACCTCGCCGCGTTTGCGGAACTGCAAGTTGCCGATCAAACCGCCGAGCAGCAGCAGAATTAGAATAATTAAATAAAAACCGAATTTGCTGCCGAAGATAAAATCGAATAGAACCGCCACACAGCCAATGAGCAGTACCGTCGTCACATCCATCGCCAAGCCGAATGCTTTCTTACGGTTGTTGCTTATGGAGCCGTATATCCAATAAATTAGAAAAAAAGGGACGACTGGTATGACTGCCAAATAAGCATAGATGTGACGAACGCTTTCCCATAACCACGACATGCCAGTCCCCCCTTCCATTGCTGAATTGATTTACTGTATCGCTTGAATCATGAGCATTACCGAACGGTTGAGCGGAGCCTCCATTCCGACATCCGCCGCGAGACGGCATACGCCGCCGTTAATCCAGTCAATCTCGGTTGGCCGGCCTGCTCTTACATCAGATAACATCGACGAGATGTTACTGCTCGTGCTCTTGCACACTTGCAGCAGCCTGTCCCAGCTATTGCCGTCGTCAACCATTCCTGCAGCAATTAGCACGGATAACGTTTCTTCGTGCAAAGCTTTCATCAGCGACAATCTAGTGGAATGCCCGGTAAGTTCTCCGTTGCGTACATCGAACAATGCCGTTAAAGGATTAATTACAGCATTCACCAGCAATTTTTGGTAAACCCGATTAATCATTTCATTCGACAGTTCGGCCGTAATTCCTGCTCCAGAGAACACATTCACCAACATTTTCTGCCTTGTTTCACGTAAATTCCAATCCGCCTGTGACAAAATATCACGATGATCCGCCGCTGAATTCGCAGTCGCAGCTACCTCATACTTGCCTATTACAAAAGTTCCTTTACCCGTATGCTCCACCGTACGAGGGCCATGCCGTAGCGCACCTTCCGTCGTTATACCCGCAAGCACATCACAATCCGGCAGGAAGCGCTGTATAGCTTCGATATGTCCTACACCGTTCTGAAGCCCGATCACGATGCTTCCTTGCTCAGCCACCACACGGATACGCCCCAGCAGCTCCGTTGTCAGCTGCGGCTGCTTAACGGTGATAAGCAGCACCGTATCCTCATTGTCTCTTGCAGCTAACCGACTATCCTCCGTTATCGAATAAGCTTCAACGTCCACGATATCGATAGAGCCGTCCCGGACAAGCTCGATCCCTTCGTCTGTCAGCAATTCCGCTTGCTTCGAGGTTCTCGTCCAGATCGTAACCGGATATCCAGCAATCGCAAGTCTAGCTCCATACAACAGACCGATGGCCCCGCCGCCTACAATAACAAATCTCATGAATTAGTCCGCCCCCTATCCCGCATCTGTCTTTGTTGATATGCTATTCTCTATCCTATTGTCCATAAGACCGAATAGATATATCGTAACGCAAAAACGCCCGTCGCATCTATACATGCGAGGGCGTTCGCCAAGACATCGCTGCAACCGGTTATTCGATTCGTTCCAAATTTCCATTCGCGTCCATCTTGAATCGAGGCTTCAAATCGTCCTCTTCATTTAATACAGCAAGACGACGCGCGCGATCCATAATCTGAATAAGCGTCTTGTAGTCGTCGTTAACGGTCCGATAATCCGTCTGGACATTCGACACTTCACTGTTCAATCGGCTGTTCTCGTTTCGAAGCGCAACTAGCTCTTCCTCGCGCTCGTGCAGCTCTTTCTCCAGCACCTTTACCTGCCGCTGAAGCTCTTGATAGGCTCCCCGCCATTGCCGGAGAAAACGAATAATTCCGTCTATCGTCATACTTTCTTCCGATATCGGATCATGCTTAAATGACTTCGTGTCCTCATCTACGATCTGAAGCGACGATACATGAGGAGATGCTACTAGCGATTGCTTCTTTAAATAACTGCGTTTCTGGCGCTGCTGCTTTGCAAGTTGAATAGCATCCTCATAACGTTTGCGAACACAGCTGTTCCACCGGAAGCCGCAGGCTGCCGAGGTTCTGCCAATCCGCTCGCCGACTTCCTCGAAAGCGGCCAACTGTGTGCTGCCTTCGCGAATATGCCGCAGCGTTACCTCCGCTAATATAATATCATCATCGGGACTCCATGCATCTTGTCTAACTGCTGTCATGCTACCCAAACCTCCTAACGTGTAAGGCGCTTATTTATCTCTATGCCCTTGGTAGAGTTCATAGAATCTATCGGATACTAATTTATATATCCATTTTTTAATGTACTCATACATGAATGCTGATGTTAATGTACAAACTTATAGCGGATGAGAATCCAAGTGCCGGTCAAAAAGTTTGCAGATTGATGCGCTTACAGGTTTACACAATTTGTACGTACAGTTATAATGAGCAATAGAAAAAAAAGGTCGAATCGAAGAGAGGGGGATGGAGAATGGCACGCATGTTTCGAGTTCTCGGCTTTTGGACGCTCATGATTGCACTGATGTCGTTTGCAGGAGACATGATCGAAATGTCGCTCTTGTTCTTCATGCAAGCCGCCGCGTTCATCTTGCTCGGCTATCTGAACTTCTCGGAACGTACATATATATTGATGTTCTGGGGTTACATGATCATCTCGTTTGTTGGCTTTAGTTACTGGACGGTATTCAAGATGGGGCTTCCGTTGTAAATTAGTCTGCGGGATTTTGATCCCCCCACATAAAAAGAGTCGGAATCGTAAGCGATTCCGACTCTTTTTAGGTTACCCATTTATACACGGGGGAGGGAGCTGAAAGCCTCCTCTTGTCAATACGATTATTTTGAACGTTTCACTCATACCGTCAGACAGAAGCAGCTGCCGAACCGCCCGATTACGCTTCGCAAGATCGCTGAAGGGATTTATGCCATCATGATCGGCCAGCAGCTCCATGACACCTTGGTCAAGCAGAAACTGAAGCTGAGTCGCTTCATACGCAGTGGACCAGCCGGACCGCTCAGCCGCACGTTTCAAGGCGGTAAAATTGACATGCGCCGTTATGTCCTGCTTACCCGGCACAAGAAAAGGATTGTCATGAGCAATATGATTCCGGTAACAGAGAAGTGTACCCTGCATCCGGTGAGCAGCTCGGTATTCCTCCGCATCGTGCCCGTAATCGGCAAGCAGCAGCATGCCGGAACGAACAACAGACCCTAGTTCAGCAAGCCAGCGCTCGGCAGACAAATTCACCTCGCTAAGCTGCCCTTCCGCTAACGAGACACCATCTTCCGCGACCGAAATCGCCAGCTCCGGCGTGGACAGCGGCATGTACGCATATCCAAACGAAGAAGCCACTCCCCCCTTAGACTGAATGCATACGCCCATTTCCGCTAATTGTCCATTCCGCATAACGACCCGATGCACCGGCATCGCATCGATCAGTTCATTCGCTGCAATAAACACCGTTTTCTCGTTAGAGAGTACAGCTAGTCTGTCTATCGCTTCAGCCGAGCAAGTAATATGAACAGGACATACTTCAGGATTAGAGGATAGGATTGATTGAATTTTCTCACGAGTGGACTCCAAATGCTGCGGGTGGTCGTCCACCGCCCAATAATCAATACTGCGCAGCCATTCCGGCGCATAATCCGACCACGCGGTCAATAGTGCGGCCGTCATTGCCCCAGCACCTGCTGCCCATTCTATCATGACAGGCGGTTTATCAGCTTGTGCCGAAACGTTATGAAGAAAGCGCGCCCACATCTTCCCCATCACTCCGCCAATTGCCCCGCTCGTATAGAAGTCTCCATTGCGACCGGTACGTACACCGCCGCTTCGATAGTAGCCGAATCGCTCGTCATAAAGACAGAGCTCCATGTACCGGCTGAATGTGATCGCCAGGCAGGGTGTTCCGTCCTCCGTGTACGCAGGTGTACCCTCCTTGTGAATGGCATCTACAATACGCGCGGTTAGAGAATCTGTATATCCGTCCATTTTGCTGCTCCCTTCAAGGGTGGATTGAGATATAATGGATGAGATGTCCGCATAAACATAGGCTAGGCTTGACTACATACTAAGGGAGGTACCGACATGCCAGCACTGCTGCGCCGTGCCGGAGCGTTCGCCTTCGCGTTGCTGCTGTTGCTGTTTCAGACGATTGGAATGGCTTTAGCCCTTACGCCCGAGGAACAAGCCATTCAGCAGCTTCTAGAGAAAAGCTTGTCCGTTGTCGAGATCGACAAAGAAATTACCCGCGTGCAAGAACAGATGAACGCGCTTGAAGCATCATTATTAGCAGTATCCGCCCAGATTGAAGACAAAGAGCTTCAGATTAAGCAGCAGCGCGAGGAAGCCGGCAAAGTACTGCGATCCTATTATATGGGAGAACGCGATTGGCTGCTCGAGGCGTTGTTTTCCTTTCATTCGATGCGAGAATGGCTGCAAATGCTCGACTATATTGACGTTATTTTCGAGCGGGATCGAACGATGCTTCTTCGATACGCCGAGGAGGCACACCTTCTGCGCGAGGCGTATAATCAACAAACCGAAGAACGCCAGAAGCTCGAAGCGGTCAAGACTGATCTGCTTTTGCAGCGCGAACGGGTCGCTAAGCTTGAGGAAGAGCTCGATACGGCGCTCGCGGGGCGATCGGATGCTGATCGGCTTCGGTTAATGATGAATGAACTGACGAATTATTGGAATAGCGCTGGTATGAATGAGGTTCGTACTTATTTCGAAGCTTTGTCGGAAGCGATGAAGCATTTGCCGGAATGGGTACAAGAGAATAAAGATTTTCTGGAAATTAACGGGTTCCAATATACACTGAGGGTACCTGAAGATGCGCTTAACCAATTTCTGCGAGATCAGAACGAGATGTTCAACGTATTCGAATTCCGTTTCGAGAACGACCAAGTCATTGCCAGTGGAAGCCGGAGCGGCATGTCCATTGAAGTGGCCGGCCATTACACGATTGAGTCCGAACCAAGCAGCATCCAATTCCATGTCGACGAGCTAAAATTTAACGAGCTTGCTTTGCCGGATACGACGCGGCGCGAGCTTGAGCAATCATTCGATCTTGGCTTTTATCCGCAGCAAATTGTCAGCTTCCTAAGAGCAAAGGAAGTTGACGTACAAGACGGTGAGCTTGTTGTTACACTTTCTGTTCAATTCTAGGCCTATTAGACCGAACACCGCCTTCCGATTTCGGAAGGCGGTGTTCGGCTATTACGGCAGCTCGATAACGGCAGCATCAACAGCAGCGTCTGTCGTCGACTGTTTAGCAGAAGCACCATCATCCGCTTTCGAGCCGTTCCCTACCGCTTCCTGACGCGAGGAGCCTTCGTCGCTCCAACGTTCGGCCAACTCCGCAATCCATCGCTCGCTGCCGCTCGTCTCCTGCCAAATCCTCTCCCATCGAATGAGCCGAACGGGCCACTCGGGGTCCGGCATCTCAGTCGGCACTACATTCAGCCGCTTCAGCCACTCGTAATCCGCCATTCGGCTGCCGCTTATTGTATACGCCGGAGTTGCGGCACTTGCATATAAAGGCTTTAGCGAAGGCAGCAGCCGATGCCGGTCATAGCTCGTTTGCTGCTCTGTTTCACCTGCCACGAACTGAAGCCATTGTTCGATCGCCTCTTCCTTACTTTTGCTGTGTGCGAATACGACAAAGCTCCTGCCGCCATACCATCCGCTCACATAATCGACAGCAAGCAAGGAGCGTGTCTCTGCAGGCAGAGACTCCACCACAGACCAATTCATGACAGCCGATAAAACATTCCCTTTAGCGAGAGCATCAGCCGGGTTGCCATCACCCGATCGATTAATATGAAAGGCATGCCCGTTCCCCGTTGCAAGGAACGCTAATCGTTCAAGCGTCTCATTCTCGAACGGTCTTAGCATCTCCGCACGCTCTTCAGAAGGGAAGGAATCGAGCCAAACCAGCAGCTGTCGTGCATCCGAGGAATCAAGCTTCACTAGCGGCACCTTCGGCATCGAGGCGCCTGCCGATACAGCCAGCTCGACGAATCGATTCCAGCTGTCCGGCACGCCCTTACTAGTCAACGTATCAAGCAGCGGCCTGCTCCAGACGACGACTAGCGGATCAGCATCCTTCGGCAGCCCCCACCAGTACCCATTCCAGTTGACAGGCTCCAATAGACCGTTCAGCCAATCTGCAGACATCTCCGTTATCAGCTTGTCCAGTGGTTTCAAATACCCGAGAACCGCGAACTCTCTTACCCATTCATTGTTCATTAACGCCACATCCGCGCCTACTCCGAGCTGAGCGCTATTCTTCCACGTTTCGTATGCTTGTTCACGCTCAATATTGTGAAGCTCTACGCTAATGTTGTCATACTGCTCCATGAAGCGTACAGATGCGTCCATTAAATCATTAAATTGCCCATTCGTCATGGAAACGCTTACGACGATATGTTGACGTTCAGAGCCTTCCTGGCCAGCAGGGAGAGGGGATTCGGTAACGCCACCTTTAGATGCCGGAGAAGTCGGTCCGTTAGGAATGCGGATCAGCGACATGAACACAATAAGTACTGCTGCTAACGAGACAATCAACAGCAGCAGCGATGATTTCCGGTACACAGCTTCCTTCCTTTCCAGATGAAGGTATACCTTTATCATAACAAACGAACCGACAAATTGTCTTTACTCTTTTGAAAAATGAAAAAGCTGAACGGTCCTGCCCATCCAGCTTCTTCATCTATGCGATACTACAGCAAATCGGCGGCGAGCTGCGCAAGCTTCGAACGCTCACCTTTCTCCAGCGTAATATGGCCGCTTAAAGACTCCGACTTAAAACGCTCTACAATATGGGTTAATCCGTTGCTGATGGCATCGAGATACGGATGATCGATTTGCTCCGGATCACCCATCAGGACGATTTTGCTTCCTTCGCCAACACGAGACACGATCGTCTTCACTTCGTGACGGGTTAAATTTTGTGCTTCGTCGACAATAATGAATTGCCCTGGTATGGAACGTCCACGAATATACGTGAGCGCTTCAACCTGAATGCTGCCGAGTCCCATCAAAATTTTATCAATGTCACCGCTCTTCTTCGTGTCGAACAGATATTCAAGATTATCATAGATCGGCTGCATCCATGGTCGTAGCTTCTCTTCCTTCTCTCCCGGCAAATACCCGATATCCTTACCCATCGGAACGACGGGACGGGCAATGAGCAGTTTTTTGTACTTATGCTCATCCTCCACCTTCAGAAGTCCCGCGGCGAGCGCAAGCAGCGTCTTGCCGGTGCCAGCTTTGCCGGTCAGCGTCACCAGCGGTATATCGTCATTCAACAGCAGCTCCAGCGCCATTCGCTGCTGAGCGTTCCGAGCTGTAATGCCCCACACCGCATCGTTGCTTAAATACAAAGGCTCCAATCTTACGCCGTCCTGACTAACCTTCAGCAAAGCCGACTTCGAAGTTCCCATCTCGTCACGCAAAATAACGAATTCGTTCGGGTATAATCTAACCGGCAGATTTAATGACTTAATCAATAAAAATCGATACGTATAAAATTCGTCAATAACAGATGGATGCACATGAAGGGTTGAATAACCACCGTACAGATCAGTAGCAGAGACGGTACGGTCGGACAAATAATCTTGAGCCTCAAGCCCAAGAACGTCCGCTTTAATTCGGACAAGTACGTCTTTGCTGACGAGCACAATCCGTGCATTCGTCCCTTTCTCCTGCTCCTCCATATGGTAATTAAGCGCCACGGCTAGAATCCGGTTGTCGTTGGACATTTCGCCGAACATTTCTTGTACACGAACAAAGCTCCGATGATTCAGTTCAACCTTCAGCAGTCCGCCGCTAGGCAATACGATACCTTCGTGCAAATGACCTTCCTCACGCATCCGGTCGAGCAGCCTTGATACGGTTCGCGCATTGCGGCCAAGCTCGTCAGCGAGCCGTTTCTTGGAGTCAATCTCTTCGAGTACAATCGCCGGAATGATGACCTCATTATCGTCGAAGGCGAAGATGGCTTGCGGATCGTGGAGCAGCACATTCGTATCGAGCACGAAAATTTTTTTCATCGCGGACCCTCCTGGCGCCGAGTATCGATTAGTTGACGAAAGGCATACATAACCATATTCAGCTTCGGGCAAACTATGCAGCGACGACAAAAAGTGATTGTGAAAGGTCTGGTGGCGATATGCGCTCGTTCTTCAATTGCCTAGCGTCTATTACGATTCTAAGTCTGCTTATCGCAGGCTGTGGAACCGTAGCGCGCAACGAAACATCACCCTCTCCACAAAATAATGCTCGGATCAAAGCTCAGCAGACCGCACCGCGAGCCAAAGCCATTACCGACCCTCGACAAGTCGAGCTGCATCTAGAGTCGCTAGCGAAAGGAATTCCTGGCGTGAAGAATGCTCATTGTGTCATTGCAGGCAACATAGCCGTCGTCGGAATCGATGTAGACAGTAAGCTGGACCGCTCCCGCATCGGTACAATCAAATATTCGGTAGCAGAAGCATTCCGCAAAGATCCTTATGGCGTAGATGCCATCGTAACGGCGGATATCGACTTGGCACAGCGTCTACGAGAAATCGGCGCCGACATTAGGCGCGGTCGTCCGGTACAAGGCTTTGCAGAAGAAATGTCTGACATCATCGGCCGTATCGTGCCGCAAATGCCACGCGATACGATTCCACAGCCGAATGACCCGTCTGCTTCCAAGAGTCCTCGAATGAATAAGTAAACGATACAGATCCACGTATGACTAGAAAATTTGTGTAGGCAGCATGCATGAAAAGTACACAAAAAGCCTAGCGATATTCGCTAGGCTTCTTCGATGTCGGCCAACACTTGTCCTTCTGGTACAGATGTTGTCCATTCCTTATTCATCTTAACATTGCAAAGTCGCAGCGTGTCGTCCAAGGCCGTAACAATCCGCGAACGGTCATTACGCTTATCAGCATTGCGGTAGAACTTCAGGGGAACTCCATTCTTCAGTTCGGTCATCCGCATGACCTCCTACACTTAGAAGTACGCTACGTAACCGTATTATACCATAACCCTGCTCCGTCGTACTACCCTTATTGCTGTAATTGGGCTTTAAGCGCCTGTCTCGTATCCGCCAGGCTCTTCTCGTTAGCATATACATATGGGCTCTTCCAATTGCCTGTGAGCGGCATAAATTCGACGTCCGACCGTCCGATGCCAAAGTACGTCAGCATCAACTGACGCAGCTCCGATTGTGGAACGTCTGTCTTCATGTTGTTGCCTACCGCCTCAATAACAGAGCCATACTTGCTTACGCTGCCGAACGACTTCATACGATCGACAATTTCTCCGATAACTTCGCCTTGACGGCGGTTACGGTCGAAATCGCTGGACATGTTCTTGCCGTCATTCGATTTGCGATAGCGAACAAAATCAAGCGCTTCGTCGCCGTTGAGCTTCTGACGACCCTTCTTCAGGTTAATATTCGTACCGTCTGCATTATCTACATAATGCATATCCATGTCGACATCTACCTCTATGCCGCCGAGCGCGTCGACGACATCCGAGAACCCTTTGAAGTTAACGATCGTTGCATACCCAATATCAATTCCGAAATATCTGCCGAACATTGTCTTCATCTCATCGAGAGCAGCAAGCTTCGCCTTGTCTTTGTCGTTCGTATCCTTAAGCGCCTGCCGATAAAAGATCGAATAATAGCTGTTCGCTTTATGCGGTGTATAACGAGCAAGCTCAATCTTCGTATCGCGCGGAACCGTCACCACGGTTGCTTTCTTCGTCGTCGGATTCATCGCCATAACCATAATAACGTCCGTATTCATTGTACCCGTCGCTTCCCTCGAATCAAGACCGAGCAGAAGCATCGCGGTCGGTTTCACCTTAACCGATTCGTCAGGTGCTACTTTCGTCTCGACACCCGGAAGCGAAATATTTTCTAATGCTTCGTTCGCTTTGAAGAATAAATTAGTAACATATCCTCCAACGAGCAGAACGATAGCGATGATCAACAGGCCGAATATACGCTTCCAACGAACTTTTCTCTTCTTTGGCGGCTTGGCTTTGGGGTGAGGTTGAGCGTTTCTGGATGAGCGCCTACTCGAAGATCGGGGCGGCAGCGGTGATTGCGAATCCATCTTATCACACCTTTAAGTCCTTGTTGTTCGTCACTGATAGCGAGGATTGGATGCAATGTCAGCAAGCAGCTGTTCCGAAGCTTGCCGGTCGAACATGAACAGCTTCCTGCTGCCTTTCTCGAATTCGACGCGCACATGAACCATCGTCGCGTCTTCAGCCGATACGCTTACGCAGCTCACTCCGTGATCTTCCTGTAATACAGTCAGAAAAAAATCACGTGTTTGAAGCGCGGCCCGGTCATCCGGGCGCGCGCTCGCAACACGGTCAATTTGCAGCCAATTGAACAGAGCATCCTCGAGCTTCATTCACTATCAGCTCCTTGCCTAGTCTAGGCATAAGGTTACTGTCCTGAACCGGTGTTCACTGTCTTGCCGTTCTTCTTACGCAGCTTATCATACAGCTGGCGCCCGCGAAGCATCATCATCATAATGATCGCTACAGCCATACACTGAATGATCGGCAGCTTGTCGATCTGAAGAATGAACAACACGAATGCACCGATCGCCATAATGAGATGCACGAGCACTTCCTTCAGAATCGGCAGCCGCTGAACACGGAACACCGCATTGAAGATATAGATCGTGCATGCCAATATTAAGACGTACGTAATGACCGGATGGTTGCTGAACCATTCCTGCATCCCAGTAAACCTCCTTCAACCAAGCACAAGCTCCTAAATTATACGCCGGCTTGCGCTGTTTTGCGGTGTTTCTCCGCACGTTCACGTTCGCTCTTATTCAGAATCTTCTTCCGAAGGCGAATCGACTTCGGCGTAATTTCGCAGTACTCATCGTCGTTCAAATATTCAAGCGCCGCCTCAAGCGAGAAGATGACAGGCGTCTTCAGCTTAACCGTATCGTCCTTGCCGGCGGAACGAACGTTCGTTAATGCCTTCTCCTTACAGATGTTGACGATAATATCGTTATCGCGGTTGTGCTCCCCGACAATCATTCCTTCATATACATCCGTGCCCGGCTCAAGGAACAGCACGCCACGATCCTCTACGCCCATCATACCGTAGAACGTCGATACGCCGGTCTCACTCGATACGAGGACGCCTTGATGGCGGCCGCCAACCTGGGTGCCTGCCAGCGGACCGTAGCTGTCGAACGCATGGTTCATGATGCCGTATCCGCGCGTAAGCGTCAAGAAGTTCGTACGGTAGCCGATCAGACCTCGTGCAGGAATAATAAACTCGATTCGGACTTGACCCGAGCCGGTATTGATCATGTTCACCATCTCGGCTTTACGGGAACCGAGGCTTTCCATGACCGCGCCCATATGCTCTTCCGGCACGTCAATAAGCAGTCGCTCGTACGGCTCCGACTTCACGCCATCGATTTCTTTTATAATGACTTCTGGCTTCGATACTTGCAGCTCGTAGCCTTCGCGGCGCATGTTCTCAATCAGAATGCCGAGATGAAGCTCGCCTCGTCCCGAAACGATGAATGCGTCCGGGCTATCTGTCTCTTCAACGCGGAGCGCCACGTCAGTTTCCAATTCTTTAAACAAGCGATCGCGAAGCTTGCGGGACGTTACCCATTTGCCTTCGCGGCCTGCGAATGGACTGTTATTGACAAGGAACGTCATCTGAAGCGTCGGCTCATCAATCGTCAGAACCGGCAATGCCTCCGGATTCGCCGGATCGGCAAGCGTTTCGCCAATGTTGATGTCCTTAATGCCCGCAATCGCAATGATATCGCCTGCGCCTGCTTCTAGGACTTCAATCCGTTTCAGCCCTTGGAAGCCGAACAACTTCTCGATACGCGCTTGTTTGATTCCGCCTTCGCGCGTCATTACGGCTACCGATTGTCCTTGCTTCACGACGCCGCGGTTGACGCGGCCGACAGCGATACGGCCCAAATATTCGTTGAAGTCAAGCAGCGTCACGAGAAATTGCAATGGCTGCTCTACACTTTCCGTAGGAGCTGGAATGTGCTCTACAATCGTATCGTACAATGCCTGCATGTTCTCGTCCTGCTTGTCCGGATCAAGGCTGGACGTGCCCATTAGCGCAGATGCGTACACAACCGGGAATTCAAGCTGGTCATCGTTCGCTCCGAGCTCGATGAACAGATCGAGCACTTCATCGATAACTTCCGTTGGACGCGCATTCGGACGGTCGATTTTGTTCACGACGACGATCGGCGTTAAATTCGATTCAAGCGCCTTGCGCAGCACGAACTTCGTCTGCGGCATGCAGCCCTCGAATGCGTCAACGACGAGCAACACGCCGTCAACCATCTTCATAATCCGTTCTACTTCGCCGCCGAAGTCAGCATGCCCCGGCGTATCGACGATATTAATCAAATAATCCTTATAGTTAATTGCCGTGTTCTTCGCCAGAATCGTAATGCCGCGCTCGCGCTCGATATCATTGGAATCCATGGCGCGCTCTTGAACCGCTTCATTCTCGCGGAATGTGCCGGATTGCTGAAGCAGCTTATCGACAAGAGTTGTCTTGCCGTGGTCTACGTGCGCGATAATTGCAATATTACGAATCTGCTGTCTTTCCTTCATTGTCATAATCCACTCCAATTAATCATTTCTTATCTTTCTATATACTACCGGTCAAACAACGCAGGGGGATTACCATCGCGTCCTGCGGCCGCGGCCGAGCGTCAGCCACAAACCCGCAACAACCAACACGAGTCCGATGACATAAATGCTCCAGCTTGCAATGAGAATAAATCCGAACAAAACGACCGCAACAGCGCCTAATGCGACGGACAGCTGCAGCGCTAGACGGGGCTTGAATGAGTCGAACGTATAATATTCGTACAGCCCCGCTGCCGGACCGAACAGCAGCAGCGGCCAAAGCTGATTGAAGAACGACCATCCAAATAAAGTACAGAACAAAAACAAAAGCCCGTATACAGACAGTATGCCCGCAGGCACTAATGCAACGGATGGAAGCAGCCGGCCAAAATACAGTACGTGCAGCAAAATTCCCGCGCCGAGCAGCACTAAAGGCCATAAGATCGAGCCGATAAAACTAAAGAAACCCCATTTGCCAAGCAGAATTACAAGCCCCGCGCCGAGCAGAGCAACTCCAGCATAGTGTTGTTTAGACAAAAGCCTCCCCCCGATCGTTCCGGTTACAATCGGTATCGCCGCCATTCCTGTTCGACGAAAGACGACACGATCCCGTAACTTCTCGCAACCTCTAGTGTAATAGAACTGAGAATAAAAAACCAGTGCTAACCATCAGTTCCCTAGGAAAAAGAATAAGCCGCCTCTTCCGCTCCCGCGGAATAAGCCGGCGCCTTTGGTAATATTCAGCGTTATATGCTTCTTACTTTCGGCCTACTGAGCAAGCCCGCGATAATAACAACCGGTATACAAAATAACGGCACCGCTTCATGCACGGCAGAAGAACTCCTAAACAGCCATTCGTTCAAGCCAGGATCGCTAACGAGCATTTCCCCAGCCGCATAGCCAAGCAGCGCAGCCCCTACATAGACAAGCGGTGGAAACCTTCGAAGTAGAGCCCCGACCAAATGGCTGCCCCATATAATTATCGGAATGCTCGCCAGGATGCCCAATACGAGCAGCACCGGTTCACTATCCGCAATCGCTGCAATGGCCAGCACATTATCGAGGCTCATAATAAAATCAGCCGCAACGATCGTCTGTATGGCAGCAAGCAATGTCGCGCTGCGTGGACTGGCAGCCAACGCTCCCCCTCCCTCTTCCCCATTATACGCATCCCGGAACAGTTTGACGGCAATGACGCCCAAGAGCAGAGCCCCGACAGCTTGCAGAAACGGAATTTGCAGTAGCGCTACGGCAACAGCCGTCAAGACACATCGCAGTACAACAGCTACCGCGCTTCCCCACCATATTGCCCTCTTGCGCTGTACCAGCGGCAGCCCGTTGCTCGCCATTGCAATAACGACTGCATTATCACCACTAAGCAGCATATTAATGAGGACAATCTGCATAAATACGAGTAAGCTATCCAACTTGTACACGCTCCCTTCTTAAACAGCTGTATGTCTGTCCAGCTGCTAATATGAGAGAAATTATTGTGGAACGGGTACATCGTTCGTCCGTAATGAGACTTACAATTGAAAAGTTCTGGGAGGGCCTGAAGGATGGAGCTTGACTTTTTATCGTGGGCATTCGCCGTCGCACTTCTGCAAATCGTATTCATCGATCTTGTACTAGCCGGCGACAACGCTATCGTCATCGGTATGGCTTCACGCAATTTGCCGAAAGCGCAGCAGAAGCAAGCGATCATTTGGGGTACGATCGGAGCCGTCGTCATTCGTGCGATTGCAACGCTTCTCGTCGTCCATCTGCTCAAAATTCCGTGGCTGCTGCTTATTGGTGGGTTCCTGCTCCTCTTTATCGCTTATAAGCTGCTCGTCCAAGAAGAAAGCCACGATACAATTAAAGCGGGCAACAGCTTATGGCAGTCGATTCGTACAATTATAATCGCCGATGCTGCGATGGGGCTTGACAATGTCATCGCTGTTGCAGGCGCCGCTCACGGCAACGACTTGCTCGTAATAATTGGCCTATTAATCAGCATCCCAATCGTTGTATGGGGAAGTACACTATTTATTAAGCTTATTCAAAAATTTCCTTGGATCATATACATTGGCACCGGAGTACTCGCCTATACCGCAGCCAAGATGATTACACACGAGCCAGAAATTAAACATTATTTCGAGAATAGCACCCTCTTTTCTTGGAGCTTCATATCCATCCTTATCTTACTTGTCATCCTTGCCGGCATTGTCACGAATATGATTAAGCGCAGCCGTAGCTCAGAACGGAATAAGAAGGCGATTATAAGCAGCAGGGACTCCATATAGGAGTCCCTGCTGCTTGTCGATATACCCGGATTATATTAGAACCACCGGTCCTCATCGCTATTTATGGCCGGCTTTGCCTCATCCTCTGATCTTAGGACGACCGTAACCGTATTTTTAACCGCTTGCTCTATCATCGCATCCAGATTGTCGATGGAGGCTTCCGTCGCCTCTACGATCTCCAAGTTCGGATTCGTTGTAGGCGACTTCGGAACGAACAGCGTACAACAATCCTCGTATGGCAGAATGCTCGTTTCATAAGTGCCAATTCGTTCGGATAGCTGGATAATATCGATTTTGTCCATCATGACAAGGGGACGCAGAATCGGCAGGCTTGTCACTCTTCCGATGACGTTCATGCTACCAAGCGTCTGGCTGGCCACTTGACCGAGGCTGTCGCCGGTTACGATCGCATGTGCGTGCTCTCGCTTAGCAATCTTCTCTGTAATCCGCAGCATAGCTCGGCGCATCAGCGTTATAATAAGCCGCTCTTGACCGGATTGCGCGAAGCTCGTCTGAATATCGGTGAACGGAACAAGATGCAGCTTGAGCTTGCCATCCGTGTAATAAAGCAGCCGCTTCGCAAGCGTAACGACCTTCTCCTTCGCCTGTTCACTCGTGAACGGATAAGAATGGAAGTGGACCGCTTCCAGCTGCAATCCCTTGCGCATGCCGAGCCACCCCGCGACAGGGCTGTCGATACCGCCCGATAACAACAGCAGACCTTTGCCATTCGCTCCGTACGGGAAACCGCCTGCTCCTTTGTCGACATCGCAATAAATGTAAGCTCCGCCTTGCTGGATATCAACCTGAAGCTCGACCTGCGGATGATGAACATCCACCTTAAGCTCCGGTGTAGCACGAAGCACATAAGACGCAACGAGATGGTTCATTTCGATGGAATTGTACGGGAACTGCTTCCAGCCTCTTTTGACCGTCACTTTGAACGTATCTTTGCGCTGCTTGTTCGCTTGGAATACTTCGAGCGCTGTCCGCTGAATCGATTCCAGATCGACCTCTGCCCTTTTCACCGGGCTGAACGAGACCAGTCCGAATACGTCGCGCAGAGCTGCTGCTATGTCCTCGTATGGATGACCGTTCAGCTCGACATACAACCGCCCATACGTCTGTTTGACCACCGCATTCGAATACGGACGTAACGCCCGGCGCACATGCTCAGCGAGCAGTCTCTCAAACTTGGCGCGGTTTTTTCCTTTGACCGTAATTTCGCTTCCTAGGCGAAGCAGTACCATATCATAAATGTTCGACGACATTTAACTTCTCCTCTCCATCGGCTTTAGCTCCGTGACGGTATCCCGAATTGCTGCTGCCAAATGGTCAATATTATCCTCTGTATGCTCATATCCGAAGCTGATCCGGATTCCACCGGCTGCTCTTCTCGTATCGCCCGACATCGCCATAATAACGCGGCTCGGCTTATCGTCCTTCGACGAGCAGGCTGATTTCGTAGAGACGATGAACCCCTTCTGCTCCAGCGCATGAACGATAACTTCAGGCTTCATGCCGGGATAGCTGAAATGTACGATATGAGGCGCCGTATCACCATCCGCACTGCCATTCAGTACAAGCTCCGGTACATTAGCCAAATGACCTATTAGACGACTGCGCAGCCTCCTCCAATGGCCGAAGCTTGCATCGGCCTTTTCCATCGCCATACGGAATGCTTTCGCTGAAGCAACGATTGCAGGCGTATTCGACGTTCCTGGACGTATGGAACGCTCCTGCTCGCCTCCATACAGTATCGGATGAAGCTTTAGCCCGGACTTTATATACAAAATGCCGACGCCCTTCGGACCTTTCACCTTATGCGCGGAGCCTGAAAGCAAATCGATTCCCCAGCCCGCAATGTCGATTGGCAGCTTGCCGACGCTTTGCACCGCGTCGACATGGAACAACGTCCTCGGTCTGCCTGCGAGCAGACGGCCGATCTCAGCAATCGGCTGCACAGACCCGACTTCATTGTTCACATGCATCACACTGACAAGAATCGTCTCCTCCGTCAATGCGGCTTCAACGTCTTGAACAGATACACGACCAAGCTCATCAACCGGCAAATAGGTGACGGAGAAGCCCTCCTTCTCCAACTGCTGAAACGTCTCATAGACGGACGCATGCTCGATCATCGTCGTAATCAAATGCTTGCCTCGTGCCGCATACTGTCTTGCAGCACCTTGAATCGCAAGGTTATTGCTTTCGGTACCGCCTGAAGTGAATACCCATTCCTCAGCTTTTGTCTTGAACAGCTTCGCGAGCAATTCACGAGAACGATCGATCAGATGGCCGGCATTGGCGCCGGCCTGATGAATCGATGAGGGATTTGCATAATGAATACGCATGACCTCGGCAATCGTCTGAATGACTTCTTCATGCGGAGGCGTCGAGGCGCAGTGATCAAAATAAAGCATAGATTACCTCCTGTATACAACAAGAAAAGCTCCTGACGGAGCCTTCTTGATAACGATTTACGTTCTTGTTAGATCTACACCAAAGCTGCAGCAGCTGCTGATTGCTTCGCTGCCATCACTTTCGCAATATAGCGCTGCGTCTCCGAAGGAAGGCCTTCATACAAGCGGTTTAACTGCTCATTCGTCGAGATGCCTAGTCGGTCAATTCTTCCCGGTCCAGCATTGTAAGCAGCCAGTGCTACCGCTTCGTTACCGTTATAACGGTTAAGCAATGACGACAAATATCGCGTACCGCCTTCAATATTTTGAATAGGGTCGAATGAATTCGTCACGCCCATGCTGCGTGCCGTACCATCCATCAATTGCATTAGACCTTTGGCGCCGGCAGAAGAGACCGCATTCGGATTATATGAAGACTCCGTCCGAATGACGGCTCTAATCAAATTCGGATCAACACCGTACTTGGCAGCTGCCGCTTCAATGTAAGCATCATATTCCGAAGAGCCTGCTGATTGGGCACTAGATTCGGACACGGTACTGAAATCATTATAGTAGTTCGAATAGTTCGAGATCATAGGCATTAAATTATCGCCGATCGATAACGTGTTTAAACCTAAAGCTGAATCTAAGCTAGCCGTTGAATAATTATCATTCGAACTGCTATACATATATTGCGACAACAACGTATCGAATAAGGAAGAACTGCCTAATGAATCCGATTCACTTAGTACTGAAGAAGAACTCGTATTCAAGCTTGTCATCCATTGAAGCTGCAGCATCGTCTTGAGAATACGCGGATCGATACTCATAGTCACTCTCCCAATTACTATCAATAATCATGGTTTTATAGCTTTCATTCATATTCTACATCGTTTAGCCCCGGTGCGCCAGTCCTAACCGAATGAGTCTATAGCCATATTTCGACAAAAAAACGGCATCTCCTCTTCGGAGATGCCGGCGCGCCTCATCCTTCTTCCTTACTAACGAACGGAGAAATACAATGGAATAAGCACAATATAGACAATCGCCGCGATCAGCCCGATCGACATGGCCCATATTCCGAGAGCGCGGCTTCCTGTACTGTAAGCGTACACTCCAAGCGCAGCAGCGGTAGGACCGAGTATGACGGGCCATAGAAACCACGATGCGATGGCAAAAATGAGTCCAATCCAGCCAACGGTCGAGGACAACGAGAACGAGGTATACGGTTTCGAATCTTGATCCATCAACTGCTCATGACGCCGATTGGCGTCCGGAATATATCCTGTCATCGTCGGATAAGCGCCCGCTTCGGCAGAAAACTCCGATTCATCACGTCGTTTGCGCCGCCATGCCGTACGTCTTGGCCTGTGAGCAGTGCTGCTCTCATCATCAGGAAGAGATGACCATTCCCTCCAGTCTTCATCCATAACGGTCACCTCTTCCGGAATGTCTGGCAACAGGTTACGGACGATTCAACTGCCTCGTCTTGATGATCAATGAATGATTCATTAGCAAACTCTGCATAGAACGATGCATGCTGATCGAGATCGACTTCTATCGCCTCAGCATTGCACCGGTTCCCATCTCCCCAGAATGTACAATTCGAAACGCTGCACTTGACGCCTTTAGGCATCGCCATCACCTCCGCTCATAGCTTACCCGAAGCGGAGGTGTGCTCATGCGAGGTTATTTTTGCCCTTGCATACGGCGCGCTGTCATATAGTCGCTTTCGTAATACGCCAATTCCTCGCGCAGCTCCTCGTAAATCTTGGAAACCGACAGTACAATCTCACGTGCGGGACGAATCGGCACATAACGAAACCGAATCGCATCTTGTCCCGTATAGGCGTAACGGCCATCCTCCGAATAGCATTCGTTCTTCGGATAGTAGAATGCAGCAACGGCCTGATGATACGCTTCGTACAGATGGCGCTCTGCCGTCTCCGTATCGAAGTTCGGACGACGAAGAACGATTCCGATTTTCTCGTATACCGTTTCTGAATAAACAAGCAGATGACGAAGATCTGCGAGCAAGCCTTTATAGAAGAGCGCCGCTTCTTCATTCTCTTCCCCATTAAGCAATTGCGGCACTGCGTATGCGTTCAAGAACGATTCCAATTGGACGATTGCTTCTTTAAGTTTGCTATGAGTAGACTCGCTTAACCCTTTAACGTTGGTACCTGGCATAGTGAGTTAATCCCCTTTCATTGTCCATCACACAAGTCCCTTTTATCGTACCATAAATGAATCATCTGTGGTACTGTCGATCATCGATTAGCGTATAATTTGTACGTTCGTTTCTTACTCTAAACGTAATTGCGAAGAAATAGTGCAATGGATGGAGGAAACGATTGAATGCGCGGAAAACAGTGGATTGCATGGGTCGCTCTTGCAGCGGCGTTGTTACTCGTCATACCGCTAGTAACGAAATATACGCCAATTAGGAATGAGCAAAAAGCATCACCTCAAGCAGCAGAACGCTCCAGGACGGCACAAGTCAAGTCCGAGACAGCAGCGAAGCTTCGTATCCTGCAGCGCGATATGGACGCTACGGCAATGCTGTGTACGACGGAATGTACGAAAGATTTTACAAAGCTTGTCAATGGACAAACCGAAGGAAAGACGAAACAAGAAAAAATTAAACATATGATGGACATGCACAAACATATGCTGTACATCAATTGGATGAACAGCAAACGTTCCGTTTCCCGCGGCGCAGTACCGCCTGAGCTGAAGAAGAAGGCAGACAAGCTGCTGGAGCTAGCCGGCAATTCAATCGCTCAAGGTCAATCTTTCAGCTCAAAGCCATTTGAATATAATGGACATCGGTACATCGTGATCGGCGTTCCAGATAAGAAGCATGCCGGAAGCGGGGTAAGAGGGCTCGTGATGCAGGATGTCGTTGGACAAGTGAAGCGTCACCAACAGCGCAATCTTCGATTAGTCCCCTATCCAGCTGAAGGGCATTACAGGATTGAGTCCGTCAAAGCGAATACGACCCAAGATACGACCGTCCGGACAGGAGAAGATAACGGCGGCGCGAGCCATTACCATATTAATGAAGTCGTCGTTCGCTTCCGTACCGATCCGACCGAACAGCAGCTCGCGGCCATCCGTCAAGATATTCAAGCTGTAACGATTCAAAAGCTCGGCTATACGTATGTCTTCCGATCCAAGCAGATGGAGACAAAGGCAATGATGCGTTACTTCCAAGAGCGCTGGAAGCCTGTATATGTGGAGCCACATTATTTATATATGACGAACGACACGAAGAACAACGCTAAGCACCAAAATAAAAAGGCCACCAAAGCAGCAAAAGCGAAGGCCACAACAGGACAAGATATTATTCCGAACGACGTGCTCTACCGGGAATACCAATGGAATTTGCCGACTATAGAAACAGAGAAAGGATGGAAAGTAGGCAAAGGTTCTGACTCCGTTATTGTCGCGGTGCTCGACACCGGCGTACAAGGCGATCATCCCGATCTGCAAGGGCGTCTTGTAAAAGGAACAAACATCGTAACCGAGGACGAAGCGCCGGAGGATGATGTTGGCCATGGAACGCATGTCTCGGGCATTATCGCTGCATCAGTCAATAATGGAGAAGGTGTAGCGGGCTTGTCGTGGTACAACAAAATTATGCCGGTCAAAGTATTAGATTCAAGCGGCGCTGGTTCTACTTATTCAGTTGCACAAGGAGTAATCTGGGCGACGGATCACGGAGCAAAGGTTATTAATATGAGTTTGGGCAACTACGCACAAGCCGACTTCCTTCACGACGCGATCAAATATGCATTCGATCATGACGTCGTGCTCGTCGCAGCAAGCGGCAACGACAATACGGAACGACCAGGCTATCCGGCAGCATATCCAGAAGTATTCGCCGTTGGGGCAACGGACAAAAACAGCAAACGCGCGACATTCTCCAATTACGGCGATTATATCGACGTTGCTGCGCCAGGAGACGCGATCGCAAGCACCTATCCCGGTAATCAATATGCAGCTCTATCCGGCACCTCGATGGCAAGTCCGCACGTCGCAGCGCTCGCCGCGCTAATCCGCTCGATTAATCCGGAGCTGAAAAACACCGAGGTCATGGATATTATGCGGCAAACTGCACTCGATCTCGGTACGAAAGGCAAGGACAAATATTACGGTTACGGTCAGATCGACGTCAAGAAGGCGCTCCATGCCGCAGAGCAATCCTCGGTGTCACTCCAGAGATTCCCTCAACATACAGCACGTAAGCTTGAAAAAATGTAAAGCAAAAGGAGCTGATGCAGCCGTCATTCGACGGAGCATCAGCTCCTTACTCGTTATAAATTCAAATAAGAGCCGTGCGGAAAGTTTGCCATAAGCCGGGTTCTGTGCATTCGGTGGTGCGAACGGGAACGACCCTCCCACCTACTTAGCGACAATCATCTATCTAGGCCGTCCATTGCTGAACGGCTCAAGCAACCAACCCGAACGCGCCCCGGGCAAGGGCTGCGCGCAAGGCGCGGCGTTCTCTCGGTCTTGCTCCAGATGGGGTTTACCAGGAACATAGTCACCCATGCTCCTCGTGGTCTCTTACACCACGGTTCCACCCTTGCCTGATCCGGCATAGCCGGCCATCGGCGGTCCATTTCTGTGGCACTAGCCTTCAGCTCGCGCTGACTGGACGTTATCCAGCATCCTGCCCTACGGAGCCCGGACTTTCCTCTCGCGGCACATGGCCGCCAGCGATTGTCTGTCAAACTTTCCGGTTCGCTAAGTAAGTATACTCGGAATTAGCGCAAAGCTCAACCTGTTTTCGTCAACCAAATGAACCAAAATTATTTTTGGCGTTCTGCCTACATGAACTGAAACGGTTCCGTCGACAACGAGGATGCGATGACTTGTGTCGTCGATTTGCGCTCCGTAAGCTGAGCAGTCAGCCAATCGGCAACGCGCTGCTTCATAATTTTCTCGACGTTATGTCCTGGGTCAATAATCATCATTCCATCAGCAAGCGCATCATGGGCAGTATGGTAATCGATATCGCCTGTTACTATGACATCTGCTCCTGAGAACTTCGCATGGCGCACATACTTGGCTCCAGAGCCTCCAAGCACCGCAAGCTTCCTTACGGGAGCAGATAAGTCTCCTACGACACGAACGAACGGCACTTCAAAAGCATTCTTCACTCTGTCAACCAGTTCTCCCAGCGTTGTCGGCTGCTCCAGCTTACCGACTCTTCCAAGACCGAAAGACCGCCCCATCAGATCAACAGGATATAGATCGTACGCCACCTCTTCATAAGGATGCGCCTTCAGCATCGCTTGTACGACTGCACGGTGAACGCTGTGCGGTACAATCGTCTCGATCCGCACTTCCTTCACCTTCTCCAGCTTACCCTGATGTCCGATGAAAGGACTCGTGCCTTCTCCCGGCCGGAACGTACCCGTCCCCTCGATGACGAAGCTGCAGCAGTCATAATGACCAATGGTGCCCGCTCCGGCATGCCATATCGCCTGCTGAACCTGCTCCTCATGCGTCTGAGGTACAAATACGACGAGCTTGTACAATTTATCCGTATGCACTTCTTCAAGGCAACCGCGGCCTTCCGGGACGATGCCCAGCAGATCGGCCATCCAGTCATTAATTCCTCCATCGGTTACGTCCAAATTTGTATGGGCGATGTAAACAGCAATATCATTCTTAATCAGCTTCTCATACAGCCTACCTGCTGGCGTAGAGGTGTCTATCTTAGCAAGCGGCCGAAAAATAATTGCATGATGCGCAACAATCAGGTCGGCTCCTTCAGAAATCGCCTCGTCTACGACTTCATTCGTTACATCAAGCGCAACAAGCACCTTATGGATCGGTTTATTCAACGTTCCGAGCTGCAGGCCGATTTTATCTCCTTCCACAGCGTAATGCTTCGGAGCAAGCTGTTCCATAAGCTGCGCTATCGTTTGTCCTTTAGCAAACATTCAAGCACCTCCTCCATTCGTCTCATTTCTGCCCGGAATTGCTCCGCTCTATCGGCCGCTTCCTCCGTCTCAGACTGTTCCATCTGCTCTAGAATGCGCTTCATCTTCCGAATCTCACTTTCCCATTTGCGGAAAAACACTTCATTCGGCTGCTGAAGCAAATATGGACCGAATCGATACAATAAATGTACCGCATCCACACCCTCGGCAGCAGACGGCACATTCGTATCCCGATACAGCTGAGCATTTCGCTCCGCTGCGTCATCAACTGAAGTCGCTGCGATAATTTCATAAATTTTGCCATCTTCTTCAAGTATACGCTCGTCCGTCAGCAGCCAATCGTGCGCTGTCAGCCAGCGTCTTACAGCATCCTCTCCAACATTCGGTTGAAGAACCAGCTGCCTCACACCTTCAAGCTTACCTGCCTTATAGCCTTCCTCCAATATTGTGGCAATAAGCTGGCCGCCCATACCGGCAATCGTTATGATATCCACTTCACCTGCCTGCACGACCGATAAGCCGTCACCTCGACGAACCTGTACTTTATCGTTCAGACCGGCAGCGTTAACCTGTCTGCAGGCCGCTTCGAAAGGTCCTTTATTGAGCTCCCCGGCAATAGCGGACGGACATTTGCCCGCCGACACAAGATAAACTGGGAGCAGCGCGTGATCGGAGCCGATATCGGCAATACGCGCACCGTCTTGTACGAGCTCGGCGATCATACTCAGCCGATCCGACAATTTAATCTTTACATTCATGAAGATACCCACGCAATCCATTGTTTTCGTAATCCGAACAGCAGTCCTCCGCCGATCGCTATTTTAACAAATAATACAAGCTGCGACAAAACATAATCCTCTATGAACAACGTGCTGTACAATTCAGGCATGAACCAGACGAGACAACCGATACCAAATAACACCATCGCTACAGACCTCGACCATCGCTGCGTAAACCAGCTAAACCAGGCGAATACGAAGGTCATCGGCAGCCAGTAAAGCTGAATCTCATACCAAGAAGGCACGTCATCTCTACGTGACAGCGCCCATGCATACAACAGCAGCAAGGCTGCCCAGCCAGCAAAATGAAGCAGTGCCATTCTGGCCGCTATACCATATATAATCCATAAGATAGCACAACCAGCCAGCAAGGCTGCTTGAGCTCCCCAACTGTCTATATTGTGCTGCTTGAGCAAGTAAATACCCATTCCAAGCAAGCCGAGCATGTCACTCCCGACTATTGCTATGCCGGCGGGCTCGTTCTTGCGCCTTACTCGCTGTCCGTACAGCAGCAGCAGGATGAAGCCTACTGCGGTTACCCCTATTTGCAATAGCGGATGAAAAGCGGTAAAATGAAGTACAACAAAGCAAATGAAGGAAAAAAATACAATTGCAAGCAGCCATTGCTTGCCCGATGCGGTGAGCACAGCCTGAGCTGCACGGCCGGACAGCCGGCTTGAAGATCGATTGTCTTCTTCCTGCTCATCAGCATATAGGTTAAGCAGGAAATCACAATACCGGTCCGGCAGCAGCTTGCTGCGCCGCCAATGATGTATTTCTTGAACGATGATCTTTTTCCGTTGCTGGTCCATAATCCGCTCCCCTTCCGAATTTGGAAAAAAAGACCTTGCTGCACATAGCAGAAAGGTCCCGGGCCATTACTCAAGAAAATCCTTCAATCGCTTGCTGCGGCTTGGATGTCTTAACTTGCGCAGCGCTTTAGCTTCAATCTGGCGAATCCGTTCACGTGTAACGCCGAACACTTTGCCAACCTCCTCCAGCGTGCGAGTCCGACCGTCATCCAAACCGAAACGAAGACGAAGCACGTTCTCTTCCCGCTCCGTCAATGTATCCAGCACGTCCTCCAGCTGTTCCTTCAGCAGTTCGTACGCAGCAGCATCGGCTGGCGCGAGCGCTTCCTGATCCTCAATGAAATCACCCAAATGCGAGTCGTCTTCCTCGCCGATCGGAGTCTCGAGCGAAACCGGCTCTTGCGCGATCTTCATAATCTCTCTCACTTTATCGGTGCTGAGCTCCATCTCTGCCGCAATTTCTTCTGGCGTCGGTTCGCGTCCAAGCTCTTGCAGCAGTTGACGGGACACGCGAATGAGCTTGTTAATCGTCTCGACCATATGAACCGGTATACGGATCGTACGCGCTTGGTCTGCGATTGCCCGCGTAATCGCTTGGCGAATCCACCATGTAGCATACGTACTAAATTTGTACCCTTTCGTGTGGTCGAATTTCTCAACCGCCTTAATCAGACCCATATTTCCTTCTTGGATGAGATCGAGGAACAGCATTCCGCGTCCCACATACCGCTTGGCGATACTAACTACAAGACGCAGATTCGCTTCCGCGAGCCGGCGCTTTGCTTCCTCATCGCCCTTCTCAATCCGCTTGGCGAGCTCTACCTCATCATCAGCCGACAAGAGCGGTACTCTTCCGATCTCTTTCAGGTACATCCGTACCGGATCGTTAATTTTAATACCTGGCGGAAGCGCCAAGTCGTCGTCGAAGTTAAATTCATCGTGCTCGTGATCCCGTTCACGGTCATGATCATCCCGACTCATTGGAGAATCATCATCGTTCTCATTAACTACTTCGATTCCCAAATCGTCAAGCTGCTCGAAAAACTCATCAATCTGTTCCGGATCCTGATCGAACGGTGCCAGCTTCTCCATTATCTCTTTGTAGGTTAAGGAGGATCTTTTCTTACCGTGCTCAATAAGTTGATCCTTGATGAGCTCTAGCTTCTGCTCCGTTTCTAGTTCAGTATGTTGATCATTCGCCATATTACGACTCCCTCCTCCCTAGAAACGATCGTCCTGCCGTCCTTTCAGCTGTCTCTCTAGGGCTATAATCTCACTTGCAATTTGCACAGCCTGCGCAATGTCTCCGGATCGCTCCGCCCGCACTAACTGTTCCTTCTTCTGTTCGAGCTCGCGTATGCGAGGCATCTTACGAATTTCCCGGATGAAATCGTCGAGCAGCTGCTCGTTGAATGGGAAGTCGCCGTCCATTAACAGAATCGAAGCGGCCGTCCGCTCAAGACGATCGTCTTGAAGCGTGGAGATGAACCGTTTGACATCAGGATCATGACCTTGCGCATAGAATGCATATAAATAAGCAGCAAGAGCTGCGTGATCCTCTACATTGAAAGCATCTCCCAGCCGGTCGTGCACCTTACGTGCCATTTCGGCATCGCGCATCATAACCGACAGTAGCTTGCGTTCCGCTTGTTGATAAGCAGGCAGCAGTACCGGCGGACCAGCAGACGAAGGACGCTTTTCATTCCTACCATTATTCCACGAAAAACCGTTATTATCCCTTGGGCTATGCAAATTTTGCATCGACTGGCGCGCGGTATATACATCCTGCTTGAGCGATTCGACTGAAATGCCAAGCTCCCTTGACAGCTCCTGCATGTACACCTCACGCTCGGTAGCGGACTCAAGCTCCGCAATTATTTTGGCCGCCTCGATCAAATATTTGCGTCGCCCCTCATCTTCTTCTAGCATATGGTTTTTTCGCAAATATATAAGCTTAAATTTCACGGCTGATACGGGATGGTCCATTACATCACGCAAAAACGCGTCGGGGCCATACGCCTCGATCGCCTCGTCCGGGTCCATGCCGCCTGGCAGCATCGCTACACTGACCGTCAAGCCAGCCCTCTCGAGCATCGGAATCGCCTTCATCGCAGCCGCTTTACCGGCATTGTCGCCATCATAGCATATGACGATCTCATCAGCTGATCGGCTTAAGATCGCGGCATGCTCATCCGTTAGAGCGGTTCCCATCGTCGCAACGCCGTTGCGGACTCCTGCGTTCCACGATTTAATAACGTCCATGTAGCCTTCGAACAGGACGACCTTTCTTCGCTTGCGAATATCAGGCCGTGCATGATTGAAATTGTACAATGTCCGACTTTTCGTAAAAAGTGGAGATTCAGGCGAGTTCAAATATTTCGGCTGCCCGTCACCCATTATCCGTCCGGCAAAAGCGATCACTTTACCTTCCCGGTTCCAGATTGGAAACATAACACGTCCTCTGAACCGATCGACATAGCCGGTGCCATCCTGCTTCGCAGATAACAAGCCGGCCTTCTCCATAAGCGCGAGCGGAAACTTACGTGCCTCGAGAAACCGGGCTAGCGTATCCCAAGATTCAGGTGCATATCCTATCGAGAATTGATCGATTAGCTTGTCCGACATACCACGTCCACGCAAGTAAGCGAGTGCGGATTGACCCTGCGGCGTGTTCATAAGCAAATAATGATACAGCTTTGCAGCCAGTTCATGTGCCTCAATCTGCCGGTCTCGATCCGGATTTGCCGGCGGGCCGAAGACAGCACTGTCTGCCCAAGTAACCGGAATTCCGGCTTCTTCAGCTAGAATACGCACCGCTTCCGGAAAGGAATACCCCTCAATCTCCGCAATGAATCGAATAACGTTACCGCTCTTGCCGCATCCGTAGCAGTGAAATATTTGGAGCTCTGGCGTAACCGTAAAGGATGGCGTTCGTTCCGAGTGGAACGGACACAAGCCCTTCATATATTTCCCGTTTTTGGTGAGATGAACGTACTTCCCGACCGTCTCCACGATGTCATGCGCATTGCGTACCGCTTCAATGGCGGACTCCGGAATTTTACCGTATGCCACATTACTCACCTTTTCCTCTTGCACCTAAATACTATTCGCTAATGTTGACAAAACTCCTGCCTCTGACTCAAAAGTTTTGTCAGTTTTTGCTGAAATCGAAGTCTGTCTTCATCCGTTAGCGCTCGCGGGCCCTTCGACCTTCCGCCAGCTCTGCGCCTCTTGGCCGATTCATGACGACGTTCAAGCAAATAGCCGATTTCCTCCTCGACAATCTGTTCACCACGCGTTGACAGTACAATACCACCCTTCGCCAGTACAAGGGACGCTAAGCCTAAGTCTTGCGTGACTACGATATGGCCCTTGCGAACCCGATTGACGATATATAGATCGACTGAATCGCTGCCCCGGTCCACTTGCACGACGCTGACGCCGTCTGACGGCTCCAGCCGATGGTCATAGGACGATACCATTAGCACCGGGACACCGAACGGTGCTGCGGCGGCTACAATTTCTTGTTTAACCGGACAAGCGTCGCCGTCAACGATGATAGCAGTGTCTGGCGGTGCGTTGCTATCGGATTGAAGCAGCATAGACATCATCACCGTTCATTTCATAATGAAATTACCGTACTATTATATACGGCGCCGCTTCATAAAATCCTGCCTACCGCTTAGGACTGAAGTCGAATATGCTCCATTATGATGCTTGCCGTCTCTTCAACAGCACGGAAAGACACATCAATCACGGTGCAGCCCAGCTTCTCCATGACCGCCTCGGCATATGCGAGCTCATGTTCGATTCTAGACGTCGTCGCATATACAGCACTATCCGGTAGTCCGAGCGCCTTAAGTCGTTCTTTGCGAATAATATTTAGATAAGGAACACCGATCGTTAGACCGATGATCTTTTCTTTGCGGACGTGAAACAGCTCATCGGGCGGTTTCAGTTCCGGCACGAGCGGGACATTCGCTACTTTATATTTCTTATGAGCGAGATACATAGATAGCGGCGTTTTGGAAGTCCGCGAGACACCGACAAGCACGATATCCGCTTTTAGTACGCCAGTTGAATCACGCGCATCATCATACTTGACAGCAAACTCTACCGCATCGACTTTTCGAAAATAGTCTGCATCGAGCACATGGTTCAAGCCCGGCTCCTGCCGGGCAGACTTTCCTGTCTGTCGTTCGAAGCTCGTCACGAGCTGACCAAGCAGATCGATGCATTCCACTTCAAACTTTCGCCCCAATCTTAAAAGCTCATCGCGTAATGACGGGATTACGAGTGTAAACAGGATGATGCCGCCCGTGTGTTTGGCTCGAAGCACCACCCGCTCCAACGCCGATACATCTTGAATGAATGGCGCTCTGCGAATGTCGGCCACAATCGGATGGAATTGAGCCGCCGCGGCTCTAACGACAAACTCGCCCGTCTCGCCTGCCGAGTCGGAAACAACATATACAATGAGGTTTCGTTCCATTTGGGCTCCTCCTGTTACTTGTTATATGAGCTCCGCTTAGGTACTAATTCCGTAAATCTAACGATCGTTATGGTCAGCGTTCACATCACTGCCAAACATACAGTTGTCGAACGCTGACCTCGTGACGGGATATACGAACGTCCCTCACAGTACGATAGAATGCAGCATAAAGACTGCATAGAATGCAATTACACCAGCGCTCGAATACGGGATTGGGCATAATTCCTGGACAAAGTACAGCTAATGAGCAGCGATTAATCGATAAAGCGAATGCTTACGCCGCAATCGCTGCATTTCATACCGTAGCTTTAGCCTTCGATTCAGTCAGCACTCAAATTACTGCAAACCATGCAAGAATCGAACTCAGACCTGTCGCGACATGAGATACGACTAGATCAGCTTTATATCACTCTCACGTTTCGATTTACCATACCAGCTTGCTAAAGTCAGCGAGCTTGACGATATCGGCTGAGATGGAAGCAAGCGTAGCCAGACGGTTGCGGCGTACGTCGTCCTGCTGAGCCATAACCATAACAGAATCAAAGTATGTCGTAATCGGTGCCTTAAGCTGCGACAACTGAGCCAATGCGCTTGCAACGTCACCGCTATTGAAAAGCTCGACATATCGTTCATGAGCCGACTTCCATGCGTCGTACAGCGCTGCTTCAGCAGGCTCTGCGAACAACGCTGGATCGACCTGTGCCGATTCTGCTTTCGCAGCCAGGTTGTTAACACGGTTGAAGGCATCGACAACAAGTTTAAATTCTTCCTTCTCGTTGCCTGCGGCATTCGCCACGATAACGGAAGCGCGCTCAACCGTCAGCTTCAGGTCATCGAAGCCGCCTGCCATAACTGCATCTACAACGTCGTAACGAACGCCTTGCTCCGTCAGCACGTTCTTCACACGGAGCGCGAAGAAGTCGTATAGATCTTTACGGATTTCTTCTACAGAACGTTTCACTCCCCGCTGCTCATGAACAGCGATCGCGATATCGAACAGATCACCGAGCGGGATTGGCAAGCTTTGCGCCAGAATCGTCTGCACGATACCAGCCGCTTGACGACGAAGCGCATAAGGGTCCTGTGAGCCTGTTGGGATAATGCCAATTGAGAAGCAGCCGACGATCGTATCGATTTTGTCTGCCAAGCTTACGATTGCACCAGGAAGCGATGCTGGGGCAAGATCTCCCGAGAAGCGCGGCTGATAATGCTCATTGATCGCTCTGGCTACCGCGTCGCGCTCGCCTGCTTTACGCGCGTAATCCTCGCCCATAATCCCTTGCAGCTCAGGGAACTCGTATACCATCTGTGTAACGAGGTCGAACTTGCTAATGTCGGCCGCACGGCTAATATCAGCAGCAGCCGAAGCATCAGCCTTCACTTGAACAGCCAGCTTATCCGCGATGGCGCGAATACGGCGAACCTTATCCGCTACAGTTCCAAGCTCTTCATGGTAGACAATCGTTTCGAGCTTCGCAAGCGCATCGGCGATCGCCAGCTTCTGATCCTCGGCGTAGAAAAACTTCGCGTCGGACAGACGTGCGCGCAGCACCTTCTCATTGCCTTTGGCAACGATATCAAGCGACGTCTTGTCGCCGTTACGCACCGTGACGAAGAATGGAAGCAGCTTCCCTTCTTTATCCAGTACCGGGAAGTAACGTTGATGCTCACGCATCGAAGTTATCAGCACCTCCTGCGGAATATGCAGGAATGATGGATCGAACGTACCAAACAGCACGTTAGGCGTCTCCACGAGGAACAATACTTCCTCTAGCAAATCCTCCTTGACGGCGATATCCCAGCCTTTCTCTTGCGCGAGCGCTTCAATCTGACGGACGATTTCCGCTTCACGTTCCGCAATATCGGCAATAACATGCTGCTCACGCAATGCTTCGACATACGCAGCAGGGCTTGTGATCGTCGTCTCTGATCCGAGGAAGCGGTGGCCGCGCGTTACATTACCGCTTACTACACCTGCGATTTCAAGCGGAACAATATCTGTGCCGAATAAAGCAACGAGCCATTTGATCGGACGAACAAACTTCAGATCGTAACTGCCCCAGCGCATGTTTTTCGGGAATGTCATGCTGTGAACGATAGAGGACAGACCTTCCGACAGAACAGATGCTGTCTCGACCCCTACACTGCTTTTGTTACCGTACACATATTCCACACCGGCAAGCTCTTTGAAATAGAGCTGCTCCGGCTCAATGCCTTGGCTCTTGGCAAAGCCAAGCGCAGCTTTGCTCCAGGCGCCGGATGCATCCTGCGCAATTTTGCGCGATGGACCCTTAACCTCCTCGTTCACATCCGATTGCTTCTCAGCGACAGAGCGAACGAGCACAGCCAGACGACGGGGAGTAGCATAAGCCTCGACTTCACCATGCACAATGCGGGAATCATCGAGCCATTTCTCCATTTTATCCTTCAACTGGTTAACAGCGCCGCGAACGAAACGTGCAGGCACTTCCTCCAGACCGATCTCGAACAACAGATCTTTAGCCATTAGCGCTCATCTCCTTTCTTCAGCAGCGGGAATCCAAGCCGTTCGCGCTCCTCCAAGTAAGTTGCCGCACAAGCGCGGGCAAGGTTGCGGACACGCATAATGTAGCCTGTTCGTTCTGTCACGCTAATGGCGCCGCGTGCATCAAGCAGGTTGAACGCATGCGAGCATTTCAGCGCATAGTCATAAGCCGGGAATACCAGATGGTTGTCCAGCGAACGCTTCGATTCTTCTTCATACATATTGAACAGCTTGAACAGCATAGCGCTATCGGACGTTTCAAACGTATATTTGGAATGCTCGTACTCCGGCTGTAAGAATACGTCGCCATATTTCACATCGCCTACCCACTCAAGCTCGAACACATTTTCTTTCTCTTGAATATATGAAGCAAGACGCTCCATACCGTACGTAATTTCGACCGCAACCGGATTCATATCGATGCCGCCGACTTGCTGGAAGTAGGTGAACTGTGTAATCTCCATACCGTCAAGCCATACTTCCCAGCCTAGCCCCCAGGCGCCGAGACCTGGATGCTCCCAGTTATCCTCAACGAACCTGATGTCATGGTGCGCAGGATCGATACCAAGACGCTTCAGACTCTCCAAATACAGCTCCTGGATATTGTCCGGCGACGGCTTCATAATGACTTGGAATTGGTGATGCTGATACAGACGGTTCGGATTTTCTCCATAACGGCCGTCCGCTGGACGACGCGATGGCTCTACGTATGCGACATTCCATGGCTCCGGACCGATTACACGGAGGAACGTCATCGGGTTTAGCGTACCTGCGCCCTTCTCTACGTCGTACGGCTGCACAAGAATGCAATTTTGCTCTGCCCAAAACTGCTGCAGCGTCAAAATCATGTTCTGAAAATTCATGCTCATGTGCTCTTCTCCTTCATCAATAGTTATCGTTTCAAGGCGTTCAAGCTGCGGGCAACAGTCTTATAACATAACAAAAAGCTCCCGTCCCCACGCCTGATTGACAGACGTAGGGACGAGAGCACTACTCCCGCGGTTCCACCCTACTTGACCTCGCGAGCATACCAGCCTTCCGCTAGCAGTCGCTTAGCCCTCTTTTCTAATGCGTTAACGCACTCCGAAATGCCTTTCACCGAATGGTCCGTCCGGGCTTGCACTGTCCCCGAATCGCTATGCGGCCGACCGCTTCCGGCTACTCTTTCCATCATCGCACGCCTGTTCCTTTATTCGCCTTGGATTATAGTATTCGTTTTCGACGCCGTTGTCAAATCGAGACGGTAGATACCGGCGAGTTACCTGTTCCGGCCTTCGATCCATCGAAATCACTGGCGAATGCCTTGCGGCGATGCTGCCGCCACCGGTACGTGCTGACGATGCCGCGCATATATTCATCCGTAATCATTCCAATATAAATTCCGATCAGCCCATATTCGAGCGGTATAGCTAAGAAGTAAGATAAACCAACAGCTGACGCCCACATAATAGGGAGTGAGTACAGCATCACCACACGGCTGTCACCGATCGCACTGAGCGACTGACCAAGTGCCATATTAAGCATTTTGCCCGGCTGTAGGATCAAGTTCATCCACAGTAATGTCAGTGCGCTGTCAATGATTAGCTGATCTTCTGTAAACAAACCGAGCAGCTGATGCCGGAACAGCAGCATGAGCGCCGTATTCACCATTACAATGACGATTCCCCAGCCGACAACTTTATATGCATCATAATAAGCTTCCCTATATCGTCCTGCACCATAAAGATAGCTGATGCGAATCTGAACGCCCATTGCCAGCGACCAACCGAACAGGAAAGCGAACGATTCGATCGTGTTCAAATAAGTTCTTGTCGCGAGCTCCTCTGCACCCATTGTTGCGATGATCGCATAAATGGTCAGCTGCGAGAATGTCCACGATGCACCATTCATGCTGAGAGGCCAGCCAAGCTTAATGACTTCCTTCAGCAGCTGCTTATTGAACTTCAAATATTCGGGCAATCGAATTCGATCGCCAAAAGCGTGCGTGAACAGTCGAATTTGGAACAGCATCGCAACCCCTCGAGCAATGAGCATCGAGACACCGACGCCGTACAGCCCCCACTTCGGAAATCCGAACGCTCCAAATATAAAAGCATAGTTAAGCACAATATGTAAAATGTTCATACCGACCGCAATGAGCATCGGCGAACGGGTATCGCCGGTATTGCGTACGGCAGTGCTGAACGATAAGTTAAGCGCTGTAATAATCATGCCGCCGCCTACCATGGACATATACGTGTGCGCAAGCGGTCGAATATCAACAGGTACGTTCAACATCGCAATAAACAAATCCGTACAGCTTGCCAGCAGGATCGATATGATAATACCGAGCGCTGCCGTTATCGTAACTGACATTACACCAATCTGCCTTGCCTCCATCTGTTTGTTCGCGCCAAGCTTCTGTGCAATTAGAATACCTGCTCCGCTGCACACAAGCGAGAACAATACGATTACTGCATTAAAAAATTGGTTCGCAATGCCAACAACCGCTACCGCATCGTCCGAAATTCGGCTGACTTGAATCGTGTCCGCTGTTCCGAGCATGAATTGGAGCGTCATCTCAATCATTATCGGCCAAGTTAGCGCCCAGATGGAAATCGAACGCTCCGATAATGCTCCTTTTTGGTTACTCATGACGTCTGTGCCCCCTTTAACCTCCGGTTCATTGTAAGTGCTGATGAAAAAAATCGTCAAACACCGTATCTGACCGTATCGAGCCATTACTGCCTTAGAATCCCGAAATATGCAAAAGGATGCCCGAAATAATCGAGCATCCCTTCGCATCGTCTTCGTATATCCGCTTTTTGCACAAAAAATTGGATTAATCCATTAAAGATCGTATTTATCCAGTTGGTCCAGAAAGCTTCTTGACTTCAGTTGCAGACCAATATGAGCGTCCAACAAACGTCTCATTGCTTTCTTGACCTCCTGCTTCGTCTCATCCTTCAGCGACACGTTACCAAGACGCCAAAGGTCTAAACTACGGAATAACCGAAGCACCTTTAGCGCCACTTCAGACAGCCGAATAGCATACGGATCACGATGCGAGCACCGTCTGCATAATACACCTCCGCTGCCAACGCTAAGCTGATATGGTGCATCCTGTGATTCGCATGAGACGCATTCATCGAGCTGCGGGTCATAACCGGCTCTTTGTAAAATCTTCATCTCGAACAGATGACTGACGATTTGCGGGTCCTTCCCTGCCTCGAGTGATTCGAAACAAGCTTTCAGCTGAGCGTACAGGAACGGGTCCGCTTCATCATCCTGCAGCGTCCGATCCGTTAATTCAGCAGCATATGAAGCATAGGCCGCTAAGTCAAGCTGCTCGCGCAGCAAATGATGTGAAGCTAAAATTTCACCGTGATTCAGCGTGCCAAGCCCCCCGCCGCCGCCTCTGAAAAAAATAAACTCCCCGTATGTAAACGGCTGGGCAAGCGAGCCGTATCGGCTGCGGGCTTTTTTTGCGCCGCGGATGATAACGCCGACCTTGCTGCCGCCCTCCGTCAGCAGGGTAACGATTTTGTTACCTTCCCCGTAATCCATACTTCGAATGATGATGGCGCAGGTTCGGTGTAGCATCCCCTATCTTCTCCCATCGCAGGCAATCGCCCTGCGCCAGTTCAGCCGCCGCCAACGACTTCCGCCGTCACCTAAACAGGAGGGGTCACCGCTTCCTCGCTGTTATCTCCGGTCTCAAGCGAAGCGGTGTCCTCCGCCGCCTCGCTCTCGCTGATCTGGTGCATTTCCTTGTAGAGCAAAAACGCGTCAACGCTCCCGGTCAACGCAAAATACTTCCACGAAAAATCTCGCATTCCGTATTCACCCTTTCCGCCCTGTCAGAAATCGCTTAACACTGCCTGACAACTATAGCTTGCGAAAAAGAGGGAATACCTATCCTTGTTAAAAACCGTTAAATCATTTGCGATCGCTTCGTTATCTCACAACGAACCGGTTAATCGTTCTGGAAGCCGAGATCCTTCAACACACGTTCTTGATTACGCCAGTCCTTCTTCACCTTCACCCACAGCTCCAGAAAAGTGCGGGAACCGAGCAGCGCCTCGATATCACGCCGGGCCTGCTTGCCGACCTCCTTCAGCATCGCACCCTGCTTGCCGATAATGATCCCCTTCTGCGAATCGCGTTCGACGAAGATGACTGCGCCGATATAGACGACGCCATTGTCCTGCACTCGCATGTCCTCGATTGCTACGGCGATGGAATGCGGTACCTCTTCGCGTGTCATATGCAAAATTTTCTCACGGATCAGCTCCGCACAGACGAACTGCTCCGGATGGTCGGTAATCTGATCGGCCGGATAGTACTGCGGACCTTCCGGCAAATATTTGCCAATTTGGGTCAGCAGCGTATCTACGTTATTCCCCTGCAGCGCGCTGATCGGTACGATCTCTGCGAACTCATACAAATCCTTGTACTGCGTAATAATTTTGAGCAGCTCTTCTGGATGAATCTTATCGATCTTGTTCATGACGAGAAACACGGGCGTATTTTTAACTTTTTTCAGCTGCTCGATAATAAACCGGTCGCCCCCGCCCAGCCCTTCCGATACGTCAATAAGGAACAGAGCCGCCTCCACTTCGTCGAGCGCGCTGACGGCCGACTTTACCATGAAGTTGCCCAGCTTGGACTGCGGCTTATGGATGCCCGGTGTATCGAGAAAGACAATCTGCATATCGTCCTTCGTGTAGACACCGTGAATTTTGTTGCGGGTCGTCTGCGGCTTGTCCGACATGATGGCAATTTTCTGACCGATAATATGATTCATCAGAGTCGACTTTCCGACATTCGGCCGGCCGACTATAGCTACGAAGCCGGAATGAAATTTACGTTTGCTCGTATGGTCATTGTTATTCATAAGTTTCATCTACTCGTTATCCCTTCTACCCTTCATCAACCTTAGCTTGTTGATCATTGTTCAAATCCGCTGACGTAAAAGCGCCAGGCAGCAGCTGACCGACGGACATCACGACGATATCGCCTTGCAAATTGCCCATAACGACCGGCATATCTGGTCCGCCTAGCTCCATTAAAACTTGACGGCACACACCGCAAGGGGCAATTGGCCCTGACGTGTCGCCGATCACGGCAATCGCCTGAAACGTTCCAGGCTCACAGCCATCCGCTATTGCCCGGAACAAGGCGGTCCGTTCCGCACAATTCGTCGGGCCATACGCTGCATTCTCGACATTACAGCCATAATGAATCCGACCTTCGCGGTCAAGCAGCGCCGCTCCGACTTTGAAACGGGAATACGGCACGTATGCCCGCTTCCGGGCTTCCCGCGCCGCATTCATTAAACTATCCCACTTTGCGAAACTACCTGCTGTATCGCTCATGCCATCTCGCTCCCTTGACTAGACTACATGATCCCATTAGAGCAGCACGCTTTATAACTAACCGAACAATTTATCCCATAAGGGAGGGCCAAGCAATAGCAAGCCGATCGCTGCAGCAAACACTGCCGCAATAAGAACAGCGCCGGCCGCTGTATCCTTAGCCGCCTTGGCAAGCGGATGCCGCTCCGGTCCGATCCGATCGATTGTAAGCTCGATGGCCGTGTTAACCATTTCGAGCGATATAACAAGCGCCATTGCCAATAGAAGCAACGCCCACTCGACCGGCTTTATTTCTAGCCACGCCGCAGCCACAGCAACAAGTATAGCCGCGATAAGATGGACCTTCATATGCCTTTGCGTCCGAAATGCGTATCGAAAACCTTCTACTGCATATTGAAAGCTTTTGAATTCCTCCCGCATTAGCGAGGCAAGCCCGCCTTCTGCAGGACAGCCTCTTGCTTTGCCGTCATGACTGCTTCGCTCTCGGCATCCTGATGATCGTACCCGATCAGATGAAGGAAGCCATGGACGAACAGAAATCCGATTTCACGCTCCAGCGAATGTCCATACTCCTCGCTCTGCTGCTTGGCGCGTTCGGTTGAAATGATAATATCGCCAAGCATGCCTGAGAACGGATCAGGCTCTTCCTCCGATTCAACCTCAAATACGATCTCCGGCTCTTCTTCACCGTCTTCCTGCATAGCGAAAGACAAGACGTCCGTTGGCCGATCTATATTGCGGAATTCACGGTTCAGCCGATGAATCTCCTCATCGTCGACGAACGTCAGCGATACCTCACCCTCCGTCAAGCCTTCCTGCTCGCCTGCAATACGCAGCAATTGCTCAAGGCGTGAAATCCATGCATCTGGAATTTCTATCTTCGATTGCTCATTGCTCCAATCTAACACTAAGCTCATGCAAGCCGCTCCTTCGGTTTGACATCGTCTGGGTACTCAATGCGCGAATGGAAAATACCGATAACGGCTTCCTTCAACGTCTGCGCGATTTTATCTAATTCCTTCATCGTCAGATCGCATTCATTGAATTGATTATCGTCCAGACGGTCTTTAATTATCTTGTGAATCATCGTCTCTATTTGCTCTACTGTCGGCTTCCGTAAGCTTCGAACAGCTGCTTCCACACAATCGGCAATGCCGACAATTGCCGCTTCCTTCGACTGCGCCTTCGGCCCTGGGTATCGGAAATCGTCCGCTGTAAAGTCCGGCTCAATCCCCTGCTCTTCCGCCTGCTTCAGCGCCTTATGATAGAAAAACTTCAAAAAAGTCGTTCCGTGATGCTGCTCGGCAATGTCTCGAATCGGACGTGGAATATTATATCCACGAAGCATCTCGACCCCATCCCGGGCATGTGCAACGATGATCGATTTGCTCAGCTTCGGCTCAATAAAATCGTGCGGATTCTCAATATTCGTCTGATTCTCGATGAAATAGTCCGGCCGCTTCGTCTTCCCAATATCGTGATAGAACGAACCGACCCGGCAGAGTAGACCATCTGCCCCGATCGCTTCCGCGGCTGCCTCCGACAAATTACCGACCATCACGCTATGATGGTACGTCCCCGGCGTCTCCGTCAGCAGCTTACGCAGCAGCGGATGATTCGGGCTGGACAGCTCTACTAGCTTGAGCGTCGATAAGATACCGAACGTAATTTCAAAGAACGGCATTATACCGATGACGAGCACTGCTGTAATCAAGCCGCTGGCGAATGCAGCGCCAGTCGAATAAATGAGCTGCGTCTGGTCGATTTTCTCGTCCAGTAATTGCAGCGCGAGCACCGATAGCGAGCCAAACAGGCTTGCCATGATGCCAGCTTTCAATATGGTTGAGCGCTGGCTCGCACGGTGAACCGCGAAGATCGCGGAGAACGAAACGACAGCGAACACAAATCCGTAGCTGAAGTCGAACAAGCTGTCTCGTCCCGTATTGAAAATAATACTGCCCGAGATCGCGAACAAGAATGAGCTGACGATCGCCACTTGCATGTCCAGCAGCAGCGCGATTAGCATCGTTCCTGTTGCCACTGGCGTCAAGTAACCGACGTATGCCGTAGCCGCTGACTGCGGCAAGTTGACGATCTGCATCATAATCATATTTATGAAGAAAATAAGGAGCAGCATGAGCAGCTGAGGATTGCCGTACTTCGCCTTCGCACCGCTAATTCCGCCTGACTGCGCCAAGTAGCTAAACAACACGACGACGAACAATACGGACAGCAGCAGCGTTCCAAGCTGCGGCCAATACGTCCTTCTATCCTGCAGCAAGCCGGCATTCTCGAGCAGCTCATACTTTTCCTGTGTAATCAACTCTCCTTTGGCAACGATGACGTCGCCTTCAGAAATTACGACGCGTGCAGTATTCTCTCGTGCTAACGCCCTTGCATCGTTCGTCGCTTCCTTATCATAGAACTTGTTCGGCATGATCGCAAAACGAGCCAGCTCCTGCACAATTTCACGCGCCGTTCGGTTCGTCAGCGTGCTTGCATTGACAAGCTCGGCCACACGAGTACGCGCAGTCTCCGCATCGCGCAGCTGCTCACTCATCAGCTTTCGCACCGATTCCTTTGCGACCGTGCGCATCTCGGACAGCTGTTCCTGCGACAGCTTCGGAATTTTATAGAATGTCTCTTCGGGTATCGAATAATTCTGTCCCTTCGCAGAGCTTAACATCTCGTCCAGTAAAGTATCGTTATATGTACCGCCGCCCCGGTTCGATTTCGCGAACTGCTCCAAATAAGCATCATATTTGCGCGGAATTTCAGTGCGGTAGATTTGAATCTTCTCTTCCATCGTGACATCGTTATCTTGATTCAGCTGATCCATCCGCGTAAAGATCTGGTCGACCAGCTGATCGCCGCGCAGCGGAACATAGGTATAGATGTCCTCCACGGCTTCGGCTGCCTTCTCCTGAGCCTGTAACGTAGCTTTATCGTCGAATATTTGCTTGGGCGCTTCGATCGTCTTCTCACTTACCGCACCCTTCTTCACGTCATAGGTTTGCGGAACGAGATAAGGAGACAGGTTCAAATAAAACAGCAGCATGAACAGAAGAAGCAGCGCGTAGCGTACGCCCGCGCTTTGCTTCCAGCCCTTTGTCACAATCGCCTCTTGGCCTTGTCGGTTATTCTTAGTCCGGTTCATGCAGCGTACAATCCTCTCTATGCTTGGTTTTCCGCGTCTTGGTTGTAAGCCGTAATAATCTTCTGTACCAAGGTATGACGTACGACATCCTGCTCCGAGAAGGAAATGAACCCAATTTCTTCGATGCCTTGCAATATACGTGTGGCTTCAATTAATCCACTCTTCTTGCCCCGCGGCAGGTCGATCTGCGTAACGTCACCCGTCACAACCATCTTCGAGCCGAAACCAAGACGGGTTAAAAACATCTTCATCTGCTCCGGCGTCGTATTCTGAGCCTCGTCCAAAATAATAAACGAATCATCGAGCGTACGTCCGCGCATATAAGCAAGCGGAGCGACTTCAATCATACCGCGCTCGAACAGCTTCGTCGTCTGCTCCAGCCCCAGCACGTCATGCAGCGCATCGTACAAAGGACGCAAATACGGATCGACCTTCTCCTGCAAATCGCCAGGCAGAAAGCCAAGATTTTCACCCGCTTCTACGGCCGGACGCGTCAGCATAATCCGCTTGACAGCGCCTTCCTTAAGCGCTGCGACGGCCAGCACGACGGCCAGATACGTCTTGCCTGTGCCCGCCGGACCGACACCGAATACGATGTCCTTCTTCTTAATGGTCTGAATATAATGCCGTTGTCCAATCGTCTTGACGCGAATCGGTTTGCCTTTATACGTCGTTGTAATCGTGTACGTCAGCAAATCAAGCAGCTGATCTGCCTGCAGCTGCCGCGCAAGCTCTAGAGCATACGTTACATCCCGCTCCGTCGGCGTAAATCCGCCGCGAATAAGCTGCAAAAGCACGCTGAACAGCTGCTCCAGCGACTCCACCTCACCGGGATCGCCCGTAATCACGATCTCCGCATCGCGGGATTGAATCGATGCGCTCATTTGACCTTCGATCAGCCGCAAATACCGGTCCTGTGGACCGAATACCGCAAGCCCTTCCGCTGCGTTACGCAGCGTCAACTTCAACGTCTTCGTCTCATTGTGCAAATAGACTCATTCTCCTTGCGTACTAACTAATGGCATTTCGGTTACGATCGATTGCTCTACTTCTAAAAGTACTTTCAAATAAACTTTACCATTGTCCGTCTTTTCATGCAAAAGTTTTTCCGCTAGCACGACCGCATCCGCGCCCGCTTTGGTCATTAAATCCGCTTTAGCCTGCTGGATTCCTTTAATTATCGCTTCCTCTTTAGTCAGCGTTCGTTCGTCCTGCCTAACCTCCAGCACCGTTTCTTTCAATCGGCCAATCGGCAGGCGCAGACCGCGCCATGACGCCCTCTCTTCCCGCTGGACGACCTCGAACGATGCATAACGGCTGCCTCCGAAGCCGCTGACCTGCAGCGCTCTGCCGCCAATAACAATATTCCATTTAATTTTTGACTCTCCTGTATATACTTTAACCTTTTCCGACAAAGGAGAAACGACTTGATACTCATGCCAGACGATGCCGCGCACTTCTCCCTTGGCAGCAATCGTCTGCATATTCGTCTCATTACCCAGCGTGCCCGATATTAAAATGTCACCCTTCTGAACGCGCATATTCCGTTTCACGACCGGACGCCCTGCTTCTGCTTGAATTTCTGTGATGACCGCATCGGCTGAAGCAATCAAATGACGTGGGCTCAGGGCAGGCCCCCGGTCCGGCTTCGTAGACTCGACAACGTTAATGATGATAGACGTGCCTTTCTTTTTTACGCCGACCCATGCCGCATCCGGCAGCCGTGCAGCTATTCGCTTGGCAAGCACAGCCGGGTCCTCTAGCTTGAACGACCACTGCAGATGATGAATGCCTTCCGCCTTCGCTGCCTGCAGTATTTGCTCATCCGACAACCGAATATTACCCGTTACTTGCACCGACCAGACCAGCGATGACAGCAGATACAATCCGACAAAGAAAATGATCATGCCTACACCGAAGAAGACACGGCGGCGGAACTTAACGATCCAGAACGGCAGCCCTTCCCTTCCAGTCACATGGATGCGGCAGCTTGTCCGCTTCAGATAAGGACGCAGACGAAAGAAATGACGTACTGTCGTATCGAACTCAAGCTCGCCCCCGCTTCCCCGGCGAATCGACCATAGCTCAACGCCGCCATGCAGCGCCCGATTCACGAACGCCTCAGGATCGCCGCCGCGCGCCCTTACCGTTACGATCCCTCTCATCCACTGCATCCAGGTCCCTTTCACGATCGATCCGCTCCTTTCATGGCCTGTCCGCCCGCGGCGCAATTGCACCGCCCGCCTTACATGCCGTGCACTTCAATATTTTTAATAACGCCCTCTACGAACACTTCTTCTGTCCAAATTGTCCGAATAACGAGATCAGTCCCCGTAACCTCCAGCTCCCCTTTGCTAAGCGCAAGACGAAGACGGTCGCTTGAGAAATGAAGGACGCCTCGATGGTTCTCGATATATAGCTGCCGATCGCCAATCATCGTCAGGCGGGGAAGATCGTATACGACGTCCTGAGGAAGCTCCAGCAGCTGTGCCGTCAATTTTTGCAGCTTGCGGTTCATACGACGTATAGCCATAGCGTAATCCGCTCCTCCTCCCGTACTTTACCAAACTATGCGTCATGGCGTTGAAATATGAAGCCGACGACAGAAGTGCCGTTTAATTCATAAAAAAATCCGTACGAAGCTCGGCATCTGCAGCCGAGCTCCATACGGACCTCTCATTAAAGAGTATGCTAAGTCAAGATTTGTTCCACGGCCGCTTAGCACGCGGCGGACCTAATATCTCGGCCCACACGACCGCCTTTCGCATCGCTGCACTATCAAGCTCAGATGCCGGCGTCGACTGCTTAACCGATGCTGGCGCTGCAGCAGCACGCGGCGTCTGCCGCTTAACTGGCGCTTCGTTCGAGCCTAGCTCTGTAAGTACCGGATGCGCTCGTTCGGTTGAAGGCTGGTGGCCCGGGAACGGATACTCCGCGCTTTGCGGATCGCGCTGCTGCGGCATCTCCCATTCCTCGCTAGATGAGTCATTGCCGCCGAAGTCCGGCATCCGCCTCGCTGCGCCTCTGCCTGAGCCTTTCGTCTTCCCCAGAGCCGACAACACAAAGCCTACAATCACGATAACAAAGTAAATATTGTCAAACAGTAGCTCAATCAGCTTCTCCATAACGGCACCTATGCCTTAGAATCGTCTTGCGATGCAGCATCCGGCTTGCCGATCGAGCTGCGCATTTGCGTATCAGCTTCGATATTCTTCATGTTCATATAGTCCATAACGCCTAATTTACCGCTCTTCAATGCTTCCGCCATTGCAAGTGGAACCTGCGATTCCGACTCAACAACGCGGGCGCGCATCTCAACGACTCTCGCTTTCATTTCCTGCTCCTGTGCGACAGCCATTGCACGGCGCTCCTCCGCCTTCGCCTGCGCGATCCGTTTGTCCGCTTCAGCCTGCTCGGTCTGCAAGTAAGCACCGATGTTCTTGCCTACATCGACGTCCGCGATATCGATCGATAAAATTTCAAATGCCGTCCCCGCATCAAGCCCTTTGTCTAGTACAGTCCGTGAGATCAGGTCCGGATTCTCCAGTACGTCCTTATGCGTGGTAGAAGAGCCGACCGTCGTGACGATGCCTTCGCCGACACGCGCAATAATCGTTTCTTCGCCGGCGCCGCCGACGAGCCGCTCGATATTCGCCCGCACCGTGACGCGAGCTTTTACCTTCACTTCAATGCCATCTTTCGCAACAGCTGCAACAACCGGCGTCTCGATAACACGCGGATTAACACTCATTTGAACCGCTTGCAGAACATCGCGGCCCGCAAGGTCAATCGCTGCCGCCCGCTCGAATACGAGCGGAATATTAGCGCGCTGCGCTGCGATTAGCGCATTGACGACACGGTCGACATTACCGCCTGCGAGAAAGTGACTTTCCAGCTGATTAATCGAAAGTCCTAAGCCCGCTTTCGTCGCTTTAATAAGCGGATTAACGATCCGGCTCGGCACAACGCGGCGCAAACGCATCGCGACGAGCGTAATAATGCTGATCCGTACGCCTGATGCAAGCGCCGAAATCCAGAGCATAATCGGGAAGAAGCTTAAGAATACGAATAAAGCAACGATTACAACAGCTGCAATAATAAGAAATGTTATAGCTTCCGTTTCCATTGATTTAACCCCTCCAGTTCAGTTCAATTCAATGAATCTGCTGCTTTTACAACGACGCGTGTCCCGTCCACTGCAACGACGGTAACGGTTACGCCGGAGCCGATATATTGGCCGTCTGTGACGACGTCGATTCTTTCCCCGTCGATGTCAACCGCTCCTGCCGGACGTAGAGGTGTCAACGTAGTACCTGTGCGGCCGATAAGCGATTCTCGTAACGAATTCGATACATATCCCTGTTCCGTCGTTAACTTGTCGCGTAAGATGAACTTATTCCATATGCCCCGATGACTATATTTTCTCGCCAGCACATAGACAATGATTACAGAGACAAATAAAGCGATAGCAAGTGCATACAGTGCGGTTACCGCATCCTGCGCAGCTGTCACGACGCCTGCAACGATTGCGATAGAGCCCAGAACACCTAGAATGCCGAAGCTAGGAATGAACAGCTCTGCCACCAGCAGTACGACCCCTGCAATAAATAGAACGATTGACTCTTGTCCAGCAAACCCCGCAGCATAATGACCGAAGAAAAATAGGATAAATGATGCTGTGCCTACGAGACCAGGAACACCGAACCCTGGCAGCAGCATCTCGATCGCAATACCCGCTATGCCTAGGATTAACAGGATCGTCATCATGACCGGTGACGTCAGCCATTCTGCCAGACGCTCCGACCATGTTGGCTCGAGCTCAATCCGTGTACGCTCATCAAGCCCCAACCATTGAATTGCTTCATCAACTGAAGCAGCAATATGCTCCGCATAACCGGCCTTAACGGCCTCTGTCGCCGTTAGCGTTAAAATATCTCCCCGCGCTTTCGTGCGACCGATTTCTTTCACCTCGACAACGGCATTGAGATCGGTCATAGCTGCAGCATAATCCGGGTTCCGGTCATGGAGCCGTGCCGCCTCCATCATCTCGCTCGTCCAGAATGAGACCACTTTAGGATTGTCGATCAGCTCACCCGATTCGTCAACGACAGCAGCGGCTCCAATCGTACTACCAGGCTGCATGATGATGTTTTGCGCATTGAGCGCAATATAAGTGCCTGCCGATACCGCCTTCCCTTCCACGAAAACCGTTGTAGGCACTTTACTTTCGCGGATCAAATGACCGATCTCAACTGCATGATCGACTAGCCCTCCATACGTATTAAGCCGAAGCACAATCCGCTCTGCTCGGGCTTCCTCTGCTTCTCTATACGCTCGTTCCAGAAACGATTGCAATCCCGATTTCACCGTCTGCTCCGCATGAACCACATATACAGCTCCTCCGACTGAACCTGATTGTTCAGCTAGCGCTGCACCCGATGCCCATGACAGCAGACAACCGATCATGATGCTAAGCGCGGACATTCTTAACAATAATGCTCTCCATTGCATAATGCGACGGAAATCCAAGCTTTTCGCCCCCCCTTCATGTTCGTTACTCATTATACGCAAGAATTAGCATAAACGTCGCACATTTCCCACTTTATGTATAACACTTATTAAAATATATAGAAAAAACACTCCCTTGTACAAGGGAGTGTTCGCCTGTCCGTATGAATTTATTGCAAGGATTGTTGCACAATCGTATTTACCAGTTTACCGTCAGCTCGCCCTTTCACCTTCGGCATAAGAGCGCTCATCACTTTTCCCATCTCGGCTTTCGAAGAAGCACCGGTTTCCTGGATGGTCTGCAGTACAATTGACTTGATCTCTTCTTCTGTCAGCTGCTCGGGAAGGTATACACCAATAATTTCGATCTCTGCGGCAACATCTTTGGCAAGATCATCTCGGCCCGCTTTCTTAAATTCTTGGAGGGAATCTTTACGTTGTTTGATTTCACGACTTAGTATATCAAGCACTTCGCTGTCTTCCAAGGAACGCTTCAAATCAATCTCCGCGTTCTTGATGGACGAACGAATCATGCGAATCGTTGTAAGTTTGAACTTGTCCTGATTTTTCATCGCTTGCTTCATATCGTCGTTCAATCGATCGCTAAGGTTCATTGGGACGTGATCCTCCTAAAACTTTCTTTTACGCGCAGCCTCGGACTTCTTCTTGCGTTTCACGCTTGGCTTCTCGTAATGCTTGCGCTTCTTAACCTCAGCAAGAACGCCGTCCTTTGCGATGGAGCGCTTGAAGCGGCGGAGTGCAGCATCGATAGTCTCGTTTTTGCGAACTTTCGTTTCAGACACCAGTTTTCCCTCCCTCCGAAACAGACCGTCCAGAGCATTTCACCGTAATCAAACTTCATTATAGATGAAAAGGAAAGGCAGTGTCAACTTTCAACGCGCGAAACTAGAGCTCCCAATTTTCGGCCGCCCAGTAAGTGGAAATGTAGGTGATGAACCTCCATACCGCTGTCATCATTACAGTTGTTAACCAGTCGGTAACCCGACTCGGCAATGCCTAGCTCTCTCGCAACTTGGCGCGCTGCATGGAGCAGCTCCGCCATAACTGCATCGTCTGTGCCGCTTTCGACTTCATTCATCGTATCGATATGCTTCTTCGGTATAATAACGACGTGCACCGGCGCCTGAGGCGAAATATCGTGGAATGCCAGTACCGCATCGCTCTCATATGCTTTGCGGGATGGCAGTTCACCGTTTACGATTTTGCAAAAAATACAGCTCATTATGGACACCCTCTCCTGCCTAACGGCCAATATTATGTACTCACTATTATGATAGCGAAAACACGGACGCTCGTCCAATCAGACGGCAAGCAGGTGCCGGTGCATAGCCGCCCGGGCTTAGGCGGACACGCCCCGGCAAATCGGCCTCTCACAAGATTCAGAAGTACGGTAGTAAAGACAGGCCGACCAAAGCGGCAAGCGGCAGCGTCTGACGGATAAAGCGGCGGCGCGGATAGTACGGATACGGATAGAACGGCGCTCCGATCGGACCGCCAAATGGCCCGCCGAAAGGTCCGCCGAACGGAACGAAGCCGCGCGGATCGACCATAACGACGCCGCATGGGACAGCTAAGCATAGGAAGTGATCATCAATGCTCTCGACGATACCGTCGATACACCAGCCATTATAGGTCCGCGCCAACACGTATCGGTGCATATGATGCTTGCACCAATGCTTCATTTCTGTCTTTTCACCTGCAGCAGGCAGCGTAATTTGCGGCTTGACCGCCGTTTCTGCCTTAGCAGCCGGAGTCGGCGCCGGCTTCGCCGTTGGTAACGAAAGCTTAAAACTTGTCGGCTGCTTCGCCGCTGCCGACGGTTTCACTGCCGATTCTGATTTCGCAGACGGCTTCGGAAACATTTTACCAAGCTCCATATCAGTTCACCCTCCTGTTGCTACAATGTATGCAGCAATAGGCATTTGGCTACTGTACCGCTTGTTCAGTTATATCCTTTGCCCCGTGTGAACTACTCAACCGAAACAATACCGCTTGTGCCAACCTCGGCTTGCTCCAGTGCCTGCTTAAGCTGCTGTCCAAGCTGAACCCACAAGCCGCCTGCTTGTGCCGTAATCTCCACCGTTTTGTCACCCGTTTCGAGGGTAAAGCCGGACAAAATTTGTTCGAATTGCTCATACAGATCGATTACCCGCTGAACGTATTGCTTCTCGGCCTCATTCAGCGGACCAGGATGTGCGCCGATTTCAGCGATCGTATCGCTTACGGCGTTAAGCAATTCGCGCGGCTGCTCAGCGCCGCTAGCTCCTGAACGCTCCTCCGACGACTCAATGAAAGTCAGCAGCTCTTCCTTACTGCGGAACGACGCACCCAGCTTGTACAAGCTGCTAAGGCGATCCTCCGTATCAGACGATGCAGCCAGCTGCTTAAGCGACGCGGCTGTCTCCGACACATGCGTCTTTGCGCCTTGCCCAGCTTCAATGATCGCTATTCCTTCCTGTCGTTTCGTATCTTGAGAGTGCTGCAAATTAAGCGAAATTAAAAACACGATGCCGATCAAGCTGAGAGTAAGGAGAACGAGCAGCACCGGCACGGTATACGTTCTCTTCGCTTGGGTATCTGTACTCAACCTCTACGCCTCCGTTCGAATCTTACTTACTTGAAGCCTGCTTCATGACTGATCATCGAAGCTGTACGGTTACACCGCCGTTCAAGAAATGGACGAAGCATTCCCGGACAGGTTCACCGAGCGACAGCTCCAGTGCCTCGGCATATACGTCCAATTGGAATCGGTGCCGCTCGGCGGCCTGCTCATACTGCCCCGAATAAACCTGATCGGTCTTATAATCAAGCAGCACGATCCCGGCCTCATCCCGAAACAAGCAATCGACTACGCCTTGAATCAATATCGGTTCATCCACAATTGCTTCTGCCACCTGCGCGCCATAAATTCGGGAAGCCGGGAAAGCACAGCTGAACGGCAGCTCCCGGCGAACCCAGTCCGCTGCGAGCAGACGGCGGCCAATAGGACTATCGAAGAATTGGTGCACCGTTGTAGCAGATATCGCCTCCGCCTGCTTAGGAGTCATAATACGTCGCTCAATCAACGCATCAATCGTCTCCTGCACGACGGCTAAAGTAACAGGTCTGTCGAGCGGAATATGCTGCATGAGCAGGTGGCTCACCGTACCGCGTTCTGCCGGCGTCAGCTTGTTCTCTTCCATAAAACGCGGCCTGCGCAGCCGGAACGTAAAGGAAGAACGCTGCTTTTCTTCTCCTTGTCCTTGTCCTGGGCTCAATGCTGCCAGCTCTGATAGCTGGACGCTCTCTTCCACCTCGGCCGCTTCCGCATGCAGGCGTTTCATCTCTGTAACCGACGTCTTCGCTGGTATAAGCGATGCGGATGGATAGCTGTAATCCCAAGAGAGCAGCCGATCGACCTCCTCTGATGCTTCCGTAGGCTCCATGACAGCTAACTCCTGGACAGCTGCAAGCTTGTGCAGAAGCTCCTGATCCTTCTCCTCATCGACCTCGACCGCCGGAGCCGCCTCTTCAGCGAAAATGACAGCAGGCATTACGCCGAAGCGCCAGCCATCGAGCGGAACAACTGTCGGGAAGCTGGAACGCTCATGTTCGCTGAGGACATCGTTCTGCTCGGATGCCAGCGGCTGCGTTATCGTCGTAAGCATGCCGCTTCCGGCTGCCAGCGGTCCGATCCAATCTAAGTAGGCGCGTGCGGAGGCAAGCCGGTCGTCTGGAAGCCGGCCTTCCTCATCGACTGCACCTGACCATTCCTCAAGCTTCGATACGGCGTCAGCGACCGTACCGACCAGAATCATTTTTTCTTTCGGCCGGGTAACGGCAACGTATAGAATGCGCATCTCCTCCGCCAGCATCTCCATCCGCAGCCGATTGCTAATGGCTAAATACGGCAGCGTCGGATAACTGAGGCGAAGCTCGGCATCTACAAACTTCGGACCGTAGCCCAGTTCCTTGTGCAGCAGAAACGGCGCGTTCAAATCCTGCATGTTGAACATTTTGCCCAGACCTGCAATGAATACGACCGGGAACTCCAGTCCTTTGCTCTTGTGAATGGACATGATCCGCACGACATCCTCTTGCTCGCCGAGCGCACGCGCTGTACCGAGATCGCCGCCCGTCTCGCGCATTCGTTCGATGAAGCGCAGAAACCGGAACAGCCCGCGGAACGTTGTCGCTTCATACTGTCTAGCCCGGTCCAGCAGCGCACGTAAATTCGCTTGACGCTGCGCGCCGCCCGGCAAACCGCCGACAAAATCGTAATAGCCTGTTTCCCGATACAACGATGTGAGCAGCTCCGTGAGCGAGCCTTGGCGCGCCGCCTGCCGCCAGCTCTCCAGCTGGGTTAGAAAACGCTCCAGCTTTAAACGAATCGTCCCCACAGTCTGTTCCAAGTCAGCGGCTTTGCGGACGGCATCATAGAAGCTGCCTTTGCCTGCCGCGATGCGAATATGTGCCAGTTCCTGAGCTGACAGCCCGAAAATCGGCGAACGAAGCGCTCCCGCCAGCGGGATATCCTGGTACGGGTTATCGATGACACGAAGCAGCGACATCATCACTTCCACTTCGGTCGCGTCAAAATAGCCCGTGCCGAGCTCCGCATACGCGGGAATGCCGCTGGACTGCAGCTCTTCAATCATGATCGGCGCCCACTGCTGGGTAGCGCGCAGCAGGATGACGATATCTCGCATTTGGAGCGGCCGATACGTCTTACGGCGGCCGTCCCATACAGGATGGCCCGCTTCGCGGAGCTCCAAGATCCGGCGGGCAATCGATCGAGCCTCCAGCTGAGCCGTCTGTAGATCGGAAGCATCCAGCGGGCGCGCACCTTCCTCTGAATCGGAATCCGATTCATCTTCAAGAGGCACTTCATCCGCTGGACTCGGTATTCCTTTCTTATCGATCAGTATTAGTTCAGCTGCGCACCGCCCCAGTACATCAGGCTCCGGATAATCTGCACCGCACACAAGCTCGGCCCGCTCGTCGTACTCAAGCTCGCCTACGCTCTCGCGCATGACGGCGCGGAAAATACCGTTCACGCCATCGACGACCTCGCTGCGGCTGCGAAAATTGCGCGCTAAGTCAATGCGGACGCCCGTTTCACCATTGTGCGGCTCGGCGGCTAGTTCAGCTTGTGAAGCTTGTGCAGATTGTGCGGGTGAAGCTGCGGAATATGCAGGGACGTACGTTTTATATTTGTGTAGGAACAAATTCGGCTCCGCGAGACGGAACCGGTAGATGCTCTGTTTAACGTCGCCGACCATAAATCGGTTGTTAGAACGAGCGATAAGCGTAACGATCGCTTCCTGCACCGTATTCGTATCCTGATACTCATCCAGCAGAATTTCAACGAACCGTTCCCGATACTCCAGCGCCGCCGGCGAAGGAATTTCTTGCTCTGGCGTCGATGCGGCATCCCGAAGAATGCGCAGGCAGCCGTGCTCTAGATCGCTGAAATCAAGCAGCCCCTTCCCTCGTTTCAGCTGCTCGTACCGAGCACCGAAAGAAATGACAAGCTCCGACAGCGACTCCATAAGCGGCGCAAGCTCTTCGAGCTCCGCGCGGTACTGCTCCGGCGTACGGCGGAACCACTTGTCTGCAAGTCCCGTTACGATTCCTTTCGCTTTGTCCCGCAGCGCCTTTGCCCGATCCTTCAGCTGCGGATCGTATTCGTCGCCCTTCATTGCCTTCAATCTGCCGAACGATACGGCAGCGAACTTGTCCGACCACGCCTCCCACGGCTCCGAAGCCGTAAAGCCAAGCAGGCTGGTTACAACTGACAGGTCGTCCACGAACGTGTCGGCGTACGGCGCCGGACCGGCAGGTCGTCTTGTCAAATCGAGCGCCTGCTCCAGCAGGCCGGCTGCTCCAAGCAGCGACAGCCGAACGTCGGCCTTCGCCGCCGCCACCCACTCCGTGCCGCTCAGCGTCGCTTCGGACGGAAGACGAAACGCCGCCGCCATCTGACGCAGCCAATGATCTGGCCACGGGTGGCTCCGGGAAAAGTCGTACAGCTTCTGGACGAGCTGATACAGCGGCTCGTCTCCCCGCTCACCGCCGTAACGGTCAGCCAGCATCAGGAAGCTGCCGCTGTCCTCGTCCTCCCCAGCATACTTGCGCTCGAACAGCTCGTCCAGCGCATCGATTCGCAGCAGCTCGCTTTCCGTCTCGCCTGCCATCCGAAACCCCGGATCGAGGCCGATGAGCGGATAATAGCTGCGAATGACATCCAGACAGAACGAGTGGAGCGTCGTAATGGACGAACGGTTAATTAGTACAAGCTGACGGCGCAGATGCTCCGAATCAGGATTTCGTTCCAGCGCGCCTTCGAGCGCGATACGAACCCGTTCCTTCATCTCGGAAGCCGCCGCTTTCGTAAATGTCGCGACTAGAAGCCGATCAACGTCGACGTCGGTCGATATTTTACGAATGATCCGCTCGACGAGCACAGCCGTCTTGCCTGAGCCTGCCGCTGCAGCGACTAGAATATTGCTTCCTTCCGCCGATACAGCACGCCATTGATCGTCCGTCCAGGTTGAGCCTTCCGGCTTCGGACTAAACGTTAAGCCCGTCATTGCTGTTCCCCCTCGTCATGAATGCTTCTGCCGATGCTGCCGCTTCCCGCACGTAGCTGTCAACTTCCGCTGCAGCTGGAGCAAGCATTTGCCATACGTCGTCCTTCCCGAGCTTCGGTAGCTTGACGTATTCGTTGCCTTCGAACAACGGATCAAATTGACATACCGCTTTATACGAACAGAACGTACAAGGCGATTTGCCGCCTAGCCTATACGGAGAGATGGACACCGCCCCGCAGCCGATCGCCCCGCCAATTGCACCAATCGTTCGGCGAACGGCGCTGCGCAGATGCTCCCACCTATCCTCCGGCAGCACCGATGAGTTCGAGTAAAAGGAGCCGTCTTTCTTCACTGCAACCGGCAGCACCTCGGAGTAGCCGGATTCCAGCTCGCTGTCCATAAGCCGAATAACCTTTTCATCTGCGACGAGCAAGCCTTTCGTTTTGAACTTCTTCAACCGCTGCCTGCGTGCCTCATGACGATCCAGCCCGCCTGCAGTGTTCAAGAGCGGATTATGCACGTGAAAATAAAGCACGCCGGCCGGCTTCACTTCCCGTCCTAGCCAAGAAGCACCGTGCGTCAGCAGCACGTCTAAGTAAGCCAGCATTTGGAGCGACAGCCCGAACGCCACCTCCTCCATCCGAAGATTGGTAGAGCTCGACTTATAGTCCATAACGCGAAGGAGAAGCCCTTCGTCCGTCTCGGCTGCATCGACGCGGTCAATTCGGCCAACGAGCTCGATGTCATCGCCTTCCGGCGTCTTTACCACGAGCGACGGCAGCGTGCCGTCAGGACCGAAGTCCACCTCCAAGCCGACCGGATGGAACGAAGCACGCCGGGCATGATCGCCGAGCATAATAGCCGCCTGGGCAATAATCGCCTTCAGCTTGGTCAGCATATAGCGATGGCGCCCGCTGCTGAGCAATATTTCCGATTGCAGGCGCGGCGCAAGCTCGCTTACTGCCTCAGCGACAGCATCAGCCGCTTGCTGATCGGTAACGGCGCCCCATCGACGGCCGAACTTGTCCGCAACCTTGCTGAGTGCAGCATGGAACAGCTGACCGACGTCCGGCGCTTCCAGACGGTAGATTTGACGCTCCTGCAGTCTCAAGCCATAAACGGCAAAATGCTGAAACGGACACGAAACGAACCGTTCCATCCGCGATACGCTCGCCCGCAGCCGCTCGCCGTACAGCTTACGCGCCGTGTCGGCATCAAGCGGCGGCTCCACGTTCCGATAATCGAGCGATGCAACGCGGCGGCGCAGCGGCTCCTGCCACATAGGACGGACAGCGAACCAGCTGAACACATCCCACCATGCGTCATCGATTTCTGCCCCCTGCCGCCACGCCCGCAGCCGGGCAATCAGATGCGGCAAAGCAGACACTGGACGGACAGCGAACGCTAATTGTTCTTCTCTCGTCATATCTTCCGAAGGCTCCGTACTAATCATGCGCACCGGCAGCAGCGGAAACATTGTCCTTAAATGACGAATCAGCTCGGATGGGTGCAAGCTTTTGCCTTCCTCATCTGCCATCGCATAGCTAATCCATAAATGTCTGCTCGGCGCTGCTATCGCATTGTAAATCATGAATCGCTCATCGAGCAGCCTGCGTCGTACACTCGGCGCCAGCGGCAGCCCAGCGTCGGACAGCATGTCCCGCTCCTGCTCGGTTAGAATGCCATCTTCCGTCATTCGAGCTGGAAGTACACCGTCATTCGCTCCTAAAATATAACAAACCTTCACATCGCCTGATCTCGTCCGGTCGACGCTGCCGATCAACACTTGATCGAGCGATGGCGGCACGGACGCCAGCTTCAAGCTGTCCAGCCCCGTCTCTAGCATCCCAGCGAACAACTCCGGCGTAAGCGGCTCTTCGCCCGTCATCTCGACCATTTGGTCAAGCAGCGACAGAACGCTGTCCCACAGCTGCCGATGCGAGCGCGATTGCCGGACGCGGCCGGCTTCCGCATCAGCACGGCTCCAGCGCTCCAGCCGATCAGCCGCACCACAATGCTCTAACAGCTGATACAGCGCTTCGCACATCGAGCGAACGTCCTTCGCGCTTTCCAGCGCTTTACTGAACCGCTGAAGCGGCAACACGATCGCTTGGCGCGCTTCAAGGACAACCTCAAAGCGTTCAAGCTCCGAACTGCTTGCTTCCGCCGCCTCCGGATTGTCAAGCGACTCGCGAACAAGCGGCTTCCAGCTTCGCTTATCGAGCCAGCGCCAGCCGTCGATGCCGGCAGCCAGTGCATAATTCTCGAGCAAATCGAATGATTCCCTCGTTAATCTTGAGCCGCTGTCTTCCTCATCAGGAAACAGCAGCTCCGTCTTCATGCAGCGGAATACAGCATCATACTTCCATCCGTGCAATACCGTTTCAAGCGCTGAGCGGATAAACTCAACGAGCGGATGATAGGATGCGGTGCGCTTCTGGTCTAGAAAGTATGGAATACCATTATCCTGCATCAGCTCGGTCAAATAATCCGTATAGTCCGTCGCGTTACGCACCATGATCGCCATTTCACGCCAGCGCATCCCTTCTTCACGTGCACGGCGCACCATATCGCGTACAGCCGCCTCCGCTTCCGCCCGGCGGTTAGGTGCGGCATGTACAGACAGCTCTCCCGCTTGCTGATGCGAATCAAACAGTGAAGCCTTCATTGCGTCGGCTGCCATTGGGCGACGCGAAGCATAGTTTTGTTCAATATGAGCAAGCACCGTTCGATTCATAAAACGCGGAGGTGTACCTTCGTTCAACATAAGCGTTTCTTTAATGGCAATGCCATTGTGCTGCGCAAGCTCGTAAAGCCGAATATATGTCTCCGCCGTCGGATGAAACAGCTCCAGCTCATGCGGGCGTTCCCCTTCGTCATACGGACGGTCCAGCGTGAGCGCAACCGTTACGTTAGCTGCCGAGCCAATTATCGCTTCCAGCGCTTCGTACTCCTTGGGGGTAAAGCCGTGGAAGCCGTCGATATAAATCTCGGCCCCTTTCAGCGATGGGCTGAGCGCGTAACCGCGCGCAAGAAACGTCAAATAATCTTCTGCATCTGCGTACAAATGCGCCGTCTCCAGCTCTAGATGACGGTACAGCAGCTGAAGGTCATGCAGCTTTCGCTGCAGCAGCGGCGAAGCGGCTGCGCCGGACGGCTGATGCGCCATCGATTCGGACAGTCGCGAGCTGTCCACGCCGTAACGCTTCCATTCCGTCAGCAGCTCGCCGAGCCGTTCGATAAATCCAGGCTGCCCGCCTGCGCCTTGGAACAGCTGCAGCTCCGATCCATGCCTGTGCATCAGCTTATAAAGCAGCATGTTTTTGCCGTTCTCGTCGATGGGAACAAGAGCAGTACCGCCTGTCTCCTGCATAACGCGGAACGCCAGGCGCCGAAAGCTGAGCGCTTGTGCGCGAATCGTCCCCGAGCGGCCGCCGCGCAGCAGCTCATACTCGGTCTGGAACGTCGCCTGCTCCGGCACAAGCATAATAAGCGGCGGGCCATCCGGCTCCGCCTGCAGCTTAACTCGTATTTCATCCAGGCAATATCGGGTTTTCCCCGCCCCGGAGCGACCTAGTACAAATCGCAGTGCCACAAGCGACACCTCCCTTTTCCGATCAATTTCGCCATCCTCTTAGCCGGATGACAAGGTGCCTCTATTCTAGCACAATCCGACGTTTTTTTCATTGATAGATCGAACATACATTCTGGGAGTTTTCGTTATAAAAAAGCCCTAGCCAGACGATCACATCGTCCCAGCTAGGGCAGGATTACAGAGAGGACGTTATCGCTTGCTCCGCACCTCAAAAATCGCAAATTTCAAATAGTGTCCCTCGCTTACGCCGAGCAGCTGCGGGTGGTCTTTGCCCGCTGCGCGCCATTCCACGAGGCGAAGCAGCTTGCCCGCATCGCGCGCCGCTTCCTGGATCGTCGCAAGAAACTGCTCTGGCTTCATATGATACGAGCAGCTGGCTGTAACGAGATAGCCGCCCTCGTTCACCAGCTTCAGGCCATGCAGATTAATGTCCTTGTAGCCGCGCACCGCGCCGCTGACTGCGCCGCGAGTCTTCGTGAACGCCGGCGGGTCAAGCACCACGACGTCCCACGTGCGGCCGCCGCCTGCTGCAAGCTTCTTCGACGTGTCGACCTTACCGCCATCCTCGCGATTTACAGCCGCGCGAGCCGCCCGATCATCAACGCCCTTGGCCTGTTGGCGCAAATAGTCGAACGCATCGGCTACGACGAATTCGACGCGATCCTCAAAGCCATTCCGGGCAACATTGCGGCGCGCCGTCTCAATCGCATGCTCCGATATATCGAGACAGGTCACTTTCTTCGCGCCATATTTGCACGCATGCAGCGTGAAGCTTCCCGTATGTGCAAAGCATTCCAGCACAGTTGCACCGTCCCAATAAGGGAATGTCACTTCTTTGCCGTTCGCATTAATCGGCACGCGCCTTGTCCCCGATTCGTCCGTTACATCCTGCAGCTTAATGCCGCTGCGGCTGCCCCAGCCCTTCATGAGTGGAGCGATCGAAGCGCGGTTCTCGCGCTGGTCGAAGAAGTAACCCGTCTTCTGTCCTTCGACGATGTCGACCTCCAGCCTCAAGCCGTTCTCGCTAATCTCGACGATTCGCGGGCAATCGCCGTACAGAACGCCTGTACGCTGCTCTAAGCCTTCGAGCGAACGAACGCCGACGTCGCTGCGCTCGTAAATGCCTTGCGGTGCGAATACATTCGCCAGCGCGCGCACAATAGCATCGCGTCGTACATCCATGCCGAGCGTTAAAATTTGTACGACCAGAACGCCACCGAACCGGTCGACGACAAGACCTGGAAGAAAATCAGCCTCTCCGTACACTAGGCGGCAATCCTGATCCTCAACAAACCGGCTCCGATGCTCTGCACACCGTTCAAACCGCTCACGGAAGAACGTCTCATCCATCTCAACATCAGGTGAATAGCTAATGACTCTCACCGTAATTTGCGAAGCCGGATTCCAATAACCGCTCGCCAAATATTTACCTTGATGGTTCGCAATATCAACGACGTCTCCCGGCTTGGCCTCGCCGTCCATCCGGTCGATCTCGCTGGCGTATACCCAAGGATGGCCATCCTCCAGTCTCTTCTTCCGGTTCTTGCTCAAAATAATGGTTGCCCGTTTCACCCTACCGTCCCTTTCTGTACTAACGTATTCCGATGGACTTTACCATCAGCCATCAGCAAGTGCTTCCTTTCGCCAATTCATCGGTGTCGTGCCACCCGAACAGGCTCTAGCTTCAACCTTTATCGTTCATCTAACGATAACATCTGACCTTGAGACATATGGTCCGAAGCCGACATGCTCGTCATTCTTGTCCAATCCCGTGCATAGAGATAAAGATAGCTTGCCTTATTCCTTCCAGAGCGTATTGAAAGGAGCCTAGCCGCGATGCTTCATACGATCATCCTACCTCTCACCCTCGGCTTCGCTGTCTTCATGACCGGTATGAAGCTGATGGAGATGGCGCTTAGCCGATGGGCCGGGCCTTACTTGTCCAGCATCCTTCGTAGGTTTACTGCAACGCCGCTGCACGGACTTGCGACGGGCACTGCAACAACGGCGGTGCTGCAGAGCAGCACCGCCGTTACCGTCCTCTCGATCGGCCTCGTGAACGCAGGCCTTATGACATTTCCGCGCACGCTTGGCATCGTACTAGGCACGAACATCGGAACCTGCCTGACGACCGAGTTGATCGGTCTTCAGATCGGCCGTATGGCCGTGCCGCTGCTGCTGACCGCATCAGCCGCTTGGCTGCTGACTGCCGCCGCAGGAGAAATGCGGCTTATCGCATGGAGCCGTGCTGAGCCCGTGCTTCTGCCGGTTAGGCTGCTTGCCGTCGCATCCGCAGGCTTCGCGCTTATCCTTCTCGGCATTACGACAATGCAATCAATTGGACCAGCCGTGCAAGCAAGCAGCATGTTCAGCTGGTTTATTGAGCAATCCAAGAACAGCGTTCTATGGGGAGTCGCAGCGGGTACGCTGCTAACAGCAGCCGTTCATAGCAGCGCCGCCGTGATCGGAATTGTAATGGGCATGTCAGCCATCGGTGCAATGCCGCTTGAAGTATGCGTTGCCGTCGTGCTTGGAGCGAACATCGGTACATGCTTCACCGCTGTATTAGCTGCCATAAGCTCGACGAAAGCCGGACGCTATGTTGCTATATCACATGTGGTGCTGAACGTAGCCGGCGCGGCGCTTTTTCTGCCGTTAATCCCGATGCTGGCCCATTTGTCCGCCGCGATCAGCGAATCTCCTGCTGCGCAAGTTGCACATGCGCAGACGATATTTAATATTGTGTGTTCGCTCCTGGCGCTCCCGCTGTGCTACTTGCCTGCGCTGCGCTCGCCGCGCCTGCTCCATTAACGATCGCGATACCGGCGCTTGTGCCCAGCCGGTTCGCTCCGGCATTCAGCATCATAATCGCCGTCTCCCGGTCGCGAATTCCACCTGATGCCTTCACGCCAATACTGGAAGATACGGACGCCCGCATCAACCGAATGTCCGCTTCTGTCGCACCGCCGGCCCCGAAGCCGGTCGACGTCTTCACATAATGAGCGCCGGCAGCTTCCGCCACGCGGCACGCCTCTGCTTTCTGTTCATCGCTAAGCAATCCGGTCTCAAGAATGACCTTCACAATTGCGCTTCCTTCGACTGCTCGAACGACTGCGCTAATGTCATGATTGACAACGCCATAACGTCCGTCGAGCAATGCGCCAATCGGCAGCACCATGTCGATCTCGGACGCGCCTTCGTCGACAGCTTCCGAAGCCTCGAACACTTTAACCTTCGTCGACATGGCGCCGAGTGGAAAGCCAACGACTGCGCTGACCGCAACGTTAGAGCCGGCAAGCTGATCTCTGCAATACGAAACCCAAGAGCCGTTCACACATACGCTGTAGAACTGGTGCTTGATCGCCTCTTCGCACAGCTTGCTGATGTCCGCACTCGTTGCACCAGGTTTAAGCAGCGTGTGATCGATGAACCGGGCAATACTCTGATCCGGTGTCCACTGCTCAGGCATGGCCTTGGACCTCCAAGCCGAGCAGCTTCAGCGCGCCAGCAAGGATACGGTCGTTGTTGTCATAGCCGGACGCCTTCTGCTTGCGCCATGCTTCTTCAGGCGTAAACCAATCGACGCCGCGAATTTCTTCCACCTGCGGTTGAAGCGAGCCGCCGATCGCTTCAACGAGGTAATAGTGTACTTCTTTATCGACAAGCCCTTTGGATTCATGTTTATATTGATATTTAATTTGATCGATTGGCTTAATAATAGTGCCGACCATGCCGGTTTCCTCTTCAATTTCTCGAAGCGCCGTCTGCTCGACGGTCTCGCCCGGCTCCATCTTGCCTTTCGGAAGCGATACTTTGCCGTATCGGTCCTGAATCAATTGAATTTGCAGCGTATTATCCTCGGTGCGGCGATATACGACGCCTCCGGCCGATATTTCTTTCATGCTCGGCACTCCTCTCTAGGTTATCGAATGATCAACTACAGCGCCTTCGCCTCCGGCACATCGCTTAATGCTTCATGGCGTACGGACGCAGCAGTAGAATCGAGTACACGAACGAGCTGTCCGCGGCATTCGTTCACGCCGGCTTCTGTAATTTTGACCCGACATAGCTGCCCAACCAAATCCTCGGAACCATCGAACACGATCTGCAGATAGTTATCCGAATAGCCCATAACGAGGCCGGTGCCCGGTGCCCCCTTATAGTCCCGTTCCGGTATGACGTCGACCACTTCGCCGACCCATTGCTTGGCATAAGCCAGCTGCATTTGCTCCGACAGGTCGATCAGCTTGTGAACGCGCTCGTTCTTCACTTCCTCGTCCACTTGATCTTCCATACGCGCAGCAGGCGTTCCCGTCCGTTTCGAGTACGGGAAGACATGCATCTCCGAGAAGCCGATTTCCTGCATGAAACGGTAGCCCTGCTCAAACATCTCATCCGTCTCGCCAGGGAAGCCGACAATGACGTCCGTTGTAATCGCAACGCCCGGCATTGCTTCCTTCAGACGTTTAATTTTGGCCGCGAACTCCTCTGTCGTATATTTGCGGCGCATCCGCTTTAATACGGAGTTTTCGCCTGCTTGCAGCGGGATATGCAGATGGCGGCACATTTTGCTCGAACGGTTCAGCACATCAATCATTCGATCGTCGATTTGACTAGCCTCAATCGAGCTGATTCGAATACGCTCCAAGCCTTCTACTTTGTCGAGATCCCATAAGAGATCCGTTAGCTTGTAATTGTCCAGATCGTCGCCATAGCCGCCGGTATGAATACCTGTCAGAACGATTTCTTTGTAGCCAGCAGCAACGAGCTGATGCGCCTGCTCGATGACGCTCTTCGGATCGCGGCTGCGTGACAGTCCGCGCGACCATGGAATAATGCAGAACGTACAGAAATTGTTGCAGCCCTCTTGAATTTTCAGGAATGCGCGTGTACGATCAGCGAAATCCGGCACATCGAGCTCTTCGAACTCCCGTGTCTTCATAATGTTACGTACAGCATTGACCGGCTGACGGTCCGATTGAATTTGACTTACATAATCAAGCAGCTTATCGCGGTCCTGCGTACCGATGACAAGATCAACGCCAGGTATCTCCAAAATCTCAGCCGGCGACGTCTGCGCATAGCAGCCCGTAACTGCGATGACAGCATCGGGATTGCGGCGCACAGCGCGGCGTATGATTTGACGGCTTTTCTTGTCGCCTGTATTCGTAACGGTACATGTATTAATGACGTATACGTCGGCTGTACGCTCTTCAAAATCAACCTGCTCGTAGCCGGCGTTCTTGAACAGCTGCCACATCGCTTCCGTATCATAAAAGTTAACTTTGCAGCCTAAGGTGTAAAATGCGACTGATGGCATTCCTTAATATCCTCCCATTTCTCCGGATTCGTACAGCAGCGCCGTCAGCGCGACGAAGCCTGCTGTTTCCGTACGCAGTATGCGTTTGCCCAAGCCAACGACGACAGCGCCTGCCGCCCGGGCTTCCTCCGCTTCCTTCTCCGTAAAGCCGCCTTCCGGCCCCACGACGACCAACGCGCGGATGTCACGACGCTCCTTATACGGCTCCAACGCCCCGCGCAAGCCTCCGCCTGTTCCGGCTCTTCCCTCTTCCTCATAGCAAAACAGCACCAAGTCGTAGCTCCCCATCTGCCCGAGCAGCTGCTTCCAGCTGACCGGCTTGGCAATGTCGGGAACACGACTTCGATGCGCCTGTTCTGCCGCCTCTTTCGCAATCTTCGCCCATCGTTCGAGACGTTTCGCTTCCTTCTTGGCGTCGTATTGAACAATCACTCGCTCCGATTCGAACGGGATAAACGAATAGGCGCCGATCTCCGTCCCTTTCTGAATGATTAGCTCCATCTTGTCGCCCTTCGGCAAGCTTTGAGCAATTGTAATTTTCCAGGCCGGCTCTCGATCTGCTGTAAGCTGCTGCTCGATCGTGCCTTCAACCCGTTCGGAATTGACGGAGGTCGCTTTCACGACCGCCTCCCGTCCGTTCCCGTCACTTGCTATGAATGAATCGCCGACGCGCATACGCATCACTCGGCATGCATGGTGCGCATCGTCGCCGAGCAGCACGACCGAAGCTTCGCCATACTGCTCAGCCGATACGAAATATCTTTGCATCTCTCATAACCACACTTTACGAAAGTTCCAACCTTCATCTTAACACGTTCACTAGTTCAAATCTACGAAGAACTGGTACCAGTTCATCGGCTTGGTGAAAATCTTCTCACACAACTCTACAATATGAAAGAAGATGTCGCCTGAATAGCTGAGCACCGGATCAATCGTTACATCCCGAAGCGGCGGAATAAATACCATGAGAAGGAACAGGTAGGCGCCCCAATGCTCATGCTGCTCCAGTTGCAGACGCGTCCGGTAAGGAAGCATATTTTTTACAATTCCATACCCATCAAGCGGCGGCAGTGGAATCAAGTTAAATAAGAACAAGGTAATATTCAAGAAAATTAAATAATAAAACAGATGCACTAATGCTTTATACAGACCGACCGAGCCAGCTTGCAATAAGCCCGTCTGGTTCAGAAAATAGAGGAGAAATATACTAATGATCACCAAAATAAGATTGCTAATCGGCCCTGCAGCCGTTGTCGCGATGCTCATTAACCTTGGGTTGCGGAACCGGTTCGGATTGTACGGAACCGGCTTCGCCCAGCCAAAACCTGCGAGCAGAATCATGATTGTACCGAACACATCCAGATGCGCCCGCGGATTCAACGTCACTCTGCCCGCGTCATATGCAGTCCGGTCGCCGAACAGATACGCCGTATAGGCATGCGCCCACTCGTGCACAGCAAGCGACACGGCAAATGCGATAATTATAAAAGGCAAATCCTCAAATGGAAACCAAAAAAAGTTCATCCTCGCCTATTCACCCGCTTTCGGTTTGCCTGCAACGAAGGCGATCCAGCCGTCTTCGCGGCGGCGGTCGATAATTTCAAAGCCTGCACGAAGCAGCCCTTGCTCCACGACTTCCTCTTTGTTCTCCCAGATGCCTGATGCGATATATATGCCGCCCGGCTTAAGGGCCGCGTATACATCATCGATGAACAGCATAATAATTTCAGCCAAAATGTTCGCCACAACGACATCGACCGGTACCGTAACGTTTAACGGGCCTGCCTCTGCGCCGCTCTCATCCTTCGTCTCACCCTTGAGCACGCCGAGAAGGTCACTTAGCCTCACGTCAATCGAATCGGACAAGCCGTTAAGCTTCGTATTCTCTTTCGCGCTGGATACAGCAACTGGGTCGAGATCGACTGCCAGCACAGCTTTCGCACCAAGCTTCATCGCGCCAATTGCGAGGATGCCAGAGCCTGTACCTACGTCAATAAGCTCCTCGCCGCCTCTGATGACGGAATCGAGTGTGCGCAGGCAGAGCGCCGTCGTCGGGTGCGTGCCTGTACCGAACGCCATACCCGGATCAAGGTCGATGACGTGCTCACCTTCACCTGGTGTATATTCCTCCCACGTCGGACGAATCGTCAGACGCTCCGAGACACGCATCGGTTTAAAATATTTTTTCCAAGCGTCTGCCCAGTCTTCTTCATCGACCATCTTCAGCGACAAATTATAATGACCCGGATCGAGATCGAATTCGCGCAGCCCTTCTATGAAAGGCTTGATCGCTTCCACAATTGGCTCCATATTCGTTTCTTCGGAGAAGTAGCCCTGAATAACTGCCTCTCCTTCCGGAATATTATTGAGCGGACGGTCGTACCATTGACCAAGCCTTGTATCCCGCGGCCTGTTCAATGAACCGGACTCCTCGATCGCAACGCCGCCAGCGCCTGCCTCATACAAATAATCAGATATCGCCTCAACGACTTCCTCGCGCACTGAGATCGTAAGTTCATGCCATTTCACTATCGTTGTCCTCCTAAACGTTGTACATCAACCTATCCCGCGCAAGCGGGACCTCATAGCGACTATTGTAGCACATCTTGACCTATAAAATCTTCCTGCCCTTCTGATCCGCTTATTCTCTTGCCGATTGATATACGGATCTGAGTTTTCATATCCGTGCATAGCAAAAAAGACCGAAGCCCCGTTCGGTGCCCGATCTTCTTCAATTAACGATATAAATCGACAGGCTCCGGATCGCCGCCCGTCTGTCGAATGAGATGGAGCGCCCGATCCAGCACGTCCGGTGAAACAGTCGCCGTCACAACTCCCGATGCATCGCCGGTGACGGCCTCAGCCCGCAAAAGCTGCAGCTTCAGCGCCGCTTCGCGCGCACCCGCCTCTGCCGTGTATGAAGCTCGAATGGTAATGCCTTCACTCATGTCTCTGCTTCACCCTGCGGTCAGCAGCTTCAGCTCTTCGCTGCGCGACCTTGTCGTCTTCGTCCGCAAGCTCCTCCGAGAACTCGACATCTTCATTCTCAACGATCGGCAGGTTACCGAAATTGACGTCTTCCATATTATTTTTCTTCAAATTTACCATATGTGTATCATCTCCTCTTCATCTGAATACCGCATGTAACAAATAATAGGATGAACAATCCCGACATTTATTATGCAATGCGTTAATCTTAACCTATATTCATTGTTATATAGATACACTGGTATTTTGTTTACATTTCCATGTATAATATGATATTTTGAATATGACTCCGATTACCAATATATCCCTTCAAAGAGGCCCTATGAGCAATCAAGAGCTATCTCCATCTGGACACTCTATCTATAGACATGAAGCAAGGGAACGGGAATTTCAACCGGCCTATGGAGATGAGCATGCAGCCGAACTCATTTCTCAACACGTAGAGAAGTACATCGGACCCATTCAAAGTGTATATCATGAAATCATATCAGATCTCGTTCATATCGACATCATCGTCGTAGCCCCTACTCCGGAACGCAACTTTTATACGCTTGTCACCTTGCGGCATGAGCAATTTGCCCATGACTGTACCGCAAGGAGCAGAAGCGTAGCGTTATGCTGAGCTCTTGCTCTGCCTGCCTCCCGATTGGAGCCTTTCCGACGAGGCATTCAAGCAGGAAGAGAACTACTGGCCAATTCGCAGCTTGAAGACGCTGGCCCGATTGCCGCACGAAAATAATACTTGGCTGACTGCGGCTCATACGATTCCTAACGATAATCCTGCCGAGCCATTTGCGAAAGATACGAAGCTAAACGGCATGATTATATCTGTTCCTTCGACGATCGAGTCGATCAATGAATTTTTTACCCTTTGCTTTTCGCCTGACAAGACGGTTCGGTTCTACAGCTTAATTCCGATCTATCAAGAAGAGATGGATCATAAAGCTGAAACGAGGCGCCGACAGTTTATTTGCCAAGCTGGATAAAGCCGGCGTTAATGAGCTCATTAACCCGAAGAGAAAAAATACTTGTGCCAAGCTGTTCGGACTGTTCTAGTCGATCCTCTTATCGTTATAAACCAAAAGACGCTCCAACAGGCATTATCACCTGTAGAGCGTCTTTTCTATTCGTATATCTGTTCGCTATTCGCCTCGAAACGCTTTCTTCATCCGCTCGAATATCGTTTCATGATGTTCCTGCTCGGGCACCTGAGCACCCCCGCTGCTGCCGCTTAAACCGCCAAATTGACGGAGCAGCTCTTTCTGTTCATCAGACAGCTTCGTCGGCGTTACGACGGTTACCTTAACGTGCTGGTCACCTGTTCCATGACCGCGCAGCTTCGGCACGCCTTTGCCCTTCAGCCGGAAATACGTGCCTGTTTGCGTACCGGCCGGAATTTTGAGCTTAACCTTCTCCGTCAGCGTCGGCACCTCAATCTCATCTCCGAGCGCAGCCTGCGCGAACGTCAACGGCACTTCGCAGTAAATATCGTCGCCCTCGCGGTCGAAGAACTCGTGCTTCTTCACACGAATGACAATATATAAATCGCCGGACGGACCACCGCGCAAGCCGCCCTCACCCTCGCCGGACAGACGGATTTGTGCGCCATCATCGACGCCCGCTGGAATACGGACGTTAATTCTGCGCTGCTTCTTCACTTTGCCAGCGCCATGGCACGTACCGCATTTTTCTTTAATAATTTTGCCGTTGCCGCCGCAATGCGTACATGTACGGCGAGTACTCATACGACCGAACGGCGTATTCTGAATAACCTCCTGCTGGCCTGTTCCCCGGCAAGTAGAGCATGTTTCCGGCTTCGTGCCCGGCTTAGCGCCAGAGCCAAAGCAAGTATCGCAAGATTCGGTGCGAGGAATCGTAATTTCCGTTTCTTTGCCGAATACCGCTTCCTTGAACTCAATTGTCATCGAATACTGCAGGTCATTGCCGCGCTGCGGCGCATTCGGGTCGCGTCGCCCGCCCCCACCGAAAAACATGTCGAAAATATCGCCGAAGCCGCCGAAATCGGCCCCGCCGCCGCCCATGCCACCGAACTGATTCGGATCGATATGGCCATGGCGATCGTACGTATCGCGCTTGCCTGGGTCGCTTAGCACGTCGTACGCTTCCTTGACTTCTTTGAACTTCGCTTCTGCATCAGGAGCCTTATTGACGTCCGGATGATACTGGCGGGCCAGCTTCCGGTATGCTTTCTTAATTTCTTCGTCGGATGCGCTCTTTCCGACGCCGAGCACCTCATAATAATCGCGCTTGTCAGCCAATTTCTCTCACCCCCATGTAGTCATCCACGGACATTTCCCCCTTGCGCACTTGAACGCAAGGATAGGTCAAAGCCAGGCCACGCCTGACTTTGACCTATCTGCAATCGCCCGTGAAAGATTGTGGTCTACGCTTATTTCTTGTCGTCTACAACTTCATAATCAGCATCGACGACGTTCTCTTTCTTCGGACCGGCTTCGCCAGCCGCGCCTTCCGAGGCTTCTTGACCAGCTTGCGCACTAGCTTGCTCATACAGCTTAACCGACAGCTGCTGAACAACCTCCGTCAGCGCTTCTGTAGCAGCTTTAATTTCTTCAAGCTGATCGCCTTCGAGCGCTTTCTTCACGCGCTCCTTCGCTTCTTCCGCTTTTGCGATCTCGCCAGCGTCGACTTTGTCGCCAAGATCCTTGAGCGTTTTGTCGACGGTATATACGAGCTGATCCGCGTTATTTTTCGCTTCTACAAGATCACGGCGTTTTTTGTCTTCTTCAGCATGCAGCTCAGCGTCTTTCATCATACGTTCAACTTCTTCATCGCTCAAGCCGCTGGAAGAGGTAATCGTAATTTTCTGGCTCTTACCCGTACCTTTATCAAGAGCCGATACGTTTACGATACCGTTCGCATCGATGTCGAACGTAACCTCGATTTGTGGTACGCCGCGTGGTGCTGGCGGAATGTCACCCAGCGTGAAGCGGCCGAGCGTTTTGTTGCCGGCAGCCATTTGACGCTCGCCTTGCAGAACGTGAATTTCAACGCTAGGCTGATTGTCCGAATAAGTCGAGAACACCTGTGATTTGCTCGTCGGAATCGTCGTGTTACGATCGATCATTTTGGTGAATACGCCGCCCGCTGTTTCGATACCGAGCGACAATGGTGTTACGTCAAGCAGTACAACGTCTTTAACGTCGCCCGTCAATACACCAGCTTGAACTGCTGCGCCGAGTGCAACAACTTCGTCCGGGTTAACACCTTTGTGAGGCTCCTTGCCGATCAGCTTCTTGATCGCTTCCTGAACGGCTGGGATACGAGTCGAACCACCAACAAGTACAACCTTATCGATGTCCGAAGGCGTCATTCCAGCATCGCTCAATGCTTGGCGCGTAGGCGCGAGTGTACGCTCTACGAGTCCTGCGGAGAGCTCTTCGAATTTCGCACGGGTGAGCGATACCTCCAAGTGCTGAGGTACACCGTCCACCATCGTAATGAATGGCAGCGAGATCGTCGTCGTCAGAACGCCGGACAGCTCTTTCTTCGCTTTCTCGGCAGCATCCTTCAGACGCTGCACAGCTCCTTTATCTTTGGACAAGTCCGTGCCATGCTCTTTGCGGAATTCCGCTACAAGGTAATCGATAATAACTTGGTCGAAGTCGTCGCCGCCGAGATGGTTGTCGCCGCTCGTCGCTTTAACTTCGAAGAAGCCGTCGCCCAGCTCAAGAATCGATACGTCGAACGTACCGCCGCCAAGGTCATAGACGAGAATCGTTTGGTCTTCCGATTTCTCCAGGCCGTATGCAAGTGCAGCAGCCGTCGGCTCGTTCACGATACGCAGAACTTCAAGACCTGCGATTTTACCTGCGTCCTTCGTCGCTTGACGCTGGCTGTCGTTGAAGTAAGCTGGAACCGTAATAACGGCTTGCGTAACCGGTTGACCGAGATAAGCTTCAGCATCCGATTTCAGCTTCTGAAGAATGATGGCCGAAATTTCTTGCGGTGTATATTCTTTGCCTTCAATGACTTCTTTATGGTTCGTACCCATATGGCGTTTGATCGAGATGATCGTACGATCTGGGTTCGTGATTGCTTGGCGCTTCGCCGTCTCGCCGACTACACGCTCACCGTCTTTCTTAAAACCGACTACAGAAGGAGTCGTGCGGTTGCCTTCTGGATTCGGGATAACGACTGCCTCGCCGCCTTCCATTACTGCGACGCAGGAGTTCGTCGTACCAAGGTCAATGCCTATTACTTTACTCATCGTAAATAGCCTCCTCAATGTTTGGTTCGTTATATGTTCGAATCATCATTCAATAATGATGATTTAGCTGCTCACTTTAACCATTGCCGGACGCAGCACTTTATCTTTCAGCATGTAGCCCTTCTGGAGCTCCTCCAGTACAATACCCGCTTCATGCTCTTCGGATTGCTCCTGCATTACAGCTTGGTGGTACTCCGGATCGAACGGCTGTCCAACAGCCTCCATCGATTTGAGCCCTTCCTGTTCAAGCACTTGTATGAATTGCCGCGAAATCATATCAACGCCCTTGGAAAGCGCCTCGAAATCACTATTCTGCTTCGCTGCGGCAATAGCACGTTCAAAGTTATCGATGACCGGCAGCAGCTGGTTCAACAATTTCATCGTCGCATATTGCGCCAATTCCTCACGTTCTTTGATCGTGCGGCGACGGAAGTTGTCGAAATCCGCTTGTGCTCTTAAGTATCGTTGCTGATGCTCCTCAACCTGACGTTCGAGCTCAGCGATGCGCGCATTGCCCGATTCTTCTTGTGCCTGTGCGTTTTCCTGTACCGGCGCATCCTCGGCTGATTCTATTGTATGTTCCTGTTCTTGTTCTTGATCGACATTCGTCACGGCTTCCTGCTCCTCCGTCTTATATTCATTCGCACTCATCTTGCTCACCTCCTTAAACTTCCCGCCTCGATCCCGGCTGTATTCATACGATCGGCATTAGCTCTTATCGATACCAGCGGGACAATAACGATGTCATGTCTTTCGATACGACGTCAAGCAGGCTGATAACCTTGGCATAATCCATTCGAGTTGGCCCCAGTATGCCGATCGTACCGAGTGACTGCCCGTTAATTGCATAAGTAGCCGTAATGACACTGCAATCGTTGATCGCCTCAAGCTCATTCTCTGTGCCGATTCGGACTTGAATGCCAGAAGGTGCCGAAGAAAGCATCTTCGATAGCGTAGGTGTCTCTTCCAGCAGGTCGAGTATCGTCTTGATTTTATCAACGTCCTTGAACTCCGGCTGCGTCAGCATGTTCGTGGCACCGCTTAGATATACCCGATGCTCGTGCTCGTCTCCAGCTGGCAGCGCGCTCTCCAGCACGCTCATTACTTGTTCATAATGATCGACATAACGACTCAGCTCTTCCCCAACCTCGGAATACAGCTTCGACGTTAATCGCATCATCGGTACTCCAGCAAGCTTCGCATTCAATATATGAACCGTCTTCTCCAAGTCGGATACGCTAATTCCTTCCGGAAGTGAAATCGTCCGGTTCTCTACATGCCCGGTATTGGTCACGACGATTGCTACTGCAGTCTCAGCATTCAAAGGTACGAGTTGAAAATGCTTCAAGGAATGATTAATCGAATCTGGCCCGAGCGCAATCGACGTATAATTCGTCATGCTCGCCAGAATTGTAGCCGCCTGCTGCATGACCTGTTCCATCTCCGTTATTCTCTCCGCGAAGAAGGAACGGAAGCTTGCCGCTTCCTTAGGCTGAATGCCGCCTGGCTTGACTAAGTGATCGACGTAATAACGGTACCCTTTGATCGAAGGAATACGTCCTGCAGACGTATGGGGCTGCTCCAGAAAACCAAGCTCCTCCAGATCGGACATTTCGTTCCGAATCGTCGCCGGACTGAAGCCGACGTCGCCGCGCTTGGAAATACTCCGCGACCCGACGGGTTCGGCTGAACGTATATAATCGTCTACAATAGCATTCAGTATCATTCGTTGTCTATCCGTTAACACTCCGAACCCCTCCTCTTGATCTTCGGTTGTATACCGGCCGTCTTCACCGTTAGCACTCATTAACGTCGAGTGCTAATCGTCAATACAAAAATACCAAACCAGCTTGAGCGTTGTCAAGTCGGTTCGGCACTTTATGCATCATTTCATCGTATTTTGTTAGATCACTTTTAGTACTGCAATTTCATCGCAATTATGCTGCTTTGGACAGTTAACGCAATCCGTCCACACTTTCTCAGGGAAAATTTCTTTCTCGACCACCGAGAATCCGTTCTTCACGAAGAAATCGGTCGCATAAGTGAGCGCCATTACTTTCGTAAGCCCCTGCGATTTAGCCTGATCGATCAGCTTATCAACCAGCTTGCTGCCGATCCCAAGCCCCTTATAGCCTTCCAGCATACCGAGTGAACGAATCTCAACTAAATCTTTACCAAGCTGGCACAACGATCCGCAACCGACGACTTCACCATCAAGCTCGGCCACGACGAACGTATCAATCAACCTGTTAAGCACTTGGCGGCTTCGCGGCAGCATAATTCCTTTCTCCGCGTAGCTTTGTATTAAATGAAATAACGCCTCGATATCGTCTGGCGCCGCCTGTCTGCAGGTTACCACCGATTGCTTCACGCTCGTCCCCTCCGCTTTGTGTGCCGGATATGATGTAATCCGTCGTCCGACTACGAAATAATATGAATAAATATACACCAAAGCGAATGAATCCTCAATAACTAATTTGAATTTTATTAGGACGAGCTTATTGAAGGGAGGCTTGGCAGCCTTCAGCCGGCAGATGTCGGAAGAACACCGATAAAAGCGCCAAATACTTCGTTGCCAAGCGGAATCCCTTTGTCCGTCAGCCGGTAGCCTTCTCCGGGTTTCCCTTGCAGCAGTCCTTCGCTTAACAGCCGTTCAAGCTGCGCTCCAAACATCGCTTCAATTGTATGTCCCGGAAACTGACGGCTGAACGCCTCACAACGAACACCTTCCAGCAGACGAAGACCGACCATCATAAAGTCTTCCATCGCTTCCGCTTCCTCGACCCGATTCGTCTCCAGCCGCGGAAGCCTCGCTCCAGCCGCCTCAATGTATGGCTGTACACCTTTAATGTTCAGATGACGTTCTCCACGCGCGTATCCATGAGCGCCGGCTCCAAGCCCGTAATACGGTTCGTTGCGCCAATACGTCGAGTTATGGCGGCTTTCCATGCCTGGCAGTGCAAAATTGCTGATCTCATAGTGCTTGTACCCAGCCGCTTGCAGCTTGTTCATGACAAGCATAAACATTTCCAGCTCCTCCTCTTCCGTCGGAAGCGGCAGCTCGTTACGTTCATACAGCTTGTGGAACAGCGTGTTCTCTTCAACCTTCAAGCTATACAGCGAATAATGCGTTAGTCCAAGCTGCAGCGCCTTATCGACGCTGTCAGACAAATGCTCAACCGTCTGCTTCGGAAGACCAAACATTAAGTCAATCGACAGGTTCGTAAAACCAGCCATCTTCGCGTTCTCTATGCTTCGGTATACGTCGTCCGAATTATGAATCCGACCGATCCTCTCCAGCAGGCCGTTATCGAACGATTGAACCCCAAAGCTGATTCGGTTCACGCCACCTGCGAGCATAGCCGCAAGCTTCTCGGAATCCGTTGTACCTGGATTAGCCTCCATGCTGAACTCAACGTTCGGCGCAAGCGGGAAGTGACGGTGAACCGCTGCCAAAAAACGTTCCATCTGCGTCGGCGTAAGCACCGTCGGCGTACCGCCGCCAACGAACACCGTATCGATCGACTCTGGCGGCAGCGCCGCAACCGTCATCCGCATCTCCGATTCCAGCGCATCCAAGTATGCATCGACTGGCTGTCCTTTCAGCACGAACGAGTTGAAATCGCAATAATGGCATTTGTTCGTACAGAACGGAATATGAATGTAAAGCGCTCTTGGCGCGTGCATAAGCATTGGGCATTCGCCCTCCTTGCCGGGCTGTGCAGCAGCTTCACCGTACAGCCTCTTATATGAGAAAAGACAGGAAGAGCAGCGCCCTTCCTGTCAACCGAATGGTTAGTCTTCGTCGATCTTGAGGACCGCCATGAATGCTTCCTGAGGCACCTCGACGCTGCCGACCTGCTTCATCCGCTTCTTACCTTCCTTCTGCTTCTCAAGCAGCTTCCGCTTCCGGCTAATATCGCCGCCGTAGCACTTCGCCAATACGTTCTTGCGCATCGCTTTGACGGTCTCGCGGGCGATAACTTTCGTGCCGATTGACGCCTGGATCGGTACCTCAAACATTTGGCGCGGAATAAGCTCGCGCATCTTCTCACAGATGACGCGGCCGCGATTGTAAGCACGCTCACGGTGCACAATAATCGATAATGCGTCAACCTGCTCGCCATTGAGCATAATGTCCATCTTCACCAGATTCGACTTGCGATAGCCGATCATCTCATAATCGAACGATGCATAGCCCTTCGTACGGGACTTCAGCTGGTCAAAGAAATCGTAGACGATCTCCGACAACGGCATCTCATAAGTTAACGTAACGCGGTTCGTGTCCAAATACTCCATATTGGAGTAATCGCCGCGTTTGCCTTGGCAAAGCTCCATAATCGTGCCGACATAATCGTTCGGTACAATAATTTGCGCTTTCACATAAGGCTCTTCGACGAATTCAATCTTACCAACCTCTGGATAGTTGGACGGGTTATCGATATAAAGCACTTCACCGTTCGTTAACGTCACATGATACACTACGCTCGGAGCCGTCGTAATAAGCGGAATGTTGAACTCACGCTCGATTCGCTCTTGAATAACCTCCATGTGCAGCAATCCGAGGAAGCCGCAGCGGAAGCCGAAGCCAAGCGCAGTTGAGGTCTCGGGCTCATATTGCAGCGAGGAGTCGTTCAACTCTAGCTTCTCGAGCGCATCGCGCAAATCGTTGTAATCTTGAGACTCGATCGGATATAAGCCGCAGAATACCATTGGATTAATCTTCCGGTAGCCTGGTAATGGCTCCGGTGCTGGACGCTTCGCTTCTGTTACCGTATCGCCGACACGCGTATCCTTAACATTCTTAATGCCTGCTACGATAAAGCCTACGTCGCCTACCGTCAGCTCGTCGACAATCGACATACGCGGCTTGAATGCGCCAACCTCAATAACGTCGAACTCAGCGCCGGTTGCCATGAATCGGATTCTCTTACCAGCCTTGATGCTGCCATCCATAACACGAACGTACACAATAACGCCTTTATACGGGTCATAGTGCGAGTCAAAAATAAGCGCTTTAAGCGGCTGATCGGGATCACCTGTCGGAGCTGGAACCTTCTGTACGACTTGCTCCAATATCTCCTTGATACCGATCCCCGCTTTCGCTGATGCGAGCACAGCATCACTGGCGTCAAGACCAATAACGTCCTCGATCTCCTGCTTCACCCGTTCCGGCTCTGCGCTTGGCAGGTCGATCTTATTGATGACCGGCAAAATCTCCAGATTGCTGTCAAGCGCCAAATAAACGTTAGCCAGCGTCTGCGCCTCGATGCCCTGCGCTGCATCAACGACAAGCAGCGCGCCTTCACAAGCCGCCATGCTTCGCGATACCTCGTACGTAAAGTCGACGTGTCCCGGTGTATCGATAAGGTTCAAAATATATTCTTCGCCGTCGTCAGCCTTGTAGTTGAGACGAACAGCCTGCAGCTTAATCGTAATGCCGCGTTCTCTCTCCAAATCCATCTGGTCGAGCACCTGCTCCTGCATTTCACGTGAAGAAAGTGCTCCCGTAAATTCCAATATACGATCCGCCAACGTCGATTTCCCGTGGTCGATATGGGCGATAATGGAAAAATTTCGAATTTTCTTCTGTCGTTCGCGAACGTCCGCCATGCGTAACCCCCACACCTTTAAGTGCTAACTATATCCCGTTAATTATAGCAGTAATGGGTCAAGGCGGCAACGGACGCTTGCACAGAACCCGTGTATTAATTCATGATGCCATCAAATACGGACACAAACAGCTTAATGCCGCCGCTCGACACCGACTGCAGCACACCAGCCGCTCCGTCTGCGAACTTATTCACGGCCGGCTCGCTTGTCTCATACGGTACGCCTGGCAGACGTCCCTCTAAAGTTGACCGCGGTGCGTCTTGTACCGAAGCTTGGCCTATCAATTGTTCGGAGCCAGCATTCCTACTGTACTGGTCAGCATACCATTTCGGATTGTGCGAAGCCGGCTGCTCGCCTGCTGTCGGTTCGTAATTTTCATTAACGGCATAAGCCTGCGAGCCCTCTCCGACCGGTCCGTACACATTCTCAATACCTCTGTCTGCTGAATCGAGCCCGTAGACGATCAGCAAGGCGGCAGCGCCGCCAACCAGCGCCCATTTCCATCCGTCTCTTCTCAATGAAATCCCTTCCTTCCGGCGGCCTGCAGCCGCTAATCGTCATTAGCGCTTCTAGCTTTCGCGCGGAGCGGCAGCTTGCTCGGCGTCTCCCCAATACAAATCAGCAATTACTTTCGCTAGAGCATCCGCCGTTCGATACGATTCCTCAAGCGTGTTATCGACACCGCCGATCTCGATCAGTACGCTTCCCGGAGATAACGACTGATTATATTCTCCATTGCCGTCCTTTGACGTCTTGCCCCATACGCCGCGCGAAATGCCCGGGTATTCGGCTTCCAGCGCTTTATGAATATCGGTCGCCAGCTTCTCATTCTTCCGCCAGTTCGGATTTTCTTGACCGATTATGAAATAAACTTGCGCGTACGATTTACCTCCAATCGTCGTCGTCGTATACTTCCGTTTCTGCGAATCGCGATGAATATCAAAAATAAATTTCAATTTTGTCCGCGCTGCGAGTGCTTCTTCAACGGTTTTGCGAGAATATTTATAGGATAGTGCCCACTTATAATTTTTAATCTCTGTTGGGTAGTCTGTTTTTGAAGTTTCCGCCCCCAGTCCAAGCTCCATCAGCTTATCCGCAAGCCGCTGGCCGACTAGTGTAATATTTTGTTTAGCAGAAGTCGGATCATCTCCATCGCTGCCGATGACCGGAAACCACGATTCACGGTTATGAGAATGATAGATAAAAACGACCGGCTCGTCCGTCTGGCTTGCACGATTAGGAGGAGCTGCCTGATGGCCCCCATCGCCCGGCTGAGCCCCCTCCTGCCCCGCAGCTCCTGGCTGTCCTTCATTGTCCCCAACGGCCGATTCATGGCTGGAACGACTCGGGTTCTCTCCCGAATGTTCGCCGCTACTGTCCGTACCCGGAGTCATGCCATTCATTCCGCTCGATTCTGAACCAGCTGAGCCCGGAATCGGCGGATGATCCTCCGGTCCGATAGCCGTCTCATTGCCCGACCCGCTTCGAATTAAGAACGGCTCGTCCGACGAAATGCCAGGCAGCTCTCTAGCCAGCAAGCTTCTCGGCTCATTCGGATTAACATCTGTTACAAGGCGCAGCAGAAACCGGCCTACCTGCTTGGGTGCCAGCGCCCGCTCCCCTTCATGCTCGGGGGTATAAGCAGCCACTTCCATTTTCAGCATATCCGTGAATAACGTTCCCGAAACATTAGCCGCCACTCCCTTCATCGTCGAGCCTGGAGAAGCTGCCGTACGCTGGTGAATCATATCGCCGATGCCAATTGCGACAAAGAAAGCCATAGAGCTGATAGACAGCATGACGAATGTGCGACCCGTCACGAGCAGCTGCCTCCATTTGCGGCTCCCTCTGCTCCAGTTAAACGTTACGATGAATCGTTTCATTGTTGCCCAGCCTCCCTATTACGCTCTTAGACTGCTACTAGCCTATGAGAATATGAGAGCTGATAGAACCGAGATGCCTTAAATGAGAGAATCATCATAATTTCAAGTAAAACAAAAATAGGATTCCGCCGGCGTCGGGCCGGACGAAATCCTGTTGTGCTTAATGCGTATAAGCTGCTACATTCGATGTATCGACGGCTTCATGCAGAGCAGCGTTTAAGCCGCTTGCAATAATGTTCGCAATGTCCTCAATGAACTGGTCGATCTCCTTAGGCGTAACAATCAGGTCATGTCCGAGCGGCTGCAGCACCTCCTTCACTAACTGCAATCTTTCGTTCTCAGCCATCTGATGCATGAGCCCCATAATTTGCGGACCGGCATTCTTGGTATGTGATGCCAAATGCTCTTCCAACAACCGAAGGCAGTCGTTAACAATATTGGAGGCGAATACGACGGTAGGCACCCCGATTGCTATGACCGGAACGCCAAGTATTTCTCTCGTAATTCCTTTGCGCTTGTTGCCGATGCCGGAGCCTGGGTGGATACCCGTATCGGCAATCTGGATTGTCGTATTGACCCGCTCCAGCGCCTTGGACGCCAGCGCATCGATTGCTATAACGGCGTCGGGCCTCGTCCGCTCCACAATGCCTTGTACAATTTCAGACGACTCGATACCGGTTATCCCCAGTACACCAGGCGCCACTGCACTGACAGGACGATATCCAGGCGCAACCTGGTCCGGCATCAGTTCAAAAAATTGTCTCGTTACCATAATGTTCTCTACGACAAGCGGCCCAAGTGCATCCGGCGTTACGTTCCAGTTGCCTAAGCCAACTATTAATACTTTAGACGTTTTCCCAACTCCAGCCTGTTCCAAGAATGCCTCAAATTCCTTGGCAAACCGCGTCGCCACCTTGTCCTGCAGCCCCGTGTCCCCCTTGCGAAGATCCGGAACCTCCAATGTTACATACCTGCCTGGCATCTTGCCGATAGACCGCGAGCCTTGCTCAGTCTGAACGTGAACGCGGGATACTTTAATGCCGTCTTCCTCGAGTGTGTCGGACAGGACGCCCGGAATTGGTCCCCCGCCTGTGGCCTCGGCAATCTCCTTCGCTTCCAAAGCCAGATCGGTATAAACGTCATAACGGCGCAGATCGAGAGCTTCTTCCATGCCTGCATCCATCCCCTTCCTTTTTTGCCGTTAGTGTGCGATGGCACCGCTTGTTCTATGCGGAAAAATGTTTTAAGCCTTATTCGCCAACTGCGATCTCCCGCTATTGCTTTTTGAGCAAGCCCATGATAAGATATTTTAAGTTGTGTTGCAGTAATGGGTTTTTTCCCTTTTTACAGGAGGTGAATGTGATGCCAAACATTAAATCCGCTATTAAACGCGTGAAGACGAGCGAGAAACGTCGCGCCCTGAACGCTTCGCAAAAATCCGCACTTCGCACGGCCGTTAAAGCAGCTGACCAAGCTATCGCCGGTACGGATGTTGAAGCTGCTAAAGCAGCTCTCATCGCTGCGTCGAAAAAGCTGGACAAAGCAGCTACGAAAGGCCTGATTCATAAAAATGCGGCTGCCCGCAAAAAGTCCCGTCTGGCTAAGAAGCTGAATGCCCTTTCGGCACAGGCTTAATGAACAACGGCTCCCGGTTCTTCAGAACTGGGGGCCGTTTTTTTGATGCAGAAACTATCGCAGAAGAGCAAAATAGGTTGGAGCGGAGAATAATGAAGTTCTCCTTCCAACCTATTTCTTTAGGTTCACGCTTCAGCAGTCGAATTTATACTCTGCCCGAACGACAGCAGGAATAGCTCCAACCCGAGTGTCTTGTCCACTTGTCCGGTCTTCATCCGGAAATCGAGCTCGGCTAGCTCTGCCATACATTCACCAAGCCGCTTGAGAGAAAACTTCGACGCCTTCTCAGCGGCAAGCTTTACGCGGAACGGATGAATACTTAGCTGTGAAGCCATCTGCTGAGGTGAATAATGCTGTCCAGACAGCTCCTTGACTTGGAGCATGAGCCGAAGCTGAGAAGCTAGCAATGCGGCTATCTTGATTGGCTCTTCCTTACGCTGAAGCAGCTCTCGATAAAGTTTAAGCGCTCTCGCCGTCTGCGCGCTCGCTATAGCATCTACGAGCGCGAACACATCCTCTTCAACTGTCGACGGTGTCAGCAGTTCAACTTCCGTGGAAGTAATCAGACCGCCAGGACCTGTATACAGACACAGCTTGTCTGTCTCCTGAGCCAGCTGCTGCAATCTCGTACCTGTACGGGAGATGAGCAGCTCTGCAGCATCCTCCATCATCGTTCGACCTTGTTCTGATGATCTGCGCATAACCCAGCGCTGAAGCTCTGGACCGTCCAGCTCGTTGAAAGCTATTACAGCCCCCTGTTCCTTCAGCCGCTTAACGAGCTTTCGCCGTTCATCCAGCTTGTCCGCATATACAAGGAATAAAATAACCGTTGTCTCCGCCGGATGGTCGATATACTCCAGCATCCTCTCCGCCCGATGCTCCAGCTTACCTTCCTTGGCTCCGGCACCGGAAGCAGCCAGAACGGATACGTCTCGAATAATGATCAGCTTCCGTTCAACGAAGAAGGGAAGCGTCTCCGCTTCAGCTGCAGCCTCTTCAATCGGCGTCTCGGATGTGTCAAACTTCACAATGCCAAGCTCCCGTTCCTCCGGCTTGAACAGCTTGTCCGCTAACATCGCTGCGAATTGTTCCATACGGTAGCGGTCCGATCCATATGCTGCGTATACGGGCCGGATTCGGCCGTTCTTCAATTCCTTCCAAATATCCTTCGTTTCCATTCCAGCCTCCCAGGTAACCGCCGTTCAATCACAATGCTCCTCGTCATCAACAAAGGGATGGAGCTTAAGCAGCTTCCATCCCTTTGTCCCTGAACATCTATATAAACATCATCCGTGCGGGTCCATGGCCTCCGCTTCGGTGATGGTCATACGACGTCAAGGCTGCCGCCGCTGACTCCTTCGATATACTATACGCAAGGACATCAGCAAGTGTGCTGGTTCAGTTCGTATTATTGTGGTGCAATCGTCCATTCCTGTGCATCGACCTTGAAATACGTTGTCTTCCCGTTGTCATCCTTCACTTCGAAAAACAACGCCTTACTGTCATCCGACCATTGTAGTCCACTGATCGTACCTGCTTGTTTGCCACTGTCGAGCTGAACCGTCCCTTCCTGCGTTGTGTATATAAGGACAGCACCATCAACAATTGCTGCCGAATATAGCTGGTCCGGTGATAAAACAACGTCCGAAATGCTTGCTTCCGCAGAGTCGCCGTTGCTCATGATGCCCATCAGCTCGCCGTTTTGATCCTTCGCGATCATCGACACTTCCGATTGCTTCAATATCTGGTCGGGCATACCGCCGTCATCCTCAATCTTCCTTTCATTTGAGGAGGAAACATCCTTGCTCGAACTGCTGCTCGAACTGCTAGTCGAGGAAATTTCATTGCTAATACTACTGCTCGAGCTACTACTCGAGGTCTGCTCCTCGATCGGCATATTTGCGACAGGGTCACCAGATTGCTCCTGTACAGGTTGAGAAGCAGGAGTATTTGTGAATGGTCTTACAGATTGAGATCGGTTGCCATTGTTGATTGTTTTACCCGGTGCAGCTTCCGGCTCCGATTGTTGAACCGTTGGCGAACTATGCTGAACATCGGGAGCTGGGGCCTGCTCAACGGCATTGCTGGTCGATTCGATCCGTACCTCATCGTTCTCTTGTATTTCCATGGAGCTGCTTGACTGACTTCTGTCTGGATGCGCAGCTGAAGAGTGACTTGCGGATTGCAAAGCAGTCGAATTACTAGTGAGATCCTTCAACTCAGGGGCATCTGCGGGATTGAATAGAACAAGAAACAGTCCGGCAACAAGTCCGGCTGCGGCCACCCCCGTTACGGTTGGCCATGAAATCCGCTTCAACCAGTCTCTATCCCGACCACGTGCCGAACGGCGACTTAACGGTCCACGCTCCACTTCTCGATCGTCAACCGGTTCATCGACGGTATGATCCAAATACTTCGTATCTATCGCCTGCCCGCTCTCTTGGCGCTCGGAATCGATCCGATCCAGCTGCGGAATAATAGCATCAACAAGACTATATGCAGGAACGACTTTAGGCAAACTGTCTAGTTCAGCAGACAATCGCTTCAGCCGTTCGAACATGTCGGCGCAATCCGAGCAATAACGTGTATGTGCTGTCAATGCGTCAGCCTCTTGCTCGTTCAGGTCGCCATCGAGCTGCCTCTGCATATATTCCATCACCTCTTGACAGGTCATCCTCGGACACCTCCTCTTTGGTATTCATGTAGTAACGTCTGAAGCTGTTGCCGGGCCCGGAACAAATAGGATTTCACGGTATTAAGCGGTAGATCAAGCGAATCAGCAATTTCATTGTAGGAGAAGTCCTGCAAATACCGGAGCACGACAACCGCTCGGTGATGCTCGGGCAGCATGTCAATCGCTTTGCGAATATCGTCCGCCACATAAGTAGACAGAACATCATCTTCCACGCTCGATTTCTCACGGAAGACAAGATCATGCTCCTCAATCGATATAGTCGGCTTGCTTCGTCTGAACTTATCGATGCAAATGTTCGTCACGATCCGCTGAATCCATGTTTTGAATTGTGCTTTCTCTTCGTAGGAGGAAATTTTCGTATAAATACGTATGAGCGCCTCCTGAGCCGCGTCCATCGCATCTTGCTCATTATTCAATATATAATAGGCTGTCCGATAAACGTGGGTTTCAATCTCTCGCAGCAAAGTGATGAGAGCATCGCGATCGCCCGATTGAGCCGCTCTAATGAGACTAGGCTCCACCAATGAAGCTTCCCCCTCTCATACAACCTTAACGACGGAATGACCGGTACAAAGGTTGCAGTTGTTCTCATATATTTTATGGAAACCGCATAGAGACATGTCTTTCTTCATCATCTATTGGCTATGGCTTTCTATGAACCTAACTTTTAGGATAACAGAAATAAAAGACTCCGTACATAGGTGCCTCTTACAGCTGATACCATTTTATTAACCCCATTTGTCCGTTTGCCAACCTACCAACATGGCACCGTTAGGTTTAACAGCGAATCGAATTTCTCCGTCTCGATCGGTGCGCCATATACCGCTCCCCGCATCTGCTATTCGATCAAGCGTAACTGCATGGGGATGACCATAAAGATTATTCATACCTGCTGATATAATCGTCCATCTCGGCTGCCAGAACCGCAGCCACTGCTCTGAGGTTGACCCTTTGCTACCATGGTGACCAGCTTTCAACACGTCTAAGCAGCTACTAGTATCCACCGACATTACATTTTCACTCCACGAGCAATAGGTCTTAAGACCTGACATAATTCTCTGCTCGGTTCCATGTCCAATGTCACCGGGAAATAGGAAGGTTCGACCGTATACTGTTAACAATATTGTAACGCTGCTCTCATTCTGATTAGAGGCTTCATTTATCATATCGTCAGTCGTACGCTCTGGCCAAAGCACATCCAAACGGGTGTTCTGATCCGGCCCCCAGCTCATTCCAGCCGCTGCACGATGCAGTGGAACATCTCGTTCCAGCGCCGCGTCCAACAGCTCAAGAGCTGGCTTACTACGATCAAGCGTACCGTTCCACCATATTCGCTTCACCGGTATCGATTCAATGACAGCGCGGAGGCCTCCGATGTGATCGGCGTCCAGATGAGTTGCAATAATTAAATCCAATGAACGGATACCACGCTGCTTAAGCAGCGGCACGAGTACCTTGCGGCCTACCTCAAATGGATCGGCACGCTCGCGCCATTCTTCTCCTTGCTTACGGAACGAAACTGCTCCGCCGCCGTCAATGAGAATATGCTGTCCGCTTCCGGTTCGAATCAATATCGAATCACCTTGTCCGACATCCAGTACGCTAACGACAGCCGTCCGATCCACAACGTCCGGCAGCCAGGCAACAAGAAGAAGCATTACAGCTGTCATAGTAGAGCATATAAGAATAGATAACCGTTTCTTCTTTGCCACCGAGACAATCAGCTTCAACCCTTCGTCTAATGGAATGGTCGATGCTTCATTATCGCTCAAGCTCGCACGAACAAGAAGGGAATCCGACCGCTTCTGTTCGGCAATTCCCCGCAAAGCTCTCAATGCGGCAGCGAGCACCGTATACCACGCCGCAACCCACCAGACGGGCGGTTGCTTGATGATCATTTGCCAGCCATTCAAGCTAGAGACCATCTCTACCAGTCGAAACGTAAGTTCATTAAGCATAGATGCTGCATATGCCATCCCGTGCCCTGCTGCAGGCCATAGCGGTTCAGCCGCCATCGAAGCTGCGCCTAACGGCATGACAATAAAGCTAATAAACGGGACAAACAAATAATTGGATGGTATTGATAGAGGATTCCATTGATTGAAATAGTAGATCGTGATCGGAAACGAAACCAGCTGAGCTACAACCGTCACAGCAGCAAGATCAAGCAGTGGCTTCGCTCGTTTCCATCGGGGCATAACCGTACGCACAGGAGATACACCAACAATAAGTCCTGCCGTCACAAGAAACGAAAGCTGAAACCCGATATCGTATACGTAAGCCGGATTCCATACGAGCATAAGAACAGCGGATGCTGCAAGCAGATGAAGGCCGTCCTTCAGCCGGTTATACCGTGCCGCTAGCAAGCCGATCATGGCCATCATCCCGGCTCGTATAACGGACGGCGACGCTCCGGACAGCAGCACATATGCGGGGGTCGCCAATGCCAGCAAAAGGAGAGCTCGTTCACGAGTCATCCGAAGCAGCCGAAGCCCCATATTGAGCACATACAGAAACACAGCTACATGTAAGCCCGAGATCGCCAGTATATGCGTTAATCCTAATTCTGCGAACTGACGGTACACTTCTGGGTCCAAATCTCCTCTGTTGCCGATGACAAGTCCCTTCATATACCCAGCATGCTCCTTCGGATACAGTCGTTCTACAATGCTGCCCAGCCGCTCCCGTGCTGCGTCGACACGTCCGAGCAGCGCATCGACGGAATATGGCTTACCTCGCTTCGCCGATACTGCCTCCGCACCTTTCACACGAAGCAGCCAATGAATGTGCTGAACTCGATTCAAGTAACGTCGGTAATCGAAGCCGCCAAAGTTCGAAGGACCTGACGGCCTCTCCAAAATTCCGGCAAGCTGAACATGATCTCCACGCTGCCAACGCTTTGCGGTTTGCAGCTCAGATTCTTTCTGCAGCTTTAGACGGACAAGCAGCCTCTCATGTACTCTTCGTGCAGATGCTTCGCCGGTTAGCTCGATTGTATTCGTCTCCAGCTCAAAGGTGACGGCATCACCATCGAGCTTAACATCAGAGCTAATCGTACCTTCTGCATTTGCTTCATACGTTACCGGCGGGTACGTCGCGTCCGCAGCCAATTTCAAGTCTGGCAGTGAAGTATCCATCCGATGCTCATTCCACAGCGCCCAGCCGCCTCCTGCACCATATATAAGTAAGCAGCATAGTGCAAAAACTAAAGATGTGCGCTTCGTTAATACAGCTGCAGCAGCTATGAGGGCCATTCCAGCGCCTAACATACTGAACAAGGTGCGAGACGAACCAATTGCCGCAATTCCAGCCGTCCACGAGACAGCAATCCAAATAATCGGTCTTCTGTTCACAGCTAACCTCCTCTACTGAACGAAAACAAAAAACCTTCTGCCCAAACGTCCACTTAACGGGACATCTGTACAGAAGGTTCTTCCTTCTTGTCTTGCTAGGATATAACAGCACGCGCTGTCATTGCAGGCGGCTCATAATGATCAATTACTCGGAACACAATACCCTTGCCGTGCATTAGCGCTCCGACCTTATCGCTGTCCTTCGGATAAGGACGATGATAGACAATTTCCTTAATACCGCTGTTCGCCAGCATATTCGCACAAGTCCAGCATGGCTGATCGGTTACATAAACCGTCGAGCCTTCACGGTCGATCCGGTCGGTGAATAGCAGCAAATTTTGCTCGGCGTGAATCGTCCGGATACAGCGCTCCTTCTTCACCATATGTTCCTTGCCGCCGACAGAAGTTAATTCATATTCCTCTACGATCATACAACCTGCTTCTAAGCAATCCTCTACCCCCATCGGTGCACCGTTATAAGCCGTTCCGAGCAGCTTCTTCCCCTGCACCAGCACCGCACCTACATGTCTCCGATTACAGCGCGAACGTGTTGCAACCATGTAAGCAATGTCCATGAAATAAGTGTCCCAATCTTTGCGGGACGCATCGGTGCCTTTCGTCGTCATCGTCGGTCATCCCTTTCTATCCTTGCGACGAGCGGATCGCAACCCTATCCTTCGTCTCCTGCTTCCTAATATTGTCGCATATTTAGGGCTGTGCGACAACCAAGTCACGCAGCTTCTCTACGATCGCAGGTCCGATTCCTTTAACGCGCACGAGATCGTCCACCGACTTGAACAGGCCTGACGTTTCCCGGTCATTAATGATGGCGGCTGCCTTGGCAGGTCCGATCCCCGGAAGCATGTCCAGCTGCTCAGCAGTCGCGCGATTAAGATCGAGCCTGCCGTCCGCAGCAGGAGGTGAAGTTTGTGCAGACGATACCGTTTCGGAAGCTTTCGAAGCAATTGCATTCTCTGAGGCTGTCTGCACACCGTCGACTTGTTGTACTCCGCTGCCGCTGTCCGGTTCTACGATTGCTCCACTTGCACCTGCTTCGTTAATTTCAATGGTCGTGCCTAACATTGCTTTCCCGCTCTCTTCGGCTGAAGGATGGATCCCTTCAGCTATTACAACCGATTGCTGATGTTCCGCTGCTGCCAGCGCTTCGGCCAACTGCTCATTGACCGGCTGCCAATGCGCCGTCTCCGAATACTGCTGCTTCCACATCCCCATGCCAATGAGCAGTGCTCCTGCGCAAGCACATAATACAGCCAGCTTGGTCCGCATACTTAACATTCGTAATCCAGCCATCCGATTGTCAGCCTCCATTTCTTCTAATCGATTGCTAGTTTAACTTCAATAAAAATTAAAAAAATAAAAAAACGTCATGACAACCGCACTATTGAGCATAGTGTAGTAAGAGCAGATTATAATGTCTATTTATCACATGATGGGAGACAGCCATCGTACATTCGAGTCGCAAGGGAGGAGTTCCGATGAATGTCGGGTTTATCGGCACTGGCAGCATGGGCAGCCTGCTCATCGGCGCATTCATCACATCTGGCGCGCTCAAGCCGTCACAGATTACGGCGAGCAACCGGACGATTGCGAAGGTGGAATGCTTGGCCGAGTTATATCCAGGTCTGCGCATCGCCGCTTCCAATGCCGATGCAGCCAAAGATACGGACATTATCTTCTTATGTATTAAGCCTCATGAGTTCCGCAGCGTACTGAGCGACATTCGGGTAAGCCTCCGGTCCGAGCAGCTTATTGTATCGATTACAAGTCCCGTCATGCTGTCACAGCTGGAGGACTGGGTCCCCTGCAAAGCAGCCAAAATTATACCAAGCATTACGAACCATGTCGGCAGCGGCGCCACCCTATGCATGTACGGAAGCCGTATGAACAACGAGGACCAGCATCAATTAGAATCGCTGCTGCGTCATATTAGCGAACCGATTCGAATTGAAGAGCAATATACACGAATCGTCTCTGATCTGTCGAGCTGCGGCCCTGCCTTCTTCGCTTATCTTATTCAACAATTTGTCGATGCCGCTGTTATCGAAACGGGTATTCGGCGTTCCGATGCGCTGGCCGTTGCGAGTGCCATGCTGCTTGGCACCGGACGTTTGCTAACGGAAGGCGGCATGACACCGGAACAAATTCAAGAACGGGTAGCCGTACCAGGCGGCATTACCGCCAAAGCGCTTCAATCGCTTGAAATCGACTGTGACGGAATGTTCAATCGTCTCATTCGAACAACTCATGCTAAATACAGGGAAGATACAGTCAAAGTATCTGCCTCCTTATACGGCGAAGAGGTGAACGGCCAGTAACACGCTATTCTTTAGCGTGACGGGCCGCTCACCTCTTCAGAGCCGGCGTATTCAATTACGAGTAACGCCATGACGAATGGACGTTAGTTGGCTACAATATTGACGAGCTTACCTTTAACGGCGATAACTTTGCGAACGGTCTTGCCTTCGATCGCTTGCTTCACTTTATCAAGCCCCTTGGCGAGACTTTCCATCTCATTAACTTCCATATCCGCTGCAATGCTGACGCGGTCCACGATTTTACCGTTCACTTGAACGACGATTTGGACCTCCTGATCGACCGTCCAAGCCTCTTCATATTGCGGCCAAGGTACGTAGGTGATGGATTCGCTGTGACCAAGCTTCTCCCACAGCTCTTCAGCAATGTGCGGCGCAAGCGGCGACAACATCTGTGCGAAGTGCTCAAGCGCCTGACGAGGCAGCGTATCTGCCTTGTAAGCCTCATTAACGAAAATCATCAGCTGGCTGATCGCCGTGTTGAAGCGGAGATTTTCGAAATCGTCGGTTACCTTCTTAATCGTACGATGCCACGTCCGTTTGAACGACTCGCTTCCTTCACCATCAACCACTTTGGAAGTCAAGCTTCCATCCTCATTGACAAACAGGCGCCATACCCGGCTCAAGAACCGGTACATGCCTTCTACCCCGCTCGTATTCCACGGCTTCGTTGCCTCCAGCGGCCCCATGAACATCTCGTACATCCGAAGGGTATCTGCGCCAAACTCGTTCACAATTTCATCTGGATTAATAACGTTGCCGCGCGACTTCGACATCTTCTCATTGTTCGTTCCAAGAATCATGCCTTGGTTGACCAGCTTATGGAACGGCTCTTTCGTTTCGACGACACCGAGGTCGTACAACACTTTGTGCCAGAAGCGAGCATACAGCAGGTGGAGAACAGCGTGCTCCGCTCCGCCGATATACAGGTCAACCGGAAGCCACTGGCGCTGCTTCTCCTTCGAGCAAATTTCGTTCTGGTTATGCGGATCGATGAACCGCAGGTAATACCAGCAGCTGCCTGCCCATTGCGGCATCGTGTTCGTCTCGCGGCGCGCCTTCATCCCCGTCTCAGGATCGATTGTCTCGACCCATTCCGTCACGTTGGCCAACGGCGACTCACCCGTACCTGAAGGCTTAATGGCATCGACATCCGGCAACAGAAGCGGCAGCTCCGACTCCGGCACAGGCTTCATCGTGCCATCTTCGAGGTGAAGAATTGGAATCGGCTCTCCCCAATAACGTTGACGGCTGAACAGCCAGTCACGCAAACGATAAGTCGTCTTGCCTTTGCCGTAGCCTTTAGCTTCAAGATGCTCGATCATCGCAGCAATAGCCGCCTCGTTACCCAGGCCGTTCAAGAAGCCCGAATTCACATGCACGCCGTCGCCGGTGAACGCTTCTGCTTGGACGTCTCCGCCTTGGATGACTTCGACAATCGGCAAGCCGAACTGCTTTGCAAACTCCCAGTCGCGCGTATCGTGGCCCGGCACGGCCATAATTGCGCCTGTACCGTAGCCTGCCAATACATAATCTGCGATCCAGATTGGCAGCTTCTCACCGCTGATCGGATTTACGGCATATGCACCCGTAAATACACCCGACTTCTCCTTCGCAAGATCAGTACGCTCCAGATCACTCTTACGAGCAGCTGCCTCTTGGTAAGCCTCAACAGCCGCCTTCTGCTCAGCAGACGTAATCTTCGCCACAAGCTCATGCTCCGGTGCAAGTACACAGTAGGTTGCGCCGAACAGCGTATCCGGACGTGTCGTGAACACGACAAGCGATTCGTCCGTACCGTCGATAGCGAATGTTACTTCCGCTCCCGTCGACTTGCCGATCCAGTTGCGCTGCATTTCTTTGATGCTTTCGGTCCAGTCGAGCTCGTCGAGGTCTTCCAGCAAACGCTCTGCATATTCCGTAATCTTCAGCACCCATTGACGCATCGGCTTGCGGACGACCGGATGGCCGCCGCGCTCGCTCTTGCCGTCGATTACTTCTTCGTTCGCAAGCACCGTCCCCAGCGCTTCACACCAGTTCACTGGTACTTCCGCGACATAAGCGAGGCCTCTCTTATACAACTGAATAAATATCCACTGCGTCCACTTGTAATAGTCCGGATCGGTCGTGCTGAATTCACGTTCCCAATCGTACGAGAAGCCGAGCGACTTAATCTGACGGCGGAAATTGTTAATATTCTTCACCGTAATGTCGCGCGGATGCTGGCCGGTATCGAGCGCATGCTGCTCAGCCGGCAGACCAAATGCGTCCCAGCCCATTGGATGAAGCACGTTGTAGCCGCGCATCCGCTTATAGCGGGATACGATATCAGTAGCCGTGTAGCCTTCCGGATGGCCGACATGCAGTCCGGCGCCGGATGGATAAGGGAACATATCGAGCGCATAAAACTTCGGTTTATTCGGTTCTTCTTTCGTTGCAAACGTCTTGTTATCGTCCCAATAGCGCTGCCACTTCGGTTCGATAACGAGCGGGTTATATCCCTGCTGTTGATTGTGGTTGTCTTGGCTCATAATCGAAAATCTCCCTTCGCGACTGTCAAACATGTAAAAAAACCTCCCGCCCCAGCGTATGATCGCTAGGGACGAGAGGTTGTTATTCCCGTGGTACCACCCTAGTTAGCGCAGGCGTTCTTCGCCATAGCTCACTCTATTCCCTTAACGCGGGCGATTCGGCGATATGTCGTAGATCCGGCTTGCATGCATCCGACACTTCTTCATATCGCGGCTCCAAGGCGAGATTCCTCGTGCGTAAACACCGGCTTGCACCATCCGCCGGCTCTCTGAAGACTACGTCCTCGAGTACTGCTCCTCTTCAATGCCTGTTGCTGTCTGATCACTTAGGATTCGAACATGTATAGGTTAGATTATAGGAGAAGCCCGATAAGATGTCAATAAACGAGAGAACGGTCGCAAGCTCTATTCGATGATCTCACGAAACCTTGAATACCATCCGTATAAATAATGTCGATAATGGGCAAAATAGTATGAAAGTCATTAGCGGCTGCCGCTGCTTGTAAGTATAAAACATAACAATTGCCGCCAAAACATTGACAGAGATACGCATATCAAGCTATTCTATCGTGTAGACCTTGTACAACAATATAGACAGGTGGTATGTGAAATGTCATTTAATCCGGTCATTGTCGATATCAAGGACTCCGGGGATTTCAACATCAAAGAAAAGATTTATCAGCTTATCGTAACACTTGATGACAACTCGCGTACCCGTTTCTTTCTGAAGAAAGATCCGGATTGGCAATTAGTCGACGTTACGCGTCTGCTGAACATTCCATGCCCCGTATGTCGGAAAGATTATTACTGCAATTGTATGAATCGTCATTTGCCGAAGCTTGAAGCGGAATTCAAAGCGAAAATCGACAGCTACATGGATCAGCTTCCGCACATTGAGTAACCGATACTCACTGGAACTAGTTATGCGACAAGCCCCAGCCTTCGAAGCTGCTCGTCTTCTCCTTGAAGATGAGCAGCCCGAATGCCGGGGCTTTGTGCTAGTTATTTCACGGCAACAAAGAACAGCCGTTCTGCGGTTGGTGGAGCTTCATCCATTAATTCGACAGTGCTGAAATCGGCATATCGCTCGACACGAGAGAAGCCGGAACGCTTGAGTGCGTCCTCGATCCACCTGGAATCGTAGGCGCGTTCCACATGAATCTCTTCAATTCGCATAAATCGGCCTGCCGCATCGTTCACATCACGTGCAAAAATCGTCAGCGCATGCTCGATCTCATACTTCGATTCATCCCAATCACAGGTCCATATGTACGCCACATCGCGCTCATCAAGCGTGAAAGGCTGGTGATCTGCATATCGCTGCAGCTGCTGAGGCGGCAGCACATCGAACAAAAACATACCTCCAGGCTTCAGTCCTTGGAATGTCGCACGAAACGCTGCTTCAACATCCTGCTCCTCCGTTAAATAGTTCAAGCAGTCACAGAACGAAATAACGGTATCGACCTGCTCCGGCAGCTCCCATTCCCTCATATCCTGCTGCAGCCAGCGGATGGAACCGCCGCTTGCACGCAAGCTGCTGCCGGGACGATCCTCCCACTTGCTCCTTCCAATTGCCAGCATATCAGCCGATAAATCGATCGCATAGACGCCAAAGCCGGATTTGGCCAGTGGAATGGACAAATTGCCGGTGCCGCAGCCGAGATCGACGACCGTACTTGGCATTTGCCCCCTGTCCCATACTGTCCGTGCGAAGCGCAGCCAATCTGCATAAGGCATATTTTCCATCAAACGGTCGTATACCGTCGCGAATTGGCGATAAGATGCCGTCATCTTGATTGCTTCCCTTCCGGAGGCTTGGAAGCGGCAGCTTGCGCTGGATCGACAAGCTTCGTCCAATTGCCCTCCTGCGTCACAAGTCGCTCACGCATCAGCTTGCCGAGCGCTCGCTTGAACGCCGACTTGCTAATGCCGAAGCGCTGCTTAATCAAATCTGCTTCCGTCGCGTCGGAATAAGGCATCGCACCGCCCGGACGTTCCTTAAGAAATGCCAAGATACGTTCGGAATCGGTTGCCATTCCAACTTCCTTGCGCTCGATGAGCGATAGGTTGACTCGGCCATCCTCACGAACGAACGTCACTCGCGCGCGAACCCGCTCGCCCAGACGAAGCGTCCGGTTCCGTTCCGCCGCCGGAATCATACCAAGTGCTCCGAATCCGAGCACGCCTCCATCCAGCAGCACGAAGGACCCCATCTGCAGCGTCTTCGTTACCCAGCCTTCGATCCAACGGTTGCGCCAGTCCGATGGTGCACGGAAGATGTGAGGCTGGAAATCTTCTTCACGCGCCAGCTTGGCGATAAGCCTTCCCTGTTTGTCATGATGAAGGATAACAAACACTTCGTCGCCGATGAGCGGACGGAAATCGCGGTTTTCCGGCAGCTCCGACAATGGCAGCAGCAGCTGGCGACCTAAGCCGATCTCAAGGAAGCAGCCGAGTCTCGGATGAATATCCGCCACACGAAGACGTTTCATCTCACCGAGCGTAATAAGCGGTTTGCGCATCGTGGCCGAAAGACGGTCATCCGTATCGAAAAATAAGAAGACGTCGACATCGTCGCCCGGCTTTATTTTGACCCCTGCTGGAGTTACAATTTCGCTATAGTGAAGCAGAACGTCCTGCGTCCCATCCGTTACAAAAAAGCCGTAAGGCGACACTTCCCTCGCTACCCGCAAACGAACAATCGTACCCGCAATCAAGCTCATGCAAGCTCCACGACTTTCGCGTCGGACCAAAGCCGCTCAAGATTGTAATAATCGCGCTCATCCCGGTGGAATACGTGTACAACGACATCGCCGAGGTCGATCAGCACCCAGCGTGCGGAATCCATCCCTTCAATGCCGCGCACGCGAGCGCCAAGCAGCTCCGCCTGCTTACGAATTTCGGTCGTAATTGCCTGCACTTGCACGTCCGAGTTACCCGAGCAAATGACGAAATAGTCCGCTACGAGCGAGATTTCTTTCAAATTCAGTGCTACGATACGCGATGCTTTTTTCTCCTCGGCAGCTGCCACCGCCGCTTCCAGAAGTCGATCTGCAGTTACTGTCATTCTTCAGCCCCCTGTAATTGTTGAATCAAATCGTTACGCGCCGACACCGTGAGCGGGAATATTCGCTTGCCCTTCTCCAGCAGGAACGCGATCGTCGAGTCGAAGCCCGCCAGCAGAGCCTTCTCCACACTATGCTCAGCCTCAGCCCGTATTTTATTCACGCCTGGAAACTCACGGCTTGGTTCCATATAATCCGCCAGACATACGATTTTCTCCAGTAATGTCATTCCGATACGCCCCGACGTGTGGTACCGAATGGCATCCAGCACTTCCGGATCGGTCACACCATATTCGCGCTCTGCAACGAGCGCTCCGACAGGAGCATGCCATAGCTCCTTATCATACTCCAGCAGCTCCTGTGGGAGTTGCTCCTCCCGAATGATCCGCTCCATTCGCTCGGTCGGCCAATACTTTGCCACATCGTGCAAAATAGCGGCCAGCTCCGCGCGCTCTGGATCAGCGCCGAACCGGTTCGCCAGCTCAACTGATGTCGCCATGACGCCTTGAACATGCAGCCATCTTCGTTCCGGCATTTGCGCCTTGACGGATTCAATCATTTCTTCACGATTCATACAGCCCCTCCTTCACGATCTCGGAATAGACAGGCTCCGTAACCATATATCGAATCGAACGTCCCGCTTGACGACGGCTGCGAATGTCGGTAGACGATATGCCCACCTGCGGCATACTTACGAGCTCAACCCGGCTGCGCAGCCAATCCGGCAGTCGGTTCAGATCAATGGGCTCGCCGGGACGCTCTACGCCGATGAACCGAACCATCGATGCCAGCTCCTCAATTCGGTGCCACTGCGGCAAATCATGAATTCGATCGGAGCCGATAATATAATAAAAAGAACAATCTGGATTACGGCTTTCCAGCTCGCGGACCGTATCGATCGAATAGCTAACGCCGCCGCGCGCAAGCTCGATCGCCACTGCCTTGAACCGCGGCTCATCGGCAATGGCAAGCCTTACGAGACGAAGACGCAGCTCTGCAGCCGCCCCCTGTACACCTTCCTTCAGCGGCGGAACGTTCGTCGGAATAAACCATACTTCATCGAGCGCGCAAGCATCGAGCGCTGTATTAGCTGCAAGCAAATGTCCGACATGAATCGGATCGAACGTCCCGCCCATAATGCCGATATGCCTGTTCCGATTCATAGACGATGCAGGACTCCTCTGTTCCATTCTTTAGCTTATTGCGGCAGCTCGATCGTCTTATGATCGCGCGATTCTTTATAAAGTACGATCGTCTTACCAATCACCTGAACGAGCTCGCTGCCGGAGCCTTCAGCAAGCTCTTGTCCGATCACCTTCGGGTCCTCTGCACAGTTGTTCAGTACAGAAATTTTAATCAATTCCCGCACTTCGATCGCTTCTTCAATATGTTTTATAATTTGCTCGTTCATACCGCCCTTGCCCACTTGGAAAATCGGAGTCAAATGGTGCGCCAGCGAACGCAAATACCGCTTCTGTTTGCCTGTTAACATCGTATACAACCTTCTTTCGTTATGTTGGCGCCTTCGTGTATAAATAATGCCTTGGCCGGGCCAGTCCGTTATTGCTGCAGCGCCTCCAGCACAACCTCGCGCATCGCAGCAGCCGGTGCCGGCTTCCCTGTCCAATATTCGAAAGCATACGCGCCCTGATAAATAAACATCCCCAGTCCGCCATGGATTCGGCAGCCGGCCTGCTCTGCTTCAATCAAAAATTTCGTCTTCATCGGATTATATATAATGTCTGATGCTACCGCCCCTGGCTGCAGCCATGCAGCATTAACCGGAGATTCGTTAACGTTCGGATACATGCCTGTCGAGGTTGTATTAATGACGATGTCTGCATCTTCACATACCTGCTGCAGCCGTTCATTGGATACACCGACGACATGAGCCCGATCACTCATTGAAGCAGCAAGCTCAACGGCCCGCTGCTCTGTCCGGTTCGCAATCGTAATTGAGGCAGGTGCTTCTTTCGTCAGCGCATATATAATGCCCCTCGCGGCGCCCCCTGCTCCAAGCACGACGATGCGTTTACCAGCAAGCACCGGCTCCGCCTCCTCCTTCAAGGAGCGAACATAACCGATGCCATCCGTATTATATCCGGTCAGAACGCCGTTATCGTTCACGATTGTATTGACAGCACCAATCGCCGACGCAGATTCGTCGATTACGTCGAGATGCTTCATAATATCGAGCTTATGAGGGATTGTGACATTCACGCCGCGCACCCCCATTGCGCGAACACCCGCTACAAAATCACCGAGCTTGTCCGTCGTAATATGAAACGCAGTATAGACGCCGTTCACACCTGTTTCACGAAAAGCTCGATTCATCATAATGGGCGACTTCGAATGGCGGATCGGATCACCAATAACCCCGAACAGCACCGTATGGCTGTCTATATGCTGAGCTGCATTCGACTTGAACTGTGCAGCTGCCGTCATCGCACTCATCTCCCTTAGATTAGCGCACGGCGAACGTGCACCTTAATTCCCTTTGGCAAATAAACGTCGACAAGCGCCCCTGTCATGCCGTTCACGCGCATCCAACCTAGTCCTGATACGAATACATCGTAATCTCCGCCGCGTGGAATACGGAGCGAGTGCCGCGTCCAAGCCGGCATCTCCGCCAGCTCTTCCGCAGATGGTGGCGATAAAAGGACACCCTTATGCTCTGCCCACAGCTCGTCCGCACGTTCGAGCTTCGTCCGATGCACATCCAGTCCGTTCGAGATATACAGCGTGAACGATTGACGTTCTCCCGACACAAAATCGAACCGGGCAAGCGCGCCGACGAACAACGTCTGCTTCTCATTCAATTGATATACAAGCGGCTTAATTGGCTTGTCCGGCAGAATAGCCTGCAGCACGCTGCGCGGCACAATCTCCGTCATACGATGCGTGTATACAATTCCCGGCGTATCGATAATCGACTTGCCGTCGTCCAGCGGAATGTGCACCGCGTCGAGCGTCGTACCCGGATAACGGGATGTCGTCAGTTCAGCGTCCAGATCACTATAATCACGAATTATGCGGTTGATAAGAGTCGACTTGCCGACGTTCGTCGCGCCTACTACATAGACGTCGCGGCCTTTTCTATAATATTCAATCGCATCCACGACACGATCGAAGCCGATATTGCGCTTGGCGCTGCATAATACGACCTCGACCGTCTTCAGACCCGCTTCCTTCGCCTGCTGCTGCACCCAGTTACGAATGCGGTTATAGTTAATCGCTCGTGGCAGCAGATCGATTTTGTTCACGACGAGCAGTACCGGATTGTTGCCGACGAACCGCTGCAAGCCCGATATGACGCTGCCTTCGAAATCGAACAGGTCGACGATATGAACGACGAGACTGTTCGTATTCGCAATTCCACTAATGAGCTTTAGAAAGTCGTCCTGATCGATCGTAATCGACGATGCTTCATTATAGTTTTTAATCCGGAAGCAGCGCTGGCAAATAGCCGGCGTCCGCTCTGCAGCAGCTGCCGGGATGTATCCCGACCGCTCCTTGTCCGTCGTCTGCAGCTTGACGCCGCAGCCGGCGCATGAACCCGAATGTTCGGTTACTGTCAATTTGTTTCCTCCTCATACCATAAACCCTTTTTACGCAGGCTTCTGAGCGCGATTCTCTCGAGAAACCGATTAATACGAGTGCCTATTCCTTCATCCTTCGGCGAGATCGGCAGCACGAGTATTGTATACATGCCAAGACGATTACCGCCAAGCACATCCGTCATCATCTGATCGCCGAGAACAGCCGTTTCTTCTTCAGTGAGATTCAGCATTCGAAGCGCCTGCTTAAAAGCACGGTTAGCTGGCTTACGCGCAGCATGCACGAACGGAATGCCGAGCGGCTGCGCGAATTGCGATACGCGTGTTTCATTATTATTAGAAACGATAACGACTTTCAAGCCATGCTCGCGAAGCTTGTTCAGCCATTGGATCAGCTTAGGCGTAGCATTCGGCTCCTTCGCACCGACAAGCGTATTGTCCAGATCGGTAATAATTCCCTTGATACCGCGGCGGACTAATGCCTCGAAATCAAGATCATATACGGAATTAAGGCGTAAATTCGGCAACAGCCGTTCAAACATAGTTTCGACTCCCTTGACATGACCTGCTATACAACGAAACTATACCATAATAGGCGAAAATGTTGCAAAAAAATACCGCATGCGGCTACTGTCCGCATGCAGTATGGAAGACGATCATTACAGCCGTTCTCGAATCGACCGAACAAGCTTGACGAAATGTTCGATGTCCGCCGTCCCTATAACGGCTCTGCCATATTTGGCCCGCTCGAATCGATCAGCAACCTCCTTCAAGTCTTGACGCAAATATTTCCGCTCCGCTCCCCATCTTTCGGAGGCTTCCCGAATCGTCTCCCAATCCTCACGGCGCAGACCTTTGCGGCGTGCATAACGGAGAAAACGATTCGTCTCTGCGATGATGACTTCATTCGGATGAACCGCCCGATTACGTAAGCGAACCCAAGCATCCGCTACATTCCTGCGGCGAATGACAACGATGACCGACAATAGAACGAGAAGGGTGATAGACGTCCAAAGTACGAGGCGAGAAGCGAGATTAGGTGAGGTCGTCTCTGCCTCCGATACGACCGTATCATCTTCACCGGGCAGCTCGATATCTGGAACGGTTACGTCTGTAGCTTCCTCAATCGAATAAGGGAACGCGAAGCCCGGCGTTGGCTCGAACGGAATCCAGCCGAAGCCGTCGAAATAAATTTCTACCCAGGAATGGGCGTCTGCGTTCCGCACCGTATAAGTGCCTTGACCTGTCGGATTGATAAATGAAGGATTGAATCCGCTTTCTCTCATCATTCGTTCCTGTTCCTCCGGCAGCGCTCCCGGCGCATACCCTTTCACCCAGCGGACTGGCAGACCAACCGAGCGCCCAAGCACCGCCATCGCGGTTGAGAAATAATCACAATACCCTTGCTTCACCTCGAACAGGAACGACTCCACGAAATCGGCGCTCTTCCGTTTGGAGATATCCGGCCTATTCGTGTACGTATATCTTTCTTTCAGAAACGACTCGATCCGCTTCGCTTTCTCGTAGTCATTCGGCGCGCCGGCGACGATCTCTTCGGCAAGCTGCGTCACGCGAGGTGCCATTGCAGCCGGCAGCTCATAATATTCGCTATGGTCACCCGTTTGCGGATTCTGCTCATTCCAACCGGCTGAAGCTTGCTTAAGTGCAGGCTCGTTCAGTACCGGTAATTCCGACACAACCGAATAGGTTTTGGGATATGTTGTACCAGTCCAATGCAGCGTCCAGTTGGATGGATCCCAGCTTAGCTCGCTAGGAAGCGTCCGATTCTGTTCATCATTCACCCAGTTAACCTGATGAACCGGAGAAGCTGCGAATAGAACAGGATAAACATCCTCCCGAATCATCGTATACGCCTGCTCGATTCGCACCATTGCTGCACTGTCTCGCTTGTCATCGAGCGGCAGCTGCTGCTTCGGCATTAAGCCGTTCACCCTAGACGAAGAGCTCTCCTTATTGGTAGGCAGCCAGCCATTGCCAGTATATCGCGACCGCGTCTCGCCGCGCCAGTAGCTCCGATGCGTCGTGCTGACGTACATTACAGGCGAATAATCGTACTCGAATCCGCCGCCAAGCTCTGCATCGTTGCGGCTGTAACCCGAGCTCGTATCAGCATTTGAAGTCCCGCTTGACGGTGACGGAGGCTTCGCATCCGTGTACGAGCCACTCACCGTTCCTCCACGCGATTCCACCCAGATCGTATAAGGGTCCTTGACGAGCGGTGTAATGCTCGGCGCCAAAATCCCGAGCACCATAATTCCTGTTACTATAGCGAGCATCGGCAGGAAGAAGCTAATCGGATAGTCCATCAGCTCCGACCAGCTGTTTGGGTGCTCGCGCTGGAATCGGTGCAGGTGATCAGCGATTAGCCAAGCCAGCCCTGCAAATATTGCCCATGCCGCTTCATCCCACAGATAGATCGGCGTGAATGAATCACATATCATGAGAACAAGCAGACTTATGAACACGAACAATATCACTCGGCTTCGTTTCGTCGTCCATGTCGAATAGAAGGCGGTAAAGCTCCAAACTAGCACCGCTATTCCGATATAGGGGTCGAGTTGAACGACATTGTCAGACAGCCATGCACCTGTCGCAGCAAGTGAATTCCCCTTTAATCCGACATATTCATACCCGGCCGTAATGCCCGTTATAATTAATACCATGGCCCCTTGGATAATAAGGCGGTAAACCGTCTTCCACGTCAAAATCCAATCTACAGCAACAGCAGATAAAAGCAGCCATCCGACGCACCTATACGTTTCTTCCCACCAGTAGCCTTGAAATACTTGCACAAGCTGCCAGACGATCAAGGCCGTAAGCAGCGATGCGATACGTCGATACCAATGTTCTAACCAATTCGCCTTAATCTTCCTATTGAAGGCCGCAGCTATTGTACTCATGAGGCGCCGCCTCCTTCCAGCACTTCCGGGAGCTCCTGCAGCTGCCGGACGCTGTAGGCTGACCAGCCTTTCGATCGGAGCGCATGCAGCCAAGCCGGCTTAATCGCTCGTCCATGCCGGGCGTCTCCTTCATCAACACCTATATAGGAAATGATGACGCCCTTACGGGCCAACCAGTTAAGTGTATGAAGCATTTCGTCACCTTGAGCGCCAGAAATGACAATGACGAGTGTGCCCGGTTCCCATACCGTCTCCAGCCGCTGCAGCGCAACGAACAGCGGCGTTACGGCATCCGGCTCTACAACCGTCAAATGACTCGTTATCGCTGTCCGCTGATCAGCCCCGGTGCGAGGAAGGACGACTATAGATTTCTCACCAGGAGAGACAAAACCCATCGCCGTTTCATGTCGCATGCCAAGATCGATGAGCGATGCTGCAACCGATACAGCCAGCTCGAATCGTTCCTGACGGATACCGTACGCTCCGGGATGACGGTCAAGTACAATGATCGTTCGTGGAAGTGATTCACGCTCGAACGCTTTCGACTTCCACTCCCCCGTCTTCGCCGTCGCATTCCAATGAATACGGGACAGCTTATCACCGTACAAATATTCCCTAACGCCGTTGATCTGCGTCGTTTCTTTCGCGGCACGCGGTGCAGACGCATGCGAATGCGGTCCGCGGAGACCTCGCCGAATTTGCTGCCATCCTCGCAATGGCACCGTCTGCGGCACAACCGCGAACGACTCGCCGGATACGAACGAACCGCTATGCTCGAACAAACCGAATACGTCCTTAGTCGTACATTCCGTAGGACCGAACCGGTACATGCCTCTTCTAAGCGGAGGTGTCGAGTAACAAACCTCGCCGGCTCGTTTCCAATTCGGGACGAACGACGTCTCGAACGGAATCGACTGCCCGTCATGACGAAACAACCGATCCCGCACCAGCACATAAGGAAGCGGATACATCCCCGGTATTCGTACATTAATTTTAATTTCTACACTCGAACCGCTGAACAACTGGCCATCTGCACTGCCTGCTAGGCCAACAATCCGTTCTCCTTGCACTTTACGAATGCCAGACCATTGGCCCAGCCATAAATATAAAATAAGAACATTAAAAATAACAAAGACCATCCCAGGCAGCTTGCCGCCTTGGAACAGCAGGTAGAACAAGCTTCCGACATACAGCGCCCCGATGATCCACTTGCGCCGACGGACGAACGAGCTGCTGCCCCTGCTCATCGTTAACGCTCCATTCGAACCGGAACCTTCGTCTGATGAATAGCGGCCTGTACGATATCCTCAGCCTTCAAACCATTCATCCTCGCTTCCGCCTGCACAATAATTCGGTGTGGTAGTACCGCCTCTGCCATCCGCTTCACGTCATCCGGCGTTACGAACGAACGCTCACGCAGCAGAGCGGAAGCTTTAGCAGCGCGCATTAACGATACGGCTGCACGCGGGCTTGCTCCGAGGAAAGCGCCGCGATGCGATCGGGTGGCACGCACGATCTGTACCGTATATTCAGCCACTCCGCTATCGACATGCACTTCTGATACAAGCTGCTGCAGCCGAAGAAGATCGTCAATTGAAGCAACCTGCTCAATCCGGTCGGACGGATGTCCTCCATCCACAGCGCTAATCATCCGCTGCTCGTCGGCCTCGGACGGATAGCCAAGAGATAGCTTTATCATAAATCGGTCCAGCTGTGCTTCCGGCAATACATATGTACCTTCGAATTCGATCGGGTTCTGTGTTGCGATAAGCAGGAATGGACGCGGCAGCTCGTACGTCTCCCCATCCACCGTCACATGCCCCTCCTCCATCGCTTCCAGCAGCGCCGATTGTGTCTTCGTCGTCGCGCGATTAATCTCGTCCGCAAGCAGCAGATGGCACATAATCGGTCCTGCCCGGAACAAGAACGCCTCTTGCTTCGGATGATAGATGGAAACGCCAGTAATATCGGTCGGAAGCAAATCCGGATTGCACTGAATACGACGAAATTGGCCGCCGATTGATTTCGCGAGCGCTTTGACGAGCTGCGTCTTACCCGTTCCTGGGACGTCTTCAAGCAGCACATGGCCTCCAGCGAGAACAGCCGTTAAAAGGCGGTCAATTTCTTCTTGCTTGCCTAGAATACAGCTCTCTAAATTAGTTCGAATGGCGGAGCAAATTTGCAGATCAGTCTCATGCAACTCCATGGATATGAACCTCCCGATTCTACAAGTATCTAGCAGACATTACGACAATCTATTTCCATTTTACTAAATATACGGTAACGCGTATATGTCCGCCCTAACCAAAAAAAATTGGAGGATTCCACAGCGGAACCCTCCAACTTCGTTGTGAAGCCTAACCTTTGGGCCGGACCACAACCGATGCAAGAAACGAAAAAATAATCGCAGCCGAAATACCAGCGCTCGTAAGCTTGAAAATACCGGTGATCACACCGATCCAGCCGTCCTCGCGCAGAGACGTGAGAGCGCCATGGACAAGCGCATTGCCGAAGCTTGTAATCGGTACGGTCGCGCCCGCTCCGGCAAAGTCGACAAGCGGATCATACAATCCGATACCGTCTAATACGGCTCCGATGACGACGAGCGTTGCCATTGTATGGGCTGGGGTCAGCTTCAATACATCAAACATAAGCTGACCGACGACGCATATCGCTCCGCCAATAAGAAATGCCCACAAAAACTGCATACGCCTACACCCCCTTGCCCGCGATTGCCACCGCATGCGCAATGCCAGGAATCGATTCGCCTTGCTGAAAAGACAACGGTGAGAGCAGAGCCCCTGTCGCGACGACTAGAATGCGCTTCAGCTCACCTCTTGCCAGCTTCTTCAGCAAATGCCCGTACGTGACGACAGCCGAGCAGCCGCAGCCGCTTCCTCCCGCCTGTACCTTCTGCTTATTGACATTGTAGACCATTAGCCCGCAATCATTAAAAATCGTATCGTTCATCGGAACGCCGTTACGAAGCAGCAGCTCCTTAGCAATCGGATGGCCCACGGTGGCTAGATCACCCGTCACGATGAGATCGTAATCAGATGGTTGGCGGCCCGTATCATTGAAATGAGCTTGAATCGTATCGACAGCGGCTGGCGCCATCGCAGCTCCCATATTGAACGGGTCCGTAATGCCCAAATCCATCACCTTGCCAATCGTCGCGCATTCGACGACCGGTCCGTCGCCCGTCGGCGCTACAACAGCCGCTCCCGCGCCTGTTACTGTATACTGCGCCGTCGGCGGTTTCTGCGAGCCATACTCGGTCGGATACCGGAACTGCTTCTCCGCCGTACAGTTATGGCTGCATGTTCCGGCCATTGCGTACTGTGCATTACCAGAATCAACGAGCTGTGCCGCAATTGCAAGCGTCTCCATCGACGTCGAGCAGGCACCGAACGTACCGATATATGGAGCGCCGATCGAACGAGCGGCAAAGCTGTTGCTAATAATTTGGTTCATTAAGTCGCCGCCGATATAGAATTGGATGTCGTCCTTCTTCAACCCAGCGTGCCGGATAGCGAAATTGGTTGCCTGCTCAAGCAGAAGGCGCTCAGCCTTCTCCCAGCTTTTCTGCTGCATGTCGAGCTCTGGGTGGATGAGATCAAAGTCTTCGGCAAGCGGACCTTCGCCTTCATCCGGTCCGACGACGCTTGACGCCCCGATTATAACCGGCTTATTGTTGAACCACCACGATTGTTGACCCTTCAACATTAATGGTTCCCTCCGGTGCCGAAGATCAAATGGCCAATGCCGACGAAGAAGGCGGCAACTGTCCCGTATACGATAACGGAGCCTGCCAGCTTGAACATATTCGCGCCGACACCGAGCACTAATCCTTCTGCCCGATGCTCCAGCGCTGCCGACGCCATCGAGTTAGCGAAGCCTGTAACAGGAACAGCTGTTCCCGCACCGGCCCACTGCGCGATTTTGTCGTACACGCCAAGACATGTCAGCACAACTGAGATAAAAATAAGCGTCGCCACGGTCGGATTGCTCGCTGCTTCCCTCTTCATGCCGGCCAGATGAATATACAGCTGCTGAATAAACTCTCCCAGTACGCAAATTGCCCCACCAACGACGAACGCTTTGATACAATTCGTTAGAACGGACCGCGCCGGCTCCCGCTGCTTGGCAAACGTCTGGTATTCCTTCGGTGACATGCTCATTTTCTTATAAGGGCGTTCGCCCGCACTGCTCGTGGACAACAACGTCATCTCCCTTGCGCCAAAGTCGATTTCATTATTTGTTAATGCCGACTCGTTTATCCACTGCTGCATCAGGACGCTCGCAATGAGTTCAAAAATTTTTAGAGCATTGTTTTCAAAGCTTTAATCTGCTCGATATGCCGCTGCTCATGCAGATAGAGTAATCCGCTCCATTGGTCTAAGGGCAAATTCCCAAGGCATGATGCTGTACGATAATGGCTTCTAATATCGTCCTATCGTTCACTTTACTTATTGCATCGTTTAATTTACTTCTGGATTCTTCTTCGATCTGTCCAGCACAATGTGTATAGGTTTGCGCGTTGATTTAGTTTCTGTTCCACTTCTAGTCTCGAGCCCTGTTCAGTGATGACAAACCTGTGCTATGCTCCATCGATTAAAATCCACTCTGTAGTTAAACTCCGTATCATCAAGACCAACAATTTCTTTGATCAAGGCTTCTCTAGTTCTAATTAAATTTGCTTTAAGCTCCTCCATACTTCACCCTCTCCTTATATCCGAAACCATTATGATAAGTAGTACTTGGTACTAAATTGTACGATTTTATTGAAATGATCAACCATCCTATCAACAAGCCCCAATAGCAAAAGACCTGCCGCACGGCAGGTCTTCAAGTCGAAAGATCGTTACTGAAAGTCAAACAAGTATAAAATCAACAACAAGATCGCCAACAATACGTACAGCACGACCGAGATGATCATTAATGTTCGTCTACTCATAATGCCGCTCCCCTTCCGCTGCCGCAAGCACGGGCTTCTATAAGTAATGTATGCAGCAAATGCCCACACGGAAGTTGTCTAACTTGCGTTTGATGCTACCGCTTACAAGAAAGAGGAGAACACCTTACGTTCGAGCTCATCCCATTCCGAACGTATAATGCTGTAATAAACATCGTCCCGGCACTCACCATACGCATTAACATAGTTACTTCTAAAGATTCCCTCCTGCGTCGCACCAAGCTTCTCCACCGCACGCCGGGAGCGCGCATTGTCTACGTCAACGCTGAACTGTACCCGATTGCAGCCTAGCTTTCGGAATGCATACGACAACAGCAGGTGCTTACATGCTTGATTGATTCCGGTTCCCCGATACTCGCGTCCATACCACGTCCAGCCAATCTCAAGCCTTCTGTTAGGCGCTTGAATACTGCCGTAACGTGTTACGCCTGCGGCTCGCCCCGATTTCTGATCAATGACGATGAAAGGATATCCAATGCACTTCTCTCGTACATCAAGCGTTTGTGCGATATATTGATCCAGATCCTCCTCCGTATCGATATGGGCGCCGGTAAATTTCGTTATTTCACGGTCAAAAATAATCGCAGCAAGCTCGTCTCTATATTTGGCATGGAATGGCTCTAAGCAAACAACATCATTACGTAAAATGATATGCTCCTTGAATAAATCGATATCCATAAGCTTATTCCTCGCTTTTCCTAATAGATCAATTAGATTTGCTATTATCCTATTAGGAAAACCAAGCGAAATAAATAGAATAACTGTATAATCTTTGGCATTAAACCGCGACTGGCTTACGTTATCTGGTATCGATAGTCTCACCTCAAGCCTTATCTCGTTCGCTCCGCGCTGAGAGGCCAATCTTTCTAAGTACGCAATCATTTGTTACAAAGATTCTATAAGATTTATGAATCGGTGTGATTGCTCCGGTTATACTCACTCTCGAATCTATCGTTGGCTGCTTTAAGCTCGGCGGCTATTTTGGCAAACGAACGACGAAGCATAATATAGAGACCCGCAAGGATAAATGGCAATCCTGACCACATCGTAAACGTCGTAATGCTCCAGATCGCATCCGGCACTGATTGACGAAACAAGTCCATTTCATTACCTACGTAATTCGGTTTCGACACGTACAAAATAATTCTCTCCAGCCCACCAAGAACAGTCAGTCCGGCCCCAAGCGACAATAATCCTAAGCCTATCGAACGGTCAGATCGCATTTTATTCCCCCTTTATGACATATCAGAATCGAGCATTTGAACTCATTTCACGAGGATGTTTATTATAACGTCAAAAATAGCACTAAGTTACATATTAGTCAAAAAAAATAAACAGCACAGGAAGTGCTCCCATGCTGTTATAGAGTTCAAATTTAATTATTGTGCACAGTAAGCGACAACCTGCTCATATGGAAGTCGTCCGCCATAAATATCAAGCGCGCTACCAACCGTAATATCAAGCTTGCCGCCAGACAAGCGTTTGAACAGCTCCAAATCTTCCATCGAACGCGCGCCGCCTGCATAGGTGCAAGGAATCGTCACCCATTGTGCAAGCGCTTCGACCAGACTTTGCTGAATGCCGCTCTGCTTGCCCTCAACGTCCACTGCATGAATGAGAAACTCGTCGCAAAACTGCTCTAAGTACCGAATGTTCGCCTCATTCACTTCAAAGTCGCTGAATAGCTTCCATTGATTCGTTACGACGTACCATTTGCCGTCTTTCTCCTTGCAGCTTAAATCAATGACAAGCTTGTCCTTGCCTACCTCCGCCACAATAGCGTCCAGGTTGCCTTGATCCAGCTTGCCTTCACGGAAAATATACGACGTTACGATGACATGTGAAGCCCCTTGCTCCAAATAAAATCGAGCGTTGCCCGCATTAATGCCTCCACCGATCTGTAAGCCGCCCGGATACGCCTGAAGCGCGCGAACAGCCTCTTCTTCATTCCCTCCGCCAAGCATAATAACGTGGCCGCCGGTGAGCTTGTCCTTCTTGAACAATTGTGCGTAATAAACAGAGTCGTGGCTTGAAACGAAATTTTCGACGACCGCTCCTTGCTCCGAAGTTAGCGTCTCGCCGACAATCTGCTTCACCTTGCCCTGATGCATATCGATACATGGTCTAAATTTCATGAACATTATCCTTTCGCATGCTGCTAATTTCTTTTATCCTATCATGTTCTTCTCACGTGGTCACGAATATGCTAAATGATGGGGAGCAGCATTCGATACGATGGTGCTGAGCGCATATCAAATGCTGACAGGAGGCATAGGACTGCTGCTGCTAAGTGCGACTGCTGAGAAACCGGTGTTCGATATCAACAGTAAGTCCATAGCAGTCGTGCTACTATTAGCGTTCTTCTGTTCGATCGTTCAGTTCTCCTGCTGGTATTACTTACTGCAACAAGGCGACGCAGCAAGAACAAGCTCCTTCCTGCTCCTTGCTCCCCTATTCGGCGTATTGACCAGCTGGCTGCTGCTCGGTGAGCAACTCCATATGTATGTAGCCGTTGGCGGAGCACTCATCTGCGCAGGCATCTGCCTTGTTAACCGCAATGAGCGCAAGTCAGAAGACAAATATAACCCGAAGACAGCAGCTGTAGAGAGCTAGGGACAATGTGGTGGAGAAGCATCAAAGTTACCCCTGCGAGGAATCGAAGCTTCAGTTATCGAGTCAAATGAAAGAAGTGATCAGCTTGAGAAGCGGTACGGCAATCACGATCAATGCGAATACAATGATGAACGATTTGACGAAGCCTCTAGTAAAACTAAATGAATCGTCTGGCTGCCGCCGAGCAGCCAGCTGCACCACCGTTTGAATAGCAAGAGAAGCTAGCGTAACGATCGCCGCGAAGCGGAGCACCTCCAACACATACTGCTTCATTGGCTTAGCAATCGGCACATACACCCCAATATCCTGAACTACTCGATATTCATCCTTCACCCACACAAGCCCTGTTAGCAAACCAATAATAAAGCTATATATTCCCGTCTTTATGAACTTTTTCTCCAACGAATACAATCGTGATGCAGCTCCTTTCGTAAAAGAAACACCGGAAATAGCATAATTCTTCATAAGCTCGGTCTGTTGTTTACCGTTTGAGACATACCTGAACCGTGCGATCCAATATGTGAATCACTTGGTTCCATTCCAGCAGCTCCAGCGGCTCATCCTGATGCTCATCTTTGCTCTCGAAATCGTGGACTAGATCTTGAATAAGTGCAGGCAAGTACCGGTAATCGATCTCGTCGATCTCTACAGGCAGCACCTCCAGCGAGGCAAGCTTTAAACCGTAATGATCAATCAGCCTTCCGTTCAGACGTCCGAAATCACGGTAGTAGCTCTCTTGCGCTATTTTTTTCCGCGGCTGCGGAAGCCATTTAATTAGCGGATAATAGACAGCTTCAAGCCATAATTGGTCAGAGATGAGGTGGTAGTAATAACCGAGATGAAAGGGATGGATGCGGTCACGAAAATATTTGGCCCCGAATGCTTCATAATCCGAATACATTAAACCTTGTGAATTAAGGCTGCCAAAATGAGATTTGGCCTTCGGCTCCTGCATATGCTTATGAACGTCAGGCGCGATTCCTCCAAGCCAAAACTGTGGATCGTCAATCTCCATCGCCTCGCCAAGCCTTGTCGTAATGCAGTAATGCATAATTCTAGAGCCCAAGCCTGCCCGCCTCCTTTGAACGCTGCCGATTTGGTTCAACGCATCTGACATATTGTATTCGCATTAAGCAGCATTGAAGTCCGAATAATTTAAGCTTTACTTAGGGCTGGAGCCTGAAGAAGAAGCTGTGGCAATGTTTTTCATCAGTACCGCTTCTTCCTTACGTGTATAATCGAACCGCTCATAAGCTTTAATCGCGATGTCATTGTCTGCTCCTGTCAGCACTTTGACATGCTTAACCCCCCTTGAGCGCAGCTCCTCCTCCATATACGCCATCAGCATGGAAGCAAGTCCTTGACCTCGTGCACTTGGTTCGACGAACATTTCTGTTAATTCACCACGGAGTTCCCTGTAACAAAATGATTCAAAATACTGTGCGCATGCGAACGCAGCCGGATGCTCATCCAACAGCGCAATAGCAACGAGCTCATTCGACCGAAGCAAGCTCTCGCGCACTTCTTCCTCCGAAATACGTACACCGTTAAACGCTTCATTCAACCGAACCAAGTCTGGTGCATCTGTAATATATGCTCTTCGTACCGATTTTTTGGGTGCTGCCATTATAGGTGCCTCCTTCTCAAGTTAATTCATCTCATATTTACATAGTACTTCAGGCGGTTCACCAATATCGCCTGAACGTTATTCTAAAGCGGACTGCTTAATAGCGAGTGCGCTTTCACTATGCCACATTCCGGACGGGTTTAGTGTATATATTCGCCACTAATGTGGCCAATCTCCTTCCAGCATCCTGAAATTACCAGGTAGGACACTCATCTCGCCCTACTATGCATCGATTCTCCTATTTCCTACCGAAATATACCCATAATTCCCATGATCTAATCAATAAGTCCTATTTCACATTTTTGTGCTTTTAATGGATATTCCGTACAATCGGTTCACATTCGGTTTATACTGTTTGTAGAAGAGATCTCTAATCGAATAGAAAGGAGCCACAACATGGCGAAAACGATTACGAAAGCGCCCCTATACTGGTCAATAATTTCGTACGACAGCTGGAATCTCTACCTTGCAGCCACCGCAGATGGACTATGCTTCGTCGGCTCCAACGGACATCCATTCAATGAGCTGTTGCAATGGGCCGCCGCCCGCATGCCTGGAAGCGAGCTTCTACGGGATGACAACAGACTCCAGCCTTATATAAATCAATTCTCTGAATATTTTGCAGGAAAGCGCCGAGATTTCACCTTCCCGCTCGACTGCTCCGGTACTCCGTTCCAGAGAGCGGTATGGGATGCATTATGCCGTATCCCTTACGGTCACACCGCATCGTACTCCGATATCGCAGTAAAGGTGAGCAGACCATCAGCCACTCGTGCGGTAGGCAGCGCAATCGGTGCAAACCCAGTATTAATTACGGTGCCCTGCCATCGCGTCATCGGCAAGAATGGGACGTTGACCGGCTACCGCGGGGGATTAACGATGAAACGCGTACTGCTTCAGCATGAGCAGAATGTGTCAGCTGCCGAAAGCATACACACAACTAGCCTGCTGGTTGCCGACCAATGACAAGAATCGCCTACGAATATACAAAGCCGAAGACGCTGCTCAATCGCGGAACCGGCTTTCTTGCCGGCTACTCTCATACCCTTAATCCATATACCGGCTGTACGTTCGGCTGCTCGTACTGCTACGTACGCCAAATGCCCGTATCATTGTTCCACGGCAATGAATGGGGCAGCTGGGTCAATATTAAACAACAATCCGCTGAGCTGCTGCGCCGGGAGCTGGTAAAAGCGAAGAGCAAAGGGCCAGTTACAATATTTATGTCGTCCAGTACAGACCCGTACCAGCCGATCGAGTATAAAGAACAAGTTACCCGCTCCTTGCTGGAAGCAATGGCGGAGGAGCGTCCGCAATTTCTGCTTGTTCAGACCCGAAGCCCGCTTGTTACCCGAGACATTGACCTTCTACTCCGATTCGGCAAACAGATACGCGTCAGCATCACAATCGAGACGGACCGCGAAGACATACGTAAAGTCTTTACCCCTAATGCTCCTCCGGTCTATGCTAGAGTTCAAGCTCTTAGGGAGCTCGCTGAAGCAGGTGTTCCCGTGCAGGCAGCCATCGCTCCTCTGCTTCCTTGTACCGAGCGGTTCGCCGAGCTGCTCAGACCGATCGTAAGCCGTATATGCATGGACGACTATTGGATGGGGGATGGCAGCGGAGGCAGACGTACACAAAGATTAGGTATTGCAGCGCTGTACAAGCAGCTTGGGCTTGAGGAGTGGTACGAGCCTGAAGCATACCGAGATGTATATCACCAATTTATGCGGCTATACGCTGAAGAGGAGCTGTATATTAGTCAAAGAGGTTTTGAGCCTTAACGGTTACTCTAGCAGGGATAACGAAACCGTAATCGGCACCAGCTTATAATCCTGCAGTTCCGCCCAACTGTCCTCACGATACGAGCAAGCAGACGGGGACTCTTCCGTGAGTGCTCTCTTAAACCGAAGAACCGCGTTCATATCGTTATCTGCCATGTGGTGAACGATTTGTTGATTCGTCCACCCGCCCTCTCGATACGGCGTCTGAAGCTGCTCGTTCGACAAGCCGGTAAGCAACAAAGGTAAATCGTTCACGATACCGGGTACTTGCCGGATATAATACAGCCTTGTATCAGAGGCAAGCTGTATGGATCGGTTCGAATCGCCCGATCGGATAACGCAGGGAATCCATCCTTCCTGCTCCCCCACCCATCGCATCAATTTAGGACATTCAGTCGTAATCTGAAACAGCCTATTCCATAATTATACAGACATTTATTGCAGCCGGGAACTAGTGTAGACATCATTTAAAGTGGAAATTACAAATGAATGCAGCGCAAATTAAATAAGCCCTTCATATAGGGAAGGGCTTATTTCTATTCCATGTTATATTCACACGATTACGATTCTGTCTTTGCGCTCTTTTGCAAATAGATTGAGGATAAAAAGCCAAGTCCCCCACCTTGGCCAACTGCTGCGAACGGGCCTAGTTGAGCCAGTGCCTCAATAATCATCGTGCTTGGCAGACTGCGGCATTGCTCTGTTATGTACCATTCATGTGTTGATCAGCGAATATAGCTGCGATCGAACCGATTCCACATCGTTCGTTCGGTCAGGTGATAAATTCCCGCCATTCCAAGCTTTCTCGGAACAATGAGATTACTCTCCTTGTTGTCGATAAAGACACTTCCATACGGTTCTACCTGCAAGCTCTCAAGCGCAATATCAAAGATTTGACGATGCTGCTTATTCGAGCCGACCTCCGCGGAAATTATAGTCGTATCAAAAATATGATCCAAACGATGAAGCGTATACAAATAATGCATTCGATCCTTCTTATTGTCCGTTATTATTCCAAGCATATAGCCTTGCTCCTTCAGCTCTCGGGCAAGTGCTAGCATATCCATGTTCATCGGCGTGCTATCGAACGATTCGATAAGATGGCGTTCCTCAAGCTTCCCATGCAGCATCGCTCCAAGCTCTTCCCAAATGTCCGCATGAGATTTGTTCCCCAGCTGAAGCTGATCATTAAAGGACCGATACGCCTTCATCACCTCATCGAACGGGAGCCCTGTCACCTTACTAAGGTAGCGGCATGTCGTCTTCGAGCCCGTCGCATCCAGCGTAAGCACGCCGTCAAAATCAAAAAAGATTGCTCTTACCTTTGTCATCTCATCTATTCCCCTGTCGTCATGCTGCGAGTTGTAATTGTACCCCTTATATTTGTTACACAGAAGTCGTTAAATACGAATCGCCTAAGCTTAATTTTGCAACATAAAACACTTGTCCCATATGCTCCGAATAATGTGCCGCGCATTGATGCAGCATATCGAGATTCGAACGCAGCTTGCCTCTTACATCCTGCAGCTCCTCCAGCGTCTCATCCGACACATCAGCCAGTACCTTAATAATAAGCTGCATATTCCGCTCAATTAGTTCAACCGCTTCTTCCTTCTTCATATTCGCTTGCTCCAGTAAGCTTCTTCTATCAATAACTAACCCTTCATGCAAAATACAATTTCTTACCCGGATCATAACGTTGTCTTCGATGTGCCGAAGAATCGATGGAATGCTCTGAACGGACGGGCTAGGCGTCCAATTCAGCTGCTCTTCACTAAGCTGATCAATTGCTTTCAGGAGCCTCCTACGAATTTCCTCGAACTTCTTCGTCAACCATTGGCGGTGAAATTCATATTTCATAGCATCGTCCTCCTATTATAGTGTTTTCTCACTCACCTAATGAAAGGAGCAAACTATCGCTTCCTTCTCTTAAATACGATAATAACTTCCCGCGATTGGCCTTGGTAGCTGCTCGTATCGAAGCAGGAGACAAGTTCCCAGCCCTCGAAGCCGTAATTGTTCAGCTCCTGCTCCAGCAGCTCCTCATTCACTTTACCGCCTAAAAATCCGCCTGTTTTTAGCTTGATCGTTTTGTATTCCCATTGCTCTATAGAACTTCGCTCCTAACCGACTCATGCTCATCGTTCTGTCATATATTCCGATACTCCCTAATCATACTCAATAATATAGTAACCAAGAGCATTGATAATCTTCGTACCGTTGCGCTAATGAATCCGCTGTCCTCTCAATGCTAATGTCCATGAAACACATACTTCGGTTGATAGCGGTCGATATAATCAACGAAGCATTGAAATCCCCGATGACATTCATCGACGCCATCGCCGCATGAAATGATGAGTTTGATGTCCTTTAACCGGGTCCTGTCAAAATGATCCCAAATATACTTAGATTCCTCGTCAGATACGATCAAGATTTGCAATAGACGCTGCATCGACGTTTCATCATTAATTGTATCAAAGCACCAATTCAACCGATCCATAACTTCAATTCCACCAACACTTGCTCCCATCTTGCTTTCATCTCTTCCCGAACCGCTGCATCTGCGAGATTTTCTTGATGGAAGCTAATCGTTGTCTTGTCGCTGCCGCTGGCAATCGTTCGAATTTGAAGCGTCGACGGCTTGCTCCAGCTCTTCGGCTGCCAGGTTAGACGAACGTTCTCAGCCTTGTTCACTACCCGAATCTCCCCGGTAATCCCATCGGCAGTTACGTACGTTTCGCCAGCCTGCAGTCCGGTTAAAGCTGTGCTGCCAAGCCATACCTTTATACCATGAGCAGAGGATATAAGCTGCCAAGCCGCCTCTAGCGGAAGCGGAAACGTTCTTCGCACACCTACTTGGAACCCGGCGGCTTTAGTTTGCCCGATCGGTTTAGTTTGCTTATCCACCTTCTTCCCTCCCCTAATCGTATCTCGTACATCGCATTTACGATTCTTCGCTTCGGATTACATTATTTCACGACCATGTACAACCCCGAACATGCCTTTCATTGCGTTGTGCGCTTGAAGACCGTATTTGTTATAAAACGTCTCTTGGCCATCGAATACACATAAACCGACAAACGCTTTACTTCATCTCCAAATAATCGCCCGACATCTCGAATGGCACCTCCGACTTCCCGTCTTGGACCAAACCGTTCAACTCGATCTGAGGATGGTCCCAATCGAGCGGTGCAGATGTACCGAACACTTCGAATATTGGAGCAGTAAACGTAAATATAAGGGCTCCTCCTGCCTTGAGATGATTCGGTCGAACTCCCGACTGCCCTTCCAGCTTGAAAGGATTCCCTTCCGATCCACTTGTCTTAATGATCGGATAGTACAAATACAAATTGACGTACTCCACATCCTGCAGCCCATTATTGCGAACTTCTACCGTGTAGGATCTGATACCGTCTTCCAATTGGGAATTAATCAATCTGATCTGAATATCTTCAGCGTTAAACTGAAGCTCGTGAGCGTTGAACTGAATTTCTGGCAGTGAGCATCCATTAACAATCAGCATGAACAACAAAATGACTGCCCCTATCCGCTTGCGGGTCATAGCTTACCCCCTTCGAATTGCATAATATCCAAAAGCTCGCTGCTGACAATGTCCTTATCGTTCCGTCCATGTCGTTCTTACGTAGCCTAATTTCATTCCGGCTGACTCCAAATTGCGATGGCTTTGAGAAGCAAAGGAGCATTGGCATACGACCAGTTTACAACTGAGCGAATAGGCGTCTGAAATTCTACGTGCTATAAGCTGCTGATGCAGCCCTCGCCTCCGAAACTCCGGTAAAGCTGGTGCGAACGTCAACTACTATACAATGCTACGGCGCCTCCAAAAGTTTGAATCTCGATTCCTTCCGGATTGCCGGGCCGATCATTCTATAAAAAAAGACGAGGTCTCTTCGACTTCGCCATCCTACTCTATATAATTAAGTATAATATACCATATTTTATGTAAGTCATAAACACCGAAAGCTACTTCATTTCGACTGACCATTCCACACAGCCCTCATTGTAATAGGTAACCTCTACATGATTCCTCACGATACCGCTTAGTCTTCCTTATAAAAGGGCATCAACCGGTCCGCTTCATTTAAATCGATCCGCATGATTTCGCCAATTTCATCCGGACTGACGATCTTCTCGCTGCCTCCAACGATTTCCGCTCTGAACGTAATAAATACGACAAACTCGTCTTGTTGCTCTACTTCTCAGCGAAAATTGCACGAAAGCAGCCTGGCTACGTTAGCGGATTACCTCCGAACTTTTCCCATAGAATCGGATATTTCTCAGGCAAATCGTCCTCATCCCAATCGATCTCGATATCTAAAGCTGCATATTCATAACCGCGAGCCTCTAATAGGTCCCAGAACTCGTTTTGTACATCTTCATTATATTCTAATGAACCCGTTCTAAGATACGTATAAGCATCCAAGGCCGCCGACAACACTTCCTCGCATTGAGGCATCAGCTCATCTTCCCAATTCACCTCTAGTATATATTCAGCAAGATATTGAGGATCAGCAAGCGCCTTCTCGAACTTACAGCTCAAATTTCTCGATCAAATCGTGCCGTCCCATGCGTTCCAGAACCTCGCGCTGCTTAGGGCCGATCACATCGAAATGAGGATAGTGCTCGCGCTGGTGAATATATTTCGGCTCCAATCCGTTCGACCTGCACCAATCCGACAGCCGATCCAGATCACTGCAGCCGACCTTGGTCACCGACCGGTTGCCGGGAAACCGTTCATCATACCAATAATGCGTCATTACGGCGATTTCGCCGTTACAAACCCGCCTCTTCCATTCCTGCAGCTCGCGCCGGTTAACACCAAATGCCATTGCCCGATCTCCTTCATTACATTATGATTCATACTGCCACGACGACGCATGCCACGAGATCGTTTGTTCGCGTTATTATACCACAGCTATCCAGTTCGATTAAAGACTAGGAACAGGAATAGGACGAAGGATGCGCTTATCTCCTATAACTGGTATACTAATTAGGATAATTGACGGCTTGGTGCCGCACATACAGAGGAGTTTTGGAATGGCAACTACATTTATGTCGCTTGGTGTCTCGGAAGAGCTGTCAAGCGTATTACAATCATACGGAATTACGAAGCCGACACCTGTGCAGGAGAAGGCTGTTCCGAGAGCACTTAAAGGCACAGACGTCATTGTGCAGGCTCAGACCGGGACGGGCAAAACGCTCGCGTTCGCGCTGCCGCTGCTCGCACGTATCGATACAGAGAAAAGCCAAACGCAAGCGCTTGTACTTACCCCGACGCGGGAGCTAGCTATTCAAATTACATCGGAGATGAAAAAGCTTGCTCCTGCCGCAGGCGCGACCGTACTCGCCGCATATGGCGGACAAGACGTCGAAGCGCAAATTCGCAAGCTCGCCAATCGGGAGCCGCATATTATCGTTGCGACGCCGGGACGGCTGCTCGATCATTTGCGCCGGGAGACCGTCTCTCTTGGCAAAATCCGAATGCTTGTGCTCGATGAAGCGGACCAAATGCTCCATATGGGCTTTTTGTCCGAGGTGGAATCGATCATCTCTCAGATGCCGAGACAGAACCGTCAGACGATGCTGTTCTCGGCCACGATGCCAGAGCCGATCCGTAAGCTCGGTACCGAGTATATGAACAATCCCGAGGATATTCGAATCCGTCCGGAACGGGTAACAGTCGATACGATTAAGCAGGTGGCGATCGAGACGACGGACCGCCGCAAAGAAGATACGCTTGTGGAGCTGATCGGCCGGTACCGCCCTTATCTGGCAGTCGTGTTCTGCCGGACGAAGATTCGTGCGAAGAAGCTGAACGAAGCGCTTCAAGAACGCGGCATCGACAGCGACGAGCTGCACGGCGATCTGTCGCAAGCAAAGCGCGAGCAAGTCATGAAGCGATTCCGCGAGGCTAAGCTTCAAGTGCTTGTCGCGACGGATGTCGCCGCCCGCGGACTTGACGTTGAAGGCGTAACGCACGTATTTAACTACGATATTCCGCAAGATTCGGAAACCTACATTCACCGGATCGGCCGTACAGGCCGCGCCGGCAATGAAGGCATGTCCGTCACGCTGACGACAGCGCGCGACAGCGGTGCCATGGCGCAGATCGAACGCGCGCTAGGCACAACGATTGAGCGCCGCGACGATTCGGCGGTTGCCCGCGGCGATGCGCCGATCCGCGTCAAAGCGGCTAGAGGCGGTGCGGATCGCGATGGCACCGCTAATTCGCGCAGCACAGCTGTCGCCCGCGGCGGGCGGAGCAGCGCGGCAGGCTCACGCGGCAGCGCTGGTTCGCGCGGCAGCCGAGACGGCGCGGCTAGCTCGCGCAATCAAGCGGGCGCCCGCAGCGGACGCGGCGGCGCGGCGGGCGCGCGCGGCGGCTGGAATCCCGACAGCGATTGGTCGCCAGCGGCAGCAACAAGCCGCGGCGGCTCACGCGCCGGCGGAGCAGCCGTACAGCGCGGAAGCGCCTCGCCATCCGGCAGCAAACGAGCAGCAGCCTCCGCTAATCCATGGGATGACGTGTCGCTGGCAGCGGCAGGTCGCAGCGGCGGCAAATCACGCGGCCCCAACAACCGCGGCTCACGCAGCAGTAGTTCGGCTAACGGCCGACGCGGAGGAGGACGAAGCGGAGGCCGTTCGAACGGCGGAGGACGCCGGGGACGCTGATCGTTATTCCTGTTAGCTAACTAACAATGCATGAATGATAACCACTACGACTCGCCGCCTGCCAGATGTCTATCGCTGGCCGGCGGCGATTTCCAGTTTGACGCAATAGAAGGAGTGTTACCGTTGTCTAATTCTCCAACAATCCATCCCGCTCTTCCAGCAGCCTATATTCAACAAACGCGAGAGCTGCTCGGTGACGAGGCGGACACTTTTCTAGCAAGCTATAATGCGCCTCGCGCATATGGATTGCGGCTTAACCCGCTCAAAATCAATACATCTGATATTCTCGAACAAGAGGAGCTTCTAGCTCTTCGTTCGGAATTCCGCTTAACTCCAATCCCGTGGTGCAGAACCGGCTACTATTACGATGAGGAGACTCGACCAGGCAAGCATCCTTATCATGCGGCAGGCTTGTATTATATTCAGGAGCCGTCGGCGATGTCGGCAGCAGAGGCGCTCGAGGCCCAGCCTGGCGAGACGATTCTCGATCTAGCGGCTGCACCCGGAGGTAAAACGACGCAAATCGCAGGTGCAATGCAAGGGGAAGGACTGCTGATCGCCAACGAAATTCACCCTGCCCGGGCCAAAATATTAAGCGAAAACGTTGAGCGCTGCGGTATCCGCAACGCTGTCGTCACCTGTGCAGCCCCCGATCAGCTGTCGGCACGCTTCCCAGCCATGTTCGACCGAATTATGCTCGATGCCCCCTGCTCCGGAGAGGGCATGTTCCGTAAAGACGCCGTCGCGATAGCCGAGTGGTCGCCCGAGCATGTACAGATGTGCGCGGATCGACAAGCGGACATACTAGAGCATGCCGCCATCATGCTGAAGCCAGGCGGACGGCTCGTCTACTCGACTTGCACGTTCAACCGTTCTGAGAACGAGGACGCAATAGCAGCCTTTATTCAGAAGCACCCCAACTTTACGGTGCTGCATATGGAACGGTTGTGGCCTCATCAATGCAAGGGTGAAGGGCATTTTGTAGCCGTATTGACCAAATCTTCGGAAGCCGAAGATGATATCGCAAGGCTAAGACCAGAAGCCGAATTGCGGCCGCGAAGACGGGGCAAACAATCGAAAGGCGGCAGCAAACCGAGCAACGCCGCCAGTGATATGGCCATATTTGATGCGTTTGCCAAGGAACATATCCCCCATCTGCTGTTAGGGCCTGGTGAGCCGATTCGATTTGGAGATGCTTTATACTGGCTGCCTCACAGCAAGGATGGCCAGTTTACCGCTGAGTCCCTCGAAGGATTAAAGGTTGTTCGCCCCGGACTCCAGCTTGGCGAGCTGAAAACGAAGCGAATCGAGCCTGCTCACTCGCTTGCGCTTGCGCTTCAGCCGAATGAAATCACAGCCGCAAAGGTTGTTTCCTATCGTGCTGAGTCGCCGGAAATTGCCGCATATCTTCGCGGTGAGACACTGCAGACCGACGACGGCTTAAGCGGCTGGACGATCGTAGCAGCAGACGGTTATCCGCTCGGATGGGCCAAAGCAAGCAGCGGCCAGCTCAAAAACCATTTGCCCAAAGGTCTCCGCAGGCTGACCTAGTTCCCGTCACAAAGAACAATGGAGTGTCTCCTTCGACACTCCATTGCTATAACACGGCGCTCGTCTCCCATCTCTAATTGCTATGCATTCTTTGTACAGGCCTACCCATTATTCCGTCCCTTCAAGATCCGTAACAACTGCCTCTTCCCGGTACATGACTTACAGCCGATAACGAATAAATCCGAAGCACCGGCCAATGACATATGCCCAAACTGTCGACGTACGGGATAAATGTCCAATCGAATAGAGTTAAAATTCATACTATACTGTATACCGATCAACGAGATATACGCACCCTGCACATTCTCCTTCTCGAAGAACGGAATTTCGATTCAGGGAGGAATATCGCATGTCCGGTGTATACGGCGGAGGTTTCACGACGGCAGGTGTCATCCTGGTACTGTTCATTCTGCTGGTCATTGTTACTCGCGGAATCTTGTACTAATCACTGAGCGATGCGAGACCTATACCAAAACAGCCAGGCAACTTGCTGCCTGGCTGTTTTTCCTGCATTTATTCGCCGTCTCCAAGCACATACTTCATCAAAGCATGCTTGACGCCATCCTCCGCATTCGAGCGCGTACTGACATCTGCGGCGTCTTTGACCTCTTGTGGTGAATTGTCCATCGCAATGCCTAACCCCGCATAGCGAAGCATCGAAATATCATTAAAGTAATTGCCAATCGCCATAATCCGCTCGCGGGCAATGCCACGCTTGATCGCAAATTGCTCCAGCGCATTTCCTTTGCTAGCGGAAGGGTGCTGAATATCGATAAAATATTCCCCGCTCCGAATAACCTGCAGCCCTCCATCCCATTCCCGCCAGTCCGCCTCCACCTTATCGAGCGTCTTCGGATCAGCGAACGCCGTCAGCTTCACAATCCCGCCTTGCAGCTTCGTGCCATGGTCCACCAGAATCGGTGTAATACCGAATTTCGCATATAAATCATAGCCTTCTTGATCGATCTCTTCAAAAATATACAAGTCGAACGCCGTATTCAGATCAAAGTGAACGCCGTTCTCCCGGCAGTACTTCACATATGGCTCCGCCTGCTCTTGAGCAAAGTCGAATTGATGTACAATTGTTCGAGCATCTGCATCGATCGTAGCTGCACCATTATGCGTAATAATAATCCCGCCCAGCTCCAGCTCCTCCAGCAAATGATAGGCCGCGTTCGGCCCGCGTCCTGTACAAAGCATAATTTGCGCACCGCTTATTCCAGCTGCACGCACCGCCTCGCGCGTTCCTTCCGTCAACTCATGATCGTCCGTCAGCAGCGTACCGTCTACATCCAATGCGATTAACTCATAGCGCAGCTCTTGCCGTGTTGTCATCGTAGCACCTCTATTTTTTCAACATACCGAAACCGTGCCTTTCTTCAATCACCAACGATTAAAGTGATTCTCTATTCACTTACCAGCACGATTAAGGCCTATCCTATCACACCACTCTACCACCGAGAAGACGCCATCTATCCGTTGCGATGTGCCCGCAGCAGCTCCAGCTCTTCCTCCGACAATTCCCGATACTCACCAATCGGAAGCGTCTCGTCAAGCACCAGCGGTCCCATCGAGATTCGCTTCAAGTAGACAACCTGCTTGCCGACTGCTTGAAACATCCGTTTAATCTGATGGAACTTCCCTTCATGTATCGTAATTGTAATCGAAGATTCGTAGCCTTCGCGGTTCGGCTTTACCTCGTCAACCGTTAGCTGTGCAGGCATCGTCACATAACCATCGTCCAGCTCTACTCCTTCAGAGAACCGTTCACGGTCGTGCAAGCTGACCGGCGTATCGCCCTGCACTCTCGCTACATAGGTTTTCGGCACATGCTTCCGCGGTGAGAGCAGCTCGTGCGCGAGCTGTCCATCGTTCGTAAGCAGCAGCAAGCCCTCTGTATCCTTATCAAGCCGTCCTACTGGAAATGGAGACAGCACCTGATCCTCCGGCGCCAGCAGATCAATAACGGTTCGGTCACGCGTGTCCTCTGTCGCAGATACGACGCCAGGCGGCTTATGCAGCATCAAGTAAATCACATTGCGGTAGACGACCGTCTCCCCGTTGATCACGACCTCTTGAACATCGGGCTGCACCTGCATCCCGCTGTCCTTCACGACGCGCCCATCGACGGTAACCATCCCTTGCTTCACTGCCTTCTTAATCTCACTCCGCGTACCGTAACCCATATTCGCAAGCAGCTTGTCCAGCCGCAGCCGCGAGGGAGCGGCTGTTTTATCCTTTTTTGCCATTTTACATCCATCTCCATCCGGCAGGCAGTTCATTCTTGAGCATGCCGTCCGAATATTTGCCCCAGCCAAGCGGAAAGCCATCCACGCAGACGAGCGTGTACCCTTTGCTATTCGCGCCCCCAGTTATCGTCAAGCTGTCGGCATCCAGTTGAACCGTTTCACCTTTCAAATATCGCATGATCGCTTCATCCGTCGGCGGTCCGCTCCACACTTGCTTCACTTCTTCCGCCTTCAGCCCCATCGCCAGCGGCTGAGACGGCTCGAATCGGTGAGGACCCGCATCGCCCAAATACCAGCCGGCACGCACGACGCGCAGTCCATCCAGCGGCGGAACCTGCTCCGGCTGCAAATAGACGCGGGAGCCATACGAAATAATTCTCCCTTGCCAGTGCTCTGCTCCGATCAAATACTCGGCAGCGAAGGTGCGCCATGACTCTTCAGGCGTCTTCGCATCTCGGGCAGCACTCGCACCAGCATGCGCCGATTTACCGCCTCGCCGACTGCCGGTTGGCCTGCCACCTCTATGGTCATACTCCTCCCGGCCGCGGCGCTCATGCTTTCCGCTTCGCCGCAGCGGTACCAGCTCTTCACGGTGCACACGCTCCTCGCCCGAACGCAGCGCTTCAGACCTTCGGTGCTTCAGACCGTGAATCTCCTGCCGTCCAGCTGTACGATTCTCCTGCACCAGTCCATTGCCCTCGTCCGTTGACGCCCCTACGTAAGCATCCTCCCTGCGCCGAAGAACGGCGGCAAAATGCCCTTCACCATCTAGCAAATGCGGCCACAGCCTCACCATTCCAGTACGGACAACACCTCTTCCGTCCGCCTGTCCAGATTCCTCCGCGCCAAATGCGCACCACTGCTGCTCGGACCAATCCGGCCTGCCTGGAGCAAATCCCGGCGCAAGCTGCACCGGCACCGGCTCAAGCTCCGGATACTCGGTGAGCAGTCTGGCGATCTGCGTCTCGTTCTCTGCTGGAGAGAAGGTGCAGGTCGAATAAACGAGCACTCCTCCTGGCGCGAGCATCGATACGGCATGCCGCAAAATGTCGCGCTGCATCGCCGAGCACCGCTCAACCGAATGCCGCTCCCATGAAGCGATCATCGAATCGTCCTTGCGAAACATCCCCTCTCCTGAGCAAGGTGCGTCGATTAAAATTCGGTCGAACCAGCCGGCGAACACTGGAGCTAGCGATGCCGGCTCCTCATTCAGCACGACCGCATTGCGCACGCCAGCCAGCTCAATGTTTTTCGCCAGCGCTTTCGTCCGTTCAGCCGCATTGTCGTTCGTTACAAGTACGCCCATGCCCTGCAGCTTGGCTGCAATTTGCGTTGATTTGCCGCCCGGCGCTGCGCACAAGTCCAGAACCCGGTGTCCCGGGCGAACGTCCAGCAGCTCGACCGGCGCCATTGCGCTAGGCTCCTGAATATAATACAAGCCCGCATGATAGTACGGATGCTTAGCTGGACGATCTTCCCCGTCATAATAGCTGCCTGTTTCGCACCATGCTACCTGCCGAAGCCGAAACGGAGAATGCTCGCGCCACTTTGCAGCATCAATCTTTAAGCTGTTCGAACGAAGACCATATAGCCTTGGCGCATCATAGGAAGCCATAAACGGTTCAAATTCGTCTCCAAGCCGCTCCTTCATTTCTTGTAAGAACAGCTCCGGCAATTGCTGCTTTATCATTTCGTAATCCTCCTGCTGGTCACCCCGACGCATTGCTTCGGTATGCCATCATAATGAAAACCGGGCTCACCTCGAGGCATGCCCGGTCTTCATCTATTTCCTGCAGCTACTCCGTAGGCTGATTGCCGCGTTTCGCTTTCATAATTGCAAGCTCAATCTCTTCGGACAGCTGCTTCAAGCCGAATACGTCTTCCTGCTCCCACAGCTCATTGAACTTCAACTGGAACTGCGCCGCCTCGCGGAAGCGATGGAAAAAATAAAGATGCTGAATACTTGTCAGCACACGTGACACGATGTTCGACTTCTCCTCGAAGCCGCGCTGCGCATCGAGAATTTCCTGACGGATGCTGGACATCTCCGCATCGAGCAGCGATGCAGCCTCCGCCGCCTTCTTCAGCCGATCCCTTACATCCTCCGGCAAGCTCTCTTTATATTTATAGTTCAGTGAATGCTCGATCGTCGCCCAGAAATTCATCGCTAACGTCCGAATCTGAATTTCTGCCAGCACCTTCTTCAAGCCGAGCGCCGTCTGAACAGGATACTCCACGATCATATGATAGCTTCGGTAGCCGCTGTCCTTATAATTCGTTATATAGTCCTTCTCATATACAAGCGTCAAATCATGACGAGAACGAATCAATCCGGCCACTCGGTGAATATCATCGACGAATTGGCACATAATCCGAATGCCTGCAATATCCTCGATGCCGCTCTCTAGTTGATCCGGCGGCACAGATAAACGCTTTGCCTTCTCCATGATGCTGGATATTTTTTTGACTCTGCCTGTAACGAATTCAATTGGCGCATAAGCCTCGCGCATCTTCAGTTCCGTTCGCATCGTCTTAAACTTGACTTTCAATTCTTCAACGGTTTGTTCATACGGTTGCAAAAAAAGAGTCCAATCTCTTCCGTCCATCCGGCCGCCTCCTGATTCGATTAGTGATGACTGGAGCCTACCGCTTCCATTATGTTGCGGAAGCCGTCCCGTCTAAGCCGCTCCTTCAGCCCTTCGGTCAGCTCGCGGAACACATCCGGTCCTTTATAAATGAGCGCCGTATATATTTCGACCAAACTCGCCCCCGCGCGAATTTTATCGTATGCATCATCTGCCGTAAAGATGCCACCCGAACCAATAATCGGCAGCTTGCCGCCCGTTATGCGGTATACGGCAGAGATAACCTCAGTCGAACGGTCACGCAGCGGCTTACCACTCAACCCGCCCGTCTCGCTCTTGTTCGGATGCGTCAGTCCTTCACGCGAAATCGTTGTGTTCGTCGCAATAATACCGGATACACCACTGCTCGCAATCGTCTCCACCGTATACTCGAGCTGCTCATCCGTCATGTCAGGTGCGATCTTAACGAGTACAGGCTTCACCGCTTTGGCCCGCTTCGCTGCCTGCGTATCCATCTCTTCCCGAACAGTCGAGAGCAGGAGGCGAAGCTCATCGCCGTGCTGCAGCGCCCGCAGGTCCGGTGTATTAGGCGAGCTGATATTGACGACGAAGAAGTCACCGTGGTCATACAGCTTCTGAATACATAAGCGGTAATCCTCATGTGCCAGCTCATTCGGAGTCGTCTTGTTCTTACCAATATTGACCGCAAGCGGCATCCTGCGGTTGCGGCGGCGCGACAGCTTGTCCACCATCGCATCCGCACCTTCATTATTAAAGCCCATCCGGTTAATGAGTGCTTCGTCGGCAGGAAGCCGGAACAGCCGCGGAAGCTCGTTGCCCGCCTGTCCTTTCGGCGTTACCGTCCCGACCTCCATAAACGCCAAGCCAACGTTCGAGAAGCCGTCCGTCGCCGCGCCGTTCTTGTCTAGTCCAGCTGCCAATCCTACTGGATGCTCAAAGCTAAGGCCGAACAGGCTGACTGCTAGCTCAGGCGACGGCTTAACGCCGTACATCGAGCGAAGCATGGACAGCGCTCCTGGAATTCGAGGCGCAGCAGCAAGCCCGTCGATCGTCAAATGATGCGCTCGCTCGGCATCAAGCGAGAACATAATTGGCTTGAAAATTTTGGTATAAAGCAATGGTGTTCACTCCGTTCAATTTATCTACAGGTCGCTTATTCTCTATCGTTCAGTTTATCTGTTTCTGAAACAAAAGAAAAGAGCCGCGCACAAGCTTACGGCTCACCAACAGGTCTGATAGTCTTGCAGACGGACAAGTAAACGATTACAATATTAATAATCGTCTATTCATTTATTGTCGGAAAGAAGGGTGATGGGCATGAGCGCACCGAAACGGAAAGCGCCAGCGATAAAGGCTAAGCCGGTCGAGACGGTGAACAAGAAGCTTCTGATCTGGCTAAGCTCTATTGTAGGCGTCATAATTATCGGTATGGCACTTTTACTCATTCTGAACAACGCCTAACAGGCGGCTCAGTCCAGCCATGTGTACGTCTTATGGGGGTTTGTCTCGTCCTGCTTCGGAACCAGTCGGAAACGGCTGTCGGGTACCGATACAGTGTCGGGCAAGCCCCCTTGTTGTATCGTCACCTTTGTACCGAGTGGAACAAGATCGTACAGCTCCTCAATGTCCTCGCGATTCATCCGGATACAGCCGTGCGAATCGTCCTTGCCAACTGACAACGGTTCGTCGGTTCCATGGATGGCGTATAAAGTATCCGACAATGTCATCCCTCTGCTCCCGAAAGGACCGTTATCACTGCCGTTCGGATTTTTAACTTTCTCACTAATATAATAAGTACCTCTCGGTGTCCTTTCCCCACCTAGTCCAACTTTATAAGAGCGCACAAGGACATCCCCGCTTAATACCGCTAGCCGGTGCTTTGACGTATCGACAATAATGCGCAGCGGCTCATCCGGTAAGCCCGAAGCGGCTACGGTGCTTGTCCCATTCGATGCCCGCTTCGCGCCGCCATCTGCCCCCTTACCTGACTTATTGCTATTGGCCGCTGCATCCTGCAGCTGAGCGAGCAGCTGCCCGAACATCGCTTGCATTAACGTTGTATCTCCAGATAACGTATTATTCGGGTAAGGCTTCACAAGCTCTTCCATTGACGCCGGCCACATCTCCGTACGGTTATAATAATGCTGAATAGCGCTCGACAATGTCCACCGCTGTTCTTGCTCCTGGCTCCACTGTTCATAAGCTTCGTACGACTTCGAGGCATCAGCAGGTGTACAAGCGCACAGCCTTGACTCGTACCAATTCATCTCCATATGGCCGCCTTGCTCCGTCTGACGTACCGCAAACAACAGCTCGGTAGTGCCATTCCAATTGCGCCAGCCTTCAATGGACCCTAGCTTTGCTGCAATGCCGAGCGCTGACCGCTTCTCGCCCGCGGTCAGTTTAACCATCGCTGCTCCGAGATCCGATGCAGCTGTTGAATCGACGTATACGACGCCGACCGCGGCCGCATCTAGCGGCCTTGAATGGCTGGGCAGCGCCTCTTCTTTCTTCTCCTGTCTGAACGGCAGAAGCAAGGTAATCAGCAGCAGCACAGCTGCCAAGGCGCTCCAGCGCAGCAGCAGTCTTCGCTTGCGTGCGCGGCGCAGCCATTCCATCGCATGCTCCGCTTGAGCTCGTACCTGCTCCTGCGCTTCCGACAACGGGTCAAGCCGTTGTTCGAACGCGGCGAAGATGTCTCCTGCCTGAATAAAACAATAATTCGCTTTCGCTGGCTTTCCCTGCTCTTCGTAATATTTGCCCAACAAGTACCAGCCCATTTGATTGTCAGGGTGCCGCTTCACATATTGCTTCAAATGTTCCGAATGCTGAATTGGCTCCATGGTCGAACATTCCTCCTTTCGAGAGCGCTCTCATCTCTACCTGTTATATCGGCGGATTGATACTTTTCTATAATTCAGATTGAATCGCATAATTAGGAAGAGGTATATCCATATCGTACGACACGAAAAAAGCCTTGTCCCTATCGGACAAGGCTGTTGTTCACATATAAAAGATTAGGCGTTGAACGGAGTATCCGCGATCTTGATGGAATCCGTCGGGCAGCCGTCGGCTGCATCCTGCAGATCATCATACAGCTCCTCCGGAATCGCCTTCGTTCCCGTGTTACCGTCGCCGTCATAGATCGTCTCCGCAAGGCCTTCATCGTCATAATCGTAAATATCAGGAGCCGTTGCTCCGCAGGCGCCGCAAGCGATGCATGTATCTTTATCGACCCAAGTAAATTTACCCATCGTGAACCCTCCTCATTTATTGCATAAGCTGGCATCATTATATTCGTAATAATGCGGATCAGGTAGCTTGTACTTCGAAAAACCTTCAATCATCACTATATAACATATGCTCGTCTGTTTGCAAGGATGTCCCCCGAATTCGCTTATTGCGAATTAATGCGGAAGGATCATCCCCCAGCATACCGGCTGTCAGCACCGCCCCTTCTCCGAACTTGTCGCGCAAGGCGTCCATCGCTTTAGTCAACGCTTCCTTCTTCGGCTGTTCCTCATAATCAAACAGATCGAGTTGAACAGCCGTATCTTCGCGCGGCGTAAGCTGTGACAGCGTAACACCAAGCAGCCTTATCGGCTCGCCTTCCGTCCAGTTTGCATCAAACAGCTTGCACGCTTCCTTATAAAAGATGTCCGCCGATTCCGCTGGTACGTCCAGCGTTGCTGAGCGCTGTATCGTCGTCATGTCCGGACGCCGAATCGTAACCTGCACGACCTTCGCCATCAGCTTCTGCCGACGCAGTCGACGCCCTGTCTGGTCCGCTAGATTAAGAAGCACACGGTGCGCGTCTGCCCGTTTCGTCAGGTCGGCTGGAAGCGTCGTTGTATGGCCAATAGATTTATTTTTCTCGCGCCCCTCTTTGACCGGCGAATCATCTTGACCATGAGCCGCCGCCTTCATCCAAGCGCCGTATACCCCGAATTGACGTGCAAGCAGCGCTTCATCCGCCGCCGCCAATTCGCCGATTGTCGTAATATTGAGCTTACGCAGCTTCTCTGCTGTTTTACGCCCGATACCGAACAACGTATCGCAAGGCTTGTCCCACAGCAGCCGTGGAACATCGCGTATGCGCAATACCGTAATCCCATTCGGCTTGCGCATATCAGACGCCATCTTCGCAAGCAGCTTGTTCGGCGCAATTCCGATTGAGCACGGCAGCGACCATTCCGTTCGGATTCTATCCTGGATCGTTCTTGCAATATCAAGCGGAGAGCCAAACTGCTTCGAGCCTGTTATGTCTAAATAACACTCGTCAATCGACGTTACTTCAACGAGTGGGGTATACTGCATCGCGATACTTATAAATCCACGTGAATAGCGCCGATACAAATCAAAGTCCGGTCGGATTAGCATGAGCTCCGGACATACTCTCGTCGCTTGCCGGACCGTCATTCCCGTCCTTACCCCCCGTGCTCTTGCCGTGTATGAGCAAGTAACGACGACCCCTTTGCGAAGCTCGACGCTGCCGGCAACCGCTGTTGGCTTGTCCCGGTACAGATGCGGCTCTTCCGCCTCATGCACCGAGCAATAGAATGCATTCATATCCAAATGAAGAATGACGCGTCCTTTGGCTGGATAATATCGCTCATTCCCCTCCATGTCTTCTAGGAACCCCCTTCCCCTTCTGATTCGCCCTGCTACAGCCTGATTACCAACAGCATACAATTGAATTCAAGCATCGGCAATGCGAACCTGTACAAAAAAAATAACGCTTCCCCTCTACATTCGTTATTACAAATGGTATAATCGAATTTATGACCTGCCTACGGTAATTGATTGAAGGAGGAGACGTCTAGGCTATGACTAATGCCATCTCGATCTTTGATACGACGCTTCGTGACGGCACACAAGGTGAAGGAATCAGCTTGTCTGCTGAAGATAAAATCAAAATAGCTCTGAAGCTGGATGCTTTGGGCGTTCATTATATTGAAGGCGGTAATCCAGGCAGCAACGGCAAAGACATTGAATTTTTCCAACGCGCGAAGAGCCTTGGCCTCAAAGCCAAGCTAACTGCTTTCGGTAGCACGCGCAGGAAGAATAGTCTCGCCGAACAGGATTCGAGCTTGCTCCGCATTATCGAATCCGGAGTACCGGCAGCGACGCTCGTGGGCAAATCGTGGGATTTCCACGTTCATACTGCTCTGCAGACGACGCTAGAAGAGAACCTGTCCATGATTTATGATTCCATCGCATTCTTGAAGCGTAACAATATTGAAGCGATGTTCGATGCCGAGCATTTCTTCGACGGCTTCAAGAACAACCCGGAATACGCAATCTCCGTATTGAAGCATGCACAAGACGCAGGAGCTGACTGGCTCGTTCTGTGCGACACGAACGGAGGTACACTGCCAGGCGAAATTCATGAGATTGTTTCGCATGTGCGCCGCGCGATTAACGCGCCAATCGGCATACATACGCACAACGACTGTGAGCTTGCGGTTGCGAACACGCTCGCAGCCGTCCAAGCGGGAGCTCGCCAAGTACAAGGCACGATTAACGGCTACGGCGAACGCTGCGGCAATGCCAATCTATGCTCCATCATTCCGAACCTGCAGCTTAAGCTAGGCTATGACTGCATCTCTGCCCAACAGCTGCAATCGCTAACCGGTACAGCTCGTTTCATCAGCGAGATCGCGAATGTGCATATGCCGGTCGGCCAGCCTTATGTCGGCAATGCAGCATTCGCCCACAAGGGCGGCATACACGTATCCGCTATTATGAAGGACTCCAAGACGTACGAGCATATCGTTCCAGAGCTCGTCGGCAATAAGCAGCGAATTCTCGTCTCCGAGCTTGCCGGCCAAAGCAACATCGTATCGAAGGCTCATGAGCTTGGGCTCGACGTTAACGCGAATACAGACAAAACGAGAGAAATTATGAACCGGATCAAGGAGCTCGAGCATCAGGGATACCAATTTGAAGGTGCTGACGCATCACTTGAGCTTTTGCTAAGGGAAGCATACGGCGAATCGACCGAGCTGTTCAAGGTAGAATCGTTCAAGATGCTTGTCGACAAGCGGAACGACCACATGGTTTCCGAAGCAATCGTGAAAATTTCGGTTGACGGCGAGGTCGTCTACACAGCTGCGGAAGGTAATGGCCCGGTTAACGCTCTTGACAATGCGCTCCGCAAAGCGCTCGTACAATTTTACCCTGAAATTATGAACATTCACCTGTCCGACTACAAAGTTCGCGTCATCGACGAGAAGGATGCAACAGCCGCTAAAGTTCGCGTGCTCGTCGAATCATCCGATTTCGATAACACCTGGAGCACAGTTGGCGTATCCAGCAACGTCATCGAAGCTAGCTGGGAAGCGCTAGTCGACAGCATTCGTTACGCTCTGCTCGGCATGTCCAAAATCGAGCCCGTCCATATGAACGTGAACGAACGGCTCGGTCTTGTGAACCATTAAATGAAGAACCTCCAGGAAGAAGTCACTTCCCTGGAGGTTTTTTTGCTGCACTAACAAAAAGCAGAGAGCTGCATACCGCTGCCCTCTGCTGCTTCTCAATATTATGCTCCGTTCGCATATTCCTCTACGAACCGGTCAATGTCCTCCGCTGTAATTACACCGTTAATCCGCTCCACAATCATGCCTGTCTGATCAACAACGAGCGTTGTTGGGAACTGACTAACCTTATATTGCTCGATAGCCTTACCATCGCGATCCATTAAGATCGGGAAGGTCAACTTCTGATCCTCCACGAATTGCCGCGCATCTCTCTCTCGATCCTGGCTGGTTGCATTAATGCCGAGTATAACCATTTTATCACTATATTTCTGATACGATTGCTCGAGCTCCGGCGCCTCTAACTCACAAGGTCCACACCACGCTGCCCAAAAATTAATAAGCGTCAGCTTATCCTTCGGTCCACCCACTGTAACCGCAGTATCCTGTAAATCAGGCAAATCGAGCACCGGGGCCGCATAGCCTGTCTTGGGCTTCGTATCGACTGCCGCTGCATCGGATTCTTTCTTCGTATATTGCGTAACCGCGATCACAACAAGAGCAATTATGGCCAATACTGCTAATATCGTCTTTTGCTTAGGCTTCATTAGCGGTCCTATTCCTTTCGTCATGACACTAGCTCTAAATTTGTAACTGCTAACATGGTATCATGGGCGCCGTCCTTCGCTCAAGCGAACGGAATGTTTCAAATGCAGCAATGTATCAGATGTTCAACAATATGTCACAAACGCCGTTTCGTGGTATCTATTTCTTCGATTTCCTCTCCCTCACTATTGTCGTCCGCAATTCGTCAGTTTATCCAAAATGCTGTATAGATGCGGTATGATATAATGAGAAGCAAGTGATTTTTATATTGATGTCATGATGTCAGGAGTTTTCAGCCCACATGAAACGTTATGCAAATCCCTTATCGGAGTATATCTCCAACGTACCATCTAATGAACATCTTCTATGTATGTCGAACAATATCTATAAATCCATTGCCGCCCACTGCCAGGCCACTCTGCCGAATGAAGCATGCGGCTTGCTGTCCGCTAGTTTTAGCGCCATTATGAACTCCCATACCGTCGTCGAACGGTTCATCCCGATCCCAAACATCCACCCCGAGCCGCTACACGCTTTCGCTTTCGAGCCTAGTGCTTGGACAGCCGCATTATATGAATTAGACAGAGCCAGCCAGCAGATCATCGGCTTCTATCACAGCCACCCTGCCACAGCCCCTGTACCATCAAAGTCCGATATGATCGGCCTACCTGCATCGAGCTCAACGTTTATGCTCATCCTTTCTTTTGCCTCTCCTATTCCGGAGGCTCGTGCTTATCGCTTCACACAAGGCAAGTCTGCTCACCCACTATTCTCTGAGGTGAAACTGCACTTCATGTGAGCCCATTCTCCTCTGACCCGCGCTGGCCGCTTGCGAAGCCAAATCAAACAAGGCAGCCTTTATCGCTTGGCTGCCTTGTTCGTACTATCTACTCAAATATGCGTACAAATCTCCTAATGTTACAACGTTCCGCTCTAATATCCGCTCCAGATACGACACCCATAGCTTAGCTGTCATAATCGAATCCTCCAGCGCATGATGCCGGTTATGGATCGGAATGCCGGCGCTCTCGAGAAGTTCGTCCAAACCGTAGCCATCTGGCCGCCCCGGCTCTAACCACTTGGCAATCATCATCGTATCCAGAACACGGTGCGTCAGCTGCACCTTGGATGTTCTCCACAGCGCCGCATTCAAAAATTGTTTGTCGTGCCCGCTGCCATGTGCAACCAACACTCTTCTCCCGATAAATTCCATAAAATCATGAAGAACCTGCATCAGATCGGGCGAGCCTTCCGACATTTCGTTCGTAATGCCAGTCAGTGAAGTAATATGCATCGGTATTCGGCGCTTCGGATTAACTAAGCTATAGAATGACTCGTTCTCGAAAATTTCATCGCCCTTCACGAGCACACCGCCGAACGAGATAATTTCATCATCATTGTATGGGTAAAAGCCCGTCGTCTCCAGATCGAAGACGACGATCTCCAGCTCGCGCAACGGAACATCAAGCGTTGAATGCTTACGCTGCTCTTTGGCCATCGAACGGATAAACGCCATCTGCTGCGCATTAGGAGAACCGAGCATGGATGCGATCGCAGGTGTAATACCGCCCATTTTGTACAGATGCCACATCCGCCCGGCGCCCTTCTGTTCCTTCATTCCCGTCCCCTCCGAATTACCTGAACCTGCTTGAAGCTTGTTTGAAGACACGCCGTTGAAGCTTCTGACCGACACGAAGCCCATCCTTCAGTTCCGCAATCATTTCACGTGTCAGCTTACTTACTAGAAGCTTTCCGTTATTAGCGTACATCCCCATTTCTAACTTCTCTGTTGCCATCAGACGCAGCTTCAGAAATAATCGGAACGTACGCCCGTACGTTTCTGCCTCCGAATCTGTCAACACGCCGGCATCACGCAGCCCCGCCATTCTCGTTAAAGTAGAGGTGCTGCGAATATTGTGCCGAATCGCTAACAGCCGAATCGCGTTCACCATCGGAATATACGCTCCGTACTTCATATCCAGGCTGCCCGCGTCCTCCCCGTACTGCTCCTTGAGCAGTTGACCGAACACACCAATTAGCACTTTATGACGCATCGTATTGTCAAGCATACGCTGTACCATGACCGGATGCTTCAGCATGTCATGGTTAAATGTGTCGTGCAAACGCTTCATGAGATCATCCGCACCATAAACACAGCGACCGTCAGCTACAATAAGCAAATGCCGAACCGATTCCCACGCCGGCTCGTCAAACCAACCATTAAGCTGTTCTACCCATTCGGACAGCGACTTTCCCCACCCTGGATTGTCGCTAAGTACATTTCCTTCGCAGCGCGGAAATCCTAACCGTTCCAGCAGGATAACAATCCTTTTCGACAGCTCGGCAAAATAATGACGGTACGCCTCCCTCTCCTCTGGGCACGATCCGTCCTCATAGACGAGACCGCTGTCTTGATCGCTGGACAGCGTCTGCTCTTCCCTTCCACCGCTTCCGAACATAATATACGCATATGGCACGGGGGGAGAACCCATCCCAGCCCGTGCCATATCTGCTTCTGCAAGTATGATGACGCGTCTGGTCAGCGCATCATAATACTCGTTCAGCTCGGTATAAAATTGTTCGACCGGTAGAGTGGACAGCATCGCTTCCATTCGTGCGTTAACATGATCCCGCAGGCTGCGCAGCGTACCCGCATCATCGGCTTCACCGATTAACTGCAGCAGCTGCGACCGTTGCGGATCGCTCATGCGCCGTCCTCTCCCCTCGGTCAGAATCCATCATAACATTCGTTAAGCTTGGATGTTGTTTTGAGCTTTTTTCATTTGCTCAGGATAACCATACGTGCCATGCTCGCTCAAGTCAAGACCGATAATCTCTTGTTCCTCCGTAACACGAAGACCCATAACCACTTTCATAATGCCAAGTACGATGAACGAAGCGACGAGTACATATGCACCGCAGACGACAACCGATTCAATTTGCACCCACAGTTGGTGCCAGTTGCCCGTGTCAATCAGGCCGCCTACGCCAACGCCTGCTTTATTAGCCAGCTCTTCTGTTGCGAAGATACCGTTTGCCAGCGTACCCCATACACCTGCAGCGCCGTGTACCGACAGAGCAAAGATTGGATCATCGATGCGAAGCTTCTCAAACAATTTAGCAGAGAAGAAGACGAGTACGCCTGCTACTAGACCGATCACAACGGCTGCCCAAGGATCTACGAATGCACAGGATGCCGTAATGGCAACCAGACCAGCAAGCGCGCCGTTAAGCGTTGTCGTAATGTCGGCTTTGCCGGATACAGCCCACGAGATTAACAATGCAGCAACTGTACCAGCGCCTGCGCCGAGCATCGTGTTGAATGCAACGAAGCCGAAGAAGCCGTCACCTACGCCCAAAGCACTACCTGCATTGAATCCGAACCAGCCGACCCACAGCAGGAGCACCGACAAAGCGCTGAATACTTGGTTATGACCGAGAATTTCGTTCGCAGAACCATCTTTGTTGAATTTACCGATCCGCGGCTTCAGCATGATCGTCGCCGCCATTGCAGCAAGTGCACCGGTTAAGTGAACGACAGTGGAGCCAGCAAAGTCTTGTGCGCCGTCTTGCGCGAGCCAGCCGCCGCCCCATACCCAGTGTGCGATAACAGGATAAATAACGATCGTGAACAGTACCGTAAATACAAGGTATACGGACAATTTAGCACGTTCCGCGAAGCCGCCCCATGCGATCGACAACGAGATCGTCGCGAATGCGAGCTGGAACAGGAAGAACGTCGTACTCGGATAAGCGTCGCTTTCAGTTGCAGCGTTCTCCGGACTGTAGAAGAAATCGCCCCAGCCGATAAACTTGCTCAAGCCGCTGCTAATATCGGCGCCGCCGTTGAAGATTCCGTAGCCGAAAGCCCAATAGATGAGTGTACATAGACCAACCGTGAAAATCGTTTTGCCGGCCACGTGACCAGCATTTTTCATTCGAGTCGAACCAGTTTCAAGCAGGATAAACCCGCCTTGCATTAGAAAGACGAGTACGAACGCAACGACGATCCACAATGAGTTCAACCCCATGTTCAGCATGGAGGTCGATGGAGCCTCATCTGCTGCGAATGCCATTGCCGGGAAGAGCAAGAGTAAGGCACTAACCGATAGTAATAATTTCTTAACCACAACGACCACTCCCTTAATGTCATGTATTCTAACATTTGGCGAAAATCTTACTGTCATTATAGTAAGGAAATCTGATTTTGACAATACGTTTTTTACATAAAACACTGACATAAGCGAACAATCGTTATCCGAACGCTATTTTATGTAACATAAGTTTACGTACAAGGTTTGCCTGTACATTTGATATGGATTGGCAGAAGTCTGTATCTTTTGTAAGGGAAATACAGAGGTATTAACTACCTTCTGTTCGTTTCGACTTTAATTTTTTACAATTTGCGTAACTTAAAAGTATGACGTTTGACTGTATGGTTCCTTACCCGTTATCATAAATATAGGCAATTAGGATGTGAAAGAAAGAAGGTGCGAATGTGGCAGAGCAATCATTGTACCGCATCGGAGAGTTGGCTAAACGAGCGAACGTCAGCCCTAGAACGATCGATTACTACACTTCGCTTGGTCTTATTGAAGCTGTACGCCGTTCAGACAAAAATTACCGCCTCTATAGCGATGAAACCCTCATACGTCTCAAACGTATTGAACAAATGAAGACCGACAAGCTGTCGCTCGACGAAATTAAGCGCACGCTTCAAGTATGGGACCGAGTATCACCGGAGGAGCAAGTGTCTCAGAAGCTAAGCGAGCTGCAGAAGCAGCTGGTCAAGCTGGAGAAAGAAGTGAAGGAGCTCGAACCGGTCATTGACCAATTGAAGCCGCGGCAAGCCAATCGGTTATATACCCGACTGCTACCACAGACGGCAGCATGTATTGAAGCACTCATGCTGATTATGAACAAGAGCAATATTATGTAGCTTCTTTACAATCGGGTATACAAACACTCTTCGTATGGAGGGAACACAACTATGTTATTATTTCACCCGATGGATTTTTTAATTTTGATCGCTTTTGCCGTATCACTCTGGGCACAATTCCGCGTTCGAAGTACGTTCAACCGTTGGTCGAAGGTACCTGTTACAAGCGGAATGAGCGGCTATGATGCCGCCCGCCGCATGCTCGACGCGAACGGATTGTACAACGTGCCAATCGAACCTGTTCGGGGCACGTTATCTGACCATTATGATCCCATTCACCGCGTTGTAAGATTATCCGAATCGGTATATTACGAACGTTCCATCTCGGCTGTATCGGTCGCCTGCCACGAGGTAGGACACGCGATTCAGCACCATAAGCGATATCCGATGCTGACGCTTCGCCACCGGATGTTTCCAATCGTCAACTTTGCTTCCGGACTGGCACCGTTTCTCCTAATCGCAGGCTTTCTGTTCCAGGCAACAGGCTTGATTGGAATTGGCATCATCTTTTTCGCCGCAGCGGTAGCTTTCCAGCTCGTAACGCTTCCAGTCGAGTTCAACGCAAGCAGCCGAGCCCGTGATTTAATGATTGCCGAAGGCTTTATTCGCAACGACGAGGAACGAGGCGTCGCCAAAGTGCTTAACGCAGCCGCACTAACCTATGTAGCTGCTGCACTCATCTCTTTGTTAGAGCTTGTGAAGTACATTCTGATCTTCACATCGTCTAACAACGACGACTAATTCATAGGCTGACCCCCTTTAGTTAGGGCGAAGGTAGACCCTACTTCTAACCCCCTACTCAAGGGGGTTAATTACGTTTATGCGAGAAAATGCGATAGCTTTCTACCCCCTTTACGTCGTCTAACTAGTAAGCTCGTTACGGGCTGTAACGAAGCTCAACTTTCTAGTTGTATTTAAATTTATCCATATGCAAATGAGGAATAAAAAAAGACTGTACCTTCTCAGGGATATCGCACGACGTTAGAAGCTCACTTGAATTTGCAACGAACCCAAATTCAAAGTTGACCATTTGCGGAGAGGAGTTGAAGAAAAAGAGGCGGTCCTTAAAGCCTGTTTTCACAGACCTTCTGGACAGCCTCCACACTAACGGTTCCGGTTAAAACCTATTACATCTTATCCTGCATACCGTTATTGAAATAGTCAATCAAGAAGCTACGGAACACTTTTGCAACGAGCGGCAGCTTTTCATTCGTCCGGTGAATGAGGCCAATCGTACGTGTAACACTCGGTGACCTGAGCTTCACCTTCGCCGGCTGCAACGGTCCTGTCTGACGAAGTGCCATCTCCGGAAGCAAGCTGACGCCCATCCCTGCCGCGACAAGCCCACGAATCGTATCCGTCTCCTCGCCCTCAAATCCGATCTTCGGCGTGAAGCCTGCCTCATGACAAGCTTCCCAGACGATTGGACGAAGAGAATAGCCTTCACTAAACATCACGAACGTCTCGTCCTTCAGCTCCGCAAGATCGATCTCCTCGCGGCTTGCAAGCGCATGATTTTGCGGCAATATTGCGTACAGCGACTCCGTTAGCAGCACTTCTCCACAGACTGCTTGGTGATCATCCGGGAATGGCGAGATGAACGCCAGATCGATATCGCCCTGCACCATATCCCGGAGCAGACTCGGGTACATCCCCTGCTTGAAACGGAATTGTACTTTGGGATGCTGCTTACGGAATGCTGCTACTACTTGCGGGACGAGCGACATACCTAGACTATGCGGAAAGCCTAAACGAATTTCTCCTCTTTCCGGATCCATAAATTCATGAATCTCAATAACGGCACGCTCGATATCGTCCAAAATGACTTCCGCGCGCTTTAGAAACAACTGACCGGCAGGCGTTAACTGTAAATTGCGGCCTTTCTGCAGAAACAGCTTGACGCCAAGCTCCTCCTCCAGCTGATGGATTTGTCTGCTGACAGCAGATTGCGCGACATGAAGCTCTTCGGCCGCTTGCGTCACATGCTCTTTCTTGGCCACTTTAACAAAGTAGTATAACTGACGAAGTTCCATGGTATGCCGTCAAGTCTCCCCTTCCTTACTTCCGATAACAACATCCCTATTATAGATACGCAGTTCCTCCCTCTTGGCTTCAATTGGACAAGCCGGAAACAAAACGATTATAATAATGGGTGGTATCCACCAATTATCCGAGGGAGGAAATAATCAAATGTCTCAAGAACGCAAAGCAGCCTTTAAAGGAAATCCTATTACGCTTGTAGGCCCAGAGCTTAAAGCAGGTGACCAAGCGCCTGATTTCCAACTTCATAAAAACTTGCTCGAGACGGTGACGCTGAATGATTATGCCGGCAAAATTAAACTGATCAGCGTCGTACCATCGATTGACACCGGCGTATGCGACGCGCAAACCCGCCGTTTCAACGAAGAAGCAAGCAGCCTCGGAGACAATGTAGTCATCCTTACCGTCAGTGTCGATCTTCCATTCGCACAAGCACGCTGGTGCGGCGCTGCAGGCGTCGATCGTGTCGTACTGCTCTCCGATTACAAATCGCATAGCTTCGGTGAGGCATATGGTGTCTATATTAAAGAATTCGGACTCGATATGCGTTCAATCTTCGTCGTCGACGCGAGCAATAAAATCCAATATGTTGAGTACCTGAGCGAAATGACAGAGCATCCGAACTACGAGGCTGCTATTAGCGCCGTAAAATCGCTCCTGTAATGGCCCATCTCATAGACAAAGCGAGTGAAGGAGCTTCCTTCCTCGCTTTTTATATGATGTCCAATTCTTGTGTCTGCATTATTGAGTTGGGGTCGTCTTGTAAGCCGCCAGCTTCTTGTCCAGTATCCGGTAAATAGCTAAAATGACCCGATAGTTCGCCCCAAGGTCGCCCAGTGATCCACGTGACGCCGAATAAATATCGACCGCACTTGTCCACGCATTCACACCGATTACCGATACGGTAATGTCCATCGTCCGTCCGGTAACCGTCCGTTTCTCCAATACGATCTCACCGACGTTCGGAACCTCGTGTATAACCTTGTAGCCTTGAATTTTCTTAAGTGTCGATAAAACCTCGTCCCAAGCTTGCTCTTTAGACAGCGTGTAGTAATGGGATTTCAATAACGGATCCTTCGCTCTATCCCCTGTTGACTCTTGACTGCGTATCAATCCGATCAAGGTCCGCTTCAACAAACGAAATCTCCCCCTCCGACTTCAATGAACACTAACACCTATAATAACACGATTAGGGCTCATCCGACAAATTATACGTCTTAATATACAAAAAATCCTGGTTCATCATGGAACCAGGATACCCAGTCATTAGAAACCCGCATATGCCGTCCGACTCACATGTTTCTGAACCCGCTCTCGCAGGTGGGTGACCGCAGGAACGGTTATGAAGTCCCCACGAAGGGGCGTGTCAGCCGCGTTCCGATTTAGATCTCCCGTGAAACAGCCATTGGTTCAAAACAACGAAGAGCCGTTACGAACACTGCAGGATGTATCGTTATTATAGACGTTACAGCAGCAAAAGTAAACGTTCTATTGGGCGTTAATTTTTACCGGTAGTTTCTGATTCTCTAGTCCCTACACCCTCGTTAGGCTCTTCCTGCTCCCCTTGTTCCTCCTGCTCAGCTGCATTCTGCTTATCTTGTTCCAACTGGGCTTGTATCTTCTGATAAATAAAATTAAAGTTCCAGAAAGAGATGTATCCGATTATGCTCGCCGTAAAGAACGGGAACAAAAATGTAAACTGCAAGCTCACATAGAACACAATAGCGGCCATAAACAATGTACTGATCGAGCGGAACGGCTTGCCGATCGTAATGAGAATGGAATTTTTCAGCAATTGTATCGTCTTCATGTGATAGTGAACAATCATGGAAAAGAAATTAAACATCGATACGACTAGGATGAACAGGAACCCTACGAACAAATAGGAGATGAGTTGCATGTTCGGTTGATCCCAATACACTTTAAAGTCAATGAGAATGATAGCGTAGGCAACCGTATACAGCAGACCGCCTACCATGCTCTGTACATAATTCTCCTTATAGCCGCGGAAGAACGTCTTGAACAATGGTACGTCAACTTCTCCCATCACCCACTTGCGTGTTACGGTAAATAACGCTGCCGTTGCCGGAAAGAGTGTGAATGGCACAAAAACGAGCGAAGTATACAGCATCGACAATTGAACCTCTCCGTCGGTGCTGAAGAAAAGCGCAGATAAAACGAAAAATAAGAACGGAATCGAGCAAATCGCCCAGAGAATGTTTGTTACCGCAAGACGCATTACCCATTCGGAAATGCGATACATTCCTCCCATGAGGCCTTTCATTTCCATATCGTTTCCTCCAATTCAGACTTAAGCTTCCCGCGAAAGCGGTACCATAATGATGCTCACATCAGAATCGTACTTCTTCAAGCTATAAGAAAGACCGGTGGCTGGCTACGCCAGCGGCGCAGCCCAATCCCCCGGTCTTGTTGTCTTATTGGTTTACGAAATCTTCAGATGCTTGATATTTGCGGCGCGGCTCGCCGGAGCGCTCGCTCCGTCCTTCGCCGCTGCGACCCCGGCTGCCTTCGCCGCGATTACCGCCGTAGCTGCGTCCGCTGCCGTATCCACCGCGACCGCCTTCGCTGCGATTACCGCCGCGATAGCCGCCCTCACGGCTGCCACTGCTGCGATTGCCGCCAAACGAACCGCCAGGATAACGGCGTCCGCTTGAGCGAACGTCTGGACGGCGCTTCTTCGCACGAATCGGATCTTCCGGTGTCAGCTCGATCGCAACATCCCTCTTCTCACCCGTGAGCAGCTTAATCGCTGCTGCGAGAAGATTAACGGAATCATATTGCTCAAGCAAATGTATCGCAATCCCTTTATATTCTTGGAAGTCATTGTTCTGAACATTCTCGATCAGACGCTCAGCCGTTACGCGCTGCTTGCCTTCAATTGCTTCTGCAATGCTAGGGAGCGGCTTACGCGTAATCTTATGACGTGTTACACGCTCGATAAAGTGCAGATGATCGATCTCACGAGGCGTTACGAATGACCAAGCTGTACCCTCCTTGCCTGCACGACCCGTACGACCGATACGGTGTACGTAGCTTTCCGGATCCTGCGGTAGGTCGAAGTTAATAACGTGCGTAACACCCGATACGTCGAGACCGCGTGCTGCAACGTCTGTCGCGACGAGTACGTCGATGCTGCCGTCGCGGAATTTGCGCATCACATTGTCACGCTGGTTCTGTGACAGGTCGCCATGCAAGCCTTCTGCCGAATATCCACGCTTCTGAAGCGCTTCGCTCAGCTCGTCTACCCGACGCTTCGTGCGTCCGAAGATGATAGCAAGCTCTGGCGACTCCATATCGATTAGGCGGCTGAGCGCTTCGAACTTCTGGCGTTCATGTACTTCGATATAAGCCTGGTCGATTAGTGGAGCGCTGACTTGCTTCGGAATAACCGATACATGCTCTGGATTGCGCAGGAACGTCTGAGCAAGGCGTTGGATGTTCGGCGGCATCGTTGCCGAGAACAGCATCGTCTGGCGTTCTTCCGGCACCATACTGAGAATGGTCGTAATATCTTCCATGAAGCCCATATCGAGCATCTCATCCGCTTCATCAAGCACGACGGTCTTAACGTCGTTCAGCTTAATCGTCTTACGGTTAATATGGTCGAGGAGACGGCCAGGCGTACCGATAATAATCTGCGGATGCTTCTTAAGCGCACGAATCTGACGTCCAATTTCTTGGCCGCCGTAAATTGGCAGCGTCCGAAGTCCTTTGTAACGTGTTAATTTACCAATCTCATCCGCTACTTGAATCGCAAGCTCGCGAGTTGGTGTCATAATGAGGGCTACGATCCGATCTTCGCTTGTCGGAATTTTGTTAATTAACGGAATACCGAAAGCAGCTGTTTTACCTGTGCCCGTTTGCGCTTGGCCAATCAGGTCGCTACCGGTCAACGCAATAGGAATTGATTTGGATTGGATCGGGGTTGCTTCCTCGAATCCAAGCTCCGTAATGGCCTGAAGCACTTTCGGCTCCAGTCCGAATTCAGCAAATGTTTTCAAACTTCTTCAAACTCCTTCTATCTTCAGCCTACTTAAAAATATCCAGTTCATTATAACACACCTTGAACAACGAATACCACAAGCGCCGATTGGAAGGATTTGTTGAAATTGTGTCAGAAACGTTTCGTGAAGCTCATCAATGCACCACAAATGCAGTAACGGCGGGCTCCCTCACATCCCGATCAACAGACAAGCCGACTGCTTCCGCAGCAAAAAAAAACGGGATATGCAGCTTATTCTTGATTAATTTTGCAGGTGAAGGCACTTCCTTTTTTTGATCATCCACAATTGCAAACGCTTCCCCAATTGTCATGGTGACCACATGCTTGTTATGTTTCAATGTTATTGTCCTGCTTCCAGCGTCCCATCGCCATTGCAGTTTAAGCTCAGCTGCAAGCTCTTTGGCCGGCACGAGTAGATCTTCTTCGCCCGCTGCTTCACGAGTGGAAAAGAAGACGTCTCGCCCTCCAATCCGAACCGGATTAGCCGTTACCGAATCGTCAGGCCGGATAACGAACGTCCGCACCTGCTGCTCCAGCCTTCTGTTATGCTCATCAATATTATCGGATGTAAGCCGATACGCCGGATTCCGGCCGCCGACAGCTTCTGCAATTGCTGTATTGATGCTGCCCCGATGATGGGACAAATCCTTGTATTGGTTAAGATCGAACGTCCAGCTGCTTTCGGCTTGAAAGTCATACACGTCCGCATTCGGCCGGTCACTCAATCGTTCAAGCATCCATTGGCGCATCGTCATCTGATTCTCATAACGAACCGGATTGGTCTGCTTCCAGACAACGTGTCTCAATACGGAATAAGGCGGATAATAAAAATCGAACTGTACCTCAGGATAAGCCACTACTAGCGGCATCACGTAAGTGTCGAATGCATCCTGTACGTCCGCCAGCGGATCCTCATTCAATCCGAAGTAAGCTTCCTTCTGCAGCGCCTCCTTGTAATCCGCAACAACGAGTTCCTTGCCGAACCTCGTCCAGCTGTCCCAGCTGTCGAGCGTCTCAAGCTCGGTTTGTTGGCCTATCAGCTTCTTGAACGCTCCTTTGGCGAGCTCCGCATAAGGCGTAATACTGAACCAATACGGATAATCGTTCCACAGCTTGTCATCGTATAAGTAACCAGGAAACCCCCCTTCTCCGGTATCCGATTTGGTACGTAGCGCGAAGTAATCGAGTCCCCACAAAACCCGTTTCACTTGACCGGTCGAGAGGGCGAGCTTCGCTGTTTGATACTGTTCGGAAATAATCGAGCCCCGAAGAGGGAGCTTCATCGCTTTCCCGCCAAGCGCTTTTCCGACTTCTGACGGACGAAAGTTCTCGGTCATCGATGTCCCTATAATGATCGTGTCGTAGCTGTAATTCCTCGCCAACCCCGCATTTTGGAACCGTTCCTCATTAGAGTAAATCGGCGGATACCACGACTTGTGGTAATGCTGCAGCGGATCGATTGCCCACGAGAGAAGGATAGCTGACGCAGCAAAGCCTATCGTATATACGCCGGCCAGCAGCACCATACGCTTGGCTGCTCGATTAGTCGATTGCTTCGTCCGACCGAGCACCACAGATCGGGATGGCGCTTCCGCTGCAGTCATGGCTGCTGGATTAGAATGAATAGAAGCTTTATTCGTCACATTGCAGCCCCCTTAGAAGTTGAAATACAAAAACGTACTAATCCGATTAAAATAAAGCAAGGAGTAAATAAAAAGGAATCCAACAAGCGCAGCGGTCGGCCAGCTTGGACGCAGCACCCGCTCCCTCTCGCTGCTATTGCGAAGCAGCAGCACGGCTAGCAGCAGCAATGCGATTAGCATTATGGTCGGCGCCAGCTCCTTCAGGCCATATATCGAAATGCCGGATAATCCAGCCATACCGCGCAGAATGCGAAGTGCCTCCTGCCACGATTCTGCCCGGAAGAACACCCAAGCGGCATTAACGAAATGAAACGTAATCAGCCAAGCAAGCCAGCGCGGCATCTTAGGTCCGTAACGCGACCATAGACGATGCACCACTTGAGCAGCGCCGTGCAGAAAACCCCAAAAAATAAACGTCCACCCTGCGCCGTGCCACAGCCCGCCAATCAGAAACGTAATCATGAGGTTCGCAAGCATACGAGCCTCACCCTTGCGGTTGCCGCCGAGCGGAATGTAGATGTAATCACGAAGAAATCGGCTAAGCGTCATATGCCATCTGCGCCAGAAGTCTTGAATGTTTACCGCCTTGTAAGGCGAGTTAAAGTTTTGCGGCAGCCGGATATTGAACAATAGAGCGAGCCCGATCGCCATGTCCGTATAGCCAGAAAAGTCGAAGTAGAGCTGAAACGTGTAGGAGAGCGATGCGACCCAGCTGTCAATGAAATGAACGGCGCTTGCAAAGCCGTCATCTGCATAGGAAGCCATCGTGTCGGCGACGACTACCTTTTTAAACAATCCGAGTACGAACAAATAGATGCCTGATGCCGCATTGCGCCAACTCCACAGCTTGTTGCGAAGACGGTCAAACTGCGGCATCATCTCGCTGTGATGAAGAATAGGACCCGCTATTAAGTGAGGAAAGAAAGTAACGAACAGCACATAATGAACAAAACTTGCCTCGCGTGCTTTCTTTTTATATACGTCTACCAAATAAGCAATCTGCGTGAACGTGAAGAAGCTGATACCGAGCGGAAGCGCAAGCTTAAGCAGTGAAACCGGCGTGCCGGTTACCGATGACCAATTGGACAAGAAAAAGTCGGCATACTTATAGTAGGCAAGCAGCAGCAAATTTGCCGTTATGCCTCCGATCAATAAGGCTCGTCTGCGTCCGCCCTCCATTCTCACTTCACCGTCTGCTCTTCGAGCGCCGAGCAATCGGCCAATCGTATAGTTAAAGCCGATCGAAGCGACAATAAGCGGTAAGTATCGATAATCCCACCAACCGTAGAAGAACAGCGAAGCTGCCGCAAGCCAGCATTTGGCCGCGAACGTATACCGTATCCGAACCAGCAAGAAATAGACCAACAACGTAACCGGCAAGAACACAAACAAGAACGGGTAAGAGTTGAATAACATTCAGCTTCGACTCCTCTGTCGTATGCGGCGTACAATCGTCATTCGACGTATTCGACATTCGCTTGGGGAAATCCTGTTTATTCGTCAACGTAAGCGTAAGGGAGGATGAGCCGCAGGATGGCTTACTATGCACGCAAGGTCAGCCGCCGATTTATCGCTATCGTGCTGACCGTCGCAAGCGCTGTACTCGTAGCAGCAGGGTTCAATCAATTACTCATTCCGCATCAGCTACTTAGCGGCGGAGTTTCCGGTATCTCGATGATGATCGGTTATCTGCTTGGCGGCAACATCAGCTTGTTGTATTTCATATTGAACGTTCCTATCCTTATTTGGGGATGGATTGAGCTGGGCAAGCGGTTCGTGCTGCTCAGCATCTTATCCGTGCTCGTGACAACGATTACGCTGCAGTTTATCCCTGTTCGCCCTCTGGCAGACGATATACTGCTCGCCTCCGTCTTCGGCGGCATAATTGTCGGATTCGGCAGCGGTTTGTCACTGCGTTATGGCGGTTCGTCCGGCGGATTTGACATTATTGCCTCCATTGTGTCACGCAAACGGGACTATCCCGTCGGCATGTTCATCTTTATATTAAATGGTGCCGTTATCGCAGCGCTCGCATGGTTCACCCGCGACCCAGATATTGCGCTCTATTCGCTGCTCTCGATTTATACAGCTGGCAAAGTAGTTGACTTGATTCATGTGCGACATGTCAAAATTACAGCGTTCATCGTGACCCAAAAGAGCGATCAGCTTGTCAAGAAGCTGCTGGAGGTTAAGCGCGGTATTACGATTATTCGTACGAAAGGCGCTTTTACCGAGCATGAGCAGGATATGCTGATGACAGTTACGACAAGATACGAGCTTGCAGAGCTGCGCAAAACGATTCTTACACTCGATCCGAAAGCATTCGTCAATATTGTCGAAACGGTCGGTGTAATAGGACAGTTCCATAAGCCACTACCATAACGATAAACAAGGCGTGAATGGATTTCCATGGAAATCGCTATTCATTTGTTTTCACCCCTGTTATAATAAAGCTATCCCGTAGAGTTTTTGTTTTACGTTTCTAGTAGCCTGATGTTTTACCCTGAACATGACTAATGAAAGGGTGATGCCGGATGGATATGGAAACTGTCAAATTATCGCGGATAGTGGAAAAGCTGGCGCCTGAACTTGAACCTTTCCTTACCGAACGCGAACGGCAATTGAACATCGTGCTGCGGGATGGGCTAAATGTATTAGAGCCAGAGGATGCAATGGAGATTGTGCAGTTAAGCATATGCGAGCAGCAGAAAGAAGCACGTCTGCATTAATGCTTTACTCTTTGAATAAGAAGCGGAGCATAAAGCGGCCTACACCGCTCGCTGCTCCATACAGGGGCTATCCGGAAAGTCAATGAAAGCGGACTAACGGATCGCCCCTTTCTTCAACTCATCCTTCACCCTATGCTTAAATTGTTGCAATGGGATGCGACAGCGAAGAAGGTTGTACGTTAAATCAGGCCTCCTGTTTTAACGTACAACCTTTTTATCTGGAGACGTAATAGAAATCTACTATTTTCACTACCCGGCAGCTGTTTAGGTTACAAACGTCTACAATTTTCATACATTTTCATCAAAAATCGATCTTTAGACGTCTATTTCTATTTCCAATTCTGCTTTATAATCAAAGAGATTACATACGAGGAGAGAGCACTATGGACATCTTGCTGACCGTGTTACTACTACTGAATCATCTGTTTACTGGAAGCGGTAATGAAAGCGCCTCAGCACAAAAACTGCTGACTGCCGCTGTACAGACTGGCACTGAAGGCACAACGGGCTCCGCAGCCAGCGGCGCAGCGGGACAGCCGTCCAATGTGCTTGTGAAGAAGGACCCGCAGCCAGACTCGCCGAAGATCAAAGGCATCTATGTGACGGCGCACAGTGCAGGCGGCTCGAGAATGAGCAAGCTCCTCGATTTGCTCGACAAGACGGAGCTGAACAGTATGGTCATCGACATTAAAGATGACAACGGATACATTACATATCCGACGGATAATCCAGAGCTGCTCAAGCTTGGCACGTCTCAGAAAATTATTAAGGACTTGCCGGCAACGATGAAGCTGCTGGAAGAGCATAACGTCTACCCGATTGCACGCATCGTCGTCTTTAAGGATACGGTACTGGCTAGGAAGCATCCGAAGCTATCATTCATCACAAGTAGCGGTGCCGTATGGGAGAACGGCAAAGGCCACAGCTTCGTCAATCCTTACCTGCGCGAGGTGTGGGAATACAATGTGGAAATCGCGAAGGAAGCGGCCAAATTCGGCTTTAAAGAAATTCAGTTCGATTACGTCCGTTTCCCAGAAGGCTTCGAGAAGAAGGAAGCGTCGCTGAAATTCGAGAAGACCGAAGAGAAGCGTGTGGACGTCATTGCCGACTTCGTCAAATATGCGCGAGAGCAGCTAGAGCCATTGGGCGTACGCGTGTCCGTTGATATTTTCGGCTATGCAGCGTCTGTACCAGCGGCCGAGGGCATCGGACAAGATTTCGTCAAAATCTCAGAGCAGGTTGACGTGATTAGTCCGATGGTGTATCCAAGCCATTACAGTACCGGCTGGTTCAATGTCAAAGAACCGGACATGGAGCCATACGCTACCATTAAGGGCGCTATGGAGGATACGCATGAGAAGCTTAAGCCGCTCGGGTCGGATACGCCGATCATCCGACCTTGGATTCAAGACTTTACAGCAAGCTGGCTAGGCAAAGGACATTATATCAAGTATGGCAAGGCACAAATCGATGCACAACTCAAAGCGCTTAAGGATACGAACATCGAGGAATTTCTACTGTGGAACGCGAATAACAACTACACTTCAGACGGAAATTATTAACATATAAGTGATGGCTATTATTTATTTTTTACTTCCCTTTATAAGAGCAAGGCTGGCATCAGATCTAATCATCTGACGTCAGCCTTTTTTGTACCATATTATGCTTGTCATTATTGTATTCTCTTTTCCAATATTATAAAATACAATTGTATAAAATTTATATAACGGGAGTGTGATGATCATGCTGCAAGTCGGTACCCCCGCTCCACTGTTCGAGGCAGACAGCACGCAAGGCCGGATCTCGCTTGGCGATTATGTCGGGAAACAGCCGATCGTCCTCATCTTCTACCCAATGGATGAGACGCCCGGTTGCACGAAGCAGCTATGCGCCGTTCGCGATTCACGCTCGCTGTACGCCCAATATGACGCACTTGTTATGGGCGTCAATCCTGCTTCATTAGATCATCACCGCAAATTCGCTGAGAGGCAAGGCTACGACTTTCCGCTTATCGTTGATCGCGGCGGGGAGATCCGCAAATCGTTCGGCGTAGGCAAAATGCTCGGATTAATTGCACAGCAGCGTGTCGTATTCATCATCGACCTCGACGGCAAAATAGCATTTGCTCAAAAAGGTAATCGGCCGACCGAAGAAATTATTAGCGTGCTGCATACGTTACAGAACACCAACTCATAAGCTGGATAATCAAAAAAGCCTTATGCATTCGACATCATAAGCGTATTCGGAATAAAGTCCGCCCGTCTCACGATTCAGCATAAGGCTTTATATGGTTTGTTATTGCGACAAGCGAAGTGCCAGCTCGTACAGATCCATGTTGAACGATTTCTTCGTACTAACGACCTTATCGATATCGGTAGTAACGAGCTCACCCTTAATGATACCGCATGACTTCGCTGATTCACCCTCCATCAGCTTCCGAACCGCGAAATCGCCTAGACGGCTCGCAAGAATACGGTCATTATGTGTCGGAGCGCCACCGCGCTGGATATGGCCGAGAACCGTTACGCGCGGCTCGATGCCATTATGCTTCGTAATTGCATCAGCGATGTCTTGTCCGCTTGCCGCACCTTCTGCCACGACGATAATACTGTGGCGCTTACCAGCTCGGAAATTTTCCGCCATCCGGGTTGAAACCTCCGCCAGATCGAACGGCACCTCTGGCACAAGAATCGTCTCCGCGCCGCTTGCCAGACCGGCGTATAACGCGATATCTCCACAGTGACGACCCATTACTTCAACGATCGAGGACCGTTCATGAGACGTCATCGTATCGCGAAGTTTATTGATTGCATCGACAACAATGCTAACTGCCGTATCAAAGCCGATCGTAAAGTCAGTGAATGGAATGTCATTATCGATTGTGCCCGGCAGGCCCATCGTCTTAATGCCAAGCTTGCTCAGCTTGTTGGCACCTTGGTACGAGCCGTCACCACCAATGACAACCAAGCCGTCAATTCCGCGTTCCCGCAAAATATCTGCGCCGCGCTGTTGGCCTTCCGGCGTCATAAATTCTTTGCAGCGTGCCGTTTGCAGCACTGTACCACCGCGTTGAATAATATCGCCTACGCTCCGAAGGTCCATTTGCCGAAGATCGTTGTTCAGAAGTCCTTGGTAACCGCGCTGTACACCGTATACCTCAATCCCGTGATAGATAGCGCTCCGTACGACTGCACGGACAGCCGCGTTCATTCCTTGCGAGTCACCCCCGCTCGTTAGTACGGCGATCGATTTAATTGCTGACATCATCATGTCCTCCTTATGCTTTCTCACGTATGTCTGGTTCGTATCCAAATACTGTTTAGATAAAAAAACAACCGGGTCCAAGGACTTCCACGCATCAGTCTGCGTGCAATCCTCTTGACATCGCCTTGTCTCTTTACTTTCGGATCGGATAAATATAGGGCAAGCAGCCCTTCTATAATTAGACGGTGAAACTTCGCATCCTGTAGTCCGGCTACATCTTCACGCGCACGTTCAACAATCATCACGATTCTCGACATAAGCGTCTCATGATCCGGATAATAGCTGCAAAAGTTTAAATCTCCGCCTTCCCGATCCTCTGCTTGATCGATCAAATAATCGAGCATTATATGCAGACCGCAAACATGCGGGAAATAGCTGTCTCTAATGCGAGCGGCTTCCTCATCGGACAGTTCAGACACCGATGCAGCCAGAAAAAGCGTAAACATGCCCAGCGTCGAGCCGGTTGCCGCCGCAAATTCATTCCATAGCAAATGCGGCCCAAGCTTCCGGTTCCTCTCGCGCCAGGCAAGCAGCTCCCGCTCTCTTAACTCTGTTCGAATATGTTTATATACTTGCAAATCACAATATAATTGAACAAGCTCCGTTACATACGGCTGTACACAAGAATATGAAGGTAGCTGACGGACTGCCCGTTGGCAGGTACGTACAAGCTCCTGCAAATATCCCCCATCTTCTTGCTCGCTGCGCAGTTCATAATAGAATCGAACCGGGCCGTCCGGATTGATCGCATCGAGCATCGATTGATGCAGCAGCCGAAAATCATCCGGATCGAGCGACGTGCTCCGATCACACAGGTTATCCAGATAGTCGCTTATAGTCTGTAATGCAACGATAAGCATAACGAGAATATGGCGATACTCCGGGTTGGCAGCAGCATAGACCGAACCACCCTGACAATGAAATTGTTTCGTCGCGATGCTGTCTAACGCTTGCGTCCGAAGCTCCTTATCCGGGATCAAAGCAGCCATCGTACGCCATCGGTCCAACTCCCGCCGAACCTCAGGAAGTACGTACTTGTATACCCGATGCATCAAACGCAGTGCCCCGCTTGGCTTCGCTAAGCCTCTTCGTGCAGGAAGCTTCATTCGCACTGGCGCCTCCTTCTTCTATTTCGTCAGGAATGACGCCGCGGTTCAATCTCTTGATTGATGCGGTACCAGATATGTAAATCGTTAATCCGGCTTGCGAGCTCCGCAATATCGGAATTAATCTCGCAGCTAGTATCGAAGTCATCTTCCTCGTATAGACGGGCTTGCTCCATCTGAATTCGCTTCTCCAGTGCAATTATTCGATCCGGGATCGTCCCTCTAATCGTTTCCCACTGCTCGATGATTCGTGCCTGTTCGTCTTCGGAATAGGCATCCCAATCGAATTCAAGTACCGGTAACGGGATACCGAGCCGGTCATTCCACTGAAAACGATATCTGTCCATTGTCCGAATCCTCCATACCTAATTTAACATTTTACTACGTATAAATCTAGCCTTCGACAATGGACGGACAATGTGTACTCATCTCTCGCCCTACCTGGTTCAACTGAGTAATATAATAAGAATGGGCGATGTACGCTTGTACATGCAAGGGGTGAAATTTCACCTAAGTCTTAATTAATGTACGAGAGTGCAGACTCAAGCGACTTTCATCGCAGAAAAAAAATGAGCGATCTTCCATCTTCCACAAAACTATTATCACGCTATCCATACCGCATTCACTTTTGGTGTTATCCCAGCACGCTGGCCCACTCTTACCGCGCTGCTGTATCACTTTTTGTGTCACACCAGCATGCTCAGCCTCTCATTCCTTGCCCACAGCAACAGCAGCATTTCCGCACAAAAAAACCCCCTGCTTAAAGCAGGGGGTTCTTCACGTTGCTAGGGCATCTATTATAAGAAGCTTCTTATCTTATAATTTAATGACGTTAGCTGCTTGTGGACCGCGGTTACCGTCGGTAATGTCGAATTCTACAGCTTGACCTTCATCCAGCGTTTTGAAGCCTTCGCCTTGGATTGCGGAGAAGTGTACGAATACGTCTTCGCCGTTCTCTACTTGGATAAAGCCATAGCCTTTTTCTGCGTTAAACCACTTAACTGTTCCTTTCAATTGAACAACCTCCTAAACTTATCGCCGTATACGACGAATAAATTCATTATACACAGCCCGAAGACAAAAAGCAATCAAACATCAATGACCAACAGCATAGAGCTTCCTGGAATAAAGGGCAACTGGGATTGCTCAAGCCGAGGCGTGCCTCCCGCCTTCCGTATCGCAGCCAACAGCGGCTCCAGATGCGGATATGGCTCCCAGCGAAGCGTTATTAGCGGATAGATCCTTACCTCTCCGCCCGGGCGGCATAGCCGAATCATCTCCAATACCGACTGTTCATGAAACTCAGTTCCGAACTGATCGGCATACAGAAACAAAAAATGACTGCACAGCACCAAATCGAACGATGCGTCTGTGAAAGGCAACGCAGGTAGCGAGCCTGCTACATAGCGACCTTCATTACCAAGAGCCGTAAAATCCTCTGCGAATCGGGCATACGAACGCAGGCGTCCCTCCCGATGAAGATCGACGTTGCCATAATACGAAAAATCAAACCGGTGAGCGAGTGCTCTAATCTTCTCCGTCGACGTTTCGATTTCTTGTCTGGCATCCGCCAGCACCGCTTCCGGTTCTAGGCTATAGCGCGGGTCGACCGCTCTTATATCAATGCCCCTCGACCAGCAGTCTGCCGTGAATGAAGAGGCCCCTGCGGCAACATCAACAATACGTTTGCCTTCCAGGCTGCCGGTCAGGGCAAACATGCGCACATATTCATTATAACCCCGGCATGTCGCTGCTACTCCTACCTGCTCATACACTTCTTGACGTTGTTTCCTCATCTCATCTCGTCTCCTTTACTCTCTCGTCTCATCTCGTCCAGGAGCCGGTCGATCAATCGCCGCCGCATCTCGCTGGATACCCAATGTTACCACCTGCTCTAGTTGATTTCCACCCCTTTTTTTGGCTATGATGAATGCATACCGTAAGAGAGGGGACATGTGCCCATGATCAAGAAGCATCAAATATATAAAACAGACAAATACAACATGCTGACTGTCGAAGTACACGGCAAAACGCTTGTTGTGCGCGAAATTTCTGATCAATGGGGCGAGGAATGTCATACATTCGTCAGCCGTCCTGAGATGCTGAATTGGGCGGAGAACCGGTTCAAGGCTTCTGACTTCGTCGGACGTGAAGAAGAGCGCGAATCGATCATGAAAGCATTCAAGGAAGTATAATCCTAATAAGCGCCTTTCGGGCGGAAGGAATTCCCTAATCCGCGGCGAACCTATTCGGTTACAGCTTCTGCTTTCAAGTTCTTTACGAGAGGATCTAGTTGTCGATGAATACGCAAACTACGATTATTTTCATCATCGCGGCATTCGTACTCGGCGGTCTTATGATCATGTACCGGAGCTCTATACCGGACCGTCTTCGCCGACCGCTTGCCATAACGGCTATCGTTTTTATTTTGTTCGCTTTTTTCCTTATTGTGTACAGTTTGACTACTATGGGCAGCTAGAAGGGCTGACTCAACATGAGCGGATATCCGGGACGATGTATAAGCATACTATTGGCAAACTATGCCTTGAGGTGTTAAGTATTGAAATGGCTGCCCGCTCTAATGTCCGTACTGCTGCCTGCCTTGCTATTAACAGGCGAATCTTGGAGTGAGAAGGCTCGCTCCATACCGTCTGACCGAAGCGCTGCCGCTTCATCGAGTCAGGCGCAATCGCGACTTAATTCCCAATTGAGGAGGAATACGATGTCTAGCGTACCGAAACGTTCCGAAATCGCACCTGAATTCCGCTGGAAGCTTGAAGATCTTGTAGCCAGCCAGCAGGCATGGAATGAAGAATACGAAGTCGCCAAGCAATTAATCAAGAAAGCTGCTGATTTCGAAGGCAAGCTGTCCGACCCTAAGCAGTTGAAAGCTTGCTTCGAGCTCGAGGATGAGCTGTCGCTGCACGTTGAACGTCTTTATGTATATGCCAATATGAAGCATCATGAGGATACGGCGGAGCCAGAATTCCAATCGTTGTCTGACAAATCGAAGAAGCTAAGCGTCGAGACTAGTGAAGCACTATCTTTCGTTACACCGGAGGTGCTGAGCCTGTCCGATGAGCAGCTGGACGCTATGATCAACAATCCAGACCTAGTCGTCTATCGCAAGACGCTTGAGGAAATGCGCCGTCAGAAAGCGCATATTTTATCCAAGTCAGAGGAAGCGCTGCTTGCCCAAGTCGGCAGCATCAGCCAGGCTCCGAATACGATTTTCGGCATGCTGAATAACGCCGATATGAAGTTTCCGAAAGTCAAGGACGAGAACGGCAATGAAGTTGAGCTGACGCATGGCCGTTACATTCAGTTTCTGGAGAGCAAGGATCGCGAGGTTCGCAAAAATGCATTCAAAGCGATGTACGATACATACGGCAAGCTTCGCAACACGTTAGCATCGACGCTGAACGCGAACGTCACGAAGAACGTTTTCTACTCCCGTGCACGCAAATATCCTTCCGCTCTCGAAATGTCGCTGTTCAGCGACAACATTCCGAAGGAAGTGTACACGAACCTGATCGATACGATTCATAAGCACCTTCCGCTCATGTACCGCTACATGGAGCTGCGGAAGAAGCTGCTGGGCGTCGATGAGCTTCATATGTACGATCTATTCGCGCCGCTCGTCGAAGAGTTTAAGCTCGACATTACGTATGAGGAAGCGAAAGCGACCGTGAAGGAAAGCTTGAAGCCGCTCGGCCAAGATTATTTGAACGTGCTGCAGAACGGCTTCGACAACGGGTGGATCGATGTATACGAGAACGAAGGCAAGCGCAGCGGCGCTTACAGCTGGGGCGCTTACGGCACGCATCCATACGTGCTGCTTAACCATAAAGACAATCTGAACAGCATGTTCACACTTACGCACGAGATGGGCCACGCCCTTCATTCGTACTACTCAGACACGAATCAGAACTACCGCGACGCGCAGTATACGATCTTCCTGGCGGAAGTCGCTTCTACGCTGAACGAAGCTCTGCTCATGGACTACATGCTGAAGAAATCGACCGATCCGAAGGAAAAAATGTATCTGCTTACTTACTACGCCGATCAATTCCGGACGACGGTATTCCGTCAGACGATGTTCGCCGAATTTGAAAAAATTGTTCATGAGCGCACTGAGGCAGGCGAGTCGCTGACACCAGCCGACCTGTCCAAAATTTATTACGATCTGAACGTGCTCTATTACGGCAGCGGTATGGTCGTCGACAAAGATATCGAAATGGAATGGGCACGAATCCCTCATTTCTATACAAGCTTCTATGTGTACAAATATGCGACCGGCTTCTCCGCTGCAACGAGCTTCGCAAAGCAAATTCTCGACGAGGGCGCGCCTGCCGTCGAGCGTTACCTTGGCTTCCTGAAGAGCGGCGGCAGCGACTATTCCATCAATATTCTCAAACGTGCCGGCGTCGACATGTCATCGCCTGAACCGATTGAGCAAGCGATGGCCGTATTCGAGGATTTGATTACACAGATGGAGCAATTGACCAAATAACGTTCAAATGAGCAAAGGCTCAGAGGAACGTCGGATATCCGACATTCCTCTGAGCCTTTCGTCATTTCGAAGCGTTGGTCGCTACTTGTCTTTCGCCTTCGCCATCTCTGGGGGCGTCAATATAATCCTGCCGTCCTCCCAATCCACGCGTACGCGCGTATGATCCTTGAACGATTCGTTGTCCAGATAAGCGGCTGGAATTTGCAGCCGACCGGTCTTATCGATGACGGCATATTCGATATGCGTATCGGCTGCCGATTCTTCATGCTCCAACGACGCTATCGATTCCGCCTCCGCACTTACGCTGCGAAGCATCTCTGACGATGTCCGGCCGTCCCGAATCGCTACAACCCGATCGACCTTACGCGCTAACTGCGGATCATGCGTGACGATGACAATGGTAAGACCTAACTCCCGATTGAGCCGACGGAACAAATCAAGCACCTGGTTAGCTGTCTTCGAGTCAAGTGAGCCGGTCGGCTCGTCAGCCAGCAGCAGCTTTGGCTCATTCGCCAGCGCGATCGCGATCGCAACTCGCTGCTGTTCACCGCCGGACAGCTCGCTGAGCCGGTTGTGCCGCCGATGCTGAAGGCCAACCGCGTCCAACAGCTCAAGCGCACGTGCCTTCCTTCTTCTCCCCTTCAGCAGAATGGGCAGTTCCACGTTCTCCTGTGCCGTCAAATATGGGATCAAATTGCGGGCATTATTTTGCCAGACGAAGCCGACCGTTTCTCTTTTATAGCGAATCAATGCCCGCTCCGACATCGTCAGCATATCTTTGCCGTCAACGAACAGCTTGCCTGCCGACGGTCTGTCCAGCCCGCCCAGCATATTGAGCAGCGTCGATTTGCCGCTTCCGCTCGTCCCGATGATCGCCATAAGCTCGCCGTCGTCCACCTTCAGATCAAGACCTTGAAGCGCCACAACTTCAAGCTCCGCTGTTTTGTATATTTTGACTAATCCATCGCAGCGAATCATGCGATCACTCCTCTCCGAGCTTTAACGCTTGATGAACCCGTATTCGGAACAGCCTAATGCCGAGCACAGCTAGACCGACCGCTAGCATAAACAGAACAACCGTCAATATCCGTATATAGTCGGATGGGTCATTCGCAATCTTAAACGGCAGCATCTGTACCTTCATATCGAATGACATCTGGAACAGCGGCACGAACCACTCGCTAGTCAGCCGTCCGGATATAAGTCCGATCAATACGGCAACGCCTGATGTCAACACTTGTTCGCTAATGAGCATACCGATCAGTTGTCCGAATGGAATGCCCATCGCACGCAAAATGCCGTATTGAAGCGTTCTTCCCGACAATGTCAAGATCCAAAACAACAGAAAACCGCTCAAGCTGATGAGCATGGAAATAACAAATCCGAGCGTCATCACCCCGTTAATAGCTAGACGGAAAGGATCGTTACGCGATTCTATCAGCTGCGACTGGCGGTCTGTTACGTTCGCAAGTCTCAATTTTTTCGATTCAAGCTCAGCGAAGACGTCGCTAACTAAGCTGTCCGGCTTCTTCTTCAGCCATACCTGGTAAGGCTCGACGGTTAGCCGGTTTTGAATCGTTTGTAAATGGGCGATAACGAGTCTTGGCTGCTCGCTCTTCTTCCCGTCTGTCGTCACTTTAGAGGTTGGATTCCACGATGGCCAGTAATCGACAATACCGTACACGACGAACGGCGCGGGAGTAAGATCGAGCCAATGAATATCGATCGTGTCCCCAACTTTAATATTTTCCTGCTCCGCCAACGATCGAGAAATGAGTACCGCTGTCGGCTCTGGTGCAATTAAATTCAAATACAGATTCAAATGATGGTCCAACAGATCGCTTCGCAGGCTGGTCACGCTGCCGAAGTCGTCCGTTTTAATCCCCATCAGCTCCACTGTGTTCGTACCGCTGCCGGTCGTTACTTCAGCGCTTGAATTGATATAAACTTGAGCGGCAGCTTCCACCGTCTGCAGCTGCTGATACACCGTAAAATCCGGCTCTATATACTGCACGCGGTCCGGCTTGGCTGTCGTAATCGGCTCAGCCTCTCCCGGCTGTCCCCTCCAAGGAGGAGGGGAATTGTTCTCCCACTCTTGCTTAAGTACAATGTCGCTGCCCGTCGCATAATTAATTTTATCCTCCAGATTATTGTTAATCGTCCGGGCAGAATGAGCACTGAACAGGCCTGTCGCAACGGTCAGCACGAGAAACAGTTTAATGGTCAGAAACTGTCGGGACGATCGGCTCGTCTGGATGAGCACGGAATACAAGGCAGGCGGCCACCATCTTCTTCCGAGCCAATAAACAAGCCGCAGCAGCCACGGATAGATTCGCAGCAAGAGCAACCCAGCTCCGAATGCGAACATTGCCGGCGTTAGAAACAGCATCGGATCGACATTCATCGCCTGGTTATCAAGCCCTAGCTGTTCAAATCCCTTCATCTGCTTGCGGAAGCCGATCAACAAATAAACCGAAACGCCGAGCAGCACGAAATCAAGCGCAAGCTTATGCCATAGCGATACCCCTTCTCCCCGAGCCGCGCTTCGCTTACGGTCGACTATGGAGACGTTCGCTGCAATCATGACCGGAATAAGGACTAGCACGATTGCTCCAAGCATTGAATAAACGGCCAGCCGCACTGCTTCTTGCGACAAATAAACTTCTATCGCATTACGGTTAACGAATTCGAGAAATCCGTTCGCAGAACCGAGCACCTTCGTGAAGAACTGACCGATATATACGCCCCCGATGAGCGCCGGTACAGCAAGAAATAGTGCTTCGATGGCGTAAATACCGACAATTTGTAATCGGCTCGCGCCGCGGCTGCGCAGTACCGAAATCTCGTTCTTCTGCCCCTCGATCATTTTGTTCGAAATGAGAAGCAAATAAAACACGAGCATCATCATAAGCGGTGCATACAGCGCCCATAACAACCGGGACAGCCGCTCCTCTGTATCTCCGAAGCCATTCAAAACGCGGGTCGCAGGAAAATCGAGCTGATAGCTGCCGAGGCGGCCATTAAAATAAGTATCGAACCGGGTAACGTCGCTTAAAAATGTTTCCATATTTCGAAACTTCAAATCGGTATAATCAAGCGCCGCCTGATATTTCAATGAAAACAATTGCATTCGGGACGCTGCTACCGCCTCGTGCTCGAACCATTCAAAAGGCGCGTACATCGAAAGCTTCGTGCTGTCCAGCTGAAATCGCAAATAAGACATGCCATCCTTCTCATGCTGCTCAATAAGTCCGACCGGCTTAAAACGCAGCTGCTCACCGGTCTTGTCGTTATATAACATAATGACCGTATTCAAATCGCGTTTGAAATCAATAAGAAACTTCTCGGTGACAAGCACCTCGACTACGCCATCCACCGGTTCAGCTGCCGGCATGCGTCCGTCGATTAATCGAATATGCTCCTCCAAATCCGATACCGCAACAACTGAGGCGGCTCGGTTCAAAAATTTTCGCTCGGACTCCGTTACATCCTCGGCGAAAGCTGGATAAGCAATCGATTCTCTCACTTTCTGATAGGAGATAACATCCATATCGAAGCGTTGAAACTGCCGGTCAAGGAACTGATCGGCCGCCGCGACTTTTTCGGGCAGTTGGTCTACCTTTCCCATCACGGTTGTCGATACGCGAAACCAGCCGGGATAGTATGGAACCGTTTCGTTCTGCAAGCTCTTCAGCTGCTTCTGCATCGTCTGCTGCATAATCGCATCTGTATACATCGGCATCGAACTGAACAATGCGGCGCATATAAGAAGGCCAATCAGCAGATTAAACTGGAGCCAGCCGTTTTTGCGCATTTTTCGAACGATCATCGTCACAATGGCCACAACATCACCTGCTTTAAGTGCCGGCCTATTAACCGGTTAGTTATTAAGGACGATCTTGTCGCCTTCTGATACACCCTGGACAATTTCAACTTCCGTAGTCGTCGTCAAGCCGATCTCTACGTCCACCTCTTTGCGGCGCTCACCGTCGAGCAGCTGTACGTATTGGCGGTTCAAATAGGTACGAATGGCCGCCTTCGGAAGAATCAATACATCCTCCTTCTTGTCCAGGAACACCTTGACCTCGGCTAACTGTCCAATTCTCGCTTCCATGCCTTCTGTTCCTACGATTAACGTTCTCATGTTATAGTCATCCATACTTTGATCTCCGGTTATCGGTGCCGAATTGGGGGCTTGAATAATTGTCCCTGGGTAAGTTACTTTATTTATCGTCACTTCAGCCGGCATATTAACGTCCAGCCTCGCTAGCTCAGACGGATTGTTCGACTTATAGACGATCTGTGTCTGCTTCGGATCGGCGATCGTCACAATTGTCGAGTATGCGCTTACATTTTCTCCAGGATTGATATCTGCCAAATAGGTCACAACACCGTCGATCGGCGACTCAAGACGAGTGCGCTCCCACTGCGATTCCAGCGCATCAAGCTGAAGCTTGGCCGATTTCAAATCGAGCTTCTTCATCTCGATCTCATCGGTGTTCCCGCTCTTGACCGTTCGTTCAACGTCCAGCTTCGTACGCTCGTAAGCGATGCGTTGAAGCTCCAGCTTCAACTCCAAATCCTCATTCTCTAGCTGAACAAGCAGCTGCCCTTTCTTCACTTCGTCTCCTTGAGAGACGAATATATCCGAGACTCGGGCTCCATTCTGCTTAAAATAAACATTATGCGTCGATCTCGACACAACGGTCGCTGTTCCTTTGAAGTAAGTCGACAAATCACCTTTCTTCACTTCAACGACGTCAAACTCCTGCTGTGCAGGCTTGACGAGTGGAGGTGGAATCGGCTCTTCCTCGCTAGGCAGAAGAGAACACCCTGACAACGTTGTGACTATAAGGCATAATGCCCCGAAGATTAACGCAGCTTTCCTTCTTCTACTCGATATTGTTCCTGCCAATATGCCCATCCTCCAGTGCGATCGTCTGATCCATCATATGGAGCACGCTCAAATCATGCGTCGTCATAATAATGGTCATGCCAAGCTTGTCCACAAGGTCCCGGAACAACCGGATGACGGTCAATCCAGTCTTCGAATCCAGCTCTGCTGTCGGCTCGTCTGCTAGGAGTAAGACCGGATGATGAGCGATCGCGCGTGCAATCGCAACCCGCTGCTGCTCGCCTCCCGACAATTCCCCTGGACGATGCTTCATTCGCTCCTTCATACCGACCTGCTCAAGCGCCTCCTCAGCCATCTTCTTCGTTCGGGACGATGGCACGCCTGCAATTCGTAATCCGAACTCCACATTCTCATAAGCGGACATCAACGGGATTAAACCGTACGATTGAAATACAAGTCCGATTCGCTGCCGCCTAAGTGAGCCCCGCTGCTTCTCCGTCATCGCCGTCAGATCTTCGTTTCCGAGCCACAGCTTCCCTTCCGAGGGACGATCCAACGCCCCGATAATGTTAAGAAGCGTTGTTTTCCCCGAGCCCGAGCGTCCTCGCAGCGCGGTAATCGTTCCTTGCTGCGCCGTAAAGCTAACCGCTTTCAATGCCGTTACGGCACTTTCACCTTTGCCGAAAATACGCGTAACCCCTTCAGCCGTAACTAACGTTTCGCGCGCTTGTGACGCCGTCATCTGCCTGCCCTCCTTCGTCCTGTTCAGCATTAATCATGTCGAGGAGCTGCTGTCGATTGCCGGACAATAAGTTCAACGTCTTCAACGAGTACCCGCGGAGACTGCTCCGGATTCTCAATCAGCTCGATCAGCTGTTGAATCACTTTCGAGCCAATCGATACGATATTCTGATTGACCGTCGTTAATCCCGGCTTCACGATAGAAGCAATGGCCGTATTGTCAAATCCGACGACCGATATGTCGGCCGGCACGTTAAACCCTGCGTCAGCAGCCGCATTCATGACACCAATTGCCATTACGTCTGATGTACAGACGACAGCCGTCGGACGATCGGGCAGCTTCAACAAATTTTGCATCGCTCCATAGCCGCCTTCAATATCGAAGTTGCAAATCTCGACATAATTAGAATAATACTCTAGGCCGAATTCGCGCAATCCCTGTTGATAACCCTCGAACCGTGTCCTGCCTGCGACATAGCCCAAGTAGCCCGATACGAACGCGATTTTCCGATGACCGAGCTCATATAAATGCTTCATCACCTGCAAAATCCCGTTCTGATTGTCGGCAGTGATATAGCCGGCCCGGCGGCCGATCAGATCAGTATCGACGAACATCGTTGGCAGCTCGGCCTCCACTAAATCAACGCCGATCTGATGATCCTTACCAACGCCGAACACGACCATTCCGTCCACGTTACGGCTCGAGCAGTGTCTAACGACGGAATAATCCGGATTGTTGAAGTCCGCTGTCAAATGGAGCAGATCATACCCGCTTGTTTCCAGCGCTTTCTGCATGCCAGTCATCAATTCAGAGACGAACGGGTTCGTCATAATGTTGTGCAGCAGAATGCCGATTGTCCAGGAACGCTTCTTCACAAGCCCTCTGGCTACTACATTCGGCTCATACCGCAGTATACGAATTGATTCGTTTACTTTCTTCCTCGTCTTCTCGCTTACGTCTGAATAATTGTTAATGACTTTCGATACGGTCGTAACCGACACACCCGCATGCTTGGCAACATCCGTAATTGATGCCACAGCCATCACCTCATCATCTCATCGAATCTATCTGTTTAACGCAGTGCTTGTCGCAGCCGGATGAATGCCGCCAGCTCAAAAGGGCCGTCATGTTGACGACCCTTTATCATTTCCTTATTTTACACTAAAATCTATCCACATTAGTATACCATTGCGTTTTTACCTGCGGCAACGACATCTCATTAAATAGTCAACCGATCATTTGGCTTATGACGAGCGCCGCTGCGCCTGCGGCGACGGACGATAAAAGATTGACGGCATCGTTATTCAGCCATCGGAAGCCGCGAATAACTGAAGCAGGGCGTCCGCAATGCAAAGCTCGCTCTGTTTCTTTCATGCATACCTCACAGCGATACATAACCTGCACTGCAGCTCCTAAATAAGAGTCAACAAAAGCGCCGAGCATTCCACCGAGCAGCGCCGTCACAACAATCGTTCCGATGACCGCACCTGCCGCTCCTTCCTCGGACCAAGCACCGGGAATGAGCGCTGCGCATCCAGCAAATATACCGATAGTCAGTGCGCCTGCGGCAGCTGCTCCACTACCGGCCGCAGTAATGCCGCCGCTCGTACCGGCCGGTACACGCTTGCCCGTACGTATCGAGATCGGCAGCACCCGGCTTAACGATCCGAGCTCGGTCGCCCAAGTGTCAGCATTGACGGCTGCCATTACGCCAATGAATGCATACAGCCATCCATTATGCGGCCAAATAGCATTCGCTGCGCACAGCGCCAAGCCGACACCGCCATTGGCCCATACTTGACCGGCATCGCGTGCCCCGGTCTTCTCATAGAGCAGCTCCGCCTCCGCTTTACGGCGATGCTTCCTCTTCCAGCGTGAGAGCATCGAAGAGGTCGTAAAAAAAACGAGTAACGAGCCGAACCAGAGCAGCCCTCCAAGCGCCGTATAGCCCGTACCCATAATGGCTGCCGATACAGCTCCTTGCCGCGTTAACGAGCTCGAACGGACGGCCGTCGCTGCAATGGTTATGCCGCCTGCAGCCCCGATCACCGCTCTCACCCACAGCCCCTCTGCTCCTCCGAACAGCCATGCTATCGATTGCAGCCAATTGTACAACTCGCCCCACATAGTCATCGCCTAGCCTCTTATATGATGATGATGGCAAAATTACTTGTTCAAGGACAGCACCGCTTCCCGCCATCGGTCAGGATAATTCGTACATATCATGACATCAGGATCTAATGCTGCATACTTCTTAATCGTTCTTACATCGTTAAGCGTCCAAAGCATCGTCGTTATGCCCGCTTCCTTAAGCGCTTTAATCCGTTTGGGCGTCGCATGCGGATAGCCGAGTGATAAGAAATCAGCCTTCCACCCCTTCAGCTCCGATATTAAAGACTCCCGCCAGCCATCAATGATTAGACCGATCGACACCTCGGATGACTGTTCACGCGCTTCACGAAGCGTCGGCGGATGAAAGGAGGTCAGTACAATATCATGCTGAAGACCATACTTATACACCAACTTCAGCACCTCACCAGCCAATCCGGCATACCTTCCGTCCGTCTTCAGCTCGATATTCAGACGGCATCGACCGCAGGTTTGCGACAGCACCTGCTCCAGCGTCGGCACCGGCTCCCCCCGGTAGGACTCGTCGAACCAACTTCCTGCATCCAGCTTCTGCAGCTGCTGCGCCGTATGCGCCCTTACTTCGCCGAAACCGTTCGTCGTACGCCCAAGAATATAATCGTGAATGACTACCGGCACGTTATCCTTCGACAGCTGCACATCGATTTCCGTCCAGAACAAATCTGGCTCGCGCATGGCCAGTTGAATCGCCGCCAGCGTATTCTCCGGGGCCTTGCCTGACCAGCCTCTGTGAGCGACACATGGGTTTCTCACAGCCTCACTCCCTTTGCCGTAGCATTATTGCGCTGAAACTTTACCGTCTCGATCAACCTTCGCACCGATAGATATACGGGACAAATAGTCCGTTATATCCGCAGCCTTGGCCGAATCAGCGGGCGCTGGCCTTGATTGCACTGCGACCATCGGATGGAATGTAAGGCTGCATTCCCCGCTCTTCGTGCATACAGCATCTAGTACGCCAGTATCTTTCGTCCGCGGCGTCGAGGTTACATTAAATATAAAGTTGCCCAAGCTATAGGCGATCCATTTGCCTTTATAAAGCTCGAAGCCTTGAAGCACATGCGGATGGCTGCCAATAATTAGATCAGCCCCTGCATCGATCAACACCTTGCCCAAGCTGGTTTGTTCCTTGACCGGATTCTCCGCCCGCTCAACGCCCCAGTGCACGAGAACGACGACAAGATCAGCCTGCTCCTTCGCCTTCTCGATGGCTGCAACTGCACGTCTCGAATCATACCCTTCAGCCAAGCCCGGATGATTCTTATCCGCTTTCCATTCCGTAACAGGCAGTACGCGGCTAATGCCTAAGTAAGCAACCTTAATCCCATTCGCTTCGAGAATGACAGGGGCATACGCTTCTGTGTCGTTGCTGCCGCCGCCAACGCTCGGTACACCTGCCTCAGCCAAGTGCGAAATTGTATCGAGCAGCCCCTCGGTTCCTTGATCGAGCGTATGGTTATTTGCTACCGACACGACATCGAAGCCCGCATCTTTCAGCGGAGGAAGCAGATCAGGTGCCCCTTTAAAAACATATTGTTTATTAGTCGCCGGTGTGCCGCGTGTCGTAATCGGATTTTCCAAATTACCTGCTGTCAAATCAGCCGCGGTCAAATAGTCGATTGCTCCCGAGAACGGAAACTCAAGCCCGTAGCTCCGCATCGTCTTCTCCACAGATGAGCCCAGCATAATATCGCCGACGAATGCCAGCTTTACTGTCTCGCCGGAAGAGTCGCCTCCATTAAGTTCCGATGGCGTTGTACCCTCGCTGTCCTCCTGCAATTCACCCGTAATCGGTGACAATGAGACGCCGCCTACCCGGCTCGACTGATCTTCAGCCTCTTCTGTCGATGTATGGCTGTCTTCTGTCTCAGATTCGCCGACAGGCTCTAATTCATCCTCTTCATTCGGCGTACCCGCAGCTGGCGTGTCTGCACCAGATGATTCTAAGTTCTTATGAGGCCCATTCGCGTCCAATGTTTCGCTCTGCCGCTTCGATTCGGAAGCGGAATCAGAAGGGAACAGAGTAGACCAGAAAACGGCTCCTAATATTAAAATTACAGCTAGCATTGCTAGATTCATAATCGCTAATCTTCGAACACGGCGTTGCTTGCGCTTCTTGTTCTGCTGATGCGTTTCTGAGCGCGATACGTACATAATTGAATAACCTCCGATAAATACTAAGAACTACTAACACAAGTAACGCAAGCCTTATAGTACTTACCTATCAATACAAGCTATTAACCTCTGGACAAGATCTTGACACGAATAGATTTCAAGCTAGCAGACCTTCTCATTATACCAGCAATTGGAGTGTCCATGAAGGTTCATATCACATGAAACAAAAAGCGGAGATCGGCAATCGACCGGTCTTGTATCAGACACGGTCCTCACTTGCCAATCTCCGCTATATACGTTATAACTTATCGTTATTCGCCGTGAAGCTTACCGGCAGCCTCTATAACTGAGTCCGCCAGCACCTCCATATAGTAGGGATCACTGTTCAGCATCCTCGTCCGCTCCATCGACATCCCAATCTCGCTAGTGAATGCCTTCGCTTCGATATCAAGATCGTACAGCACCTCGAGATGATCGGATACGAAGCCGATCGGCGCGACAAGCGCCGCTTCATAGCCTGACTCGCGTAGTGTACGGAGCGTATCGAGCACGTCTGGTCCGAGCCACGGCTCCCGGGTGCGTCCCGCGCTCTGCCATGTGAATTGCCAATCCGTCACACCGGCCGCCGCTGCAACCGCAGCAGCCGTCTCTAGCAGCTGACGTTCATAAGGATCATTCATTTCACGAATTTTCTCTGGCAGGCTATGTGCGCTGAACAGCACCTTCATCCGTCCGTCGAAAGCTTCACCATGTTCCTTCTTCGCCGTAACCGCCAGCTTGTTCAAGCCGTCCTTCACACGCTCTGTCAACGCTTCAATCAGCTTCGGATGAAGGTGGTACGAATCGACGCAGGACATCTTAATCCCAAGCTCAGCCGCCTTCTCCTTCGCTCGTTTATTGTAAGAGCCGACGCTCATAACAGAGTAATGCGGTGCCAATACGATGCTCACCGCCTCCGTAATGCCGTCGTCCGCCATGCGCTGTACGCCGTCCTCAATGAAAGGCTGCGCATGCTTCAAGCCTTGATAGCATGCATATCGGCCTGGAGCAAGCTGCTCCAGCTTGTCCTGCAGCGAAGCGACCTGATGATTCGTATTCTCGCGAAGCGGAAATACGCCGCCGACAATTGCTTCGTAACGGTCACGCAGCTCCTTCAGCTGCTCCGGCGTTGGTGGGTGACCGCGGCGAATATGCGTATAATAAGCTTCCACATCATCCATACTTTGCGGTGTTCCGTAGGACATAACGAGTACGCCGATTTTGTTAGACATGACTGTTCGCTCCTTCTGCTTTGCCCGCTGCAATTGCCTCTGATGAATACCGGTGGATGAACGCCGTCAGCTCCTTCAGTTTGTCCAGCGACGCTTCCGGGAACAGCCCGTGTCCGAGGTTGAACACAAAGCCCGGCTGCTCAATGCCTTGATCGATAATCGTCTTCGCATGCGCCTCGATGACATGCTGCGGCGCTGTCAGCACGACCGGGTCAAGATTACCCTGTACGGCGAACCGACCGCCTAGACGACGTCTGCCTTCCGGAATCGATACGCGCCAGTCCAGCCCGATCACGTTAGCCTTTAGGTCATGCAGCTCCGTTAGCAGCTCTCCGGACGCGACGCCCGGGAAGTAAATTTTCGGCTGTGGCAAATCGGACAGCTCTGCAAAGATGCGCTCGATTGTCGGCAGCACGAAGGTACGGAAGTCGTGCGGCGCAAGCGCGCCCACCCAGCTGTCAAACAATTGAAACGCCTTGCCGCCCGCAGCCATATGGGCACGCAAATAAGCGATGACCATATCGCCGAGCTTGTACATCAGCTTGTGCCATACTTCCGGTTCGCTATACATTAGCGCTTTCGTACGTAAATAATTTTTGGACGGACGGCCTTCGATCAAATAGCTAGCTATCGTAAAAGGAGCGCCAGCGAATGTAATAAGCGGCACTTCCAGCTCGCGGTCGAGAATCCGGATCGTCTCCAGCACATGGCCTAGATCTCCCTCCACATCAATCGGCTTGAGCCGTTCGACATCCGCTGCGGAGCGGATCGGATTCGCGATAACCGGCCCGACATTCGCTACAATATCAAAATCGATGCCGATTGATGCCACCGGATTCATGATATCGGAATACAAAATAGCCGCATCGACGCCAAGCTTTCGTACTGGCATCATCGTGACTTCCGCAGCAAGCTCCGGCTGCTGGCAAATTTCGAGCAGCGAATATTTTTCTTTAATTTTCCGGTAATCGGGGTCGTAACGTCCTGCCTGACGCATGTACCATACAGGCACACGATCAACGGGCTCCTTGCGAGCAGCCCGAATAAATCGGTCGTTGTAGCTCATTTCCGTTCCCCATTTCTACTGATTTCCCTTCGTTTCCATTATGCCCGTTTTGGATGGAGCTAACAACTAGCCCGTTTCGACTTTCGTTGACAATAGTTTGACAATCCTATGAAGGGCACCTTCATCTGTGAACGTTCGTTGTCGTTTCTATAAAACTCGCAGCAGCTCACCTAATTTCGGACCATCAAGCTTTTGCTTCCCCCTTGTCGAATTATGCTATACTGGGTAAACATACAACTTAAGCGGAATGCTTTACCATATACCGTATTACCGTTCAAGCTAACGTCAAGTCAGACAGGGGGTTATCATCTTGGAGCGATGGAAAATAAACTTGGCCGTCCTCTGGGTCGGTCAATTTCTCGTTAATGGCAGCATGACGATGATTATCCCTTTTCTGTCTCTTTATTTGCAGAGTGATCTCGGCGTTCAGGGCGAGCATAACATCTCGTTATGGACAAGCGTCATATTTGCCGCCAACTTTATTACTTCGTTTCTATTCCAGCCGTTATGGGGCAAGCTGTCGGACCGGTATGGGCGCAAGCCGATGCTGCTTCGCTCCGGCTTCGGCATGGCGTTCGTCATGGTGCTGATGGGCTTCGCGGCCTCTCCCTGGCAGCTGCTGCTGCTGCGGATGCTTAACGGGACGATCTCGGGCTTTAATCCGGCGTCTGTCTCGCTCATCTCCTCGAATACGCCGAAGGAACGAATGGGCTTCGCAATGGGTACGCTTCAGTCTGGCGGCATCGCTGGTACAATTCTCGGCCCTTTCTTTGGCGGTCTGCTCGCTGATGCGGTCGGCTTCCGTCCGATTTTCTATTTGACCGGTGCTTTGTTGTTTCTTGCCTCGGTGCTATCGATGATTATTGTCAAAGAAAAATTCGATAAACAAGCCGCAGCAGCCAAACCGCAAATGTCCGTAACGGAAGGACTGCGCAGACTAAGCCGCGTTCCTCAAATCCCAGCGCTTCTGGCCGCAACGTTCCTGATTCAATTCGCGATGATGAGTCCGATGTCACTTATACCGCTGTACGTACAGCGGCTGCACGGCACACCGGAAAACCTTGCGTTCTACGCCGGCTTCGTCAACTCGGTAACCGGCTTGTCCAACATGATCGCCTCGCCGCTGCTTGGCAGACTAAGCGATAAGGTCGGCGGCGAGAAAGTGCTGTTCGTCTCACTTATCGGCGCCGCTGTCGCATTCATCCCTCAGGCGATGGTCCATACGGTATGGCAGCTGCTGCTTTGCCGTTTTGCGCTCGGTATATTCCTCGGCGGACTCGTGCCGTCGGTCAACGCGCTCTTACGCAAGTATGCACCGGAGGGCATGTCGACACGGGCGTTCAGCTTCAACAGCAGCACGCTCGGCCTAGGCAACATGGTAGGCCCGATTACGGGCGGCGTGCTGTCCGCTTGGACCGGCATCGAAGGGCTGTTCCTTCTGTCAGCTGCGCTCATGTTCACGAACGCGGTATGGGTGTACCAGAGCCTGCTTCGCCGCAAGCACATCCAGGCTCAGAATGGAGTTTAACATTCTCCCGCACATAGGGCAGCTTTGCGTTAACGTACCTGTTCTGGTTCGCTAACCGCTCGCCGTTCGCCTCACTGACATGCTAACGTATCAGTTCTCGTACGTTAGCGCCGCTCCAAACATTAAATAGGCTCACTTCACAGCAGCAAGTTTTATTGTCCCGTTGCTGTGAAGTAAGCCTATCCTCGAATACTGATGACTCTGTCGGCTGATTTGCTACTTCACAACCGCCAGTGCGAGCCCGTCGTACGCCGGCAGCATAGCGCCGATCAGCCGCTCGTCGCGCCCGATCGCTTCGTTGAAGGCGCGTATTGCCTGCACCGACGGACCGTTGCGCGTCTTGTCGATTGTTTTACCGCGCAGCAGTGTATTGTCCGCCGCAATGATGGCGCCAGGTCTAGCCAGCTTGATCGCCCATTCCAAATATTCCGGATAGCCGCCCTTATCTGCATCAATAAAGAAGAAGTCAAACTTCCGCCCTTCCTCTGCAAGCGCTGCAAGCGACAGCTTGGCATCTCCAAGACGGTACTCGACGATGCTGCCGAAGCCGGCCGCCTCCATGCTGGACCTAGCAACCTCGGCGAACTCCGGCTTAAGCTCCAGCGACACCAAAGAACCGCCTTGTGCCATTCCCCGTGCTATACAAATCCCGCTGTAGCCGCCGAGCGCGCCGATCTCCAGCGCATCCCGCACGCCTGAAGCCCGGACGAGCAGCGTCAGCAGACGGCCATAGCCCGGCTCAACTGAAATATCGGGCATATCGTGAGCCTCCAAACGCTCCCGAACGCGAACCCAATCCTCATCCACAGCAAACAACCCGTCCACATACGACTCCGGCGTCGGAGCTTCGTCAGAGCATCCCCCGTCCGCATTCGCACTAGTCGATCCCGCGCCGCCCGTATGTCCCGCATCGCTGTTCATTGCCCATCTTGCCAGTCTATCGTCTGTCATTGCCGTTCCTCCAACTCCCTGTTTGTACAGGTAACCTTTTTTATTCTATACTTGATTGTATGATTTTGACCGACGGCGCACAACTGTAAGAGCGGGACGCCGCTTAAGCTACGAAACGGGGATGACTATGACTGAACGTACAATTCAATTAATCGCTACGGCGCCGATGGGGCTGGAAGCGATTGTAGCACGTGAGCTGAAGGAGCTCGGCTACAACGAGATTCAAGTGGAGAACGGCAGAGTCACGTTTACCGGCACTCCTGCCGATATTTGCCGCACCAACATATGGCTAAGAACGGCCGATCGGGTGCTTGTGAAGATGGGCGAATTCGAGGCGACGACATTCGACGAGCTATTCGAGGGAACGAAAGCGCTCGATTGGCCGGACTGGATTCCAAGTAACGGAGAATTTCCGGTAGAAGGACGCTCACACAAATCGCAGCTGTCCAGCGTACCGGCATGCCAAAAGATCGTAAAGAAGGCTGTCGTCGAGAAAATGAAGGATCGTTATGGAACCGAATGGTTTCCAGAGGACGGCGCCCGCTTCGTCATTGAGGTGACGATGCTGAACGACCGCGCACTGCTTACGCTAGATACGACCGGTCCTGGTCTGCATAAGCGCGGTTATCGCAAGCTTGTAACGGAAGCGCCGCTAAAGGAAACGATGGCAGCAGCTATACTACAGCTTAGCCGCTGGGGCCCGCACCGTCCGCTGTACGATCCGTTCTGCGGCTCCGGTACGTTCCTCGTCGAAGCGGCGATGATCGGCTGGAACGTCGCGCCCGGTTTACGCCGCTCGTTCAACAGCGAGCATTGGCCGCTCGTGCCTAAGGAGCTGTGGGCTCAGGCGCGCGAGGAAGCATTCGATGCGGTGAAGGACGATATCCCACTCGATATTGCCGGCTCCGACATCGATCCGTCCGCTATCGAGGTCGCCGAAGCCGCTGTCAAGAGGGCAGGCTTCGCCAAAGAGATTAAGCTGCGGGTGCTCCCCGTCGCTAAGGCGCAACCACAAGGCTCGTACGGCGTCATTGTGACGAACCCGCCGTACGGTGAGCGTCTTCTCGACGAGAAGGAAGCGGAGAAAGCGATCAAGCAGCTCGGCTTCACCTACTTGATGCTTCAGAACTGGTCGTTGTTCGCGATCAGCTCGTCTAAGAGCTTCGAGCATCATTTTACAAGAAATGCGGACAAGCGGCGCAAGCTGTATAACGGGCGCATTGAATGTCAGCTGTATCAATACTTGGGCCCGCTGCCTCCAAGAAACTAATAAACGAAGCATGTTCAGGGAGAACGGTTATAGTCTCCCTGTTTTTTATTGTAATCCCTCATATTTATCCAATTGACTGTGGCCGCCTTGCATTATAAGGTCACTGGACTATAATGAAATAATGTTTATTAATCATGTGTAAAGAAAGAAGGCTTATCAAGGAATGGAAAGATCGTTGCAAAATGCGGCACGGCGCGGTTTGCAAGCATCAGCAGGACTGGCGATGCGTTTTATCGCCATTGACGTGATCGCTTTCTACGCCATCATGATCGTGAAGCTGGTCATGTTCGACCGTTATATCAACGTGAAAAATATGACGATGACGTTCGACGACGTCATTATCGGATTCGGCTCTCTGGCGCTTGCGTCGTTCTGGACGATGCTGTTGCCCAAGCGTGGAAGAATGATTGCCCTTCTGCTGCTGAATCTCGTTCTCACGTTCATCATATTCGCTGACTTGATCTATTACCGCTATTTTCAGGATTTGATCTCTGTTCCGGTGCTAACACAGGCTGGTCAAGTCGAATCGCTCGGAGACAGCATCTTCACGCTTCTGTATGGGGTAGACATATGGTTTTTTGTAGACTGGCCGTTCTATATCGTGCTGACGATACTCGGTCTCCGCAAGAAAAGCAAACCCGCTTCCGACATCGGATTAAGCTTTCATCGGCCGCGGATGCCTATGCTTCGACGAGTACTGTTCCGTATCTCGATGACGCTCATCATTTTCGCTGCCGGCGTTACGCTCGTGTTCGTACCGGTCAATATCGCCAAAAAAACATGGGCGGTCGGCTTATTCGTCGGCAACTGGTGGAACGTCTCGATCTATAACGTGACCGGCGTTCTCGGATTCCACGGCTATGACGTATACCGTTATGCGAACCAGCACTGGATTCATAAAGCAATTGCGACCGAGGACCAAATCAACGAGTCTGAGCAATGGTTCAAGGAGCGCGGCGACGTCCGGCGCGCATTGGAAGCCGATTCGAGTTTCGGTAAATACAAGGGCAGCAATGTGGTTATGGTACAGGGCGAGGCATTCATGAATTTCGTCATTGGAAGCTCAATCGGCGGTCAGGAAATTACACCGAACTTGAATGCGTTAATTAAAGAAAGCGCCTATTTCGACAATTTCTCTCACCAGACGTCGCAAGGCCGTACGTCGGACGCCGACTTCGCTGTCCAATGCTCTCTGCAGCCACAGCCGAGTGGGTCCGTCTTTATTCAGTATGCGCACAACGATTTTGACTGTACACCGGCAGTGCTCAAGGCAGCAGGCTACTCGACCTCGGTATTCCATGCCTACGATGCCGGCTTCTGGAATCGCAATACGATGTACCATCGGATGAAATATGATACGTTCTACAGCCGGACTCGCTTCGCGAACGACGAGCCGCTCGGCTGGTCAATTGGCGACAGCTCGTTCTTCCGGCAATCGGCCGATGTAATCGGGGAGCAGAAGCAGCCGTTCTACTCGTTCCTCATTACGCTGTCGAGCCATCATCCATATTCCTTGCCGGAGAGCTATCAGAAGCTGGACGTTGGCTCATTCAAAGGCTCTATATTCGGCAACTATTTGCAGGCGGTTCATTACGTCGACGAAGCACTTGGCCAATTTATCGCGAAGCTAAAAGAAGAAGGCGTATGGGATAACACGATCTTCCTGTTCTACGGCGACCACGATAACTCTATCCGAGATTGGGCGCCGTTCGAGCAGCTAATCGGTCATACGATGAATGAAATCGAGCGCCAGCAAGTGCTTCACGAGGTACCGTTCATCGTCCATCTGCCGGACGGCGGCCATGCAGGCACCTACCATAACGTAGGAGGCCAGCTCGACGTCTCGCCAACGATTATGCATCTGCTCGGCATATCCAGCGCCGATCTGCATCAGGTCGGTACGCCGCTCATTGTGGACGAACCGCTCGAAGGCAATCAAGTCGTCTATCGCAGCGGAGCATTCACGGACGGCACCGTATTCTATATGGCTCCGACTGACGGTATTCTGGAGCACGGCACATGCTACGACGCTAACACCGGCGGCACAATCGATATATCCGGCTGCCTCGACGGTGCGAAGGAAGCTCACGAGGAGCTAAGCATTTCCGACCAGACCGTAGCGTACAACATTATCGGCCGTCTGAACGAACGAAGCGCAGCGGCGGTCAATAGCGCAAGCACTGATCCCGCTGCTGGTGCCGATACTACGAACTAACGCCACCTAGCTGTAAGCTGCTCACCAGCATAACTAATAACGAAGGCCCCTTATTCATTCCCAACGGAATGAATAAGGGGCCTTCGTGTTCTTCTGTTAAGGCTTAATATATTGCTTTGCCTTCTCGATCGCTTCGTCTTCCGTCGCCGCTTTCAAATACCGGCCATTAATATAAATAAACGGATACTTCGCGCAAGGGCCACAGTAGGACTTGCAGCCCACTTTAATTTCCGATTCGGGAACGAGCTTTGCCAGCTTCGGCAGCATCGTCTTTACGCGGATATGTTTGCATTTGTCGCAGATGCGAATATCGTTAGGCATAATGTTCTGTGCCCGCGCGATTAATGATCGCCGTGATTGCCCCGCGAAGGATTCGACAAAACGAAGCCCTCTTGCGGCACATAGAAGTAATCGACGCGCACGCCGTCAAGGAAATCGACGCCCTTCTCCAGAATGACATCGATGCCGGAATCCGTCGAGACGACAACATCGTTATCCCCCGGCGTACCGATCGACATGCCGTAGTGGGCATGATCGCCATGCGCGTGCGTCACATGAATGCGAAGCAGCTTGCCTTCATTCTCCGGCTTGTCCAGCTCTGTACGGAGCACTTTAGCTGCCGCTCGCGATATTTTGCATTTCATTGTTATCCGCTCCTTCAAATCTAGGTTCGTGACGATTATTAAGCTCGTTTATCTTAACTATTGTATAGAATGCACCGCATATGTCAACCCATAAACTGCAGCGCTGCTGCCGGTATTTGCCGTTTATCAACGGATGCCGTACTTATGCTCCATCCAGCTAGCGAACCCACCAGCAGCCAGCAGCGTAACGGCAATGTCGTCGATCGGGAGGAACGGGATCGGGAGCACGTCCGGCAGCACCCAATACAGGCCGACAGGAATAATAAAAATAAGCTTGTCACGAAGCGCAATACGCGGCTCTTTCAGCAGACGGTAGACCCGAATGAGCGTCCCCTTCCAGCGGCGGAGCGACAGCCATTTGCTCATGCCGTTCTCCTCCTCTTCCAATTCTGTATACACACAGTATACCACGCGAGCAAAGGCCGCTAAACCTGTTGTTCAGCGGCCTTTGCTCCTTTATCAGCTACAGCCGCCAGCTCATCGCCTCCAGCAGCAGCTTGGCAATCTCATCATACATGTCATCGAACTGACTAAGCGGCAGCGGATTGACGCCGATCCCCGCTTCTATCGTAAAGCCTGGCTTCCGATAGGTATGGATGAACCAATCCTTGTAGCCGGCATCGCTGCCGCTCAGCTTCACGGGACGATAACCGCTCACTTGGCCGAGCTTGGCGGCCAGCCATTCCGACTGCTCCGGTTCATATCCCCGATAATTCCAATATATTTCTTGCCCTTGCGTATGGAAAGCAAGCACCAGCTCAAACGGCAGCTCGTTCGTGAAGGCAGCCATCGCTGCAGCCTCCGGCTCGCTAAGCGGCTTCGGGCCGGGATAATCGCGCGGCCCAGGTCCAGGCGTTCCCCTTCGGCGGCACTCCTCCTCCCAGAAGGCAGGAAATTGATCGTTCAAGTCGACGCCTCTCACATTAGCCTTCCAACGATTAAACCGAAACGAGCCCCGGTTCATCGCCAGTAGCTGATCGTACAACGGGTGACCGGTATGCAGCCCTTCCTGCACCAGCTCTACGCCGTCGGGATTCACCATAGGCACGAGCCAGAGCGACACCTCGCTTAGCAGCTGCTTCATATCGTTCCCCCGCCATATGCAGCCCGACTCATAAGCTTCGGCGGCATCCTCAACGAATGTCATCAACAGCGCGCTCGTAATCCACTCATTCGCGTGGAACGAGCCGTTGGCATGGATGCACCGCGCCCCTTTGCCCAGCTTCAGCGCTATAATGGGCTTGCCGAGTACGCTTTGCCCAATGATGGTCGTCTCGACTAAGTCACCATACTTGCTCTGCAGCAGCCGGCAGTCTCTTGCTACTTCCTCGGGTCCATATTCCGCCCTTGCATCGACAATACGATTCGGCGGACCGGCTGGAATACGCAGCAGCGTACCTGTTGTCCAACCGCCGGCGGGAATGCCTTTGTTAGACGCTTCGATCGCGGAAGCCGCTACGCCGAACAGCTCCGACAGCCTCTCCAGTGAATCGCCTTCCTGCAGCGTATACCAGACGTCGGAGGCAGATGGTATTCGCAGCACGATGCCGGGCGGGATCGGTTCCCCTTCCGTCAGACGCGGATTGCAGGCCAGCACAGATGCAGCGGATATGCCGAAATGCCGTGCAATACGAAGCAGCGTATCTCCAGGTCGAGCCGTATAAGAAAGCACGGGATTTCCTCCCTTCACGTTCAATCGGTTATCATACAGGTTTATCCGTACATGTTATTCATTACAGGGATCGCTCATGCAGCGAACATGAAAGTGCTATCCTCCGAATGATGACATGAACACAAAAAGGGCATGCAGCGGCATACCGTCCTTCGGCTGCCTTACTGCTGCCCTTTTACAATTTCATCTTAACCAATATGGGATATCTGCCAGACGACAGGCGTCAGTTCGATCTGCTCACCCAGCCATTGCTGAGCAATGGCTTTGAACACAGCCGGCTGCCCGCTGCAAAAAAAACGATGAACCGGCATACGCTCCGTTACCGCCAGCTTCCCATGCATCTTCAGAACGCTGCGGATTTCTCTTGCCGTCTCTTCAGCCGAATTAATAAGCGCTACCTTGGGACCCATCACTTCACTGATTGCTTCCGCCAGAAACGGATAATGCGTGCAGCCTAGAATGAGACAATCAAGCTCGAGCGGATATTCCCGCAGATGGAGGAGCGAGGAGCGGACAGCCTCATAGGTCTCCTCCGAGCGGAAGTTACCCTGTTCAACCAGCGGAACGAATGTGGGACACGCTTGACTTATAACGTGCACATTCGGCGACAGCTGCATCAATGCCATTTCATAAGCTCTGCTTTTGATCGTGCCTTCGGTGCCGATAACGCCGACGACTCCGGTTCTCGTCCTTCCGAGTGCCGCACGCGCACCAGGATAAATCACACCGACGACAGGGACTCTTACCTGCTTCTTAATGGGTTCCAGCGCGACTGCAGTTGCAGTATTGCAAGCGATAACGATCATTTTCGGCTCGTATTGCACTAAATAATCAACAATCTCTTCCGTAAAGCGAATGATCTCACCGGCCGGCCTTGGTCCGTATGGCGTGCGAGCGGTATCGCCGAAGTAGACAATCCGCTCCTTGGGGAGCTGTCTCATAACTTCCTTGGCAACCGTTAGTCCGCCAACCCCGGAATCTAATATTGCAATCGGCTGCTGCACATCCACACCGCTTTCTGTTCAACAATTATCCAGGCTTCAATAACATATGAAACTCCGCTATGAAATGTACCTATATTGTCATTGGCGATCTATCTTTAGTCATATACGAAAAAAAAGGGGCGGTCCGTCAGTCAGTTTTCACTAACCTTCTGGAAACAACCCCTTCAATACCGCTTACTTATAGTTAGTAGCCGATCGGCTGTAGAGCTGAAGAAGAAGTCTGCGCCTCTTCAATCTGCTCTGTCTCCGGTTCCAATTCGGAAAGTGCGGTCACAGAATCGGCCTCTTGCTCAGACGACTCGATGCCGGCTGTCAGTGTGCTGACAATCGCTTCCTCCAGTTCCTCCTTCACATCCGATCCGCCGCGCCACGATTTAATATTCGTGATGACGTTCGATGCTGCCTGTTTGGCGCGTTCTGCTGCATCTGATGCACCGTCTCCGACTTGCTTCGCCAGACGCACCGTCGTGTCACTTACCTTCTGTGCGCTGTCCGCGATATCGCTGCGCAGCTCTTTACCAGACTTCGGCGCGAACAACAGTGCCGTTATCGAACCGACAACCGCCCCTGCCAATGCCCCGAGCAAAAAGCCTTTCGTACTTGTCGATTTTGCCATTATGAATCGCTCCCTCCACGTTTATCGTACCCATCGTCCTCCCCGGAGCATGCAGACTTTTTCGCGATTTTGTCACGAACGGACTGCCACAGCTGCCAAGCCGTCATGCCGACCTCCGCCCAATCGAGCGCTTCATCTAACCCGCGAAGCTTCTTGTTCTCGATTCGCTCCGCCTGCTGCCGGGCTTTGTTCGATAATGCCGCTGTCATCGAATTGACAGCCGCCGATGCGTTCTCGACCGATTCACCGAGCAGCGACGCCGCTTGGAATAATCCACTTACGGCTCTTAGCTGAGCACTAATCAGCTCCAGCGTCTCATCAGCCCGCTCGGACGTCTTCTGCAGCTTTATCAACAGTGCTCTTACATCCTGCTCCAGCCGCTCCGATGACAGCTGTATCAGCACGACTCGGCTGACGATCGTTCTTAGCCCAATAAGCAGGCCGGCCGTCAGCGCGGCGAATATGACAGTAACGGCAACGATGCACCCTATCGTAATCATGACCTTTCGCTCCTTTCCTGCATCGTCCCTCCGGTGAAATAGACGAATGCCTATTGTGTAGTGACAGTATAAGCACATTGGGCTCGTCTCGACACTACGAATTGACAGGAGATGACAAAAAAAGAACACCGCATGTCCGCTCTGGACAATACGATGTTCCCTGTGACGCATCTTATAATGACTTAAAATCATTTACGATCATTAGCTCTTGTCCGCTGCAGGTCCAATGACGTACGTACACTTACCCCCGCCCTTAGCGAGACATTCTGTACGCTCTACCTTCGCCTGCAGTAAGTCTGCGAACAGCTGCAGCTCGCAAGCGCACGCCTGCTGGTAAGGCTTCGCTACTTGTGCAATCGGACAGTTATACTCATGCAGACGGTAGCTATTGTCGCTCTCCAGCTGCTCTACCTCCACCATATAGCCACCGGCGTTCTGAATAGCTGCCAGCTCGTAGACGCGGCCCTCCAGCTCCTTGCCTTCCATCCGCGGAGCATATCGCTCCAGCAGCTTACGCTTGCGGCTTGCGAACAGCTTATCGATTAATGGAGCCGTCTCTTCATCCGACGACAGCTCGTCGAGCATTTCGAGCGTTAGGCCTTGATAATTTTTCGGAAACAATTCCTCAGATGCAGCCGTCAGCGCGTACATATGCTTCGGTCTTCCGGCGCCCCGCACGACGGACGATTGCTCAATATACCCGTCCTGCTCCAGCGCATACAAATGCCGGCGCACGCCCATCTCCGTTAACCCAAGGCTAGACGCCAGTTCCCCGGCACTCTGAGCTCCCCTTGTCTTCAGCAGTCCGATAACCGTCTGCCTCGTCGACCGTTCGCTGCGAAGTGGGGGATGGCCGATTTCGTCCCTGCGTTCGCTTCGTTTCATCCTCCCACCGCCTCTCCTGCTTTTACGACATTGTAACCGATTTTACTGCTTTCGTAAATTTGCTTTGTATGGATGCTCGGCGCTTGTCTGCCAAAAAGCCTGCTGCCGGCGCACCGGCAGCAGGCTTCTACATTCATTCTAGCGCAGTTCCCGCTCCAAATATTGCTCGACTGCAGACTTGAACCCAGTCAGCAGCTCCGGCAGCTTAGGCGACAGCGGATGAAGCTCCGCACGCGGCCATTCATAATAATATTGGACCAGCGGCTTGCGCAGCTTTACGAGCTCCGATAACGGCCCGCTCATCGTATCCGGCAGCACGTTCTCTTCGGCAATAATGTCGACGAGATCCTCGTAACTGCTTGCATCCCTCATAATAAACCCGTCAATAAGAAAGCTGCCGACATCCGTCACCGTCTCGATGGCGAGATGAAGCGCCCTCTCCTGCGCCATTCCTTCCAGCAGCGATCCGCTCCAACGGCTGACCAGAATGGTCAGCGTCTCCGCAATAGCTGGAATGGCCTCCAGCCGCTGCCGGATCTGATCTACGTTAACGTAATACATGCTGTTGCTGCTGCTCCTTTCTATAGCCGCACGGCGGCTTCTCTTTATTCCACGTCCTGGCTCGAACCCGAGCGACGTCCGCGGCGCTTAAGCCATGCGACCATAATAATGCTGCTAACAATTACGATGATCAAATACGTCATCAACTCGAATACGTCACCCATCGATATACGCTCCTTAGCTAACGAAGTCGACGCTAACCGACGCTTCGCGCGCTTGCGCCATATGCTCGATCACTTTTTTGTGAACTGGATGTACTTGGTAAGCCTCCAATGCTTCCAACGATTCGAATTTTGTAATGAGTGCAATGTCATACGAGCGCTCGGAATGAAGCACGTCCAATCCAACCTCCAAATGCTTCAGCTCCTCTATCTTTCCTTCCATATCACGAAGCACTTGTGCCGTGCGCTCAACGCTCTCAGGACTGCGGTCCTTCAGTTTAAACATGACGATGTGCGTTATCATTTGCTGTCTTCACTCCTGTTATGTCTTCAATTTTGATTCTCAGCTTACATTATCGCATGAATCACCGTTCGTTGTCGCATAATATCGTTACGAATAGAGGCCAAATTATCGTACAAAGGGGCTTGCAACGTTTATGCGCTATACGATTACGATTGCGGCCACCCTCATCGGGCTGGCCCTATGCTTATTCAATGCGACGGGATACGATCCGCACAACTTCGTATTCTTCATGCTTAGCATCCCCGCCTGGATCGCCGATCTGCTGTTCGATATCCATAACGTCAGCGTTCTATCCATATACGTATGGACAGTGTTATCATGGGCTGCGCTTGGATTTATTGCGGATACGATCATTAACCGGCAGCGTGCGGCCAGACGCTCACGTTCGCGCTATTAACTTAACAAGGAAAAGGAGCCGACCGGCTCCTTTTCTCTTATTCCACAATAAGTACGGATTTCATGTCGGCATGTCCGGAACCGCACAGTACAGAGCAATGCAATTCATAAGTGCCGGGTTCGAATGTAACATCAGCTTGCGTAGTCTCCTGATTCAAATTCACGTTAGCCCCTTTGATCTCGACTCCGTGAATTCCACTCTTGTTCTGGAGAATAACGCGTACAGGCTCTCCTGCCTTCACATGATATTCCTTCTCGTTGAACTCATAGTTTGAAGCTTGGATCTTAAGAAGCTGCATTCCTTCAGGCAGTCCTTCCGATTCGTCCTTAGGCTTCTCCGGAAGACCAAACGTGAGCAAGTAGACGCTCAGTAAGGTCGCCGCCACGAATAAGACGAGCATCGTCCATTTGTGCATAACTCTGTGCTCCCCCTTGCATGCATTTGTCTACTCCTTATAATAACCAACTTCGTCCATTCTTCTCAACCTTAAACATCATTGTGAATAAACTTTTTTCTACGGAATGTGACAAAACTTTGAACGTTTCATTCTCGGAAATAAGATTTCATCAGCCGTTCCGATTCCGCCTTCACAAATCCCCACACCATCGAAAATTGGTGATGGTAGCCGCGGCATACATATTTGGCATGGAGGCCGTCCTTCTCTTGAAGCTCCTCGTAGATCTTAATGCCGGCATCGCGGAATTGCTTGCGAAGCGCAGCTAAGTCAAGCAGCACCCGATCCTGTACCGCTCGCAAAATCGATTCGTACAGCCGCGGCAGCTTCATGCCCGAACGGTTGACGACCCGTATATCGTGATCCAATATGCGCATGACGATGCCGAGCAGCATATACCGCTTTACCAGCTCGAGCTCCGCATCGCTCTGCACGGGTGGAAGCGCAGCCAGCTCTCTATTCCTAATCGCCATCGGCAAACCCTCCAAATGAGAACATTTGTTCTTATTATAACGATAATAGGCCCGCTTATGCAAGCGGACCGTCGCCTTTTGTCCAACAGTTTGTCCCATCTGGTTCGCCCCTCCCGTTACTTGCTGCCTTTATCTTTATCTTTAAGCACCTCGATAATCCGTCTTACTTTATCGGGCAGCGGCAATCCGATCCGTCCGTAGTTTTCGGTAATCGAGATGAGTTCATTCGCCAAGTAAAAATAGATTGCGGCTGACATTGTCGCGTCACCGATTTGAAGCAGCAGATCGATCTGATGAGCTAAAAGCACGATCAACAAGGACATCCCTTTGCGAGTTAATCCCCATGATCCAATATGGCTGTTCAATCCTTTCTTCTCTCTCAAAGCCGCCGCGACGCCAGTCACATAATCAATCGCCATCGCTATAAGCAGAACGGTAAGCGATTGCGGCCACACACCGAACGCGTACGTTGCGATCGTGCCCAGACAGGCAACAGCAGAATTAAACCAAGCAAGCTGCATATTCCTCCCTCCTTCATTAGTTATAAAGATCCGGTGTCTCCCTGCCGGCACAAACCGCACAGCATGGATAACCTACTCTATCTATATGCAGGCGCAGGAGAGGTTGTCCGATCCGTTCGCCTATTTTGCAAAAATTATAAATTTTCATATTCTGTATAAATAATCGCTCATCCTTAAGTAAATTTGTGTTACGATAAAAATAAGGGTTAGCGCCCGCCATTTTTCAACCATAATTTTGGAGGCGGTTTCATTGGCAGCAGAACAACAAGCGGCAGAAGGCTACTTCGGGCAATTCGGCGGAAGCTTCGTCCCACCCGAGCTGCAGGAAGTGCTAGACTACTTAGCGGAACAATTTAATACCTACAAAGACGATCCTACGTTTAACGAGGAACTGCAGTACTATATGCGCGAATATGTCGGCAGAGAGAATCCGCTTACTTACGCCAAGCATTTAACTGAGCAATGGGGCGGCGCGAAAGTATATTTGAAGCGGGAAGATTTGAATCATACCGGCTCTCATAAAATTAACAACGTAGTCGGTCAAATTTTGCTTGCGAAGCGGATGGGCGCCAAGCGTGTTATTGCCGAGACCGGTGCAGGACAGCACGGCGTCGCAACGGCTACGGCATGCGCGATGTTCGGCATGGAATGCGTTGTATATATGGGCGCTGAGGATACCCGCCGCCAAGCGCTGAACGTATTTAGAATGGAGTTGCTCGGCGCCAAGGTCGTGCCCGTCGAGAAAGGACAAGGCCGTCTCAAGGACGCCGTCGACGAAGCGTTGAGCGATCTGGTCGCGAACTACAAAACAACGTTCTACCTGCTCGGCTCCGCCGTCGGTCCGCATCCTTACCCAACAATGGTGAAGCATTTTCAAGCGATTATCAGCAAGGAGTCGAAGAGACAAATTCTTGACAAAGAAGGACGCCTCCCAGATGCGGTTATTGCCTGCACAGGCGGCGGCAGCAACGCGATCGGCTCGTTCGCTCATTATCTCGATGAGCCGACAGTCCGCCTGATCGGAGTAGAGCCGGATCAAGCCCCATCGCTAACGCAGGGCGTGCCGGCCATCCTTCACGGCTTCAAATGTCTCGTACTGCTCGATGAGCAGGGCAATCCGAAGCCGACGTATTCGATTGCCGCTGGCCTCGACTACCCGGGCATCGGACCGGAGCACAGCTACCTGAAAGAAAGCGGCCGCGCCGAATACGTGACGGTGACGAACGAAGAAGTGCTGGCAGCGTTCCAGGAGCTGTCGCGCACCGAAGGCATTATCCCAGCGCTGGAAAGCGCGCATGCCGTCGCCTACGCCAAGAAGCTCGCCCCTACGCTCAGCAAGGACAGCATCCTCATCGTCAACCTGTCCGGACGCGGCGACAAGGACGTCGAGCAAGTGTTCCATATGCTGAAGAAGTAATTCGTTATTGTTAGAGCGCCCCTACGTGAGGGGTGCTCTTCTTACATCACTTTTTGTGTCACACCAGTCGGTCCGGCGGCTTTCACGAAGCCAGCAACCTTGCAGTTACGGCACACTTTCGTGGCGTTACAACGGCGGCGGAGCCAGCAACCTTGCGGTTACGGCACACTTTCGTGGCGTTACAACGGCGGCGAAGCCAGCAACCTTGTGGGTACGGCACACTTTCATAACGTTACAGCGGCGGCAGTGCCAGCAACCTTGCAGTTACGGCACACTTTTATAACGTTACAACGGCGGCGGAGCCAGTCGGCGTTCTAAATAATCGTTCATGCCGGAAGATGCGTCTGAAGGCTATGGAGGTTTTGTGCCGAACCAAGCCGCCCACGCCCAGCATCGAAACAAAAAAAAGCGGTTGATCCAGCGCCTTAACGCCTTGATCAACCGCTAGTTATTCATTCAAGCTTAGCCTGCCGAGGCCGTTGCTTCGTTGAACGCCCGAAGCAGCGTATGGCGATTGGCTCTTACGCGATGCGCCTCGCGCAAGCTGCGCGCAAGCAGCCCTCTGTCAATGCCGAGCTCCTCCGGCGTTGACGGCGCGCCTGCCGTCTGCAGCAAGCGCTGCAGCTCTTCGGCTGGCGGAATTTCGGCAATCGCCTGCTCGAGACGATTGCGATCCGCTGCCAGCAGCTCCGCCTGCTCGCCTGCGATGCGGCGGTATTGGTCGGCAATAATCGCGCATGCGACGCCTACCTTTGCGCCATGCAGCAGTGCGCGACGACCAAGCCGCAAATATTCCATCTCCCAATAATGAGACAAATGATGCTCCGCACCGGAAGCCGGATGTGATTGTCCAAACAGCAGCATCGCTAGACCCGATTCGATCAGCGCTTCGGTCAGCACCCGAATGCCTTCCTGATCACGGCGTCCGATCGCCTCCGCGTGCTCAACGCATTTGTGCAGCGCCTGCTTCGTAATAGCCGCAACTGCATCTGCATAAGGCTCATTCGCAGCTGCGGCGCCATATGTCCAGTCGAACAAGGCCGTATACTTGCCGAGCATGTCGCCGAAGCCCGCTGCAACCATCGCACCCGGAGCAGCACATAGAACGTCCAGGTCAGCAAAAATCGCCTCCGGCGCAATCGCTGCGAACGTTCTCTTCTCACCGCGAATAATAAGCGGCGCACCCTTCGAGTTGAAGCCGTCCACAGACGGCGCCGTCGGCACTGAGATAAATGGAATGCCTGTCGTATACGCCGAATAACGGGCAATATCATGAATCGTTCCCGAGCCGACAGCAATAACCGCTTCCGCCCGCGTCTGACGAATATCCAGCATTAATTGAACGAGGGATGCTTCGTCGGCGATGACATCGCCTTGAGAATCCGGCTTAATCAGCGTCGTCTGCACGGAAATGCCTGCGTCCGCAATCCGTGGCCACAGCTGTATTCCCGCTGCCGCATGCGTATTGACGTCGGCAGCTATCAGTACACGCCGAAAGCCGCGGTCGAGCAAATATGGCGCCACCTGCCGGATCGCACCAGATTCAATTACGATCGGATCGATCATGATCGAAGCTAGCGCCGCATCTTGCAGCTCCGGCGCTGCAGCCTTCAAATTCTGATATACATTACTCATCCGTTCCCTCTCCTTTAAAATCCAACTATCCTGACCAGCTCCGCTATGGAGGACCATACCCAATCCGGTCTCGCCGTCCATGATTCGTCCGTCCCCTCAACTGTTGAACCACTCAGCACGAGCGCCGTCTTCATGCCAGAGCGCTTGCCCAAGCCGATATCTGATTCGATGCTGTCACCGATCATAAGGCAGCGGTCGGCCGGGAGCCCAAGCGCTGACAGCGCCGCTTCCGCCATGTATGCCGAGGGCTTACCGACGACGACCTCGACCTTCGCGCCGGTCGACGCCGTAATGGCACCAATCATACCTGCTACATCGATTTGATCGCCCTCCGCGCCGGGGAACGAACGATCCTCGTTCGTCGCGATAATACGAGCGCCGTGCCTTACCGCGCGGAACGCCTCATTAAGATCCCGATAAGTCAACGTTTCATGCAGCGTAATGACGAGCCAATCCGCAGCCTCGGGCCGCTCGGCATGCATAATGCCGCACGATGCAAGCTCTTCCCGCAGCCCGTCATCGCCCAGCGTCCACACTCGAGAGTCCGGCTCCCGGTCAAGCAAATAACGGGCCGTCACCGTAGACGACAGCACAATCTCTTCTTCTGCCGCCTCGATGCCATACCGGCTGAGCCTCGCTCGGCACATCGCTCTCGAAATATTGCCGCGGTTGCTTAGGAACACAAACCGTTTGCCAGCTTGGCGGAGTGTCGCTATCGCTTCCGGCGCCCCTTCGATAACGCGGTCTCCTCGAAATACCGTACCGTCCAAATCTATTACAAATCCGTCCAATGCCGCTGCAATCATCGATGGAACCACGCCTCCCGCGAAACGAGTGTGATCGCTTACGTTAGGCGATCCTTACTCTACTATTTTCCTTCTCTTAACGTTCGAATGTCAACGATTGTTTGCTTTTATTAGCGTTTGTATTCGTTATCCTTACGTCAGATATTTATTGATATTTGATCATCATAATTTTGTTGCTATATCATCGTTTGCCGTTATATCAATCCGTCGAATGACGATATTCGGCAGAACTATCCGCAATATGAATTTCAATCCCGCTTATTCGCCGCAAAAAGGCCGGATCGGCCCCATCATCGGTAATGATTGTATGCACTGCTCGCGTCTGCACGCTCGTCGCAATCGAACGGCGTCCGAGCTTCGTATGGTCAAGCAGCCCGACGATCCGCGTGGCATTGGCCGCCATCAGCTTCTTCAACTCTGCCTCATATAAGCTGAAATCGGTCATTCCCTCTTCGATCGTAAACCCTAGGGAAGAGGTAAAGAACAGGTCAGCATGAATTTCTTCCAGAATTGTCCGACCGAGCACCCCTTCTACTGATCCCGAACCAGGCCGCAGCACACCTCCGATCAGAATGACGTTAATACGCGGATTGCGGTTCAACGTTAACGCCGCCTCTACTCCATTCGTGACGACGGTCAAATAGTCACAATCGACAAGCGCCTTCGCCAGCTCCAGCACCGTCGAGCTTGCATCAAGCAATATGCACTGCCCTTGATGAACAAGCTCCGCCGCTTTGCGGCCAATTGCCTGCTTCAGCTCCGTATTCAGCTCCGTCCTATATGTTACGCGCAAATCCTGGAACGACGGCTTCTTCGACCGCACCGGCACCGCTCCGCCGTGCGTCCGTTCAAGCAGCCCTTCCTCCTCCATCTGACGCAAATCGGCTCGCAGCGTGCCTTCCGATACGTTTAATTGGCGGGCCAAGTCTTTCACGATTACTTGCTTATGCTGCTGCAGCAGCTGTAATATAAGTTCCCGGCGATGAGGGGCAAACATCGTAAATTCCTCCTAGAAGTTCGTCATACAGCAATCTATTATTGTCATTATATCGAATTTCGTCATTAAACAACAGGAAACAACAATTAGATTGCAGCAGCCCCTTATCCGATGACATTCCACGCCGCGATAGTAGCTCTCACCACCACCCCCTACTCCCCTACTAATTTAAATAAAAGGGCCATCCTTCACCATATGGCGATTAGGACGGCCCTGCTGTACCCCCTTACGGCGGTAACGAAGGTTATGAAGCTCTTAAGCTTGCAGCTTATTGAACGTATCGGTCAGAACCGGTACGATTTGTTTCTTACGGGATACAACGCCTTTCAGAACAGCTGTATTGTTCGAGAGCGTTACATTATATGCTTTCTCTACAACGTTAGCGGAGCGGCCGAGTGCCAGACCAACCGAATCGTTCGTCAGAATGTCCGTTACGACGAACAGGAACAGGTCGAGTCCTTTCTCCTCGATGATTGCGTTCAGCGCAGCTTCCAGCTCACCTTGACGGGACAGAATGTCGTTCGTGTCAACCGCATTCACTTGCGCGATTTCGACTTTCGCATTGCCCATCGAGAATTCTTTGGAATCGAGCGAAATTAGCTGGGCAATCGATTTGTCGCTCAGGTCTGCGCCAGCTTTCAGCATAGCCAGACCGTAGCTTTCCGCATCTACGCCTGCAATTGCCGCGAGCTCACGGGCTGCGTCAACATCCTCTTGCGTGCAAGTAGGCGATTTGAACAGCAGGGAGTCGGAGATGATAGCCGACAGCATCAGACCCGCGATTTCTTTGCGAATTTGGATGCCTTTTTCTTTAAAAATTTTATTCAGAATCGTCGCCGTGCAGCCAACTGGCTCAGCGCGATAATATAGCGGGTCAGCCGTTTCGAAATTCGCGATCCGGTGGTGGTCGATGACTTCGAGAACGCGTACATCTGCAATATCATTTGCGCTTTGCTGACGCTCGTTATGGTCGACGAGGATAACTTCCTTCGCTTCTGCAGCTACCGCTTCAACAAGACGCGGCGCTTCGATGCCGAAATGGCTGAGCGCATATTGCGTTTCGCCGTTCACTTCGCCGAGACGAACCGCTTCCGCATCAACGCCAAGCTGCTTCTTCAGCTCCGCATATGCGATAGCCGAGCAAATCGTATCCGTGTCCGGATTTTTATGTCCGAATACAAGAACTTTAGCCATGATTCACTTTCGCTCCTTCAATAACGATATTTAATTCCGACATTCTTCGCCTTAATAAATAAGGGAGAAATAGGCTCGTCCCTTATCATAGCACACTTATCGGAAAATTTTCACGTTGAAAATGTCCGAATTCCTTTACCAACCCGTTTGCGATTTTACAAATTCTGCACAAAGCATTGAAGCCGCTCCCATAGAGCGGCTTCTGTAAGACTGAGTTATCATGCTGCAAGCTCTATGCACTGGAATGCGGCTACCCTTTCACCAGCGCTTCGATCGCTGCTCTCGTCTCAGCGCTGAACTCACGGAAGAATGCGACCAGCTCGTCGTTACACAAGCCTGCGTTGTACAGCATCTGTATCATCACAAGCTCCGCATGGCCTTTATCGTTCGAGGTTGTAATATAGCCCGCGCCTTTCGCAGCGACAATGGCATCGTTCGCCCAAGCCGGAGGCGTCTGATTGCCGGACATGTTCACGCGCTTCTCAAGCGCCGCCACTCGTCTGATCAACGCTTCTAGCTGCTGCTTCTCCGCTTCCGTCATCGGCTGCCCCTCCTTATCGTCTGCCCCATCTTCATCCCTAGGCTTATTTTCATCACCGCGGTTCACCCCGTATGTCGCATTCAGCTCCTGTACCGTTCCTTTATATACGTTCAAATCGACCGGTCCGCTAATGCCGTCAACCGACCGGCTGCCGCTAGACCGTACACCGCCCTGCGAGCCGTCGCTGTACTGCCAGAACGTCCAGCTGCTCCAGCCCGCAATCTTCCCAGGAGGATCGTTCGCATATCGAGCAATCCACAGCTCGTAAGAAGCGAGAGAGTCGTCAAAATAGTTGTTGGCAAAATAAGGGTACGTATACACGATTGGCCGTACACCAATAAGCCGCTCCGCCTCCTGCAGGAAGGCATGAGCAATTTGAGTCACCTGTGACTTCTTCAGCCCTGCCGCAGCAGACTCATAGTCCATGACAGGCGGCAGCTGGAACGCGAAGGCGCCCCCCGCCTCCTCGATCGCTGCAGCGAAATTTTCCGCTTCCCGCTTCGCCTCTTGGACGCTCGCAGCGTCCACAAAATGATAAGCGCCAATAAGAATGCCCGCCTTCCTTGCGCCAGATGCATTCGTCTTAAACGTACGATCTCGATAACGCTGCCCTTGGCTCGCTTTCAAGAAAGCGAACGACACGCCGTCCGCCCTTACCCGGGACCAGTTAATGCTGCCTTGATAACGGGACACATCAATCCCCTGCGCTCTACCGGGGCTGCTTGGCTGCATACCGAAATGATCCGCCTCCTTCTCCATCGGATAAATGCAGTTCATTGTATGCTGCAGAAGCTGCTTTATGGAACTATTTTCGAAGCCGCCCTTTCGTTCAGAGGTAGTTATCATATAAAATAGGAGAGAGTTGCCTAAACGCATCAGATGAAATACTCGGAAGCTACATACAGAAAGGGACGTTCTCATGATCATTCAACCGAAATCACGCGGATTTATTTGCACGACAGCGCATCCGGAAGGCTGCGCAAGCCAAGTACAGCGTCAGATTGAATATGTCAAAAGCAAGCCGGCCATCAAAGGTCCGCGCAACGTGCTCGTCGTCGGCGCATCGACCGGCTACGGCCTCGCTTCCCGCATCGTAGCCGCATTTGGGTCCGGCGCCAACACGATCGGCGTATACTTCGATAAAGGAGCAGAAGGCTCTCGCACCGCAACGGCAGGCTGGTACAATTCCGCTGCATTCGAGAAAGCGGTGCAGGAGACAGGCAGCAAGTCGTTCAGCATCGTAGGCGACGCATTCTCCGACGAGATTAAGGCCAAGACGCTTGACCTGATTCGCACGGAGCTCGGCAAGATCGACCTCGTTGTCTACAGCGTCGCATCCCCGCGCCGCACGCATCCGAAGACGGGTGAAACGTTCGTATCGGTTATTAAACCGCTCGGCGAGACCTATTCCAACAAGACCGTCAACTTCCATAACGGCGAAGTCTCGACAGCGACGATTGAACCGGCGACAGAAGACGAGCTTCGTCAGACGATCGCCGTCATGGGCGGCGAAGACTGGGAAATGTGGATCGACGAGCTGCAGAAGGCCGGCTTGCTGGCGGAAGGTGCTACGACGGTTGCTTACTCCTACCTCGGACCAGAAATTACGCATGCCGTATACAAGGAAGGTACAATTGGCGCTGCGAAGGACGATCTCGAGGTAACATCGAATCGTCTGAACGAGAAGCTCGCTGCAATTGGCGGCCGCTCGTTTATCTCGGTCAACAAAGCGCTTGTAACGCAGTCGAGCTCTGCAATTCCTGTCGTGCCGCTGTACATCTCTGCCTTGTACAAAGTGATGAAGGAAAAAGGACTGCATGAGGGCTGCATCGAGCAAATGTACCGCTTGTTCAGCGAGCGGCTGTATAGCGCTGAGCCTGCAGCGCTCGATGAGAAAGGCCGCATCCGCATCGACGATTGGGAAATGCGCGAAGACGTGCAAGCGGAAGTCGCTCAGCTGTGGGCGGATTTGACGACCGAGAACGTGTATGAGAAGTCTGATCTGCTCGGCTACCGCAAAGAATTTTTCCAGCTGTTCGGCTTCGAGACGGATGGCATTGACTACGAGGCGGACACGAACCCGGCAGTCGACATTCCGAACCTTCGTTAATCGATTATTACATGCAACAAGCCTCCGAGAATATTCGGAGGCTTGTTTGCACTGTTATTCTTACTCTGCGTCGCTTACGCTTTTCTCTTCTGCCGGGTATAAATATCGATATACACAGCTAGGATGAGGATGCCGCCTTTAACGATATACTGCCAGAACGATTCGAGGTTCATCAGACTCATGCCATTATCGAGGCTCGCCATGACGAGTGCGCCGATAATCGCGCCCGCAATCGTGCCAGTACCGCCCATCAAGCTGGTGCCGCCGATGACGCAGGCTGCGATCGCGTCAAGCTCATAGTTCTGACCGGCACTCATCGTCGCCGCATTCAGCCTTGCCGTCAAGACAAGAGCAGCAATAGCGGCGAGTGTATTACAGAGGACGAAGACAAGCAAAATGCGGCGTTTAATGTTAATGCCCGATAGACGAGCCGCTTCCGAGTTGCCTCCGATCGCATAGACATGGCGTCCGAACGTCGTATTGCGCGAAATAAACGTAAAGATAAGCGCCAGCACAATGACCATAACGAATGGCACAGGAATGCCTTTATAGCTGTTCATCACATAAACGAAACCAATAATGAGTGCGCCCGTTACGCACAGACGAAGCAGGCTGACCGGAAGCGGCTCCACCTCAAACCCGAATTTGGCGCGTGCGTTCCGTTTGCGCAGGACAAGCAGCGCAGCTGCTGCAAGACCAATAATGCCGAATACCCAGCCGATCCCGTCTGCGATATACGATTGGCCGATTGATTTCAAGGACGGCGACAGCGGCGCAATCGTCACGCTGCCTGTCGTACCGAACAATGCACCGCGGAATATGAGCATTCCGCCTAGCGTGACGATGAAGGCCGGAACGGCTCGGTACGCGATAAACCAGCCTTGAATGAAGCCGATAGCGGCTCCGGCAGCAAGCGTTGCAATAATGACCGGTACGGTGCTCCAATCGTACCAGACGTTCAGCATCGCAGTGATCCCGCCTAGAAAGCCGACCAATGAGCCGACCGACAAGTCAATCTGTCCCGCGACAATGACAAGCACCATGCCAATAGCCAATATCGACGTTACAGACATTTGAAGAAACAGGTTGGATAAGTTCGTCGCGGACAAAAATCTTTCGTGTAGCAGCGAGAACAAAATCCAGATCGACATTAAAGCTCCGATCATCGTATATGCACGAGCATCGAATTTAAACCAGTTCGGGCGCTGCTTCAAGCCCGCATGCTCCGCTATTGTTTCATGCTTAACGCTCATGCTCGATTCCCTCCAGTGGCAGCTGCCATAATCCTCTCTTGCGTTGCTTCCTCAGCCGTGAACTGCCCCGTCTGCCGTCCCTCGGAAATAACCATAATCCGATGGCTCATCCCGAGCAGCTCCGGCATTTCCGACGAGATCATAATAATCGCGACGCCTTGACTGACCAGCTCGTTCATCAAATTATAAATCTCGAACTTCGCGCCAACGTCGATTCCTCGTGTCGGCTCATCGAGAATCAATATTTTCGGATTCGTCATCATCCATTTGCCAAGCACAACCTTCTGCTGATTGCCGCCGCTCAGCGTTCCCGTAATCGTCTCTACATTATTGGCCTTAATTCGTAGAGTACGCATATACTGGTTGCCGCTGGCCGCCTCTAAATTATGATTAATGATGCCTGCAGGCGAGATGCTCGCAAGACTTGCCATGCTAACGTTGCTCTTAATATCCATGCCGAGCACAAGCCCATATTTTTTCCGATCCTCAGACACGAGCGCCAACCCTTCGCGGATCGCAGCTCTCGTGCTGTTCAGTTTCACCTGCTTGCCGTCAATTTCGACCTTACCGTATGCTTTACCCGCATACGCGCCGAATAAGCTCATGACAAGCTCCGTTCGACCAGCGCCCATTAGTCCGGCAATTCCGAAAATTTCGCCTTTACGTACCTCGAATGAAATATTGTCAATGATTTTGCGTCCTGGACGATCCGGATTCATAACCGAATAATCGCTTACCTTCAACACGACATCGCCCGGCTTAGCCGGCATTCGTGGAAAACGCTCCTTCAGCTCACGACCAACCATGAGCGAGATGACCTTGTCCTCGGTCAGCTCTCCGATCGGATACGTTCCGATCGTCTGTCCATCACGCAACACGGTAACCGTATCGGCAATGGCGAACACTTCATTCAGCTTGTGTGAAATGTATATACATGTTACGCCGCGGCGTTTGAATTCCTGCAGGATGCCAAGCAAAATCTCAACCTCCTGCTCCGTTAACGCAGCAGTCGGTTCATCCAAAATAAGCAAATTCGCGTTCTTCGACAGCGCCTTAGCAATTTCGACCTGCTGCTGCTTGCCGATACCGAGCGTTCCGGTTAATTGCTCCGGGTTCACATCAGTCAAGCCGACTTCACGCAGCCACCGTTCACTCTCACGGAACACATATTCCCAGTTAATAACACCCCATCGAGCCGGCTCTTTGCCGAGGAACAAATTCTCACCGATAGACAAGTCCTTTACGAGCGCAAGCTCTTGATAGATGATCGCAACGCCTGCATGCTCTGCATCGCTAATCTGACGGAACTGCTTCTCTTCCCCATTGATTAAAATCTGCCCTTCATACGAGCCATAAGGGTGCAGACCGCTCAACACCTTCATCAACGTCGATTTGCCCGCACCGTTCTCGCCGCAGAGCGCATGTACCTCGCCCTTCTTGACCGTGAACGTCACATTGTCCAACGCGGTCACACCTGGAAACCGCTTCGTTATATTGCGCATCTCTAATGCGGCTGTCATCGGTCTATGCTCACCTCTGTTAAGACGGAAGAAGGAGATTAAGCGGGAATGATCATGCCGCTTCTTCCCCTTCTAATCCGATCGTATTCAATGCTTTCTTTCGCGCGTGTTACTTCACGTTCTTATATACGTCTTCTTTCGAATGGAAACCGTCCGCGATAATCGTATCATCGATGTTGCTCTTATCGACCGCAACTGGCTCCAGCAGAACAGACGGAACATCGATCTTGCCGTTGTTAACGACTTTATCCGCACCAACATCTTCGCCCTTCGCCATCTTCATCACGAGCTCTGCTGCCGTCTCAGCCAGCTTCTTGATCGGCTTATAAACCGTCATCGTCTGCGTGCCTTCTACGATACGCTGCGCAGCAGCAAGCTCGGCGTCTTGACCGGATACCGGTACTTTGCCTGCCAGACCTTGCGCTGCAAGCGCTTGCACGACACCGCCGGCCGTACCATCGTTCGCTGCCACTACAGCATCGATCGCGTTATTGTTCGCCGTAAGAGCGTTCTCCATATTCGCCAGCGCGTTAGCAGGGTTCCAATCCTTCGTCCATTGGTCGAAGACGACTTGAATGTCACCCTTGTCAATCAGCGGCTGCAGTACGTTGAATGCCCCCTTCTTGAACAGATGCGCATTGTTATCCGTCTCGGAACCGCCGATATAAACGAATTTGCCTTTCGGCGCCAGCTTCACGATCGCTTCTGCTTGCAGTTCGCCGACTTTTTCGTTATCGAACGAGACGTACAAGTCAACATCCGAGTTTTTGATCAGACGGTCGTAAGCGAGTACTTTAATTCCGGCTTCATGAGCCTTCTCCACGATCGCTGCCGTAGCTTCTGCGTTATGCGGCACGACGACTAGAACGTCAACGCCTTGACTAATCAGGCTTTCCGCTTGAGCGATCTGCTTCGCGTCATCGCTGTTCGCGGCTTGAACCTCAACTTCGCCGCCAAGCTTCTCAACCGCCGCCTTGAACAGGTCGCGGTCTTTCTGCCAGCGTTCTTCCTGAAGGGTATCGAGCGACAAGCCAATTTTTATTTTGCCATTCGAATTCGAGGACGCCGGAGTCGTCTCCGAGTCTTTCTTATCCTTGCCGCCGCAAGCTGCAAGTGAGAACACCATCGCTGCCGTAACGAACAGCAAACCGCCTTTTTTCCAACCGGATTTCATTTTGTTCTCCCCCTTAATCATATAATGTAAATGCTTACATTTGAAATAATACCACCACAAAGAGTCACGCCGAGCAACGATGACCTGCAATCTTTTGCGATCGTCTGTATTTTTTGGCTAGCCAATCATTCGTCATATCTGTATTAACGAAACACCATTTTGCGGTATTCGCTCGGCGAGCAGCCGCACACTTTTTTGAACACCTTGCTGAAGTAATTCGGATCGTTATACCCTACCTCGAACGTTATCTCTTTCATACTGAGCTGAGGATCAAGCATGAGCTTTTTCGCTTTATCAATACGGCACTCTGTCAGAAAATCGATATAGTTGATCCCGAGCTGATCCTTGAACATTTTACTAATATAATAAGGACTCATCTGCACGCGCTGCGCGATTGACTCCAGCGATATTTCCTCCTTCAAATGCTGGGTAATATACTGCTTGATCTGTCCGATCATATCTGGCTCCAACTTGCCTCGATGCGTAATCAGCGACTCAATCAGACTATCCAGCATACAATTCGCCTCCGTGCGCAGCTGATAATAATGACCGGCTTGAAAAGAAAACAACGGCCGCTCCGCATCTGCTCCAAGCTCAATCGCCGTTCGATATACGATCCACATAAACTCCAGCAGCGATTGGCTGCACTGCACAAGCGGCATCGCCCGACGTTCACCAGCGTCGATAAGCGCATTCAGCGAGGAACGAAGCTCCTCCCATTGGCCGAGCCGAATCCATTCAATCAGCTCCTTCTCTTCTCGGTGCAAATGCTGATGCTTCCGCTGCGGTTCGCGTACCTCCATGTTCATATCAATGTAAAGCATATAACGGGACGGCAGTGATACGTCAGCCGTCGCAAGCAGCGCCTCCCGGAACGAATGTCGAATATCGTAGAGAGACGGATACGGGCTACCTACCCCGATGAAGCCGCCTGTACCGATGATGCGCTGCTGCGTCGTCAGCAATTGCTGCACAAGTGAAGCTGCCTGCGCCCGGTATGTCGTGCCGACCTGCAAGAATACGATGATTGGCACCTGACGGCCAACCATAGCGCCAACCCAGCCGCAGCCAAGCTGACGGATCTTCGCCTTCAACGCGGCGTACGCCGCTTCCGTCTGGCCTTCGCCGAGCACGATGAGCATAACGAACGCTTCCTTCGTTATATCCCCGCCGAGCATAGCCAGCATCTCCTCGATATGAATTTCGTGCACATGGTCATACAACAGCCCCATGACGACATCACTCTCGATCAACGGCATCATACGATGGAGCGTCTGTCTTTCCTGCTCGATCGACTCCGACAGCTCCCGCTCGCTCTTCAGCTCGTCGATTACTTTCCGAACCACCGCTACAATTTCACTTGCTTTGCTCGGCTTCAGCAAATAGTCGCGAACGCCGAGCTTAATCGCCTGCCGTGCGTAATCGAACGTCTCATAGGCTGTCACCATAATGAATTTAGTAAGCGGATTACTCTGTCTCATCAATTCAATTGCTTCCAGTCCGGATATGCCAGGCATCTTAATGTCCATCAGTACGAGATCAGGCTTGAACGTCAATGCCTGCTCTACAGCTGCTGAGCCATTGCGGGCCTGCTCAATCGTAAGTCCCGGAATACTGCTTTGTACAATCGCCTGCAAACCGTCCCGTTCCACTTGCTCGTCATCCACGATCATGAGCTTCAACAAGCGGCTCCAACCTCCTCGTGAGCGGAATTTTTAAAGAAACCTTCGTACCGTGCGGCACTGCGCTGCCGATTTCGATGACATCGTCTTGGCCTGTGAACAGCCTTAGTCTTCTTACGACATTACTGAAGCCGATACCGGTCGAATGCCCCTTACCAGTCAGCTCTTCACTCGGCTGCTCCTCCACTATTCTTTGTGCCAGCTCAGGCGCCATCCCTTCGCCGCTGTCCTCAACCTCGACCCTAACATGATTGCCTACTTGGAACACCCGGAGTGTAATCGTACCTCCATCCTCCATCGGTTCAATCGCATGAATGACTGCGTTCTCGATGATCGGCTGCAATGTCAAGCAAGGCACATGCACATCGAGCAGCCCATGATCGATCTGCTGACGGAACGTCAGCCGATCAGTGAATCGGGCTTGTTGAATCTCGATATATTTCAGGACGACGTTCAGCTCATCCGCCAGTGTGACGGAGCGGTCGAGCCGCTTCAGATTGTAACGAAGCAGTCCAGCTACACTAGCAATAAGATCGCTTGTTTCTTCTGAGCCGTCCAGATAAGCCTTCTTCGATAACGTATCGAGCGTGTTGAATAGAAAGTGCGGATTAATCTGGCTTTGTAAGCTTCTCAACTGGCTTTCCTTCAGCAACAGCCTGCTTTCTTGCAGTTCAAGCTCCAGCTGCGCCTTCTTCTGCATCTCAGAGATCAGTCTATTAATATCGACGCGCATCCGATCAAACGTATGGGCAAGGAACGAAATCTCGTCATTGGAGCGCACCTCGATCTGTTTATCGAACTTCCCTCTTGCCAGTTCTCTCGCTGCAACAGTAAGCTGCTGGATCGGTCTCGTAATGCTCCGAGAGAACCAATAAGCGAACAGCAGCAGCGTAACGGTTAAGAAGGTCAGCAGCCATATGCCAAGCCGCTTCAGCGTCGTGCTCTGAGCCATTATATCGCGGTAAAACTGATCGTACGTTTTCAAATCTTGATCGATAAGCGTCAGTGTCATCTCCGCTATATAGGTATGAATGCGTGTCGCTTCCTCGAATCGGTCTAACGACAGTTCATTGTTGTGCTGCCCTGCAAACATAACAGACAAACGCTCCGCTTCGACTAAGCTTTCAATCATATGCATATAGTTCGTCAATGTAAACGAATTGTTGGCGGTCCGCAGACTGGATAGCTCTGTCTTCGCCGTCAGCAGCCGCTCTGCTGCATCATTAAAGGCTGTCTGCGTCGTCTGAGACGGCTGCGACAAATAGACATTCAGTCCAGCAATCGTCTGTTGGCTCATATTCGTAATTTCATTCATATGCAAATATCGCTGAAGCACCTCATTGTACTGCTCCTGCGTTTTTTGATTGTAATAAGTTAGAACCGCCCAAATGACCACCATAATGAACAAGACGATAAAGGACAACGACATAATTTTACGTTGAATGCCATTCATTGAACGTCCTCCGCTGTTAATACCCGAATGTCTGTGAAGTAGCCGTCCGGATGAAGCGGAACTGTCTTACCCTGTAGCCAGTCCATCATCAGCTTTACACTCAGTTCACCCATCTTATCGGGAGACTGCATAATAAGTGCATCCAGCTTGTTCTGCTTCAGCAGCATCATCGACTCTGGGTTGTCATCGAACGAATATATATAATAAGACTCCACGCGGGACCGCTTCTCTATCTGTTGAATAATAACGCCGGAACGATCAGCGGATACCGCGATAAACGCCTTCGCAGTCGGTTGGCTGTTCAGCACGTTATCAATCGCTTTGACGATTGCATCACGCGAACCGCCGGAGGTTACTTGGAACGTCTCTATATCCGGGTAAGGCTTCAAAACATGGAGAATACCTTTCATCCGCTGGCGTTCATAATCCTCTTCTTCGTCAGAGGTCATCAGCACAACTTTACCAGACGTCCCCATCTGCTCGACTAGCTGCCTCGCCATTAACATCCCGGCCTCGAAATGGTCAGAACCGACATACGTCCGGCGTAAGCTTTCCTGCATTGGCACGTCATTCGCAACCGTAATGACCGGAATGCCACTGCCCGCCGCCTTAATTTTCGTAAGCTTCGTAAATTCTGGTGTATCTAGTCCTTGCACAATGATCCCGTCGACTTTGGAAGCGATTGCAATTTCAATTTGCTTAAGAAATTCAATTCGGTCTGAGCTGTACGTTCCCCACATTTCTAGACGTGCTCCGTTCGATGCAGCAGCAGCGTCGGCCCCTTTCTTGAACTTCAGCCAGAACGGTGTATCAAGCTCCTGCGTAATGACGACGAGCCGAGGTCCATCCTCGTCATCAGCAGCCGCTGCAGGCAGTGATGTCTCAGAAAATCCAGATGCCGTCAGATTGGAGGCGGCCTGGAGTGTAAAGAAGAGAAGAACAATACAACCGATCGATAGTAAGGCAATTACAATCGTACGCATAGTCGATGCTCCTTCGTAAGCATTCTTCTTAAGGTCCGCGCAGCATGTACGCGTATGCATCTATTCTAAACAACGGCTCTATCGCTGTCTATTCCTTCTATTTCCACCCCATAATAGAAAAAAGGCTCTCGCCCAACAGACGAGAACCTCTTGTTGTAATAGCTGTATAAAGATTAGCCTTTTACGCCACCAAGCTGCATACCTGTTACGAAGTAACGCTGCATGAACGGATAGACCATAATGATTGGAAGCGCGGCAACGATCGTGATCGCTGCGCGAATCGACAGTGGCGTAACCATACCGGCTGCGGAATCACGACCACCTTGGTTAACACCAGCTGCTTGTGCAGCATTGCCAGTTCCTGCGTTCATAGTGTTATTAAGCAGCTTCATCAGCTCGTACTGAAGCGTGCTGAGGCTTTGCTTCGGCGCGTAGATGAACGTGTCGAACCAGGAGTTCCATTGTCCAACTGCGACGAAGAGCGATACGGTTGCCAGTACCGGCATACAAAGCGGAAGAATAATGCTGATGAACGTTCTGAACTCGCCTGCACCGTCAATCTTAGCGGATTCGACAAGTGCTTCTGGAAGTCCATGAATATACGTCCGCACGACGATCATATTGAACGCACTGATCATACCAGGGATGATATATACCCAGAATGTATTCAGCATGTGCAGGTCTTTGATCAGGAAGTACGAAGGAATGAGACCAGCGCTGAAGTACATCGTCAGAACGACGATAATCGTAACTGATTTCTTAAACATATATTCCGGACGGCTCAGTACGTAAGCAAGCATCGACGTGAAGAATACACTTAGTACCGTACCAGCAATCGTACGTGCAACCGAAATCCAAGCTGCCTGGAACAAGTGACCCGAGTTAAATACGGATTCATAGTTTTTCCAAGTGAACTCACGTGGCCACAAGTAAATGCCGCCGCGCGTTGTATCAAGACCTTCATTTAAGGATACTGCGATCGTATTCAAGAACGGATACAAGGTTACAACGAGTACACAAAGCAGTAAGAAGTAGTTGACCGTGTTGAAAATTACCGGCTCCAGTCCGAACCGTTTTTTGACAGTATTCATGCGGAGCCCCCCTATATAAGTCGTTCTTCGCCAAGACGTTTGGCAATGTTATTGGCTGCGAACAGAAGTATTATACTTATGACGGTTTTAAACATGCCTGCTGCAGTAGCCAGCGAGTAGTTACCAATCCTCAAGCCATACTTCAGAACGAATATATCAATCGTCTGCGAGTAATCGATGACTTGACCGTTACCGAGCAAATATTGTACCTCGAAGCCTGCTTCGAGAATATGTCCAAGGTTCATAATCAGCAGAATGACAATGATTGGACGAATACCTGGTAGCGTGATGTGATAAATTTTGCGATAGCGGTTTGCGCCGTCCATTTCTGCTGCTTCATAGAGAGATGGGTCAATGGAAGTGATAGCTGCCAAATAGATGATCGTGTTCCAGCCCACTTCTTTCCATACGTGAGAAGCACCAACGATGCCCCAGAAATATTTTGGTGTACCGAGCCATAGAATTGGCTCGCTGATCAAGCCTAGTCGCATGAGTACGTCGTTAACGATACCATCCTCAATGGACAGGGAAGTCGCTACGATACCCGTTACGATAATCCAAGATAGAAAGTGTGGCAAATAAGAAACCGTTTGAATGAAACGTTTCGTAAACTTTTGTTTCACTTCGTTCAGCATCAGTGCAAGCAAGATTGCTGTAACGAATCCAAGCACCATATTAATAACACTCATCGCGAGCGTATTTCTCAATACTTGAAGGAAGATCTCATCTTCGAACAAAAATTTAAATTGATCAAATCCAACCCATTCTTGATCGAATATACTTTTACCTGGTCGATATTGCTGGAAAGCCATAGTCCAGCCCCAGATCGGGACATATGCGAACAAAATGACAAGTGCCACTAGTGGAAATGACATCAGAATCAGCTCGCGCTGACTCCACAGACGTTTCCGGAACGTGGCGGTTTTTCGTTCCGTACCTACAGCCGCAGCTGCCTTAACATCCTGCATACTCTCCGCCTCCTCACCCATTGTATGAACGCCAGTTGGACGTTTTTAGTTTCTGTGTTTTCAAGGAAAAAGGAAGGACGAAGGAACCTTCGTGCCTTCCTTTTATTCAGTCCTAATTATTCAAAGCTGCCGTTGCTGGACGTCCACGTTTCAGCACGCCATTTCAGTTGCTCGTTAATACGATCCTCGTATGCTTTAACGTCAACTTTGCTCATTGCTTTCACGTAATCTTCCCAAGCACTTTCGAAGTTTTCAGGCTTCGACATAATGATCTTAGGCAGATGTTTCAGAGCGAGCTCTTCCATCTTCGTGTTCGCAATCTTAGCAGGCGAACCTTCGATGAGGTCGATGCTCCATGCTGGATACGATACACGGTTTTCTGGCGGCGGCGAGAACAGGTCAGATGGCAGTTTAGCGCCATAAGCTGCGTATACTTCTTTATCGAAATCTTTCTGAGCCGCGAAGAACTCGTCAGGCTGGAAGCCAGCGCCTTGTGCTGCGTTACCGTCGCTGTATTGACCTTGCAGTTTAGGCATATACTCGTGGAGCGATTGAGCTACGTTCGAAGCTTTCCAATCGGCATTGTTAAAGTTAGCACGCATTTGTTCGTTCAGATAGAATTTGCCGTTTTCGTCTACGAGATAGTCTTCACCTTCGATACCCCATTGGAGTACTTTCATCCATTTCTCGTCGAGCAGCGTGTCGAAGAATTTGAGGATCGCAACTGGATCTTTCGCATCCTTCGTAATACCGAAGCCGTTGTTCAGGTTGAGTGCTGGACGGTCGAGATAGTAATCCTTGATCGACTCATCATACACGATTGGAATACCGAGGTACGTGCGCTCGATTTTGCCGGCGTCCGTCAGAGCCGTCTCAGCGTTGTTGAAGTTCCAGTGTTGGTCGAACATACCGAGTACGCGGCCGCTGGAAATCTTCGCTTGGTATTGGTCATAGTTCTGAGCGAATGCTTCTTTGTCGATCAGACCTTTAGCATTCATCTCGTTCAGTTTCTTGTAGTAAGGCTTATCGATGTCCGTTGCGAAGAACGCTTTTGCTACGTTCGTCTCATGATCAACAACGACGATACCATCGTTCGGATGGCCCGACAGATGCGCTGGAACGTTGATCAGAGGCCATTTGCGCCAGTCGTATGCAAGCGTCGTGAAACCGATCGTCGGTTGTCCGTCGATTTCTGGATACTTCTCTTTATATTTCTCGATGAGATCGAAATATTCGTCAAGCGTCTTCGGCTTAGGATAACCGAACTCCTTCAGAACTGCTTTTTGAATCCAGAATGCTGGGCCAGAGTACCAAGTCGTTACATAGTCGCCTTGATATACGCCGTAGTTAGGCAGCCAGTAGATATGGCCGTCTTCTGGATCTTTCATTTGCTCCCAAACTTTCGCATAGTGCTCTTTCAGTCTTGGAGCGTGTTGCTCGATCAGATCCTCGAGCGGCTGCATAGCACCTGCAGCTACAAGCTTCGGATTTGCCGTAATGATGTCAGGATAGTCGCCACCGGCGATCATTACGCCGAGTTTTTGCTCGATGTCGCCAACGAGAAACTCTTCTTTCAGCGTTACGCCGAGTTCGTCTTTAATTTTTTTGTAAATCTTGTTGTTTTCATTCGGAATTGGACCTTGAACACCATAGAACACAGAGATTGTGAGCGGTTTAACCGTCTCAGCAGTCGTTTCCGTATTCTGTTGCGAATCCGTCGTGGTAGCGTTTTCAGTTCCCGGCTTAGTTTCTTCGTCTTTCTTGTCTGAGCAAGCTACTAACACAGTACCGAGCGTCAGCACAGTGGCCATGCTCAACATAGCCGATTTCTTTACGTTAACCCCCATGCAATGTCCCTCCTTATGCTTTTACGGAACGATGGGAATATTCCAGTTGTTCCGTACACTTCTATTATCTACTTTTTGAATGCGGTTACAATTCACGAATTATAGGTTGATCCCCCCAAAAATTATAAAACTACGGGGGGATTCGACATATTCATAAATTGGGTAGGCTTGGAACGAAAGCGTTTCTCATATTCTTTAAGAAAATGGTTGTAGTGCGAATAACCCACACTCTCAGCAATATCAACCATCTTGCGGTAAGGCTCTGCCTCCATTAGCCTCCGTGCCTCCTCGATACGCAAATCATGAACGTATTCCAATATGCCTCGTTCGTAACGCGCTTGAAATGCCTGCCCCAAATAGGACGGATTCATGTAAAACCGTTCCGCAAGCTCCTTAACCGTAATCGGTTCCCGATAATGCTCAAGTATATATTTCTCCGCCTCTTTAAGCGGATGCCTGCCCTTCTCTTCCCGCTTCTTCACCAGCTTATCAATAACATCTCCCGCAAACCGATTGAACGAATCGAACCGATTCTCCAAATCATACATCGCATTCATGGAAGCTACTTGCTCTTCCCACGTTCGCAGGACGTCAACCGTCTCAATATCCGATTCTTTCAGCAGCAGCAAACAGCGGTATATGAGATGCTCAATGAATGACACGATCCAAGCCGGCTCGACTCGCCGCTCGCGAAATAGTTCCTTCATCCGCTCAAGTTCACCGCTCAGACGGGCCTTATCACCCCATTCGACCGCTTCCAGCAGTCCCTGATCCCTCCAGAAGTCCTCCAGTTCAACCGACGCATTGCCACCGTCCTCTTGGGCATAGCGTACCGATTCGCCGCTCGTCGGCTCAAAGAAAAAGTTCTTCATGCATTCGCATGCAGACCAATAGGACTTACGGATCTCGACCAATTGCTGCTGTCCAAGCCCAACCGAAATCCGGTATTGACCGGTCTTCAACAGCTGGTTAAGCTCGTCAAGCAAGTGCTTCGTCTCTTCGCTTGACTTCGTGCCGTGTACAAGTAGAAACGTGCTGGCACTTTGGACAAGCACATATAGATGTTTATAACGCTGTGATAGCTGCATAACCAAGAGACCAATCGAATCTTCACCACTCCATTCGAGCAGCATCGCGCGCCACTCCTCGCACTGACCGGATAGCGACTGGACAAGCATTACATCTGCATCCTCAAGCGCGCAGCTTTCGCTTCCGATTAACCGATGTAATAGTTCCTCAGGTCGTTTCAATCCTTCCTGTGATCGTACGATAGACCTGCTTCGCTCTTCATCCAGCTTATACCGGACATCGGCCATGACGGCTGACGCTTCGCTCGGAATGATCGGCTTCAGCAAGTAATGGGATACGCCGCTTCTTAGTGCTCTTTGTGCAAATTCAAAGTCGCTGTAGCCGCTTAGCACAACGAAATGGATTTTATAATCATTTGCTTCACTCGCCCGCTCAATCAGCTCCAGCCCGTCAACAATAGGCATACGGATATCGGTAAATACGACGTCCGGCTTGAGCTGCGCAATTGCCCGAAGCGCCTCTTCCCCGTTCTCGCATGTGCCGCAAATTTCGAATCCGTACGCCTCCCAATCAATAAACAGCATCAACCCTTCAATCGCAAGAGGCTCGTCGTCCACTAGTAACGCTTTATACATCTGGAAGCTCTCCCTTCTCTTGAATTTGCGAACGTATCGGCATTCTGAACATAACCTTCGTTCCTCCGTTCGGCTCACTGTCAATCCGGAAGTCAACCCTGTCGTCATAATAAAGCCGCAGACGCTGGTATACATTGCGCAATCCGATCCCCTCTCCATTGCCGCGCGCCTTCCGCATCTTAGCCTTAATCGAATTAAGCTTCTCTGAGCTCATGCCGATACCATTATCTTCAACCTCGACAATCATGTAGGATGAAACGATTTTGACATCAACCCGAATTTGTCGCATTCCTCTTACCGCTTGCAGGCCATGCTTGCAGGCATTCTCTACGAGTGTCTGTACACACATCTTCGGCACTGGCAGCAGCTCAGCTCCCTCGTCGATACGAATCGTATAGTCAAACCGGTCTGAGAACCGGAATTTCTCAATCTGCAAATACATCTCCGTAAAATGAAGCTCCTCGCGCAGCGGCACTAGATCCTCGGTCCAATCGATCAGCCGGCGCAGCAGCAGCGATAAATTGCGAATAATTTCGGTAATGTCCGTATATTTGTTCTTAGCACTGACGACGAGGAGCGCATTGAGCGTATTGAACAAAAAGTGGGGATTCATCTGGCTTTGCAGCAAATTCATCTCAGCACGCACACTTTCGAGCTCCAGATCTTTTTTCTGAATTTCGAGCTCATACACGTCATGAATTAGGGAATGAATTTTCTTCGTCATCAAATTAAAGCTTCGAATAAGACCGCCGATCTCATCCTTGCCTTCTACCGTTTCAATTAAATCGAATTTTCCGTTCTTTACTTTCGTCATATGACGCAGCAGACGCTTAATGCGATCGTTGTACGAGCGAAGTATAATGACAATGAGCGCCGTCGGCACAAAAGTGCTTACAATTGCTACAATCCAAATAAACTTCCTCGATTCAAACAACGCGGCGGATATGCGATGCGGATCAGCCGTGCCGACTAGTCTCCAGCCTTCAAAATAATTAGCCTCGCCGAGTAGGCGTTCGAATACGATCGATTGGCCCTCCTCCGCCGGCCTGCTCTCATCGTAAAGCGGAAACGTCTCATTCTCGAGCAGCTTCGGCTGATTGGTGGAAAACACGATTCTACCGTTAGGATCGATCAGCGACAAATTCAAATCCATTTTATCTTGATTCATCAATTGCTCGATCCGGCCGATGTTTATATCTATTTTCAGCCATTTACGGTACGTATTATAAATTGGATACTCTCTCATCTCGCGTACGACGCTGAAATAAGTCTTCTTCTTCTCCGCATTCATTGGGTGCTGCTCACGGTGTACGTACAAGCCGATTGGTCCCCTAGCCTCCTGCATCTGTTCGTACCATACACTTCTGCGGACACTGTCCGATAAAAAGAAATAATTACCTCCGCTCTCAATCGTCGGATTATCCGTATAGATACCAATAGTATCAACATACGGATAAGCGGACAGGAATGGCGTCATTTTATCTCTTAAGCCTGAGTTCAGCGCTTCATAATATGCAACTGTATCTTCATATTGCAAGTCCAGCTTCTCATAGAACGACCGATCGACCGAGATCGAGTGGCTGAGCGTCACGGCGCCTAGCAGAATATCTCTCAACTCGCGAACAGATCGGTCCATCGTAATTTGCAGGTTACGTTCCTCTCTCACTTGTATGTTACGGGAGACTTGCTCAAAGAACATCACATTAATAGAAATAATCGGAACTAGCACACAAAGCAAATAAATTAGACTAAATTTATAGTTCAACGAAATGTCGTTCACTTTACGGAAAAGACCAGAAAAAAGACGCATCCGAACTACGACCCCCGTTTGAATTGGTTTTTGTACGCGGACGGCGTCATGCCGGCAATCGATTTAAATTGACGGGCGAAATCTTCAGCATCGGCAAACCCGACGTTTCTGGCTACTTCCGCAATCTTCATATCGGTACGGCGAAGCAATGTCTTCGCTTCCTCGATTCGAGTAGTGCTGAGATACTCGTGAAAAGAAACACCGATTTCTTTCTTGAATAGCTGCCCGAGATACGCTGGCTGATACTGCAGTTCTTCTGCCAGATCACGTAACTTCAAAGGTTTACGAAATCGTTCTTTGACAATGCGGATCGCTTCGGTAATAATCGGTTTTCTGTCCGGCCTGCCCAGCTTCTCGGAGGCCTGCACACACAAGCGGACCAGTGCTGCTCGAAGCTCACGTATACCGGCATAACCATTCGTCGGGTTCGCTGCCAACTGACGCCATTCCACTCCCGGATCAGAAGACAGGTAACGACGCAGCAGCACAACGGCCAGATCGGATGCAATCGCACGCGCAACGGATAGCGTTGTTCCTTGATTGTGAAGACGAACGAATAAATCTTCAACCCCTCTTGCAATCGATTGAGCATCGCCGGACTCAATTAGCCGTACCAGCTCATCCTCATAATTAACGACTGATTCAGCAGATGTCACATCACTTACAATAGACTGTACGCCGTACACTTCCTCCGCTAATAAAACCGTCCCGAACGGCCGATTGTCCCGCAATTGAACGGCCTGCTCATACAGCTTACTCAAGTTTGCCAGACCAAGTCCCCAATCGCTTACGTACAAACATATATCAGCTCCTGAGCTTTCAGCGATTGCCGTCCGCAGACCCGCTAAAGCGTTGGCTGCGTCAGCAGGGCGTCCTGCCGCTATAAATCCGGTACGGCCGATGCTATCGTCGAACGGAAACAGCCGCAAGCCTGTAATTTGCCCGATACTTACCTGAGCCGCGCGCTGCACCGCTTCTCTTTGCTCCGCCTGTCGTTCTTCTGTTAAGATTACGCACACTTCCGTATCCATTCCGATACCAAGGCTGCTAACTGACTGCCTTGTAATCGAAGATAATTCCATGCCCTGTACAAGCATTGTGAGCGAATAGCGCGTGAACTTCTCCTTCTCGTTCAATCTCGCCTCCGCTGTCTCGCGTTGTTTATCCAAATCGGCCCGAAGTCTTCGCAAAGTACTGCTGAACTCCTCGGAATCGATCGGCTTCAGCAAATAATCTGCCGCTTCATAACGCATTGCTGTATGCGCATAGCTGAAATCTCCATAGCCACTTAATACAATAAACTGTGTATCGAGCTTTAAGCTCTCACGGGCTTGCCGAAGTAACTCAAGTCCATTCATAACAGGCATACGTATATCGGTAACGACAAGGTCGGGACGAAGCTGCTCGATCGAAAGCAGCGCCTCCTCGCCATCCCTTGCTTCTCCGCAAATTTCAAATCCTTGCTTCTCCCAATCGACTAACAGCTTCAAGCCTTCTAGTACCAAAGGTTCATCGTCAACTAGAAATACTTTATACAAGAAATTTATCTCCTTTGCTCAAACGTTCACAGCCCGCCATGCATAGTCCCGATGTAACATATGCACTGCGCTCGACGGTTATATCCTCTATCAAGGATGGCGCTTCCTCCATCCATGCACAGGCCACTTTGCCGGCTCATTTATTCCCATGATAACATAACCATTGCATAAAGTTACAGGTAGTCCTATGGTATTGTATTCCTGCTGATACAATACATGAGCCTCGAAAACAGACGAATGATGGATCATAATCCGATCTCCGCAATAGGTCTTTCCTATAGTAAAATAAAGGAGACAACTTCAGAATCAAGGGGCTGACCTACAATGTTTCGAAAATTTATTAGAGTCTTATGCGGTATCGTTGTTATAGGCCTAATTGCCGCAGCCATCATCTTGCTTGTTCCTTCAGAACCAACGAAACCGCCGGCAGATCGCGATTATGACGTTAGGCTCGTCTTCCCGTCTGACCGATACCCAGAGACGGCCGACCACATTCGAGATGCGATTGCGCAAGGTAAGTCCGCGATCTGTACGATCGACAGAAGCAATGCCGACGAGCACCGCCAAGCATCACTTGCGCACATTCCAACGAAGAAAGGATTTGACCGCGACGAATGGCCAATGGCTATGTGTGCAGAGGGCGGGGAGGGAGCCGACATTCGTTACATAACGCCAAGCGATAACCGTGGTGCAGGTTCATGGATCGGCAACGAGCTCGATTCATATGCTAACGGTACAAAAGTATTGATCGTGGTCGATGAGGATAATGAGCCTTCAAACAAAAACATAACGAATACAGATATGTCAGAACAGCCTGCGAATAATGAGGCTAACCGTGCTCCCGCCGGAGGCGCATCGGCTGCATCGGACGTTGAATACCGCAGCTGCACTGACGTCCGGCAAGCAGGAGTCGCTCCGCTTCATAAGGGCGATGCCGGCTACAGCTTGAAGCTGGATCGTGATGGAGACGGCATCGCTTGCGAATAATAAATCAGCCCGGCTTGGCGGCAATCATTACCGCTGACCGGGCTGATCTTCAATATATGAGATATGAGCTTCTCACCACTAAATCACTCGAAAGAGCGGCTCCTCCTCAATAAAATGTACCTCTACTCCGGTGAACATCTCTCTGAGCCGCTTTGCAAATAATCGCATACCAGGCACTTCACTTTCCGCATGCCCCAGCACGATTAACGCTTTCGCCTTGCCCTGCTGGATGGCATCCCGAATATATTCAGGAGTTTCCCATTCTTGGCTTTCGCCGACGATTAGCAAATCAAGCTGCTCCGGATGGACGAGCGGAATAGCGGTCGAGCCGCCGCCTCGATAACCGACAAGCACGCCAGCGCGTTTACAAGACATATTGAGATCTCCCATTACGCGAACGTATCCAATACCAAGAGAGTGCTTAATATGGGATACGATATCCTGCAATGTCATCGCCGGCAGCTGCACAATCGAATAAATGGAATCATGCCTTTCCACATGCTCCATCCACTTCAACTCCTCGAGCAGCCCTGCCGCAATAATATCCGGAATTTGAGCATGCACATGATCATGATCGCGTAAAATCGCAATCCCCGCTTGCTCGATCAACTGCAGCTTATTAAGATAGACTGGATCCTCCTGTAGCTCCTCCAGCGGGTTAAAATGGCTGTAGTAAAATGCTTCATGAGCAATAAGCAAATTTGCTCCCAGCTGCGCGGCTTTGTGGATGACATCAACCGTTGGCATGAATGTGACGGCAATGCCTTTTACTTCATCAGATGGTTTGCCGAATGACAGCTTATCGACCCTAGCGTCAGGACCGGTTCCCGCCAGTCGGTTCATAACATCCTGTATCGTAATCGCCATAAAATAACCCCGCCTTAATTATAATAATGAACGTATCTTACCCCATTAAAGCTTCCTTATCTTCCAATATTCCTAATTAAGTAAGCGTTATTATTTCCCCGGAAATAAGGCACCAGTCTAAGCGTTCGGTCATACAATAGGATAAATGCCTACAATGAACGAACATGAAAGGCAGGGAAATCATCGTCATGGCCGTTTCTTATATGGATTTCACATCGCCATCTGTACAATTCACGTATAATTTAAAAAACAATCCCTTTTACCGCAAAGATGCCCGCAACTACATTAATTTATTATCTATAAACCAACTGAATACGCTTGGCAATGTATCAATGCTCGACATTTTCCTTAGTGCAGGCAACGTCATCGAGCCTCATATTCATCAAAATGCTACCGAGCTTGTCTATTGCGTATCCGGTGCTGCCGTTGTCTCCATTATCAATCCATTCACGAAGAGGTTGCTGAACTTTCCGATCCAGCCCGGACAAGTCGCTAACGTTCCGCAAGGCTGGTGGCATTATGAGATCGCGACCGTAGACCATACACATCTGATTGCAATCTTCGATGCGCCGGTGCCTCAGTTTATACCAGCTTCCGACATGCTGAGGCTAACGCCTGCCAACGTCTTCGCCCATACGTACTGCTTGAACGAAGTGAAGGTGAAAGACACATTCGCTCCTATTATGAATACTGTCATCATTGGTCCGCCAACCAACTGCAATACGAAGCCCGTTCAATCCACGATAACGGCTCCACCCTCTATTCAGCAGTCACATCATCATAAGCACAGACCATATCGTGATATCCCTTACCCCAGTATCAGTGACAACGAGTGGGGAGGAGTAAAGTATTATAAACTTTGATAAATATTTAAAGTAGACCTTTATGCCAAACATTAGGTAAAGACCTCCATTCCGCTTCTTCCGGATGGAGGTCTTGTCTTAACGGCTTGTACTATTTCAATTTGTCATAATCGAGCATTTGAATTGTGCCGTCTTCGTTATATTTGATTTCAGTATATTTCACACAGCGCTTGTGGTTTACACCGCCGGACAACGAGCTATCATGGTAGAACAGATACCATTTGCCCTGGAATTCAACGATCGAGTGGTGCGTCGTCCAGCCGATTACCGGCGTCAGAATCGTACCTTTGAACACAAACGGACCTTCCGGATTCTTACTCATCGCATAGACAAGCTTATGCGTCGAGCCTGTGGAGTACGACAGATAGTAGTATCCGTTGTACTTGTGCATCCAAGGGCCTTCGAAATAACGACGGTCTTCGTCACCTGCAACGATCGGATTGCCGTTCTCATCCACGATCGAAATTTCTTTCACTTCGCCTTTGATCGACAGCATGTCGTCGGACAGCTCCGCAACACGAGGTCCGATCGCCGGTGCATCTGCAGCAGGACCTTCCGTTACGTCACCAAGGAACTCACCTGTTTGCCATTTCTCCAGTTGTCCGCCCCACAGACCGCCGAAATACATGTAAGCGCGATTATCTTCATCCACGAAAACAGCTGGATCAATGCTGTAGCTGCCTTCAATGTAATTCGGTTCTGCCTTGAAAGGACCTTCCGGACGGGAGCTCGTAGCGACACCAATACGGAAAATTCCGTCTTTATCACGAGCTGGGAAGTACAAATAATACGTATTGTTTTTGAAGGCGCAGTCCGGTGCCCACATTTGCTTCGATACCCAAGGCACGTCCTTCATATGAAGTACTTCGCCATGGTCGACGCACGGCGAGTTAAAATCGTCGAGCGAGAGGACATGGTAATCCTCCATTTTATATTGGTCACCGTTATCGTTATCTGGTCCGTCATGATCGATATCATGAGAAGGGTAAATATAAATCTTACCTTCAAATACATGCGCGGACGGGTCGGCGGTATAGATGTGAGTCACGAGAGGCTGATTCGGTTTTACCGGTTTGTTGTCCATATCAACATTCTCCTTAGTATACAAAATGGTGAAACTAAGTTTATTCAGTCAACAAACTAAGTTTATCACAATTAGATCGACAATGTCATCCAATACATGCAATATTCATATAAATCATCTCTTACATTGTCTCCACAATCGGAATAATTACACACCATTTGTAAACAATGTGTTTCATAGTCGATTGGTCCGACCTTATAGAAGGCTGGCCAACATAGTGAAACGGTACTAAAAAGACGGTTCCTCAACATTGTGAAGAACCGTCTTCTTGATCATCATGGTTATGACTTAGATGTTTGCTGTGCTGCTTCGTGCTCATCCTTAATTTTGTACAAGGCTTGAAGAACGAGATCAGAAGGATCACGATTCATCAGAACGAGTGTTGCCAGCAAATTGATTGGAAAAGCACATACATTATTACCGTTTACGATCGATGGGAATCCGGCCTCGAACACAGGACCGTGTTCTTGGTGGAAACCTAGACCTGCATGAACCTGATCTGGTCCGAATTCTTCGTTAATGGCATCAATACATCGTGGAACGAGATACTTGTCAATCATTGCTTTCGCTTCATCTTCGTTTGCCGGCGGTTTAGGTAGCAATCTGCCGCCTTCCGTCTTCATCATGTCGACGAAGAAAGAAGCCATCCACTGAGCCGGATTACTTCCGTGTTGGAATTGCGTAATTAGCTCATGCAAAAAGAAACCGCATACATAACCGTTGTTCGAAGCGTCCTTCACTTGATAAACAAATACCGGACCAAATACTTCCTGATTCAACACTTGCCCTTCGACGTTGTCGAAATGCATGCGCAGTGCGGTGAGGCCGTTATGATGAACCGCCTTCACCAATTCGGCGAATTGCTCCGCATTCGCTTCTTCATTGGCTTCTTGATTACCATTGACTTCTGGATTAGTCGTTTCTTTGTTCATCGTCTGCTTCACCCGTTATCTATCTTATCACCCGTTCGTTTGCATAGTCTAGTCCACGTTGCATAAAGTTTCATACAATATTTAGATAAATGACCAAAATTCCAAATGTGACTCATTATAATCCGTCGCTATTACCCCAAAATCATTTCATCCAGCGATAATCCGGCTAAACCATATCGATCAGCATCGGTCCTTCTACCGTATCAACGCCTTTTGCCACCAATGCACGTCAGAAGAGCTTACGAGCCATTCATCTACTCCGGCTTACGTTCCGGAGCAACAGCAGCCTATCACGACTTCGAACGAAATGAATTCACCTAAATCAACCTCCTGTCTTCTTCCTATATCAAAAAAACCTTCCATCCGAAGGACACAGTTCATGTGCCCATAGGGACGAAAGGGGTTATCGTTCGTGGTATAGCGGCGCAGATAAGCTCTGCACCGCTTGATTCGTTTAGTCGTGGAAGTTCGTACCGTCCGTTACCGCTTTGACATAGCCAGTGCGGATGACGAAGTCACCGAAGTGTTCTCCTTTGTTGCGCTCTGCTGCATAGTGATTGAGGATCGGCGTCAACGTCTCAATAATTTCGTCCTCCCCGATGTTCTCGCGGTACAGCTTACTTAGACGATCACCGGTAAAGCTAGCGCCCATGTACATGTTATACTTGCCCAGCGACTTACCGATGAACGCGATCTCGCCAAGTGCAGGACGTGCACAGCCGTTCGGGCAGCCCGTCATCCGGATATTGATTTCCTCATCCTTAAGGCCAGCTTGCTCAAGAATCGGCTCCAGTTTATCGATGAGCGTTGGCAAATAACGTTCAGCTTCAGCCATGGCCAGACCGCAAGTCGGCAGCGCTACGCAAGACAGCGAGCTGCGGCGAAGCGCTGAATAGTTCGAGCCTTCGGCAACACCGTACTCCTTCAGAATGGCAGCGATTTTCGTTTTCTTCTGAGCCGTCACATTGGCAATGACCAAGTTCTGATTCGCTGTCAGACGGAAATCACCCGTATGAATCTTCGCAACCTCACGAAGCGCCGTTCTTAGCTTATTCCCTTCTTGATCGACAACACGGCCGGCATGGATATACAGGGTCAAATTCCATTTGCCGTTCTTGCCTTTAACCCAGCCGTAGCGATCTCCGGTATGCTCGAAATGGAATTCGCGCGCAGGTGCAAGCTTCCAACCGAGACGGTCATGCAGCTCTTCAACGAACCAGTCCAGACCATGGCGGTCAATCGTATATTTCATACGCGCATATTTCCTTACGGAACGGTTGCCATAGTCACGCTGAATCGTAACAACCTTCTCCGCTACATCGAGAATTTGATCTGGCTTAACAAAGCCGATCACTTTCGCAAGCTGCGGATACGTAGCAGTATCGCCATGCGTCATACCCATGCCGCCGCCCACGCTAACGTTGAAGCCGACAAGCTTGTCGTTCTCCACGATCGCTATAAAGCCAAGATCCTGAGAATATACATCGACGTCGTTAGATGGCGGGACAGCGATACCGATTTTGAACTTGCGAGGCAGATAGACCTTGCCGTAGATCGGTTCGACTTCTCCCTGCTCCTCCAGACTGTCCACAACCTTCTCACCGTCGAGCCAAATTTCATGGTACGCAGGCGTCTTTGGCGCAAGATGCGTCGTCAGTTTCTGCGACCAGCTGTGTACTTCGCTATGAATTTCCGACTGATAAGGATTCGGATTGCACATCACGTTACGGCTAACGTCACCGCAAGCTGCGAGCGTCGTCAGCATCGCTTGATTGATTTCTTGAATCGTCTTTTTCAGGTTCCATTTCAAAACGCCGTGCAGCTGGAACGCTTGACGCGTCGTCAGCTTCAATGTGCCCGTTCCATATTTGTCTGCCAGCTCGTCCATGAGGAGCCATTGCGCAGGCGTTGCTACGCCGCCTGGTGTCACGACACGAAGCATGAACTGATAATACGGCTCCAGCTTTTGCTTCTGACGCTCATTACGATAATCGCGGTCATCCTGCATATAGCTGCCGTGAAATTTCAGAAGACGATTATCGAGCTCTGGTAGGCCGCCCGTAATCCGGTTCGCCAGCGACTCCGTCAACGATCCGCGCAGGTAGTTACTTTCCAGTTTCAAATGCTCAACGTCGCTCGGCGGTCCGCCGACCGGCTGTACTTTTGTTTTGGCCATTTGTGCTGATCACTCCTTCACCCACATGAATGGGAACATGCAATGTGCTTCTATTTATGAATCAATGCGCTTGCAGGCGCTTCATCTTAATAAACGTCGCGCTGATATCGGCCTTGCTCCTGCAGCTCAGACAGATATGCCGCCGCTTCTTCCTGTGTCTTGCCGCCGTATTGGGCGATAATCGTGATAAGCGCTGCTTGCACGTCATGTGCCATATGCTTCTCATCGCCGCATACATAGACATGTGCACCTTCTTGCAGCCATTTGAAGAGCTCCTCACCATTCTCAAGCATCCGGTGCTGTACGTATACTTTCTCATCCGTATCGCGGGAGAATGCAACATCCAGCTTCGACAGAACGCCGTCATTCAGCATACGCTGCCAATCCGTCTGATACAGAAAGTCCGTTACAAAATGACGATCTCCATAGAACAGCCACGTCTTACCGGCTGCACCAGCTTCCTCACGCTCTTCCAGGAATGCGCGGAACGGTGCGACGCCTGTACCAGGACCGACCATAATAACCGGCGTATCCGGATTAACGGGCAGTTTGAAGTTCGGGTTCTGCTGAATAAAGATCGGGAGCTTATCCCCGATTTGAAGACGTTCTGACGCATAAACCGAGCATACGCCTTTGCGCTTACGGCCGTGCGCTTCGTATTCTACCTTACGGATTGTCAAATGCACTTCCTCCGGATGTGCATTCAAGCTGCTCGCAATGGAGTACAGACGCGGCGGCAGCTTGCGAAGCAGCGTCGCAACATCCTGCGCCTTCAGCGTCCACGGCTCGTAATCGCGCAGCAGATCAAGTAGATCGCGGCCGTTCAAGTACGCTTTCAGCTCTTCTTTATTTTCTGGCTTCAACAGCTCAGCAAGCTTCGCATTACCGGAGAAGGCGACCGCTTTCTCGAGCAGCGGCTTCGTCAGTACCGTAATCTCGTAGTGGTGCAGCAGTGCCGTACGCACCGAAGCCGTCTCGCCAGCCTTGCCAGCCGGCACCGCTTCGTCGCCGTTCCACTTCAGGAACGAAATAATTTCTTCCACAAGCTCCGGATCATTCTGCGGATATACACCTACAGCATCACCGGGCGCATAAGTCAGTCCAGAGCCCTCGAGAGACAGCTCGATATGGCGTGTCTCACGATCCGAGCCGCGGCCATTCAAGTTCAAATTGTCAAGAACTTCCGCCATGAACGGATTCGTACGCGTAAATTCCGACTCTGCCGCCGCAGAAGCCGTACCCACCGAAGCAGCTGCAACAGAGACTTGTGATGCGGCAGGCGCTGCGCTTACTGCACTGCTTACGGCAGCAATCCAGCCAGATGCTGCTTCCTCGAAATCTACGTCGCAATCGACGCGATCCGCAATGCGCTGCGCGCCAAGCTCAGCAAGACGCGCGTCGAAGTCTCGGCCTGTTTTGCAGAAAAATTCATACGATGTATCACCTAAGGCAAGAACGGAGAACTTCGTACCTTCCAGCTTCGGCGCACGCTTGCTATGCAGGAATTCATAGAACGTCAGCGCGTTGTCCGGCGGATCTCCTTCACCGTGCGTACTTGCGACGATGAACAGGTAAGGAGTCTCCTTCAGCTTGTTCGTCTTATATTTGTTCATTGCTGACAGCGTAACGTCGAAGCCTTGTCCTTTCAGCTTCTCTGCCAAACGGCCTGCAAGACGCTGCGAGTTGCCCGTTTGCGAGCCGAACAAAATCGTCGCTTCGCGCGGTCCTTGCGGCACATCAGCAGCAGCCGGAACAGCAGTCGTAGCTTCCAATACTGCTCCGCTTGCCAATTCCGCAGCTGCAGTACCTGCGCTGCCTGCTTGATAAAAAGTCAAAAATCCATTCAGCCAGTTAATTTGAGCTTCCGTCAAAGTCGGGAGCAGCTTATTTAATAGTTCAGCCTGCTCGCTCGTAAACGGACTATTCGTCACTAGAAGTTGCAACAACATCCACCTCGCATCAATCTGTAAAATCCGACTACGTTACTGTGCTTTGTATACTATTCTAATACTACCCCAGTCTGACGCAACGTTCAACGGCTTACGCGCGATTTGTCTATAATATATTTTATAAAATGAATTACTTTTCGTTATAAAGTAACGGATTAGCGGATGGGGATCGCTCATAAAGACCAAAACACGCCTCGCAAGGCGTGTTTCGTTTCATTAATGACAGTACTAAGAAGAATACCGAAAAAGGTCAAGATCAACGTCTAGTGAACGAAATCTTAAAGCTGTGCTTTACATCATTATGAAGCAAATTACTCGTCTCATTTTTTTCACCCGCTCCCTTTAATGTGAATTGTTGACTTCATCCTAATATGGGAATATGAACTTAATGTGAATTGGAAAATAAAAAAACCCGAACAAATTAGCTATTTGTTCGGGTATTTCTATTAAATCGACCGGTCACTTCGCTTGATGCCGACTCGACTGCCTCAACGGCAGAGAGACCGTAAAGCAGGCACCTTGACCTATAGAGGAGGCTGCCGTTACCGTTTCGCCGTGCAATTCGACTATTTTTTTGACGATTGCTAGCCCCAACCGTTGCCTTGAATACTTCGATTGCGCGAAGCGTCCGATTTGTAAAACCGTTCAAAAATGCTTTCCAGTTGTCCTTCCTCAATCCCGATTCCGTTGTCCTGCACTTCTATCGAAACCCGGCCTGCAGCGGGATATTTCATACGAATGGCGATGCTGCCCCCCTCGGGAGTGAACTTCATACTGGTCCGCTTCATTAAAATCCTGATCCCTTAACGCAATCGAAAAACCGCGAATCGAGGTAAGCGGCGATTGGATTTCATGCGATACGTTGGATACGAAATTTTGCCTCATCTTCTCTAATTGATTTAATTGCTTTGGACGGATGACCGTTACAGTCACCACAAGCACCATCATTAGACTACCCAGCAGCAGCGTAAGGCCAATTACAACTTCGAAACTCCAATCGTCCGACTCGGACTCCACGAATCCAAATCCGGTTCGAGGAATAATGAGTGTCTCTGCCCGTCCTTCTCGAATGGAAGACCGACGACCAGACAATCCGAACACTTATAAGCGTCCCCCCGGTCATCTGATAGAAACGAATGAAATCAAGGCCCACATTGGTTGTCTGCTGCTGATACTCTTGACGAAATTGCTTCTGATAGATCGCTTCAGCAGCCGCGATACCGCTAATAATGCTGACAATAACGATCAGTACGAACGCCGTGCCAAGCTTTAGATAAAGTGAAGCCTTCATCGGTCAGCCTCCAAGCGGTATCCGAGGCCTCGAATTGTACATATTCGAACCATGTCCGTTAATGTCGTTAGCCTTTCGCGCAGTCTCTTAATATGAACGTCTATCGTCCTGTACCCCCCTTCACAGTCCAGCCCCCATATTTGCTCAATTAATTGTTCCCTGGTAAATATTTGCTCAGAATAACTAGCCAGCTTAAACAACAACTCAAACTCTTTGGTCGGGAGAAGCGTCACCTGGCTCCCCTCTCCAGTCGAAAGGGTATGTTGTTTACGGTTCAGAACGATGTCTCCAGCTTAATCGATTGGGAGGCTGAGATATTAACCAATCGATTCAGTATAGCCTTTTCCTCCTGCTTCTTACATATCCATTAAACCCAAGATTCCGAACAATGCGATACCCCGTCCGCCGAAGCTCCACTCATGCCGAAAGTCCAAGTACACATCCCTTTCAATACAAATAAAAACACACCTTTGGAGGCGTGTTTTTATTATAATGCGCTATATGCGCTATTATTTCGCAAAGCTATGGCTGCCGATCGTTACGACGACATCGAGTCCGTCCCAGAATGGTCCGCTCGATACGGCTGGATTAAAGAAATAGACGGCACTCTTCACGTTATTCTTCCCATTAAGCGCATCCTTAGCCGCACGCAGCGCGGCCTGACTCGGCTTGCTCTTATCGAGCAATCCATTGTGAGCAGGCGGGAACTGCTTCCCGGAATATATAACCCCGCGAATCGTGTCCGGGAACCTTGAATCGTGCACCCGGTTCAAAATAACATTCGCGATAGCCAGCATGCCTTCATACGATTCATTACCCGCTTCGACCATCGTAATCTTTGCAAGCAGCATGAAATCCGCATCGGTATACGGCGCTGCCGGCTGGTCAAGGAATGAAGGAAGAACGATCCTCAGCTTCGTTCCCGCTTTAAGCTTCGCCTTGCCGTCCAATCCGTTGCGCTTCAACAGCTCCGACTTGCTGATGCCAAGCTCCTTACTAATCTCGTCGATTCCGCGTTCCTCAGTTACGGCTTCAGGATTAATCGATACTATCTCTGCAACATCCGAGTCTGACTTCCAGATCAAGTCTGCATGGAGTACATCGACTAATTGACGCAACGGAACGTACAGTCTGCCGTCGCTCGTGAATGGAAACGCATCCATCCGGTAACGAAGCTCGTTGAAATAGATGACTGGCACCCCGTTGCCGAACACAGCTGTATCGCCCAGTGCTGTATTTACTGTAAGTTCTTCATTATCATTATTCCAGTTTACGCTTGCTCCAAGCATTTTTGCGATTGAGGCGGCTGGCACATAGGTACGGCCTTCCTGAACGATGACCGAATCACCCAGCTTTACCTTATCGCCGTTCACTTTAATCGTTACGGCTGCCGCAGACTCTCCTGCGGAGACGACCGCCAGCGGTCCTAAGCAAAGCAAGAGCATTCCTAGCCCTATCATGCAAGTAAGTCTTCTAATCAGCTTACTGCTTCTGATCATGTGTACCTCCTAGCTTCTCTCTAGGTCTTCGGCTTGCTTCTTTCAATGGCTAGGCAAATTGTACCACAACCGTTTGCAAATCAATCATTAACATTTTTTCAGAATCCACTCACATTTCACATAACAGGTTGTCCAGCGTGCATCCCTTCAGCTTCCGAATTCGCTATAAATACGAAAAAACTCGCCTCTGCAGCGAGTTAGAAATAAACAGTATAGATTTAATTTTTCTAATCTTTGAATCGAGAAGCAGCTGCATATACACGCGAGGCTGAACGGTGAAATTCAGTGCGTCCTTACATAAGCGATATAATCGGTCATCGTTCCGCTCTGGCCAAGGCTTCGAAGAATCGTCGTAATATTACCCCGATGATAAGTACCGTGATTTACAACTTGCTGGATGATTTCAGCGATAGAATTGCTGAACGTCTGTCCAGCCGTATTCTTGTATGTCACAATATGCTGTAGGTCTACCCCTGATAAAAAGTGACGAATCTGTGACTGCAGCTTGTTCATATGCAAGCTAGCCTCATCGGGACCCGCGAACCTCCTCGCCGCTAACGACGGTGGCACTTGCTCCTGCATCCTCGCGAACCACACTTCTTCTGCTGCTGCTAGATGGCCGATAGCTTCCGCAACCGAATGAAAACCGAGCTCGACTTCCTGATGAAACAAATCTGCAGGGAGTGATCGAAGATGCTGAAGCACTCGTTCACTAGCCCAAGCATGATATTCGTATAAGTGCATTAACCATTCGTTCATACCTATTCTCCTCTCTATCCGTTGAAGCAGTCTTCGAATAGTCAGCTTATTGGTAGTCAGAGCACCTTCTTCTAAATTGTACCACTATGTACATCGTAAATGAACTACAAGAGAGCCTGCAGCAACAGACACGCCTCTTAACAGCATAAATTAAGCGGTTTACAGCTCTGGGCGCACGCAAAAAGCCGCTCCACACTCTTGCGAGTACGAAACGGCTGTAAGTAAAAATTTCGATTAATTCCGAATGAGGTAATCGAATGCTCCTAGTGCTGCTGTTGCACCCGATCCCATCGAAATAATAATTTGCTTGTATGGGCTGTTCGTGCAATCACCTGCAGCGAATATACCCGGTACGCTCGTCGCGCCGCGGCTGTCGACGACGATTTCTCCGGTACGCGTACGTTCAACCGTGTCGCCAAGCCAATCCGTATTCGGAACGAGACCGATCTGGACGAAAATGCCTTCCAGCTCGATATACTTCTCCTCGCCCGATTCACGATCAATGTAAGTGATACCGTTCACCTTGTCCGTGCCGGTAATCTCTTTCGTCTGAGCGTTCTTCAGCACCGTGACATTCGGCAAGCTGTACAGACGGTCTTGCAGAACACTGTCAGCCTTCAGCTCCGAGTGGAATTCCAGAACGGTCACGTGGCTGACGATACCGGCCAAGTCGATAGCCGCCTCAACACCAGAGTTGCCTCCGCCGATGACGGCTACGCGTTTGCCCGTAAACAGCGGACCATCACAATGCGGGCAGTAAGCGACGCCTTTGTTCTTGAATTCCGCTTCACCCGGAACGCCGATGTTGCGCCAGCGGGCACCCGTAGACAGAATAACCGTCTTGCTCTTCAGTACGGCACCGTTCTCAAGCTCGACTTCAATGAAGTCTTTCTTCTCGATGCGCTTCGCCTGCTGCAGCTTCATAATGTCAACGTTATACTCTTTCACATGCTCTTCGAGGCTGGCCGCAAGCTTAGGGCCTTCGGTATATTTCAAGCTGATAAAGTTCTCGATGCCGACCGTATCCATAACTTGACCGCCGAAGCGCTCCGCTACAATGCCGGTGCGGATGCCCTTGCGCGCTGCATAGATCGCCGCGCTCGCGCCGGCAGGACCGCCGCCAACGACGAGAACGTCGAATGGCTCCTTATTGAACAGCTCCGAGTCATCGCGATTAGTGCCAATTTTGGCCAAAATCTCTTCAATCGAAATGCGTCCGCCGCTGAAAAACTCGCCGTTCAGAAATACTGATGGAACAGCCATTACTTGTCTGCTTTCCGCTTCTTCCTTGAACACAGCGCCGTCAATCATCGTATGCGATACGCCTGGGCTGAGCAAGCTCATCAGGTTCAGCGCCTGTACGACGTCCGGACAGTTATGGCAGCTTAAGCTGACGAACGTTTCGAACTTAAATTCGCCGCGAATGCTGCGAATCTGGTCGATCACTTCTTGCTCAACCTTCGGCGCACGGCCGCTTACTTGCAGCAGAGCGAGAACGAATGAGGTAAATTCATGGCCAAGCGGGATACCGGCAAACACAATGCCCGTATCCTCACCTGGACGGTTAACGCTGAAGCTAGGCTTCATAGCAAGCTCAGCTTTCTCGACTTTAATTCGAGACGACATGCTGACGATCTCGTCCATTAGCGCCAGCATGTCCTTCGATACTTGATCGTCGGCTGCGCTGACTTTAATCAGCACGTCGCCTTCCATCAGCTGAAGGTATTGGTTTAATTGTGCCTTAATCTCTGGGTCTAATACCATACCAATCGCTCCTTAGATTTTGCCTACGAGGTCAAGGCTTGGCTTGAGCGTAGCACCGCCTTCTTGCCATTTTGCAGGGCACACTTCGCCTGGATTGTTGCGAACGTATTGAGCTGCTTTAATTTTGTTAACGAGCGCGCTTGCGTCACGGCCGATGCCGCCAGCGTGAATCTCAACCGTTTGGATAACGCCGTCTGGGTCGATAATGAACGTACCGCGGTCAGCAAGGCCATCCTCTTCAATGAGAACATCGAAGTTGCGGGAAATCGTGTGTGTAGGGTCGCCGATCATGATATACTCGATTTTGCTGATCGTCTCCGAGCTGTCATGCCATGCTTTGTGCGTGAAGTGCGTATCCGTCGATACGGAATATACTTCAACGCCGAGCGACTTCAGCGTAGCGTATTGGTCTTGCAGGTCGCCAAGCTCCGTTGGGCAGACGAACGTGAAGTCAGCTGGATAGAAGCAAACAACGCTCCATTGGCCTTTGAAATTTTGTTCCGTTACTTCGATGAATTTACCGTTGTGGTAAGCTTGAGCTTTGAATGGTTGGACTTCTTTACCGATAAGGGACATGTGTAATTTCCTCCTATAGATTGATTTGGTTGTTTGTAATAATTCTAAACTAATATTAATTACTCGACAGGGTGTTTGTCAAGTGCTCTGGGTCACTTTTTGATAATTATATTCATTTCAAATTTGTGAACAATTCTGATGGTCACGCTGTTTGTTTGACTCATGCTAGAACCACCTTCTATCCTTTCCTATTTATCGGTCGCTATACCTAGATTTCTGGAATTGTTCCCTCAAATTATAAAGCCACCCCCTATGCTTCGCTTCCTGGAACAGCTTCATCAGCTTAACCCAGTTCTCGCCTGTAATCTCCGCAGCAATGTACGCCCTCAACGCCGTTTTCGAAAAATACCCCCTTCTTCCCGCCGAACTTGGCTTAATGTTTATGCCGCTTCGAGAGCTCCTCTAGCATATTAGCGCTGCTTCTCTCTAACACCATTGGATACAGCTCTACTTTATCGGGTGCTATTTCTTTAAGCTCATCATATACAGCAGCTGAGGCATATACCTTATCGGACTGCTGAATCGCCTTCTCCAGTTGAGCACGGTTATCGCATCCGACCGCATGCGACTCGATATGCTCAAGTCCTGCATCAAGAACATTACGTGCCATCCACTGACCGCCTGCCTTGCCGAGGCAGACGAAGCTCACCTTGCTGCCAGGCTTAAATTTCGAAAGCTCGACAAGCAGAGGCATTCCGATCGTGGCGCCAATGACATGAACCGCCTTCTTCATTGAAGCGAACCGCTGCTTTACCTCTTCAGCATGGTTCAGCGTCGTCACGATTACGTCTGATTGCTCCATGATTTGTAAAGCCTTCCCCTCTGCCGATGACAGGTCCTCTACAAAAACAGTCGTAACCTCCCCGTTCGTCATTCGCTCAATTTGTTGTCGGTAAAAAAGATGATCGTGCTCCTTGCATTCGATCAGCACGACACGCAACGGTTCGATCGACTCCGATTCATTCAACAGAACATACGCTAATCCCGCCGTAAAAAAGTCCGTCAGAGGAATTCGCATAGCGGCAGCCTCTTCTATCGTCTTCACCACCAGTTGCTGCATCTTCTCCCGGCTATTGCGCAATTCCGATACGTGGTCATTGTTCAAAACTTGCGTACCTCTGCCCTTGTGCATCGCTAATAAGCCTTCATCCCGCAGCTGCGTATAGACTAGGTTCACCGTGTTGCGGTTCAGCCCCAGCAAATCGGCCATCTGGTTAGCAGACGGAAGCATGTCGCCCGGTGCGATCCTACCTAGTCCGATCAGCCATTTTATTTGCTCTTTCAGCTGCGTATTGACGCTAAAGTTCAATTTTGAATCTGCCTTGACGAGCAGCTCCTTATCGATCCTCATCGGCCTTCTCCGTTCCAGACTAAAATTCGAACCCCATATCCATTATTACTATACCACTATTAAAATAGTTATTTCATCAATCGCCTATGCTGACTTTGGATTGACATCCGATGAAGTCCAGCATATTATACATATATATCTATTCAACTAGTTAACTATGTATTTATGTAAAGGAGTTTTCTTATGCCATCATCCTCAACACCGCTACGTTCATTTTTCAGCAAAATGTCAGGAGCGGGCACTAGCCCACTCAACGTTTCGGCGCGAACGGCACTTATCGGCTTTATCGGCGGTGCTGCCACAATCAGCCTGCTTGCTTTATTAACGGATCTAAGCTCTGCAGCATGGCTGATGGCTCCGTTCGGAGCAAGCTGCGTGCTCGCCTTCGGCTTATGGGACGCTCCCCTGTCCCAGCCACGTAATATTGTCGGAGGACACCTCGTCTCTACTGCGACCGGACTGCTGCTGTTTTCTCTGTTCGGAAGCAGCTTTTGGGTCGTCGGCCTCGGAGTAGGTCTTGCTATCGCATTCATGCATTTGACCAAAACGACTCACCCGCCTGCAGGAGCAGACCCTATTGTCGTCATTCTCGCCGGAAGTTCATGGTCATTCCTAATCAATCCCGTGCTCATCGGCTCCATTGTCATCGTCCTGCTCGCCTTAGTCATCAACAATCTGGATAAGCAGCGGCGGTACCCGAAATTTTGGATCTAAAAAAGAGCTGAACAGAATGTCAGTAGCCACGGAGCAGATAACGCGATAGATATACATTTTGCACAGTCTTTCATGAACTTTCCTCTCACATATGGCTAGATTACTGCAAGATGTGCAGCAATTGGGCTTCGTTGCGGATAAACGATAAAAGGTTGCGTCAAAAAACAGCCTCACTGTTTTCTGCCACAACCTTTTGTTGTTGAAACTTATGAGAACAGTCGCTCTTCCTTTAATTGAGCCTTTAACGCTCCGGTCTCCAATCGCGAATGAACGATTGAATATCAACGCTCCGTGGTCTGCCGCTCAGCATGGCCGCCGCGTCAGCCATTTGCTGCTCCTCCTGCACAATACTTGCGAGCAAAGGAGCTGTGCCATATGATTTACGATCGAATGAGCTAAGCCAGCTTGCATGCTCGATGTCGCTTAGGTCCGAGAGCAGCTCCGCTGCATCATGAATTTGCTCCATCACCCAATCCTCATAGCTGCTGATCGTATCGATTGCAAGCTGCAGCAGTAGCTCCCTACCTTCTAAGCTCTCGGGAGTCGTGACATAGATGTCGCGCTGGGCTACGGATATCGAGCCGTCCGCAACGATCCGAATGCCGAGCGGCTCAATCCGGCTCAGCTCCGGCTCGGCGACCGCCCATGCATCAGCCTCCCGCCGTTCTAAGGAGCGCAGCGTATCGGCTGGCGCAAGCTTCTTCGACTTCACGTCAGACTGAGACAGTCCTGCGGAGTCGAGCGCCTGCAGAAGAAGCAAATGCTCATTGGAAGCCGGCGCATAAGCAACCCGCTTCCCTTTCAAGTCAGCCGCAGCAAACAGGTCGGAGTCAAGCGGAACAACGATTGCATAAGCAGCAGGATTCGCCGGTTCCACAGCCAGATAAATGAGCGAGGCGTCTTCCCGATGCAGCAGGGCAGGAACGGCGTCGCCAACGGCAACCATGTCGACACGCCCTTCTTCGACGGCTTGGAACAGCGATGCATCGTCATCGTAATGGTACCATTCGACCGTGACCGATAACGATTGCTCCGCCAGCCGAGCTTCCAGATCGCCCCGCTCCCGCAATCCAATTAGAGCGCTGCTGCCGCTGTACCCCAGCTTCAGCTTGCCGGTGTCAACAGGCTGCCTGACGAGACTCCCCGACTCGTAGCCTCCGCAGCCAATAAGAAGCAGCAGAGCCGTTAACAGAGCGATTCCCGCACACATCTTCAGAACTCGCATCATTCCCTCTTGCTGCCGCTAACCATTATTAGACAGTCCTTTCCGCCAGCGGGTGAACCGCGATTCGATTATCGCCAGCACGTAATTGAGCAGCAAGCCGAGAATCGCGAGCAAAATAATGCCTGCATACATGTCTGGAATTTGGAAAATCTCCTGCGAGTTCAAAATATAGAAGCCGAGTCCTCTCGACGAACCGATCATCTCAGCAGCAACCAGAGCCGTAATACAGTACGCCCCGCCCAGCCGGATGCCTGTAAAAATATTCGGCGCAGCCGCAGGCAATATGACACGGAAGAACAGAAACAGCTGCGAGCCGCCCATCGACTTCGCCGAATCGATCAATAGCTTGTCGACCTGCTTCGTTCCACTGACCGTATTGAGCAGAATCGGCCAGAACGATGCCCAAAAGATAATAGCCGTTTTGGACGATTCACCGATGCCAAGAAACAAGATAAAGACAGGGAACAAGGCGAATGCCGACACTTGTCTGGCCAGCTGAAGCAGCGGATCGAGAATCGCCTCGAACCGTTTGAACCAGCCAAGAAGCAGCCCGATTACGGTCCCCGCTGCAATAGCGAGCAAAAGTCCGGACAGGGAACGGCGCAGGCTTGCCGTTACATGCTTCCACAGTTCACCGTTCTCGATCAGCCTCCCAATCGAGACAATGACGTCCGTCGGCGGACTTAAGTAGGCGGAATTGACGATGCCCAGCCTCGGAAGCAGCTCCCAGACGACGAAGAATGCAACGATCGCCAAGCTTCGATCGACCACTTTTTTGAACCACGTTAATTTTCCGCTCATGAAGCTTCTCTCCTCCTACGGCAGCTACACCGACGGCTTAGTCGCAAACTCATTAAATTCATTCGTATAGACGTCCTTGACGGTCACTTTACCTTTTGGGATTTTGCCATTTTCCTCAAGAATGTCGATATAGTACTGAATCGGCTCCTCCGTCACAATAAGATCATCCACATAGGCGTATCTGTCGATGTACTTCACATCCATACCGAGCCGCTCTGCAATAATTTGCTTTGCTTCCTCTGGATGCTCATTTACCCAGTTCGCCGTCTTCGCGATAGCAGATACGAAATCCCGCACCGCCTCCGGATGCTTCTTCGCAAACTTTCCGTTAACGCTGTATGGCGCCATTCCGCCGAGTCCGCCGTCCAAATCGTAATCGCTCCATAATTTGACCAGCTTATCATTATGCTCTGCCTTGCCGGAGAATGGCGCATGGATTATCGCAAGATCGATGCCGCCCTGCTCCAAAGTCTGCTCCTGCTTGTCATCTGGGACGACAAGAAACTCGATTTTGCTCACGTCGACGCCCTGCTCCTTGAACCATTTCTTCGAAACGAACTCCGCGCAAGCGCCAAAGCTGTTGAAGCCGATCGTCTTGCCTTCCAGATCCTTCGGCGTCTTAATAGAGCCGTCATTGCGGGCAAAATATTTCATATGCGGCGCTTCCTCCAGCGTCTTGCCTCCCGCAGATACGACTTTAATATCGGCACCACTCGCGATGGCCGAGATGACAAGCGGCACCATCCGAGCACCGAAATCGATGTCTCCCGTTCCGACGAGCGGAATAATTTGCGGCGCAGCTATCTTGCCGACATACTTCGGTCTCGTACTCGTTCCTTCGAAGTAACCGAGCTGATCCGCTAGATAGACTAAGTCGAAGCCGGGATTGTCCGGATATTTAAATTCGACAACTTCTTCCTCATTGCCCGCCCCTTGCTCGTTGTCGCTGCCGCCGCCAGAGCTGCTGCTGCAAGCAGATAATACTGCCGCTAGTGTACTGATTACGAAGAGCTTTGCCCATCTTCTCCTCTTTAATAAAGAGTGATGAATCATTCGGACTCTCTCCTTTTCTTTCATTAAGTATCTATTTTAGGACCGTATGTTGACGATTGTTGATACGCAGCGCCAGCAGCAAGGCAATTACTCCCGTACTTAAGGCAGCCAGCGATATATAGAATGCCGTCGATTCCAGCAGACGCTCTCCGCTGTTGCTTGTGCCGCTATTGTCCAATGACGTACCCCTGCCTTCTGTTATGCCATGTGCCTGCTGAACACCTTCCGCGCTATGGTGGTCCTCTCCCCCTGTACCCGGAAGCACTCTAGTGACCGATGCCGGCGTCTTAGCCCCGGCTTCACCCACCCATTCCACTACAGAGCCGTTCGCATAGGTCTGAACTGCTTTCCAGACGAGCTCCTGCACATCATCCGCTACTTTGCCCTGCAGCTTGAATTCACCGAATTCGCCCTCCTTCAGCCCGGCTCCTTCGGCTGTCCATACGATGGAAGCGTTGCCGCCATCCGCATCATTGCCAAACGAATAGCTCCAGCCCGGCTGCGGCAGGACGCGGCTAATCTCTACTCCCTCCGGGAACAACAATTCAATCGTTGTCGTCTCTGATTGCTCCTCCGTCGGTACGCGAACCGTAAAAATTTCGTATGCCCCCTGCGTCGTCTCACTCGGCGACACTGTAACATGTGCGGATACAGTACCCGCCAGCGCCAGCATGAGTACGATCAGAACGATGGCTCCGACCGCCCATTTCGCCACCTGCGTCTCCCCCCTACTCCACAACTGCATGATTACTATAAAATGTTTTTGCCGTCACGTATTCGTCCAAATTCTCGTCCAGCACGCGCACCTCCAGCCTCCACTTGCCCGGCAGCGATAAATAGCTTCCTTCGGCCTCATAGCGTAAGTCGTACAGGCTAGTACGGCTTTCTGCCGCCGGCAGTACCGTTAGCGGTACATCGATCGGCGGAATGTCCGGATGATCGATCGATTGGAGCGTCAGCGTTACGTTTCTTAGCCCATTATTGCTTCTAGCATCAGCTGCCTTCGCTTGTTTGCCCGACGCCCGCACCCCCCCGATAAAGACCGAGAACTGGTTCGTTGAGCCCGCTTGATTCGGCGTTATGATCGTCGCGATATGTACACCGTCTACCTTCTTATGCCAGAATAATGGTCCGGACGCCGGGAGCGGATTCAAATAGGTGAACACCGCGGTGATCCCGATCACGACGACGAACAAGCCGCAATCGAAGGTCAGCCAAGCCGATGCACGACGCAAGCGGCCGCTTCCAAGCGCATGTCTGATGCAGGCCCCCGCGGCCAAGACGAGCAGAACAGCGCCAGCCTTCGCGGTCATGAGCCGTCCCCACTGTGAATCCAGCAGCCGGTCGAAGCCGTTCGTGTACAGCGCAGCAGTAACGATTCCGCTGACGGCAAGGATGCCGATCGCAGCGAATGCAGCCTTTGACAGCCGCGCCGCGGCCGCACCGCCTGCTTCAGTCAACCGCCTCGCCCCAACGACCGTAAAGGCGAGCAGCACACCGGCCCATATGCTGGCTACCGTCAGATGCAGTACAACCAGCGCATAGGAAAGCACCGGGACAGTATAGCCCATCGCATGACCGTTCAAGCCTTTGGCCGCGAATACGAGCAAGATCCACACCGCATCGACGGTACGCCATCTTCCGGTCAACCAGAAGCCGATGAACGCTGCCGGAATTGCAAAGGCGTAAGACAATCCGATGGAGGTGCCCATAAGCAGCTCCATCCGATGGGCCGACTCGATGCCGATACGCAGCTTGCTGTAGTCCTGCCAGGCCAGGAGCAGCAGCGCGAGCAAATGATACCCGAGCAGCAGCCTGCGGATGCTTTCATAACGTCTTCGGTCCCAGCTTACGGCTGCCGGGGCATATACTCGCAAGCCGACCCATCCTGCTGCAGCAATCAAACCGAAAAAATATAGGCCGCGCACCAGCCAATAGGAAACGTTCTTGCTCAGCTCATGCTCCTCGTGCAAGCGTGAAGCTGAAACGTACCCGATGCTTGACTCTGTCGACAATCCGACCGTGAACACATAGGAGCCGCGGACCGGGTGTCCGTCAGCCGATAACAGCCGATAAGCGACCGTGTAGCTTCCATCCTCCAGCGGCGGTAATGCCAAGGTGATCGCCCTGCGGCCTGCCTCCAGCACGGCTCCGTTTGAAGCAACCGGCTTTCCTTGGCGGTCGTATACTTGAATGGCGAAGCCTCGGCTTTCCAGCCGTTCGTTGAACTTCAGCACGACAGTTGATGGAGCTTTGAGCAGCCGGCTGTCCGGAGCCGGCTGTGCGTCCGTCAGCGACGAATGTGCCGAGACGGTACCGCTTAGGAACAACAGCCACACGCTCGCCAATAGTGCTAACGGGATAGCAAGGCGGAGGCGGAGTAGGTTTCGGCCGAAACGTACGCTCATCCCAATCGGCGCGCCGCCTTGTCGAGCAGCCGCTGCTTGTCGTAGTCGACATACTGCCCGGCGTACGTTCGCACCGGATCACCTGCATAGAATCGCTCGTACAGCTCGTGTCTAGCGCCGAGTCGGCTGCCGACCAGCTCCCAGCTCAGCTTAAGCAACTTCACCCGATCTAGCGCATCTCGATCAGCTCCCCGGTACACCTTCTGAAGCTGCGAGCCTAATAAGCCGTTCAATTCCGCAATGGTCGAAGGCACCTGAAGCATTCCAGCACCGGACAGCTGCTGCAAAATTTCAAGCGCTCGGGGATAATAGACGTTGCCTAAATTTTTGGCCGTCGTAATCGGCTCAAGCGCAGGCTCCCATACGCCTAAAGGGTGAAGCTCCGCCCGATGCTCCGACGACAGCAGCAGCGCTCGGATCGATTCCAGCTGGTAATACAGCTCCGCCAGCTTCTCCTGAACGTGAGCGAACTTCGTGATGCCGATCGAATAAGCTAATTCGGTTCCGACCGCCGCCGTAAATTCGAGCTTGCTCGCTAACCGGACGATATTCTCATGCAGGCTGAGCGCTCTGCTCAGCCGGTCTGATCGAATGCTCCAGATGGCCTCCGGATCATCCTTAATGAATACCCTCTCCCATGGAATGAGCGCATCGTCGAAGATGAGAACCGCATCCATCTCATCAAATCTCGAGCTAAGCGGATGATCATCTCTCTGCTCAGAGGCGAAAGACTCGCGGCAGATCATATGCACGCCGGGGTGACTGGCCGGGACCGCGAACATGACCGCGTAACGCTGCTCATCACCCGTCTTCTTGCTATGCGGAGATACGATGATTTCATCCATATAAGGAGCGCCGGTTGCGATCATTTTGGCCCCTCTGACGACGATGCCGTCTTTCGTCTCCCGGACGATTCTCACCGCTGTGTATAGGTCGCCCAGCTCGTGCGCCAGCTTCGTCCGGTCGATCTGCGGATCGTGACCGGCCGCCGTCACCAACAGATCGTTATCCCGAACGAACCTGTAATAGTCTGCGATCTTGGACGGAAAGTGCGGCTGCTCCTCCGCTATAAGGTTCCGAGCGACATACCAGGTCGTAAGCTGAGTCCGGTAAAATCCGCCGACGCGGCTCATGACGCCGAACGTTGCGTCCGACCAAAGCTTAAGACCATAGCTTCGTTTGAACAGTTCATCCTTCGATTCCGGTATGAGATAAGCGATATTCGCTTTGACTCCAGTATCGGTCTGGTAAGTGACATGGGCCTCCGTAGTAGGATCATCCTGCAAATCGAGAATAGCTGCTACCGACTGAACAGTCCCTTGGAACGCTGGATGGCTGCGAATATCGGGAACGATCCCTCCATCGAGCCATACTCGCCGCCCGTCATTCAATCGATTGAAATATGCTTCTCCTGCTGTCATATGCGATTTCATCCTCCACTCTGATCAGCTACCGTTTGCCGCCCTCTTCTGTAATGGTCTTCTTCAAGCTCTGCAATAAGCTGCGGCTTAATAGCAACAACCGAGCTGCCGTGCGCAAGGCCGACCGGGAGAGCCGCTTCGGGCTTGCCCAGCTGCTGGGAGCGGTCAACTTCGTCCTTCAATATCTCCCAAGCCCGCTGACGCAGACTGATAAAGCTTTCAGAGTTACGAATTTCTGCGGCGCGCGGACGCTCCAGCGGAATATCGATCAGCTCTTTCACTTTGCCCGGCCTCGCAGTCATAACAGCGACACGGTCCGCCAGATAGATCGCTTCATCCAGACTGTGCGTAATAAAGACGATCGTAGTCTTCTTTGCCTCCCAAATACGCAGCAGCTCCGATTGCAAAATCTCGCGTGTCTGCGCATCAAGCGCCGCGAACGGTTCATCCATCAGCAGCACATCTGGAGAGTAAGCAAGCGAACGGGCAATGGCAACGCGCTGCTTCATGCCGCCGGACAGCTCATGAGGATACCGGTTCTCGAAATCTTGCAGGCCGACAAGCTGAATATATTCCCTCGCGATCTGCTTACGCTCCTTCGAGCGGACGCCTCGGATTTGTAATCCAACCTCGACATTCTGCAGGACCGTACGCCAAGGAAACAGCGCATAGCCTTGAAACACGACGCCACTCTTCTTATTGACGCCGTCTATCGGAACACCGTCTACCGCAATGGCACCTGAGGTCTGCTTGGATAATCCGGCTAGAATATGGAGAAAGGTCGACTTGCCGCAGCCGCTCGGGCCTAGCACGGCAAGAAATTCACCTTCTCTCACCTCCAGATCGAAGCCGTCCAATACCGTAATCGGCTCGTTATTCTTCGCATCGTTCGTTGATTTGAATTGCATAAATACCTGTTTGGCCGATATTTTGACGGTCATCGTCGCACCTCCGACTCGTTATCACTCTCTAGCGGTTTCACAGCTTGCCAGAACTCTCGGTAACGGCTTCGCAGAAGATGCACCGGATAATGACGGTACAGCTCCTGCGACTGCGCCAGCGGATCGCCGAACGCATGCTGTTCGTGCAGCTTTGTCATGACCGCCTCAGAGCTTCCCGCAAGCTGCCAAGCCAGCTGGAGCAGTGACGGCTGCCCCTCATCCTCACGGGCAGAGGCTAACACATTCGGAAGAGTCAAAAATATTGCGGATCCAATACGCTGAAGCACATGCACCGCCTTGCCGTAATACTGAATTCCGGCTTTGCGTGCCGCAAGCAGCGGCGTCAAATCCGGCAGCAGTACGCCAGCTGGACTTCGCTCGGCTCCAATTTCCGCGGCATGGAGAAGCGCCTTCAGCGTCTCGACCCCTTGTATCAGCTCACCGAGCTCGCCTTGTATGTGCAGCTCGGCGTGTAAGCCCGTCTGCTCCGCAAGCGCGAAGGCCGTACCTGTGAGCAGTTCGATTGCGTCAAGCTGTCTGGATGCCCACTGATAACCTGCGAGCGACTTTATAAGCGGGTGACCAAGCAGCTGCTGCAATCGATTTGCCGCTCGCGTAACGAGCAGCCTTTCTTGCGGGATGATTACGTTCTCGTAAACAACCAAGACACTTCCAGCTGTAGATTTCGAGCTACCGCCGCTAGCATCATGCCCGGCAAAGACCAGCTTCACACCCTCCGTCTCCTTCGGAATTAACGCGGCTGTTCCATCGCCATGGACGATGACAAGCAATTCGTCTGCTTTTAGCACGTCTAATCCGAACGTCTGATGTCCATTCAGCCGGATGTCTCCATGCGGTCCATCTTGAACGATCGACAGGCCGCCACTAAGGCTCGAGGCCTGATACAGCGACGTCGTAATGACCGACCTTAGCCTTTCGTTATGCTCATAAACCCGTCTCCACAATCCTGCAGCCTCAGGCGCTCGAACCGAGTCGCTCCCCGCCTGACCATCTTCGGCCAGCACGTACTCTTCATGAGCGTACCATCCCGCAAGCAGCGAATGTGCATAATCAGCACAGCCGCTCGCGAACGCTGAGACGCCCTCCGCCAATCCGTAGAAGCCTAGCCGCTTAAGCCGAAGCTCTTCTGGAGAACGCGGCAGCAAATACGCAAGCTTAACCAGCTGGTCACCCGGCTCCTTACCGTCTTCGCTGAACAATCGCTTTATTTCCAGATCCTCTTGATTAACCGCCATTGTTCTACGCCCTCTCTCTGAATGCGCTAATGTCCTGGTGTCTTCTGCATCGCCCTAAACATGAGATATGATTTGTCGTTGGCCGCCCCCGGCGATCGCCCCCTGCCCCAGCCAACCTGCTCGCGGTAACTACCGAGCAAGCCGGACTGAGCAAGCTCCAGCTCGCCCGGCACATTCACCGGATGGTCGTGAGGCGAGACATATAAAGCATCTACTGGGCAATAGAGCTCGCACATAAAGCAGGTCTGGCAGTCATCCTGTCTTGCGATGACCGGCATGCCGCTAGGCGATTCGTCGAATACGCGAGTCGGACATACGCTGACGCATTGGCCACACGAGATGCAACGGCTGCTGCTCACGACCTCGATCATGACTGCCGCACCTCCACGCTCGACAATACGCCGCTTTCAGGCTTCACCCATACCTCATCCAATCCACCGGTCAACAGCCGATAATGCTGGCTTGCGTCCGTCCCCGGATAATCGAGCCGCTTGTGCATGCCTCGCGTCTCTCTTCGAGCAAGCGCCGACGAATACATCCACCGCGCCGTCGCCGTCATCGCCTGCACCTCCCGAAGCTTCACCGCATCAGCCGCGTTCATAGCTGCGGCGTTCCGCACATTGCGCCATAAGCTGTGAAGTCTTCCCAGCGATTGCGCCAGCGTCGTTTCCGTCCGGAACAAATTAATGTCGAACGGTTCGACCTCCCGTTTCACAGCAGCGATCCGCTCCTGAATCTCACCAGTACTCACAAGCGCAGACACCGACGCTTCAACACCCGCTCCCGTCAGCTCACGCTCATTACGGCGACTGCCAAGCGATACCGCATACGCAGCCGCCGCCTCGCCTGCCCAATAACCGGTTGACATTGCCCACGCTGCATTATGGCTTCCGCCGCCCGTAAAGCCACCGCATATGAACTGGCGAGTTGCCGCGTCACCGGCCGCATATAAGCCGGGCACACCCGTAGCACACGACTCGTCGATGAGATGAATGCCGCCGGTTCCGCGGACAGTGCCTTCCAGACGCATCGTTACCGGGAACAGCTGGGTGAACGGATCGATGCCTTGACGGTCAAATGAAAGGAAGAAATTCGGCTGCGCGGCCCGCATCCAGCGCCGCATCTCCTCTGTTGTCCGATCGAGTCGAGCATAGACAGGCTGCGTCTGCAGCGTACGAGCAATAACCGAACGCCCCTTCTGCGAGCCTGCACCTTCAATAACGGTTCCGTCCTCGTAATAGAAGGTCGCCCACGTATAGAACGCCGTCTTGGTCACCGTCGAGAACACCGGGCTGATCGCATACGCATTGGAGAACTCCATCCCAGACAAGCTGGCTCCCGCTTCCGCAGCAAGCAGATAACCGTCGCCCGTCAACACGTTGCAGCCGAGCGCCTTGCTTAGAAATGCGCAGCCGCCGGATGCAAGAATGACGGCGCCGGCCTTGACTGTCCATGTCTCACCCGTAGCGCTACGGATGCCGCTCGCACCGCCTACGCCATGCGCATCAACCAGCAGTTCCAGCGCCGGGCTATGATCCAATATCCGTACGCCGGCTTTCTTGACCCGCTTGCGCATTAGCTTCATATATTCCGGTCCTTGCAGGCTGCGGCGATACGATTGTCCCTCATCATCAATTGGAAAAGGATAGCCGGACACGGCCAGATCGTTCATGTTCGCATACGTTTGGTCCAGCACTCTTCTCATCCAGCCTCTGTCCGCTAGATAGCCGCCCAGCGCCTCCCGGCTCTTCATCGCCGCCTCGCGTTCCCCCTCGGTCGGCTCCACGTACCATACACCGGTGCCTGAAGGGGCAGTCGCCCCGCTCGTTCCGCAATAGCCCTTATCGACGAGTACGACGCTCGCTCCTTAGGCTGCGGCTGTGAGCGCCGCCCAAGCTCCTGCTGGTCCTCCTCCGATTACGAGTACGTCCGTTGTTAATTCCACATCAGCACGCCCTGCAGCTTTTACCATGCTCCAGCCTCCATTTCTTCGTTTTGATAAAAAAAGCCTCGCAACCCATACGGGTAACAAGGCCTCCGGATTCCCGGTCGGTAAGAACAAGCAAAAAACCGGAAACTCGCTTTGTACAACAAGCAGAGTTTCCGGTTTTCCGGTATCCCGTCAATTCCTATTAGTTTAATAAGATATGTAGCTCGATATGATCCTACCATGAATAGGCTCCAGAGTCAACCATTTCATCTATTTGTTTCATATAGACAAAAACATAACCGAACAAAGGTTGGACAGAAAACAAGCTATTGTTTTCCGCCCAACCTTTTATTGATCAAACTCTTCTCTACTATAAATTACGGAATACATCTTGCGGCTTAACATCCTTCGCCAGTTGTCCTTGCTCCTTCAGCCAGTCGATAACGGTACTCCATGACTGCTCGGACTGACTGCCGAAAGGCTCCGCGCCCGCATCCATTAACGGCAGCAGAAGCGATAAGCTGTTCTTCTCGATGTCCGCATCGAGCGGAAATTCGCTGCTTTGCTTATCCAACAGCAGCTGCAACGCTTCATCCGGGTGGTTCGCCGTATATTCCTGTCCCTTCGCTGATGCCTCCATAAATTTTTTGATCGCTTCCGACTTGCTCTTCAATCCTTCCTCGCTTGCGGTCAGAACGAGCTCGTAATAATCTGGCACGCCGTACTTAGCGGGATCGAAAGCGGTCACTTCATGTCCATCCTTCTCTAGCAGCAGCTTCTCGTGGTTAATATAGCCGCCAATAATCGCATCGACACGCTTCATCGTCATCGCCGGAATCAGATCCCAAGAGACGTCTGTATAGTTCAGCTTCGAAGGATCGCCTCCATCCGCCTTCACCATCGTATTGACGATCGCTTGATCGAGCGGAATCGACGGGTATCCAATTGTGGAACCAACGAGATCCTTAGGACTTTGAATATTCTTCGAATCGAGCACCATTAATTGATTAAGCGGATGACGGACGATCGCGCCGACCGATACGATCGGAATGTCTTCAGAGCGTGCTATCGCTACCTGCATCTGATAGCTTAGCGCCAAATCCGCTTTGCCCGTCGCCACAAGCTTCAACGCATCATTCGTATCTGCAGGTGTGACCAATTTAACCTTCAAGCCCGCTTCTTTATAGAACCCTTGCTCCTCCGCTGCATACATGAACGTATGCGGAGCATTCGGATACCAATCCAGCAGAACGGTCAGCTCTGTCTCGCCCGATTCCGTTGTCTTCGCTGAGGAGCATCCGACAGCTGCGAGAAGCACAGCGAAGATTGCTATAGACATCCATGCTTGTGGAAGTTTCCATTGAATTTTCAATTGATTTCCCCTCTATCCCTTTATCTATTACGGTACGCGAGAACCGCTTTCTCAAGCCACGATACAATCAGAAACAATAAAATCCCCATCGCAGACAGCAGCAGCACGCCAGAGAACACAGCATCGGCGCGGAGCATATTGGATGCCCGTTTCGTATAGACGCCCAAGCCACTCTCTCCGCCTAACCATTCTCCAAGTGTAGCCCCGCCGATACTGAAAGCCGCCGCCAGCTTCAAGCCGGTAAAAAAGCCCGGCAGCGCAGAAGGAATTTTCCACTTGAACAGCAGCTCACGCTTGCCTGCTCCCATCGTCTGCATCAACGCCCCGATATCGGGATCAGCCGAGCGGAACCCGTCCGCCGTATTCACCGCAATGGAGAAGAACGTGAACAATATCACGACAGCGATTTTGCTCCATATTTCGTAGCCGAACCACATGACCATAATGGGAGATAACACAATGATTGGAATCGTCTGCGAGGCGACGATTAGTGGATAAATCGTCTTCTTCGCCAAGCCTGAACAGTCGATCCATACTGCAGCCAGCGTCCCGACAGCCATAGATATCCCAAGACCCAGCAGTGCCTCCCATAACGTGGTGAGAGCATGCTTGCCGAGCAGCTCCCGATTGTCCCACATGGAGACAAAAACATCCGACAGCTTCGGAATAATGTAATGCGGAATGTCGAGGAAGCTCGTCGCGGCTTCCCATATCACTGCCAGCAGCAGCACAAATAGAAGGACGGGCACATTTGCAGCCAGTTTTCGTCTCACATTAAAGCACCTGCCTTACTGCCTGCCGTCCGGCCAAGCCGCTCAAGCAGCTGCCGCTTCAAATCAATGAAGGCGAGTTCCAGCGCCGCTTCATAGCTGCGGGGACGAGGAAGCGTAACGCGCACTTCGCTAAGCGCAGTAATCGGCGACTCCGACGCTACAAGCACACGATCGGACAGGAGCAGCGCTTCATCGACATCGTGCGTAATAAACAGAATCGTCTTGCGGTGCTGCTCCCATACCTGCAGCAGCCATTCCTGCATGCTGACGCGGGTCATCGCATCCAAAGCGCTGAACGGCTCGTCAAGCAGCATCAGCTCCCCGCCTCCGAGCAGCGAACGCAGAAACGATACACGCTGGCGCATGCCGCCAGACAGCTCTTGCGGATATTTGCTCTCTGTTCCTTCCAATCCAAGCTCCGGCAGCAGCTCCATCACCCGGCGCCGCGCTTCCTGCTTCGGCGTGCCTGCCAGCTCCAGACCTAAGGCTGCATTGTCCAGCACCGTTCTCCACGGCATAAGGCAGTCCTTCTGTGGCATATAGCCGATCTTCCCCTGCCTGGACGCTTCCGCTGCCGAATGCTCTGTGGACCCAATAGAGATTGTCCCTGCCTCAGGAGTAAGCAGACCGGCCAGCATGCGGAACAGCGTCGTCTTACCGATCCCGCTCGACGCCAGTATGCTGACGAATTCGCCTTGCTGAATATCGAAGCTTAGCTGCTCGAACAAGCGAGGCTGTCCAGGGAACGAGAAGCTAAGCCCGCGGACCGACAAAGCAGTCCTTTGCCCTTCAATAACCGTTCGGTTCAAATCGGCCACTCTTCTTTCCGGTAAGCCATATCCCAGAACATATACTCCAGCTTAGATGCAGTCAGAAAACGTTCCTCCAGCCGATCCAGCTCTTGCTCCGGCAAGCCTTCCGCCAGACGGTCCATCATTTCAATTGTCCAATCCGTCAGCGCACCGAATTCCTCCGAGCTGTACATCATAATCCACTCCCGGTACAACGGATGATCCAGAGCGCCTGGAATTGTCGCGAACGCGAAGCCGATCTCCCGATAGCTCCACATGCATGGAAGCAGTGCAGCGACTACCTCGGCTAATGACCCCTGCGAAGCGGTATCCAGTAAATATTTCGTATACGCAACCGTCGTCGGCGCCGGGATCGTCTGCTCCAGCTCTTCGCGAGTAACGCCAAAGCGCGCCGCATAGTCCCGATGGAGCGACATTTCCACATGCAGCGTAGAATGAAGCAGCTCCGCGAACTTCGTCATCGTCTCCAGATCACGGGACTTCATGCTTGCCATGGCGAACAGCTTCGCATAATCGATCAAATACACATAATCCTGCTTCAAATAATAAATGAAACGCTCCGGATCAAGCGTCCCTTCTCTTAGCTCCTTCAAGAACGGGTGCTCATGGCACTGGGCCCATATCTCACGGGCGGATTGATACAGTCTATCGCTAAATCGACTCATCGTTGCTCCTCCAATCCTATTGTTAACATGCGCATTTTGGACGGTTGCACCAATCCGCAATGAAGGCAATCATAATCTTCGTGTAATCTAACAGTTCTTGGATGTCCGTACTTTCATTTACTGCATGGGCATGGGCAAGCTCCCCCGGTCCGTAGATCACTGTTGGAATTCCAAATCGGCCGATCCAGCCGGCATCGGTAACCGTTGGGCTCATGCCTGACTGAGGCTTAATACCGCGCACATGCTCATGGCTCATCACCAGTGCCTTGAACCCTTCGCTCTCTGTATCCAGCTCTAAGGACGGAAAAATTTCTCCCCGCTCCTCGATCATCGACCGTCCTCCCCAGTGGAAGGTCGGCGGATGGTTCCGCAGCCACGGATCGCCTGCCGCTACCCGAAGCAAATGATCCTCGATCTCGGCAGCAACTGACTCATAATCCTCATTCGGATAAAAATGTACCGTAATCCACAGCGAGCACCGGTCCGCAATAAACGCCGCATGGCGGCCGCCTTCAATTACCGCCGGATTGATCGTATTCGACCCAGGCGGGAATCCCGGATACGATTTGGTTACGGCCCAATGCCGCTCCAGCTCTTGAAGCCCTGTAATGAGCTTGGCCATTTTCTCAATTGCGCTTGCACCGCTCACTCCGCCTCCGGCATGGATCATTCTCGACCGCATACCGTCATGGTAAGTAACGGGACTTTGCACCGTCACCCATCCGGTAATAACACCGCCCTGCCCTTGAATCGCTAATCCGCTCGTATCTGCAACGACAGCGAAATCTGCCTGACACCCCTTCTCCATACAAGCGCGTGTGCCAGCTTCACCGGCTTCTTCGCCAATAACCGAGTGGAACAACAAATCTCCTTTCAGCTCCACGCCTGCTTCTGTCAGCAGCTTCACCGCAAATAATAGAGCAGCGAGTCCGCCTTTCATATCTGCAGTTCCTCGGCCATAAGCTCTGCCTTCCTTCAACGTCAGCTTGAACGGGTCGACCTGCCACTTTCGGCTGTCTCCCACTTCAGCGACATCCATATGACCGTTCAGCAGCAAGCTTCGATAAGCATCGCGCTCGGTGCCGCGCTTCACTCCCGTTACATTCGGATCGCCGGGGTACACTTCCCACAGCTCCGTCTCGAAGCCGCATGCCCTCAGCTGCTGCTCTAGAAACTGCTGAGCCAACATCGTATTCCGCGCTGGCGGACTGACAGTCGGAAAAGCGATCAGCTCGCCTAGCAGCGCAAGCAGCTCGTCCTGTCTGGCGTCCACTTGCTGCTGAAGCTTTTGAATCGTTATTGAGTTACTCATAGCTTGCTCTCCTTCGCTTGGAACGCGAGCGGGCGGGAACAAATGAAAAAAACCATTCGAGAATAGACGAATGGTTACAATCCATGACATTCTCTACGCCAGCATTACCTGGTTCAGATTAACGGTCAGGGAAAATACGTTCCCAATCTCAGCCAGACTTCATCCAGCCCCCGCAGTTCGATATGAAATTAAATAGTGGATAGTTTCACTATAGCTTATAAGTAGTCTATTGACAATGGGAGTTAGAGTACAGCAGCTTGGCCCCAACAAATCCGCCTGCTACGCTCCAACCCGCCAATGAGTTGAAACGCGTTAAATCCAATTGACGTTTAGCCGCCCGATAAACCGCCAGTCTGTATGCCAACAGAATCCCGAGCGCGATCATCAGTCCATATCCATAAATCGTGACTGGACCGATTTTAATTAACTCGTTATACATACTCTCTCCCCACATGATAATGTCCTGACTGCTGCTCTTCATCTCTGCCGCCCTCAGATCAAATCATGCTGTCGTTAAAACCTTGTTTCTACCACAGTGTAATATTGCTGCACATTAGTATCAATTACGATCTCATTGATTCCGTAGGACTAACCATGACCTCATCCTAATATAAATGAATTAGAATGCAAGATCTGTTTGCCCGCTCATGTTCGCCACACCCGCCGTTCACCTTCCAGCCTGTACATGAACGCTGAATGAAGATTACATGAAAGATCGTTCAGTTTCATTGATTTCAAGTGTCATTAGCTTTATAACTAGATCAGCACCTAATTTATAATAATTCTAAATAACGAGCAGGAGATGATTATATGGATACAGCTTTTTCCCAAGGCTCAGGCAAATGTCCTTTCCATCACGGCAGCGCTACGACTCACCAATCGAGCGGCACGTCGAACCGGGATTGGTGGCCCAACCAGCTTAACCTAAATATTCTTCATCAGCATGACCGCAAATCGAATCCGATGGGTGAAGAGTTTAATTATAGAGAAGAGTTTAGCAAACTAGACTATTACGCGCTGAAGGAAGACCTTCGCAAGCTGATGACAGACAGTCAAGATTGGTGGCCTGCCGATTACGGCCATTACGGTCCACTCTTTATCCGCATGGCTTGGCACTCCGCTGGCACCTATCGGACAGGCGACGGACGCGGCGGCTCCGGCAGCGGCTCGCAGCGTTTTGCCCCGCTTAACAGCTGGCCGGACAACGCCAACCTCGATAAAGCACGTCGGCTGCTGTGGCCGATTAAACAAAAATATGGCAACAAAATTTCGTGGGCCGATCTGTTCGTTCTGACCGGCAACGTTGCAATTGAATCAATGGGCGGCAAAACGTTTGGCTTCGGCGGCGGACGCGAGGATATTTGGCATCCAGAGGAAGATATATATTGGGGTAAGGAAACGGAATGGCTAGGCGACAAACGTTATAAAGGCGACCGCGAGCTTGAAAATCCGCTTGCGGCTGTTCAAATGGGCCTGATCTATGTTAACCCGGAAGGTCCTAACAGCAATCCAGACCCGCTAGCAAGCGGCCAAGATATCCGCGAAACGTTCGCCCGCATGGGCATGAATGATGAAGAAACGGTGGCTCTCATAGCCGGCGGTCATACGTTCGGCAAAGCTCATGGCGCAGGCGATGCTGCTCTTGTTGGTCCAGAACCAGAGGCAGCCCCTATCGAAGCGCAAGGCTTGGGCTGGATCAGCTCGCACGGCTCCGGTAAAGGCCGGAACGCCATCTCAAGCGGCATCGAAGGCGCGTGGACTCCGAATCCGACCCAGTGGGACAACGGCTACTTCGATATGCTGTTCGGTTACGAATGGGAGCTGACGAAGAGCCCGGCGGGCGCCCATCAATGGGTAGCCGTCAACCCAGCCGACGATCATCTTGCGCCAGACGCTGAAGATGCATCCGTTCGCGTTCCGACGATCATGACGACCGCAGATATGGCGCTGCGCGTAGATCCTGTCTATGAGAAAATATCGCGCCGCTTCCATGAGAATCCGGAAGAGTTCACCGACGCTTTCGCCCGCGCTTGGTTCAAGCTTACCCACCGTGACATGGGTCCGCGAGCTAGATATTTGGGGCCGGAAGTACCGGAAGAGGTTCTCATCTGGCAGGATCCGATTCCAGCTGTCGATAATACATTGACAGAAGCAGAGATCGAAGAGCTGAAAGCCAGAATACTTGACTCCGGTCTTACCGTCAGCGAGCTCGTCACAACAGCATGGGTTTCGGCCAGCACGTTCCGCGGCTCCGATAAGCGCGGCGGCGCGAACGGTGCCCGTATCCGCTTAGCTCCGCAGAAAGATTGGGAGGTCAACCAACCGGAGCAGCTGACGAAGGTGCTTACGATACTTGAAGGCATTCAACAAGGCTTTGATAAAAAAGTCAGCATAGCCGATCTGATCGTGCTCGGCGGCAGCGCCGCAGTCGAGAAAGCTGCACGAGATGCCGGCTTTGACATCACGGTGCCATTCTCACCTGGACGCGGCGACGCATCTCAGGAAGACACCGACGTAGAGAGCTTCGCGGTGCTGGAGCCGATTGCAGACGGGTTCCGCAACTATCAGAAGAAACAGCTCAGCGTCAGCGCAGCCGAGCTTCTCATCGACAAGGCGCAGCTGCTCAACCTTACTGCTCCGGAAATGACCGTGCTTATTGGCGGCATGCGCGTTCTAGGCACCAACTTCGGAGGCACGAAGCATGGCGTATTCACTGATCGTGTCGGTATGCTTACGAATGACTTCTTCGTGAATCTGCTTGATATGAGTGTAGCATGGAGGCCGGTCGATTCCGTCATATACGAAGGCCGCGACCGTAAGACAGGCGAGGTTGTACGTACAGCGACCGTTGTTGACCTGGTGTTCGGCTCGAACTCTGTTCTTCGCGCACTTGCAGAAGTGTACGCCCAGGATGACAACCAAGAGAAATTTGTTCGCGACTTTGTTGCAGCATGGGTTAAAGTGATGAACGCGGATCGATTCGATCTGAAGCAGAGCAATTAATCGATTCGCTGAAGCTTACTGCATCGAATGAGTGACTCTTAGGCACTAGCCCTTTGGGTCACTCTCCCCTTCGCTCAGGAAAAGCTGTTGGTCAGCATCACTATGGTCCGTGTATGTAAACGATTTTGCTCAGCAGCCAGAAAGCTTCATTCCCTTCTCCTGAGTGGAAGGGATAGTGGACAAAAGGCATCATTGGCACTACAGTTGTCAAATAAAAAAGCAGCTTCACATCGCGTATGTGCAAGCTGCTTAATCTTTCTTATAGACTTCGTGAAGCCATTTGTTTATCAGCCGTTCCCGGTTGCTGCCGGACCAATTAATGTCATAAGGTATGACATTAATTGACTCGAGCGCGATAGCCTCTTTAGGAGACTTGGCATCCTTGTTCGTCAACAACTGATAATTACCGACCTGCTTCCCCAGCTCCTGAGCCTGCTTGGTCAGCGCCCAGTCGACAAACTTCTTCGCTTCCTCCATATTGGGACCATTCTTAATAATAGCAACTCCGCCAATCTCATATCCCGTACCTTCTTTAGGGAAAGAGATGACGATATCCTGAAACCCTTCCTTATAGAACTTGATCGCATCATGTGAGAAGGCAATCGCAGTCCCAACTTCGCGCATGCCTGCCGCTCTCCCCGATAAGCTGCCAGAGGTCGTATACGTCGGGCTTTGCTCGTTCAGCTTACGCAGATATTGGAAAGCCTTATCCTCACCGTACAACTGAACGAGCGTCGAAATAACGGTATACCCTGTTCCAGATGAATGGGGCGACCCCATTGCAAGCATCCCTCTATATTCTGGTTTCAATAGATCGTCCCAGGAATCTGGAGCGTTCAAGCCCATCTGCTGAAGCCATTTCTTATTGGATACAAATGCAACGGAGCCAATATATATACCGGTCCAATACCCGTCTGGATCTTTATATTCCGTATCGATCAATCGCGCGTTCAACGATTCGTAAGGCTCCAGAAGACCTTCGAGCTTCGCTTGCACGAAGGTGTCTCCCGTTCCGCCAAACCATACGCTGGCTATCGGATTATCCTTCTGCTTCCGAATACGCTCCAGCACTTCGCCGGCAGACATCCTCGCATAGGAGACCTTAATACCGGTCTCCTTCTGAAAGGTTTCAATTGCTTTTATAGCATGATCCTCATACAAGCCTGCATAAATGACAAGCGATCCATTCGATTTCCCGCTGCTGCAGGAGGTAGTGGCGAATATTGTAATTGCCAGCATCAGAAGGACTATAGAAAACCGCTTCCGAATCATAGCTGACGACCTCCCACTTTCTACACTACACTACGAGTTAGCAGGTATGACGTGGAGAGAATGCTCCGCAAATTGCAGCGACACAGAAGAGCCTACAGCGAAGGTCTCTTCAAAAATCGGGTTAGGCACCGAAATTTGAATGATCTGCCCTTCGTATTCGACCTCATAATCCTGGTTTTGTCCCATAAATACGCTTTTTCGAACGATGCCTACGTGACTGGTTCCTTTCGTCAGCGTAATGGCTTCCGGTCTTATGACAACCGTAACTTTATCATTCACTTTAAAACCGGTACGTTTAACCTTCAGATCTCCGGAGCTCGTATGCACGACAATATGGTCCGCTTCTACAGCTCGTACCGTTCCATCTACGAAATTCGCAGTTCCGATAAAATCAGCAACGAATCTTGTCTGAGGGCGTTGATAAATTTCAATAGGGCTGCCGACTTGCTCAATCTTCCCTTTATTCATAACAATAACAAGGTCGCTCATGCTCATCGCTTCGCTTTGATCATGCGTAACATAGATCGCGGTAATACCGATTTGCTGTTGAATACGGCGAATTTCGTCACGCATGACGACACGAAGCTTAGCATCGAGATTGGACAGCGGTTCGTCGAATAAAAGGACACCAGGCTCCATTACGAGTGCACGAGCCAGGGCAACACGCTGCTGTTGTCCGCCGGACAGCTGGGAAGGTGTACGCTCCTTATATTCTTGCAAATTCATAATTTTTAATACATCATTAACTTTCTTTACGATTTCATCCTTCGAGAGCCTTTTAATCTTCAAACCATAGGCAACATTCTCGAAGATATTCATGTGCGGGAATAATGCATACGATTGGAATACCATCGTGCAATCGCGCTGATTCGGAGGAATATCGTTTACTTTCTCATTGCCGAAATAAATGTCGCCTTCCGAAATTTCCTCAAAGCCCGCAACCATGCGAAGAGTCGTAGTTTTGCCGCAGCCAGACGGTCCAAGCAGCGTAACGAATTTCCCTGCTTCGATCTCAAGGTTGACGTCTTTGACGGCATAGTTTTTAGTGCCTTTATCCGATCCGTAAGATTTATTAACGCCCCTTAAGCTAACTGTCTTTGCCATTAATAGCTCCCCCTTTTCGTGCCGCTGAGCCATTTCACTAGCATATTCAGCAATACTAATGCAATAGCCATAATAATGATCAGAATCGTACAATAGGCGCTTGCAACACCGATCCGCCCATTCTCAACCTGAGCCATAATCGAGGCGGTAATGAGATTGTACTTCGCGGAGATGAGGAAGATTACAGCACTCATCGCCGTCATACTCTTAACAAAGCTGTTGACCAGACCGTTGAAGAAGGCCGATTTAATAAGCGGCAGCACAACGCTGGTAAATACTTTTGCCCGGCCTGCACCCAAATTCGTTGCAGCCTCTTCAATACTTGGATCAATCTGCTGCAGCGCCGTTACGCCGGAGCGAATACCTACCGGCAACGCACGAACGACGAACGCGGCCACAATGATGATACCTGTACCGGTCAATGCAAGCGGTGCTTTGTTGAAGGCCAGGATGTATCCGATACCGATTACAGTACCTGGTACCGCAATGGATAGCATACTGACGACCTCAAGAGTCTTCTTGCCTCTAAATTTCGTACGAACAATTAAGTAAGCAAAGATCATGCCCAGCAAGCCTGCAATTGGTGTTGCGATAACGGCCAGCTTAAGCGTATCAAACACAGCTTTTTGTCCCAGATCGAATACATATTTGTAGTGATCCACCGTAAAGCTGTTATCGACACCCCACAGCTTGATGAAAGATCCTACTGGTACTAGCGCGTAGAACGCAATAACGACTACGGAGACAACCATGCTGGAAATGAACAGAGCCGTTTTGGCAGGACCGCTCTCGATCATTCTCCGTTGACCAGTTGGTTTACCCGTTACCGTTACATAGCTTTTCTTACCAACCCAGAAATTCTGAATAATGTAAACTAAAATCGTAATCGTTAGCAGCAGCATAGCCAGTGCGGCGCCTGCTTGCATATTGTAACTACCTACAGCCTGCAAATAAATTTCACGTGCTACAGTGGAATAGTTACCGCCGATTGTCATCGGGTTACCGAAATCCGCGAGCGATTGGACAAAGACGAGCAGGAATGCGTTAGCAATGCCTGGCACGGAAAGCGGAAGCGTAACCGATACGAAGGTTTTCCATTTGCTGGCACCCATATTTTGACTCGCTTCTTCAAGCGAAGGGCTAATCGAACGCAACAGTCCGGACAGGGTAAGGAATGCAATTGGGAAGAAGCTTAGCGTCTGTACAAGTACCAGACCGTGCAGCCCGTATATATTCGCATTCTCCAGTCCGAGCAGATGTTTAGTTATTAATCCTTGCTTACCTAACAGCAGCATTGCAGATAGAGCGATTACAAATGGTGGTGAAATAACCGGTAAAATTGCGATTGCATTAAACAGCTTTTTAAACGGAATTTTCACATAAGCAAATGTATAAGCGAACATATAAGCGATGACTGTAGACAAAGTAGCCGAGATAGCTGCGAGTACCAAAGAGTTGGTCAGGGAGCGTGAAAGCCCCCCGCCCGACAACACTCTTTTGTACCCATCCATCCCGAATTGCCCATCATTCGTCATGAAGCTAGCTTTCGTAATTTGATATAATGGGAATACGATAAAGACAATTAAGCAGAGCGATACCAACACGATTAAGATCGGCAGGAGCGGCTCTCGCTTGAATCTCTTGTACATCGTGCTCATTCAAGCTTCTCTCCTTTCGGGACGGTGGGAATGAAAAGATATTATTTACTTACTTCTGCATTCCATTTATCGATCAGACGTTGACGCTGTGCACCTGCATCCTTAATGTCATAGTCAACGAGTTTGATTTTAGTCAAATCAACTGCTTGTTCCGGACCAACAGCGTTAGGGTTCGTCAGGTTTTGGAAGCTGCCTACTGTTTTACCAAGCTCTTGTGCGGAAGTTCCAAGCGACCAGTCAACGAACGCTTTAGCAAGCTCTTGGTTTTTCGAGTTCTTAATAATACCGATCGAGCCCGTCTCATAACCTGTACCCTCTTCTGGGAACGTCATAATGAGGTTGTCGTAGCCTTCTTCTTGGTATTTAATAATGTCATGTGCGAACAGAATGCCTACGCCAGCTTCTCCCAAGCCAACCATACGTCCTGGAGCGGAGCCGCTTGTCGTATATTGCTGTACTTGCGGATGCAGCTTTTTCAAGTAATCAAAGCCTTTTTCCTCATCGCCTAGAACCTTCAGAATGCTGTAGATCGTCGTATATGCCGTACCCGAGGATGCTGGGGAGGCCATTACGATCTCGCCTTTCAGCTTAGGATCAAGCAGGTCTTCCCAAGAATCTGGAGCTTCAAGACCGTTCTTCTCAAGGAATTGTTTGTTAGATGCAATGCCTACTGCACCTACGTATACGCCAGTCCAATATCCGTCTGGATCTTTATATTTCGGATCAATAACTTCGGCAACTGGCGATTTATAAGCTTCCAGCAGACCTTCCTCTGTAGCTTGTACGAACGTATCGGCAGGTCCGCCATACCATACGCTTGCCTGCGGGTTATCCTTCTCTGCACGGACTTTAGCCAGAATCTCACCTGCGGACATCCGAATCATTTCTGCTTTAATGCCCGTTTCCTTCGTGAAGAGCTCAATTGCCTTCAAGGCATGATCTTCTTGGAAACCAACATATACGGTCAACTTACCGTCCAGCTTCTTCTCGGATCCCGACTCGTTCGAATCGTCCTTCGTTGCATTCGAGCCGCAACCTGTGAACAATGCTGCTGTAAGGGCGAGTACTGCCACCTTACCGATCCATGATTTTTTCATTGCTGTGTGACCTCCTCTTTATGTTTGGAACAGTTTTTATTATATTGGTTACGTTTACACAAGCGTTAGATTAACGTTTTGCCGTTTGCTTCGGCAAAAAAATATACAAAAAAAATAGACTGCCTCAGCAGTCCATCACACCTATAACTTATCGCCTATATAAACCAACGTACAATCATATGAATAATAATACCGACTACAGAGTAATCGAGATCGGCGAAGGTCACTCTCAAGTAGCCTAAGTTAGACAACAGAGGTACGAGAAATACCGGCATTAAGCTAAGAACAAAACCATGCAGCAATGAGGCAATAACGAGTCCTCTCTTGCCACCCATATGATAGGCAATTACACCGGCTGCGCCCCCCGAGAAGAAGTTCGGAATAACGCCTGGAATAATAACCGTATATTGCAGCTGCAGCATAACAATCATAGCCCCTAACCCGCCAGCAAAGCTGAGCAGAAATCCCGTTACGGCAGCAATCGGCGCATAACTGAACAATACAGGAGAATCAAGCGCGGGAATAGCCCCCGGCACGATCCGATCTGAAATCCCTTTGAAGGCAGGCACAATTTCCGAAAGCATCATTCTTACGCCCGCTAGTACGATATAACAGCCTCCGGCAAACCAGGTAGCTTGAATAATCGACTCCACAATATAATGATGTCCTCCGAACATGCCTTCAATGCTTCCGGATGAAGAGAAGACACTTGCGATCGCAAAGAGTAAGAAAGTAAAGACGAAAATAACGACCATATGGTCTTGAAACAAGCCGCTTAATTTCGTCTTCTTCAGCTCCCGAGGCTTCTCCTGTTTTCTTGACCTAAAGAAGGAACTGATGAAGCCGGCCAGCAAATAGCCCGTACTGTTAAATTGAGCGATTGCCAGTTGATTCCCGCTGATTACTTTACGCACATAAACCTGTGATAGCATTGGCGCGGCTGTCATGCTCAATGCTAACACAATTCCACCAATCAGCATCGTCTGCCATGTTCCGAACGCACTTGACAGCAGCAATGAAGCAAGCATAGCAGACATGAACAGCACCTGATGTCCAGCTAGAAAAATATATTTAACAGGCGTGAACCTTGCGATTAACAAGTGTAGAATCATTCCGACCATCATAATGACTGCGATTTCCTCGCCATAATTCATTTGAGCCATCGCGGTAATCGTTTCATTATGAGGGATTATGCCGATAATCTGAAAGCTGTTCTGGATTACGGCTGACATATTAGACAGAGACGAGCCAGTCTCGTTGGCACCAATTTGCATAATTTTAAAGCCAAGCATCGTCTTAATCGTGCCGCTTAATATTTTCTGGGCAGACTGCCTCTGCAGCAGCAGCCCAACTAGAGCAATAAACCCCAGCATCAATGCTGGCTCGCCTAATAAGCCATTATGAAACCATTGCGATGGATTCATCCTCATTCACCTATTCTGTTTCAGACAGCCACTTCAGAAACACCTTGCTATTCATCAGCTCATGCTTCAAGTATTGGCGATCCATAATATCATCCAGTCCAATTATTTCCTTATCGTCAGCGACCTCAATGGAATCCATAATGTAGGATGAACAAACGATAAGCTTTGCATTATGCGCTCTCAGTGATGTAACGTCAGTATGCTCGACAACAACCTCGAGGCCCAACTCCCTCATCAGCGCCTCAATATTTAAACGAATCATAAGGCTAGTCCCTAGACCGCTGTTACAGGCAACAACAATTTGTTTCATTGGACCTCCCTCTTATGCAAACGCTCCCAAATTTCATTTGCGTCCATCGCAGTCCGCAAGCAGCTCATGAATTCGGCATCATTAAGAGCTTCAAGCAAAGTACTTAGTGCAGCAATATGCCTCTCCTTATCTATAGCAGCAAGTATAATCATGAGCCACACCGGATGCTTAGATGGTCCAAATAATATTGGCTCTTTAAAGGTTACAAGACTGAATGCCGTCTGCATTACATCCTCCGGCATATAGGCATGCGGGAAGTATACGCCTTCGTGAATGAGAAAGGAGTGCTTATTACTATTAACCATATCGACAAGCTTCTGCTCATAATGAATGCCTGAGGCACCTCGATCTATCAATAATTGGCTTCCATATCTAAGCGCGGCTTCCCAGTCATTCGAATCGATCTGCAGCTTAATGGATGATACAGGGAGCAGCTCGACTAATGAATTCGCTGACTCGTTGTCACCCACGCTTCCTCCTTGTAGAAAGAACAATAAATCCTCTACCAGCTTATTGCGATTATGAATAGAAGCATTCCGTTCGATAATCTTAATCATACTATTTACCGACTGAATCGCCAGCGCCGTCACATTCTCACCCTTATAAGGGAGACCGAAATAATCCGCTATGTTACGCTGATCTTTGGCTGTCAGCAGCGGAGACACCTTCAGCCAAGGAATAGGAAGCGAATGGCCGATATCAACGGTAGACAGCACTGCATCCGTATCGAATGCCGTCAATTCAACTGCATCCTTATACGAGCATGTCCTTACGACCTCAAGCTGCGGAAAAATAAAGGACAACCTCTGCTTAATCAGCGCCGAGGTGCCGACTCCCGAGCCGCATACAATAATCACCCGTTTGTTAACATTCATCACCTGCGGTACAATACCGCTCGCAACATGAAGCAGGATGTAGCCAATTTCATCCCGTCCGAACGAGATGGACATGCTTCTAATGACCTCGTTCACAACGCGTTCCAAAATGTTAAGAAGTGAGCCATACTGCTGCTCCAATTGCGCTAGCAGCGGATTCTTGGACTGGAGATTAAATTTGGCCCGGTATACTGCTGGCTTCAAGTGGATCGCCAGACCTTGAATAACCTGTTCAGAAAGCTTCAGACGGTATCCAAGCTCATCCTCTGTGCGCCTAATTATTTCCTCTGCTAAATTAACGAAGATAAGATCCTTCACCGGTACACGCTGCTTCTGCGCTCCTAGCATATGCTGTGTAATATAGCCAATCTCTGATGCCGGCAGCTTGACTTTGAAGTGAGCTTCAATCATTGGCGTAATATGGTTCTCGATGAGATGATACATTTCCGACTCTTGAAGCTCCTCTAGCAGCTGAGAATCGATTTCGATCGAATGACGATGCTTAATCCGCTCCATCGCCATCAAAATATGCAGCGTGACGGTCGTATACCCCGTATCCGAAAACTGCAGCCTCATGGCTGCTTCGAGACTTTGCAGCGCGTTAAATATCACCTCGACATCTTCTGCTTTGAACCATATATAGAGCGGAGATAAGTTCTTCGACTTCTCTTCATTTCGATCAAACATATAACGCAAAAGCTTGTCTTCTGTAATTTCAGTACGCAGCAGCTCCAGATATGCTCTTCGCATCGCCTGCTCACTGCCCGTAACAGACAGAATCCCTCGTGATTTGTGAACCGTTAACCGCCGCTCCTGAAGCCAGATCTTAATCTCGTTCAAATCGGTGAGCAGCGTACTCTTGCTAATCCGATAGTCCTCTATTATTTGTTCCATAGATACATTGTTTTCTTTCAACAACAGCTTTAGAAGCGACGTAATCCGCTGTTTAGAATCCATATAGTCCGGGTGCTGATGGATCTCCTGCTTGAGCAGCTGCAGCTGTTCCATCTCATGCTGCAGCTTTACCCCTTTCACTCGATGGCGGATGAGCAGCACACCATGCTTGCGAAGCCAGTCCTCGAGGTTCAACAGATCGTGACGAACCGTTCGATCCGATATATTGTACATTTCACTTATTTGTTGAAGTGTGATATAGTCATCTGCTTCGATAAGCTGCTTTAATAAACGCTGTTGTCTGCTACTAATCATTTGTTCACCCGAATTCCTTGTTTGTTATATCCCATAATGTCTGATTGCAGCATTACAATGTCTATTATAAGTTACGATGCCCGTATTCTAAACCATGTTGCAAAATTAAAAAAAGTAATTACTTTCATGTGAAGTAATTAATTCTAATTTAGTAACGGACTAGGCATGAAACCTTTTGGTGCATTATCCCTATAACTCAGGAAGAGATGACGGTTACCAAGGCAGTTATGCAGTAGAGCTGCGTTCAGAAGCTACCATCCTTATATATAATAAGTAATAAGGAAACAACGAGCCTCCGGGTGATTTAATGGAGTACATCGAAGCTCATCTTCATTAGCAAAATAAAACCCCTTGCTAAGCAAAGGGTCCAATAATTCTTCGTCTGATTAGTTTCCTGATCTAGTCGAATTTCTTTAACACATCGGACAAACGAGTCAAGTAATCTAACAAGCTGCTCTTGTCTTCAGCCTTCCAATCCCTTAATGCTTCGCGCATAATGCGTTCGCGTGTCGTTTGAATGAATGAATTAATCTCCTTCCCGTTCTCGGTCAATTCAGACACACGTATACGAGAATCTTCAGCCGATGGGTACGTACGCACTAATCCTGCCGCCTCTAATTTATCAATCTGGCGACTGACACTCGAGTAGTTTCTTCCCATCATATCGGCCAATTCACCAACGCTCGTCGATTGAAGATGCCCGATGCCAACGAGAACTCGAAAGGCTGCATCCTCCAGATGTACGCCGGCGCTTGCCATCAGCTTCTTATCACGATCCGGCCGATTAAAAATTGCAAATAAATCAATTAGCGCTCTAAAAATTTTCTCTTCCATGCATACTATTATACCCGTATGACTGGCCGAGGAGTCAAGGGTGCATGCCAAGCCGCCTCGATATCTTCTAAAGCGTACTCCGCGATGGAGATTTTAATGATTCCCTTAGCAGCCAGCTCCAAAACGCTTTTTGCAGATGACACCATATTAGCTAGCGATACACTTCTGCCGCCGCTTCCTAGCAATTCAATGGACGAAGCGCGAAGAATCGAGGAGGAAACTTCAACGTTCTCTTGACCCGACGAGGTTCCGATACTAATAAAGCGAGTTACCCGATCTGCACCGCCCTTAGCAATAGCCGTCATAATGGCAAGAGCGCTGTCGCCCCACAGATAATCCAATACTACGTCTACCCCTTTAGCAATAACGGGCATCAACGCATCTTCAAACTTTTGTTCCCCTCCTTCAACTGTCATATCGAATGCAACGATTTCATCAGCCCCCAGCATTCGCAGTTTTGCTTCGTTACGTCCAGTCGCAATGATTTTGGCAGCTCCCAGATACTTAGCGATCTGAACGGCTAAGTTTCCGGATGAACCAGTCGCGCCATTGATTAGAACCGTGTGGCCAGGTTTGAAGTGCGCCTTGTATACTAGAGCAGCCCATGACGACATTGCTGGATTAGCGATAGCAGCTGCAATCGCATCATCAATACCATCCGGCAGCGGAATCATCATCTTGACGTTAACAAGCGTTTGCTCCGCCAAACTACCGTATGGTGCATTAGGAATAGCAAAATATACGCGAGAGCCATCCTCCAACGTCCCAACACCGTCTGCACCAGCTACGATTGGAAAGTTTCCTTCTGAAGAGTAATGCAGCCCCATCGAACGGTACTTACTCAGCTTACTTAAAGCTGCTGCCGTAACATTAACGACTACTTGACCTTCTGCCGCAACTGGTGAATTGAATTGACCAAATACTGGAGCTGCCCCTGCCTGCTTTACAATTGCCGCTTTCATCGTTTTGAATCTCTCCTTTTAGGATAATATGTGCGGTTTGCACATAAATACTGTAGCACAAATATGTGCAATATGCACGTATTTTTCGAATATTCCGCAGGAGCCTACCATAAGCTGCTGAATAGCGAATTATTAGAGGACCGAGAATCAGCTCTACCTGAGTCATAGTGATAATGGTCAAAGGATTTAACAAAGGAATGCCCTAAAAAAAAGCCTCCCTGCTAAGCAAGGAGACTTCTGTTATTCATCATTCTTAATCGAACCTAATAAAGCGAGTTCACGATCCAACCGCTTGTCTGTGTAGGCATCGTCCACTGCATTGTAGACTGATACATCGCATATTGCTGCACCTGGCGAGCCTTTGAGTTGAGCAAACTGCTTGCCGAAACCTCATTGTACCTTTCTACTGCGGAAGACAAACGGTCAGCCAGACCGTTGCTGCCGCTAATCGCTTTCGCTGTTTGCTCGAAATTGGAGCTTAAGCTTTTCTTTAGTTGATTTTCGTCCAGCTTGAGTGTACCATCCCCGCTGCGGTGAATACCGATTCGCTCATAAGAAGCTGAATCGACTACTGATTCCAAGCTTCGGCGGACAGATGAATTCATAACCCCACCCGCTTCCTTCAGGCGGTCATGCATCGTATTGTAGCTCGACACCAGATCTTTAACTTGCGCAATGATCTTGTCCTCGTCCGGTTTGACTTGAATTTTCAACGTTTCCGTCGATTGAGCCATTAATGTTGCCGTAACTTTTCCCTTCTCCAGTTCGATCGTGTTCGACTGCGAGGTCTGAACTGCGCCGCCATTCACAGTGTAGGACGCGTTGGAAGCTTGTTGCGTTACATTTACTACACCGGTAGCCGACATCGCGTTGCCGGTAACATCTTCAACCTCGAAAGCCTGATCCGTTCCGGTTTTATCGCTGCTTAACTCAAGCTTTTTCGCACCTGTCTTATCATCGGTTACAATACTGGCGGTTACGCCCGTCTTCGCCGCATTGACCGCATTCTTCAGCTTTGTTAAAGCTTGCTCGTTCGTATCGTTATTAGAAATTACAGCCGATATCTTCGTCGTCTTGCCGCCAATCGTAAGATTGAACTCATTTAATCCCTTGCTTACAACAGATGACTCTGATTTCGACAACGATGTCCCGCTGTTCGTCTGAGAAGTGGCGACGGAGTCCACTTTCACTTCATAAGCTTTATTCGTTGCTCCTGCCGATGCCGCTGCAGTAATCTTCTTACTGTCTGAGGATACAGCCGTACGCGCTTGAAATACTGAATCATTCTTCTGCATCAATTGTTGTGCGGAGCCTTGAACATTCTGCGCTGACTTCAAAAAGTTAGCAATTCCCACAGCTGCTGTCTTAATAAATTGCTCATAAACATTGCTCTTGGGAGTGAATTGTGAGTATACAGAAGTATTCATACCCTGGCTGTTAAAAATCTGGGAATCCAATGACGTCATTCTACTTACCGGATTGATAAGATTCATCGCATTAATGGAGTTATTCGAATTAATGGATAATGCCATCCCTTACTCCTCCATTCTGTTATTTATATAATTGAATCATGATTCATAGTTGGCTAATCGATCTCATCTCAGAGAGGCATACTTACTTGATCGAACAAATTCGCGATGCGCATCTTGAATACTGTTCGTACGCATCAGCAGCTCCTCCGAGTTACCATGCTTTAGTTCCCCGGCTATCTGCATCAGCTTATAGCTATTGAGAAAATTCGCATCCGCTTTACTGCGACTGGATTGTAATGCGTCCTCATACGCTTGACGCTCCATTGAGATGCGCATCGCTTGATTATGTAAATCAGGATCATGTCGCTGCAAATAGCCTATCTCACTTACGCTTAGCTTCTTGCCTTGCAAGAGCAGATTTCGAATCGATGACACACGCGACGATTGATCTACTGTAGCGCGTGCATCGTTGTTTTGCTGCATCATTTTGATATAACCGCCGACCGTCTGCACAGAATTCACATTCATGAAATCTCCTCCTAATTTACTATATCGGTATGAATATTTGACCAGTTTAGTAATTTTACACATTAATTTTCCATAGCTCGATGCATAGTTAGGTATTTAGACTTAGTATCATAGGATCAATAGGGGGAGGGAGAGCATTTAGTCAGTCGGTCGGTATTTCCGGTTTGAATAATTTGCAGTTGAGAATAAATTTCCTGAGGTATGCGGACTGAACCCCGGGGTTCGCCCCCTTTATCGGCTCCAACAAACAGCAAAAAAGCACGCCTACGAATGGCGTGCTTCGTTATTGTTGTTTGGTGGAGCCTAGGGGGATCGAACCCCTGACCTCATCGCTGCCAGCGATGCGCTCTCCCAGCTGAGCTAAGGCCCCGAGACGGCTTGTCGACCTGCCAAATTAAGGCGGCGACAGGATCGATCTTACCACGCAGTGGCGCGGAGTGTCAATCCTTTTTGAGCTCGTTCACTGCCCCTGTGCTTCCAGTCATGGTGTTCTTGGAAAGCAGGGAGTTCAGTTCCTTCATGAACATGTCGATATCTTTGAATTGACGATATACAGAAGCGAAGCGGACGTAAGCAACCTCGTCGATCGGGTACAGCTGCTTCATCACGAGCTCGCCGATAACACGGCTCTCGATCTCGGCGTGAGCCGTCGTACGCAGCTCCTTCTCAACCTCGGAGACGACGACCTCCAGCCGTTCGGCGGGCACCGGACGCTTCTCGCAGGCGCGGATTAGACCACGGAGCAGCTTCTCCCGGCTGAACTCCTCGCGGCTGCCGTCCTTCTTAATGACAATAAGCGGTGTTTCCTCAATCATCTCGAACGTCGTAAATCTGCGGCTGCATCTCTCACATTCACGTCTGCGGCGAATGGACTTATTCTCGTTAGCCGGCCTCGAATCGAGCACCTTGGAGCCGGCATAATCACAATATGGACATCTCATTAGGCTAATCCTCCAAGACGCTTTCGCACCGTAATTATTTCGTTATTTCTGCACATTCCATCTGTTACCTGTAATGAAGTTTAAATTAATACACATAATACAGTTACCAACCGCAAGGAGGTGAACGACAATGGCACAGGGTAACAGTAACCAACTGGTTGTACCTCAAGCGTCTGCAGCTCTCGACCAACTGAAATACGAAGTTGCTTCGGAGCTTGGTATCGCACTTTCGCAAGACGGTTACTACGGCAACCTGACGACGAAAGAAGCTGGCTCTATCGGAGGCAGCATCACGCGTAAGCTTGTACAAATCGCAGAGCAATCTCTTGCTGGCCGCGTCTAACGCGTAACAAGCAGCAGGTAGAAAGCTTGAGACAGCCTGCCGGCTCACTCATGAGCCGCAGGCTTGTCTCAAGCTTTATTCGTATGATTGCCGAAATCGGGATACAAGTCCTTATATTTATTATAATAATAAAAAACCCGTTGTACATAGTGCCGCGTCTCGCCAAACGGCACATCCTTCACCTTCTCGATCGTGCCGTCCCACACGTTACCGTTCATCCACTTCTTCACATTACCCGGGCCGGCATTATAAGCTGCAACCGCTGCCACCCGGTTGCCTTCAAACTGTCTATGTAGATTACTCAAGTACCATGATCCAATTCGAATGCTAACATCTGCACGATGCCGAAGTGCTTCTTCCGTTACATTCTCGAACCCTGCCTGCTGAATAATCCAATTTGCTGTGTCCGGCATAATCTGCATCAGTCCGAGTGCACCCTTCTTCGATTCCTTACCCGTCGAATAATTCGTCTCCACCCGGATTACCGCTGCTATTAGCAGCGGGTCCAAGTTATAATGGTTTGCGCTGGCACGTATGTCTTCCTGATAATGGATCGGATACATCCAGCGAGCCATCCAGTCCGATTTCACGAATAGGAAGGCAACGAATAAGACGATAAGCAAAATCAGCACTCTTCGGCGTGCCAAACGTCTCATAGGTTACCCCTTTCTCGATCGCCCGAGTTCATCCCAAAGCCTCGCGACGAGCTCTCGCGTCTGCTCTATCGATCCGCTATTATCGATAACCCAATCCGCCAGCTCCCGCTTGCGCTCAATATTCATCTGGGAACGAATGCGGCTGTCCGCCTCTTCTGCTGTAAATCCGTTGCGGCTCATAAGACGAGCACGCTGAAGCTCGACCGGAACATATACGACAATGACGCCTTCGTATGACGTTTGCTGTCCCGTCTCGTACAGAAGTGGAATGTCCGCAATAATAATAGCATCTGAATCCTCTCGTTCCCAACGCTCCATCTGCTCACGCATGCGCTGCCGGATAGCCGGGTGAAGGATGGCCTCCAGCTCGCTGCGTTTATCCTCTTGACCGAACACGATCGCACCAAGCGCCTGCCGGTTAAGCGTACCGTCCTCGTGCAGTACCGCTTGTCCGAACCGCTCCGCGACGGCGCGGAGCGCCGGCTCACCCGGAAGGACGACTTCCCTGGCCACCTGGTCGGCATCGACAAGGCGAGCACCTCGCTCGACCAGCATAGCCGATACGGTGCTCTTGCCGCAGGCGATGCCTCCAGTTAACCCGATTCTCATACCGATACCCCTCCGATGCTGCACTTAGAACAGCTTTATAATTCCCATAACAATAAGTAACATTCCCGGCAAAACAGATAATGACTGCATGCCTCGCCATCCGGCATACTTGAAGCCTACACGAAGCCCGGCCAACAGGAATACAGCGCTCGACAATGCAATTGCTGCCGCCGTTGTTGCCGAATGAAGACCAATCATTGCTGCGCCCAGCCCTGCGCCGAATGCGTCGAACGACAGCGCTACTCCCAGCAGAACAGCCTCCGATGAAGAAATACTGCCGGAACGGTCCACATCCGCTACTTGCGGCTTACGTAAAATTTGGATCACGATGCCCAGCTGCTTTACTTCCAAACTGACGAGCGTACGATTCGTTAATGGCTCATGCCGAACTTCGTCAAATGCTACTGCACGCTTCCTGTCCTCCACACTGGAAGCTTCTTCATCCTGCTTGCTGTCACGGCTTCGTCTTAATTGCAGGAGCGCCCAGCAGCCGATTGCAATAAGAATAAATGCGCCGATCATACGCGCCACAGCCGGCGATAAATACGTCGTCAGCCAGCCGCCAACTGTCATAGAAAACCAAATAATAATGCCTGAGCACAAGGCAATGATCGCAATCGACAGCACAGGTATTCGGATGCGTCGCAGCCCATACGTTACGCCGACGCCGAAGCCGTCTAAGCTGACAGCGAACGACAGCAGCAGCAATGATGCCAAATGCGCGAACAACCGTTGTCCCTCCCCGCAGACGACCAGTTAACCGCGCACCGTGCGCGGGAACAATCGCCTATGTTCGATAGACCATCTTATGCGGGGAATTCGATCACGTGTTACTTTAATGAATTTTTGGATAGACACCTTTAGGCCTTGCTTGTCTTCCAGCCTTCTTCGCAGCAGCGCCTCTCGGCTTCGGCTGGCATTTCGGGCAAATATGCGTGCCTCGGCCGCCAAGCACAAACTTCTCAAGCAATGTGCCGCACACTGTGCATGGCTCACCGCCTCGTCCATAAGCGAGCAGGGAATGCTGGAACATCCCCATCTCGCCCTGACCGTTCACATAGGATTTGATCGACGAGCCGCCTGCTTGTACCGCACGGCTAAGTGTATCGCGGATCGCATCATACAGCCTTTTCCATTCCGCAGCCTTCAGCGAGTCGGCTGTGCGCTCCGGATGAAGCTGCGCTTGGAACAGCGCTTCATCCACATAAATGTTACCTAGTCCGACAATGTACGATTGATCAAGCAGCAACGGCTTCAGCTTCGTTGATCGTTGAGCAAGTCTATGACGAAACGCCTCCAACGTGAACGTCTCGTCGAGCGGCTCTAATCCAAGCTTATTCAGCGGTGGCATCGTCCATTCCTCACCTGGCTTGAACAGATCCATCGTTCCAAACTGACGTACATCCTTGTACCGAAGCTCTGTATCATCGGTAAAATGAAACACGACATGCGTATGCGTCTCAACCGGCTCGTCCTTCTTGTATACACCATAACGTCCTTCCATCCGAAGATGGGATACAAGGATGAGGCCGTCCAGAACAAAACGAATAAATTTCCCCCGTCGTTCCACCGATTGAATCGTCTGTCCAGCTAAAGCGGCAGCGAACATCTCGGGCTCGACAGGTCTTCTTATAATACGCGGCAAGCTCACCGATACGCTGGCGATCGTCTTGCCTGCGACTAATTGGTTAAGTGTACGGCAGACTGTCTCTACCTCTGGCAATTCAGGCATGATGGATTCACCTCATCGCCTATTATAACGCATAGTGGTCCTAGATGGGCTGTCATGCGTTATTTTGCCTCATACCAATTGACACCGTAACTAACGTCCGCTTTGAGCGGCACATCGAGCTTAATAGCATTTTCCATGACTGATGGCACGAGCTGCTTCATCGTCTCCAGCTCATCCTCAGGCACCTCGAACACGAGCTCGTCATGCACCTGAAGCAGCATGCGGCTTTTAAGCTGTCTATCGCGCAGCTCGGCGTCCATCTTCACCATTGCCAGCTTAATAATATCAGCCGCCGTTCCTTGGATCGGCGTATTCATCGCGGTCCGTTCCGCGAACGAGCGGAGGTTGAAGTTCGATGCTTTAATCTCCGGCAAATAACGGCGCCGCTCCAGCAGCGTCGTCACATATCCGTCCTGCCGTGCCTGCATCACGATGTCGTCCATATACTTGCGTACGCCGCTGAACGTCGCATAATACTGCTCGATGAACTGCGCCGCTTCCTTCCGCGTAATGCCGAGGTTCGTCGAGAGACCGAAGTCGCTAATGCCGTACACGATACCGAAGTTAACCGCCTTCGCTTGGCGGCGCATGCTCGCATCTACCATTTCCGGCGGTACACCGAATACGTCAGACGCTGTCTTCGTATGAATATCCATGTCATGCAGAAACGCTTCCTTAAGTCCATTGTCGCCGGAAATATGTGCAAGCACGCGAAGCTCGATCTGAGAGTAGTCAGCGGCAAGCATATACCAGCCTGGCTGCGACGGCACGAACGCCTTTCGAATTTTGCGGCCTTCCTCGAGACGAATCGGGATGTTCTGCAAATTCGGATATTGACTGCTCAGACGGCCTGTAGCGGCGATCGTCTGGCGATAGTACGTATGAATATGTCCCGTGCTCGGACGTATTTCCTTGAGCAATCCTTCTACATAAGTCGACTGAAGCTTGGTCAGCTGACGGTACATCAGAATCGACGGAATAATGTCGTGATATTTGGCAAGCTCTTCGAGCACGTCTGCATCGGTCGAATAGCCAGTCTTCGTCTTCTTCTTCGCCGGTAATCCAAGCCTCTCGAACAACACTTCACCAAGCTGCTTCGGCGATCCGATATTAAACTCCATGCCCGCCAGCTCATAGATCGTGTTCTTCAATTCCACGATACGGCCTTCAAGCTCTGCGCCAATCTGCTCGATGACGCTTGCGTCGGCCTTAATGCCCTGCAGCTCCATACCCGCTAGCACGCGGGACAGCGGCTGCTCCAGCTCGTAATACAGCTTGTGCATGCCGGTCTTCTCCAGCTCCGCGCGTTGAATCTCTGCAATGCGGCGAACGGCATCCGCCTTCGAAGCAACGAAAGCATGCAGCGCTTCCGTCTCCGGCAGCTTGAACTTCGCTCCCTTGCCGTATACGGCTTCGTCAGAAGCAACACCCGGCAAGCCGTATTTGCTGCAAAGCCCGCTAATCGTCAGCGACGAGTCGGTCGGATCGAGCAAATAAGCCGCCAGCTGCACATCAAATTGGATGCCGCCGAGCTTAATGTCCTGCCATGCAAGCGACAGCTCGCTGCGATGCATATCGAAGCCAACTTTGCCAGCGTCTGCAGCGGTCAGCCAATCGCGTACAAAGCTTAGCGGCTCGGCTTTCACATCCTCGAACGGCACGACATAGACAGCATCCGCTGTCGTTACCGCAATGACAACGATCTCACTATGATGCGGATTGTCTCCGATTACTTCAAAATATACGCTCTGTGCATTAGCCAGTCCGTCCGCCAGCTGCCTGCACGCAGCTTCGTCGCTTGCCGTGACCGAGATGACGCGAAGCTCCGCTGCTTCGGCTGCCCCCTCCGATACTTCTCCGGTAAGCTCAAGCCGCTCCAGCAGTGACTTAAACTCGAGCTTGCGGAATGCCTCCGCTAGCACCGGCTTTTCATAGCCGGTATAAGCCATGTCGGATATCCCTTTATCAAGCGGCACTTCCCGGAATATCGTCGCCAGCTTCTTACTCATCAGAGCTTCATCTTTATGCTGCTCAACCTTCTCCTTCAGCTTGCCCTTCAATTCACCAGAGTGCTCCAGCACGCTTTCGACTGAGCCATACTCGTGCAGCAGCTTCAGCGCTGTCTTCTCGCCGACGCCGGGAATTCCCGGAATGTTGTCGGAGCTATCACCCATCAGACCCTTCAGATCTATAATTTGCTTCGGTACAAGACCATATTTCTCTTGAATTTCGGCAGGGGAGTAGCGTTCAATTTCGCTGACGCCCTTACGCGTAATGGCGATCGTTACTTTATCCGAAGCGAGCTGCAGCATATCCTTATCTCCAGAAACGACCAGCGTCTCGGCGCCCTGCTCGTCCGCCATGCGCGTCAGCGTTCCGATAATATCATCCGCCTCATAGCCGGCAAGCTCAAACTGACTAATGCCGAACGCCTGCAATAGCTCCTTAATAAGCGGGAATTGCTCTGAAAGCTCCGGCGGCGTCTTCTGACGCCCGCCTTTGTAATCGCCGTAGCCTTCATGGCGGAACGTCACCTTGCCCGCATCGAATGCTACGAGCATATGAGTCGGTTTCTCCTCCTCCAGCAGCTTCAGCAGCATCGTTGTGAAACCAAATACAGCATTTGTATGTAATCCACTTGTATTCGTAAGCAGCGGCATGGCGTAGAAAGCCCGGTTGGCAATGCTATTGCCGTCGATCAAAATCCACTTATCCATTGGGGCATCTCTCCTGCATTTTCAAAGTGTTACTGCGTGCCTTGACTGCTAACTATCATACCATAAAAAGGCCAGCCTATGCCCGATGAGACGAGGACGGAGAGAAAAGAAAAAAACACGCCGTGGACGTCGTTCCCACGGCGTGTTGTATCCAGTCATATCGATTAGTTCAGATCCGGTCGTCTGCCCGTTACAAGGTAAACGACGCTCTCGCCAATGTTCGTCGCGTGATCGGCGATCCGTTCGAGAAAATCGAGCAACGAAGCTAAGCTGCATCGACTGTGAAATCGTTTGCGATCTTCCAGCATGAGCGAGAATAGCTCACGCCAAATTTGCTTATAGAGGGCATCGACCTTTGTTGGCGCGGAGTCATTAATCCGCTTCACTCTCCCTTAGCCGAACCGGCCGCTAATATAATCTTCCGTCCTCTTGTCGGAAGGGTTCGAGAACAGCTTTTCCGTCTCGTCATATTCTACGACTTCACCGTTCAGGAAAAACACCGTTTGGTCTGATATACGTGCCGCTTGGTGCATATTGTGCGTAACCATAACGATCGTATAGCGGCTCTTCAAATCTTGCACCAACTCCTCAATCTTGAGCGTCGAGATTGGATCGAGCGCCGAAGTCGCTTCATCCATGAGCAGAATATCCGGGTTCACAGCGAGCGCTCTGGCAATACATAGGCGCTGCTGCTGACCGCCGGACAAGCTGAACGCAGACCGCTTCAAATGATCCTTCACTTCATCCCACAGTACGGCGGAACGGAGGCTCATCTCAACGATTCCGTCAAGCGTCTTCCGGTCGCGGATGCCGTGAAGCCGAGGGCCGTAAGCAATGTTGTCATAGATCGACTTCGGAAATGGGTTTGGCTGCTGAAACACCATGCCAACCTTTTTGCGCAGCGTCTCGACGTCTACTTCACGGGAATATATGTCGGTGCCCGAGATTATAATTTCTCCCTCGATGCGAGTGCCAGGGATCATATCATTCATCCGGTTCAGCGTCCGAAGCAGCGTCGATTTACCGCAGCCCGACGGTCCGATAAACGCTGTTACCGCTTTCTCCGGAATTCGAAGTGATACGTTCTTAAGAGCGTGAAGGGTGTCGTAATATAGGTTCAGTCGATTGATTTCAATTAAAGCTGTCATCGTCGCAGTTTGCATTACTCGACCTCCGCAAGGAATGTAATTGGAACTCCAATCGGGGCCACGTAATCAAATTGTTGTTCCATTAAATATGCTTGTTATATTTATTACGAAGCAGAATAGCCGAGAAATTCATCAACAACAGCATTATGAGCAGCACGATAATTCCAGCGGCAGCAAGCTCTTGGAACGATGCTTGAGGACGGGACACCCAGTTATAAATTTGTATTGGCATAACCGTGAACGAATCCATCGGACCTTCCGGCAGAAAAGCGACAAATGTCAGTGCTCCAATCATGACGAGCGGAGCTGTCTCGCCTATCGCCCGCGACATGGCCAGGATAACGCCGGTTAAAATGCCAGAAATCGACGACGGGAGCACCGAACGGGATACCGTCTGCCATTTGGTCGCGCCGAGGGCGAACGATGCGTCGCGGCGCGACTTCGGGACGGCCCTGATCGCTTCCTGAGCCGAGACGATAATAATCGGCAGCACGAGCAGCGTCATCGTGAATGCACCAGCCAGCAGGCTGCGCCCCAAATGCAGATCACGGACGAATAACGTTAAACCGAGAATGCCGTAGACGATCGAGGGTACGCCTGCCAGCGTACTAATGTTAAGTTGAATAATGCGGGTGAGCCAATTTTTCCCTGCGTACTCTTCCAGATAGATTGCAGCGCCGACGCCAAACAAGAAGGAGAGCGGAGCCATAATAAGCAGCATATAGAGTGAACCGACAATAGCCGACTTCATGCCTGCCTCGCTCGCACGGCGAGACGGGAAATGGTTAAACAGCTCCGGCTGCACCCGGGTAATACCCTCCATTACGATATCAATCAAGAGCGCCATCAGCGCTATGACGCCAATCGACGTTGCGATCAGAAACAATAAACAGAGCAGCCAGTCGATCCGGCGGCGGGCTGCGATTTGCTTGCGATTTGCGTCCTCGAAGATACCTTTTGTTCTAACCAGCGCCTCGTCTTGCTTCTTGGTCACTTTCGTGCTCCTATTTACGTTCGCATTAACGTTGTTCATCTTAATACTCCTCCCTGAACCGTCTTGCCACATACTGGGCAAAGATATTAAGCAGAAAGGTAATGACGAACAGCGTCATGCCTACGGCAAAGATCGTTCCGTATTCCACACTGCCATGAGGCGTGTCGCCAAGGCTTACTTGCACAATATAAGCAGTCATCGTCTGAATACTTTCGAGCGGGTTACCCGTCAGCTTCGGTGTAGAGCCTGCCGCGACCGTAACGATCATCGTCTCGCCAATTGCACGGGAGAAGGCCAGCACGGCCGATGCGACAATGCCCGAGAATGCTGCCGGTACGACGATTTTGAGCGCGACCTCGAATCGAGTTGCGCCTAAAGCATACGCGCCGTCGCGCAAGCTGCGCGGCACAGCCGTCATCGCATCCTCGCTTAAAGAGCACACCATTGGAATAATCATTATACCGACCACAATGCCGGCGCTCAGTGCGTTGAACACACCGGCTTCGGAGAACAGCGAGCGAATGACAGGCGTCACGAAGCTCAAGGCGAAGTAGCCGTAGACGATCGTCGGAACACCGGCCAGCACCTCAAGAATTGGCTTTACGACTCGGCGTACTGTTGGGTGAGCATACTCACTTAAATAAATCGCGCTTGCCAGTCCTAGCGGAACGGCTACGAGACAAGCGATTACAGTAATCAGCAGCGTACCACCAATAAGCGGCCATATGCCAAAGCTTCTAGGCTCTATAAGCGGCGACCATTTGATTCCCGTAATAAAATCAACAAACGGAATTTGCTTAAAGAAGTTGAACGTTTCACCGATCAGCGTTAAGACGATGCAGATCGTCGTTAGAATCGACACTGCCGCACATAGAAAAAGCACGATAGGCATCATTCGATTCGTGAGATGAGATTTCTCGTTTTTGAACATCGCCCCCCGTTTCACAACACTTAACCGCTGTGAATTCGGCATTGACACAGCATCGTCTCGCATGTTGTTATCTCCTAACTTTTGCAATTACCGCAGCTTCGCCGCTTCTTCCGCATATTTCTCCTCCGGCATCGGCACATAACCGACTTCGCTTGCCATGCCGCCGATATTATTGATGTAGTAGTCCGCGAACGCACTTACTTCAGGACGCTCCAGTTCTTTCTTGTTCAAGTAGATGTACAACGGACGGGACAGCGGTGCATATGTGCCATCCTTAATCGTCTCAACCGTTGGCGTAATGGCACCCTTGCCTGCGTCGATTGGAATGACTTTCAGTTTGTCGGCGTTCTCTTCGTAGTAAGCGAATCCAAAGTAGCCAATTGCAAATTTGCTGCCCTCCACGCCTTGTACAAGGGAGTTGTCATCTTCACTGAACGAGATTTGCGTATCGTTGCGAATGCCTTTCTTCCCCAGCACCTCTTCGTTGAAATAGTCGTACGTACCGGAATCTGCGCCTGGCGAGTACATTTTGATTTCTTCCGCTGGCCATCCAGCGCGAACATCTGCCCAGGTCTTAACCGTAGATCCTGTGACGAAAATGTTGTTCAACTCTTCAATCGTCAGATGATCGATAAAGTCGTTGTCTTGGCTAACGACGACCGACAGACCATCATAAGCGATTTGAAGATCCGTATATTCGATGCCATTGTCTTGGCACGCTTGCGCTTCTTCCTCCTTGATCGGGCGCGATGCATCGCTGACAGCCAGTTCGCCAGCACAGAACCGCTTGAATCCACCGCCCGTTCCGGATACGCCGACCGTAACGCGAACGTCCTTATTCAGCTTGCCGAACTCTTCAGCTGCAGCTTCCGTCAACGGATATACCGTACTGGAGCCGTCGATCTCGATCGTACCTGAAAGCGCGACAGCCGCGTTTTCATTCCCCTCGGCCTCACCAGTTACAGTCGTTTCGCTCTGCTCCTTCGCCGGCTCATGATCCGTCGAGCTTGCTTCTTTATCGTTGCTGCCGCAAGCTGACAGTATGACGGTCATCATCAGTATGATTAAAACGACCATCCCTTTAAAATTTTTGATTTTAACCAAACTAACCACTCCTCATCCCTGCTTTATGTTTTTTTATGCTGTCGATCGCAGCACGTCCTTCATAGTTCCAACTATACGAGCAGAATGTAAATCATATATTGCCCCAATGTTAACTGCGTGTTAATTAAATGACGTTTCGTTCGAATTGTGTTAACGTGCATTTCTAACGATTACCCGCCCCTCGTAGCACATGATTTTGAACGATCTTGCCGATGCTAGAAGAGCGGCAGCAGCCGTCACAGGGATACTAACGAGCGGAAGGAGCGATCAACGATGACCACTTCGAAAAATCGCCGCATCAATGCCTGGCACCAGCGCAAGCATAACCAATATCCGACTCATGGCCGAGTCAAATCGTTCGCCGAACTTGCCGAGGAGCCCGGAACACTATCGCAAGGTGATGGCAGTGCAGCAAGACGATCGGCCTCATTAGCTAATGCCAAAGGGCCAAGCGCGCCTAGCTCCTCCGAGGGAGAGTCCATTTAACCGTTCACTCATCAGCTTTGTACAAGATACGCGAACTCATCTGGACATCTTGTCCTAAAACAGCGAAAGGCTGTTCCGCTAATTTAGCAGAACAGCCTCTTCCAATACATTTTACGGTATCTTACAGCACCTTGCTCAAAAACGACTTCGTACGCTCTTCGCGAGGATTCTCGAACACTTCCTTAGGCGTGCCTTCCTCGACGATCATTCCGCCGTCCATGAACAGGACGCGGTCACCCACCTCTCGGGCGAAGCCCATCTCATGCGTTACGATGACCATTGTCATCCCGTCCGCCGCAAGCTTCTTCATCACGTCGAGCACCTCGCCCACCATCTCCGGATCGAGCGCTGAAGTCGGCTCGTCGAACAGCATCACGCTAGGCTGCATCGCAAGCGCTCGCGCGATGGCGATGCGCTGCTTCTGACCGCCGGACAGGCGCGCCGGGTAAGCGTCACGCTTGTCGGCGAGACCTACAGATGCGAGCAGCGACAGCGCAATCGCTTCCGATTTCTCGCGGGCCTGCTTCTTCAGCTTGCGAGGCGCCAGCGTCAAGTTGTCCAATACCGTCATGTGCGGAAACAAATTAAACTGCTGAAACACCATGCCCATCTTCTGACGAATGGCATTCAGATCGCTTTGACGGCCGGTGACCGGCTTGCCCTCGAACAAAATTTCGCCGGCGCTCGGCTCCTCAAGCCGATTCAAACAGCGCAGAAACGTGCTTTTACCCGAGCCGCTTGGTCCGATGACTACAACGACCTCGCCTTTGCGAATATCGGTATCAATACCTTTTAGGATTTCATGCTTGCCGTATGATTTGCGTAATCCCCGAACGTTAATCATTGCGTCTTCAGCTTCCTTTCGAACGCGCCAAGCAGCTTCGACAGCGTAAAGGTCATCACGAAGTAAACGGCTGCGGCAACGAGCAGAGGCTCAAGAGACAGGTACGTAATGGAGGTAACCGTCCCTGTCCGATACATCAGCTCCGCAATGCCAATCGTCGAAACGAGCGACGAATCTTTAATAATGACGATAAATTCATTACCGATCGCCGGCAGCATATTCCGAAATGCCTGCGGCAATATGATGTGGCGCATCGTCATTCCGTGAGTCATGCCGAGCGAGCGGGCTGCCTCATTCTGCCCTTTGTCGATTGCGTCAATGCCTGCGCGAAATACCTCTGCCATGTAGGCAGCGCTATTAAGCGACAACGCAATAACACCAGATGTAAAGCCTGGCAAATTAATACCGAAATTGGTAAGTCCGTAATAAATAATGACAATCTGAACGAGCATCGGCGTACCTCGAATGATTTCGATGTATACCGATGCAAGGAATCGAACAATAAAGGGCTTCGAGATCCGAAGCAGCGCGATGACGATGCCGAGCACCGTACCGAATAGAACGCCGAAGAACGACAGCTGCAGCGTCATCCATGCGCCGCGCGTAAATTGCGGCCAATATTCCGAAATGAACGAAAAATCCATCCTTCGCTCCCTCTATTCGCCGCTTACAAGCTCATTTGCTTCAATGATATATTGGTCCAGCGAACCATCCTGCTTCAGTTCATCCAGTACTCTGTTCAATTCATCAACAAGCGGCTTGTTGTTTTTCTTAACAGCAATGGCAGATCCGCCCTCTTCATCGCCAGGCACAACAACATTCGCAACCGTGATATCATTCCGATTCTTTGCATACTGCTCCGCCACTGGCTTCTCTGCGATCACCGCGTCCACGCGACCGCTCGCTAGTTCCATAACAAGCTCGCTGATTTTGGACAACGAAGTAATTTTTGCACCCTCGACTTCTTTGGCGATGCCTTCCTGAATGGTGCCCTTTTGAACACCAAGTCTCTTCCCTTTCAGATCGTCGAACGATTGATATGAACCTACGGCTTCTTTTTTGACGAGAACCCCTTGCTCCGCAGTATAATAAATGTTAGTAAAATCCACATTTTTCGCGCGCTCCGGTGTCGGCGTCATGCCGGAAATAACGAAGTCTACCTTGTCCGAGTTCAGCGCAAGCAGAAGACCATCAAACTTCATATCTTGGATTTCGAGCTGAACGCCCAGCTCTTCTGCAACCCGCTTCGCGATCGCTATATCGAAGCCTGCAATTTCATCTTTGCCGCCGGCCAAATTATGAAATTCATACGGTGGGTAGTCAGCGCTTGTGCCAAGCACGATTTTGCCGTTCTTCTTAATCGTATCCAGCTTGCTTTCGCTTTTGCCGCATGCGGCAAGTGATACTGCCAATATTGTTATCAGCAGCACAGTTAACCATTTTTTCATGATGTAATCACTCCTCTAGATGTATCATGACAGCAACTTTTCAATTATAATGACAACATTCGACAAAAACAACTAGTTTTCGACACAAAGCGACATATATCCAATATTTTCGTACTTATCGTTTACAGGAATGTCGTATTTCATCCGCCAAAAAGGAGACACTTTCAACATGACAACCAAATTAAAAATTCATGACACGATTCAAAAGCACGCTGAGCGATGGATCGAGATGTCACTCGATATTGGTGCCCATCCAGAGCTCGGACATGAAGAATTCCGTTCTTCTACTTTGCTTGCAGACGAATTGGAGAAGCACGGCTTTACCGTTGAACGAGGAACTCTCGGCATTCCAACCGCATTCATCGGAACGTATGATTCCGGCAAGCCTGGACCTGTCGCCGCTTTTCTGTGCGAATACGACGCTCTCCCAGAAATCGGGCATGCTTGCGGCCATCACATTATCGGCGTAATGAGCGTAGCTGCCGCTGTCGCCCTGAAATCGGTTATTCATGAGACGGGCGGCTCGATCCGCGTATATGGCACACCTGCTGAAGAAACGAAAGGCGCTAAAGTAACGATGGCACAAGAAGGCTTGTTCGATGATTGCTCATTCGCGCTGATGGCCCACCCGTATCATTCGTACGAGAAGTCCGGCGAATCGCTTGCAATGGACGCGATGCAGTTTGAATTTTACGGTCGAGCCGCGCATGCAGCCGCTAACCCGCACGACGGCATCAATGCACTTGATGCGGTCATTCTGCTGTTTAATGCCCTCAATGCGATGCGCCAGCAGGTCCGAAGCGATGCACGGATACACGGCATTATCGATGCAGGCGGCCAAGCGCCGAACATAATCCCAGACTATGCATCTGCCAAATTTTATTTCCGTTCAGCTGACCGGGCATACACGAACGAGCTGACGCAGCGCGCGATAAAATGTGCGGAAGGTGCCGCCTTACAAACCGGCTGCACCTTGAAGACCAATGCGTATGAATACTCCTATGATGAGCTTCGGACGAACGAGACGCTGTCGCGTCTGTTCACCGCCAATCTGATCGAGGGCGGAGTACGCCCCGAGGAGATCAAATCGGGCAAAGATAACGGCTCGCTCGATCTAGGCAACGTCTCGACTCGCTGTCCGGCCATTCATCCATATGTTCAAGTTGTGGATGAGCCGTTCCAGCTTCATACAATCGAATTTCGCGATGCTGCAATGCTGCCCCGCGCGATGGAGGGTCTCTTATTCGGCGCTGCAACGCTTGCCGCTACAGCCTACGATGTATGCGCCGATCCTGAGCTGCTCCGTCAAATACGCGACGAGTTCGAGCGCAGCAGGTCCAACCGATAGTAAACTTCACCCTGCTGAGGCAGGCAAGACGCCAAGCAATTCGCTTAGGCGTCTTTTCTTTTGCCGCCAACCTATTGCACGTTTCTGTAAAAGTGATATCATAAAAATATCAAAATGATTCACGTCACATATCATGGCTAATAAAGGAGAGTGCTTACTTGATGAAAGAGTTTAAAGGCTGGTATATGAATGGATACTTGGCGCTGCTGTTATCGCTTGTATCGTTCGCAGGCGGCGTTGCGCTCATTATTTTCGGTGCCAATGAAGTCGAGCCGAATGTCTCACTAATCATTCTTGGTATCGTACTGCTCGTTGTTTTCATTATCGCGGTTTCCTCCCTTCTCATCGTTCAGCCGAACGAAGCGAAGGTCATTACATTCTTCGGTTCCTACAAAGGCACAGTGCGTGAAAGCGGCTTGTGGATGGTAGTTCCATTCTCCAACAAATCGAAAGTATCGCTCAAAGTACGCAACTTCAACAGCCAGACGCTGAAGGTCAACGACCTTGAAGGTAATCCAATCGAGATCGGCGCAGTCGTCGTATTTAAAGTAACAGACACTGCCAAAGCAAGCTTTGACGTCGACAATTATGAGAAGTTCGTCGCCATTCAAAGTGAAACGGCTATCCGTCATATCGCAGCACAATATCCGTACGACTCATTTGGACCGCAGCCTACAGCGTCGCTTCGCGGTAATTCAGACGAAGTCGCGGCCGAACTGATGCGTGAGCTTCAGGCGCGTCTCGACGTTGCAGGTGTGGAATTGATCGAGACACGCCTGACCCATCTGGCCTACGCTCCAGAAATCGCAAGCGCCATGCTGCAGCGGCAGCAAGCAATCGCGATTGTCGCCGCCCGCCAGCAAATCGTCGAAGGAGCCGTCGGTATGGTTGACTCTGCACTGAAGCAGCTGGAGGCGAACGGAATCGAGCTCGACTCCGAGCGGCGCGCCGCGATGGTGAACAACCTCATGGTGTCGATCGTCTCCGATCGCGCGGCTACTCCAGTCATTAACGCAGGCTCATTGTACAGCTAGAGGACACGAATGTGGCCAAAGAGAAGAAAGCATTTCCGCTCCGTCTCGATCCGGAGCTGTACCGCGCGCTTGAACGATGGGCTGGAGACGAATTCCGCAGCGTTAACTCGCATATCGAATTTCTACTGCGCGAGGCGCTGTCAAAAGCAGGGCGGTTAAAGCCATCTAAGCCACCAGAATAATTTCGAATACTTCGGATTAAGGGTCATCCTTGAAGTCATGGTCTAATGACGTGACGATGGGAGGGCCCTTTGTCATACACGATTCGTATTCCTTGCCCTCTTCATGATAAAATCGAACTAAAGACATAAACGGAGGCCTAACTATGAAAAACGATATCATCCGGCGCTTCACTTCTTATGTAACCGTCGATACTCAATCTAACGACGACAGCGATACCTGTCCTACGACGCCTGGGCAATGGACACTCGCCCGCCAGCTAGTCGACGAACTAAAAGAGATTGGCATGACGGAAGTAACCGTTGACGAGAACGGCTATGTGATGGCGACGCTGCCCGCCAACACGGATATCCCCATTGACACAATCGGCTTTCTCGCCCACATTGATACAGCGACTGATTTCACCGGAGCGAATGTCAAACCACAGATCGTCGACAAGTACGACGGCGGCGACATCATGCTTAACGAGTCCCTCAACGTCGTACTCTCGCCGCAAGAATTTCCTGAACTATCAGGATACATAGGGCATACGCTCATTACGACCGACGGCACGACGCTTCTAGGCGCCGACGATAAAGCAGGCATCGCCGAAATTATGACCGCAATGGACTACCTAATCCACCATCCGGAGATCAAGCATGGCAAAGTACGCGTTGCCTTCACTCCCGACGAGGAGATCGGTCGAGGGCCGCACAGGTTCGACGTCGCTGCATTCGGGGCGAAATACGCTTATACGGTTGACGGCGGACCGCTAGGCGAGCTGCAGTTCGAAAGCTTTAATGCAGCGCAAGCCCGGATCACCATCCAAGGCAGCAATGTTCATCCCGGAACCGCCAAGGGCAAGATGGTTCACTCCTCGAAAATCGCGATGGAGCTGCACAGCAGGCTGCCTGTACAAGAAGCACCTGAGCATACCGAAGACTATGAAGGCTTCTACCATCTAATTTCGTTCCAAGGAACGGTTGAGCGTACACAGCTCCTCTACATTATTCGCGACCACGACAAAGGGAAGTTCGAAGCACGTAAAGCATATATAGAACAAATCGTCGATGAGCTGCGGCAAACCTATCGTACAGCCAAAATCGAGCTAGAGCTGAAAGATCAATACTATAACATGCGAGATAAAATCGAACCGGTCTTCCATATCGTCGAGCTTGCTCGTCAGGCGATGCGCAATCTCGGCATCGAGCCAGTCATCATCCCTGTTCGCGGCGGTACAGACGGCTCTCAGCTGTCGTATATGGGGCTGCCAACACCGAACATTTTCACTGGTGGCGAGAACTATCACGGCAAGTACGAATATGTGTCGGTCGACAATATGATCCGTGCGACGAATGTTATTATTGAGATCATCAAGCTGTTCGAGCAGCGCTCGCGCAGCCACAATGGAGCTTAACTTACAACAATAAGAAAGCCGTTTACGAAGGTCAGTCTTAACCGACCTTCGTAAACGGCTTTTGTGCTTAAGTTATCTGCTCTATACTAGACTTAGCATACTGCAGCACTTATTATATTGATTAAGATTTTGTCATTCGGGGGTACGTACATTGGAAATATTGAACGAGAAGGTCGCATATGAGAACCCTCTTTTGTCATTAAAAATCTATTCGGCGACACGCCATCACGATGCCTATATCGATTGGCATTACCATCGCGAGGTGGAAGTTCTTCTCGTAAATGAAGGCGGCTTGGACGTTGATGTACAGGAGGAACGATACCGGCTGGAGGCCGGCGATATCGCGCTGATTGGGTCATCGCAGCTTCATCGGGACAGAAGCTTCGGTGTACCTCTTAACTATATTGTGCTCCAATTTGACTTAGAACAGTTTTTTGACAGCAGTACGATCCCGTTCATGCGCTTTTTTGCTGAGACGGCGAATCCGCTGAGTAGAGCCAACTACATTTTTCAAGATAATCCTCTGCTTCGGCGCGAGGCTGCAGCCTGTATTCGGTCGCTTCTTCGCGAAGCAACTGACAAACGGATTGGATACGAGCTCGCTGTCAGCATGCTCATTAAGCAGCTGCTGCTCATCATTATCCGCAATGACAGTAAAGAGGTGCTCAGCGGACAGGACGACTTTGACCGAATGAGACTCCGGCCTGTGCTCACCTTCGTTGAGAATCATCTGACGGAGCGAATTCAAGTCGAAGAAGTATGCAAGCTGGCTAACATGAGCTATTACTATTTCGTAAAATTTTTCAAAAAGTCTATCGGTTTATCGTTTACAGAATATGTCAACTACCGCAAGATTAAGTGGGCAGAGCGGATACTGCTTACGAAGGATTTGAGCATTTCGGAGGTCGGGGAGCGGATCGGCATGCCGAACATGGCTCATTTCTACAAAATGTTCCGCAAATACAACGACTGTTCACCGAAGGAATTCCAAAAAAGAATGCTGGCATGGGGTCGCAATTAGAGGGGTAATGTACGTAACCAAAGCAGGGGGCTCAATAAATATGAGCCCCCTGCTTCGTGTTATATGATCGTGTCCTGCCTCTCTCACTTGAAGGAACCGATCTTCTTAGGAAGCACCAGCTTATAGCCGACACCTCGTATGGATTCAATTTGCACCGACTGCTGCCCGAGCTCGAGCTTCTTGCGAAGCGAGCTGACGTGTACGTCCACCGTCCGCTGACCACCGATAAAATCAAAGCCCCACACAATATTCATTAAGTCGTCACGAGTTACGACCGTACCTGGCCGCTGCACAAGATACAGCAGCACCTCGAATTCCTTAGGCCGAAGCGGAACCGTCTCCCCGTTCAGCAGCACCTCGTACTTCTCCGGATAAATCGCGAGATCGCCAGCCATAATGACCCTCTCGCTCGAATCAACAGCCGGAATGCTGTCATTCTGTTGTGTACGTCGAAGCACTGCAGATACGCGCGCTAGCAATTCAGCTACTCCGAATGGCTTCGTAATATAATCGTCTGCCCCAAGCTTCAAGCCTTGGACGACCTCTTCTTCGGCATTACGCGCAGTCAGAATGATGATCGGTGTACGGACACCGTTCTGCCGCAGCCTCGACAGAATCTCAAAGCCATTGATACCTGGCAGCATAATATCCAGAATAATCAGATCGAAGCTTAGCTGAAGTGCAGTCTGCAATCCCTCTCCGCCATGATCAATGACCGTCGTCTCATAGCCCTCTTGCGTCAAGTTGTACGATAGTAGTCGGGCTAGTGTCGGTTCGTCTTCGATGACTAGCACCTTATGCGACATGGATACCTCCAATTCGGTTATCGCCGACAAGCGACAATCTGCGCATTCATTACAGCTATTGTAGCATGGCCTCGTTAACCTCGGTCAACCCTTTTCTTGCATCGTTCAGGGATGAATAACAGGCAGCTCTATCACAAACGTCGTGCCAACGCCTACTTCGCTGTCCACAGCTATAGTTCCGTTATGCAGCTCAACGAGATGCTTCACGATCGACAGGCCTAGGCCCGTTCCGCCTGAACTGCGCGACCGCGCCTTATCGACCCGGTAGAACCGTTCAAAAATTCGCGGCAAATCTTTTTTAGGTATGCCAATCCCCGTATCCTTGATAAGAATACGTATTCGATCGTAATCATCGTGTGTTTTCTCTTCAAAATGTGCAGCTGAGCGGTATGAATCGGGCCATACCGGTTCAACAATAAGCGTAACCTTCCCGCCATCTGGTGTATAGTTAATGCCATTGGCAAGCAGATTCACAATAATTTGCTGCAGCCGATCCTCATCCGCTTCTACATAAACATCACCATCAGCCTCCAGCTTAAGCTGGATCGATTTGCGTGCTGCCTCCGCCTCGAGCAGCTGCAGCGTCTTGGCGGCGAAAGAAACCATCTCAACAGGCGAGAACAAGAGCGGCACACGACGTGATTCTATTTTGGACAGCTCTAGAATGTCGCCAATAAGACGGTTGAGCCGCTCGCTTTCATCATATATGATTTGCAAGAACGAGCGTGCCGTCTCTTCCTCCTTAACCGCGCCGCTAAGCAGTGTCTCTGCGAACCCTTTAACGGCCGCTACCGGCGTCTTCAGTTCATGGGACACGTTCGCGACAAATTCGCTTCTCATCCGCTCTAATCGGCGGATCTCAGATACGTCCTGCAGGACAAGCAGTACACCGGTAAATTCATCCTGATCCTGCATAACTGGAACAATATTGAGCTCCAACAGCCGCTCTCCCGGGTAATAAAACGTCATCTCATCGTGAATATACGCTTGTTTTTCGAATGCTTCACGAACGAGCTGAGTCAGCTCATGCTGCTGCTTCGCATCCGTATAATGACGGCCCACCAGCTCTCTCGATGAGAAGCCAAGTATCTCTTCGGCTCTTCGACTAATCAACACAATACGACCTGACCTATCGATCATAACAATTCCGTTGATCATGTTGTCCAGCACGCTCTCGAGCTGACTTTCGTTCCGGCGGATTTGTTCCATTTGCTCCTGCAAACTTTCCGCCATTGCATTGATCGCCTCTCCCAGCTCGCCGATCTCATCCTGCTTCGCAACACGGACCCTTGCTTGGTAGTCCATATGCTGAATTCGCTTCGCAGCCTCCGTAATCCGGTTAAGCGGGCGCGTCATTCCTTGGGCAAACCGGAAGCTGACGATTGCGCCGATCAGGAAAAGAACAATCAGCCAAACAATAAGTGCCGTCCATAAATCACGGATGCCCTGATCGACGTTCGCAAGACTAACGGCAAGCCGAATAATATACTGCTCTTGGCCGGCTTGAACCGTTCTGGCTACATACAGCATGTTCGTATTTATTGTATCGCTCAGTCGGATAACATAGCCCGTCCCAGCAGTCAGCGCTTTTTGTATTTCTTCGCGCTGCAGATGGTTATCCATCGTTCTCGGATCGTGATTAGAATCGCCAAGCACGACGCCATCGCTGCGAATGAAGGTGACTCGTGCATCCGCATCGCGACTAAGATTTTTCGCCGTTTCCGTATAATAATCAAATTGCTCTGTCATGCCCTCGTTCGCCGACTTCCAGTCCATTACACTGGAAATAATTGCAATTTCACGGATCATGCTGTTCTCTAACTCTTGAATATGCTTACTCTTAAACATCTGAGCCATAATTAATCCGGAAGCTAATACAGATAGCCCTATGATACCGATCATAATAAGAGTCAATCGGGTGCGAAAATGGTTCATCACTCTACATCATCATCTCCTATACGATTTTATCGTACATGCATAGGAGCGGATGCACCAGTGTTCCGTTTGTTAATTCTTTGTAAAATATAATGATGCAGCGTCGCCATCGGCTGTTGAATGAGGATCGATAACACAACCGGTACCGCTGACAGTGGATTAAAATATCCCATTGCTAGCACAAGGCCGAGTGAAATGTTGCGCATACCGGAAGCATAAGAAAGCGTGACCTGAAGCTCGCGGCTGCGATAAGGCATCGATCCAAAAAAGCCAAGCGCATAGCATAGAGCAACGAGCACCACGCTGAGCGGAATGATCTGAACCATATCATGCTTTAATTGATCCACATAAGGCTCTATAGCGGCTGCATTTAGGGCGACAACGGCAACGAAGCAAAGCTTGGACACCGGAGCCGTATAAGGCTGAACAATCCCTTTAATCCGGCCCTTCGATAGCTCGTGCAGCAGTACGCCTAGTACGGTAGGCGCTACAATGATGAGCACAAGATCACGGATCATGCCACTAGTATTCATATCAACGACAGTGCCGAACAGCAGATGAATGCCAGCGGGTACAACGAGCGGACTTAAAGCGGAATCGACGACAACAAGTGCCAGCATCAAAGCGATAATGCCGCCTGACATTCCGACCCACATCACAGACGAGACCCCAAGCGGAATAATGGCGAATAATACAAGCCCAACGACATATGGTGAATCAGCTCCTAACCATGCAGTCCCAATACAATAGGCAGCCAGCGGCGCGACAACGTGCGTAAGCACGAACGTCCACGCCAATATGCCAGGCCGTCGAATGACTTGCCGAAGCTCTCCGAGCCCGCAGCCGATCGCCATTGACAACGTAACAAATGCGAACAAATATGGAACAGCATCAACCATAGGACGCAGCGCCGACGAACAAAGATACCCAAGAACAAGCGATCCGGGGATGAGCAAAAACATCCATTTCTCAAACCAACGATTAAAAGCCACTTCCATTATCCCCTCTCGGTGCTAATACGGTTCAGTATACTACGATTTCAGGTCCTCGAGAAATAAGTAATCCTCCTGCACCCAACTCTGCTTATATTTTCTTTTGCTCACTATCCCCTTTACTCAGGACAAGCTTACGCTTACTTGTGTATAATCTCCATTTTTTTGAATTAGATATTGAAATAAAAACATATGTTCGATATAATAGACACAGAACATATATTCTCATCGCGATGAAAGGAACGACTCCGGCATGCTGTTTCCCGATCTTGAGTCTTTTTCGAATCATTTCTACAGCGAAGAGATATGCTGCGCACTGTTGTTTCAAATCAAATGGCCGAACGGCTTTCGCTGCTCTCAATGTCTTCACAGCAGAGCATACACGATTACGATACGACGACTTCCGCTGTTCGAATGCGCTCGTTGCAATCGCCAGCATTCTCTCACAACAGGAACGGTCATGGAGAACAGCCGTACACCGCTGCGCAAATGGTTTATGGCCTTCTTCCTATTCTCTACTGCCGAACAGAGCATCAGCGCCATGAGCCTAAGCCGTATTCTTGAAGTCACTTATAAGACAGCTTGGCTGATGCTGCATAAGCTTCGTGATGCACTTGACCAAGCCGATCACAAGCCTCTGCTCGAAGGGGTTGTCCGTATACAAGGCGGCGCATACGGTTCTCCTTTTAACCCTTATACAGAGAAGGACCCACAGCGGCATCCACTGCTCGCAGGCGGTTCGATACAAGAATCGGATGAAGTAACTAACCTAATCCTTACCATTGTTGAGCCGCAGCAAGTTCAGCCCAGTGGTCACATTTCTTATTATGCCGAGCAGGCATTCATTCAGCAGAACGTCTCTAGCGCCGCAACCGATGTACAATCCGTACGATACCGACAGCATAGATCCCGTTTTCGTCCTCTTGTGCGCTGCATCTCGGACTTTAGCAAGTGGGTGAACGCAACGTTTCATGGACTAGGACGCAAATATTTACAAGCCTATGCTAATGAATACACCTTCCGATATAATTCACTCCGGCATCATCAATCAATACTCCCACGTGTCTTGCAATTATGCTGCAGTACACCGCAAGCCCCAACCCGTCGTTCATTATCATCAAAATATCACCTGTTCGTGCTTTGAATTAAACTTGATGTCAAGGTGTATTTTACAATCTTTTACACATAAAATTCTCGGGTTATCATTTGCAATCACAGTCGTTTGGGTTTTTGAATATCCCATCGGTGTACTTTGGGCTGTATGCTTCTAGCGAATATCCGAACGTACATTTCTAGCCCATCAATTCATGCCGTGCACTTTAGTCATGCACTTATGACTGTATGCTTTAAGCCGGAGCACTTTGCTCATGCACTTCTGGCCAGTCTCTTCAACCATCTTAATACGCTCCAATGCGGTTTTCCTTATTCCCAAGCCTCTGTCCTACTTTGGGATTGTGGGCAGCCCTATACGATTCCCTCGGTCATAGCCTTTCTTATAGACTTGTACTCGTAGGAGAATAATTATCTATTCCACGCTTGTGAAGATTCCTGCCTGCGTATTAACGTGATGATTTTTCTTAACCTTCATTCCCTCACCATGATCGTCTCCGGTCGTCTCCTGAGCGAAGGGGATAGTGGAGCAAAGGAAAAATGAATGAAACGCAACATCAATTAACTGGGCCCGCGCAAATTATAAAAGCAGAGAAGGAACGGCCTAACTGCCATTCCCCCCCTGCTTCTTCATAAGAGATGTATAAGTTCAATAAGGCGATTATTTAAATACCGGTTCTTTGAATTGCTCCAGCTTCGCGCGGGAGTCCATCTCAACATCCGCATGTAGACTGTTGCCGTGCGAATCCATCGTAACGATCGCGGCAAAGCCTTCCGTCTGCAAATGCCACATCGCTTCCGGAATACCGAATTCCTCCAAGAAGTGAACACTGTTAACTTTCTTAAAGCATTTGGCATAATACTGCGCAGCGCCACCGATAGCATTCAAGTAGACTCCGCCGTGCTCTTGCAGAGCCTTCAATGTCTTCGCACCCATGCCGCCTTTGCCGATCACGGCACGAATGCCGAACTTCTTCATGACGTCGCCTTGATAAGGCTCCTCGCGAATACTGGTCGTCGGTCCAGCCGCTTTGACATGCCACTCGCCGTCGCTATCCTTCATCATGACCGGACCGCAGTGATAAATAACGGCGCCGTTCAGATCGATTGGCGAATCGTGGTTTATTAGATAGCTGTGAAGCGCATCGCGGCCCGTATGCATCTCGCCATCGAGAATAACGATATCGCCCACACGAAGCTCGCGTACTTGCTCTTCCGTAAGCGGCATCGTCAAACGAATTTCGCGCGACTTATTATTGTCAGTTGCTGCAGCTTTCTGCTCACGCGCCGCATTCATCGGAAGCTCTGAGCCTTGTGGATAAATCCATTGCTTCAGCTCGCCCGTCTGTCCATCAAGCAGTACGCCTTGACGGCGATAAGCCCAGCAGTTATATGCGACGGAGACAAAGAAGCTGGCCGGCAGACGATTCATCACACCGATTTTGCAGCCGAGCAGCGTAACCGCTCCGCCGAAGCCCATCGTACCGATGCCGAGCTTATTGGCATTCTCCATTACATATTCTTCGAGCTTGCGAAGATCCTCATTCGGATTCGTGTCGTCAACATGACGGAACAGCTGCTGCTTCGCCAGCTCATAGCCGGTCGTACGGTCGCCACCGATCCCTACGCCAATAAAGCCTGCGCTGCAGCCTTGACCTTGCGCTTGGTATACGGCGTGCATAATACATTTGCGGATGCCGTCGAGATCGCGGCCCGCTTTGCCCAGACCTTCAATTTCAGCCGGTAGGCTGTATTGAATATTTTTATTCTCGCAGCCGCCGCCCTTCAGAATTAGACGAACATCAATATCGTCCTTCTCCCACTGCTCGAAGTGGATAACTGGCGTTCCCGGTCCAAGATTGTCACCCGTGTTCGCACCCGTCAACGAGTCGACGGAATTCGTCCGAAGCTTGCCATCCTTCGTTGCACGTGCAATCGCAGTACGGATCGCCTGCTTCATCACAAGCTGGTTCGCTCCAACCGGCGTATGAACGACAAAGGTCGGCATACCTGTGTCTTGGCAGATCGGCGATACGTTACATTCTGCCATCTCAATATTATCGGCAATCGTCGACAGGGACAGACCAGCGCGTGTTGCGCGGTCCTCCGCCTCTCTCGCTGCTTGAATGGCGACGCGAACGTCTCCCGGAAGATTGGTAGATGTTTCAACAATAAGCTTATAAATACTGTCCTCAAAGTGCTGCATATCGTACGATGGCTCCTCTCTGGTCGCTTGACTCACTAACCTTTATAATAACATAGATAGACGCTTACGGGTACGTGAGGATCAGCGGGATATTCGTACAAAAAAGGAGAGAAAACACGATGGACAGCGATTTTTTTGCCTATATGTATCGATTGAAATATATTGAGCGGTGGAGTTTAATGCGCAATACGACACGCGAAAGCGTCGCAGAGCATTCTTTTCATGTCGCGCTGCTGGCACATATGCTGTGTGAGATAGGTAACCGACTGTTTGGTCAATCACTTAACGCAGACCGGGCAGCAGCCATAGCGCTGTTCCATGATGCAACAGAAGTGTTCACGGGGGACATCCCGACGCCTGTCAAACATCATAATCCGAAGATGCTTGCCAGCTTCCGCGAAATCGAAGCGATGGCTGCAGAACGTCTGCACAGCATGGTGCCAGAGCCGCTGCGTGCAGCATATGCCCCGCTGCTGGGCATTAAGGCCGAAGCTGCAGACGGACATGATCCTGACTATGACCTTCACCGCATGATTAAAGCTGCCGATATGCTGGATGCTTATCTGAAATGTGTATCTGAGGTAGCATCCGGCAATCGTGAATTTGCGGTTGCCAAGACCGAAATCGAGCATAAATTGGCCACTCTTGATATGGCAGAGGTCAACTGGTTTCTTGACCATCTTGCACCAGGTCTTGGCCGTACGCTAGACGAGCTCAGTCGAAGTAATTAACCCTCCATCCATCAATTGGATATTGTTCAACCCAGTCCCTTTCGTGTATCGTTTTGATAGGTCTCATGTGATCTAATAAGGGGGGAAGACATACATGCGACTTAATATATGGGTCATCAGCATCATTATAGGAGCGCTGCTTGGTATTATAATTAGCTTTAGCAACGTGGAATTGAACACAGCGACGCTGATTCTTATTGTTGTCTCTGTTTTCGTCATTCTTGCCGTACCAATCATCCGAATCATCTATATACTACGCTATTCACACAATATGCAAGCCGTTGAGAAGCTGCTGCGAAAGCTGGCCCGTACTGTGCCATATTACGCCGCGATGGCCGATTTACTAGACGGCAGCGTCGACTCGGCCGCAGCTAGAATGGGCAATATTAACAATGATAAGCTTCGTGCCGTTATAGGCGCTAATGTAGCGTTTGCAGCTGATCGCTGGCAAGAAGCCGAACAGCATATCAACCAGCTAAGCCATAGTGACGCCAAACATGTCGGCCGCGCTTTGATCCGGCTCATGCAAGATGATTTGAACGGCTTTGAAAGTGCGAAACGATTGGTTGAGCATCCCGGTTTCGTTCACGCGCTAGAGGCGAACGCTGCCTTTCACAGAGGCGACATTACGAAGGCGGAAGAGCAAGGAGAGTTAGCCATTCAAGCAACAGCCGGACTGCAGCGGTATGCATATATTCGTTACCGTGAGCTTCGCAGCAAGCAGCCTGATCGCAAAACATTTTTTTAACGTTTTAAGCGGCAGTCCGAACCGATTTACGGTTCTTAGTCTGCCGCTTTTCTACTACTTCTTAACGAATGGCTCCAGAGGCTGAAAAACGATTTGAAATAGTGTCGTCAGACCAGGTGTTTCCGGCAAATTCAACATCGACAACAGCCATCCGAGCAAGAACAGCAAGATGAACATCGTCTTATCCTTCCCGGCTTTCTTCTTCACTTTCGGCCAGTCGAAACACCAGGTCACAATGACAGCTAACGTTATTGTAATAAATAAGCTTATATTCATCTGCGCTTTATCTCTTCCTCCGGCAACCCGCCGGGATTGCTTACATTACCGGTGCGCTTAATTTGAGCATCCACCTCCACAACGACCTTTACATGCTGAAACTGCTCATCCCACCGGTTCTTAACCCATTCCCAATGCTTCGGATATTTACGGTAAAACGCTGTGCCGAATCCTAGCACATCTGTTTTAAGCCGTTGCTGAACATCGCTCGCCGCGAGTTCAATATAGCGTTTAATTTCCTGCTCGAAAGCCTGATCCATCTGCCTAAGCAGCTGCTCGTTCATCGGGCTCCAATTGGTATCGTTCTCGACCATATTTCCTTTCGCCTTTACTCGAATTGTCATCTGCCACTGGTCACCGCGGATGGTAGGTATAAGCCTCGTGCTTGCCTTGATTGGACTAATTGACACACGCTTCTTCGATTCACCGATCGGGAATGTAACGGTAAAGTCCTTCACCTCGTTCAATATCCACAGCATTCCTTGGGATACCTTATCTGATAGCTTCCCAATCATTCGATCTTTGCGAATAATTGCACTCCCCTGAATATAAGCTATAGTCTGAGTCGACTCAGCCGCTTTAGGTGGGGGTAAAAGGCGAATAAACGGCAAGGCAGCTGCCCTTGATTCCCCCTTCAGCATCATATTGAGCTCCTGAAGTGTTACATGGTAGCCGATACGCATGTCAGACAGCTCGCGAAGTACATCCGCAGACGTCCTCTCAAGCGGAGGAAACACTTCCAATATATCCGCAGCCTTTCCTTTGCTGACGAACAGATACGATCTTTCGCGCGGCTGGGGGTGACGGATCAGAAAGTCGACCTCCTCACGAATACCTGACCTTGCAAGCTCTTCTCCCAATATGAATACTTTGCACTGTCCCCAGAACAGCTTCCGAGGCAATTTACGCTGCAGCTTTGATAACGCATCTGCAACATTAGAGCCTTTGCTCATTCGAACGGATGACTGCTTAGAGCCTGAGCTTGAAGAGCCTCCGCTCGAACTAGCCGTAGATTGACTTCGCGGCAGAAGATACTGGACCGTTGTCACAACTTGTCCCTCCTCGATATCAAGCGCAAGTGCGGTAACGAGCAGCAGATCGTTCAGCTCAATCCGATCCCAGCAGCCTGATAAAAGTCCAAATAAAGGGAGGAGCAGGACCACCATACGTCGTAGTCGAGCCTTCATCCGCCAGACCCTCCTGGGTTTGGATTAGGCATACCGCGCAGCTTGGCAATAATTAAGAGCAGCAGCGGTATCGCGAGCATACAGGTCAACAGCTCGAATGGCGAACTATTGTTCAGAAATTGCGCGATAGCAGGCAGGTTAGGCATATCCCAATAAGCGAACAGAATCACAATCAGCGCAATAGGAACGACAACGAAGCGATGCTCCGAAAGTCCGGCGGTCTGTTGAAAGGAAATAACCGAACAATAAAGAAAAACCGTCAGCTTTATGAAACTGCCTACAACCCACATCGCAAGCAGCAGTGCCTCCAGATTCTCAAAGAAACCGCCAAAGCTTATATAGCGAAAAGCGATAAGCACCGGAAATATTTTGTCGCTTGTATCGTTACCAAACAACAATAAAGTAATTAAATTGATAAAAATCATGCTGAGGGTGATCGCTGTCAGAGCAATAAATCCCCAACGCTTCCCCTGCTTCGGGTTCTTTAAACTAGGCAGTAAAAATTCATTAAAAACAATTCGCTCATCCAAGCACCCGGCATTAACGAGCCTTTAATAACCGGAACGATACCATGAGTGAGTATAGGCAGTATGTTACTCAGTTCGAGAACCGGTATTAGCATTAACAAAATAAACAAAGGCAGAATAAACAGCGGCGTCAATACTATAGCTCCTCTTGCAATCACTTCGACCCCCCCGCGCACGCCCCAAGCGGACAGTACCATCATAGAGAGGATGATGAAGAGAATCGGCGTGTTAAACAAAAAATTGCTTTTCACAAACTCGGCATATTCTCGCAGTATAACGCCAGTTAGATGCATCAAAACAACGGTATAGATCAACCCGATCACTCGACCGGTTGTCCTCCCAACAATCTGTCCGGCATACTCTACTATCGTTTGCTTCGGATACCCGTTATGAAGCCCAATGGCCAATAGAATAGCTAGTACGCCAAAAAATCCGGCTAGCAATCCTGTCATCCAACCATCGTTCTTCGCATGCTGTGCAGCGAATGAAGGAAGTACCATAAAGCCTGTTGCCAGAACAGCCGAGTACAGCAGCACAGCCATCTGAAGCGCCGATATTTTCTGATTTTCCAGCATGCTATTATGCCTCCTCTTTCCTTCATTCGCTACCGTGCTGCGGACCGGGCTTTTGATTCGGCGCTTGACGAACAGCGTCATACTCGCCTGTTAAGCGCGGCCGCTCGTTCAGCATCCACAATGGTCCTCGAACCAGCACATCCTTCAGCTCTCGCCCTCTGAATGTCGATAAAGCGGACAAATAAGGTAAGCCGAATGAACGTAAGCTGCTCATATGCATTACAATCGCTATTATACCGAGCATGACACCGAGCAGGCCGAAAGTCCCTGCAAGCAAAATAAGCGGAAACCGCAGCATCCGAACAGCGATGCCTGCAGTATAACGGGGAATCATAAACGATGCGATTCCGGTAATGGCAACGACGATGACCATCGGAGCGGATACTAGTCCTGCCTGTACTGCTGCTTGACCGATGACGAGCGCTCCGACAATGCTGACGGCCGCGCCTACCTGCTTCGGCAGCCGTATACCTGCTTCGCGAAGCGCCTCGAATGTCACTTCCATCATGAGTGCCTCGATTAATGCCGGGAACGGCACCTGTTCCCTTGCCGATGCCATACTGATGAGCAGGCTGCCTGGCACCATCTCTTGGTGAAAGGTCAATACGGCTACATAGAGCGATGGCAGCAGCAGTGATATTAAGAGAAATACGTAACGAAGCCAGCGTACGAAGGTGCTGACCATAAAACGCTGATAATAGTCTTCAGGTGCCTGCATTAAGGTAAAGAATGTAATTGGCGCAACCAGCGCAAACGGCGTCCCTTCCATTAAGATCGCAGCTCTTCCTTCAAGCAGTGCAGCACATACGACATCCGGGCGTTCTGTATTCAGCAGCTGCGGAAAAGGTGAGAATGCTGCATCCTCAATCAGCTCCTCAATATTGCCGCTTTCCAGAATGCCGTCGATCTGTATCCGGTTAAGCCGAGCCTTCATTTCCTCAATTAATGTCTCATCCGCCAGCCCTTTAACATAGGCGAGCGCCACATTTGTTCGAGAATACTCACCAAGCGTCATCACTTCAATCTTCAATAGCGGACTTTTAATGATCCGACGAAGCTGTGACGTGTTCACACGGAGCGTCTCTGTAAGTCCTTCCCGCGGTCCTCGAATACCTGGCTCAGCCGACGGCTCTTCAATGGACCGTTTCTCCCATCGAGGCAGCCCGAATGCGATTCCGCCTTCCTCTTGATCGCGCAGCAGTACCGGCATCCCATTCGAAACAGCTTCCATCACCTGTGCATAAGTCGTAACCGGCTTAGAGCTCGCCACAGTAACCGTCTGCTCGGCAAGCTGCGGCAGCTGCATCGCTTGGTTAGACTGTGCTTTCATAAGCGGAGAGATGATGCTGCTGTCAATGGCTGTCGCGTCGCTTAGCCCATCAATGAACAGAAGCAGCGCGTTCGAATTCCCACCGATCATAAAAGAACGAAAAATAACGTCCGAGCAGCCAGCATATAGCTGGCGAAGCTGCTCCGAGCTGCGCTGCAGCTCTTTGCCGAGCGGCTGCCTGCCTAGCGCCTCCAGCTCCTGCTTCAGAAGCTGCGAGCTGGAAGGCTTCGCCTTACTTGTCATCGTAGAAGCTCCTTCCGCAATCGCATTATTTTCCGCTTTCGGCGACAAACCCAGATTATCCCTGGCCTGTTCGTTAGAATAAACTATTTTTTCCTTTTTATTCAGTAGGAGCCCAAGACAAAAAAAGCTTGAAGCAAGATGATAAGTCTCGCTTCAAGCTTTTTGCTTCAACAGTCCTGCTTCGCCTACTGCTCGCACAGCTTGCGCATCGCATCCCGTACGGCCGCGTAAAACGGACGCCAAGTCGGCAGCGCGTCGGCCGGCCCGACCTGCTCATCAGCCTCTGGCATCGCGGCCTCTTCGGGCTTCGCTGCCGCAGCTTGCGCCTGCTCTTGCGACTGTTCCGTTTCCTCGCGTTCACGCTCCATCGCGTTCCCTCCTCATCATAAGCGAGATAAGCGGGCGTTATGAACGGCCGAACCGGTCCCGTCGGAGAGCGAACAGCTCCCGTAGTTCTTCGGTCGACAGCTCCGTAACCCATTGATCAGATTGGCTGACGATCTGATCATTCAGCGTTTGTTTCCGATCGATCATTTGATCGATGCGTTCCTCAAGCGTGCCAAGCGTAACGAACTTATGCACCTGCACCTTCTTCTTCTGACCGATCCGAAACGCACGGTCCGTCGCCTGATTCTCAACCGCCGGGTTCCACCACCTGTCGAAATGGAATACATGGTTCGCCGCCGTCAAGTTAAGGCCTGTTCCGCCCGCTTTGAGCGACAAGACGAAGGCGCAGCCCGGTTCGTTCATGTCTGAAAATTTCGCAATCATATCGTCACGCTGTGCTTTCGGCACTCCGCCGTGCAAATACGGCACCGGCAAACCGATCCGCTCCTGCAGCAACCGCTGCAGCATCATCCCCATATCAACGAACTGTGTAAAAATGAGACACCGCTCACCTTCTGCCGCAATTTCCTCTACCATCTCTAATATACGCATTGTCTTGTTCGAACGCTCGACATCCCATACATCTCCGGTTACACTGTCGCCTAGCAGCAGCTGAGGATGATCGCACAGCTGCTTCAGCTTCGTCAGTGCGGACAATATACGTCCGCGGCGCCGCATAGGTCCTTCTTTATCAATGTTATCGAGCAAATCAGAGACGAGATTCTCATAGAGCGCCCCTTGCTCGGCCGTAAGCGACACAAACATTTTGGCTTCGCTCTTATCCGGCAGCGAATCGACGATCGCCGGATCGCTCTTCACCCGTCGGAGCATGAACGGTCTTGTCCAACGCTGCAGTCCCGCAATCGCCTCTTCGTCGCGTGTTCGCTCGATCGGTGTTACGACATGCTGGCGGAACTCACTGAGCCGGCCCAAATAGCCAGGATTAATAAAATCGAAGATCGACCACAGCTCCGTCAGCCGGTTCTCCATTGGCGTACCTGTCAGCGCAATTCGATGATAGGCATGCAGCCGCTTGATCGCGGCCGATTGCTTCGTATTAACGTTTTTAATATTCTGCGCCTCATCCAAGCATAAGGCGTTCCATTCGATTCTCTCGAGTTCCTCTTCATCGAGCGGAACAAGTGAATAGGACGTAATGACGATATCTGCACCGGAAATCGCTCTAGCGAACTCCTCCCCCTTGTCACGTTTAGGTCCGTAATGAACGATAACGTTCAGATCCGGCGCGAACCTCTCCAACTCCTTCTCCCAGTTACCGATAACCGAAGTCGGGCAGACGAGCAGCGATGGACCGCTCCGACCGGTTCCCTGCCGGGCCATATGTTTAACATAAAGTAAATAAGCGGTGAACTGTACAGTCTTGCCAAGCCCCATATCATCAGCGAGTATACCTCCGAGGCCGAACCGTCGCAGAAAGGCAAGCCACGACACGCCCTGCAGCTGGTATGGACGCAATTGGCCGCGGAACGTATCCGGCAGCTCAATCTCCGGTATGCCTCCCGTCTGCTGAAGCTGTTCCAGCCATTTCGTCAAATGGCTGTTCAGCTCAACTTCAGCTGCCAGCGATATACCATCGTCCTCGTCCTCTGTAAGAGGGGATGTGCCGCGCAAATGCATTTCGAGCACATCCCGAAGCGTCAGCCCTTTGCGTCTTGCGACCTGCTTCATCCACCGCTTTATTCTCTCAACGTCGGCCGGCTCTAGATGAACCCACTCGCCGCCGACGCGCATAAGCCGCCGGTTATCTGCTGCAAGCTGCATAAATTCCGCTTCCGACAAGTCAATATTGCCGACCGCCAGCTTCCAATCGAATTGAACGAGCTCGTTCAAGCCGAACATCGGCTGTTCGCTTGAGCCAACCGATGATTTCATCTTCGCCTTCAGCCGGAATTTGCGGGAACGAACCGTCTCCCACCACGATGGCAGCAGCACCGGACATCCGGCCTGCAGAAGCTTCAGGCTCGTTTTCTCCAGAAACGTATACGCTTCGGAATCGGTCAACTCCGACCGGATATTCCCATCTTCCTCGCGCAATATTTCCGGGGCGGACAGCTGCCATTTGCGTCGTTCTTTCTCAAGCCGCTCAGCCAATAGTGGAAGCCATTCGACTGGCAGCTCCTGTTCACCTACTGCCGCCTGGCCATTGTCGGCTAGCGGAATCCATGCACCGCCTTCCCGATGCTGCACAGCGGAGCGAAGCCGCCAGCCGTGCTCTTCATCCGGCTCTGCAAGCTGCAGCGCCAGACGGAACGGGAACAGATCTTTGCGTATACCAGCCGCTACAAGCCAATCCTCTTCGTCAGCAGCTCCGCCGCGCAGCACGGCTGAGCCGATTCCTGATAACGTCTGATGCCAAGCAGCGGCAACCGCTTCATCAGATTCGATCAAGCTGTTGACGGCAAGCGTCAGCCATTCATCCGGTGCTCCAGGCTGCCCCGCCGCTTCCCAGCGCTTTAACAGGCTGTGCCATTGCTCCGCCTGCTCTGTCTCCGATATATCAAGCCGCCATGCCGGGCGCTCCTCTGACCATTTGACGCCGTCTGGCACATACCAGCCCTGCTCCATCGCTTTCTGCAGCATGACGCCTGTTTCTAGCACCCGCTTGCCGTCATCTGTCCATACGATATTCAACAGCCGCACATGCTGCGGATCAGCCAAATAATCAACGGCGAGAAGAGGGGGCAGCAGCAGTGACGTTCGGCCGAAAGCCTCTTTGTTCTCAATCTCCGAGCCGTACCAGGAGGAAGCGTGCCAAGCGAACAGAAGCCTCTTCAGCCGGAAGCTGTAAGAGGTGTGGCGCTCCTCCATCACGTATACGCCCTCGCCCGGCGCCCATCGGGCATCAAGAACGAGCGGCAGATTCATGTCTATTCCTCTCATAGGCGTATGTTTCCTTTCGCCATTTCTTCCTGCAGCGCGCGCAGACGATGATACTTATCGGACACAAGCGCAATGTACTTTGTCCACTGCTCCTCCCGCTTCAACGACTTATACAGCTTCTCCAGCTTCTTCATCAGCTTAACTGCGGTCTTATACCCTTGTCGGTTACGTGCACCAATCGCTTCATCGATCGCCTGATGATAGATCGGAAGCAGCGTTTGCGGCGCCTGCTTCGCCGCTTCGCGCACATCCTTCGCATCCAAATCGTCCGGCGACAGCCCCATTAGCAGCTGCAAATCAGCCCATTCCTCGTATTTGCCGAGCTCCAGCCAATGGTCCGCCACCTCACTATACGAGTAAGGAAGCAGTGCAATCATCCAGCTCATCCATATCGGATTATCCGGCTGCACAAGATCCGCTTGTCTGCACAAGTAAAGGAACGGGACAAGTGCGCGTGAATTTCCTCCCTTGGAACGTCTGTCAAAAAAGAACTGCATCCAGATCTCAAAGCTTTCCCAGTTCCGCTGCGTCAACCTCGTCTGCGCATACATTTGAATAAGCGGCTCTATCGGGTCGATCGGCGCATCCGCCAGCCTCGCCGCCGCTCTCTCGTCATGACCTTCGAACATATCGAGTGCAGCGAGCCCAATTTCTGTGAAGTAGTTGTTCCGTCTTTTCTGTTCAGCGGTTGACACCGCTGCTTCCGATAGCCCCTCTGCTGATAATGCCTTCGAATCGCTCGCCATGCTCCATTCGTCCGAATTCTCTCGCTGCTTCTTCTCCAGCCTTAGTCGCTCAGCGGCTCGCCATTGGTCGTCGTCAAGTCGGCTGGAGGTCAAGCTTAAATAAAGAAAATCCCAACGGAACAGCTCGTTACCAGTGTTACAAGCTTGATTACGTGCATATTCGGCAACCGTATCAAACCATTCGGACGTACGTGGCGACCATTCGCGCCAATTCGGCTGCTCCGATGCGATCGCTTCATATTGCTCGATCCAAGGCTCTGCCATACGAGTAAAGCTCATCTGCTGATAATATTTGCTGAACGGATCAACCAAGGTGAACGCCTTTTCTGCTTGGCGCAAGGTAAATAGAATAGCCAGCATCCATTCATACTGCTGAATCGGCTTCTCCCAGTCTCTCGCAAGTCCTTTCAAGCCGAGCAGAACGGACTGCAGCGGATGCAGCGAATAGCGGCACTGCTTCCACGCCTCGCCATACAATTCATTCATCCTTGCAGTTATCCGCCCATAATCGTCCTCGGTCATCCCCGCTCTTCCGCTTATAGAAGCATTATCTGATGAGAAAATCCCCATCAGCCTCCGTCTGGCGTCCTCGGGCGAGCGGGTACCCGACTTCGCACATGCAGCAAAATATACAGCTGCCATATGTTTACAATAATCATTATTCGGACACGTACACGTGCTATACGCAAAATGGCCGGCATCCAGCATAACGCTGTACATTTCGGTTCCTCGCACAGCGCCGATCAGCGTATCTCCATCCATCAGCTTAATGGACTGCACCCGGCCCTTACTATAATAATCCCAGCCGCGTTCCGCGACAGCCGGAGGCAAATGATCCTTAAGCTCCGTCTCCAACGTTTGCAACAGCATCAATTCAGTTTGAAATAAGGAGTCCATTTGTTCACTCCGTTCTTCTTACATTCTTTTCATTATAACATAAGGTGACGGGTTAGTGCTTTAAGCGGATTCAATAATAAAGGCTCCCATCACCCTTATAGGATGGCGGAAGCCTTCTTCAACATGCCGCGGCTGCGGCTGCATGTTCTAATAATGAGGCAAGCTTACAGCAAAAATAATATACCCATCAGAATCCGCGCTCACCTGCAGCGTACCTTTATATGAATCGACAATACTTTTAACGATTGCCAGCCCAAGCCCTTGATGACCTTCCGCCTTCGTCGAATATCCCTGCTCCAGCAGCCGACTATCTGCGATAACCTTCTCGGCTTGCTCGCACGTATTGCGAATGACGAATTCGAGCCGCCCTCCATCTAATGCGCCCTCCAGCCTGATGAGTCTTCGCTCCTCTGGATATTTCATCACTTCATCGAATGCATTATCGATTAGATTGCCGATCATGCGCGTGAGATCAAGCGACTTGATACCGAAATCAAGCTTGTCCAATCCACGGAATACCGTCTCGAACTGAACTTTACGCTCGTTCGCCTGCGCGAGCTTGGACCGGAGCAAGGCAGCGATGGCCGGATTACCGATGTTGATTATATCGTTCGTCAGTTGAATATCTCCAGCCAGCTCGCGCGTATACGACTTCAGTTCATTGACTTTACCAAGATCCGCAAGCGACTGGATCGTCTGCACATAATTTAAAAAATCATGGCGCTGCGCCTTGACCGACATGAGAAGCTGGTTCATCTCGTCGACGTAAGTAAGCTGTGCCTCTATGGCTACCTTCTCGCGCGATCGACGCAAATAATGAACCGTCATCATAACGGCCAGCACGCTGAGCATCGTTATGATCGTAATAATGAGTCCGATATTGAGAAACTGCTGATCGAGCGAGTCCTGCACAAACTTATAGTCTGATACGATCGTCAAAATATAACGTTCGATCGATTCCCCCTCCTTGTCCAGAATACTGGAGCCTTTGGGGATCTCGACCGGAATGAACGTCTTAAGAACATGCTTGCCATTAGTATATGCGTTCACCGTCACCGTCTTATTCGAACGGTATGCTTCCTCTACACTAGCGACATCTTCATCGATTCGATAGCTGTATTCACCAAAAATAATCGGCTGCTGCGTAATATGCTCGACCCATTCCCCAACGTCGTTCCTCGTCAGCACCGGTCCGCCCAGCTCGAAGGTTTCAGGATTGATTCCAGTTATCTCTAACAAGGAAGCGTTTTCTTCCACAGCCCTTCTGATCATCCGGTTGACGCCTGTAGCATCCTCGTATTTACTCATCATATCGTTGCTTATGTAGGGATCAATCATATAATTCGTCGAGCCGTCGTAATAGTAGCCCCACTTATAAACCTTCTCTACATCAGTCGACGCACTCTCGAATGGCCCCGTCCAAAAATGCTTCAACGTCTGTCCCCACTTCACGGATACCGGCTCCAAAGCAAACAGCTGCTGGAATGCCGTATACCAAGGATTCCACGTTTTTGAACCGCGGCTGAGCTCCTTCGGATCAGAAGACTTCTCAATTATAATATCTTCCTTCTCCGCATCGGGACGGAACAAGGAAATGTGTGTAACGTCCAGCTTGGCCGCCAGCTCCTTCAGCTGCTCATTCGTCACTTGATCAATATCCGGGTCAAGCGCATATTGCGCCGCTATCGAAACAGCGCGAAGCTCGCGGCCGATTTGGTCCTGAAATACCTCGCCGCCAAGCCGTGACTGCTCAATCGACAGCTGAATCTGCTTCGCTACTGCCAGCATTTCGTGCCGCATACCGTTCTCTAGTGAGCGCTTAGCCATAAAGTAATAGACGGTATTATTAATTCCGATTAAGACCACCATCAATATAATCGTCAATAAAATACTCGTGCGCCGCTGCATCGTTCGTTGCTCCTCTATGAAGTAATGTTCGCGACGATCGCCACACCATCGCAAGCTGTTCTACGGTGATTGGAGAGGCGGCATTGACAACTATACCGTACGCCGCGCGAAGAAGCTAAGCAGCATCCAGCGTCTCTCCTGTCGTTTCTTATATTTCGGAAGCATTCGATACAGCCGAATCGCTTCATCCAGTGCACGTTTCGCTTCATCCTTCCTTCCGAGCAGAATATTCAGCTTGGCGAGCCGATAATAGCCTTCGCAGGAAGATGTATGAATTTGTTGAAAAGCCTCCATATCCTGCATCGCCTTCGGCAAATCCTTCGCTCCTACGATTGCCGCTAATCGAAGGTACGGCTGCCCATACTTAACTCGTGGATTAAGGACAAGCGCGTGCCTTACCGCTGCTTCGCCCGCCTCAAGCTCCCCTGTGCGCAGTAAAGCGGTGCCGAGATCATCCCAATATTCCGCTGATTGCTCAACCGCTTCCCGATCGCGGAGCGGCTCAAGCAGCTCTCTCGCCTCCCGAAAGCTGCGTTTCTCAATAAGCAGCCTTGCAAGCTCAAGCTTCGCCGTCAAGTCGTTTGGATTCATGTCCAGCTCATGACGCAGCCGCCGGATACGGCTGATGCGACGGATCGGCTTCACTAGGCTTGGTGACAACCCGATGAAACGGCGATCAATCAAATATAGAATGACAAGTAGAGCAATAATGGCAATAAAAGGGTTTCCGAATAAAGACCACAGAAGTCCGAACAGCAAAAACTTTCCGATCATCTTGAATCCTCCTGAATTCAACGAACTGAGTTCCTTCTGCCGTCTCTCTATCATATCACAATATTACCCAGCGCTGTTAATGAAACAGAGTCTTCAAAGACTGTCCTGACCTTGTACTATTCAAGCTCTTTCATGGTCGTTCGGGCAATAATTCTAGCAACGGATGAGTCCGCGTCGATGCGAAGCGGAAGTGCCACGACCTCGAATTGGCCGATGCCAATCAATTGATCCGTGTTCGCCAAATTTTCCGCGATAAATATACCGCTGCGTAGCAGCATCTTGTGAATCTCGAACGGCTCTTCATCCGGTGAAGGAAAATCAAGTCCGACAAGCTTAACTTTCTTACGGATCAGCAACTCGGCCAGCGCGGGCGTTAACACCGGATGCTCCGAGAAATATTCCGGGCGGCCAAATTTATTCCCTTGCCCCGTGTGAATAATTACAATACTCTTCTCTTGGATCATCCGTTCATATAACGGATTGTAATCGATAACAGCCTTACCTGTAACGTCAAGCAGGACCCCGTCGCCGATAAAGTGATCAACCGGCACTTGAGAGATCCGATCTTCCCTATCCAATAAATGCATCGGACCATCAATATGTGTACCTGCATGCATATTAATAGACAATTGATGATTGCTATAACCGTCGGCATGGTACGTTTGAGTATGCTTCAATACAGTCGGTTCGTCGCCTGGGTAGACAGGAAGACCGTCCCGAATGGGATGAGTCAAATCAATGATGGACATCATTTCGCCTTCTTTCTATAACCTTTCCTTCCTCTATCAATATTCTATCAATATTCGAGCCGATACCATCTATTTCCTTGCTCTTCTTTTTGGCACATAAAAGATATTGCGAACTTAGTTCGACAAGATTAGACTAACGGTAACAAGAAGCAAATAGGGCCGGACGATTGCCGACCATGCCTAAGGAGTGATCCAAATGAATGAGCAGTGGATGAGCTTACAGACGAACGTTCCCAGATGGCTCGACGAATGTCGTCCTTACGCAAAGGAGGGCAAAGCTGCAGCCTACATTCCGGCTCTGGCCATCGCACCCGCAGATGCGCTAGGTATATCGATACTAAGAGCCGACGGTAGCAGCATAACTGGCGGCGATAGCAGCATGAAGTTCACGATGCAAAGCATCTCGAAGGTGTTTACGCTGCTGCTTGCACTTATGGACAACGGCGAAGAAGTCGTATTCTCGAAGGTAGGCATGGAGCCGACTGGCGACGATTTTAATTCCATCCTAAAGCTCGAGCTCGTGGAGCCAGGCATTCCGTTCAATCCGCTCATTAACGCCGGCGCGATCGCGGTAACCTCTCTCATTAAAGGCTCCAATCCTGCCGACAAAACCGAACGGATTCTTGAATTTATGCGGCTAATGGCAGGAGACGAGCAGCTGGACTACAACCGCATAGTCAGTAAATCAGAATCCGCTACCGCTTATCGCAACCGTTCTCTTGCCTACTTCCTGCAGGAGAATGGCGTACTTTCACCGCATACGAACATCGAAGAAGTGCTGTCGGTCTACTTCAATCATTGCGCAATTGAGGTCACCTGTAACCATTTGGCTCGAATGGGTCTTATTCTTGCGCATGGAGGGTTCGATCCGTTGACGGAACGCCAGCTGGTGCCAAAACGCTATGTTCGGATTGCGAAGACGTTCATGCTCACCTGCGGCATGTATAATGCATCGGGCGAATTCGCTATCCGTGTCGGTATTCCGGCGAAGAGCGGAGTAGCAGGCGGCATTCTCGCTGTTGTACCAGGCCAGTACGGCATCGGTGTCGTGGGCCCGGCGCTCAACAGCCGCGGCAACAGCATCGCCGGCATCCGGCTGCTTGAGACGATGTCCGTCCAGAACGACTGGAGCTTGTTCTAATCCAATTAAGGGGCTAAATCCAGCGGTCAGCTTAACACGACTCTGGAATAGCCCCTCTTTGTTATGGTCAATCATTACATCGATAAGTCCACCAACGTAGTTGCAAATGGTAACGATGCCAGACAGCGCTACGCTGCCTGGCATCGTTCTCGTTACAGATCCGCTGCCGCCGCATAGAGCCTACTAATATAATCGGTTCCAGCGGCTTTTATCGCTTATTCCGCTTGCGAAACTCTTGTGGCGTGAAGCCCTCCTGTTTCTTGAACAGCTTCGAGAAATAGGAGAAGTTCCGATATCCCGTTATTTCGGCTACATCACTTACTTTCAAATCCGATTCGCTCAGCAGCCGTTTCGCTTGCTTCATTCTCTGATCCATAATATAGTCTGAGAGGGATAACCCCGTCTCCTTCTTGAACAATCTCGACAAATAAGCCGGATTGAAATGAAGAAAAGCTGCAATATCCTCCCGGGTTAGATCCTGCGAAATATGGGTCTGCACATACTGCTCGATCAATTCAATAACAGACGGCTCTCGGTTGCGGCGCTTTTCGACAGCTTTCATCGCCGCATCGGTCATCCGTTTCGTCCATGCCCGTAGCTGCGATAACGATTTGGTCGCCTGCGCCATATCCTCCTGCCTAGTCAACGATTCCAAAGAATGATCGACCGATATACCACTCTTGTGAAACGTCTGGTAAATCATCGATACAAAATGAAAATAAAACGCTTTCAAATGTTCCTTAGATAATGACTTCTGATTCTCGTAAATGCTGAACAGCTCATCGATCCTTCTCTGAAGCTCTTCCTTCTTGCCCGACTCGAACAGCACATACAGCTCTGACGGCCAAGTGACTGGCGGCATACCCTGTTGATCCTCATAAAATTCGCCTTTAATAAAAATTGAATCTGACTTGGATACGTTACGCCGCTCCATATCGAGCAATTCCGAGCAGGTGGACGCCATTCGGTCAATCGGACCAGCAGAACCGATATAACAGGATACATGGCCATAAAAATATTGGTTACAATCGGCGATAAACCGGCGGCACCGCCATTCCAGCTCCTTCATCTCGCGCTCAACATTCGACGCTTCGTAGATAATGATAAAGATCGCGCCGCTCCTGCATTTAACGACGGTTCCCGGCCAATTGCGAAGCACCGTCTCCCTTGCCGAGTTCATCATCGCATATTCGAGAATATGCTCATCTCGACTTCCGAAGCTCTGCTTCCATCGATCGACGCTGAACAACACGGGCATAAACACGTCATTCGCCGAAAATTCCGGTTGAATAATCGACAAATATGTCGTATGCGGCTCAGTGTTATACGTTTCGCCGCTCGGTTCAATTAAATCGGTCCAGAAACGGTCAACAAGAATATGCTTCTGCGCACGAAGTAAATTCTCATAACGTTCCACCCGATTATGCATCGAGATCTTCTGCCTCGTATCCTCCAGCTTTGATAATGCTCTCATGACCGTCTCCTTCAGCCTCTCGTGACGGATCGGCTTTAGAAGATAATCAAAGCAGCCCATCTGAAGCGCCGTATGCGCATAATCAAACCTGTCATGTCCAGTCAAAAAAATTGTCTCTGTCGCAACACCTCTTTGTCTTATCCAATTTAACAACTCCAGTCCATTCTCTCCCGGCATCTCGATGTCGCATATCATCACGTCAATTGCATGTTCGTCTAGCAGTTCTCTTGCTTCTTCCGCATCGGATGCGGCGAACACTTGTGCGATCTGCAGTGAGCTCCAATCTATGGTGTCCACTACACTTTTCAATGCGAATGCTTCATCATCGACGACCAGAAGCCGATACACCATCGATACCCCCTTCTCATCCCGGATGCGAATAAGGAGATTCTTCTGTCAGGCAGCTAACAACGCTCCCCTTATCAGTCTATCAAATATTAGGTACTACGTACAATATTGGATAGATCTTCATCCTTACCAGCAATTACGCCCACTGCACAGCGGTGTACGGCGCCTATATGAATAGACGCCGCACCGGAGCTGGAGCGCAAGATCTGTCCGTTACAAAAAGGATGTCGTTATAGCTGTCGGCCCTTTAGGCCATGCCGTTGTGATAAAGCGCTCTTTGCTCCAAATCGCATATGCCATATTGATGTGCTTTAAGATTACTTAATGCTTATTATGGTTCAATGCCCCATACAAGCGTGCCGCTTTGATACAGCGTCACCTTGTCCCAATCCGCAAATGCCGATTTCGTACCATCGAACGAGTAATCGTTGCTCTCATCGAGATTCGACCAGTCGGTTTTGGCGATACGAATTTGAATATCGCCCGTTTGTCCGCCCGCTGGGATCGAGCCTGCCGCAGAGCTGAACGAAAGCTCTAAGTAAGTATCCGCTTTCGTCTTGGCTGGGCTGATTGAATAAAATGTGCCGCTAACCGTGCTCGTTCCAATCTGTGCATAGTCCGTCCAGAAGCTTAAACCAGCATTCGACGAATCCTTCGTCAAGTAATAGCGCAGCTTCAGATTACTCAGGTTAACTGCTGTCGTGCCTGTGTTCTTAATGTTAAACGTTGCATAAGCCATGTTGTCATTCGCATTCGCATTGTTCACTTTATATTGAACGACCAGATTGCCCGTCGGTGGAGGAGTCACCGTACCTGCTGGCGTTGCGCTTGCAGCAGCAGAGTTCGACGATTCGCCTGCACTGTTCACTGCCGAGACGACATAGTAATACGTCGTGCCGTTCGTAAGGCCCGTGTTCGTGTACGTCGTGCCTGTAATTCCCGTCGCGATCGTCGTGTAAGGTCCGCCGCTTGTCGTTGCGCGCTTCACGTTATAGCTTGTTGCACCGGAAGACGCTCCCCACGTCAGCGTTACTTGACCATTGCTTGCAGCTGCACTCAGCGATGCAGGTGCTGCAGGCACAGTCGTTACCGGTGGTGGAGTACCGATCGGCTTCATAATGCGATCGAGCATCGCCTGCTTCGGTGCGTTCCACGTCCGCCAGTCGTCCAGCAGCAAGCCACCAGTATCGCCGCTGTTCGGGTTGAGCGACCAATAGGTCCAGTACAGGTCATTATCTTTAATGTAATCAACCAGCTTGTTCTGCCAGATACCTTCCTTACTTGTCAGATCGACGCTGCGACCGCCGAACTCACCAACGAGGATTGGCGCTATATTTTCTTTGCTAATGTATCCCCAATGTGCATCCCATATAGCCGCCATGTTGTTCGGAAACGACGCATCATCAAACCACGTTTGTTCCGCTACGCCCGGGCCGTAATCATGCGGCGAATAGACGAGACGATTCGGAACGTTGAGCCGAACCGGATAGTTGCGAGCTCCTTTCAGGTTGCCGCCCCACCAATAGTTGCCTGTCTCACCTTGTACATTCGTTTGGATGCCTTCAACAAGAATGAGCCAGTTCGGGTTAACCGCCAGAATTGCATTACCTGCGCGCTCCGCTGCAAGGCGCCAGTCTGTCGCTAAATCGCCCGTTCCCCAAGAAGCTGGTCCGTGCGGTTCGTTGTGCAAATCGGCACCGATTACAGTTGGATTGTTCGCGTAACGTTGCGCCAGCATAACCCAGTCGCTGATCCACCGTTCTTCAGAATATTGGGACGTATACCACAGCTCCGACTGGCCGCCGGAGTCCGGACGGTGACGGTCCAATATAATTTGGATGCCGCGCTCACCAGCCTCTTGGATCACACGGTCCATCAGCTGGATCGGCGTTAACCCTTGCAAATCCGGGTTCGTCGCCGTATTCAAGCTTGTCGGCATGCTGCCTGAATCAAACATCTGGTTGCTGTACGGAAGCCGGATCAGATTATATCCCTTCTCCTTAATCTGATCCATAAAGCTGTCGAGCGAATAAGACCACAATCCATGCGGCGAGTAATTAGCCGTCTCAAAGCCGAACCAGTTCAGACCGTTGAACACGGCAGGATTGCCTGCAGCATCCACAATACGATTGCCAAACGTATGGTAATATCCAAGTGTCGATGCGGCGCTCGCTTTACGTGCCGCTCCCGCTGCTGCGAACATAGAGCAGACCATTGCTGCTGCAAGCAGCATAATGCCCCACTTTTTGAACGAAGTTGTTGCCATTAATATCGTCATCCCCTTATATCAAAATAATTAAGGCTCAATTCCCCATACAAGCGTGCCGTTTTGATAAAGCGTTACTTTGTTCCAGCTTGCAAATGACGTTTTCGTTCCGTCGAACGAGTAATCATTGTTTTCATTCAAATTCGACCAGTCATTCTTCGCGATGCGGATTTGGATATCACCCGTTTGTCCGCCTGCTGGGATCGATCCTGCCGCCGAGCTGAACGACAGCTCCAAATACGTATCCGCGTTTGTCTTCGCAGGATTGATTGCATTGAACGAGCCGCTAACATTCGACGTGCCGATCTGTGCGTAATCCGTCCAGAAGCTAAGACCCGTATTCGAATCTTTCGTTAAGTAGTAACGCAGCTTCAGATTGCTTAGGTTCACGGCCGTCGTTCCAGTATTCTTAATGTTGAAGGTAGCATAAATCATATTGTCCGTAGCGTTCGCGTTGCTCACTTTGTACTGAACTTCTAATGCTCCGCTTGGATTCGTAGGCGGATTTGTGCCTCCTGCTGGCGTTACGCTAGCTTGCGCCGAATTCGCCGACTCGCCTGCGCTGTTCACGGCAGAGACGACATAGTAATACGTCGTGCCGTTCGTAAGGCCGGTATTCGTATACGACGTACCCGATACTCCTGTCGCCACGGTCGTGTAAGGACCGCCGCTCGTCGTTGAGCGCTTCACATTATAGCTCGTCGCGCCGGACGAGCCCGCCCATGTAAGCGTCGCCTGTCCATTGCCCGCAGATACGCTTAGGCTAGTCGGAGCCGCCGGAGTTTGCGGCTGCTGCGGTACGGAGCCTTCGAGCATTTTGGAACGGACATATTGACCGGAAGTGCTCAGATCGCTCAGCGCCCATCCGCCGTTCACACTTGCGCTAGGCAGAAGTGCAGCAGACGATTCGTTCTTCGTCGCGATCGACCAGTTCACCCAGCTAATTTTTTTGCTGTCGAGGAAGTTCAGCCATTGCGTCGATTCAGACAGATATGGGCCGCCGTCCCCGGTTGCCGTACTCGTTCCCCATTCTGTCGAGAATATTGCAATGCCTTTGTTAAGCGCATAATTCACTTTGTCACGCAAATATTGACCATGCGTACCCGCGTAGAAGTGCAGCGAGTACATAATATTGCTGAACGGCAGCGGATTGTCCGCCGCATGATCGACATCCTGGCTCCAGGTCGGCGTACCGACGATAATAATGTTGTCTGGATCTATCGCACGAATCGCCGTAATTACATCCTGCGCATACGGCCTAATGCTGCCGTTCCAGCTGACGCCGTTCGGCTCGTTCGCGATTTCATAAATTACGTTCGGATAAGACCCATACAGCGTCGCCATCTCTTGGAAGAAGGCTATCGCTTGCGATTTATGCTTATTTGGATCGCCATCAGACAAAATATGCCAGTCAATAATGACATAAATGCCAAGGTCAATCGCCGCCTCTACCGCTTCCTTAACCTTGTTCTTCAGAGATGGATTCGTAATGTATCCTTCTTCCTCTGTATACATGGCGGCACGGTAGACGGTCGCACCCCAATCGTCTCTCAGCCATTTAATAACGTTCTTATTCACGTAGTTGCCGAAATATTGAATGCCGTGCGAGCTTGCGCCTTTGAGTTGAATAGGCTGACCGGATTGGCTAACCAATTGATTACCGGACACTTTAATCTGACCATACGTCGGTACGATCGGCCCTGCTGCATAGCTCTTGTTCTTGCCTGCCGGAAGCAGCAAGCTAAGCACCAGCGTTAACGCCAGCAGCATTAGCAGCCCTTTCTTATTCGCCGTAATAGACATAACTCACTTCCTCCTTTGCATTCGATTAATAGGTTGTTGTGCGGCATCTGAAGCTTCTTCCGACTTACTCAGCCACACACCACGTAATAAAACGGTTGAAATCTTATTTGTTGTTGTAACCGTATCAGAGCGCCCACTAAGGGCGCTCCGATTCGCATGCCTTATCAAATTTGATTTACGGCTCGATACCCCATACGAGCGTACCGTTCTGATGCAGCGTTACTTTGTTCCAATCTGCGAATGCTGTTTTCGTACCGTCGAACGAGTAATCGTTAGTTTCATCCAGATTCGTCCAGTCAGCTTTCGCGATGCGAATTTGGATGTCGCCCGTTTGGCCGCCTGCCGCAATCGAGCCTGCTGCTGAGCTGAACGACAGCTCGAGATACGTATCCGCGTTCGTCTTAGCAGGGCTGATCGAGCTGAACGTACCGCTTACATTGTTCGTGCCGATTTGTGCCCAGTCCGTCCAGAAGTTCAGTGCTGCACTGGACGAATCTTTCGTCAAGTAATAACGCAGCTTCAGATTGCTCAGGTTCACTGCCGTCGTGCCAGTGTTCTTAATGTTGAACGTTGCATAGATCATGTTATCGTTCGCATTGGCATTGTTAACCTTATATTGAACGACCAAATCACCCGTTGGCGGAGGCGTTACAGAGCCTGCAGGCGTTGCGCTTACAGCAGCGGAGTTCGCAGACTCGCCTGCGCTGTTCACGGCAGAAACAACATAGTAGTACGTCGTGCCGTTCGTAAGACCCGTATTCGTGTACGACGTACCCGAAACGCCCGTCGCAACCGTCGTGTAAGGACCGCCTGCCGTCGTTGCACGCTTCACGTTATAGCTCGTAGCGCCTGCCGATGCACTCCACGTCAGCGATACTTGTGCATCGCCAGCCGTTGCCGTCAAGCTTGTTGGTGCTGCCGGAACCGATACAGCCGCTTGCGGCGTTGCCGAAGCTTGCGTCGAGTTCGCGGATTCGCCTGCGCTGTTCACTGCGGAGACAACATAGTAGTACGTCGTACCATTCGTCAGGCTCGTGTTCGTGTACGAAGTAGCCGTTACGCCCGTCGCAATCGTCGTGTAAGGGCCGCCTGCCGTCGTTGCACGCTTCACGTTGTAGCTCGTTGCACCTGTCGATGCACTCCACGTCAGAGACACTTGACCATTGCCTGCCGTTGCCGTCAGGCTTGCAGGTGCTGCTGGTGCCGTCACACCCGCTTGCGGCGTTGCCGAAGCTTGCGTCGAGTTCGTTGACTCGCCTGCGCTGTTCACTGCGGAGACAACATAGTAATACGTCGTACCGTTCGTCAGGCTCGTGTTCGTGTACGAAGTAGCCGTTACGCCCGTCGCAATCGTCGTGTAAGGGCCGCCTGCCGTCGTTGCACGCTTCACGTTATAGCTCGTTGCACCCGTCGATGCGCTCCACGTCAGAGACACTTGGCCGTTGCCTGCTGTTGCCGTCAGGCTTGCAGGTGCAGCAGGTACAGTCGGATTGTTAGGATTCGTACTGCTTTGTGGAATTGGCGGATATGCGTTCGTTACAAGCTCAACGAATTGCTCATGGAACCAGTGACCCGATACAGGAGCATTAGGCTTTGCATCAGTTGGGAAACCGCTTGCGCCGATATACGTAGGGTCGCACATTCTGTCGAAGCCTTTGCCTTCGTCGTTCGGAATAGCCGAGCTCGATCCGTCGGACTCGCCTGGAGGTTTAACCCATACAAGCGCATCAATATGCGACGAAGCATAAGCTGCTGGTGCTACTGTTGGAGGTTCACCAATACCTGCACCAGATGGATTACACCAGTTACCGCGATGGGAACGTTTATCGATACGGCCGGAGTCTGCATAAGCGCTTACAGTCGAGCCGCTAGCAGACGTTGGACGATTCGGGCCTCCCCATCCGTTACGGGACGTATCCACGAGGAAGCCGATCGATGTTGGCCAGCCTTTCGCTACGAAGCCGGAGTAAAGTGCTGCCGTAAAGTCAACTTCGTCGAAATACGGATTCCATTCATAGTACGAAGCAGATCTCAGCGGTTGTCCGTTGATGTTCAGATCTGGATTCGGAAGGTTTGGCTCAACAAGCGGCGTCGTATTCGCCGTGTTCGTAATGAAGCCGTCTACGCTTGCCAGACCAGCCGTCGTACCTTTAACAACATCCGTGAACAGGTCGATAGCAGGACCGCGGTTCGAGTCCCATCCGAGCCAGCCGGAGTGACCAATATCCATGTAAGTGTATACGTTCGGAATTGCATGCAGCTTGTCTAGCGCATAGCGCGTTGCATCCACATAAATGCCGGAGGAGTTCGCTGCAGCGCAGTTCGGATCGCTCAGGTTCGTTACGAGGTTCGGGAGCGAATCCGGCTCAATAATGGTTACGATACGGATGTCTTGATACTTCGGATCTGCAAATACTGCAGCGATTGGATCAATGTATTCCGTTTTGTACGTATTGAGGCCGGCTTGCGTCAACGGCAGCTCGCCGTTGGAAGCGAGAGCGTGGCAATCGCGGCCAGGCAAGTTATAAATAACGAATTGTACGACAATCGGCGTGTTACCTTGCTTTGCAGCAAGCACAGCATCCATCGTTTCTACGAGGCTCTTACGTCCATTGTTAACTGCGCCGCCTTGGATCGCCGCTCTGCGGTCCAGCCAGATTGCTGTCGGATATGATTTAACCGTTTCCATTTTCGCTTTCAGCACAGGGTCTGAAACTTGCGCAATGGAGGAATCGACCAGATTCGCATAGTCAGGGTTCACATACTGCGTAGCACCAACATATGGATTGTCAACATGTGCTTCAGCAGCAGAGCTTGTAGCTGCACCGATCGTGGCGAATAGATTGAATACGACTGCGAACACAAGGAAGAGCTTCACGGTGCGTTTCGTTATTACGTTAGACAAAACTTTTCAACTCCTTTTAATTAATAGTTGCATATATTCCTGAAGAGCGGGAATCCGGCGAGCCGGACTCCCGTTCCAAGAACCAGAGCTTACGGTTCGATACCCCATACGAGTGAGCCGTTCTCATACAGCGTCACTTTGTTCCAATCCGCGAATGCGGACTTCGTACCGTCGAACGAGTAGTCATTGTTCTCATTGAAGTTCGACCAGTCAGCTTTCGCGATACGAATTTGGATATCGCCCGATTGTCCGCCTGCTGGGATGGAGCCCGCAGCGGAGCTGAACGAAATTTCGAGATACGTATCAGCGTTCGTCTTCGCTGGACTAATGGCGTTAAACGTTCCGCTAACCGTATTCGTTCCAACTTGCGCCCAGTCCGTCCAGAAGTTCAGACCTGCGCTCGTCGTGTCCTTCGTAAAGTAGTAGCGAAGCTTCAGACCGTTCAGACTTACTGGCGACGTACCCGTATTCTTAATGTTGAACGTCGCATAGATCATATTGTCCGAAGCGTTATTATTGTTCAGCTTATATTGAACCTGAAGGTTACCCGTAGGCGTTACTACCGTACCTGCAGGCGTTGCGCTTGCCGCTGCAGAGTTCGCAGACTCGCCTGCGCTATTGACTGCGCTGACGACGTAGTAATAGGTCGTGCCGTTCGTCAAACCAGTATCTGTAAACGTCGTACCCGTTACTCCTGTAGCAATCGTCGTGAACGCGCCGCCTGCTGTCGTCGAACGCTTCACGTTATAGCTCGTTGCGCCTGCGGATGCCGTCCAGTTCAGCGTGACCTGCGCATCTCCTGCCGCAGCAGTCAGGCCTGTAGGCGCTGCCGGAACCGTTACTGCCGCTTGCGGCGTTGCCGATACTTGTGTCGAATTCGCCGACTCGCCTGCACTATTGACTGCCGTAACAACGTAATAGTACGTCGTGCCGTTCGTCAGACTCGTATCCGTAAACGTCGTGCTCGTTACACCCGTTGCAACCGTTGTATACGGACCGCCGCTTGTCGTTGAACGTTTCACATTGTAGCCCGTTGCGCCTGCGGACGCCGTCCACGTTAGCGTCACTTGCGAGCTGCCTGCGGATGCCGTCAAGCCTGTAGGCGCTGCCGGAGCCGTTACGCCCGCTTGCGGCGTTGCCGATGCTTGAACGGAGTTAACCGATTCGCCCGCCGCGTTCACGGCGCTTACGACATAATAATAAGTCGTGCCGTTCGTCAAGCTCGTATCCGTAAACGTCGTGCCCGCCACGCCTGTTGCTACCGTCGTGTATGGACCTCCCGCCGTCGTAGCGCGTTTCACATTATAGCTCGTCGCGCCTGCGGAAGCCGACCATGTCAGCGTCACCTGTGCATTGCCTGCCGCTGCCGACAGCGTTGCTGGTGCAGCCGGAGCCGTAGGGGTTGTCGAATTGCTGTTAATGAGACGGTCATATTCTGCATAGGCTGTTGCAACATCGACTTGTGACCAGAAACGGTGGTACGTAAACGTAGGCGTTCCGTTCTCCCATTTCTTCGTCGTCGTGTTGTACGACGTCGTGTACAGATTTTGCAAATACGACCACATTGGATCTTGCGTAATCTTCGGACGTTGATCCACATAGCTGATATAGTAACCGTTGCCGCCTTTAGCAGGATCAGATGCTACAGCGTTATTGCCTGGAAGCGTTGCGCCTTGACCGTTCGTGCCCGACCAGCCAGACGGAATATACGTTTCTTTCGTAAAGAAACGATAGTAATCGGCACGCTGCTCAGGCTTCACGATACCGATGCCGTCATTGTAGCTCCAGACCGTATTCAACAGCGTGTACGCCGTATCTTTGGCTTGCGCGCCTTGTGCAGAATACGAGCCTGTCTCTGCCTTCGTAGCCGCTGCGTAGAAGGTAAGCGCTTTGACATAGCTTCCAAGAACACCTAAATCTTGGCTTGGATCTTTCGTAACAACATGATAATTCGGATTGCCTGTATAGGCGCTCAGACTAGTCCACGTATCCGGCTGACCGTTCCATTCGAGCGTACCAGGCAGATAGAACTCACCTGGAGCCGACGTCGTCGCTATCGTTGGATTAGCTCCGCCCAAGACGCGCTGACCGGATGCATTAAGGTAGTAGCCGTCGGAGTCCGTAACAGGTCTTTGATCGATAAACGTATAATCAAGCGCGTAATCGACCCAACGTTCCATAACCTGTTTCGCCATTTTGAAATTGTCGCTCGTCGTATCGCCGTTCGCTGCGAGAATGTAATACATTTCCGCTACGCGCTCGATTGGCCATACTTGGAAGCCGAACCATTGGTTCGAATCCGGATCATGATATACCGGTGCTTTCTGATAGCCGAGGCCATAGAATGTGCTCGTTCCCGTCGGGAACGCTTTGTATTCGCCATCCCAGCTGTTCGTTGCGCCGCCGCCGATCGCGCCTTCGCTCGATTGCAGCCACGTGTAGAACTCGAGTTGACGCTTAAGCGACGTGTTCCAATCCTGCTGTGCCGTTGGCGATGCCGGAATGAGGCCACCTGCCGATGTAGACAATGCATATGCCGCTACCGGATTCTGATAAGCTTGATGCACATGGCTGGAACCAATCCGCCAAGCCCAGTTGCCTTGACCGTTCTCGCCTAAGCCGCCGCCCCAAGCCGTGTACCAGCCAAGCAAGTACGTGCTTGCATCCTTGCCCGTGCCCGGCGTCGAGGAGCCGTTGCCCGTTCCAATCTTCTGGAAGTACTTGTCGTACATGTCATAGCGGAGATAGTCGCCCATCTTCTTCGCTTTATCCAAATACTTCGTATTGTTATAGCCGAACTGCTTCGCCCAGTACATGACTTGAACTGCGCGAGCATCCGCATCAGAGGCGTTCGTGTAACGCCATTGTGCTGCAGGAGCCTGGTTCTCCTTGTTAAAGATCGACATGAAGCCTTCGCCCGGCTGGCCGAACGTTTTGTTGTCCTGGGACGGATGGACGACAGCCTCAAATACAGACTCTTGCTCACCGCGCTGGAACGTATTGACATACGTTGCCGTATGCGACGGGTTCAGCAGGTTACCGAAGCCGTACCAGTTATCTACGTCGATCAACCAGTGCATCAGATACGTTTGATTGTTTCCGTATGTTGCTTTCAGCTCAGCGTCGAGCGGGTCCTTGCCTGCTGTCTTAACGTTGCTGAGCGGTACCGGATATTGGTCTGGCTGAGGCTTCTCCGGTGCATACGTCGCTGGGCTGTTCGGATTATAGTAATTCATCGTAGGCTGCTCTTCTTTGCCGTCGCCCTCATTGACAGGAATGATGTACTTCTCCATGTTGTCCCATGCTTTCTCTAGATGTGTCCAGTCGCCCGTATAATAGCCATACAATGCCTCCAGCCACAGCCAGTAGCTGTATGCCTCAGACGTACTCATATGACCATAGTCCGGCGCTTCACTTAAGAGCGTCTCGATTGCATGGTAAGGAATTCCTTCCGGTGAGAAATACCCGCTTGATGGGTCAGTCAACTGGTTGTACAGAGTTAGGAAGCGCTGCGCTTCAACAGATGTTGCCGGCGCCGCCGCTGCTGCCTTCTGAGGGGCAACCAATGCGGTTCCGCCCACGATAGAAGATACAGACAGCGCTGCGCTTAAAGCAATTGCCAGTCCCTTGCGGGAGGCTTTAATGACCATGAATAAATCCTCCTTCGAAATTGGTATTTCTTCTGTCCGGCGGCTGCCTTACGAAACCGGAAGCCACCGAACCCTCCATGCCTTAACACAAAGAGCACTATGGCTCGAGGCCCCATACAAGCGATCCGCTCTGATAGAGCGTTACTCTGTTCCAGTCCACGAATGACGATTTCGTACCGTCGAACGAATAATCGTTGCTCTCGTCCAGATTCGACCAGTCGGACTTCGCGATTCGAATCTGGATATCGCCGGATTGTCCGCCTGGCGCAATCGATCCAGCCGCTGCACTGAACGCAAGCTCCAGATACGTATCTGCATTGGTCTTCGCAGGGTTGATCGAGTTAAACGTGCCGCTTACCGTACTCGTACCAACCTGAGCATAATCCGTCCAGAAGCTTAAGCTAGCGTTGGACGAATCCTTCGTGAAATAGTAACGGAGCTTCAGATCGCTCAGGCTGACGGCCGTCGTGCCCACATTCCTAATGTTGAAGGTTGCATAAATCATGTTATCGTTCGCATTGCCGTTGTTCACTTTATATTGAACTACGAGATAGCCCGGCGGCGGTGTTACCGTTCCTGCCGGCGTTGCACTGACGGCGGCGGAATTCGCTGATTCACCCGCGCTGTTGACAGCAGTCACGACATAATAATACGTCGTACCATTCGTCAAACCGGTGTCCGTGTACGTCGTGCCCGTCACACCCATTGCCACTGTCGTGAAAGCGCCTCCGCTTGTAGTCGAACGCTTCACATTGTAGCTGGCAGCACCTGCTGATGCCGTCCACGTCAGTGTCGCTTGCGCATCGCCTGCCGACGCCGTCAAGCCCGTCGGCGCATCCGGAGCCGTAACAACCGCCTGCGGCGTTGCCGATGCTTGCGCCGAGTTCGACGATTCGCCAACACTGTTCACAGCGGAGACAACATAATAGTACGTTGTACCGTTGATCAGCCCCGTGTTCGTGTATGTCGTGCCCGTAAGCCCCGTCGCAACGGTCGTATAAGGACCGCCGCTCGTCGTTGAGCGCTTAACGGTATACGTCGTAGCACGGGACGACGCGGTCCAGTTCAGCGTTACGAAAGCGTTTCCTGACGAAGCCGTCAAATTCGCAGGCGCATCTGGAGCAGTCGGGATCGGCGAAATGCCCCCTGAAGGCTCAGAACCGAATACTCGTACTCCTGCATCGTATACCGGCATCAGCGCCGTTTTCGCGACAGTCTCTTTCACGAGTCCGCCGTAAGAGTAATCGTTCGTCGGGTCCCAAGCGCCTTGAGGCCCTGTAATTCGGAACTGCACTTCCTTCTTGTAATGCGGCTGTCCACCCGGATAAATCTTCGTTCCGGTGAAATCGACGTTCACATAATAAATGTGATTCGCCGCATCATAAGCAATCGGACTCGATACCGTTGCCCCTTGGTTATAATTCGTCAGAACCGTCAGGTCTGAAGCCGTGTAGCCTGCATTGTACACTTCGCTCAAATCCATAAAGTATTTGAACGACAGCTTATCGCCCATCCGTGCCGGCCAGCCGGAACGGTTGTTGAGCAGCGCCTTAATTTCCGTAAAATTGCTGCCGGCTTGATTGATCGCAGCCTCTACGAACATCTCGTCCGTCTTCGTCTCGCTTGGCGGGAAATTAGCTGCTGGCTGCTGGCCCGCACCGAATAGTAGATTCATCTTCGCTAGCGAGGCGGTGAATCCGGCATTGTAGTCGGTCGCAACCTCGTTCATCGTATAGTCCTGCACGCTGTCCGTGTAACCGTCAGTCTGGTTCGGACCGCCGACCAATGCTCCATAGAGCACATGACGGGCGTTAGCCGGCTCCAGCATATTATCGGACCAGGAGCCTTGCGACGTCCGATGGTGCGGATGCTGCGGCGGATTCACGCCGTAGCCAACGACATAACTGCGATTTTTCGGATTATCACCTAGCGCGTAGTTAATCTGGCGCACCGCGAAATCGCGATACCGGGCTTTCTTCGTCTGATCCGCTACGAAGTCAGAATAGACGAAGGCCAAGAATGCTGCATTGGACGCATACCTTAGCGACCCCCACGAATCAAGCCATGCTAGACCGCCAGGCGTGTACGTAATACGCTGTCCGTTAACGCCAACCGTCCAGAAATCAAGATTTTTCTCCGTCGCTGTAACGAATGTCGATGCCTCCGGACGACCAAGCTCAGTCAAAATACGGGCAAGCAGCAACTGGGAGCCGTACGTTTTGTCATCCCAGCCGATCGTCCACTTGTAACCCCATTCGCCCGCTTGATCCCTGCTCCAGTCATTAGTTGATTGAACTGCCTTGTTCAGATAAGTCATGTCATTCGTTGCCAGGTAAAGCCAGATCGCCCCCCAAGTCAACTCATCCGCATACCCGCTCCATGAGTTGTAGAACGACTGTGCGTCCTTGATGCAATCGGAATACTTGCCGCGGTACGTGTCCGCGAAGCTGTACAGCTGCTTCGCATGCGTCAGCAGCTTTGCCGAGTAAGCAGAATCCGTGTCAGCGAATACGATGGATGCTGCCGCCATAGCCGCAGCGGTCTCGCCTGCGAGATCGGAGCCCGGGCAGGTCGCCGTAATTTTGTACGACTTGCGCTCCATCTGCATCACTTCGGCCGGCCCCCACCAAGCGTGGTCTATGCTACCGGTGCCGACTTGTCCGTACAGCTCATTCGGAGCCGTATGCGCTTTTACAAAATAGTCGTTAACCCATCTCAAATTGTCCAAAATCGCATCTAATTGGCCAGACTGCACGTACCCGTCTCGGTACTCATATACCGACCAAGCAAGCATCGTTGCAGAGAACGCCATCGGAAAGCCGAATTTGACATGGTCACCCGCATCATACCAACCGCCCGTCAGGTCTACTCCGTTATCGGCACCGTCGGTAAGCCCGGAATCACCGCGCCATTCCACTCGATTGCTCGCGGGCAGTTCGCCTGAACGCTGCGCCTCGTAGAAATAAATCGCTTTCTGTAACGCCTCGGCGTAGTTGAAATCGCTTGCTGCATTCGCTTCAGGAACGAAGACACCCACCGGCGCTCCTCCTAAGACGAGACCTGCCGCCAGCGTGTACGCTAGAAGCTTGGTAACCCATCTCCGCGTACGCCTCATTGCCTTATTCATCTCCTTCATTGCTTGTTGTATTGTCGTAACCGGGTGTCGCCCACTCTCCTCCTCTCTTTCGACGGGTTAGCAGCCATCAAGGGCGGTAATTCCAATTATAAACATCGATAGAAGTCGGACTAGCAAATATCATGACTTCTTGAATGTCACTTTGATGACCTTCGTCATCAAAACTTGACAATAAAAAAGTGCCGAACGCTAATCCAGCGCTCGACACTTATAGCAGCTGCCTACTAATTTCTCTCTATACTTTTGCAGAAGAGAGTCGACAAGTGCACGATTCGTTACAGCCTCGACGAGTTCATTGTGTGCTGCAGAAGCATGCCCGAACGGCGTGCCCATTTTGCCAGGTATACCGCACCATTGGTCCATCCTGTTCATAATATAAGTTGACTGTATCCCTAAACCTTGTTAAACCATACAAACCCGAGCAAGGAGGGGTGACAAAAATTGAAGGGCAGCGACCATAAGAGCAAATTTTTGTTGACGCATCGCGAACGCGAAGTATTCGAGCTGCTAGTACAGGATAAAACAACGCGAGACATTGCTCAGCAGCTGTTCATCAGCGAGAAGACGGTACGCAATCATATCTCCAATGTAATGCAAAAGCTCAATGTCAAAGGTCGTTCACAGGCGGTTGTCGAGCTGATCAAGCTTGGGGAATTACAGATCTAGTCATCGTTCATCTATAGATCCTGATTCGTTATGGAATCGGCCTTCGTCCCATGCGTCCTTCATGGAAGCACGGTGAGAAGGTTTTTTTGTTGGTGCGGCCAGCACTGCGGAACGGGCAGCTTCATTCCATCCTATTCGAGGTAAGACCATTTTATTCTTCTTTTTAGTTTCATTTAAGACTCGATTAAGGTTCAGCCCTCATGATGAACTTAACGAAATCGAAACTGCTGCAAACCAGCACAGCATCCGGCTAATGGATGGGGGAGGAATTATAGGATGATGAATAACCATACGAACAGACCTTGTAGAGGCCAACATAATGAATGGATCGAGACGCATCAAGATGAGAACGGCACTTATATTACCCGCTTCGGCCGAAGCTTCGACTTCGCAAGCGATAAGCCGGCAGCCGCACCTTCACGCCGGCACCCGCTGCTCCCGCTTGCGGCAGCCTTCCTGGCAGGCGTACTCACAATTAGCGGATTCATGTACGCAGCCGATCATAATAATTGGTTCAACGGTACTAAGACCGGACAAGCTGCTTCGACTGCTGCAGGACAAGGCGCCGGCATTACTACGGCTTCAGCAGCTGCTTCCACTCAGACAGCATCGGGCGATATTGCATCCATCTATGAAGCGGCCAGCCCGGCTGTCGTCAAAATCGATACGTACGTGCAGCAGCGGCAAAGCTTCCGTACGCGCGGCGGAATCTGGTTCGAACCGAGCGAGAGCTCGCAGGGTGGACTAACGGCGATGGGGACGGGAACCGGGTTTATTGTCCAAAAGGATGGCTACATTATGACGAATCAGCATGTGATCGCAGGTGCGGATCAAATTCAAGTTACACTGCAGGGAGAATCCGAGCCCTATACGGCCAACGTCGTCGGGGAGCGCGAGGAGCTTGACGTCGCGATTCTGAAGATTAAGCCGCGCAGCGGATCAAACGCATCATTTCCGACGGTCAAGCTAGGCGATTCCGATACGGTGAACATCGGTGATATGGTCGTCGCAATTGGCAACCCTTATGGACTCGATCAGACGCTAACGGTTGGCGTGCTTAGCGCCAAGGAGCGTCCGATCCAAATTCAAGATGGCAATACGACGCGTACCTACGAGCACCTGCTCCAAACTGACGCCTCGATAAATCCAGGCAACTCCGGCGGTCCGCTCCTGAACTCCGCTGGCGAAGTTATCGGTATGAACTCCGCTGGTGAGACGGAGGCACAAGGCATCGGCTTCGCGATTCCGACAACGACGATGAAGAGCGTAATTCAAGAAGTGCTCGGAGGCGGATCGAATATATAAATGAGCTCCAAGCTAGTAAAGGTCAAAGCCATACACACGGGCTTTGACCTTTAAATCGTTACAGATTAACATCCGCTCTAGCTGGGAACAGTCTCTCAACCATCGCGTTAAATTCAGCGATAAAGCCTTGAATCGGGTGGCCAGCTTGTACCTCTTTCCAATAGCCGCTCATCCGATCGACGAAGTCTGGGTTAGCCGAAATGTATACATGCGCAACGCTCGGCGCCAGCTTCCTTACTTCAGCTGCTATTTGGCTTTTCACATGTTCCGTTAATTGAATGTCGGCGTTCGCGTCCGCTCCGGCTCGGGCTCGGTATGTGCCATCGCCGTACATGTTGTTCGTGCGATTGTACATATTATTGTTATGCGGCGCTGTGCTGTACGTTCCATATCGCGGTGATGGTGTCATGCCGCCTGTATTCAAAGGAGTAACCGGGCTAGAACCGCCCGCGCTAGCTCCATCTCGCAGCGAAACCGCAACATACGCATTGCTGTTGGTCAGCATGACGTTTGCGGTCTTTACTTCCTTTACCTTCGTTGTAATGCGATCGGCGATGTTTTTACTCATCTCGAGACGATAATTCTCATGGCTTCCGATTAAGTTATTGCTGTTCAGTCGGCGGCCGTTGACACGGTTCATTTCATTCATCTGATCATTGGCGAACCGCTTGTTCATGATCTGATTGCCGTTCATGTCATAACGAACGCTGTTCGAACGAACCGGTGCCCGGTTGCCCAAGTCGCCTTGATTGGCTGCACATCCCGCCAATATCGCGCCAAGCATTGCCGATGCGGCGATTACTTTGAACTTTCGATGCATGATGGCCCTCCATTCGGCTGGTGAATAATAAAGCCGTTATTATCGTGCGCCGAATCGATGAACCGTATGCCCGCAATAAGTTGGACGTAATGCCAAGACAATATACAGTTGCTTATGCAGCTTTCGACTTCGTAGCTTCACTTAAAATTTTCTTCCGAATTACATTCCTCACAAACTACGCAATAAGGCTTATCTAGCACACGCATTTTCATTCAAGACTTGGAATATAACATCCCTTCACGTCAGACATCGAGTATACGCCAATACCAGCCTGACCGAGATACGATTTCCACTTCACCTTCTTAGGATTGATTTCCGAAGTCGCTTCACATTCTCCTGAAGATCACACAAGACAAACCAGATATATTAAATTTTCACAGAAAATTCTATAAATTGTAGAGTTTCATTTGCGGCTTAAACGTTATAGCATAAAGTCGCATCCTATCTCATGGAAAGAAAGGAGGGCCGCGCATATTCTACGAAATGTAGCACCTTAATTCAACATTTTAGATTGGAGGAGAGTAATGATGATGCTAGTAAGATCAAGAATGGTAAGCTTGTTCAGCGCGCTGCTTTTGCTTGTCAGCCTCCTGCTGCCCACGGCGTTGAACCAGACGGCCAAGGCGTCGCCTGCGGGTGTGACACCAGGCACGCTGTCACGAATCATGTCATTTGGTAACAATCCTGGCGGCTTGAACATGTATGTATACGAACCGCGCAACTTGGCAGCACAACCTGCCCTGCTCGTAGCTATGCACACTTGCGGAGGCAGTGCTTCTGGCTTCTACAGCGGGATGGCACGCGACTATGTTACGGCAGCAGAGCAGTACGGTTACTTGATTATCTTCCCAGAAAGCGCGCGCAGTCAATTCATGAACTGCTTCGACGTATGGAGCCCACAATCGCAAATCCGCGGCGGCGGCACTGACCCCGTCAGTATTATATCGATGGTGAATTGGGCTAAAGCAAACTACAACATTGACACCAGCCGCATCGTCGCAATGGGGGCATCCTCCGGAGCGATGATGACGAACGGCTTGCTTGCCTTGTACCCAGATGTCTTTGCCGCTGGAAGCGCGTTCATGGGTGTGCCAGCCACCTGCCTCGCTACTGGATCAGCCACCGTCTTCTTGAACGACCAGTGCGCAGGCGGGTATATAACGAAGACAGCTCAGCAATGGGGCGACGCGGCCCGCGCAATGTACCCCGGCTATACGGGCAGCTACCCACGCATGCAGCTTTGGCACGGTACGAACGATTTTGTTGTCAACCATAATAACCTCATCGAAGCAACAAAGCAGTGGACGAATCTGCACGGCGTATCCCAGACTCCGGTCTTAACCGATAATCCGCAGCCGTCCTGGAACCGTACCCGCTATGGGAACGCAACTGTCCAGCCGCCGGTCGAGGCGATCAGCGTGCAGGGCGCTGGCCATAGCATACCGGAAAACGGAATGGTCGCCTATTCAATTGCCTTCCTTGGCTTAAACAATAGCAATAGTGGCGGTGGTGGTGGCGGCGGTACTACGACGGCACCGGCAGCACCAGCAACTTTAACTGCTGCTGCTGGCAACGCTAGCGTATCATTAAGCTGGGCTGCATCATCAGGCGCGACAAGCTACACCGTGAAGAGAGCTACGACCAGCGGCGGTCCTTATACGAGCATCGCGACAGGAATAACCGCAACCAGCTACACGAACACAGGCCTTAACAATGGTACGACGTATTATTATGTTGTGAGCGCATCGAACGCAGCAGGCGAAAGCACGAACTCTCCGCAGGCGAGCGCGACGCCGACAAGCGGCAATGGCGGAGGCGGTACAGGTGGCGGTACAGGCACCGGCACGCTAGTTGCACAATACAAGCTCAACAACTCCAACGCAACCGATAACCAAATTTATGCGACATTCAATATTAAGAACACCGGAGCATCAGCCGTCAATCTGAGTGATGTCAAGCTGCGCTACTATTTCACGAAAGACGGCAATGCAAATCTCAATTTCTACAAAGACTACGCCCAGATCGGAGCATCTAACGTGAACGGTACGATCGTAAGCACGACTGGCACGAATGCCGACACATATCTGGAGCTGTCATTCAGTGCAGCGGCAGGCTCGATCGCACCAGGCGGCCAGACTGGCGACATCCAAATCCGCATTGCGAAATCCGACTGGTCGAACTTTAACGAGAACAACGACTATTCATTTGACGGAACGAAGACAGCATTTGCCGACTGGAACAAGGTGACGCTGTACCATAACAATACCCTTGTATGGGGAATCGAGCCGTAATCTTATACGGTAACGAATCAAGAAAGCCGGAGCTTCACAATATGGTGCAGCTCCGGCTTTTTGTCGAGAAATTATATGAAGTATTAATAATCCATCCTAATCCAAAACTCAGTGCAGACATAATTAATATAGTTAAGAATGCTGTCGTCCTTCTCATCCTAGATCAACCACCTTCCATTTCCGATGCCTAGTAACATAACCGCCGCAGGTTCTTGGGTAATCGGTGCCCTCCCAATTGGATAAATTAACTCATCTCCATTTTTTTGTAAATGCCTCATTTTGCCTAGCTGGAGCCCACTAACCTGTGCGACTAAGGCATAAAATTTAAGCTTAGATATCTTAGCGACCATGACCTGTTAAACCCAAAAAAAACCATAGCCCGAACACCTTTATTCAAAGTGTCCGAGCTATGGGAACCCGTATAGGAGGCAAATCGTGTTCTTTCTATTCAGCTGCTGGCTTTAACAGCTCATACGCGATGACGTTGTCGGTACGGAAAGCAAATCCCGTCACGCTGCTTCGCATTGCTTGAAGCGGCTGTACGTAGTTGACCCAAATGAATGGGAGCTCGCTGCCTAGAATCTGCTGCGCTTCCTTCCAATATTGCTGAGCTTCCTCGCTTAGCTCGTTGTTAGTTGAGGTAGCGCCTGTGTTTACCGCATCAAGATAAGATTGATTAACCCATTTGGACCAGTTCAACGGACTCGTGTCGTTAAAGAACAAGAGCAATAAATAATAAGGCGACAACACGATAGAATAATCGCGATCCAGCATCATTTGGAGGCTGCCGCTTGATTTGGCTTGAGCGTAAGACGATGCAGGCATTTCTTGCAGCTCGATCGTGATTCCCGCTTCGCTAGCGCCTGTTTTAATCATATTGGCTACTTCCTTCAAGTCGGCATAGCTGGTGTTATAAGTCATCTTCACCGTAATTCCATTTGCAAAGCCTGCCTCCGCAAGCAGCTCCTTCGCCTTCGCCGGATCATACGTGTATTGCTCGAACGGAGTCGAATCGTAGCCTGGAATATCCGGGAACATTGGCCCGCTCATCGATGCGGAACGGTTCAGGTATACCTGCGATTGAATGCGATCATACGGAATTGCATAGGCCATCGCTTGTCGAACCAGCTGATTGTCGAAAGGAGCGACGCTTGTGTTCAATGGAATAAAGATGTGCATATTCGTGTCGATGGCTGGTATCGTAATGTTCGGGTCATCCTTCAAAGCTTCCTGATCTCTCGGCCGCAATTGGGTTGCAATTTGCACATCCCCGCCGCGCAGCAAAGAGACGCGAGTCGAAGTGTCTTTCACTTCTTTCACTACGATTCGCTTGTAATACGGCTCACCCAGAACATAATTTTCGTTGCTTTCCCACACCAGCTGCTGCCCTGGCTTATATTCGACAACCTTATAAGGGCCAAATCCGTAGCTGTTTTTGGACGCATACTCCAGTGACCAAGGATCGTCGTCTGTTTTCTTCGAAAGCAGCAAATCACTATCATATATGCTTCCCAAATGAGAGTTCGACAGCATACTTAACAGCGTATAGTCTGTATTCTTGTTAAGCTTAAATTGTACCGTATACTCATCAATTTTCAAAACCTGCTGATCGACATCACTAATGACGAAGCCCCCAATAAAGCCCGCCGTGCTGCCTGTGCCCATTTTGCGCTTCATGCTGTAAATGACGTCGTCTGCATTTAATTCGTTGCCATCTGGACTAAGAACCCCCTGCTTCAAGCGGAAGGTGACACTTAATCCGTCCTCGCTAACTTCGTAGCTTTCCGCCAGTACCGGCTCGAAGCTCGTTACTTCCTGCCCCTTCAACCCTTCGCCCTTGTCCACATACGTATTCCGGATCAACGTTGCGTGCATATTGAGTGCCGCTTCTTGGTTCTCATAGCCGATCGCATTCTCGACCTCTAATGACGACGGCAAGCTTGGCGTAGCAATTACTAAAGAGGATGTACCCGAACCCGATCCTCCCGAATTCGAAGATGTATTAGATGAAGGCTCTGATTTCGACGAACAGGCGGTCATAATGACGGACACTGCCAATAATACGGTTACAGCACGGATTACGCCTCTTTTTCCCATAATGCTTGCTCCCCCTTGTCAGAATATTGTAGACATGCAACCATACGATCGCTGCCGTTCCTCTCCATGAGCTCCGGATGCTGCTGATGACACTCCGCCGTCGCGTACGGACAACGCGGAGCCAGGAAGCAGCCCTTCGGCAGGTTGAGCGGGCTCGGTATTTCGTTCGTAAGCTTCATCTCTTGCAGCTGCTTATCGGGGTCCGGATGAAGGACAGACGACATCAAAGACTGGGTATAAGGGTGAAGCGGCGATTGGAACAGCTGCTCCGTCCGCCCGATCTCTACGATTTCGCCCAAATACATAACAGCCATTATTCCGCCCAACAGCTGCACGGCCGATAGATCATGCGAAATGAACAAATACGCGATGCCGGTCTCCTCTTGAATCTTTTTGAGTATCGTCAAGATGTCCATTCGAGTAGCGGGATCCAGCATCGACGTCGGTTCATCGAGCACGATAAGGTCAGGATCATTCATTAAGGCACGCGCAATCCCGATTCGCTGCTGCTCATTCGGCCTTAATTCAAACGGATACCGGTCAAGAACGGAAGGGGAAAGATTGACCTTTGCCAGCACCTCATTCATGATTTCGTCGTGGCTCTCTTTTCCCATTATGCGAAGCGGCTCACTCAAAATTCGCCTAATCGTATGTCTTGGATTTAACGATTCGAATGGCTCTTGGAACACCATCCCGATTCGCGCTTTGCCATTGCCATGCGAGATGAGTCCGCTTGTCGGCTTCTCGAGACCGGCAATACATCTGCCTACCGTCGTTTTTCCCGAGCCGCTTTCGCCAACCATACTTAGCGTTTCCCCTGGTTGAATCGAGAAGGAAACCCCATTGATCGCGTTTACCTTCCTCTTCCCCAGCGTAAATACTTTGTAAAGCTCATGGATGGATACGACCGGCTCTGTTCGCATGCCTTTCGGAGTCGACATCCGATTAATTTGCTGTTGTTCATCCAGCATCATTTGGATCATTTGTTGTCCGGCTTTACTTGCAGGCGAACGGAAGAACGATCTCGTATCCTGAAGCTCGACAGCTTCGCCGCCATCCATAACGAGCACTTTATCGCAATAGCTCGCCACAATTCCTAAGTCTCTCGTGACGAGCAGACAGGATGTGCCCGCCTGGCGGATAACTTGGGATAACAAGTCGAGAATTTGGCGCTGGACGGTTACGTCCAGCCCGGCAGTCGGCTCATCGGCCAATATAAGAGATGGTTCGTTCAGCATAGCAGCCGCAATGACAACGCGCTGCGCCATCCCGCCGCTTAATTCGTGGGGATAAGCAAACATCCGATTGCCGGGGTCCGGAATCGAAACGTTAGCCAGCCATTCCAGCACGCGCTGCTTCGCTTCGGCTTCCGAAACGTTCGCATGCGTTCGAAGGATACGGATGAGCTGCTTTCCGATTGGAACAACCGGATTCAGATACATCTTTCCTCCCGTCGGAATGAAAGCGAGGTCTTTACCTCGAATGGCGTTGAAGCTTCGTTCGTTAAGCGATGTTAACTCTTTGCCACCCAGCTGAATACTTCCTGTTAATTCCACCGGAAACGACAGAATCCGGATGATCGATTCCAGCAGCACGCTTTTCCCGCTTCCGGAATTTCCGATAATTCCGATAATTTGTCCTTTGCCAGCTTGGAACGATACATTGTGCAGAAGCTGCTTCCCGGTCGCTTTATGCGTTAAAGTGACGCCTTCCATATGAAGCACCGGTTCCATCGTCGTCTCACTTGCCGGAATCAACGTTTGCTGTAGGTTTTGCAAATTTCCGTACCCCCTCTCCGAGCAATGCGAAGCAGTAAACTGTTAACCCGAGGCCCAAACCTGGAAAAACAGCAGGCCACCAGTAACCGTAAATAACGTCCGAAGCACCGATTGCAATCATCGAGCCCCATTCAGGAGTAGGCGGAGAAATACCCGCTCCTACGAAGCTTAGGCCGGAAATCAATAACGCTGACATACCGATCGTTACGGAAGCTTGTGCCAATATCGGCTCCATGGCGTTAGGGAGTACATGCTTGATAATGACGTTGATCTCTTTATTCCCGATCACCCTCGCCGCATCAACATAAAGCTTCTTGCGAAGCTGCAGCACCTCGCTGCGCATTAACCGGACATAAATCGGAATATTTACTACCGAAATGACCGCAATGAGGCTGATCGGTGACGGCTCTGCTACAGACATGAGAATCATCGCCAGTACGAAAATCGGAAACGCCTGCAGCACATCGAAGAACCGCATCAACCCTTCCGACAATTTCCCCAGCAGCCCCCTTGCGCCCGAATAATAACCAGCGATAAGTCCAAGCGGGACGCCAAACAGAATCGCTACCGCAAGCGAGCCGAGCGAAATGAGGATAATAATTCGCGGGGCATACAGCATGCGGGACAACACATCCATTCCCGTATTATCGGTTCCGAACCAATGAACAGCGTTGGGAGCTATTAACGAATCTGCTACTGATTTTTCCGGGTCAAAGGGAGCGATCCAAGGTGCAATGAGCGTCAATACAACAATCAAGCAGCAGACAATCAAGCTAAACAGCGTGCTCTTGTCCTGCATCGCAAATCGGATCAGCCAATGCTTCAGTCTCGGACGAACCTCTTCACGAATGACGACTCTATCGTCCATAACCTCTTGCATATTCTTCACTCCCTCTACTCGTAACGCATTCGAGGATTAATAATGAAATAAAGAAGGTCGACTAGTAAGTATACGAACAGCGAGAATGCAGCAGACAGAAGAATGAATCCTTGCATCGCCGGGAAATCGGTATTTACCGCGGATTGGATTGCATATTCTCCCATCCCTCCCCAGCCGAAGATAGATTCGATCAACACCGCACCTCCGAGCAAATACGTATACGTAATACCTGAAATTGTAATGATGGAAGGAAGCGCATTTTTTAGGGCATATCGGATAATAGAAGCTTTGCCGACACCGAAGGAACGCGCGTATTTCATGTATGGAGAGCTTAATGCTTCCCCGATGCTAACCGTTGTAATCTTCAAAATGTTGCCGCTGTATACGAACACGAGCGTCGCCACAGGCAGCATTAAATGAGAAAGGTACGACATCAGTACATCGAATCGGCCGGAAATGATAGAATCAATCGTCAGAAAACCGGTAACCGAAGGCGGCGAAGCAAGAGTCAGGTCGTACCGCCCCATCGGGTTAGGCGCGATTCCGAGCGTGCTGTAGAATAGCAGAATGAGCAAGATCCCAATCCAGAAATCCGGTACGGCTCCGGCAAGAAAGCTGTAGCCCTTCACAATTCGATTCGTCAGCTTCCCGATGAACGTGTTTGGTCCGAATGCAGCGATAAAGGAAATGACAATCGACAGCAGCAGCGATAAGATAAGGCTGATCGTAATTAACTCAAGCGTTGCCGGAAACCGCTGGAACAAATCGCTCGTCACCTGCTGGCTCGTAAACCAGGATACGCCCATGTCGCCATGGAACAGCTGTTTAAAATAATGAATCAGTTGATCCAGCAGACTGCCGTCAAGCCCCATCCGTTCACGCATTTTCTCCATTTCGCCTTCAGATGCCATCCCGCCGGTAATGCGCAAAATCGGATCACCCGGCGTGAGCCGGATGACCAGAAATGCGACGATAATAACACCAATTAATTGAGGGAGAAAATAGCCAAGTCGCTTTAGTGAAAAGGCTGCGAAGTTCATGACAGGCTCAACTCCGCTTGTTGCTGCCTAAGCGAAGCCGTTGCCTCATGATCAACCGAATAAGCCCCCTGTTGTTCCGTAATAACTACACCATATATTTCCTTAGCCGTTTGCACAGAAACATACCCATCCATTACATCCCCTAGCACGCTCTCAATATCGCGGTCGTACGGGCTGCCCCAGCCTCCGCCGCCCCCTTTGAAGGTGAACAACACCTCATTAGGCTCCAGCATGAAGGCAGTCGCAGATTCCTTAACGATTTGCTCTTCATCAGTGCCGTAACGCAGAATCGCGTAGCTTCTTGCGCCGGAGTGACCGCCTGCAAAGCCTTGCAGCGGATAGCGGTTGCCGACCGTCGTAATGTTGACGAATGATGGACGGTCACCATACACCTGCCGCTTCATTTGGAAGGACGGTACACCTCTCCACTGGCCGTGGCCGACCGAATCATTCGCATATTCATACTGACGGTACAGGAATGGGAACTGCAGCTCTTGCGTCTCTATCGTTGCTAGAATCAAGCTACACATTGGCGCGCTCCAGCCGCCCCAGCCGTCTTTGCCGTAAGAGGCCGAGTCAGCAGCGATGGTGTTACCGTATTCGATCGTGAAGTACATCTCGTCGTTGTAACGGCTGTCCGTACCATACGTCGTCGATAGACAGTACCCTTGACCGATCTGTCCTGCTCTCTCTGGCGCAATCTTCGCCAATGCGTTCATTACCGCTTCGCCAATGTCGCCGCCGATCGTCACGGTAGAGAACATAACTGGAGCCGGCTCCAACGGGTTGACGACTGTTCCTTCCGGCGCGTAAATTTTCACCTGACGGAACATACCGGAGTTAACGGGCATATCCTCTGGGAACATACCGCATAACGCCATGTAAACGTAGGAAGCGGTATTGCCCATCGGGCTGTTAATATACCCCGGCACTTGGTTGTCCGTTCCGGTAAAATCTACTGCGATCGTCTCGCCTTGTACCGTAACGGTTGCTTTCACTTTAATGTCGTAGTTTTTGGCCGAATCGTGGTCAAGGAGCCGCTCGCCTACATAAACGCCATCCGGCCATTTGCTAATCTCGGATCTTAGACGTTTCGCTGCATATTCCATCGAATAATCGATCGCATCGACGATCGTATCGACTCCATATTTCTCCACGAGCTGCTTCGTGCGCAGCGCGCCGATATTACAACCGCCGAGAATGGCGAGGAGATCGCCCTTGAGCACCTCGGACAAACGCGAGTTGTTCGTCACGATGTCCCACATATCTTGACGGATAACGCCTTTCTCGTAGAGACGGATAGGCGGAATCCGGAAGCCCTCCTGCCATACGTCGGTTGCGGACGGATTGTAACCGCCTGGCTCTACACCGCCGAAATCGGACATATGGGCGCGCACCGAAGGGAAGATCATCCGGTTGTTATCGAGCATAACCGGCTTCATCATCGTCCAGTCTGCAGCATGCGTTCCTCCGTAATAAGGGTCATTGACTAGAAACACGTCACCCTCATGGATGTCGCTGCCGAACTCTTTAATCAACGCTTCTACCGATGTAATCGATGCGAAGATGTGAACCGGTATGGCCGTGGCCCTTGCGATCATGCTGACTTCTTTACCGTCGTAATAGAAAACCCCGGTACTATAGTCATGAACCTCTTGGAACAGTGGATGGACAGCCGTCCGTTCTACGACACGGCTAATCTCCGATGAGATCGATTCGAATGAATCACGTATAACTTGAGCTGTGATAGGATCCAATTTGTTCACTGTTGTTAGCATACATACCTTCCACCTTTCGTGTACTTATAGAATGTTGATGCCGGGCATGACCACTGCTGGACGGTACGACTTGGAATAAATCCGTTTCTGCGGAACCGAAAATCTAGTAAAATACTCCATCATTGCTTCCTTAATTTCTTCGAATGGGCTGTAAGGGGACCAGCCGACAGGCTTAAGGAAGCTGCAATTCAGCAGCGTATTCTCCTCAACCTCTACCGACAGATGCTTCACTACCCCTGCATTAGGAATACAATCCGTCATTTGAATGAGCGCTGACGCAACAGCCGAACAAGTCGTAGCATACGTTGAATGAATGAAACCGACCGAAATCTCATCTGCAGGCAGGAAGCGGACTGTGAGCTTATCTCCACTGATCTCAGCAGACAAGCTAATTTCTACCTCTTCTCCGCAAATGTTTTTAATCGTCTTAGTTATCGTTCCGGATGGCTCTGTAATTTGGCCAAGCAGCTTCGCAATGGATGCATCCGATTCTGACGTCCACTCTTTGGCGATCGTCGGCGTGTAATAGCTTTCCATCACTTTCGCCAGATCGAGGCTGATGCGAACCATTAATTTCAGATCGTTCTCCAAGAGCAGCGCCAGACGGCTGTTCAGCTTTTGCAGCTCGATCACATCTCTGTCGATCTGTCCCGAACGCGAAACCCGCAGCGGGGTCGTACGGACACCCTCTTGAAACAAATCCTTCGAGTAAGGGTAATAGTTTCCTAATACCATTCCGCCTACATCTGCCAACTGCGATCCGATTACGATATAACCTGCCAACGCGCCGGCACTGAAGAACGGGCTGGCCATATAGTGATCCTTCAGGTGCATCGTACCGGAGTACGGATCGTTGGTAACGACCGTGTCGCCTGATTTCAAAGCCGGAAACTGCTTAATTACGGTCTCAACATAGCTTTGAATGTTGTAGATATTTTTCATGCTGGTGCTGTAAATAAGGTTACCTTCTAAATCCGTCGCAGCGACGAATACATGATTCGGATCGACCATCTGTCTGCATGATAGATTTTTATAAAACTCGTTATAATAAGCAGCAAAGCTTTGCTTCAATTTCTCGCCGGAATCAGTTGCTGTTAACATGGAACCTAACATTACAACGCACCTCTTTCCTGTTTTATGAAGGTCAATTACAAAATCATTTCATACATTTGCTCTGGAGATACAACCACGTAGCTGCCAGGGATGACGACAATCGTCGTATGCGGCTCTTCAATAATAGCCGGACCTTCGATACGATCTCCTGTCACCATACGCTCACCATCGTAAACTGGCGTGTCTACGAAGCCGTTATACTCCTCGTAAAATACTTTCCGCGTACCCTTCACAATTCTCGATGTATCGTTATCAGAAACCGCATCTGTCTTCACATTCAGTTTGGAACGAATGCCCCACAGGTCGACTTGAATACCTAAAATCTCCGTTTCTTCTTCCGGTTTGTTGAAGGAATACAGCTGCTTGTGCATGTCATGGAATCTTTGAATCGTATTTTGCATGCCCTCTTCCTTCAGATAACCTTCAGCAGTCGTATCTCCCTCTACGACAATTTCATGCGTTTGTCCGGCATAGTGCATTTCAAACTTCACGACTACCTTCACTTCACCCAGCGAACGGATTCCGTCAATCTCCTTACTTCCTTCTGCAATAGCGTCCTGAATTAAGCGATTGACCTGTTCCAAATTAACCATGGAGCTGCGCGAGAAATATCCCCGCGTCTTGGAGATCAAGACGTCAGACATGACATCGCCCATTGCGCACAATACGGATGCGTTGCCCTTCGGAACTAATACTCGCTTCATTCCAAGCTCTGTTGCTTGGCGAGCTGCATGAATGGCGCCGGCGCCGCCAAAAGCAATCAAGTCGAAATCCCGTGGATCATAGCCTTGTGAAATCGAAACCTTCCGGATCCCGTTATTCATGCTGTTGTTGACGACGCGGAATATTCCGTTCGCCGCTTCTACAGTAGAAATTCCCATTGGCTTAGCGACGTGCTCTTCAATCGCTTTGGCAGCAGCCTCGTAATCCAGCTTCATCTTGCCGCCCAGGAACGAGTTAGCATCGAGCAAGCCGAGATACAAGTTAGCATCCGTAACCGTTGGCAGTTTGCCGCCTCGGCCGAAGCATGCAGGTCCAGGTACGGCGCCAGCACTTGCTGGTCCGACAGTCAGTCTGCCCGCCTCGTCGACAGAAGCGATACTGCCGCCGCCTGCACCGATCGTATGAATATCGAGTGTCGGAACCGCAATACGGTAACGATTCATCCATGCTTCTGTACTTACCGTCGGCAGTCCGTTCTTAATAAGGCACACGTCGTAGCTCGTACCGCCCATGTCAACCGTAATGACATTGCCGTTACCGGAATTCAATCCGATTTGAGCACCTGCAACTACGCCGCCCGCAGGGCCTGAGAGTACGAGATTGACACCGCTCTTGGCCGCTTGCTCGATGGGAAGCATCCCGCCGTTAGCAGACATGATGAAAATATCGCCGTTGAAGTTTTTCGATTCCAGCCTTGTTTTCAAGTTCATTAAGTAACGTGACAGCTTCGGCGTAACGTACGCATCGACAACCGTCGTACTCAGCCGCTCAAATTCGCGAACACGCGGCAAAATTTCATGAGAAAGCGAGATATGCAAATTCGGAGCCATTTCCTTAATGATTTCTCGCGTTCGTATTTCATGGACAGGATTCAGGAACGAGAACAGATAACATACGACGATACTTTCTACTTCTTGCTTCAATAGCGATTCCACGCTGCTGCGTACATCGTCCTCGTTCAGCGGTTCAACAATATTGCCCGCATAATCGATTCTTTCGCTTACCGCCATCCGCTTACGGCGCGGCACGATTGGATACGGCGGCTGAAGGCGCAGGTCAAATGCCGCCTCCTTATAGTTCCTCCGTAAATCCAAGATGTCACGGAATCCCTTCGTCGTCAGAATCCCCGTATTTGCTCCATTCATTTCGAGCATGATGTTGGTAGCAACGGTTGTACCATGAACAAGGTACTCGCATTCCGACATAAACTGCTCCACATCGGTCGACATTTGCTCAGCAAGCCTTCCCAATCCTTCGACAACCGCTTCGGATTGATCGTGCGGGGTACTCGGCACTTTTGCCGTAAAAATTTTCCCTGCAGCATCAATTGCGACAAAATCTGTGAAAGTTCCTCCGACATCCACTCCAACTGCATGCATCCGCGTTTCCTCCTCTAAATGTAACATAATACGTCATATAGTCTGACAACAACTTCCCATAAACCTGTCGTTGCTGTCACCTAGAATCCTAATACAAGATTATCGTATTGTAAAATTCTTAATATTAATCAAAAGTTAATGAATTTCTATCAAAGTAATTGTCATGTTCATGTTATACTTATTTACACAAAGAGAAATATAGTTACAATTACATTACACAATACCATACTGTATATTTTTGGAGGTGCCCCTTGAATTTCGATCAATTACAAACGTTTATCGTTGTATGTAATCATGGCAGCTATCACAAAGCTTCAGGGGAACTTTTTTTATCGCAGCCAACCATTACTCACCGGATCAACCAACTAGAAGAGGAGCTCGGTGCGGTTTTGCTCATACGAAGCAGGAAAGAGCTGAAGTTAACGCCAGAGGGGAAAATTTTTTTAAAACACGCCAAGACGGTATTGGATTCCATGGCCAACGGAATTGTAGAATTAACTTCTTACAAAAATAAAAAAATCAATAAATTAAACATCGCATGTACACGTACATACAGTGCCTATTTGGTACCGAGAATTATGAATATTTTTCTCAAGCATTATTCAGACGTTGAGGTCTCATTGCACGCGATATCAACCCGAAAAGCAATAGCTGGGCTCATTGAGGAAAGGTATCATTTTTCATTCGCCCGCTATTCCTTTGAACATTCGGAGCTGGAATTTCGTTTGCTAGATCAAGAACCGGTCTATGTTGTTACCAGTCACAATCATCCCTTCGCCCAAAAAAAACGTCTATCGATTCACGACGTGCTGGAAGAGCCATTAATTATGCCTACTGAAGGCTCGCAATCAAGAGAGTTTCTACAGAAAACGATTAATAAATATCCTGTGCCTTACAAAATCCGCTACGAAACGGACGATATCGAGTTAATTAAACATCTCATTATGAAAGGAGCCGGAATCAGCTTTCTGGAGGGCTCTTGTGTAGCGCAAGAGGTCAATAATAAACAATTAGCCGTACACCGGCTTGAGGAGGACCCGTTTCCTTTGCGCCCAACTTATCTCGTATTCAAGCAAGGAGCAGAAATGCTTCAAGCGGAACCATACATCAAGAGCATTATTGATTTGTGGAGCGGGGATGCAGAATAGGAGATGATACAGTATATCCAAAAAAAAAAAGCCGGAGCCCCGCAGTTAAGCGGACTCCGGCTTGTCGTCTTTCCATTAGCCTTGCTGTCCTTCAATGACAACGAGCAGCACTGCAGCAGCTAGCCCTAACCGGCGGTCCAGCTGGTTACCCTTGTCGAGCGAGAAGTCCAGATTCAATTTGCCGACCAGCGGATTCCAATCCTGCTTAAACAGCGCAACCTGTTCCCCTCGGATCTCGACATGGAACTTTTGCGGAATCAGATTGGTCAGGAATCTTCTAAGCAGCGCCATGAGCGGGCTATCCTCTTTAATAAGCCCGATCTCTGTCTCGTAGCGATCCATGATGACCCACTCATCCTTCAGCATCGACTTCATACCTTTGCGGCGAAGAGAGCCAATCCTCTCGCCCGTGGTCGAATCAACGACGTCATAGGTAGCGGCGAAATCAATGACGCTGCGCGCCTGAATAGAGATGAGCTCCTCCTGCATCGAATCATCGGCAAACAGCCGAATATCTTCTTTCAGTTTGAACGCTTTCATTTTCGAAAATAATACCGGCTGACCGCTGCTGTCAAAAATATCTATCTTTGCCCCCGCAAGCGACAAAATTTGTTTCCTGACGAGGTATTGCGTATGGGTAAATTTTGGATTCATGGACAACCTCCTGCGACTTTAATCATATTGATAAAATTCGACAGCAAGGTGGAGAATCCTTCCTCAGTAAATTCCATCTGTGAGTCAGAATCGAAAGAGGGGGACCTTAACGTAATTTTGAATATCTATCATTCAAATGCTGTGCCGTTTCAACCATTATTTTTATGCCTATTTCATCGACATGCCTGTTTCTCCAATTTTCTAGAGCTGTACCTTTAACCCACTGGTTAAAAGCGCCTAGAGCCGGACCGCAGTGAACTTGATAATCCACCTTATTGTGTTTGTCTCCATTCAGAGCAAGCCTGGTCGAGTATGCAAAGTACCATTTAAATATGAGCGCCATTTTACGTTTCGGGTTTTTTTCCGCTTTTTCGATCCTTTCAGCAGGATAATAAGATTTAATGTCCTCATATACATCTTCCATGCTTTTCTTAAAAAACTTTTCTTCGATATACTTCTTGGTTTCGTAATCGATCTCATCGATTGAATTGTAATGGCGGTAAAGATCATAAAGCTTATTCGCTCTAGCCGGGAAGAAGACTCCTTTTTTCATCACTTGAATCTGGGCTCCCAATTCGAACATATCTCCTGCCGGTGCATATTCTGTATCCTGTATGTTTAACTGCTGGAGCAAATCCTTGACCTCATCGCTTGTTCCCGCTTCAACGGTGCACTGATTAATGGAGCCTGTCATGATGAAATCCGCCCCCAACATGAACGCTGAAGCGGCTGCCTGCGGAGTCCCTATTCCACCGGCTGCTCCCACACTTATGCTTCTGTGGTACTTATATTGGGCCATCGCTTCATCTCTCATCTTAAGTGCAAGCGGCACTAATACGTACGCAACCGCTTTGTCGGTATGTCCGCCTGAATCCGCTTCAACGCATAGGTCGTCCGCCATAGGAATTTCCATCGCCATTAAAGCTTCATCCCTCGTAATCTTGTTGTCCGCCAGCAATTTATCCACGATATTCTGAGGAGCGGGACTTAAGAATGCTTCAAAAACCTCGGGCCGGGATACTTTTGCCAAAATCCTATTCTTAGGTACTACTCCCCCCTGACTGTCCCGTTTCAAGCCATTCAGCCTGTACCTTATTAAGGAAGGCGTAATACTCATAAATGCTGACGCTTCAATATTTCTTACCCTGTGCTTGAGGTACAAATCGACCACGCGATCTTCAATATCAGGGTGATCTGGCACATGGATCAGATTCATCCCGTAAGCCTCTCCGCTGTTCAATTCATTCTGAATATAGTGAATCGCATCCTCCAAAGCTTCTAGCTTCATCCCCCCAGCCCCGAAGAATCCCATCATTCCTGCCTTCCCTACTTTAACGACCATCTGCTTAGAAGAAATCCCCTTATACATAGAGCCTGTAAGATAGGCGTATTTTAATCCATAACGTTCTTTAAACTCTTGGTTGCCAAGAGACTCAGCGGTAATCGGTTTGTTAGAGGGCGAAGACGCTAATACAAGTCCCCGCATTGGTTCAGAATCCTCCTCACCATTAACTTGATCTGCATCTTGATTCTGCCCGTCATCCTCATCTTCGTCTGTCACCCGCAGCGGCTCTGCTTCTCGCTGAATTGTTTTAACCAGTGCAGATAATACGTTACCAGGTCCTACCTGAATAAATTGACTTACGTTTTTGCCCATTAAATATCTTATACTTTCCGACCACTTGACCGGGCTTACGATTTGATTGACCAACGTATTCCGCAAATCTTTATACTTATATGGTCTAGCATAGACATTAGAGATAACAGGTATCTCGATTTTCGAGAACTCAAATTGCGCTGCATAAGCCTCGAAACGCTCCCTGGCATACTCCATATACCTTGAATGAAACGCTCCGCTTACTTTCAAAATTACATAAGCTCTGGCTCCCGCATCCTCAAAAATAGCTTTAGCTTGCTCAATCCGGTGCTTCGGCCCTGAGATAACAATCTGTTGAGGGGAGTTAAGGTTGGCCACATCAATCTCCGATAGCTTATGATGCTTAATAATTTCTGTACATGTTTCTTCATTCAAGCCAATAACCGCCGCCATTCCACCGCCGGAGGCCCTTCCCATCAGCTCGCCTCTTTTGACAACCAGCTTCAACCCGGTTTCAAAATCAAATGCTCCTGCGGCGAGGAGAGCATTATATTCTCCCAAGCTATGTCCGGCAACATAATCGGGCTTTCTTCCAGTCTCCTTCAAGATTTTCAGATAGCTTAATGCATTTACAACATATAAAGCCGGTTGGGTATAATCCGTTTGCTGAAGTTGGTCGTTAGGATCCTCAAGGCACAGCTCCTCAATGGAATAACCAAGAATGTTATCAGCTTTTGTAACCAACTCTTTAAAGTCATCAAAAAGTCCTTCCCCCATGCCTTTGATCTGAGACCCTTGTCCAGGAAACAGATATGCGATCATCAATCTTCCCTCTCTTCTTGTTGATAAAGGAGTTTATTGGGATATGCATAATAGATTCTGTAAATTTTGCAGATCACGTTTATACGGTGTCATAACGGAATAAAGCTGTGCCCGTCTGTCTGCGCCAAAATTGTATTTCACAAAATTAGATAGCGTACCCATAGGGCCAAGATCAATGTATATCCTCTCTTCCCCGTCTCCTATAACGTTGAGTGCGCGCCGAAAATGAATCGGATTGCGGACGACGTCCCATAGAAAACCGTTGTCAATCGTCGTCACATGCCCCCCATACGCAGATGAAATAATATTAATTGTTGGTCGTTTGATAAACATTTGCTTTAAAAAGTCTGTATATTCCAAAGCGATAGGATCGATGCGAGGTGAATGAAAAGCAAACTGGACTGGCAATCGCTGGCATATGACTTCTTTGGCTTTCAATACCTCTTCTATTATTTCAAGCTGTTCGCAACTGCCTGAAACGATAAAATGCGAGTCATAGTTAACAGAGACCAACTCCGAGTTGCTATGTAGCAGCAACTCGGAGTTATAAAGAGTGGAGTCGCCTATGACGGCCAGCATTCCCCCTCTCTGACAGCTTGCTTCCACCAATTGTGCTTGCTTGACAATGCATCGGATGGTATCTTCATCACTCAAACAGCCAGCTGCAGCGATTGATGCGCACTCGCCCAAGCTGGTTCCCAGAACGATGTCGGGAAATAGACCGTTTTCCAATAACACCTGGGTTAGAGCATACTCCACCATGAAAATGGCTGGATGGGTGTACAATAAGCTGTCAAACGGCTCAACGCTCTTCTTAGTGTCATCGTACAATACGTTTAGCACTGATTTTCCCGTCAGATCCGCATGTATTTCATCCAATCTGTTCATCCATTTCCGGAACACAGCATTCGTCGTATACAATTCTTTTCCCATGCCATAATACTGCGAGCCCTGACCCGAATACATAAAAACGATAGTCTTGTTCATTGTTCCCCCGCCACTATATATTGCTTCGATACGGTTTATTCTTTGTAAATCAGACATTTTACAGCAAATTGCGTACCATTTGCATTTGGGAAGGAGTAGGATTGCTTTCGTTCAGCACGTTCTCCATATGCTGTCTTATGGCAGGCTTGAATTTTGGTTCTGTTATAATGTAGAGCTGTCCGCTTATAATCCCTTCAAAAATCTGATCTGCCACATCCTCCGGATATAATCCATTCTCGACAGCCTTACGTGCCAATTGAACGATAGCATTCCTGTCAGGAGAAAGCGGGGGCGGATTGTGCAGCCCTGCCGGGCGGTTCCGCTCCGCATCCATGATCCGAGTGCGTACGAATCCTGGGCAGACGACCGAAACGCCGATATTGGAGCCTGTCAGCCGAAGCTCTTGGTACAGCGTTTCAGAAAGGCTTAACACAGCATGCTTCGTTGCGCTATATATTCCGTTGCCAGGGCCGGACAACAGACCTGCAATGGATGCCGTGTTGACAATATGGCCTTCCGACTTCTGCTGCAGCATGATCGGAACAAAAGCTTCAATGGCATAGAGCAGTCCCCACATGTTAACGTTGATGACCCACTCCCAATCCTCTACCACGTTCTCCCATAACAAACGACCTGTACCAGCATCGACCCCTGCATTGTTGAACAGGAGATGTACAGCCCCGAACGTCTGAATCGTTTGTTCCGCTAATGAACGAATATCAGTATGCTTCGAAACATCTGTCACAACGGATAGCGTTGCAGCCCCCATTGCTTTCAATTCATTTGCTGCCTTATTGAGCGCCTGCTCCTCAATATCGGCCAGAACAACCTTCATCCCCTCATTGGCGCAGCGGTTTGCAATAGCACGGCCAATACCGCTTGCTGCTCCGGTAACGACAGCTACCTTCTCTTTAAATTCCTTCATATTCCCCTCCTAGATTCGCTCATATTGTTATTTCATAGCTTCCATTTCTACAGCTTTTGTGCCAAAGGTTGAGGTCGGCAACGAAACGCGGCGGACATTCTTGTTCCCATGGAGCGCTTCCCATGAAATCTTTCCTCCCTGAATCCAATACAAAGCGATTTTCTCCAAGTTATTCTCCTCTACTAGCATTTGAGAGACGGTCTCGCCTACTTTTCCTGATAGAAGGCCTCCCATACTTGCGTCTTCTCCGCATTCTCCTGTAAATAATGGAATAGACGTCCCTTCCCGATCAGCCCCATTCTCTTTACCGGTCGATACGACAAACTCCCTAAGAGCGGCAAGCAGCTCCTCCCGCGAGCTTACGACCATTGCCACGCGCCATTTCATCGCTTCGCGACCAGTCTGAAGCGTATAGGCAAGCTCTTGCAAGGAAATAGCAGGATGCTGCTCTAGATGGTGGTGCAATTGATTCGCGGCAACAAGTAATCGTTCCTTGCTATTGTCCGATAAGACCACGATTTCAGCCTTATTAGTCTCTATTGGTGCGGATTCTTCATACGGCGGGAGGTACTCTTCTAGAATGAAATGAACATTAGAGCCTCCCACTCCGAATGAGCTTACTGTCGCCCGCAGCGGAGCTTCCTGAGCTTCGCCTTGAAGCTCAATAACAGGCCGTTTCCACTCTTGAAGCTCGCGCTGCAAATAAAACGGAGTGCTGCTGAAATTGATGTTTGGATTTAATTTATCCGCTTTAATATGCGGAACCAGCTTGCGATGCCATAATTGCAAAATGACTTTGGTGAGCTGCGAAATACCTGAAGCCGCTTCTGCATGACCGATATTCGATTTGACCGAGCCGATCGCACAATATTGCTGCTCATTCGTAAATTTCCGGAATGCTTTGCTCAAAGCGGCAATTTCAATCGAATCTCCAAGAGAAGAGCCGTTAGCCGCAGCCTCTACATAGCTCACTGTCCGCGGGTCAATGCCAACTTTCGCAAAATTGTCTTCAATTAACTGTGCCTGCGCGTTTAGATTAGGAGTCGTAAAGCCTTGGCTATTTCCACCATGGTTGGTAGCCGAGGACTTGATGACAGCCAAGATGCAGTCTCCGTCCTGAACAGCCTTGCGGAGCGGCTTTAACAGTACTGCCCCGGCTCCTTCCGCCGGAAGGAATCCGTCTCCATCCGCAAAGCTTCTGCTGCCCTCATGACTTCCAATCAGCTGATTCTGACTTGATTCAATAAATTTTTTCGGACTTTCCAGCAGATTTCCTCCGCCAGCAACGGCCAGTTGACATTCACCCCTTCTCAGGCTTTCGCATGCCATATGAACCGCTACGGCAGAGGAGGAGCTCATCGTGTCGATCGATATGCTCGGACCCTGGAAATTAAAATAATGCGAAATTGGGTTTGCGACTGCAACCGATCCGAAGTGACTGACCCGATTGGTTGCCTCGCCATTCATGCCAGCATCACAAGAGCAGTATTTATGATACGTAGCGCCTATATAGACGCCAACCTTGGACTCGTGCTTCTTCTGCAGCGTCTCTCTCGTATATCCCGCGCTTTCAAGCAAATTCCAGATCACCTGCACAAATAACTGCTCCATCGGGTCCATTAAACTTACTTCATAAGGTGTAAGATGAAAATAGGCCGGATCCAACGGATCGATCCGATCCATGAAACCGCCCCATTTGCAGTAGGTTTTGCCCGGCTTATTCCTCTCCTTGTCATAATAAACCGCATGGTCCCAGCGGTCGCGCGGAATTTCGGTAATGCAATCCTTGCCCTCCTGGAGATTTCTCCAGAACTGCTCTATATTGTCCGCTCCTGGATATTTTCCGGCTACTCCGATGACTGCAATATCCATCATTCCTTGCTCTTGCCGCTTATCTTCTTGAGACTCAACTCGCGTTGGAGTATAACGGGGACGCAATGTTCGATGAGCAGCCCATTGAACAGGCTTAACGGGCTTACCAGCTTCTATGCTGGATGATACAATGACCTCCTGCTCAAGTCCGAACCATTCGACCAGCCGTTCGCGATACGTTTCCAGGAAATATTCCGTTAAGCTTCGGACATTCGGATATTCGAATAGAACAGTTCTCGACAGCGAACCGAACGTTTTTTCTAGTTGATCGTTTATTTCCATCGATTTTATGGAGTCAACCCCGTAGTTTTCAAGCGGCGTGTCCTCCTCGATCCGGTACGCAGGCAGCCCAGTTGAGGAAGAGAGCAGCTCTTTCAGATAATTAGCCGTTTTCTCACGCAGCACAGCATCGTTGTCGAAGGTGACTGATTTCATACCGGTAGCTTCCGTTCCACGGGCCTGTCCTCTAACCGTATCGGCGCCTTCTCGGATCTGTCCCTCCAAACCCATCATCCGGCGGATTGCCTCGATATCCCCTTCTACCACCATCGCCTGATCGGGAATTAGGCTTATGCACTGATACAAGGCTCTAATACCCGTCTCTGACTTCATCGCGTACATACCGGCTTGCCTCATTGCAGCCTCCGTGTGAGAATCGAGACGCATGCCGCCGTCCTTCCATAACGGCCAGTTAATGGACAACGTTTTACCGCTGCGCCGATTATCGGATACAAGTGAATTGCGGTACGAGGCATAGACATCCATAAAAGCATTGGCAGCTGCGTAATCGGATTGCCCCGCATTACCGCCCACTCCCGAACCCGAGGAGAAGAGGACGAAGAAATCAAGCGGGATGTCCTTGCTCGCCTTGTCCAGATGTACCAGTCCGGCTACCTTCGGCGCCAGAACCTCCCGGAACTCCCAAGTCGTCTTCTTAATCATGTAGTTATCCTTAATGATTCCAGCGCTGTGCAGAATGCCGTTCAGTCCGCCGTACGTCGCACGAATCTGTTCAATGAGGTCCGTTACCTCTTCCTTCCGCGTAACATCAGCCGTTCTATATTCCGCACGGGTCCCCAACGCCTTTAATTGCTCCAATCTCTCCTCAATATTCCGATTCAAAGGGGAGCGTCCTGTAACAATTAACACCGCATCTCTCGCCTGACGGGCAATGTCCGTTGCAACAATATATCCTACGCCCTTGGCGCCGCCGGTAATCAGATAAATCCCTCGATCTTTCCATGGCATGCTCACTTCCTTCGACGACAGCTCTATTTCCTCCCATACGGGAACCAAGCGCTTACCTTCCGCAAACCGGATGCGCTTGTCCTCGGGACGCCGGCTGCTCTGCTTAATAATATGAACAAGCCCTTTTGTCTCTTCCGCTGCCTCTACTTCAAGCAACTGCCCATGGAACCTCGGATTTTCTTTTCTAGCCGTATTCAGTATGCCAGACAGTCCGGAGAACAGCATTGCCTCACGATCGATAGTCGTTACGATTTGGACTAGTACATTGCCTTTAGGTTTGTCATTCAGGAGACTTTGCACCTTCTCGAATACTTGAACAGCATACGATTCATAGCGCCGCTCGATCTCATTCCCATCGGCATGCATAGCAATGCATTCCACTCCAGGTAAGGCTGCCTCGACATGCTCCGAAGCAATGCGGCCGGTTTCGCAAAGCATAACCACATGGCATTCGTACAAAATATCTGCCGCCTCTTCCGAAACAGCCTGCTCGTCCCAGAAAGGCTGGAGTATCATACAGCCCGTGGCTGTCTCACTAACATCCTCATCCTCGTAGGCACACCCTTTTAGTCTCACGCAAAGCCTGCCTTCCTTGTCGCACAAATCAATATCGTACTTCTGCGGTTCGCCTTGAGCCATAGCTCCTGCTCTGTGCCGGGCTACTGCCCACATTTCGGGAGCGCATGTCCCGAATAGCTCAAGCGACTCCAAAGCCGTCATCTGCATTGTGGTTTGTGGAGCTTTATCTGGGCGCTGGAAGTCGTTCACCGTATTCGACATCAAGTATGTCGGCAGCTGCAAAGCAGCGTCGATTAAGCTAGGATGCAGGACGAAGTGGTCCTCGGTCGTCTTGGCCACATTAGGCAGCGACAGCTTGGCCAACGCCAGCTCTTTTGTAATCTGTACTTGTTCTACAACTTGATTTCTTAAATCCGTATCTGCTCCTATTGTGCGATCATATAACCGAGCGATGGCAAGATGAGTGCAATCCGCCTGCAATTCCGTTATATTAAGCGTCTCGGCTTCATTCAGAATCATTAGCTCAGCGCTGCCGCGGCACAGCAGGAGCGAATCTGTGGAACCTTCCATATAAATATAAATTTGAAATTCAATTTCTCCCTGATCTAGCGAGAATAGTCCAATATGGACTTGCAGCGGCATCTCTCCATGGACCGGAGCATGAGTCCATATCGTATCCTTAATCACGATAGACGCCTGACCTTTCTCCAAATCAGTCAACGACTGTTCAATCGCTGCCCGGGCCATTTCAAGGCAGACCGCTTCCCGAAGAAGCAGCCCCCCGTCAGCTGTTACGTCTTTCCAATACAACTCCCCGTCGCCAAAGATTGAACTAAATCTTTGTTCCGATAGCACAGAAGTATTCCGATGCAGAAGCGGATGAAGTGGACGTTCCGTTCCGGAAACGGGCTTATCCTCTTCCACGGTTATCCAATACCGTTCCCTAGCAAATGGATATGGAGGCAGACTAATGCGGCGAGGTTTAACGCCACCGTAAAGCTTGTCCCAATCAATATGGACGCCGCTGACCCAGTGTGCGGCCAGTTTGTCATAATTTTCCATATTTATCCACAACTCGACCGCTGCATCCGACACTTCTTCCCGAACCGTTATACCCGGCGACTCATTGTCCTGTCTGGACCGTCCCTGATAAAGCTGCGTAATATCGGTCCTTCCCATTACATATGCCCGCAGCTTGTCTCCAAGCTCCTTCACCGATTCCACGACGACAGCTAGACGCTCTTCCATCGCCTCGCGTCCACTCTGCAAGGTGTAAGCAATATCCGCGAGTTCGCAGTCGGCCAATTGGTTTTGGTCCAGAAACGAAGCCAGTCGAGCTGCCTGCTCTTTCAACGCCTCATGATTTTTCGCCGACAGCACAATGACAGCCGGACCTTGAGCAGAGACAGGAGGCAGGGTACAATCGTGCTCCTGAGGAATAAACTCCTCCAGAATGAGATGAGCATTGGCACCTCCAGCCCCAAAGGATGAGATCCCGGCGATTCTCGGATATTCCCGTCTCTCGCCGTTCTCTTCGATTACCGGACGCTTCCACTCGGCAAGCTCCTGCTGAACGACAAACGGTGTCTTTGCAAAATGAATGTTCGGGTTCAACCGCTCAGCATTCAGGCTAGGGACTATTTTCCGATGCTTCATCTGCAGAATGATTTTGGTAATTCCCGCAATCCCAGCGGCCGATTCCAAATGACCGATGTTCGATTTAACCGAGCCGATGGCACAATAATTCGTATCCTGCGTATCTTTCCTGAACGCTTGGGTAAGTCCGGTAATTTCAATCGGATCGCCGAGCTCCGTTCCGGTGCCGTGGGCTTCGATATAACTGACCGTTCGAGCATTGACGCCGGCTTTATCTAATGCCTCTCTAATTAACTCGCCCTGTGCTACCGGATTAGGTACGGTATAGCCGTTCGTTTTGCCGCCATGATTGATACTCGTTCCCCGGATAACGGCATAAATTTGGTCGTTGTCCGCAATGGCGCGGGACAAAGGCTTTAGAAGCACTACGCCTGCACCTTCACCAGGAACAAAACCGTTGCCACCTGCTCCAAAGCTCTTACAGCGTCCGTCCGGCGACAGCATCCTCATCGCGCTCAGAAAAACGTAACTGGAAGGGTGTAAATACAGGTTAACCCCCCCGGCTATGGCCATCTCGCATTCTCCGTTATAGATATGCTCGCAGGCCTCATGAATTGCGGTCAACGAGGAAGAGCACATCGAATCGATCGGCAGGCTCGGCCCTTTCAGATTCAAAAAATACGATACTCGGTTTGCGACTGAACTGAAGGATGTGCGCGGGAAAATAGACTGTCCCCGCTTCCACAGCCCCGGTCCGTACAAGTTGAATCCCGTTCCGGTAATTCCAGCAAAGACTCCGACTCTCCCCTTATATTTCGCTGCAAGCTGCTCTCTCGTATATCCCGCGTCTTCGAAGACCTTCCAGCATTCCTCCAGAAAAATTCGTTCCTGCGGGTCCATACTCATCGCTTCCCGGGGGGAAATATTAAAGAAGAGAGGATCGAAATCCGCAAATTCATCGATGAATCCCCCCCATTTCCCATAGCTCCAGCCCTTCTCTACCGCTTCCTTGATATCAGGAGAGTAGAAATGCTCCATCTTCCAACGGTCTGCAGGAATTTCCGTTATGCAGTCCTCCCCTTTCTCTAGATTACTCCAATACTCCTCGATGTTTTTCGCCTTCGGATATCTACCGCTTATCCCAATAATCGCGATAGGCTCGCGTCTATTGCCTGTTTCTCCTTCGATCGTGCCGCTTCTACGTGCGATCTTTTCTTCCCGTTCCGGTGCGGGCGGGGTGGCTGGTTCGCTCTTCACAGAAAAGGGTGTCGCTCTATGTGCAGGCTCCTCTGCCGGCTTCGGCTTGCGTTCCCCTCCTGTCCAGCGCATACATTCTTTCGGGTATTCCGTTACAAAATAGTCCGCCAACGCTTCAAGAGTCTGATATTCATAAAACAAGGTCATGGATATATCGTTAAAAATTTCTCGAAGCTTCTGATTAAGTCTTGTAATCATAATAGAATCGATGCCATAGCTCTCCAAGGGCTCGCTAGCATCGATCTTGTCGATACTTAATTTAGTGACCTCTCCAAACAGCAGCTTAAGCCGTTGTAATGTGTTGGCCGCAAGTAGATTCGGATTATCCGGTGCGTCGTCTAACTCCTCGTCCTGCGTATGTTTAACCGTTGTGGCCGAAAGCAAATGCTCTCGCAGCCTGGACACGGTTCCTTCAATCACCATCGCTTGTGACTGACCTGACGCCAGGGCGTCATATAAAGCCTTGATTCCGTTTGACTCCTGCATGGCGACCATGCCAATGCTTCGCCAAGCGATCTCCGTCTCTTCATCGACACGCATTCCCCCGTCCTTCCACAGGGGCCAATTGACAGATAAAGTCTGCCCTTTACGCAGCTTTAATGCACTCAGACCGTTTCGGTATGCGGCATAGGCATCCATGAAAGCATTAGCCGCCGAGTAGTCGGCTTGACCAGGATTGCCCATAACTCCTGCAATAGAGGAGAACAAAATAAAGAAATCAAGCTCCTGATCCTTCGTCATCTCATCCAGGTTCACCAATCCCATAACCTTAGGAGCTATTACATCCGCGAATTCTTCTGGCGTTTTATTGATAAGAAACCGATCCTGAATCACCCCGGCGCTGTGAATGATACCATTCAGAACGCCGAACTCCTCTCTAATACTATGAACGAGTCTTGCAGTCTCCTCCGTCCTAGCTACATCAGCCCGTCTGTATTCCACGCGCGCCCCCTGCGCCCTCAGCTCTTCTATTACCGCTTGTTTGTCTCCGCTTAACATAGAACGGCCCACGAGAACGATCACAGCCTCGCTGACCTGCCGCACGATTTCTCGAGCAAAAACGAGCCCTAGGCCTCCCATGCCGCCGGTAATCAAATACACTCCCCGATGCTTCCAAGGCGATTGCCCAGCTGGGCCGATCGGTTTCATCTCGTTCCAACCGAGTACCAAACGTTTGCCATTCTCATACCGCACCCTTTTAACTTTAGGATGTCGGCTGTTTTCTTCCAGGCTCTCCATTAACCGTTCTACGTCTGCAAAATCCAATTCGATAAGCTGCCCTGTAATCTTCGGATTTTCTTTCTCAGCGGTCTGCAGTATTCCCAGAAGACCCGCGAATGGCTGTTGTCCGCTTGGCGAGGAAACAACGATCTGGATGAGAACGCTGTCTCTATTGTTATCTTTGAGAATAGACTGCACTTCCGCAAGCAGCTGGAGGGCGTACGCTTGAAAGCGTTCGCCCATCCCTCCTTGAACGGCTTGCAATTGAATGCAACGCGCGCCTTTCAGGCGCGCCTCAATCGTCCGCTCCGAGATACCGTCCAGCTCGCAAAGCACGACCAGACGCTGACCAAATTCAGGGGTCGCTGCTTTATGAAGGTCGGCTTGCTCCTTCCAGCAAGGCTCCAGCATAAGAACCGAACAATCCGAAAGGAATTCACCATTACCTTCTTCGCTTTGCGATGTAGGCTGGGAAGCCCTTTGGGCTTGCCATTGGCGTAGCTTACGAAAGGCATCCTCTTTCCGCATTCGCCCGCTCTTTACCTCGCTCAGAATATAGTGAAGATAATCCTTCATTATTGAATGCCCCCTAACTAATGAAAACTTATATGGTGAGTAAATTGAGGATTTCGTCGACAGCCTCGTCAACAGACTTCTTATCCTTCATCAGCTCGTCCATGAGCCTGTCGCACGCTGCTTCGTCGAAATCTGCATCGCTTCGGTATTGGGGCCTCAATGCTTGGGCTTTTACCTGATCCTTGCTCTCAGACATCCAGTAACGTTCCTTCGCGAACGGATAGGTAGGCAGACTGACGCGGCGAGGTCGTTGCTCCGGATAGAGCTTGCCCCAATCTACATTCAGCCCTTTGACCCAAAGCTCCAGCAGCTTCGAATATTTTTTCTTAGAAATCCAAAGCTCTACAACCTGCTGCAGATCTTCGTCCCCAGCAAATATCGCCAGTGCCTCTCTGTTGCGTTTGACCTGTCCCCGATACATATTAGGGATGCTGTGGCGTCCGTTTACATATTGCTTCAGCTTGTCCTCAAGCTCCTCGATGGACTCCACAAGCAGTGCAAGTCGTTCCTCCATCGGTTCGCGGCCCACCTGAAGCGTGTAAGCAATATCAGCCAATTTGGCATCCGATAGTTGGCCCTGCAGCGCTTCCAGCAGCTGCCGTCCCTTCTCTTGCAGTTGCTTCTCGCTCTTGGCCGATAGTACGATCATAGCCGGTCCTGAATAGGAGACCATCGTCTCTGGTTGCTCATAGCGTTCTGGTACATACTCTTCCAGCACGATATGGGCATTCGCCCCTCCCGCCCCGAAGGATGATATACCAGCCCGTCTCGGACATTCTTCTAATACTCCGTTGATTTCAACGACAGGCCGGTTCCATTCCTCCAGCTTTTGCTGGACGACGAATGGAGTGCTGACGAAATCGATCTCTGGATTTAACGTACTTGAATGCAGAGATGGGACCAGCTGACGGTTCTGAAGCTGCAGCAGTATTTTGGTCACCCCTGCAATGCCTGCTGCGCTCTCGCAATGACCGATATTAGATTTAACCGATCCGATGGCGCAGAACTGTTTATCCTTGGTGAATTTTTCGAACGCTCTCGTTAATCCTGCAATTTCGATAGGATCTCCCAACACCGTACCGGTTCCGTGGGCCTCTATATAGCTGACGGTTCTTGCATCTACATTGCAGCGCCGGAGCGCATCCTCGATCAATCGGGCTTGCGACAGAGGGCTCGGAACCGTATACCCGTTCGTTTTACCCGAAGCGTTAAGCATACTTCCTTTGATAACGCCATAAATATGGTCTCCGTCTGCAATCGCCTTCTCCAATGGCTTCAACACAATTGCGCCGACGCCCTCTCCATCGACGAATCCGTCTGCTTTATCGCCGAACGTTTTGCATTCGTTCGTGTTGGAAAGCATCGTCATGGCCGACAGCTTGATATAGTGGATTGGGTCCGCAATCACGTTGACTCCGCCAGCAATGGCGCACTCGCTTGTGCCGCTGTATAAGCTTTCCAAAGCTAGATGGATCGACGTCAGCGACGAAGAACAAGCGGTATCAATCGCCATGCTCGGCCCCTGGAAATTCAAATGGTAGGAAACCCGATTGGCAATGGAATGGTACTGAGGACCGAGTCCATAGTTTCCATTCATTACGCCTACGAATACGCCGACTCTTCGGCTCTCGCACAAATTGGCAGGCGTATACCCAGCATCCTCTATGCTTGCATATGCAGCTTCCAGAAAAATTCGTTCCTGCGGGTCCATTCGCTCGGCTTCTGCAGGAGTAATATTAAAAAACAACGGATCGAAATGATCGACACCTTCGATAAAACCGCCCCATTGAGTGTAAATGGTGCCCCAGTTCCCTTTCTCTTGGTCATAATAGGCTTTCCAATCCCAACGGTCCCGCGGAATTTCTGTTATGCAATTTTTCCCTTCTTTCAGGTTCTCCCAGTATTCTCCGATATGACGGGCTCCTGGATAACGCCCGGACAGCCCGATTATCGCAATATCCCGGATGTTAGACGACGGCACCGCCGGTTTCTCCACTTTACGTTCAGACTGAAGGAAGCGGCCTCTCTTACTCGATCTAATCGGGTTGATCGTCTCAATTTGCGGAGCAGGAGCTTCTTCGAAACGGATAAGCTTCTGCTCCTTCATGCCCGTCAGCTTCTTCAACGAATCCTTCTGCGTTTGCATAAGGTGTGCAACCAGATCATCGATTGTGTTGTACTCGAAGAACAGCGTGCTCATAAAGCCTTCGATATCTTCGCGCAGCACATTCGTCATTTGCACGACCAGTATCGAATCGATCCCGTATTCCTCCAAGGCAACCGTAGTATCGATTTGGTCCGGTGACATTTTGAGCGTATCGCCTATCAATTGCTTAAAGTAAGCCCTGCTTTTGTCACGCAGCACCTGTTCCTCTTCTACCAGAACAGCCGTGGTGCCCGGATTGGATGGTCGTTTCTCCGCAGCCGCAACCGAAATACGCTTTTCTGTCGATACCGCCCGTGTATGATGCCGTTTTTGACGTACTACGCCATCGCTTTGGGCCATAATAATTTGCTGTCCCCAATCATGTGCTTCCTGCGCTGGGAATAACATGCTCCGGAAGCCTTCCTTAGCCAATACGACCTCCCACATCTGTGGATAGAGCCCTGGACAGCCGGGAATACGCAATGACGAATCCTCATACGCCCACCATCCGTCCAGCAGACCAAAGGTTAGATGGGTAAACACGCTGCTACCGGTAATCTCGTTCAACAGAAGCAGCCCTTTCGTCTTCAACGCCGCTTTCGCATTTCGCAGCGTCTGACGAATATCTTTGGCGGTATGGAGCACATTAGCGGCAATGACAATATCGTATTTGCCCGCTTCAATGCCTTGTCCGGCGATAGGTTCTTCCACATTAAATATCCGATAGCTCAAGTACGGATAATGCGGCCCGAATTCTTGCTCCGCGTGCATCAAGAAGGCTCTCGAAATATCCGTATAGCAATATTCCCGGATATGCTTACGGTACGGCTCCAATTTACGGAATACCGTTGCACTCGTTCCACCGGTACCTGCACCAATTTCGAGGATGGTGATTTCCGCAGCAGGATCAGCCTCGATTCTCTCTCGGATATATGCCAATGCCGTATCGCCAAGCACCTCGTTAAAGTAGTCAACAGCCAGATTGTTTTTGTAGATTCCTTCTACCAATTTCGTAGACGAATCAGGGAACATAATCTCCGTTGCAGCGGTTTTTCCGGCGAGAATAGACGGTAATGCTCGAAGCGTCTTTTCGACCAAAATGACCCTCGCTTTCATCTGCGCATTATCCAGCCATATCCGCTTACGATCGTCCCATTCCTGCCAGACGTCCTCCCAATCAGCCAAGCCGAGTGCTTTGTCCTTGTTATCCAGCCGGTTCAGAATCTCTATGCTTTCGTTCAACCATTTGGCATACAGGTCAGGCAACTGGAGCTTACGATTGAAATCGTCGAGCGATTGACGATCGGTGCCTGAAAGCCCCATATGACGAAGCTGCTCCCGCAGCAATCTGGCTAGAAGCTGCTCCATCTCCTGTTCCTGCTCAGCGGTACCCTCCTCACTAGCATAGCTTTCGATAAACGCTCTCTTCGGCTTTATAGAAGCGGTTATCGTATCCTGTATATCCCTCAGCTCCGGATTGGCGTTGTGCTGGTACAGCACAACCGATTCCGCTGGGTTCGTTCCTTCCATGTCCAAATGCTTCGTTGTTTTCATCAGCCCCATCTGATCTACCTGTGAAGCAAGCAGAATCTCAAGCGCCTCCATGCCTTCTTGCGGTGTAATCAGTCCAACGCCGATTTGCGCCAGCTTGGAGTAGTTTTCCACTTCCTGCCGCGCAGCTGCGGAGTTGTTGTTCTCGCCGCTGCCCCAGTATCCCCAGTTCATAATTTTTACCGCGCAGCTCCATTCACGCGAAAGACGATGAGCGAATGCGTCCTTGAACGCACATCCCGCTGCATAGCCGCTCTGCCCCGGATTTTTAACATGAGCGATAATGGAAGAGAAGAACAACACGAAATCAAGCGGCTCTTGCCGGAACACCTGCGCCATGCGCACACTTACATCGACCTTAGCCGAAAGTGCCGAGCGGAACGTCTCCTCCGTTAAGTCGGCCAGACCTTGCTCTGAGAAAGAGATGGCAGAGTGGACAACGCCATTGATACGGGAATACCGCAGCTTGATTTCCTCAAAGGCACGCTTCAACGCTCTCTCATCCGCTACGTCCGCCGAAATATAGTAAGGCACAGGCCCCAATCCTGCGAATCCGTTCAGTTTGGCCTGAATAGAGTCATCCATAGGTCTTCTGCCTATCCACACCAACTGCGCGTGATAAGTGCGCGCCATATACTTGCTCCACGCTTCGCCGATATTGCCGGCACCTCCAATTACGACATAGACGCCATCGGTTCTATATAACGTCTGTCCTGTAGAGCCAGCCGTCTCCTTGAACGGAATAAGCTGTTGGCGGTACCACTGATTGTCTCTGAACGCCCACATCCTTCCCTGGCGGTCCGGTGGCAGTGCAAATAGATCTGATAATGACCAGTCGCTATCCGATTGAAGGTCGACGATCCGAATTTTCCAGTTCGGATATTCCTTTGCCATAGTGCCTGCTAAGCCATGGAGACTTGCATGCGTAGGATGAACAGAATCGTATGAATCGATCGGCTGAGCTTGCGTCGTGATCGTAGTCCATCCAAGCTTCTTAGTTCCGTATCCTAGCAGAAGCATTGCTTTGATCATTCTAAAGAATAGAATCGTTCCTTCTTCCTGTTCCTTGATTAAGGATTCGTCCGTTACTGATTCAACATGATTGCTTGGCGCTAACCACAGAACGTGATCAACCGACCCGTATGCTTCCACCTTAGCGGCAACCGTCTCGATTGTATCCTGCGCTTGAAGGTCCAACAAATACGCTCCCGGATAAAGCTCTTTAATCGTTTGCTTGTCCTGTTCGGTGCCGCCTGCGGCAATAACCCGATCTGTCGGCAACGGAGAAAGCGCACCTTTGGTTACTTCTACGGTGTCCCATCTCGGAACAAGCTTAACAGCACCGACTAGCGAGCTTACAGCACCTCCTTCAGCTGCTCCAGCATGGCCGCGCTCCGTGCGGATGTCTCCCTCCAGCGCTCGGGTCGATAGCCCCCTTATCCTGACGCAGACATTTCCTTCCTCATCGCACAAGTCAATATTGAGCCTCTGTACCTTATCCTCACTCTTGCTGCCTTCGCTAAATTGAATCCATGACCACATGGTAGGGGTGCACGCCCCGTAAATTTCGATCTCTTCAAGAGCAAATGGCATGAGAGGTCTTCGCGGCATCTCGCTTCCCAGCTTTATTTCGCCCTCTTGGCCCATAATCAAGCCGATAGATGCATGTAAGGCAGCATCCATCAAGCTTGGGTGAAGAACAAAATGATCCGCTGTGTTAGCGATAGAATTAGGCAATTCCAGCCTAGCCAATACTTTGCCCGGATGCGTATATACCTTCTTCACGCACCGATACGATGGGCCATAGTCCATTCCCATCTCGCGGAAAGTATCATAGCAGTACGAGCCGCTGAAACTGCCTTGTTCAAAGCCCGCCCGCAGATGCTTCACGTTCAACGACGGTCTATGCGCGAGATGAATCTGCTTCGCATTCCCCTGACTGTGAATCGTTTGCTCCGCATCGCTGCCGATTCGTCCACTGTAGACTTCAAAGCTGATGGCTCCACCTTCCTCAAGAGTAAGCCGGATATGCGCAGAGACAGGTTCATCTCCCACGGCAACAGGCCGGATCCAGTTCACGTTAGTCAGCCGGATGCCTGTTATGCCGTTCTCCTCTACGCCGATGGAACGCTCCACAGCTGCTCGCGCCATCTCAAGATAAGCTACGCCAGGCAGAACCTTCTGTCCTTTCACGATATGATCCTTGAGGAAATACTCCTCGCCTGTAAACGTTGAACTGAACCGCTGTTCTATAAAGTCGGAAGTGTTATGATGCAGTATTGGCGACAAGAAAGAAGCAGCAGGCGTGATCGTCTCAATGACGGCGCCGTCGCTCTTCGTCTCATTAGCAGCAGGTACCCAGAAGCGATCCCTTGCAAATGGATAAGTAGGCAAGCTAATTCTGCGCGGCTTCTCCTCTCCATAAAGCTTGCTCCAATCCAACACCAGTCCCGCTACCCAAAGCTCAGCTAGCTTCGCATACTTACCCTTACTCATCCAAGCCTCGACCGTTCTGGCCATATCCTCGTCGATCTCCAACGGGATTAGCCCTCCCTTGTTACGCTTGACCCGGCCTCTGAACAGTCCTTCAATGCTTTCTAGCTGCTGGATGAAGCCCTCCAGCTTCCGGTCCAGCTCTTCGCTGGAGGCTGCGATAATGGCAAGACGCTCGTCCATTGCTTCACGTCCGACCTGCAGCGTATAAGCGATGTCCGCAATATCGCCATGGAGGACCTCCGGGTTCCGGATGGCAGACAGCAGCCTTTGCGCTTGCTCGTCGAGCCTTTCCTTGCTCTTGGCCGATAATACGATCATGACCGGATTCGGGAAGGCACGATCCGCTTTTGACTGGATAGGCTCCGCTGGGATATATTCCTCGATTATGACATGGGCGTTAGATCCACCCGCACCGAACGCAGAAATTCCCGCAGCCCGTGGATATTCCTTCGTTTCGCCGCTAAGCGTAACCACAGGTCTCACCCACTCTCCCAGCTGCTGCTGAACTTTAAACGGACTGCCGCTGAAATCGATATTAGGGTTCAACGTGCTTGCATGCAGGGAAGGCGCCAGCTTCCTGTATCTCATTTGCAAGAGCACCTTCGTTACGGCGGCTACACCGGCTGCACTCTCGCAGTGCCCAATGTTCGACTTCACGGACCCGATTGAGCAAAATTGCTTATCGCTGGTATACTGTTGAAAAGCTTTTTGTAAGCCTGCTATTTCAATCGGGTCGCCTAGCGGAGTTCCCGTTCCATGGGCTTCGATATAGCTAATCGTTCTCGGATGGATGCCTGCTTCCTGAATGACTTGACTGATGACGCTCGCCTGCGCATTCGGGTTCGGTACCGTGTATCCGTTCGTTTTCCCGCCATGGTTAACCGCCGTCCCTTTAATGACGCCATAGATCTGGTCGCCGTCCTCGATCGCTTTGGACAACGGTTTGAGCAACAGCGCCCCGACTCCTTCGCCTGGCACATAACCGTCCCCTTGTCCGAAGCTTTCGCATCTTCCGTTGCTAGAGGCAAAGCTTCCTTGGCCGAGCAAAAGATACTTGTTAGGATGGACGGACACATTCACTCCTCCCGCAACCGCTAGCTGGCATTCACCATTCTGTAAGCCTTTGCAGGCCATATGAATGGCGGTCAACGAGGAAGAGCACATCGTATCGACAGCTATGCTTGGCCCATTAAAATTGAAGAAGTAAGATACACGGTTAGCAATAGCCGCGGCGTTGCCGAACAGCCCTGGCATGCTTCCCTTAGCTTGCTCCAAAGCTCCGTAAAGCTGATACTCATGGTACATTACCCCGACATATACACCGACATTGCCTCCAGCGCCACCTAAATCCCGATCAGCGCTAAGAGTCTCGCGCGTATAGCCTGCATCTTCAATCGTTCCGTAAACGCATTCCAGGAATAACCGTTCCTGTGGATCCATCGCTTCCGCTTCTCTTGGCGAAATGTTGAAGAATAGCGGATCAAAGCGGTCAACCCCTTGAATAAACCCGCCCCACTTGCTATTGGTTTTTCCCGGCTTACCTCTTGTTTCATCGAAGTACAAGCTGTGGTCCCAGCGTTCCTTAGGAATCTCCGTTATGCAGTCCTTCCCGTCCCTCAAATTCATCCAGAACTCGTTAATATTCTCCGCGCCCGGGTATTTGCCCGACACCCCGATAATAGCGATATCCAACGCTTTCTTCTCAGGACGGAGCTGCGAAGCTGACGGAAGCTTCCATGATTGGCGGCGTCCCTTCGATAACGGAGTCAAAGACTTTATAGTCGGTTGGGAAGCAGCTTTCGGTTCCTCAGCAGGTGGAATAGCAGCTTTCTCCACCTGCATAATATTTATCAGCAAATCCCGATACATCTCCAGGAAATAAGAGGTCAACGCCCGGATATTCTGATATTCGAAAAATAACGTTTTGGGCAATGAACCAAACGTTCGTTCCAATTCATTCGTCAGCTGCATGACCACGATCGAGTCAATCCCGTACCTGTCCAGCGGCGCCTCTGCAAGAATGCTCTCAGGCGGCAGCTTGATTACGCTCGAAAGGATCGTTTTCAAATAAGCTTCTGTTCTTTCCCTTAACTCTTCTTCCTCAATTCTGGATGTGCCGTCTATTCCGAATACGGAACGTTCCGCGGAGAGGACCTCCGTTGGCCTTCCGAGAATGGACTCCTTAATCAATCGAGGATCCCCTTCAATGACCATCGTCTGGCTTCTGCCGGATGACAGACTTCGGTGCAAAGCTTGAATACCATTGGACGTTTGCATGGCAACCATACCTAAGCCCCGCATTGCCTTTTCTGTTTCCTTGTCGACATGCATGCCTCCATCGCTCCACAACGGCCAGTTGACGGACAGCGTTTGCCCATGACGCTGCTGTGCCGCCACCAGACCATTTCGGTAGGTCGAGAATGCATCCATGAAGCCGTTAGCGGCAGCATAATCAGCCTGCCCCACATTGCCTAAGCTTCCAGCGAGTGAAGAGAACAGAATAAAGAAATCGAGAGGCAGAGCGCGGCTGGCTTGGTCAAGATGAATCAGCCCGGCTACCTTTGGTGCCAGCACTTCCCGTACTTCTTCTCTTGTCTTCTTAATAATGAAATTGTCCCGGATCAAGCCAGCCGTATGCAAAATACCATGAAGGCAACCAAATTGCTCCACGATACCGTTAATTAATCCGACTGCTGACTCCCTGAGACTTACATCCGACTGCCTGTATTCGACACGTCCGCCTAGCGCACGCAGTTCATCCAATCGGGCTTGCTTATCCACCGAAAGCGGTGATCTTCCGACCAGCACGACGGTGGCATCATTCACGCTGCTTAATATGTCTCTGGCAAAAATCAGACCCAGACCGCCTGCGCCACCCGTAATAAGATAGACTCCGCCATCTCTCCACAACGGGGCCGCATCCGCTTGCAGCGCTTCGCTTTCATGCCACCTTAACACCTGCCGTTTGCCTCCATCGTACCGAACCCGTTCCCCGTACCGGTCCCCCCGGTTCTCGAGCAATTTGCTGAGAACAGCCTCCGGCCCATCCTCAGCATCAAGCTCAAGCAGTTGGCCGATGAATTGAGGGTTTTCTTTTTGGGCGGTTCTCAGCATGGCATATAACCCTGCATTTACTTGCCCGTCGTTTCGAGCGGTAACAGCAAGCTGAATCAGCACATTCTGTTTCGATTTGTCCAGCAATATCATTTGCAATTGTTCAAACAGCTGAAGAGAATACTCTTCATACCGAGCGGCCATATCCGTGCCAGAGGACTTCAATGCAAGACAGCGGGCACCGCTTATCCGCTCTTGAATCTCTTCTTTGGTTATAGCCTCCACATCGCACAAAATTACAAAATGGCGGATGTCATCGGACATGCCTGCGCTTACCGGGGCAGCCTGCTCCTCCCAGACAGGCTCAAGCATCAGCACTCCTGGGTTCTCAGCTTGAATCGCTCCCCCTTCCATTACTCTGGAAGAAAGTCCGTTCATTTGGACGCAAATCTTTCCGGTCTCATCACATATATCAATATTTACCGTATATAGTCCGTTCGACGGCTCTTCGTTTCTAACTCGCGTTACGCGAGCCCACATAACAGGCTGGCATCGCTCGACAAGAATGAGCTCCTGCAAAGCAAAAGGCAAAGCAGGCCCGCCTGCAGACGAGGATGCTTCCGAATCGATTGCAAAGCCGATTGCAGCCTGCAAGGCTGCATCCATTATGGCTGGGTGCAAGACATATTCATGCTGGGTATGAGATACAGAGGCAGGCAGAACAAGCTTGGCGAGGACATAATCCTTGCCTCGGAGGATCGTATCAATGCCCCGATGTCCCTCCCCGTATTCAATTCCCATAGCGCTGAAAGCATCATAGCAACGGTCTGAAGACAGCGGGCTGCGGTTACATTCTAATCGTAATGCGTTCAAGTCGAGCATCTGAAGATTGCTCGCTTCCTCTAGTACAGCCACTCCTTGACTGTGTATCGTCCCCTCGGAACCGGCTTCCGGCACGCTGCAAATTTCATACGCAATTTCTCCATTGTCCGAAGGAAACAGACGAGTGTGTATGGTTACTGTGTCACCGGCTGCGACGACAGGACGGGCCCACACGACATTGTTCAGCCGAACTCGTTTATCTCCATCGACAAGCGCCATCGTCGCTTGTTCTACAGCTGCCCGCACCATTTCAAGGTACACAACTCCGGGCAGTACTTGCTTCCCTCTCACTCTGTGATCCGATAGAAAAAATTCCCGACCTGTAAAGGCAGAACTGTAGCACGGTCCTGCCAGGTCGGAAATATTATGATGCAGCAATGGATGAATTTGCGTCGCAATAATAGCGCTGGTATTTCTCTGTACCAGTTCCGCCTCCGTCAACCAATAGCGTTCTCTCTTGAACGGATAGGTCGGCAGACTGATTCTGCGAGGCATTACTGATCCGTATAAAGCGTCCCAATCGATGCTTGCTCCCTTAATCCATAGGCTGGCCAACTTATCGATCCTTCTCTTTCTTATCCAGGTTTGGACCAAGGGCTCGATATCCAGATCCGGATCAAGGAGGTCTGTTCCACCCCCCATATCATTCACGTAGCCAGTAAGTACGGCCACGGGTGAGTCTCCTCGAACAAAGCTCTCCAGCGATTCGATCAGACCTTCCTTGGAATCCGCCACATAGGCAAGACGCCAATCCATCGCCTCTCTTCCCACCTGCAGCGTATAAGCCAGATCACTCAGGCTCACGCTTTCGTTCGCTTGAACATAGCCCAGCATATCCTTCACATAGGCTTTCAACGACTGTTCGCATTTGGCGGACAGCACAAATAGCACCGGGTGATCTCGATCCACCGGAGCTGGGCTCGCCGCAGAAGCTGCAGGCACATATTCCTCGATCACGATATGCGCATTGGTGCCACTGAATCCAAAAGAGCTTACGCTTGCCCGCCGAGGCCCCCCTGATTCCGGCTCCCAATTCCGCAGCTTACTGTTAATATAAAACGGGCTATCTTCTAGATTAATGTGCTCATTTAACGTCTCAAAGTGGATCGTAGGCGGCAACTGACGGTGCTTCATCGCAAGCAGCACCTTCATTACGCCGGCCACGCCTGCCGCAGTCAGCATATGCCCCATATTGCTTTTCAGCGATCCTAGCGCACAGTAGTCCTTCTTGTCGGTGAAGGAACGGAACGATTCGGTAAGACCTTCCACCTCGATCGGATCGCCCAGCTTTGTACCTGTCCCGTGAGCCTCCACCATCGTAATCGTTTCGGGGTTAATACGGAAACGCCGAAATACCTCTTGTTCCAATGCGATCTGCGAGTTGACGCTCGGAGCGGTTATCCCATTCGTTTTTCCATCCTGATTGACCCCCCATCCCCGAATAATGCCAAGAATCGGGTCCTGATCCCTAATGGCATCCGACAGCCGTTTTAATAGGATCACGCCAACCCCTTCCCCGGGAACAAATCCGTTCGCTCGGGAATCAAATGTAAAGCACCGTCCATCTTTAGACAACATGCCGGCCTTGCTGGTCATAATATGCATCCCTGGCCCTGCCATAACCATGACGCCTCCGGCCAAAGCGAGGTCGCAAGTTTCCAATACAAGGCTGTTGCAGGCTTCCGCTATTGCAACCAACGAGGAAGAGCACGCAGTATCAATAGCAAGAGACGGGCCTTTCAAATTGAGCAGGTATGAAATCCGAGCCGATAATATCGAAGGCGCTCCTCCTAATAGAACTTGTGCATTTAACCCTTCGCCGTTCATCGACCTTCCGTAATCGCTGGCTGCGCATCCTGCGAATACGCCGCAGCGGCTTCCAGACAGCGAAGCTGGGTTGATGCCTGCATCTTCAATACATTTCCAGCTTGCTTCAAGAAACAGTCGCTGCTGCGGGTCCATCATCTCAGCTTCCGCCGGAGACAAATGAAAGAATAACGGGTCAAATTTATCCGCATCCTCCAGAACGCCCATCCACTTACTGTATGTTTTGCCTTGAGCTTTAGGATCTGCATCGTAATATTCCTCCAGTGACCATCGGTTCGAAGGAATTTCCGAAATACAGTCCCTGCCATGCTTCAGATTGTCCCAAAATTCGGCCAACGTTCGGGATTTGGGAAATTGCCCCGCCATCCCTATAATCGCAATCGAATCCATTGCTCCCCGGTCGCGGCTGCGTTGTGAAGCTGCCGCACGCTTTGCAGCATCGACACGCTTGACCGACCTAGGCGAATCGCTAGACGGTAGCTGCCCGTAAGCAGATTGAATCCGCTCCTTTACATCGTGCTGATTCACGAACGTTATATCTTGCATCTTGATTTCCTTCTCTATCGTAGCCTCCAGCTTTCCCCTTATCGGCTGAGCCATATGATTTTTCAGTTCAATCAATGACTCTCTAGGCGACTCGGACAGTTTTCTTGCCAGCTGGATGGCGTGCGGCACTACCTCGTTTCTCGGAAGGACAGGAAATGGAATCCCTTTGGCCGCCAAATCCGAACCGCTGTATCTGGTGCCCGTAAATAAAATTTCCTGCGCCAAGCCAACCCCGAATTTCTCAGGAAAAATGAGCGTCGAGCCCGCTCCGGGCGTAAAGCCGTATTTCATAAAGTTGGCGGTATAGAAGCTTTCTCGGCTCATGACGACAAAATCGCAAAACATCCCCATACACCAGCCTGCGCCAATTCCATGCCCCTGCATAGCGGCAATGACCGGCAGCTTACAATCCAGCGCAATCCGGTAAACGTTCGTGTCGCTGTATTTCGCTTTTCCTTCATGGATGGCCAGCAGTCCTTCCTGCGTGCCGCCCGTGGCGAAATAGGTATCGTATCCTGTCAGAATGACAACTTTGTAACGCTCGTCAGCTTGAACCGTCTCGAACGCATCATTAAGCGCTGCAATCAGCTCGTTCGAAAACGTATTTTTATGAATCGTATCCTTCATGGTCAACAGAACGATGCCATCCTCGACTTCCTGCAGCTCAACTACGGACCGCATGCTGCTTTCATTACCGCTGATGTCCTCTTCATGCGAATCCTGTTGTGCGGCAGCTTCCGGAGAGTGCTCCGGAAGTCCGCCAATCGCTTGCAGTAATTGTTTCTCGGCATCTTCAGAAGTGATTTCACCTGTTTGCAGTGCACGAAAGATCTCTTTGGTATCCATGAAAATGCCCTCCTGCATTTATGAAATTAAACCTATGCCGATTGTCTACGAATGCATTTGCTTCAATAACCGATCGGCCTGCTCGATATCCAAGGCTCCCTCCAGCACTTGCTCTATCAATGCTTGCATTGGTTGCCTAGAGCTTGGCTCGACAGATGCTTGTTGGCCGTCTGGCGCCTGCTTATTCAATTCCTTCGCCAGCATCCTCGAAAATTCTTTAATGCTCGGATAGTCGTACACCTTCGTTGCCGAGATGGAGGTACCATACCGTTTATTGATAGACTGAACCCATTCGACGCCTATAATGGAATCAACACCCATATCGACAAATTTTTCGTCGTATCCGATATCCTCTTCATTCATGTTCAATGCTTTAGCAAGAGTTTCGATCAGCTCCTTATGCAGCGATTCCGCCCGGATAGCTCTCTGACCATTCGCCTTCCGATCCACATCGTCCCCAGCCGCCAACTGCCGAGCAGAAAGCTCCGCTGCAGGCTGCGCTTGCAACAACTGGGCTTCTTGCTGCACTGGTGTACGTTTCTCCTCAAGTTGTATGGAGTACGGTGGCTTCGCCTCAGGCTGCATTGAAGGCTGCGCCTTAGGCTGGGTCGCTGTAAACTCAGCTGCTGATAGGGCTGTTGTCTGCCCATCCATTCTTGCTGGTTCTCCAGCTTCCGACTGACGATCCGATAATGAGCGCAATACGATCCCTTGCGGTTTATCAAGCACCTTCACGAGCGGCTGCTGATGAGTAATGCTTTTTATGGTGAGATCGGGATCTTGCATAAGCTGCTCTTGTACCGGGGACTCGACAGCTGCAGGTTCAGGCTCGACGTCCCGGGATTGATTTCCCGTTATATTGACCCAATATCTTTCCTTAGCGAACGGATACGTCGGCAGACTAATCCGGCGAGGTCTGGTATTTCCATAAAGCCGATTCCAATCGATATCCAGCCCCTTAACCCAAAGCTCCGCCAGCTTTGTAAATTTGCCTTTGCCGATCCAACTATCCACCATGCTCGCCATATCTTCATCCGTTTCAAGAACGGCTAAAATGTCTTTATTTTTCTTAGCCTGTCCCAAGTACAAACCATCGGTTTCTTCGTCCCCCGCCAAGAAGCTCTCCAGCTTCTCTTCAAGCTCCTTAACGGAGTTGACGACGACGGCTAGCCGCTCTTCCATCGGTTCGCGGCCAACCTGAAGGGTGAAGGCTATATCATACAAGTCGGTCTTTGCATATTCAGGCTCTTTGAGCGCAGCAAGCAGTCTTTGCACCTGCTCATTCAATCGCTCTTTATTCTTGGCCGACAGGATGACCATACCCGGATAGCGCGGTAATTCGACGGCGTCTCTCATCTCCTGTTCCTCCGGAATATACTCCTCGATAAGCACATGAGCGTTGGAGCCGCCGGCACCAAAGGAGGAGATGCCTGCAATTCGTGGGCATTCAATCATCTTCCCGTCAATGTTCACGACAGGTCTCTTCCACTCGGTGAGCTCTTGCTGAACGAGGAATGGACTGTCGTTGAAATCGATATTCGGGTTTAACGTGCTAGAATGCAGCGACGGTACTAGCTGCCTATATTTCAGCTGAAGAAGCACTTTAATTAATCCGGCAATGCCTGCGGCGCTCTCACAGTGTCCGATATTGGATTTGACTGAGCCGATTGCGCAAAATTGCTTGTCCTCTGTAAATTCCCGGAATACTTTTTGTAAACCAGCTATTTCGATAGGATCTCCGAGAGACGTTCCGGTACCATGTGCTTCTATATAGCTGATAACTCTAGGGTTGATTCCCGACTTTTTCAAAGCCTTTCGAATCACACTAGCTTGCGCGTTAGGATTCGGAACCGAGTATCCGTTTGTCTTCCCTCCATGATTGACGGCGATCCCCTTAATCACTCCATAAATGTGATCGCCGTCGGCTATCGCTTTCTCCAGCGGCTTAAGCAGTACAGCCCCTACGCCTTCGCCCGGTACATAGCCGTCCCCGCCTTCTCCGAAGCTTTCGCACCGACCCTTACTGGATACAAATTGGCCTTGCCCGAGCATCAAATATTTGTTCGGGTGAATCGACACATTGACGCCTCCGGCAATAGCGAGCTCGCACTCGCCTAGCTGCAAGCTTTGGCAAGCCAAATGAACTGTCGTCAATGAAGAGGAGCACATCGTATCCACCGCCATGCTCGGCCCGTGAAAATTGCAATAATAGGAAACGCGATTCGCAATCGAGGCCGGATTACCAGGGATTGCAAGCATTCGGCCTCTAGCCTGCTCCTGTGCTCCATAGAGCTGGTATTCCTCGTACATGACCCCTACGAACACGCCTACATTTCTTTCCGGTTCCAGCGTATCGCGCGTATAACCTGCGTCCTCGATCGTTTCATAGACGCATTTCAGGAATAGGCGCTCTTGCGGGTCTATTATTTCTGCTTCCCGCGGCGAAATGTTAAAAAATCGAGGATCGAACTCGTCCACGCCGTTAATAAAGCCTCCCCACTTGCTGTAGGTTTTTCCAGGCTTCATTTTATCCTCGTCATAATAGAGGCTGTGATCCCAGCGATCCTCCGGAATTTCCTTAACGCAGTCCTTTCCATTCCGCAGGTTATTCCAGAACGAACGAACATTGTCCGCCTCCGGGAACATACCCGATAAGCCAATAATCGCAATATCCTGCGATCGGTTCATGGTCTTCGGCTCCTGCTTGGATTGAAGCTGCTTCGGGCTGTAAGGCGACTGTCTTTGACTTCCGGAAGGTGGCCATTTCCGGTCGCTTTGTGCAAGGTTGTGCATGTATGCGCTCTCAGCGGCCGCCTCTTCCTTGATTCCAAGCTGTTTCGCCAGCCTATCCCGATGGGCCTCAACGAAATATTGGGCTAGCGCCCTGATATTCTGGTATTCGAAGAATAATGTTTTGGGCAACAATCCAAATGTTTTCTCCAGCTCGCGGGTTAGCTGCTTAATCATAATAGAGTCGATTCCATACTTCTCCATCGGGGCGTCGATCTCAATCTGCCTTGCCGATAGCCCGATGGATGAGGCGAGCAATTGTTTAAGGTAATTCGCCGTTTTCTCTATCAGCAGCTCTTGACCGGTTCCCGCATCCTGACTGTTGTCGTTGACCATAGAGGAGGTATCTGCTGACTGATTCAAGGTCGGCTGAAGCAGCGTTTCCCGCAGTTGTCCGGCGTCGCCTTCCAATACCATCATCTGGCTTTTTCCGGACAGCAAACCATCATACAAAGCTCGGATTCCTGTCCCGGTTTCCATCGCAACCATCCCCATTCCCTCCATGATCTGTTCGGTTTCCTTGTCGATACGCATTCCGCCCTCTTTCCATAGCGGCCAATTGATCGATAGTGTACGGCCATGACGCTGTTTGCGCTCTACCAGCATGTCTCGATACGTGGCAAAAGCGTCCATAAAGGCGTTTGCGGCTGCATAATCCGCCTGTCCAATATTCCCCAATCTCCCCGCAACGGACGAGAAGAGAATAAAGAAATCAAGCGGCATGTCCTTGCAAGCTTCATCTAGATTGACTAACCCCGCCACCTTAGGAGCCAGCACTTGATGCAGTTCTTCAACAGTCTTATTAATGATGAAATTATCGTGAATCACTCCGGCACCGTGGATAATCCCATCTAACCTGCCAAACGATTCCCGAATATCCCGGATCAATGCTTCAACCGCTTCTCTGTCGGCGACATCTGCTTGCCGGTATATGACCCTTGCGCCTAAAGACTGTATTTCCTCCATCCTAGCTTTGACATCACTGCGGAGCGGAGAGCGTCCCACGAGTATCATTACAGCCCCTTCAGCATGCCGCGCCATTTCCCCGGCACAGATTAACCCGAGACTGCCCGTTCCACCGGTAAGCAAATAGACGCCCTTCTCCTTCCACGGTAAACGGAACGCTTCTCTGAATGAATTCAGTTCCACCATGGCGGAAGCATACCTTCGGCCCGACGCATAACGAATATGCACATTCACAGCAGTAAGGCCCGTTTCCTGTAATCGATCGGTAATGTCGACTCCATGCTCCTCCTCATCATCCAGTTCAATCAGTTGGCCGACCAGCATCGGATTTTCCAGCCATGCGGTTTTCAAGAGTCCGAAAAGCCCTGTAAGCAACTGACGTTCGCCTTTTGTCGGAACGACAAGCTGAACCAACACTTTGCCTTTAGGCTGCGATTTAAGCAAGCGTTGAACTTCATCAAACACCTGCGCCGCATATTTCATAAACCGCTTATCGATATCATTCGGCTCGGATTGCAGGACGAGGCAGCGCACTCCTTCCATCCGAGCCTCAATCATCTCCCCCGAAATGACTTCCGGCTCGCAAAGGACGACCAAATGATGACGGTAATCAGGAGCGGTTCCGCCAGGGAGCGACGGCAGCTCCTCCCATATCGGCTCAAGCATTAACGTCTCCGACAGCGACCTTTTATCCAATCTTGCCGCTTCTCTGTCGTCTATCCACAAGGTTAAGCCCTTCATTCGAACGCATACCGTTCCTTGCTCGTCGCACAAATCGATGTCAACCTTCAACACCGTGCTCTCCTGCCTGCTTCTTTCGCTGTAACGGACCCATGCCCACATTTCGGATGAGCATTGGTTAAATAGGACAAGCTCCTCAAGCGCAAACGGCAGAGCCGGTCTCATGGCAGCTTTGCCGCTGGACAAGACAGCCGCATTCAAACCAATGACCGATTGGAAGGCAGCATCCATTAGGCCAGGATGCATCACGAACTGGTCCGTCGTATCGTAACCGGAAGAAGGCAAGGATAGCTTGGCAAGCGCTTGATCGACTCCGGCATAGACCTTCTCAATTCCCTGATGCATCGGACCATAGAATATCCCCATGTCTCCGAACGCTTCATAGCACTGATAGGAAGAGAGAGTGCCCACACGACACTGTTCCCGCACAGCTGTAATATTTAGAACAGGAGCCTCCGTTATCGGAGCAAACGCAAGTCTACCTTCGGAGTACACTGGCCGGTCCGTTCCCGATTCTCCTGAATCGCCGAATATTTCATAAGCGATCTCCCCGCCATCTAGGGGATAGAGCCCGATATGGACGCTTATTGGCCGCTCTCCTGACTCAGCAGGACGAACCCATGCCACATCTTTGAGCTGCACGCTCATCTGTCCCCTGCTGTGTTCAGAGAAGTCCGCAATCTGTTCCCCAGCTGCCCTCGCCATTTCAAGATGGGCCACACCTGGCAAAAGCCTCCTACCCCCGATCACATGATCGGCCAAGAAAAATTCCTCGCCCGTAAAAGTGGAGCTGAATCGCAAGCCGTGTACATCGGATGTGTTCCGATGGAGTAAAGGATGGATGACCATCGCTTCCTGCCGTTTCGAAACCGTACCGCCTAGTGTCATTCGATTATTCCTATCCGATATACAATACAGCTCCCTTGCAAAAGGATAGGTCGGCAGGCTGACTCGATTCGGCTTCGTGTCGCCGTACAGCTTGCTCCAGTCCCATGCCGTTCCTTGTACCCATAGTTCCGCAATTTGGGTATAATCGCCCGCGCCGACCAGCGCCTCAATCGCTCCTGCCGCATCCTTGTCTTCATCACGCGCGCCCAGTCGCTTAACATGCCCTAAGAATACGCGGCTGTTATCCACCCGGCCTTCCACAAAAGCTTTCAACCTCTGTTCAAGCTCATGGAGAGAGCCTGCAAGGATAGCCAGACGCTCCTCCATCGCCTCACGGCCTACCTGCAGCGTATAGGCTATATCTCCGAGACTTTCTTCGATGAACGACCGCTTTTCGATTGCAGCCAGCAACTGCCTTGCTTGTTCCTTCAGCTGCCATTCGCTCTTGGATGACAGCACGACAATTGCCGGCTTTTGTTCGGTGAAGACGACAGGCTCTGTTTTCCGTTTCGGCGGGTTATATTCCTCAATGATCAGATGAGCATTGACTCCTCCGAATCCAAAGGAGCTAATACCAGCGATCCGAGGAACGGGTTCCCCTTGCGCATCCGTCAGCGTCTCCCATTCGCGCGCCTCTTGAACGATATAGAACGGGCTGCCTTCCAATTTGATATAAGAATTAATCGTATCGCAATGAAGACTTTTAACCAGCGTCTTATGCTTTAACTGAAGCAGTACTTTAATGACACCCGCGATTCCGGCAGCCAGTTCCAAGTGTCCGATGTTCGTTTTTACCGATCCTAATCCGCAGTAGGGCTCCTTAATTCCCGGTCCTTCAGTACGGCTGTACAGCTCTTTGAACGCTGTCTTCAAGCCGTTGATTTCAATCGGATCTCCCAGCTCAGTCCCCGTCCCATGAGCCTCAATATAAGAGACCGTTCTCGGATCGATACCGGCCTTCGTATACGCATCGATCAGTAAATCGGCTTGAGCCCTCGGATTAGGCGCGGTCAGAGAATTTGCCCGGCCTCCGTGATTGACAGCCGTGCCCCGGATTATGCCATATATATGATCTCCCGCCTGCTCTGCATCCTTCAACTTCTTCAAGAAGAGCATACCTACTCCTTCGCCGCGCACGTAGCCGTTGGCCTGATCGGAGAACGTCTTGCATCGACCGTCCTCGGACAGCATGCCTGCTTTATTAAAGCTAATATGAAGCTCAGGGGATACGATCACATTGACGCCGCCGGCTATCGCCATATCGCAGCTTCCGTCCTCTATTGCTTTAATTGCCCGATGAATAGCTACAAGCGAACTGGAGCATGCCGTTTCGACAGGCTCGCTTGGTCCGTGAATATTAAGGAAATAGCTCATTCGATTTGGACCTACTGAAGGCGCCATGCCGCTGGAAGAATACGCTTCGACGCTCACATCGCCCTGATAAATCATATTGCTATAGCCGCTGTTCGCAGTAGCAGCAAAAATACCTGTACGGGTTCCTGATAAGCTCCCTGCCGATATGCCGGCATCCTCAATCGCTTTCCAGATATAGGTCATTAATAACCGCTGCTGCGGGTCCATAAGTACAGCTTCCCGAGGCGAAATACCAAAAAAGAGGGGATCGAACTCATAGACCCCGTCCATAAAGCCGCCCCACTTGATGTTTGTTTTATTCGCCTCGTTCGCAGGATCGCCGTAATACGCCTTCCAATCCCAACGGTCTTCAGGTATTTCGGTTATACAATCCTTGCCTTCTACAAGATTGTTCCAATATTCATCTACATTCCGGGCCATCGGAAAAGCTCCGCTCATGCCTACGATGGCAATAGGCTCGGGAACTGCAGATGATTGCTGCTGCGCGGACTCGCCTGTCTCGACCATAAATCTGGAGCGCGTCCGCCTGCTACGAGCGATCTCTGCCGCATCGTCCTTCACAGCCGGTGCTTCATCAAATGCAGGACGGTCGCCCCCGGCAGGCTTATTCACGGCGAAATGCGCAGCAAACACGGCCTCATACTCCTTCACCAAATAAACGGAAAGGTTACGGATCGTGGAATATTCAAAAAATACGTCAGGCGTCAAATCAAGCGGGTACAATCGATTCAGGTTATTAGCAAATTGCGTGAGCAGTATAGAATCGAAGCCATATTCGCCCAGCTCCACGTATGCGTCTATATCCTCGATTTTGACCTTCAGCATTTTCGACACCGCTTGTACGATCGCTGCTTGCACTTTGTCAAGCAGGCTCGGTACGTCATGGCTTATAGAAGCTGCGGTCGAGACGACCGCAGCCTTGTCAGGCTGCCTAATCCCCGAAGCCGGTAATAGTCCAACCGTTCGCTTCATTTTTTCAAGACTTCCTTCCATCACCATCACTTGATTGATACCGGCAGCCATACTCAGGTAAAAAGCTTGTATGCCAGTTGCGGTCAACATACCAATCATGCCTGTATGCTGTCTGGCCAACTCTTCCGATTGCTCATCTATGCGCATCCCGCCCTCTTTCCAAAGCGGCCAGTTAATCGATAGCGTTTGACCGTGTCGCTGCTTCCCTGCGACCAGCGAGCTCCTGTATTCGGCATAACTGTCCATGAACGCATTAGCGGCAGCATAGTCCGCCTGTCCCCGATTGCCCATACCGCCGGCTACTGAGGAAAAGAGAACGAAAAAGTCGAGCGGAAGGTAACGGCTAGCATAATCCAGATTCACCGTCCCCAAAACTTTTGGCGCCAAGACCTCCAGCATTTCCGTTCTATTCTTTTTGCGTATAAGGCTATCGCGAATAACACCTGCGCTGTGAAGGATGCCATTGATGCCTCCGAATTCGGTTTGAATGTCCCGAATCAAATCGACTACCACCTGCTTGCTGGACACATCAGCTTGTCTGTATACAACTCGTCGAGCTCCTGCTGCCTCCAATTCCTTCAAAGCAGCCCGTTTACGATCATCCAGCATAGAACGTCCCGTTAAAATTATGGTCGCATGATGGACCTTGCTTAAAATTTCCTTTGCAAAAATAAGTCCCAAGCCGCCGGCGCCGCCGGTAATCAAGTACACGCCGCTGTCCTTCCACGGAATATTTGCCGCCTCCGGAGGAGTTTGTACCTCGTTCCAGCCGAAGACCAATCGCTTGTTGTTCCTATACCGGATTCGGATATCCTCCGGACAACGGCTGTTCTCCTTCAATCGGTCTACGATGTTCGTCCAATCCTCTTCGTGTTCCAGCTCGATCAATTGCCCTGCCAGCTTAGGATGCTCAAGACGAGACGACCTCAAGAGGCCGGAAAGTCCCGATAGAAGCTGCCCCTGCTCCTGACCACAATATGCAATCTGGATTAGCGACCTGCCATGGGAATGATCCTCCAGCATCCTTTGAAGCTCCTCCAGCACCTGCACTGCACAATGCTGAAACTGTTCCCCGATTCCTTCTCGAACGGATGGCACAATGATGCATCGCGTACCGTTCATCTGCGATTCTACCTGCTCTCGAGAAATTCCAGAGGGCTGACATAAGATGGCGACTTGACACTCGTTGACGGGCGTTTCGGCCTCGATTGGAATGTCCTTCTCTTGCCACACAGGCGCTGCCATCAAGAGACTCGATTCGAACGCGGCCCTCGAGGAAATAGACTCGTCATTCAACTTTCTTGACGAATATCCTTTGATTCGTACACAGACAGCCCCGGTCTCGTCACACAAGTCAATATCCAGCTTCTGCACCTTATCTAGAGCATGGCCATCTGCGCTGCGCCGAATCAGCGACCACATAACAGGAGTGCAGCCTCGGAAAATCTCAACCTCCTGAATCGCAAAAGGCAGATAAGGCTTGACCTCTCCTGAACCTAGAACGAAACCGATTGTTGCCTGCAAAGCCGAATCCATCATACTTGGGTGCAGAACGAACTGAGAGCTGCTCTCCGCAACAGAAGCCGGCAAAATTAATTTCGCCAGCAGCTGTCCCTCTCCGACATACACCGTATCGATCCCTTGATGTGAAGGACCATAATCGATACCCATGTCGCTGAAAATAGCGTACAGCTGCGAAGAATAAAACATTTCCCCGCGGCATGCCTCTTGAATAGCTTCAATATTAAGCATTGGAACATAATCAATCGAGCTTCGTACGGCGCTTCCGTAGCTGTATACGATAGCCTCCGCTTCAGCATGTCCGCTCATCTCATAGATTTCATAGGAAATCTCTTGCTTCTCATTCAGAAAGAGTCCGATGTGAAGCTGCACCGGAGCATCCTCTACGGTTATCGGCCGGGTCCAAACTACATTTCGCAGGCAAATTCCAGCCTTTCCGTCTTCGACGGTTCCCGTCGCACGTTCGACTGCCGCCCGTGCCATTTCAAGGCAGGCGACTCCAGGCAAAACCTTCCGTCCATTTACGACATGATCCTTCAAGAAAAACTCCTCGCCGGTAAACGTCGAGCTGTACCGCTGTTCCGTGAGATCGGAGGTGTTGCTGTGCAGCAAAGGATGCAGTATTGCGGCTGCTGCAGGAGCCGCCCCTTTCCACGCTTGGCCTTCAATCGCAGGCGCCCAACAGCGTACCTTGGCAAACGGATAAGTAGGCAGACTGATCCGGCCGTGCTTTTCGTTGCCATACAGTTTACCCCAGTCGATTTTCAGGCCTTTTACCCAAACCTCCGCGATTTTGTTCCATCTTCTCTTCTTAAGCCACGTTTCAAGCAGAGATTTGGCGTCCTCATCCGCTTCGAAAACTATGATCTCGTCCTTGCTTTTCTTCACCTGAGCCGTCCAGACTCCAGCCGGCTGATCGCCGTATACAAAGCCTTTCAGCGACTGCAGCAACGCCTCTTTAGAATCAGCCACAATAGCGAGCCGGTATTCCATTGGCTCCCTGCCCACCTGCAGCGTATACGCCAAATCATCCAGATTCACATTGTTCTCAGCTGCGAGAAAGCTGTGCATTTCCTCGGCATATGCTTTGAGCTGCTTTTCACCTTTGGCAGACAATACAAAGAGTACGGAGCTTGAAGCAGAGGCGGCTTTAGCGCCTGTTCCGATCCGAGGACGGTATTCTTCAAGTACGAGATGAGCGTTCGTACCGCTAAATCCGAAAGAGCTCACGGCAGCACGTCTCTTGTCACCGTATGAAGGCTCCCAATCTTTCAAATTCGTATTGACGTAAAAAGGAGAGCTCTCAAAATCGAAATGCTCGTTCGGAGTGTTGAAATTCAGCGTAGGCACCAGCTTTTCTTGCTTCATGCAGAGCAGTACCTTATGCACGCTTGCGATGCCTGCGGCTGCCGAGGTATGTCCGATATTGCTTTTGACCGAGCCTATGGCGCAATAGTTTCTTCGATCGGTTTTTTCTTTGAAGGCTGTCGACAAAGCCTCCAATTCAATTGGATCTCCCAGCTTGGTACCCGTCCCGTGCATCTCAACATAGCTGATGCTTTCGGGCTCGATATTGTACTTGCTGTATATTTCTCTCTCCAGCTCTATCTGACTGTTAACACTTGGGGCGGTAATGCCATTTGTTTTACCATCCTGATTAATTCCAGAACCGATAATCGTGCCATAAATATGATCCCCGTCCTCCTCGGCATCCTTCAGCCGCTTTAAGACGAGCACTCCAGCGCCTTCTCCCGGAACAAAGCCGTTAGCGCTATTGTCAAACGTATTACACTGACCATCCGGCGACAGCATTCCGGAGGCGGACATGCCTACATAGGATTCCGGCGTAAGATATAGCGACACTCCGCCAACGAGCGCCATTTCAATCTCTCCGTTTAACAAAGCCTGACATGCCAGATGTGTTGCCACTAACGAGGAGGAGCATGCCGTGTCGATCGAGATGGCAGGACCCTTCAAATTTAGGAAATAGGAAATACGAGCCGCTGCAATCGCATTGCTGTTGCCTGTCGTATTCGTGAACTGCGCTTCATTCTTGTACAGCAGCATACTGTATTCGTTATTCAGTATGCCTAGATATACGCCGCATTTTTTATTTCCCAATTGGGAGACGCTGTAGCCCGCATCCTCGAAGGCTTTGTACGCTTCCTGTAAAAAGATGCGCTGCTGAGGGTCCATTCCTTCCGCTTCTGTAGGCGAAATATTAAAAAAGAGCGGATCGAAATATTCTATTTCCTCGAGAGCGCCAAGCCACTTGCAATAGGTCTTTCCCTCTTGCGCCGGACGAGGATCGTAATATTCGTCGACATCCCAGCGATCCTTTGGAATCTCTACAATGGAATTTTTCGCTTGCGCGAGATTATCCCAATATTGCTGCATATTTTTCGCGCCAGGATATCTGCCGGAAATGCCTACGATGGCAATGGCCTCTTTAGATGCCGACGGAGCTGCAGACGTACTTACTTCCTTCTCTACAAGACTATATGGTCCAGAGCTTTCCGCAGTCGGTCGCGTCGAAGCACAAGGAATCGCAGCCTCTGCTCCCGACGATGACGATAGAGTTTCAGCTGCAGACCTGACCTTATCCTGAACTTTCGTTAAGGATCGTTGAACGAAACGTCCCCCATTCTTATCGATCTCTTGCGCCAAGAAAGCGGCAAATTGCTGTATGGTCGGATAGTCGTATACCTTGGTCGCCGGTATCGATGTGCTGTATTGCTTGTTGAGAGTGCGAATCCACTCTACGCCTATAATCGAATCCAAGCCAAGCTCGACAAAATTTTTATCCGTCTCGATGTCGTTTTTCTCCATATACAAAGCTTCAGCCAAGCTGGCCGTCAGCTCCTCCAGCAAAAGCGCTGCGGAAGTAGACTGCAACGTACCGGGTATTGTCTGCCCGCCAACCGGCTCAGGCGACGATTCCGTTTGAACGGGAGCATGGTCTGGATTTGCAATCGGTTCCAGCTTTCTTCTTGTACGTTCACCTGATTTGCTGTTTAATTCATGCGCTAGAAAGGTAGTGAAATCAGATACCGTTGGATAATCGTAAACCTTGGTCGCCGGTATCGATGTGCCGTATTGTTTGTTGAGTGCACGAATCCACTCCACACTGATGATGGAATCCATACCAAGCTCAACAAAATTTTTATCCTTCTCAATATCGCCCCGATCGATATATAAAGCTTGCGCCAGGCTTGCTATTAACTCCTCCTCCAAAATTCCCACGGATATGGATGGTATAGAAACTGTTTCTTCCTCCTCCTTCACATGCTTTGGCAATGACAGTGGAGCCGCATGTGAAGATAGTGTAATCATTGGGCCTGCTTTGACGACAGTCTTGCTTGGTTGCAGCTGACAGTCCGACAATTGTCGCAAGGCAATGCCGCTTGGCTTGTCGGAACGGCTGGCTGTGCCGGATTGGAACAAGCCTTCCGTCTGACGTGCAAAGCTCTGTACAGGAACCGCTGCCGTCGGCACTTTATGTGCGGATGGAAGCACGATATCCGAGATCCAATAACGCTCCCTTGCAAAAGGATACGTCGGCAGGCTAATGATCCGCGGCTTGTTCTCCCCA